>NZ_BPES01000001.1:0-1120258 GCF_019654895.1 Roseobacter sp. OBYS 0001
GCCAGAGCCAGAGCCAGAGCCAGAGCCAGAGCCAGAGCCAGAGCCAGAGCCAGAGCCAGAGATCACACCCGAGCCGGTCGCGCTGGACAAGTCTGACGCGCCGCAAGCTGAGGCCGATGAGACAGACGTTCAGCCAGCGGATGATCCGTTTGTGATGCCGCGCTCACCTGCGCCGATTGCGTCTGATCTGTCCGAACCAACACCTGTTGCAGCAGATAAACCCGGTTTGCTGGGCAGGTTGATGGGGCGCTCAGCGCCTGCCATAGTGGTGAGACGCACGCTGGATGACGACATGCTGGAACAGCTCGAAGAATTGCTGATAGCGGCGGATATGGGCGTGGACACAGCCCTTCGTGTCGTAGCCAACATGGCGGAGGGACGGGTTGGGAAAAAGCTGTCGGTTCAGGAAATAAAAGAGCTGTTGGCCTCCGAAATTGCGCAGATCATGGAACCCGTGGCAAAACCCTTGCCGCTCTATCCACGCACACCGCAGGTTGTTCTGGTCGTGGGTGTGAATGGCTCTGGTAAAACCACCACCATTGGCAAACTTGCCAGCCAGTTTCGCGCGGCCGGCAAAAAGGTGGTCATTGCAGCGGGGGATACCTTTCGCGCAGCGGCAGTTGAGCAATTGCAGGTTTGGGGGGATCGCGCAGGCGTGCCTGTGCTGACGGCTCCGGAAGGGTCTGACCCGGCGAGCCTTGCCTTCGATGCCATGGTCAAGGCGCAGCAAGACGGCGCGGATTTGTTACTCATCGACACAGCAGGCCGGTTGCAAAACCGGACCGATCTGATGGAAGAACTGGCCAAGATTGTCCGCGTTATCCGTAAGAAGGACGAAACGGCACCTCATAATACCCTGCTGGTGTTGGATGCGACGACCGGGCAGAATGCGCTTAATCAGGTCAAGGTGTTCAGCGATATTTCGGATGTTTCCGGCCTAGTGATGACCAAACTGGATGGGACCGCCAAGGGCGGCGTGCTTGTGGCGCTGGCTGATAAATTCGGCCTGCCGATCCATGCGATTGGTGTGGGCGAACAGATTGATGATCTTGATGCCTTTGACCCGGAAGATTTTGCGGACGCATTGATGGGGCTGGAGCGGGGGTGAACGCTTTACGCGCTTCCGAAGTGCAGATCCAAATCCGTCACGCGCTTTATGGCGGGCGATAAGCCAGCAAAATGACAGACTGGCTGATCTCCATCGAAGGTACCGAAGCAGGCCATCGGCTTGCCCTTTGGTTGGCCATTTTGGCGGCGTTTCTGCACGCAGTCTTTGGTGCTTTGCAAAAGGGCAGACATGATCCGTGGATATCGCGCGGGGCCATCGACTTTTCATATATGGTAATGGCGGCACCCTTTGCGCTTTTCGTCGTGCCTTGGCCGGAACCGCACATGTGGCCGATCTTTGTCGGGGCATGGGTAATCCATACGCTCTATAAAATCCTGCAAGCCATGGCCTATACACGGGGTGCTTATACGGTTGTCTATCCGGTTGTGCGCGGTACAGGGCCGCTGTTTGCGGTGATTGGCGCCTATCTGATCTTCGGTGAAACATTCACCATCATTCAATGGGCTGGGATCGCGGGGCTCTTGGCGGGGATATTCGGACTTGCCATCTACAATATGGTTTATCTGGTGTCCGAGCGTGACACGCTTCACGCAGCTTTGGGCCTGGCGGTGATCACAGGGTTGTTCGTGGCCCTTTATACCACCTATGACGCGTATGGAATTCGTGCGACCGCCAACCCCTTTACGTTCCTTGCGTGGTTCTTTCTGATCGATGGGTTCTTCATGCCGATCCTGGCCGCACGCCGCTGGTTGGGCATGGCAGCGGATGCGCGCCCCGAATTGCCACCGCTCATGGTACGCGGCGTGACCGGCGGGTTTATCGCTTTTTTCAGCTTTGGCAGCATAATGTTGGCCACTCGGCTCGATAAAGTCGGTGAGGCGGCCGTACTGCGTGAAACCTCGACGGTTTTTGCAGCCGTTATCGGTTGGGCGTTCCTCAAAGAAACGGTCGGCCCACGGCGAATTGCGCTTATGGCATTGATTGCGCTGGGGGCCGTGATAGTTGAGGTTGGTGGATAGGAGAGCACTGTGAAAGAAGAAAAAACCATCAACCCAATACTCAAACAGGTGTTGGAATTGGGGCCGACCATTTTGTTTTTCCTGATCTATCTCAAGATCAAGGAAGACGTTTTTGTCATTGGCGGTACTGAGTACACCGGCTTCATTGTCGCGGCTCTGATCTTTGTGCCGATATTGCTCGTTGCGATGGGCATACTCTGGGCACTTACGGGCAAACTAAGCCGGATGCAGGTGTTCACGGCCTTCATGGTGATCTTCTTTGGCGGGCTCACTGCCTGGTTCAACGATGAGCGTTTCTTCAAGATGAAAACGACCATTGTCTATGGTCTGTTTGCCGTCCTGCTGGGGATTGGTTTGATGCAGGGCCGCTCGTATCTGGCCTATGTCATGAGCGAGCTGATGCCAATGCGTGATGAGGGCTGGATGATCCTGACCCGTCGCTTGTGCGCCGCATTTCTGGCGCTGGCTGTGGCGAATGAAATTGTCTGGCGCACCATGTCGACGGATGCATGGGTCAAGATCGAAACCTTTGGCTTTCCCGTAGCCCTCATGGCGTTCCTGATGTGGCAGTTCACGTCTCTGCAAAGCTATATGATTGACGAGGACAGTACCGACGAGACCTAGACCCGTCGCACATCAGACAATGCGTTAATCATCGGTGCCGGAATACTGTCCACATGCACGGACGCTTCACCCATTGACCGTGCAACCTTGCCTGCAAGATCAAGCGATATGGCTGCCTCCAGCGCGAGATTGAAGCGGGGGTTGCGCGCGCATTTGCGGCGCAGGTCATCAAATTGCCACTCCAGCACCTCGGCGCCTTCTTCGAGCCACGCTGAGGCAGAACTTGGCACACCTGTGAGGAATGACACCTCACCGAGGAAAAGTTTGGGGGGCAGGACAAACGCCTGTTCTCCCTTGCGCACAAGCGTCGCGCCTTTGAGCACAAAGTAAAGTTTTTCACCCATTTCGCCCTCAAGGGTGACCTGCTTGTCCTGTTCCACGGTATAGCGTTTGGCGAGTTTCATGAGGGCTCGAAAATCCCCCGGCGGCAGGCGCGGAAAGTCGTAAAAGATATCTGCATGGGCGCGCGGGATCGCAAGCCGCGACTGGCGCGCGATCAAGGTGCTCAACCCGCCGATGTTTGCGATGCCAATCAGCAGGCTGACGTAGATCGCTTCCCACAAGGGGCTCTCGCCAATGATCGCATAGTAGATCAGATAAACGCAGGTCCCCGCCAAAATGAGCAGCCGCAGGATGATCTGATTTGTGATCGCCATGCCCGCGACATAAAAAGCACCGGCAAGGTAAACCATGTTCTCCGGCGTCAATACGCTACCGTACATATTATCCGACTCTGCCTCGTGATTGCATGGCAGGACTCTTGGCGAAAACGATCCGCATTGCAAAGAAAATCGAGACGAAAAGTATTGTTATTGTTCGCAGATGCTCAAATCAGCGCTTTGAGAACAGCTGAGCCTGCGCGGCCTTGTCCTTGCGGAAATCCCCGCGCTTTTCTGCATGAAGCGCGCGACCTGCGATGACGCCGGGGCGCGCACTCACCGTGTCGAGCCAGCGTTTCATGTGCGGTTTGTCCTCAAGCGTTTGTTGCTGGCCTTCCCAAAGCGACGCCCAGCCCCAAATCGACATATCCGCAATCGAATAGAAATCTCCGGCGACGAACTCATGGCAAGCCAGTTGCCGGTCCAGAACCCCGTATAACCTGCCAACCTCGGCCCTGTATCTGTCCTTCGCGTAAGGCAGATCGTGCGGCGGGTCCATCGCAGGCGCATATTTCAAGAAGTGATGCGCCTGACCGGCCATTGGGCCCAGTCCCCCCATTTGCCACATCAGCCACTGCGTCACGGCGATCTTGTCGCGCGCGGTCTCACCACCGAACGCGCCGGTTTTCTGCGCGAGATACTGAAGGATTGCGCCCGACTCGAAAACCGAAACGGACGCCCCATCAGGTCCTTCAGGGTCGATGATCGCAGGCATTCGGTTGTTTGGCGCAATTTTCAGGAAATCAGGCGCGAACTGATCGCCAGCCCCGATGTCTATCAGGTGCGTGGTATAGGGCAGGCCCATTTCCTCAAGCGCAACCGAAACCTTCCAGCCATTGGGCGTGGGCCAGTAGAACAGATCAATAGGCTGGCTCATTCTTATCACTCCGCGCATAGGCTGCATCCTGCAGGCACAGAGTGGAGCCTACCGCATGTGCGGGGTGGGACAAGCGGAATTGTCGGCGGGTGCGTGCCTGCGCGGGCATCGGCAAAAGCCGCGACCATCGCGGCGCAGGTTTTTCAGGCAGTATGGCCTTGAGCTGTGCAAGCGGCAGCGTCTCAGGATCGCGCAAAAACCGGCTATACATGCGCATGACGCCGGGACGTTTATAGGCCGACCAATGACATATCCGCTTGCTCGGGGGCGAAATGGGCAGACCGATTTGCTGCAGCCGCGTTATCGTCTTGGGACAATCAAGCTGCACGGTGACGGCATTTTGCGCCTCAATGCCCTGTCCGATCGTACAATCGCCGGGGGTGTCGGCCTTGACCAGACGTTCAAATGCCGCATCAAAAAGATCATTTTCGCGGCTTGTCACATTCAAAACCCGCACAGTGCGTCCGGCCGGTGTTGCGAGCAGCGATTTCGCGCGGCCTGCATAGGTCGCACCCGTCAACAGAACCATGCAGTCAACCGCGCCGGCGGGCAAATGGGCCAGAGCGCTGAGGGCGGCCTCGGACCCCATGGAGTGTGCAATAATGTGTATTGGGCGCTGAGGGGAATGGGCCTTGAGCATTTGAATGACGGCGGCGAGCTGCGCACCGAGCTGTGATGCGCGTTGGTGCACCGTCCGCAGGGATCCCCGCGCGAACCAGCCAAAGGCAATGCCAAGCCCCTCGGCGGGATGCGCCCCCTCGAACCCAAGTGCTGCGGGCCAACTGTGCTCGGTTTTTCCAAACAGTTTGCGGTGTGGGCAGTGATCTTCAGTGCCCGGTGCGTATTTATAGCCATGCACCATGATCACGGCCGGTCCCGGTTTTGAGGCCAGTGCGCAGAGCCTGTAAGGCGCGGCTTGCGCCGTGTCATGCAAGGCAAGGGCGGACGGCGTGGCATTGATCCTGAGCAAAGGCATCGCGCCCCCCTACACCATATTTTGTGGTTCTTTGTTGAACCATCCATAGGTAGGAAAGATGAAAACCGTATTACACCACCGTGACGGTGTTGACGCGCAACACCCTTTATTCTACGAGAAGGCGTGGCGATTTGATACCGGATTGCGGGCCACTCTAAACACTCCGCTAAAAGGTCACTCGATGAGGAAACCCCGTCGCATTGACCGCGTATGGGGTTTTTTTGTGTCCGAAACGGACTGGAGAAGACGAGAATGACAAAAGACCTCAAACCGCGGACGCGTGCTGTGCATGCGGGTACCCGACGAAGCCAGTACGGCGAAGTGTCGGAGGCGATCTTTCTGACGCAGGGCTTTGTGTATGACACGGCCGAACAGGCCGAAGCACGGTTTGTTGAAGCGGGGCCGGATGAGTTCATCTATGCACGCTATGGAAACCCTACAGTTGCGATGTTCGAAGACCGCATCGCGGCACTGGAAGGTGCGGAAGACGCCTTTGCCACCGCTTCTGGCATGGCCGCAGTGTCGGGCGCGTTGATGTCCATGCTCAAAGCAGGCGATCACGTCGTTTCGGCCCGCGCGCTTTTTGGGTCCTGCCTCTACGTGCTCGAAGAAATCCTGACACGCTACGGTGTCGAGGTGACCTTCGTGGATGGCACAGATATCGCGCAGTGGAAGGAAGCCATTCGCGATGATACGCGCGCCGTCTTCTTCGAATCAATTTCCAATCCCACCTTGCAGGTCGTTGATATTGAGACCGTCGCAGGTCTGGCACATGCCAAAGGCGCAATCGTGCTTGTGGACAACGTGTTTGCAACCCCGGTGTGGTCCCGGGCCTTTGAGCAGGGTGCTGATGTCGTGATTTACTCAACGACCAAACATATCGACGGGCAGGGCAGGGCCTTGGGTGGCGTGATCCTCGGCACCAAGGATTTCGTCCGAAAAACCGTTGAACCCTACATGAAACACACCGGCGGTTCCATGAGCCCGTTTACAGCTTGGGTCATGCTGAAAGGGCTTGAAACGCTTGATTTACGGGTGCGGGCGCAGACCGAAAACGCAACGGCACTGGCCATCGCGCTTGATGGGCATGAAAAACTGAACCGGGTTATTTATCCCGGCATTCCAAGCCACGCGCAGCACGCGCTGGTGAAACGGCAGATGGAAAAAGGGGGGACGGTCCTTTCGATTGATCTGGTAGGGGGTAAAGAGGCGGCATTCCGGTTTTTGAACGCTATTGAGGTTGGTGTCATCTCCAATAACCTGGGCGATGCAAAGACGATTTTGACGCATCCCGCGACAACGACACATCAGCGTTTGCCGCAAGACCAGAAAGATGCGCTTGGAATTTCAGCAGGCTTAATTCGCATCAGTGTTGGGATTGAGGATCAGGAAGACCTGAAAGCGGACCTTTTTCAGGCCTTGCAGTGTGTTTGATGAGTTGTTCATGGAATATAATAAAATCAACGCGTTATATGTTTTCTGCGCTGCGTAAGCATCTGTTTTTGGCAAATATGTACCGGGTATTTCCCTCTATGATTGGCAGATAGTTAATGCTGCCCTATGTTGCTACTTCGAAGACGTACAGGGAACATCGCGATGAATATTCACACACCCGGATTACAGGTCACGCCCGACAGAGATGAGGCGCAGGCGGCACTGGATGTGCTGCGCCAGTGGGCCAAACAGGCGACCCCGACTGAGATCAGCGAGCTTGACCCGTCGGTCGCCCGCCTGATCCCGGGCATGGACGGGGTCGAGTATCCAGCCTTGTCGCGCGAGTATCCCGGTGATTTCGCGATTGATGACAGCTACAAAGAGACATTGCCCGATCTTCAAAACGGCCCGTCGAGCCTGATCCGCGGGACGAAACAGCAGATCCAGCATGTGGGTATTTCTAACTTCCGCCTGCCGATCCGGTTCCACACACGTACCGGTGGGGATATCACGCTCGAAACATCCGTGACCGGCTCCGTCAGTCTTGAGGCGGATAAGAAGGGCATCAACATGTCCCGGATCATGCGCAGTTTTTACAAACATGCAGAAGAAACCTTCAGCTTTGAAGTGATCGAAGCCGCGCTTGATGCCTATATCAATGATCTGGAGAGCTTTGACGCCCGCATTCAGATGCGGTTCAGCTTCCCGATGAAGGTGGATAGCCTGAGGTCTGGTTTGTCCGGGTATCAGTATTACGACATCGCGCTGGAACTGGTGGATCAGGGCGGCGTGCGCAAGAAAATCATGCATCTTGATTATGTGTATTCATCGACCTGCCCGTGCTCGCTGGAACTTTCCGAGCATGCGCGCGCAACCCGCGGACAGCTGGCGACGCCGCATTCGCAACGCTCTGTTGCGCGGGTTTCGGTTGAGGTTGAAAACGGCGGTCAATGTCTGTGGTTCGAAGATCTGATCGAAGCCTGCCGACGCGCTGTGCCGACCGAAACACAAGTTATGGTCAAACGCGAAGACGAACAGGCGTTCGCAGAACTCAACGCCGCCAACCCGATCTTTGTCGAAGATGCCGCGCGCCTGTTTTGTGAGCAATTGCACGCCGATACCCGGATCGGAGACTTCCGCGTGATCGCGAGCCATCAGGAAAGCCTGCACAGCCATGATGCGGTCAGCATTCTGATGGAGGGTGAGACGTTCAAATCAGAGAGCCTTGACCCGAAATTGTTCAACACGCTGTTTCACGTCGGATAACTTGACC
Organism: Roseobacter sp. OBYS 0001; assembly: GCF_019654895.1. Taxonomy (NCBI): domain Bacteria; kingdom Pseudomonadati; phylum Pseudomonadota; class Alphaproteobacteria; order Rhodobacterales; family Roseobacteraceae; genus Roseobacter; species Roseobacter sp. OBYS 0001. The sequence continues at coordinate 7,932 of NZ_BPES01000001.1, forward strand.
ATTTTACATGTGATCTGCCTTTTTGGGGCCAATTCAACGCGTGCGTATCTCAACCAGCTCTAGCGCCTTGTGGCCTCGTGGGCAGGCCGGACTTGCAGAGCAGACCGGATGCGCTTGACACCAGCGGAGCGCCGCGCCAACCCTGCGCATATGTTGGACTTGCGCCCCGTCGGATATGTGATCGGTTTGCTGGTGGCTGTGCTTGGTGCAGCCATGGTTCTGCCGATGATGATCGATATCGCAGAAGGGCGCGAACATTGGCCGGTTTTTCTGCAATCCGCGCTCTTTACGGTCCTTGCGGGGGGGCTGATCGCTGTTGCCTGCTCAAACGGCGTCAAGGAAGGGCTGACGATCCAGCAAACGTTCATCCTGACCACCGGGGTCTGGGTCGCTTTGCCGCTTTTCGGTGCCATACCCTTCGTGCTCGGCGCGACCGAGGCCCGTTTTGTCGATGCGTTCTTTGAGGCCATGTCGGGCCTGACCACCACGGGCTCCACCGTGTTCACCGGGCTTGAAACGCTGCCCAAAGGATTGCTCTTGTGGCGTGGTATTCTGCAATGGCTGGGGGGCATCGGTATTATTGTTGTCGCCATGGTGTTCCTGCCGGAACTGCGGGTCGGGGGTATGCAGATCTTCAAATCTGAAGCCTTTGATACGATGGGAAAAATTCTGCCCCGTGCGACGCAGATTGCCAGCCAGATATCCAGCATCTACCTTGGCCTGACCATGGCCTGCGCGCTGTGCTATCTTGCCCTCGGCCTTGATGCTTTTGATGCGACGGTACATGCGCTGACGACCGTTTCGACCGGCGGTTTTGCCAATTACGATGCGTCCTTCGGCACGTTTTCCGGCCCGCCGGAATATGTGGCCAGCCTGTTCATGATCCTCGCAGCACTGCCTTTCGTGCGCTACGTGCAGATGATCAATGGTCACACGGAACCGCTTTGGCGCGACAGTCAGGTGCGCGTGTTCCTGATGACGCTCCTGATTATCGTGTTGGGCATCGCAATCGCCTTGACGCAGTATTTTCCAAAGGACGCCGAAAGCGCGTTTCGCGAGGCGCTCTTTAACGTGACCTCGATTATGACCGGGACCGGGTATTCCTCGGCGGATTATATGCAATGGGGTCCGCTGTTGATCTCCCTCTTTTTCTTTATCGGACTGATTGGCGGCTGTGCGGGGTCAACCACCTGTTCGATCAAGATATTCCGCTATCAGCTGTTGTTTGCCTCGATCCGCTTGCAGCTGCGAAAAATTCGCTCTCCCAACGGCGTTTTTATCGTGCGATATGAAAAGCGGCCCGTCGGCGAGGAAGTCCTCAGTTCGGTGATGTCCTTCTTCATGTTCTTTGTTTTGACACTGGGGTTGCTCGCGGTCGCCCTCAGCCTGACGGGGCTTGATTTTATCACATCGCTTTCCGGTGCGGCGACTGCTTTGTCGAACGTGGGGCCGGGTCTGGGCGATGAAATTGGCCCCACAGGTAGTTTTGCAGGGCTGAACGATACAGCCAAATGGCTTTTGACATTGGGCATGTTGCTGGGACGGCTGGAGCTTTTGGCCGTCTATGCGATGCTCACCCTTTCATTTTGGAGAGATTGATATGCAACGTCCCTTGGGTGCGCAGATTTCACATATGCTCAAGGATCGCGGCGTCGATGTCATCTTTGGCATCCCCGGGGTCCACAATCAGGAAATGTACCGGGGCATCGAAGAGGCGGGCATCACGCATGTTCTGGCACGCCACGAGCAGGGGGCGGGGTTCATGGCCGATGGTTATGCGCGCGCAACCGGCAAGCCGGGGGTGGCCTATGTGATCACCGGACCCGGCCTGTGCAATGCGATGACGCCCATGGGGCAGGCCTATTCGGATTCTGTTGCGATGCTGGTCCTATCGTCCTGTCTTGATGAGGTTGCCGCACAAAAAGGCCAGTTGCACCAGATGAAAGACCAGCGCGCCGCCGCGGAAACCGTGTGTGATTGGTCGGTGCAGGCGCAAACGGCGCAGGCTGCGTATCACCTGATTGACCGCGCTTTCACCGAGTTTCAGACCCGGCGCGCGCGCCCCAAGCACATTCAGGTGCCCATTGCGGAACTTGAGGCGCTGGCACCGGTTGCACCGCCGCGCGTCGATGGTGCCACAATCTGTGCTGATGGGTTTTCCACCAGCGACGCCGCTAAAGTCGTCTCAGCGCTTAAATCCGCCAAACGCCCGATGATGATTTTCGGGGGCGGCGCTGCATCAGCCTCCAGCCCTTGTTTCAAGCTCGCCAGCCGTGCGGGTGCTGCAGCATTCTGCACATATGCAGGGCGCGGCATCATCCCGTCGGATTACGCGCTTTACTTTGGCTCGACGCTGGCGCGCCCGGATTCCGCGCGGGTTCTGGCGCAAGCTGATCTGCTTGTGGTGATCGGCTCGGAACTGGCGGAGGTGGATATCTGGCGGAATGAACTGGGGCATGATTGCCCGACGATCCGCGTGGATATTGACCCATCCCACATGACCGGCGCGCGGCGGGAGGGCGACATTCAGATTGTCGCCAGAGCAGCCACCTTCGCGCAAACCCTATGTGATGCGCTGGAGGGGCATATTCCGCAAACCGAATGGCGTGCTCAGGATATTGCGGCGACGCGATCCCAATGGCGCGCCGAAATAGCCGCCGAACGTCCGGGCATTGTGCCGTTGTGCGATGCGCTGCAAGCGGCCTTGCCCGAAGGCACGATGATCTATTCCGACATGACCCAGTTCGCCTATGTCGCGAAAGAAGTCTGGGATATGGACCGCGCGGACCACTGGCATCATCCCTATGGCTTTGGAACCCTTGGATATGCCACGCCCGCAGCCATCGGTGGGGCCATCGGACGCGCTGGAAAACCCACGCTCGCCATTATTGGAGACTACGGATTTCATTATACGATGCAGGAATTGGGCGTGGCCGTCGAGCTTGGGCTGAGCCTGCCGATCCTGCTTTGGGACAATGGCAAGCTGAAAGAGATCGAAGACAGCATGGTGCGTGCCCAGATCGCCCCCAATGCTGTGATCGCGCGCAATCCGGATTTTTGCAAACTCGCCGAAGCTTTTGGCGCGAGGTCAGCCGCGCCCCAAAGTCTGGATGCGCTCCAAGCCGCCGTGCGGGATGCGTTTGAGGCAGATGGCCCAACGCTGATCTATGTCACACCCGACGTGGGGCAGTAGCGGAAAAATCATTCCCAACAGCTGACAAGGACTGTCATGCCAACGCCAAGGTCGGTGATGTCTTCCGGGTCCATGCCAGCGGTCTGCGCGCCCTTGCGTAAAGTTAATCCAGCTTGCGTCATGACCGACCCAATCGCCTGACCTGTCAGCGCAAAGCGTACGTCCTCGGGCAATTGGCGCCCGCCTTCTTCCTTTGGAAGCAACATGCCCAAAACACTGCCGCTGCTGTCCAGAACCGGTCCGCCCGCGTCACCCGGCAAAGCCTGTACGGACAATCGGCCAAGGTCGGTTTCTCCGCTGAGACCTTTCATGCCCGACAGCTTCCCGAAGGTGAGAGAGGGTGCGCTGAGCTGTCCCTCGAATGAATATCCTGCAACAGCGATATCGGACTGAAGCCGCGGTGGCTGTGCGCTGAACTGCGCGAAAACCGGCGGCGCGAGCGACTGATTTGGCGTCAGAAGGGCGATCCCGCGATTAAGGTCAACGCCTGTGAGTGTCGCCTCGAACTGATCGTCCAATGTGATGCGCGCGCAGCTTTCCACCGCTGCCGCCGTCGTGACGACGGACCCAGCCGCATCCACATAAAACCCCGAGCGCGAGATCGTTGGTTTTCGCACATCGATCCCTGCAAACAGGTCCAACTGCTGTGACGCGGGAACCCCCGCGCTTGGGTCCAATACCCCGGGAGTACTTTGGAAACTCGCGCGCATCTCCTGAAGCACTCGGCCGCGGCGCGCCTCATCGTCCACAGGCCATATCAGAGTGAAGCCTTTGATTTCGTCCCCGATCAATCGTACATCGGTTTCACTGACAAAACCGGCACCACGCCCCACGATCTGAAAGCTGTTGCGCGAAAGGCTGCGTGGCCCTTCCAGCGGGACAATCGTCAGGGTTTGAAGTATATCATAGAGCCCGGCTAGGGCATCCCGGTCCCCGCGCTGACTGATCAGAAAGGCGCGGGCTTTGAAATCCCCCGTGCTCTCATATTCTGCAAATGGGGCTTCGTAACGGGTGAAACGCATCACCGCTGTCGGGAGTTGGATGGAAATACCCGCCTCGGCGTCGCGGACCATGCGCATGTCCAGCCCGTCCAGAATGGCCGTATAGGCCGCAATCAGTCGCGCCCGCTGCTGTGTGGTCAATACACCTGTTGCCTCAAGTCCATTGTTACGCTGCCATGTGGCCATCGCATTGCGTGTGCCGCGACCGAATGCACCGTCAATGGCGGCGTTATAAATACCCGCCCATTGCAGTGCTGTTTGCAGCTCGCGCCGTTGTTCTGCCGTCAATTGACTTTCACTGCGGCGCGCTTGCGCTGGTGTTTCGGTATCAACTGGACCGTCCACATTATCCAATTGTGCAGTCTGCTCCCCTGCCAGCACCGGGGGGACGATCTGCGGGGTGATCCGCTCTGAAAGAGAGCCAATTGCGCCAAGGCCAAGCACATCGACGCCGGCCGGCCAATACTGCTGCGCATAACTGCTGCTCAACGCCACATAGCTGTCGTTTGGTATCAGGCCTTGCTGGCGATAGCGGGTCAGAACCTGCTCGGCATCTTCGGGGGTATAGGGGCCCAGCACCACGGCATACCATCCCCCGGCCAAAGAGAATCCGGCAACATCAGGCAAAGTCGCAGCATATCTCTCAACCCGCGCCAGCGCTGCATCATAGGTCGGTCGCGCCTCGATCTGGACCCATACCAGATCTCGTCCGGATTGCGCCTGAGCAGCGACCGACAGACAGCTAAAGCAAACACATAAAACCAAAACAAGTCGCGTCATTACAGCAGTTTTCCCCAAGGCATACACTTTGGCGTCTAATAAGCAGGAAATCACCGGATTGACCATAAGATGTCAGGTAATTTATCGTCTGAGATACAATTGACCCTTGTTCCCAGCCCACGTAGGAAGAGCGCGAGTTCAGCTTGAGGTTCGCGCCATGTCAGACAGCGTCACGACGCCAAAATCCTTTCAGGAGATCATCCTGCGGCTTCAGGATTACTGGGCCGGGAAAGGCTGCGCGATCTTGCAACCTTACGACATGGAAGTGGGTGCAGGCACCTTTCACCCGGCCACGACCCTGCGCAGCCTTGGCAACAGACCATGGGCTGCCGCCTATGTGCAGCCCTCGCGCCGCCCGACGGACGGGCGCTACGGCGACAGTCCCAATCGGTGGCAGCATTATTACCAGTTTCAGGTGATCATTAAACCCAGCCCGCCGGATTTGCAGGAGCTCTACCTCGGATCGCTCCGCGCCATCGGCATCGACATGGACCTGCACGACATCCGCTTTGTGGAGGACGACTGGGAAAGCCCGACGCTGGGGGCCTGGGGTCTCGGCTGGGAGGTCTGGTGCGACGGGATGGAGGTCAGCCAATTCACCTATTTTCAACAGGTGGGCGGCCATGACTGCCACCCTGTGTCGGGGGAATTGACCTACGGATTAGAGCGGCTGGCGATGTATATTCTGGGTGCGGATGATGGCAACAAGATGCCATTCAACGACCCCGGCTGTCCGATCCCGCTGACCTATGGCGATGTCTTTCAGGAGGCCGAGGCGCAATATGCCCGCTGGAATTTCGATGTGGCGGATACGGATGTCCTGCTGCAGCACTTTGTTGATGCCGAAGCCGAATGCGCGCGGATCCTCGCGCAAGCCCCCGACGATCCCAAAACCGGGCGGCGTATCGTCATGGCGCAACCCGCTTATGACCAATGCATCAAGGCAAGCCATATCTTTAACCTGCTGGATGCGCGCGGTGTCATCTCCGTGACCGAACGGCAGGCCTATATCGGACGAGTTCGCGCGCTGGCCAAGCAATGTGCGGACGCCTTTGTGCAGACGCGCGCGGGCGGCTGGACACCGGAGAGTGCCGCATGAGCGGTAAAATCGTTGGAATAGTCATTATGATCTCGGCACTTCTCGCGGGCGGGGCGCTCTATTATTTACAGGTCTACGGCTTTTACGAAGAGGCAAGCGCCGATCTGCAACAGGTCCAGCTGTTGCCGCTGGGGGCTGACACCCCGGTGCCCATTCTGGCGGAAAACATCGAGGCCATTGACGCAGACAGCTCTCCCATTCGGTTCCGCGCCTGTTTCACCACACCATCGAGCCTCGCGATGCTGACGGAAACCTACGTGGGCCTTGAGCGGGCTGTGCCACGCAACGCGCCGGAGTGGTTCGCGTGTTTTGATGCGGCCGCCATCGCGGAGGAACTAAAGGCCGGTACGGCGCTGGCGTTCATTGGCGAAAAGAACGTGGACTTCGGCGTCGACCGGATTGTGGCGATCACGCAGGACGGGCGTGGCTACATCTGGCACGAGCTGAATGACTGCGGTGAAAAGGCCTATGACGGCACCATCGTTGGTGAAGAATGCCCCAGACGAGAAAGTAACTGATGCCTGATCTACTGATTGAACTCTTCTCCGAAGAAATCCCCGCCCGCATGCAGCGCCGCGCGGCACAAGACCTGCAGAAACTCGTCGCTGATGGTCTGGTTGAGGCCGGGTTAACCTATGCCTCTGCGGCGGCGTTCTCCACCCCGCGCCGTCTGACCCTGACGCTTGAAGGGGTGCTTGCCGAAAGCCCCACCACCGTCGAAGAACGCAAAGGCCCGAAAGCCGATGCGCGTGACAAGGCCATTGAGGGTTTCCTGCGCGGTGCAGGTGTCACGCGCGAGGCACTCGAGACGCGGGATACGCCCAAAGGGCCGGTGCTTTTTGCGAAAATCACCAAAGAGGGACGGCCCGCCGCGCAGATCGTGGCGGAAGTCCTGGAAAAGACGATCCGTAACTTTCCATGGCCCAAATCCATGCGCTGGGGCACGGGCACCCTGCGTTGGGTGCGCCCGTTACACTCGATCCTATGCATTTTGTCGGATGAGGCAGGCACGCAGGTCGTACCGCTGAGCGTCGATCACATCACGGCGGGCGACAGCACACAGGGGCATCGTTTCATGGCGCCGGACCGGTTCTCGGTCACTGGGTTTGATGACTATACGGCCAAGCTGAAACGCGCCTTTGTCGTGCTCGACCCGGCAGAGCGGGCAGATATGATCTGGCACGATGCCACCAATCAGGCCTTTGCCAATGGGCTTGAGGTGGTCGAGGATGCGGGTCTGCTGGCCGAGGTCGCAGGGTTGGTCGAATGGCCTGTCGTCCTGATGGGGCGGATTGACGAAGCCTTCCTCGATCTGCCGCCGGAGGTTCTGCAAACCTCGATGAAAGAGCATCAGAAATTCTTCTCCGTGCGCAATCCCAAGACGGGCCGGATTGAGCGGTTCATCACCGTGGCCAACCGCGACACGGCGGATAACGGCGCGACCATTCTGGCGGGGAATGAAAAGGTGCTATCGGCGCGTTTGGCGGATGCGAAATTCTTTTGGGACAATGATTTGCGCGTGGCCAAGGCGGGCATGGGCGAGTGGCTGAAAGCCTTGGAAAGTGTGACCTTCCACAACAAGCTTGGCACGCAGGCCGAACTGGTGGACCGGGTCGCGGCGCTGGCGCGCGAACTGGCCCCGATGGTGGGGGCGGATGCGGATGAGGCCGAGGAGGCCGCGCGGTTCGCCAAGGCCGATCTGTCGTCTGAGATGGTCTATGAATTCCCCGAGCTGCAGGGGCTTATGGGGCGCTACTACCTAAAAGCTGCCGGGAAGTCCGACGCCATTGCGGCGGCGGCGCAGGAACACTACGCGCCCCTTGGGCCATCCGACGCCGTGCCCACCGCACCCGTGTCCGTCGCCGTAGCGCTGGCCGAAAAGATCGACAAGCTGACGGGTTTCTGGGCGATTGACGAGAAACCGACCGGTTCGAAAGACCCCTACGCCCTGAGACGGGCTGCGCTGGGGGTTATTCGGATCGTGTTGGAGAATGACATTGAGATCAATTTGCAAAACCGCCTGCGCGGCTGTGTCGTTGGTCGCGCCCTGCACGTTTGGGCAATTTCAAAGAAACTTGCAACTTTATCGGTATCAGACATCCTTTCAGTCGACTTCTCCATAGAGGACGAGAGAGAAAAATATGTCAAAGCGCTGACAGGAAACGATCCTGAAGCAAGCGCCCTTGAATTAGTTGCAAAGGGCGATGACATCCTCTCCTTCCTCCACGACCGCCTCAAAGTCTACCTGCGCGATCAAGGCATTCGCCATGACATCATCGACGCCTGTATCGCCATGCCGGGCAATGACGACATCACGCTATTGGTCAAACGGGCCAAGGCGCTGTCAGATGTTGTCGGCACCGAGGATGGCGAGAACCTGATCCAAGGCTTCAAGCGGGCCAACAACATCCTGACGCAGGCGCAGGACGCGGATGGGGTCGAATACTCCTACGGCGCGGACGCCAAATTCGCCGAAACCGACGAAGAACGCGCGCTGTTCAAAGCGCTGGACACCGCTGAGGCGATCATCACCCCGGCGATGAAATCCGAAGACTTTGCCACCGCCATGTCCGCCATGGCCACACTGCGCGCGCCGATTGATGCGTTTTTTGAGGCGGTGCAGGTCAATTCTGACAACCCGACTGTCCGGCGCAACAGGCTCAACCTGCTCAGCCGGATCACGCAGATCTGTCTGTCTGTCGCGGACCTGACCCGGATCGAGGGCTAAACCGACCTGCGGCAAAATGGGAGCGCTTGCACTAGTGCTTGTCAGGCTAGGTTTACATTCTATGCTGCAGGCAAGTTCAAAAAGGTGCCGCAGTGCAGAATAATCCGAATACAACCCTCGTTACGCCCACAGCGCCCATCGCAAACAATACACATGGGGGGCGCGCAAAGTGCCTCCAACGGCTTGTGCGTCTCGACTTGCCGGTGCCGCGCACCGTCGCGCTGTCCTTTGAGGCGGTGCAGAACATCGCGCGGGGCCAGTTGCCGGATATCGCCGCCATCGTGTCCCAGTTTCCGGAGGATGCGTTGCTCTGCGTGCGTCCTTCCTCTGAGGATCCCGACTGGGGCGGGCCGGGCGCGGTTCTCAACATCGGGATGAATGACACGCGTTTTCAGGCGCTGGTGGCTGAACTCGGCGCAGAGGCGGCAAGCTCGGTCTATACCCGTTTCGTGCAGTCCTTTGCGGTCGATGTCGCCCGGCTTGACCCGGATATGTTCGACGATGTGGCGCAAGATGGCCAACAGGCGTTGCAGGACTCCCTGCGGGCCTATGAAATTGAAATGGAAGAGCCGTTTCCCACAGACCCCGGCGAGCAGCTTGCCGCTGTGCTCAAATCCATGGCGCGGGCATGGGATGGCACGTCGGCGCGGCTGTTGCGGCAGGCCAAGGGCGCGCCTGCGGATGCGGGGTTGGGCCTCGTGGTGCAGCAAATGGCGCTTGGTGTCGGTCTGGGTGAATGTGGATCGGGGGTCTTGCAGCTTGTCGACAGTGACACGGGGCTGCCGCAGATCACCGGGCGTTACCTGAGCCAAAGCCAGGGCCGCGATGCGGTAGAGGGGGATTCCTCGGCGCTTTATCTTGGGCGCGACCCGCGCGGTCCCTCGCTGGAAGACCTTGTACCGGACGCTTTCGCAGAACTGCAGGAGCATGCGGCCCTGATGCGGATCAAACTGCGGGCCGAAATGCAGCTGGAATTCGCGGTGGACAACGGCAAGGTGCATATCCTTGACGGGGTGCGGGTGCCGCGATCAAGCCGTGCTGCTGTGCGCATCGCTGTGCGACTTGCACAAGACGGGGTAATTTCGCGGGCAGAGGCGTTGATGCGGGTCGAACCGCGCACCTTGACCGAGCTTTTGCACCGGCAAGTGCGCACCAATGCCGTGCGCGATGTGATTGGCAGCGGCATTGCAGCAAGCCCCGGTGCGGCGACCGGCGCGATCGTTTTCACAGCCACTGAGGCGCAAGCGAGTGCCGCGCGGGGCGATCCCTGTATCCTCGTGCGCCGCGAAACAGCCCCCGAAGACATTCGGGGTATGCACGCCGCCCAAGGAGTGCTGACGGAGCGCGGCGGCATCACAAGTCACGCCGCCGTCATCGGACGCGGGATCGGCCTGCCCTGTGTGGTGGGGGCGACGGATATGCGTTTTCATCGTCGGCGCAAAGAGTTGGTGGCCAGCGATGGTCGGGTGTTTTCGGCGGGGGACATCATCACGGTTGATGGCACGAACGGTCAGGTCCTCGCTGGTGCGCCGGAGATGCGTGAAGCAGCGCTGGACGAGAGTTTTCAGACGTTGATGGAATGGGCGGATGAGTTGCGCGATATCGAGATCCGCGCCAATGCCGACACCCCCGCTGATGCGCAAACGGCGCGCAATTTTCAGGCGGAAGGTATCGGGCTGTGTCGCACCGAGCATATGTTCTTTGAACCGGGGCGATTGACCGTCATGCGCGAAATGATTTTCGCGGAAAGTTCGCAGGACAGGCGCGCGGTTCTGGAGCGTTTGCTGCCGATGCAACGCGCGGATTTCACGCAATTGTTCCGCATTATGGAAGGCAAACCGGTCTGTATTCGCCTGTTTGACCCGCCCTTGCATGAATTCCTGCCAACCGACCGGGCGGGCCAGCGCGAGCTTGCGGATGCTTTGGATTTACCCCTGTCCGACGTCACGCGCCGGATTGATGCGATGATGGAATATAACCCGATGCTGGGCCTGCGCGGTGTGCGTCTTGGCATCACCGTGCCTGAAATCTACGAGATGCAGGCGCGCGCGATTTTTGAAGCAACGCTGGATGCCAGCGCGGATGGCGATCCGGTCGTGCCCGAGATCATGATCCCGCTTGTGTCAGCAAAACGCGAGGTTGAATTGGTCAAGGCGTCCATAGATACTGTTGCTTCCGCAGTGAGATTGGAAAAGGGTCAGGATTTCAACTATCGGCTCGGCGTCATGGTTGAAACACCACGGGCTGCCATTCGCGCGGCCGATATCGCGCCGCATTGCGCATTCTTGAGTTTTGGAACCAACGATCTGACGCAAATGACCTATGGTTTGTCACGGGACGATGCCGGTCGTTTCATGTCCGACTATGTGCGGCAGGGTGTCTTTCCCGAAGATCCGTTTCATACGCTTGATATCGACGGGGTTGGTGAGCTTTTGCAAATTGGGGCACAAAGAGGGCGGGCGGCGCAGCCTGATATCACACTGTCCATCTGTGGCGAGCACGGGGGTAACCCCGAATCGATAGAGTTCTGCCGCAACGCTGGATTCAACTATGTGTCGTGTTCGCCCTTCAGGGTCCCCGTGGCGCGACTAGCTGCCGCACAGCTTGCGATCGGACACAATATTTCGTAGTTTTCAATATTATCAATACTATATCAGCCAGCAAGTGTTGCCATTAAGCGTCAGACTGGCTGACCAATTAACCATGTTGACGGCCGTAAACTTTACGTAAACTTTTTATCCCGGTAGAGAGCTTTCACTGCAACTTTGGTGGGGGCCGCAGTTATGCGAGTATTACGTCCGACTACGTTATTGTTTACTATAGGTCTGTCTCTGGGCCTTTTCGTGGCAGCGCCGGTTGTCGCGAACGACGACGCCGTATCCGATGAGAAGAACGCGCTTCAGTCTGTTACACTGAACCGTACGCCTGAGAATGGATCAGACACTTTCGGCGTTGAGTTTTCGCGCGACTGGATCGACGACCTGCCCGAAGCAACGGGCGGCGAAGAATGGAATTGTCTTGCCGAAGCGCTCTACTTCGAGGCGCGCGGTGAAACCGTGAAGGGCCAGTTTGCGGTGGCGGAGGTCATCATGAACCGCGTGGAATCCGAACGCTTCCCATCCTCTGCGTGCGGCGTCATTAACCAAGGAACGGGCAAGAAGTACCAGTGCCAGTTCACTTATACCTGCGATGGACACAAAGAGGTCATCAAGGAGCCCCGGGCTTTTGAGCGCGTCTCAAAAGTTGCGCGTGTCGCGTTGGATGGCAAAGCGCCGGAACTGACAGAAGGTGCCACGCATTATCATACCACGGCTGTAAAGCCGCGCTGGAGCAAGACGTATACAAAAACGACGGCGATCGGGACTCACATCTTTTACCGCCACACGTGGCGTACAGCCAGCAACTGACGTATTCCAGACGTATTGTGGCGGTCTGAGCTTTGCTCCCCGGTGCGCTTTCGGTAAGATGGCGTTCAATGTACGGGAAGAGAGGCGTTCTGAATGAGTTCCGAAATACGACTTGCTTTTGCGCATCCTTCCGAGAGGTCTGAGGCAACTGCTGACAAAATGCCACTGGATCGCATCTCGTTGCGCGATCATATCGTCGAGGTTGAAATCGGCGCGTTTCAGGCCGAGCGTGGGGTCACCCAACGCATTTGCTTTAACGTTGTGGTGGAGGTGCAGCCGCTCACCGGTGTAATCGACGATGATGTTGATCGCATACTCAGCTACGACCGCGTGACCGAAGCAATAGCTGGCGCGCTGGCTGATGAACGCCTAAATCTGCTCGAAACGCTGGCGGAACGCGTCGCGGAACGTATTTTGCTGGAGCCTCAGGCGATGCGGGCCTTCGTTCGGATCGAAAAGCTCGACCGGGGACCGGGCGCGCTGGGGGTTGAGATCGTGCGCTCGACCAGCACGCTCAATGCCGCACCAGAGGCTGAGAGCGCAAGCGTTGGCCCTGAGTTGCTGTATCTGAGCAATGAGGCGATTGCCTCGCCAAATCTGAAGACGTGGATTGATCAACTTGAGAAATCTAATCGTCCCGTGGTGTTTTGTGTGGGCGCATCACTCACACGGGCCCCGCAGATCAACCATCGTATGGCGCAACGCCGGATCGACCTGCTGGCCATTGAGCAGAATGCCTGGGTGCTGGCCTCCAAGGACGACCGCTGTGTGGTGGTTTCGACCCGCACAGAGCTTGATTGGGCGATGAAAAACGGCCAGTCCTCGGTATGGGCGCCATCCAAGATTGTACTTGATGCCGTGGACGGTCCATCCGCGCAACCGCGCGATGCTGTTGCCTTGGCTGCATGGTTTGCAGCAACCCTTGGTGCGCGCGAAATGGTCGTCATCGGGGCCGCACTGCCAACCGAGGCGTCTGTGCCACTTCGCAGCGTTTCGATCGACGCCGAAGTCTGGTAGACGTGCAGCCCTATTTTCGCCCGCTCCTGCAATCGGGGCCCGTGCGCCCGCGCGGTGCTATGTCGCTGGCCGGGGGCTGGACGTGGTTTACGGATGTCGAGGTGCTGGAACGGGGGCGCCCGTCACAGGTCATTCCCGCCACGGATGCGCCACCGGCTGTTTTGACAACTCTCACCCGAGAACGCGTGTCGATTGCCGGGCTGGATTTTAACAAACCGCGTGTCATGGGGATTTTGAACGTGACGCCGGATAGCTTTTCGGACGGCGGCACTCATCATTCGGTTGCTGACGCTTTGGCAGGTGCGGCCCAAATGGTCGGTGTGGACCTCCTTGATGTGGGGGGGGAATCCACCCGACCGGGTGCACAGCTGGTGCCAGCACTGGAAGAAATCGAACGGACAGCGCCAGTTATTCAAGCTCTGCGCCAGGCGGGCCACGCGATGGCCATTTCGATCGACACCCGCAAAACACCTGTCGCCGAGGCCGCGATCGACGCGGGGGCCACATTGGTGAATGATGTTTCCGGGTTCACGTTTGATGCTGACCTCGGGCCGCTTTGTGCCGCGCGGCAGGTGCCCGTCTGTGTCATGCATGCGCAGGGGGATCCCGCAACCATGCAGGCCCGACCCGAGTATGACGACGTGCTGCTGGATGTATACGACTTTCTGGCGCTGCAAATTGAGCGGCTCGTGCAGATCGGTGTGCCGCGCGATCAGATCATTGCTGACCCCGGGATTGGTTTTGGCAAAACGCTTGAGCACAATCTCAGACTGCTATCGCATCTGTCCCTGTTTCATGCGTTGGGCGTGCCGATCCTGTTGGGGGCGTCGCGCAAAAAGTTCATCGGAACACTCGGCGGGGCCGAAAAGGCGCGTGACCGGATGCCGGGGTCATTGGCGGTCGCGCTCGCGGCTTTGAAACATGGGACACAAATTGTGCGCGTTCATGACGTGCCACAGACCCTGCAGGCCATTGCGCTTTGGCGTGCGGTCGTGGCAGGACATGGGCATGGATAAGCTTTTTGGAACAGATGGGGTGCGCGGCAAAGCCAATCAGCACCCGATGACAGCCGAGATGGCGCTGCGTATCGGTGCCGCCGTCGGTAAATATTTCCGGCGTGATGGATCGGTCGCGCACCGTGTGGTGATCGGCAAGGATACACGTTTATCAGGCTATATGTTTGAAAACGCGCTGACGGCGGGTCTGACCTCCACGGGGATGAATGTGCTGTTGCTGGGGCCGGTGCCCACACCTGCGGTCGGTCTGCTGACACGGTCGATGCGCGCGGACCTTGGGGTGATGATCTCGGCCAGCCATAACCCGGCCTGTGACAATGGGATCAAGTTTTTTGGCCCTGACGGCTTCAAGCTGTCGGATCTGGCCGAGCAGGAGATCGAAGCGCTGATCGCGTCCGGTGTCGATGCCGTCGAAGCGAATGATATCGGGCGGGCCAAACGCATTGATGATGGGCGTTTTCGCTACATCGAACGGCTCAAGACCTCCTTTCCTCGCCAGCGGCGGCTTGACGGGCTGAAAGTTGTCATCGACTGCGCAAATGGTGCAGCGCACCGTGTCGCACCTGAGGCATTATGGGAACTGGGTGCTACGGTTATTCCAATGGGCGTCTCCCCTAATGGCAAGAACATCAACGAAGGGTGCGGATCAACGCACCCGCAGTCCGCGGCAGAAATGGTTGTGGCGCATGGTGCTGATGTGGGCATCTGCCTTGATGGCGATGCCGACCGCGTGATCCTGATCGACGAAACGGGCAAGGTTGGGGATGGCGATCAGTTCATGGCCCTTATGGCGCAGCGGTGGGCGGAACGCGGCAAACTGGCGAATAACGCGCTTGTCGCCACGGTGATGTCCAACCTTGGCTTGGAACATTTCCTGACCGATCTGGGGCTGAAGCTGGAACGCACCGCGGTTGGCGACAGATATGTGGTCGAACGGATGCGCGCCGGGGGGTTTAACCTTGGAGGGGAGCAGTCGGGTCACATCGTGATGACGGATTACGCGACCACGGGGGATGGTCTGATGGCGGGGTTGCAGTTTCTGGCGGCGATGACGCAAGCTGACCAGCCCGCAAGCGTTTTGCTGAACCGATTTGAACCAGTGCCGCAATTGCTCAAGAACGTGCGGTTTACAGCAGGTCAAACCCCGCTTGAGGACGCCCGCGTCAAAGCCGCCATTGCGGCGGCGGAGGCTGATCTGTCCGCTAAGGGGCGTCTGTTGATCCGCAAATCCGGCACAGAGCCACTGGTGCGTGTGATGGCAGAACACGAGGATCAGACGGTAATGGAGCGGGCGGTTGATAGCGTTGTCGAAGCTGTTGCGGATGCCGTGGGCGGGACCTAAAGCGTCTGACGAAATATCAGAAACATCGCATATCACCCAACGCGTTGAAATGTCTGATTTCGGGCAGCGGTGGGTGACTCAGGTTTTGCGCATGGTGCTTTAGCCGCGCCTGAACAGCCGATTAAGTGATCCGTATTGGCTGAGGCCAACGCCGCTCAGGATCAGGATCATGGCCCAAAGCAGGGAGGGGGGCAGCGGCTCGCTCAGCAAAAGCGCGCCCAATACGACAGACCACACAGGCACCTGATAATTGACCAGTGACATGAACACCGGGCCCGCCGTGCGCACCACAAGCACCCGCAGCAGGCTCGCAGCCGCGGTCGGCACCAGCCCCAAAAAGGCCAGCACCCACAGCGTTTTGCTGTCCGGCACCACCGGAGGGCCCTCGACGATAAACGCAGCGGGCACCACGACCGCCATGCCGATCAACAGCAAAAGCGTGGACAGCCCGATGGCATCCACTTCAGGCAAGCGGCGCAGCACGATTGAAGAGACGGCGTAACAACTTGCCGCGCCAACACAGGCGACGCGGCCCAGGGGCTCGAGACTGGCGCCGGTTGTGTCAAAAGCCTGACCGCCGATCAAAATGCAGACGCCGACAAACCCGATTACGAACCCGACCCCTTTGCGAAGGGTGAGGATCTCACCGGGCACCAGAAAATGCGCAAGTGGCAAGACGATCAGCGCCACAGCCGCCATTGAGACGCCTGCAAATCCGGCTGTGACAAACTGCTGACCCCACGCCAGCAAAATGAAGGGAACGGCGGAACTGAACGCGCCGATGAAAAGGGTTGCGCCCCAGACGCTCCGGTCGGGCGGGCTTTCAAACAGGCGAAACCCCAAGGCCCCCCAAATGGCGGTCATCAGAATTGCTGCAAACCCGATGCGACCCGCCGCGAGCCAAAACGGCGTCATACCCTCAAGGGCGATTTCCGTAACAAGAAATGTTGCGCCCCACGTCACGCCAAGGATCGCGACCATAAGCCAGCTGGTAGCTGTTATGCGGGGCTGTTGGGACACATGTTCTTTCTGTTTAAAAAAGTCACCCCGACGCCTTGCGCCGGGGTGAGCATCGATCAGGGATATTGGACGCTTAGTTTTTGGATTTATCAACCATCTTACCGGCAGAAATCCAAGGCATCATCCCGCGCAGGGTTTCGCCTGTTGCTTCGATCTGGTGCTCGTCATTGATGCGACGTGTCGCTTTGAAGTGTGGCTGGCCCACAGCATTCTCTTGCATGAAGTCACGGACGAATTTGCCGTTCTGGATGTCCGTCAGGATCGCCTTCATGCGTGCTTTGGTCTCATCATAGGGCAAGACGCGCGGGCCGGAGACATATTCGCCGTATTCTGCCGTGTTCGAGATCGAGTAGTTCATGTTGGCGATGCCGCCTTCATAGATCAGATCAACGATCAGTTTCACTTCGTGCAGGCATTCGAAATAGGCCATTTCCGGCGCATAACCTGCTTCGACAAGGGTCTCAAAGCCCATGCGGATCAGTTCAACGAGGCCACCGCACAGAACGGCCTGTTCGCCAAAGAGGTCGGTTTCGCATTCCTCGCGGAAGTTGGTTTCGATGATGCCCGAGCGCCCGCCGCCGATGGCAGAGCAATAGGACAGTCCGATTTCCAGCGCGCGGCCGGAGGCGTCTTTGTCCACAGCAACAAGGCAGGGAACACCGCCGCCTTTGGTGTATTCGCCGCGGACCGTGTGACCGGGGCCCTTTGGCGCCATCATGATGACGTCGATGCCTTCTTTGGGTTCGATCAGGCCAAAATGGACGTTCAAACCGTGCGCGAATGCGATTGCGGCCCCTTCGCGGATGTTGTCATGGACGTATTTCTTGTAGGTTTCGGCCTGAAGCTCATCGGGCATGGTGAACATGATCAGGTCGGCCCATGCGGCGGCTTCGGCAATGCCCATGACCTGCAGGCCTTCGCCTTCGGCCTTTGCGGCAGATGCAGATCCTTCGCGCAGCGCAACGGCGAGGTTCTTGGCACCTGAATCGCGCAGGTTCAACGCATGCGCGTGACCTTGGCTGCCATAACCGAGAATGGCGACCTTCATGTCCTTGATCAGGTTTACATCACAATCTCTGTCGTAATAAACGCGCATGTCGGGCGCTCCTTCTGTTTGGTTTATGCTGGGGTGCACAATACCCGCATATCCCTGTAATACCAGCGATTGAGTCTCTGGAAATTCTACAGTTTTTGCAGTATTCATTTGTTGATTTAATAGAAAACGGTAAAATCATGCTCGACACGGTTGATCGGAGTCTCTTGCGCCATTGGCAAGCGGACGCCACCCTGAATTCGGCCGAATTGGCTGAACGTGTCGGGATCTCGCCCGGAAAGGCCGCACGACGGCTGGCGCGGATGCAGGACGCAGGCGTTATCGAAGGAGTGGGCGCGGTCGTGGATTGGGCTGCGTTGGGCTATTCGGTTGAGGTATCGCTGCGTGTCACTTTGGACAAGACCGTCGCGCGGGCGTTTGATGAATTCATCGAAGCGGCGCGGGGTGTTCCCGAGGTTACGGAAATTCAGACCTTTCTGGGCCGCGTTGATGCGCGTCTGAACATCATCGCGCGGGATATGCCACATTATCACGATATTTATCGCGACCGCATTCTGACCCTGCCGCATATCGCCGACATCGAAGCCCTGATGCAGATCGCCCGGATCAAATCCGAAGAGGCGCTGCCCATATGATCGAACTGGATGATATTGACCGACGCCTTGTGCGCGCCCTTGCCGATGACGCGCTGCAAAGTGCCGGCGCATTGGGGCGGCGGTTTGGCCTGTCACAGCCTGCCACATGGCGACGGATCCGCAAACTTGAGGCGGCGGGGGTGTTGCGGGGCCGCCGCCTGCGGCTGAATGCGCAAAGCCTTGGTTTTGGGGTCACGGTCTTTCTGGGCGTGAAACTCGCCACTAAGGGGCGCGTCAGCCTTGAGGATTTTGAGCGGGCGGTCAGCGCGATCCCCGAAGTGCAGCAGGTCGAGCATGTTCTGGGACTCTATGATTACCGCCTGCGCGTGGTGGCGCGTGATCTGCCCGACTTTGAACGCGTGCTGCGCCGCCGGATCATGACACTGCCCGGTGCCGGTGAGGTCGAGGCGAATGTGCTTTTGAGCGAGGAACGCTTGCCCGGGCCGCTATAGGCGACGGGTAAGAATATGCACAGGTGCGTCAAAGCAGGCTTTGCCCCTTGTCCCGGGGCGCGCTAGAACGGAACTCTAGAATGAACAGGAGAATACAAATGGCTGCCTTGCTTGACACAATTGACCCCGATGGCCTTGAAGAGTTTTCGGTTGTGTTCACCGACCGGTCGTTGAACTCCATGAGCGCTGCTTTTCAGCAGGTGATGAACGACATTTCTGGTATGCTCAAAGACGTCTACAGCGCGGACGCGGTGGTGATCATCCCGGGCGGCGGGACGTTCGGGATGGAAGCGGTCGCCCGGCAATTCGCGCGCAATGCGGACGTCTTGGTGGTGCGTAATGGCTGGTTTTCCTATCGCTGGAGCCAGATTTTCGAGACGGGTGGATTGACGTCGGGGGCCACGGTTCTCAAGGCACGCCAGACCGGAAACGCCAGCCCATCCCCCTTTGCACCGACGCCAATCGAAGAGGTTGTCGCGACCATTCGCGAGCAAAAACCGGATGTGGTTTTTGCACCGCACGTTGAGACAAGTGCGGGTGTCATTCTGCCGGATGACTATGTCACCGCGATGGCGGCCGCCGCGCATGAGGTCGGCGCGTTGATGGTGCTTGACTGCATCGCGTCGGGCTGCGCGTGGATTGATATGCGCAAAACCGGTGTCGATGTGCTGATTTCAGCGCCGCAGAAAGGCTGGTCCGCGTCCCCGTCGGCGGGGCTTGTGATGCTGTCGGACCGTGCCGTGGCACGCTTGGCCGAGACGCAGTCGGACAGTTTTGCGATTGATCTGGGCAAGTGGCACAGCATCATGCAGGCCTATGAAAATGGCGGGCATGCCTATCACGCGACAATGCCCACGGATGCGTTGCGCGCGTTTCGCGACACAATGTTGGAAACGCGGGAGTACGGTTTTGAGCGCCTGAAGGATGCACAATGGGACCTTGGCAACCGGGTGCGCGACATGCTGGCCGCAAAAGGGGTCGTTTCGGTCGCGGCGGATGGGTTTGGCGCACCAGGCGTTGTGGTCAGCTATACCGCCGATCCGGATATCCAGAATGGCAAAAAGTTCATGGCGCAGGGCATGCAGATCGCGGCGGGTGTGCCGCTTCAATGCGATGAACCGGCTGATTTCAGAACATTCCGTCTGGGGCTCTTTGGGCTCGACAAGCTTTATGACGTCGATGGGACCCTTGCCCGCCTGTCGCGGGTGCTGGACGACGTTATCTGACGCCAAGTCCCATCTGCATCAGGGTGCGCCGGACGGGACCGAGCGCATATAGGGCATTCAACCCCATGGCACGCGCGTCTCTCAGGGCGGGCGTGTGCACTTGACTGGCACGGTTCAGCAGGTCAATCCCGCGCACCCGCAGGGCAATATCGTTGTCGCGTGCCTTGTGATACGCATCCAGCATCTTGCGATCACCAAGCCCCTCTGGGCGTTCCTGCGCAAGCGCCAGCAGCGTTGATGTATCGGCAAGGCTCATGTTCAGACCTTGTGCCCCGATGGGCGGCACAACGTGGGCCGCTTCGGCGATCAACGCGAGGCGCTCACCGGACAGGCGGTCGGCTTTTTGCGTGATGATCGGCCAGATCGTGCGGTGAGAGGCGAGAGATAGCGGACCGAATAAATAGCAACTGCGCTCAGACATCTCTTTTTCGAAGCGCTCCACTTCGCTGTGATAGCGCTGTTGGCTCACGGGGCCGTCATCCATCCAGACCACCGCCGACGATGGCATCCCCTCATGATCCGGGAGCGGTACAAGGGTGAACGGGCCGCCCGTGCGATGTATTTCGGTCGATACGTTTTCATGGGGGATCGGGTGTGTTACGGCAAATGCCAGCGCTTTTTGCCCATAGCGGGTGGTGCTTACCGGGATACCTGCGGCTTCGCGCATGCGCGAGGCGCGCCCATCCGCGGCCACCACCAGTTTGGCGCGCACGCGCGATCCATCCGTCAATCCGACACGGGCCTCGTTTTCCCGCGTGAATAGGGATTTCGTTCCTGTGCCGGGGCGGAAATCGACATTTGGCAATTCAGTCAACCGCTCCACCATTTCGCGGCGCAGCAGCCAATTGGGCAGGTTCCAACCAAAAGGCAGATCCGACACATCCGAGGCGTTGAAGTCTTTTGTCATGCGCGCTTCTGGCTCTGGCCCGCCAGCATCCACGATGCGCATGACCTGCAAGGGGGAGGCGTGCGGCGCTAGCCGGTCCCACAGGCCCGCAGCGGTTAACACCTCGCGTGCGGGCTGCAACATGGCGGTTGAACGCATGTCAGCCTTGAGATCGGCACGATCGGTGATCGGCGGGGAAGGATCAACACAGATCACATCAAAACCTGCGGTGCCGAACGCGGCTGCCGCCGTAAGCCCTGCGATACCACCACCCGATATCAGAATATCACACGTTAGATCTGTCATAGCATTCCCGTTCCGTTACGCCCGGAATATCCCGATCAGATCTGGATGACCATCACGAACCTAGGCCCAGGTAATAAAGAGAAGAGTCACAAAAATGATCGGCACCAGCGCGAGGGCCGGCAGGTAAAGACCGGGCAACCCGAATATCAACGCAGACGACAGCCAGAGGCTTACAAAACCGATCAGCGCGAACCAGACGTTGTTTTTATGTCCGAAAAGAAGGTCTTTCGCGATCCAGCCGATGATGGGAAGCGCGAAAAACATCCGCTGCCAAAGCGGCAATCGGGTCGGTGTGGCGGCAAGGCTCATTAAACTCTCCTGTTTGGTCTATGTGGTAGATAGGATGCCCGCTGCACTGCGGAATGAGCCTGATTGTCGCATTTGGTCGGTTAAATTATCCTTGCCAGGAACCCGCTTAAATCATCGGTGTGGAAATGGATGTGGTCGCCGTTGTCCGCTTGATCTGCCACATGGACCGTGCGCATGCCCATGGCATGCGGTGCCTTGAGGTTGCGGGGGTCATCTTCGAACATGGCGGCGGTCTTGGTTTGCACGCCATCTCTGGCAAATACTTTTTCGAAGGCTGCATGGTCCGGTTTGGGCATGAAGTCCGCATGTTCAACGCCGTAAACCGCATCAAAGACGCCTGCTAACCCGCGCGCCTCCAATACTCTTTCGGCGTAGGGGGCGCAGCCGTTAGTGTAAACGATGCGCCGCCCGGGAAGGGCGCGAATGTTTTTCGCCAGTTGCGGATCAGGTGACAGGCGATCCAGCGGGATATCATGTACATCCGTCAGGTAGGGGCCCGGATCGACATCATGTTCGCGCATGAGACCTGCAAGTGTTGTGCCATGTTCCGCCCAATACTGTTTGCGCAGGCGATCTGCCTGCTGCTCCTCAACCCCAAGCGCTTGCATGACATATGCGGTCATGCGCACCTCGATGAGATCAAACAAACGGGCAGATGGGGGGTACAGCGTGTGGTCAAGATCAAAGACCCAGTGGCGCACATCCGAAAAAGCAGCTTTAACCATCCGCTAGTCCTAAAAGCTCAGGAGAGCCAAGGCAAGTGTGCAGGGCTTGCGTGTCGCCTTGTGGCGTCGTTAAGATGAAAAGAGAGAAACGAAAGGCCACCTCAGACCATGCAAAAGCCTCAGAATACAGATGCCTATTCGATGATCCTCGAAGCGATTGACCTCGGGATTTACAGGCCGGGCAGCAGGCTGGTCGAAAGCGAGCTTGCAGAGCGTTTCGGTGTCTCGCGTACCCCAATCCGTGAAGCGCTGCAGCGCCTTGAGACGCAATCCTTGCTGGCACGGGATGGTCGAAGCCTGATTGTCGCGTCTTTGGATCACAATCAGATGGCGGAATTATATGTCGTGCGCCGGGAGCTGGAAGGTCTGGCGGCGCGATTGGCCGCGCAACATGCAACGCCGGAAGAGGTCCGCATTCTGCGCGAGATGGTCGAGGCCGACAATGCTCTTATAGATGATCCGGTCGCTTTGGCGCGGGCGAACCGGCGGTTTCACAAGCAGGTGCATCTTGCCTCGCACAACAGATATCTCGTGCAGCAACTTGATCTGGTGCATCGCACGATGGCGTTGATGGCGACGACGTCGCTGGCAGCGCAGGGTCGCGGCGCCATCGCGCAGGCAGAACATGACGGGATCGTGCGCGCCATCGAAGAAAAGAACGAAGAAGCGGCCTATGTGGCCCTCAGAGACCACATTTCCGTGGCGTTCATAACGCGACTAAAGCAGGATGCAAAACGCCGCGAGGAAGAGGTCTAGCAACCCTCGTCCAAACCCGGTTTTCGAGGATTTGGGTCGGTTTGTGCGCTCACGCCATGTTGGGTTTTATCCCAGAAGAAGGGCGCGCGCACCAGTTCCCACAAGGCTTTGTACGCAGCGACAGTGCCAAGTGTAAAATAGAACATCATGGTGGGCACGAAGGGGATCAGGTGACGGTGCCCTTTTCCGGAGACCGCCACCAAGCCCAAGGCGAGGCTGAGGGCTTCGGTGGTAATAAAAAACCCGGCAAGCCCCCACATGATTGGTGCGCCCAGGGTCATGGTCACGGGATGGGCCACGCCAAAAAAAGTGAGCCAGAAGCTCCACAATACAGGGGCTGCTGCAAACTGTGACACAGCGGCAAGAAAAATGGTCTGCACGCCCATGAACCGCCAGAAGCCCAGATCGCGCAAAAGCGCGCCGGGGCGGCGCATATGGACAAAATAGGTGATCATGAAGCCCTTGAGCCATCGGGAACGCTGTCGCACCCACGCCCATGGTCGGCTGGTGGCCTCCTCGCGCGTGACGGTGGGCAAGAGTTCTGTTTTGTAGCCGTGCCGCGCGAGCCGTACGCCCAGATCGGCATCTTCGGTTACGTTATGCGCGTCCCAGCCGCCCAGTTCCTCAAGTGCTGAGCGTTTGAAGAACAAGGTTGTGCCCCCTAACGGCATTGAAATGCTACATCTTGGTGTGCGATGGTGCATCACCTATTTAGGTAATCCTATAAAAACAAAGGTTTTCGTGTCCTGAAGTATTCCATGGGGCACCAGTATATACTATATGTTGAGGGTGGATAGAAAGGTGGTCAGGAAATGGCACGTCCCCTCAATAAGCTATCGGCCTCTGCGGTCAAAGCGGCGGCTCCCGGAAAGCTTTCAGACGGCGGTGGGCTTTGGTTCCACAAGCGGCCAGATGGCGGCGCTCAGTGGTTCTTGCGGGTGCATATTCACGGGCGACGGCGCGAAATGGGGCTGGGGTCATATCCTGCGGTTTCGCTTAAAGAGGCGCGCGAACAGGCCGAAATACAAAGAGCAAAGGTGCGGCAAGGCTTGGACCCGATCAAGCAGCGCGAGCGGGAACAACGCGAGGCGGTGCGCAACCTGCATATCCTAAAGGACGTAGCACTTGATGCCTTCGAAAGCCGCAAGGCCGAACTCAAGGGCGATGGAAAGGCGGGGCGGTGGTTTTCGCCGCTTGAACTGCACGTCTTGCCTATGCTCGGCAAAGTGCCAGTCTCAGAAATTGACCAGACCGATATACGCGATATGCTCGCGCCGATCTGGCACAGCAAGGCGGACACTGCGCGCAAGGCAATGAACCGTCTTAGCATCTGTATGCGACACGCGGCGGCGCTGGGCTTGAACGTAGATCTGCAAGCGACGGACAAGGCAAAGGCGCTCTTGGGCAAACAGCGTCACACGGTGCAGAATATACCAGCGCTGCATTGGCAGGATGTGCCCGACTTCTACCAAAGCCTGACAGATGGTTCCGTCACTCACTTGGCGCTGCGCCTCCTGATACTCACGACGCTCAGATCAAAGGCAATTCGTTTTATGCGTCTGGACGAGATTGAAGGCGACGTGTGGACGGTACCCGGCGAGAACATGAAAAGCCGTAAGAACGTCGCAAAGGATTTCAGGGTGCCGCTTTCAACAGAAGCGTTGCGCGTCATTGACGAAGCCTCTGCCTTTGCGCGCGATGGTTTTCTATTTCCAAGCGTTCGAAAGGGTGTAATTTCTGACGCCACTATGTCCAGAATGATGGAACAACGCGGAATGATTGAAAGGCCGCATGGTTTTCGTTCCTCTTTTCGTGATTGGCTAGCAGAGAATGCAAACGCGCCATACGAAGTGGCAGAAACCTGTATGGGTCATGTTGTTGGTGGCGCGGTAGAGCGGGCTTACAGGCGTACGGATTTCTTGGAACAAAGGCGGGCTTTGATGGAGCGGTGGTCCGGGGTCGTCAGCAAGAAATATGATGTATCAGTGGTGCAATTATGAATCCAACGTTTCGTTTTAATAAGGCGGATGGAACAATTGACGAGCTAACGCACGTAAAATTGGAAGTGATTGCGTTTTTTTCGGATGACAGAGTTAGCATTAGCCAAGCATTTCAAGTCTTCGAAACTGAACTTGCTTCTTACAAATCAGACCCGGCAAGCTGGCAATTTAGTGCTTTGTCCATGAGCGTCATTAACTCCGTTGCTAAGCGTGCTGCACAGGTTCACGTTTGCGGTATCGTAGCTCTAATCATGTGTCATTTGAACAAAGATGGAAGTCCAGCGAGTCTGAATCAGGCAAGCGAAATAGCATCAGAAATTTTCAATAATTCGGGTAAGATTTCTTTTGTGATACCCAAGGCTAAGTCTTGGGAGGTTCAGGAAAAAGCAGTTGTAGGCGACCCTTTCAAAATTAGGCAGTACTTTCGAAAGTATAGGTCGGCTGCGCACATATGTGCGGCGAAGGTGTTGGCTGGTGCAAACTCCAGTGGCCACCCATTGATTAAACCTCTGCCATCCACTTTGACATATCTCTCAACTGTATTGCACTACCAAAGAGTCTTTCAATCGTGGGAGCGCTCTGACAACTGGGGTTTGTGGGAATTATGGCAAGAAGGAGATACATTCGAAAAGGCCTATCCCCACTTGCAACCTCAAGAGGGTGATTTAACTGCAATTCGCGCGAATGGACGTGGGGGGGCTGTTTGAAGGTACCCCGGGGGACACTTCAAATAGCCCGATTTTAAAGCGCAGTTTTTGTGGTCAGAAGGGCTTCACGAAGCGCGACGAAACACCGCCGCGCAAGCTGGAGCATCCCCTTACATGACCTTTCTTTCCTTCCGCGACCTTCAAATCAAACTTGGCGGCCGGGGCCGCACTACCATTTACCGCGATGTCGAATTAGGCCGTTTGCCTAAGCCGGTAAAACTCGGTTCTCGCCTGTATTGGAATGAAGCCGAAATCGACGCTGTGCTCGAAAAGAGCGTGGCATAACCCTACCCGCAACTTGCTCGCGCAATATTGCTGGGTAGGGGTGCATTCTGTTAGAAGAGTACGTGCAACTTACGCCCAGCGCCTTGTGAAAGCAAACCTTTCTCATGGAGGTGCTTATGGCACAATCTGACAACTTTTACTCCAAATCCACGTCCGTTTTCTGGGCATGCAAAGCGTTCACGGATGGGCGCACCATTTCGCACAGAGAGGCGATGAACGAAATCGGCGCATGGCGTCTTGGCGCAATCGCCCATCGCCTGAGACGTGAGTTTGGCTGGCCGGTTGAGGTGGAATATCGCGGCTCTGGAAAGGTCGCTTATTATTCGCTGGCACCGGACACAGACAAGGCAAATCTGCGCTTTCCCCGTTCTGCCAAGGCGCTGGGCAATGACGGGCGCGCGGCATGAACCGTCTGCGCGTTTCCCGCCTTCGTCGTCAGCATGGCCTGTCTGGCACTCAAGCCCGTCTTATAGCGGAGCTGTTCTTTGAAGGGGCAAAAAATGGGAGATAGATACAGGCTCAGCAAAGCCGCAAACCGGTGGCATATCATGGCCCGCAAGGGCGCTGGTGCGGCCACAGACGCGGCGTGGGTGTCCCTTGGTGGGTGCCCCAGTCAAATCGTCGCCGTGCGCGTCTATCTGGCACTCAAGGCGCGGGGTGGCCGCTAGTGGCAGGTAAGCTTTACAAAGCCAACAAAAGGGGGGCTGGGCGTCATGTCCAGCTTCCCGAATGGCTGCAATCGACAGAGGCATGGGCGACCCTGAAACCCGGCCCTCGTGCGCTCTACGTTGAACTCAAGCGGCGTTACAATGGCTCGAACAATGGGCGCATTTTCCTTAGTCACCGTGACGCCGCCAAGGCGCTGCATGTGCATCGCAACACAGTCGGCCCGTGGTTTGATGAACTGGAGGGACGCGGTTTTATCCGTTTAACAAAAGGGCCGCACTTGGGGCCGTCCGGCGTCGGCAAAGCATCTGTCTGGGCGCTTGATGAAGAAAAGACGCCTGATATGAAACCCGCCCTAAAACGCTTCATGTCTTGGACGGAAAAACAAAACCCCCGCACAAAAAACAGGACACCGCGTCACAGTCAGTGTGGCACCTCCCAGAAACTACAGGCGAAAACAGGTAAAGCCGTCCTGAAAATTGTGACGTAAAGCGGCTAAATCGCAAATCGCGCGTCACAAAAATCAGGACATATATACATCTAGCCATAGGCAGGTAATCAAATGACGACAGAACCGACACCAGCAGACGAGACCATAGGCGTGACTTTTAGCGGCACACCAGACGAAGGGCAGCACGTAACCGAAGCTACAGACAAGGCATTGCTGACCATATTCGGGACCAAGCACCCAGAGATGGCGAATGGGCTACTGATGCACTGCTTTAAAGTTCTTAAGTCCAACGAATGCAGCGACGAATTCAAGGGCAATGATGAGCGGACGTTTATGCTGGCTACTGTGGCTGAAATCAAACCGCGTGACGCATTTGAAAGGATGCTGGCCGTGCAGATGGCGGCAACGCATGTGGCAATGATACGCTCTGGCCGGTGGCTCTCACATGCAGACCGGATTGAACAAGTTCAGGCACATTATTCGGGCTACACCAAACTGGCACGCGCCTATTCTATGCAAATGGAGACCCTTCGCAAACACCGCAACGGCGGCAAGCAAACAGTCCGCGTTGAGCGCGTTACCGTTGAGAGTGGCGGACAGGCTGTTGTGGGCGATGTAAGCCATCGGGGGGAGGGTTGAACATGAAAAGCGACGTTAACCCCATAGACCCCACTCAGAGACTCAGGGATGCGCCCAGATGTAGCGCAACGGCCAAGAGTACGGGCGAACGCTGCCGCAATCCTTCTAAGCAGAATTGGAACGTCTGCCGCCTGCATGGAGCTGGTGGTGGCGCGCCACGCGGCAAGGCGCACCCCAACCATCGGCACGGGCTGCGCACGAAGGAAATGCAGGACCTACGACGGATGGTTTCGGTTCTCAGCAAAAGCGCAGGTGAATTGGATCAAGGCTTTCTTTGAGGTCGTACACTTTCAGTGAATGATTGGTTTGAACCCTTTCAGACCCGTACTACGATATGCTTCAGTGGCAGCACAGAACAGATTCCGGACTTTGCAAAGTTGCGATGGGTATCTGATGACGGCTTTGCACCGATCTGGGCTAACAGAAGAACGAATATCTAACTGTGGATCTCTGCAAATGAGGATTGTAATCTTCAACTGTTCGCACCTTGGGATTCGCAAAATTGAGCCGCTCAGTGTCTAAACCTAAATGGCTGAAGAAGTATACAAAGCTCGAATATCTTCCTGAAATACTGGAGACAAGACAGCTACACTTGGGAGATCCAAAGTCTTGGGATGACCAAAATGATGCGGCGGCCATCCTAATGTTTTCTCAACGACAATCTGGTTTTGATATCAGGGGAACGTGTCTAACAGCGGCACCTGACCGGTTCCATTTCTGGCATATTTTCGGAGAGCGCGAACTCGGGGTGTGTCTGTGGTTCGACCGGGAGCGCATTGTTCGTGAATTTGATCAAGACCACTCCTTGGTTTCGGGCATGGTTCGGTACCCGACTAGGAAGGATCTTTTCCAGACCAAACCAGACGAGATAGCATTTACGAAAAGAGAACAGTACGGAGACGAGCGAGAATTCAGAGTCCTTCGTGTTTCGCCGCCTGTTCGCGGCGAGCCGGAGAAGCTCAAATTCTCTGCTTACAGTTTGCGGAGAGTGTACCTTAACCCATGGCTTTCGCCAAGCAGCGTAAGTTTGTACAAAAAATTACTGCGCCAAGAACTGACGGGCGATCTAGTGCATGTTGAATTGAAGCAAAACCGGTCGCTAAAAAAGAAGGACTGGATCAACGCACTTGCGGTTTCGGCAGGTGCAAACCTTTGAAATCCACTATCGCCTTGCCGCCACGACATTCCGATCCATCCAGAAATCGGATGTCGGATGTCGGATGTCGGATGTCGGCTGTGGGCTGATTTTCGCCAAATTTTTAATCGGAAAACGGGAGGCCAACGGATGGATGCGTTTACGGCCTTAGCAGTCTGTCGAATAAGACCGCCAATTTTTGCAAGACCATTTGGCACGCCGTTCCATAAACAAATCGAGATACGAAAAGAAGATCGTCGACCTCATGGAAATCGTCGGAAGCATATTTTGTATATAAATGCTCGTAAGCAGCTAACGCTTCTTGCTTGCTCAGGTGTGAAAACTTTGTGAAATGCAAATTGTGAGCAGCAGAATTCCTTAATTCCTTTATTTGCTTTAGATCCTCGTGAAGATCGTTTTCAAGTAAGCCCAGCTCATCTGCAACGACAATCTTACCTCCCAGAGATTTCATCTGCTTTCGTTTTTTGGCCGGTATGTCGCTGCTATTCTGGTTCTGATAATGGCCCTCAATATAGTCGTTCAGGACTACTTCCAGAAAGGCTCCCCAAACCAATACAATGCCGCGTGCAGTGCCTGCGGAGTTTTCGGCATTGGCTTCGTCAAGCATTCCGACGAGTTGCGTAATGTATCGAGATGGCAGTTCCTGCTGCAACTGCGGTTCAATGAAGTCTTGCTGCAGGGGTGGATCGTCGAAATCGGCAATAGGGCCGAACTCGCCATTTACGCATTGCTGGAATATTTCTCTTCCATGTACTTCGCAGTCATTTGGGTTCGCTGTAAACGGCAGCTCGCGTTTACAGTGATTCAACTTAACGAAGCAGTCGATCGCTGATTTTTCCTTGCTAGACCATTTCGGGTTTCTAACATATTCGATAGTGTACGCGTTCTTTAACATCTGTTTTGCAGCTTTAATCCGTCAAACCAAATTAAATCGGATGCAAATGCCATCCAACAAAACCTTCTTTTGAAACCGACCGTCACACAAATGCCGCGCCTTGTCACTAAATGCTAAAGTTATACTTTTGATGCGAAAATGGAGATCAGTTTCGCTGCGTCAGCCTCGGGGAGCAATGTCCGCTGATCCGTTAATGGACGTCTAAATCGAATGGCCGCGTTGGGCTGGCAGAAGTCATAAGATGGGACGCCACTAAATCCCCTTGTCAGCGTAGAAGGTTTTCAGCCACGCCCGATAATAGTTTCTGACGGCTGCACTTCATGTCGCTGTAACCAGTCCTGGAGAACGCCCCAAACGTCTGAGTTGCGCGCTTCGTTGCGGTGCAATGCCAACTGGTCGAGCATTTGATTTAGATCGGGGGGGATTGAATTTGGCCATTTTGTCATAACGACGTTTTAAACATGGCAGCCGTTTTGAGCTAGCATTATTCTCGAACTACGACTTACCAATGGGCGTTAGTGCCAGAAGAAATTCGTTCCTGCAGCACCGGGCCAGACTTTTTCGATTTGAGGTATGGCAACAGCGTCAGGATGCCCTGCAAGTTCTAGCGCTTCACCCATGCTGCCTGCAAAAGCGTAGCCATGGCGGCGTTCCGATTTATCGACTGCGTTTCGCACCGTAATTTTCCAAACATATTTCATGCTTCATGGATAATTGAATGGAAGTTAACGATCGGTAAATGAATTCGCTTATCTAGATATTGCAGCGGCAGTTAACACTTGAGTGCTTAGCAAATATGCAACGTCCAAGATAAACGTGCTCTGGCAAGCTCAGCCTTCGTTGGTGCCAAAGGCGGCAATACATGCGGTTATGAGCAGGTTTTCATTGTCACTATGGCAGGCTGCTTCGTCGTTGAGTGATGCCAGCTTCTGAGATTCCAGCTTTAAGAGAAATTTCCTTTTGAGCAACACCTTCTACGTCACAGATGATGTTCGCGAGCAAGGGCAGATCATTGTCTTGAGCGTACTCTTTTAGGTCCAACAAAACTTCCAGTACCCAATCATTGTCGTTTTCCATCCCGAAGTTTCCTTAAGTCTCTGGCAAACACCCTTCCCGAGGTGTTTTGAACAATACTGAGTTCATCCCAGAAAATTTAACAAAGCCTTAAGGATGCTCTTGATAGGTTCGGGTGATACAAATGAGACCCACTAGATAAGCTCATAATTTGGGATCTAATGTCTATAAGAGCTAAGCGGGTTTCGCTTAGTCCATTACGTTCTGCGATCTGAATTGCCAAATCAAGACGTTTAGCGAATTCTTCCTTGGTCATATTTTTACTCCCTCAGAGAAAGTACAGGATTGCCAAGATTTCGCACCCAACTTGCGCTGGCGAACGAAATCTGGATGATTTCCAAAACCTACCGGTCAAACAAAGCAAACGCGGTCACACGAATGAATTAAGAAAGATTAAGCGATTCCTGTTAACCAAAAGTAAATACTACGACGACTTGCCGTTAGCAGCCGTAACTAAAGAAACCGGTCATGCACCGGACTGCCCTCGTTGTTCGGACGGACGCTGCATAAACCTTTTCTCTCCCAGACACGTGGTCATCACCAATGTCATCAGTGGTACAAGTATACGCGAGAGAACTAAAGCTCGTGAACAGGTTTGAGCCGCCAGTGTAGGTTGCTTTGATCGAAATCATCGAAAGAGTTACGTTGGCTTTAGATTTGCTGCTCGAACGCCTGCCAGCACTATTTGACTGTTCTCACCTAGGTACTGGGATAACGTAGCTGGCAGGATATTCGCGGTGTTTGTCAGTTATTGCATCGGTGATGCCAAAGTCTATGAAAACAGCGCTCGCTATAATTTTGCCACCCATCGTGCTTGGAATACTCCCAAAAGGTTTGTCGCCCCGGCTCGTTTCACAGTTGTATTTCAGCGAGTCGTCAGAGCGACGGATCATTGGAGTAGACGGGATAGGTACTTGATATGACGCTCTTTTGTTCGAAAGATTGCAGCTGCCATTGGTGCCATCACTAAACGATATGGCAATAGGGACATTCGCATCATTCGTAATGGATGCGCACGCACTGAGAGATACCGTTGCAGCAAGCATAGGCATAATAATTAACTTCGTTTTCATGTTATCTCCGTTTTCTGAAATAGATCGTTAGTACAATAGATTGACTTAAACTAGTGGTATCCGCCCAAACTAAGTTTCGCAGACACACTGCGGCATTGGGCAATTCATTCACGGGATAATCCAACCTCAACGTTTACTACTGGTGCAAGCGGGCACATCATATGTTTTGCTAGCAAGCTCGTGACCGTAAGACCATGAGGCAATACAACCCCGCTTTGATTTAGATCATCCCCTACCAGAAACTCTTGGTCAAAAAATGGTCGCAAGTTTAGATGCTCTACAGCTTGCAACGCTCGTGGCTCACAGATCGTACTTACGGAGGGGTGCAGCAATTCTCTCAGATGGTGTTTTGTGAACCGGTCTCGGTGGTCAAATTTGTGAGTGGGCTGTTCAAAGGTAAAAAGTTCCCCACAATTCAAGGGAAGACCAATAGGTGGATAGAAGGGTGGTTGGGTGAAAAATAATTAGATTAAAGTTCTGTTTTTAAATGGATATTTAAATAATTATTGTGCTCCCTAACGGCACCACAAGGCCCAAGCGGGCAATACCCGGCATAACGACGCGCCACCACATGGCGTATTCGATTGTAAAACAGCGTGCGAGCCATGAGCTGCGCGAATTGTAATAATCCAAAATGCCTTGCAAACAGACGACGTTATCGGGGGCGGTGTTGAAGCGTGTGACGACTTTCTCGATCTGGTCGGCTTCGGGCCAGTCCTCAGCGTCCCAGACCCCGATGATTGATCCCTTGCAAAAGTCGAGCGCATAGTTGAGCGCGCGCGGCTTGGTGGTCAGCCCGCCCGCTTCGGGGACTTCAATCACGCTCATCCAGTCGGGCAGTTCAGTGCGTTTGATCGTCTCTCGCGTGAGGGTGTCGCCCTCTTCGAGTATGAGCACAACGTTCAAAAGGGATTTGGGATAGGTCAATTGGCTGAGACGTGCGATCAACTGTCCGGCGATTTCCTTTTCCTTGAGTAAGGGGACCAGAACGGACACACGCGGCATACGAAACGGCTTGAAGTCTACAGGAGGAGCGTGCGCCGATTGTCCGCCCCTGAGGTAAATGAACAACGCAGCAGCTTTTAAAGTGCTGGTCATCAGCAGCGTGATGATCGCCCAGAGGGCCAGCACAGTGATGGACCAAGACGGGGCAAAAACCAGCGATGCCGCCAGCAGACAAAAGGCGGCGGCCGCCCAGATCAGACGGTGACGCCCGCGACCTGCCCAACTGCGGCAACTTTCCTCCACAGGGACACGCGAGGCGGCCCCTTGCGCCAACTCACTGCCATAAAGACGGCTCTGATGGGCTTGAATTTGTGCGTCATCAACAATGACGGGAAAAAGCTGTCGCTCCTGAGGACCGCAGGCTTCCAGCAACTGCGTAAACCCCGTCGGGCTGCTGGTGGCGACATAAAGCGCCCGCGCGTCTTCGCGCCATGGAACCACGCCATAGCGCAGACACAGCGAAGCAGGCAGTCGGTTTGCCATCTCCATGGCCGGCGGCTCCAACTCCAGATCGGCGCCTTCTGCCCTTGCCTGTGCGGCCAGCGCACTCAACACATCCTTTTTGTTGATCAGCCCTTCGGAGATCATGATGTCACCCAATGGCGCATCGATGCGACGCTGCAAATTCAACGCATGGGTCAGGTCGTTTGGCGCAATCTTGCCCCGGTCCACCAACAGGCGGCCAATGGGAGGATGCGTTACGGGGGGCGCGTTGGATTTGTTGTCAGACAAACGCAGGTGAATGTCATTCATCGTCGATTGCCTTGCATCGTTAGAGGACGATGCAGTCTTGCAGATCGCAGTTAATGAACTGTTACCGAAAACAGTGCGTGGATATTTCTGTTAATCCGCATCGCGGCGCCAATCAGTTGGTTGGGGCACTTTCACTCTGCCCAAGGTCTGCGAATTTTTGGCAACGAACCATCACTCTGAAATAGTCATATATGCTTAACATGCCTTTACCTCTGCAGTTCACCGCCGATGTGACTGACAGCGTTCAGCGAGCCAAATGGCAGGAAAACCTTGGTGCGACGTCTCATTTGGAACTGCAAATTATCGCGTCTAAATCTGGTAGGAGGATGCGAACGCGCAGATCGGGGCCGAGAGGCGGTCATCACCCGAGATCCGTCAGGCGGCACATGTTCGGATGCGGCGGCAATACAAACAAAGGGTGCGCTTGGTCGCGCGCCTGCAATGATCGCGCCAGTGCTATCCAGTGTAACCGTTACGCGGTCACCGAGACACTCCGGCAAATACGAATTTCAGGTGTGCAGGGGACTCGTGGCCCCCTATAGGTTGATGGCTATACTGCTTAAAACCGTAAGCCATCGCCAACGGCCAGAATAAGACATTGCACAGGTTGTACCGTCGGACGTCAAAGGCTCACATTCAAGCGCCCTCGCGTTGAAATATGGATCATTCAACTCAAAGCGCAGGTGCGCAACGATCTAAGCGGCCCGATCTGCCATCGCTTTGGCGAAACGTTCGAAAAGATAATAGCTGTCCTGTGGACCCGGGCTTGCCTCGGGGTGGTGCTGCACGGACCAGACGGGCCGACCATCCATGCGAATCCCACAGTTGGACCCGTCAAACAGCGATGTATGCGTTTCAACGACCCCATCCGGTAACGTCTGCGCATCAACGGCAAAGCCGTGATTCATCGACGTGATTTCCACTTTCCCGGTGTCATGATCTTTGACCGGGTGGTTGGCCCCATGATGTCCGTGGTTCATCTTGATGGTTTGTGCGCCAAGCGCCAATGCCAGCATCTGGTGGCCCAGACAAATCCCGAAGACCGGAAGGTCCGTGTTATCCAATACGCCTCGAATCATGGGCACCGCATACTTACCTGTTGCCGCTGGATCACCCGGCCCGTTGGACAGAAAAACACCGTCTGGCTTGTGTGCAAGCACATCCTCATATGTCGCCGTTGCTGGCAGCACCGTCACATCGCACCCGGCACTTGCAAGGCAGCGCAGGATGTTGCGCTTGGCGCCGTAATCAACCGCGACGACCTTATGCTTCGGCTCGGTTTGCGCGGTGTAGCCTTCGGGCCAGGCCCACCGCATTTCATTCCAGTGATAGGACTGTGCGCAGGTGACTTCCTTGGCGAGATCAACGCCTTCCAGCCCGCTGAAACCGCGCGCAGCAGCGACGAGCGCTTCAACATCCAGATTGCCGCTCGGATCATGGGCCAGCGCCACATGGGGCGCGCCGGACTGACGGATCGCGCGCGTCAGACGCCGGGTGTCGACGCCGCCTATGGCGATTCGTCCTCTGGCCGTAAGCCAATCGTCGATATGCTGAATGGCCCGCCAGTTTGACGGCTCTGTGGGCATCCACTTAACCACCATTCCCGCTGCTACAGGGTCGGCGGTTTCGTCATCCTGCGGGTTCACACCCACGTTGCCGATGTGCGGAAAGGTAAATGTGACGACCTGCCCGGCATAGGAAGGGTCCGTCATGATCTCTTGATAGCCGGTCATGGCCGTGTTGAAGCAAAGCTCAGCCACGGTTTGGCCTGTTGCACCAAATCCC
The DNA here is from genome assembly GCF_019654895.1 of Roseobacter sp. OBYS 0001. Taxonomy (NCBI): domain Bacteria; kingdom Pseudomonadati; phylum Pseudomonadota; class Alphaproteobacteria; order Rhodobacterales; family Roseobacteraceae; genus Roseobacter; species Roseobacter sp. OBYS 0001. The sequence goes on from NZ_BPES01000001.1 coordinate 43,373, forward strand.
ATCCCGTAAAACAGGGTGCCATCCGCAAGAGCCAGACAGGCGGTTGGACGCTCGGACGCGGGGACAGTCATGGGATGACCTTTCTGCAAAAGGATGCCGACGAAATCTGGCGATACCTAGACGGGCGGACAGATCGGGTCAAGCGGATTGGCACGTGCTGGCTGCGCTTGTGACGCGACCGACATGACGCAGCGGCGGGTGTTGCGGCGGCGCCGGGCTTTGGGTAATGTCTGCCCCTTACCGCGCCCGTTCGGCAACAGGACAATCGGCGTGGGACAGTCAAAAAGGAATGTGAGCGATGGATTTGCGCACGAAGGTTTCGACCGCGTTGAAACAGGCGATGAAAGACAAGGCAGCGGACCGTCTATCGACGCTGCGCCTTATCAATGCTGCTATCAAGGACAAGGATATTGCAGCGCGTGCCGTCGGGAACGACGAAGGCGTTGGCGATGCAGAGGTTCTTGCGATCCTCGGCAAAATGGCGAAGCAACGGCTCGAGAGTGCGCGCGCCTACGAAGAGGGCGGGCGCCTTGATCTTGCAGAGCGGGAACGTCAGGAAGTCACCGTCATCGAAGAATTTTTGCCACGACAACTGTCTGACGATGAAGCGGCAGCCGCCGTGGATGCGGCGATTGCCGAAATAGGCGCCGAGAGCATTCGTGACATGGGCAAAGTGATGGGTGTGCTGAAAGGCAAGTACACCGGCCAAATGGATTTCGGGAAAATTGGTCCGACCGTCAAAGAACGTTTGAGCTGATCAGGTTTTGACCCGAAACGGTCGACCGCGGAGCAACTGCTTGATACGGCGCACCAATTTTTCAAAGTTTATCAGTTTGATCTGCACCTGCACGGGTTTCGGTGTGAACTCTGGATCCCACCGCCCCAAACGCAGCCGTAACAGTGTGTATTCGTCGTAGGAGTACATAAGCGCCCTTTCTCTTTTTCACTGTTGTCGCACAAGCCTGCTGACAGCACGTTGTCAGCAGGGAGTGATAAGGTGTCAGCAGTGACGAGAGGGGTGCACCATGGCCAGATCTGACCGCCTGTTCGAAATTATCCAGCTTTTGCGGGCAGCCCCGCGCCCCTTGACGGCGGATGCGCTGGCGGTGCGTCTGGAGGTGTCCAAGCGAACGGTCTATCGTGACATAGCGACCTTGCAGGCACGCCAGACGCCCATCGATGGCGCACCGGGTATCGGGTATATGATGCGTGCGGGGTATGACTTGCCGCCGCTGAATTTTGATGCCGATGAAATCGACGCGCTGCGGGTGGGGCTGGCGATGCTGGTGCGCACCGGGGACAGTGGGCTTGAGGCGGCCGCCAAGAGCATTCACCAGAAGGTTGATGCGCTGCACGGTCCTGCCGACTGGCTGCAGGTGTCCCCGTGGGGCGCACCGCGCGATGATCCGTCAAAGGGGTGCGTGTCGATTGCGTCACTGCGATCTGCCATACGTGATGCGAGAAAGCTCAAACTCACCTATCGCAGTGGTGAGGGCACGGACACAATACGCGTTATCCGCCCACTTGCGCTGATCTATCATCTGGAATGCGTGATGGTCGCAGGGTGGTGTGAGTTACGCACCGGCTTCCGTCATTTTAGGACAGATCGCATCTATGAATGTACTGTTCTTGAGGATCGGTTTGCGGAACAGTCGGGTTTGCTGCGCCAGCTCTGGGGCGAAGAAAACCAGTGGGGCAGGCCCAGAGCGTCTGACGAGATGCCAAAAACATCGCCTATCCCCTAACGCGTTGAAATTATTGATTTCAGGCGGTGGTGGGTTAGTCAGGTTGTTCCGGATGACGCTTTAGCGCCGCCACGCGCGTTGCAGCTCATCATAGAGCGCGACACGCTCTTCTTCGCTGAGGAAGGCGCCGATTTCCACCTCGCGCCCCATGCCTTTGAGGGTCACGTAATGCGGGATCGGTCCGTCCTTTTCGTATTTCGTGATGGTGGTCCAATAGCGGTTGCAATCCCACTCCCGCGTGGCGCCTGTGGGCTCCGTTCGGATCAGATGCGCCTCCTCGTCATTGAGGGTCAGAACCTCAACGATATTGCGGGCTTTGCGGTTGCGTCGCAGGGCATGATATATGCCCCAGACAGCCAATAAAACAAAGGGCAAGAGGCCCCATAGCACAGGCGAGCCGAGCATCGTCACCACGGGGATCAGGATCATTGCGAAAGTGGCCAGCACAAAGGCGGCCATCCCCTGCGGGGGCAGCGAATTATGCGGCCACAGACGCAACGTCTGCGGGGTCTCGTCGGGCTGTGAAATCCATTGATAGGGCATGATGGGACGTCAGTCTGGTTGCGGGTGAGATAACCGGGGGTGTTGCTATGTCGATGTTTACCGCAGGGGCGGGGCGCGGCGCAATGCGGCACGCAGACCACAGGGGCGCGATGTGGTTTTTCGCCGATGGCCCGGGCGTCTCTTGAGGCCGTCACATCAGCAAAATGGCCTGTCGGTATGACGTCGGTGTCACGTCGGTATTGCGTCGGTGCCTGCGGGGTGGGGCGGGGCGATGTGTCAGTGGTAAAATGCGGGTGACCCGGAATGTGAAAAAGCCCCGGCGGTGCGGGGCTTTTCCTAGAAGTTTCTGACGTGTGCCTTAGTGGCTGTGCTGCTTGTCCCAGTCTTCCTGCTTTGGAAGCTGCTCGAACGTGTGCTCGGGCGGTGGGGAGGGCAGGGTCCATTCCAGCGTATCCGCGTATTCGTTCCACGGGTTCGCTTCGGTGCATTTGCGGCCCCACTTCAAGCTGTAGGCGATGACGCCAAAGAAGAAGAGGAAGGAGGCAAAGGACAGGAACGCGCCCCAGCTTGACCACAGGTTCCAGTAGGCGAAGGCCTCAGGATAGTCGATGTAACGACGTGGCATGCCCTGACGACCCAGGAAGTGCTGCGGGAAGAAGGTCAGGTTTGCGCCGATGAACATCGTCCAGAAGTGCAGCTTGCCGGCCCATTCAGGATACATCTTGCCAGTCATCTTGGGGAAGTAGAAGTAAATCCCGGCGAAGATGGCGAAGACAGCCCCCAGCGACATCACGTAGTGGAAGTGCGCCACGACGTAGTAGGTGTCGTGGTAGTAGCGGTCCACGGCGGCCTGCGACAGCACGATGCCGGTCACACCGCCCACGGTGAAGAGGAAGAGGAAGCCAAAGGCCCAGAGCATGGGTGTTTTGAATTCCACCGATCCGCCCCACATGGTCGCGATCCAGCTGAAGACCTTGACCCCTGTGGGCACCGCAATGACCATCGTGGCCAGCATGAAATAGGCCTGCTGGTTGAGGGACATGCCCACGGTGTACATGTGGTGCGCCCAGACGACGAAGCCCAAGGCACCGATGGCGATGATCGCCCAGACCATCGGCAGGTAGCCGAAGATCGGTTTGCGCGCGAAGGTCGCGATCACATGGGAGATGATGCCAAAGCCGGGCAGGATGATGATGTAGACCTCTGGGTGGCCAAAGAACCACAGGATGTGCTGGTAGAGCACGGGGTCACCGCCGCCAGACGGATCAAAAAAGGTAAAGCCGAAGTTACGATCCATCAGCAACATGGTGATCGCGCCCGCCAGAACCGGCAGGGACAGAAGGATCAGCCAGCTTGTGACAAAGATCGACCAGCTGAACAGCGGCACTTTGAACAGGGTCATGCCGGGGGCACGCATGTTCAGGAATGTCGTGATCATGTTGATCGCACCAAGGATCGAGGAGGCGCCCGAGACGTGGACCGCGAATATCGCGAGATCCATCGAATACCCGCCCTCGTTCGTGGACAGCGGTGGATAAAGCACCCAGCCAACGCCCGAACCGGCCTGATCATTCCCACCCGGTGCAAGGACCGAGCAGATCGCCAAGGCGGTGCCTGCGACATACATCCAGAAGGACAGGTTGTTCATCCGCGGGAAGGCCATATCTGGCGCGCCGATCTGCAACGGCATGAAATAGTTGCCAAATCCGCCGAAGAGCGCGGGAATGACCACAAAGAACATCATTAGAATACCGTGACCGGTGATCAAAACATTCCAAAGGTGTCCGTTGGGTGTACAGAGCGCATCGCTGGCGAACATACGCGCGCCTTCCATACACATGTACTGAACGCCCGGCTCCATCAGCTCAAGGCGCATATAAACGGTAAAGGCTACTGATACGAACCCGACAAGCGCGGATGTGATCAGATAGAGAATACCGATGTCTTTGTGGTTGGTGGACATGAACCAGCGAGTGAAAAACCCGCGTTCGTCTTGATGGTCGTGCCCGTGAATGGCTGCGTCTGCCATGCGGTGCCTCCTGATTGTGTGTTTGTCCAGGCCGGGGTTCCCGTTCCGACCATAGATTCACCTCGGTTTTAGAGTGTGTTGTGCCAAGGAGCAATGATCCTAATGCCGCACGTGTAAGATAAAATGAAAATTCCTGCGGCCACGCAAACGGATCGGGTCGTTATCCTTCGCATTTGCCTTAATACCGGTGGGTATTCGTGGCGATTCGACCCCGGCAGCCTTGGGTTTTAACGCAACCTTTACCCCCAAGGTGTCAATCTGATGCCCCGACCATGTCCGCGGTCAACAAGAGTATGGGTATAGAGGATGATCTCCATGGCACTGGCACAAATCCCCTGGCAGTATGAATCCTCCAGCGTGATCGATGCGGACAGCGTGACCTTCTTGCGCCAGATCGTGGCGCTGGTGCCGGGCATCATTTATGTGTTCAATCATGAGACCATGAGCAACGAATACTCCAACCGGAGCATCGCGGAATTGCTCGGGTATTCGCCGGAGGACATCAAGGCGATGGGCGATGATTTACTGCCAACCATCATACACGATGATGATTTCGATCGCATTGCCGGCAATGTGGCCGAAATGCAGGACTTGGCCGATCATGAGCAAGCGGTTTGGGAGTATCGGGCAATCGCACGCGATGGTCATGAGGTCTGGCTGCGTTCGATTGAGACGGTTTTCACACGGGCGGCAGATGGGGGCGTGTTGCGTCATATCGGCATCGCGTTCGACATCACCGCAGAGAAAACAGCCGAAGCGAACTTGCACGAGGTGAATGCCGCGTTAAAGCAGCAGCTCGTCGATGGCGCTGACAGTATATAGGGTTTGCAGCGGGTGATCTGAGGGGGCATTTGTCAGCGCGCGTGGTGTCGGGAGTTTTCCCTCATGCGCGGGCAGGGGTTTTGTCGCCCTTGGTCAGAGGGCGACACCGGGTGATGTGGTACATGTTCCGATGGGACGGCACCTCGGCGTGCGGCGCGGTGCCGGACATGACGAAAGGGCAGCGTTTTAAGTGGCTGAATTACGAATCGCGCCACTTCACCGGCTGCAGGGGGCCTGCGAAGACCTCACCGAATTCCTGCATAAGTGCGGTATCCAGATCGTTCATCGTTACAGGCAGCCCCAGATCCACAAGGCTTGTAACGCCATGCTCGGATATTCCGCAGGGCACGATCCCGTTGAAATGACTCAAATCGGGTTCGACGTTGATGGACACCCCATGAAAGGAAATCCATTTGCGCAGCCGAATACCGATGGCGGCAATCTTGTCCTGTGCAATTGCGCCGTTCGCGGTTTTGGGTTTTTCCGGTCGCTCCACCCAGACGCCGACGCGGCCTTGCTTGATTTCCCCCGTCACGTTGAACTGTGAAAGTGTCGAAATCACCCATCTTTCCAGTTGCTCAACGAATGCGCGCACATCCCGCCCGCGCGCGCCGACATCAAGCAGGGTGTAGGCCACGCGTTGACCGGGTCCATGATACGTATACTGCCCGCCCCTTTTGGTTGCATGAACAGGAAAGCGGTCCGGGTCGATCAGGTCCGATTCCTTTGCACTGGTCCCCGCCGTGTAGAGCGGAGGATGCTCCACCAGCCAGATGCATTCCGCCGCCCGGCCCTGGGCAATATCTGTCGCCCGCGTTTCCATCCAACGCTCCGCCGTGCGAAAATCGGTCAGGCCCTCAGAGATGATCCATTCCACCATACGCGCAGCCATACCGCAGCAGAGGCGGCGCGCAAAGGTCTGTCACGCAATCCCGTCTGTTCTCGTGGATTTTGGAAAAATGCAAAAATCACTCTTCACAAGGCTACCTTGGCAGGCTAAAGACCGCTGACCATTTATCGTGCGGATGTGGCGGAATGGTAGACGCGCAGCGTTGAGGTCGCTGTGGGGTAACACCCGTGGAAGTTCGAGTCTTCTCATCCGCACCACTTTTACTTGCTTGGCAAGATTGTCCAAAAATCAAAAGATTACATAGGTTTGCGGACTTGAATGCGTTCATGCCCTTTCCAAGGACACGATGGCCGTTGCGGCGTGTGATGCCGTGGGGAGCCCGTTTGATGTATTCCGCTCAGGGAACACGGTTGAACAAATCAGTCACGACCTGTTGGTTCACGATGGCCAGCAGGCTTTTGACCAAAGTGGAGGCGCCGTCTTTGCCCACCCCAATGCTGTCCTTCGTCAGATAAAATGGGACATTAAAGCGGTTTGGGGCACCGGAGGCTCTGGCGGCTGAAAATCCGTGCTACATGTATAGATGGCCATGGAGACTTACCATTGACGCGGCGTGAGCGCGAAGAGCCGTGACGCGGAAAACGAGCGGGCAAGGGTCGGCAGTATCAAGGGCCGAGACCCGTCTTATTCTCATCTTCCGACATTTTCCATGACGTGCGGTTTTTACCGAATCGTGCACCGGCAATTGAAGTGTAACATGACGTGATCGGTAGGCATCGCGGTCTGTGCAGGGGCCAAAATTCGTTGCACCCGGTTACCGCCGACAGAAACGCTCACCGGACGTCCAGTGAATTCGGGACTTGCAGCGAAGGTCGGCACGTCGATCCGCCGGGACCGAAGGGGCGAGCAAAGGTCAGTAGGTCTTCATTTGGGAAGAAGTTACGAAGGCACGCTCAAGACCATCAGCGTCTGGTGGCGGCCGTTGATCTTTTCTTGGTGTCGTGTGCACAGCGTTGCGTCTTTTTTCCCTTTTGACCTTCAGTTGATCTCGATCAACGATTTGAGCAGGAAGTTATTAACTATTGTTAAGAAATGGTTTCAAAGGGACGGATGAATTTATGACAACGCTAACTGAGTGGCGCGCGCCGTTTCAGGTCAATACTGGCAATGCAAGTTTCGGACACCAATTTGCGCCAAAGGTGATCGGACTTGCCAACGGATGGTTCATGGTCGCCTGGAGAGAACAATTCGGCGAGGGGGCGCCGGACAATGGACAAGATATTGTGGCCAAAATCTACAACGCCGATGGCAACGTCGAATTCGACTCCTTTGCGCTTAATTTTGAATGGACGGAAGGGGACCAGACGAGCTTCGATATCGCGCCGACACATGACGGCTTTGTCTTCGTTTATTCAGATCAAAGTAGGGCTGGCGAGACACTTCGTATTGAACGAAATTTCGAAGATTTTTCTTACATATACGGCACGCTCACCAATGAAGGTCACTATGATACGCCACAGGTCGTGGCAAATCTTTTGCCTAGCAACGATGACATTTTCGTCGTTTATGGAAATGATGATGATGACCAAGTGGATGCTCTTGTCATCGACGAGGACGACAGCTTTTTGCCCACCTTTGCTGTTCAAAATCCAACAGCGAGCGCTGTCCGACCCTTTGTTGAAGACGCTGTTGTTCTGAGCAATGGAAATTTCGCCACGCTGTTTTGGAGTGGTGACGCAAACTTAGTTTCTATCGCCACTGAAGGTGGAAGAATTATTAACCAAACACTGGTCGCCGGTAGCTTTAATGCTGCGCGCGACATCGCGAGCATGGCAGATGGTGGCTATGTTGTTGTCGGCAAGGAAGGCTCGCACTACGGTGAAATCCTTGGACAGATCTACGATAACGCCGGTAACGCCGTCGCTGAAATTATCCCGATTGAAATGTCGGGTTATGTCGTCAACGAACCGCGTGTCGCCGCTTTGCCAGACGGTGGTTTCGTAATCATGTTCGAAGTGGGGTATGGTCGATATCACGCGCAAATCTTCAATGCTGATGGTTCCAGTGCGACTGCGCCGGTCCTGATCGGTGATGGAGGGTTTTTGGCAACCCAACCGGAAATCAGCGTAACGGCTGACGGCCGGATTGTTTTCGTGTGGCATGGCGAACAAGGATCTGGATCCTCCAGAGAGATCTATTCCACAATCTGGGACCCGCGCGGCGAGGTGATCGACCCTGACGACTACGGTCAGCTTCGCACGAACTTCCTCGCGACTGATACGATAACCACTGGCATCAACGGATCGACCGTGCTGGAAGGCGAGATCGGGGATACAATCCTTGGTCAGGGCGGTAATGATATCATTTACACTTCTGGCAGTGGCGATTTCTGGGGCGGCGGCGGGAATGATCTGATCATTTCCAGTGCCGATTTCGCGTTGGCGGGTGATTTCAAGTATTTGGACGGCGAAGCGGGTATCGATACGCTGGATACGACTGCTTTCAATGGTGACTACATTGTCAATCTTGAAACGGGTCAGACAGATTACCTTGGCGCCCCAAACGAGGCCCGCGAAGGATTTTACAACTTCGAGAACATCATTTCCGGCAACGGCAATGACGCGTTGTCTGGCACCGCAGGCGCGAACCGCATGGACGGCGGCGGCGGCGATGATCTTATTATGGGCTTGGGGGGTAATGATTTTCTGCTTGGTGGCTCCGGTAATGACACTCTGGAAGGGGGGGAGGGCAACGACCGGATTCTGGGCGTTACGGGTAATGATACCCTGCGCGGCGAACTCGGCAACGACGTCCTGAACGGCGGTGACGGCAACGATGATATGATCGGCGGAAACGGCGATGACATCATGTATGGCGGTGCTGGTAACGACACCATGGACGGTGGGGATGGCAACAATCTTTTGATCGGCAATGACGGCGACGACATCATGGACGGCGGCCTTGGCAACGACAATTTCCGCGGTGGCACCGGGGTCGATGTTATCGACGGAGGTGTGGGCGATGACAGAGCCTTTGGCGGTGACGGAAACGACACCTTGCGGGGTGGCCAAGGCAACGACCTGATGGATGGCAGTGCGGGCGATGATGTCATCGAGGGGAACGATGGCGATGACATTTTGGTGGGCCGGATCGGCAATGACACGTTGGTCGGCGGCACTGGGCAGGACCAGCTGCGCGGTGGCGGCGGCAATGACGTTCTGAGAGGCGGCGATGATAACGACAGGCTGTTCGGCGGTTCGAATGACGACACGCTGTTTGGGGGGGATGGCGACGATTTCATGCAAGGCAACCAGCAGGACGATCACCTGTTTGGTGAGGCTGGCAGTGACCGGCTGTTTGGTGGCGATGGTTTCGATTTCCTCTTTGGCGGTGCGGCGAATGACACGCTTTTGGGGGGCAGGGGCAACGACGTTCTGGTTGGCGGACTGGGGTCGGACATACTGGTGGGCGGCGCTCAGAACGACGTTTTTCAGTTCGATAGTGTTGCGGACTCCAACCCTTTCCAGCACGACAGCATCAACGGCATGGACGGGGTCGGAGTGGCAGGCGGCGACCGGATCGATCTGTCCAACATCGACGCCAATACCCTGATTGCCGGGAACCAGGCCTTTAGCTTTATCGGAGAGCAGACCGATGTCAGTGGTCTTTCCTTTGGCGCGGGCGTGTTCTGGGTCCGGTCGATATTCGATGCGACGTTACTCTTGGGGAGCATCGACGATGACGACACGATTGATCTGATGATCCGGATCAACGACACTCAGAGCGTGTCGCTGGGCGACTATGTGATCGGTGACTTCATCGTTTGAGATAGCGACATGTCATACCGCTGCGTGACGCAATATGCAGAGCATGCTTGGTCTGAGACGGTGCCGATGACGTGGGCCTTGTGGTGCGAAGGACGAATTCCTGCGCGCCGCAACCGTCCGAAAGCCGTGCTGACGACTCCCTAGAATTCTCGCCTCTTTTGGCCGAACCCCTTCGGAGCTTTGAGGCAATCACGCTCTGGGGTTCACCAATGGTCACCCGGTTGCTATTTAAATTGGTCCCTAAATGCGGATGGCGTCGAACGTACGACTTTTGAAAATGCGCGCGCAAAATTTGAAGGGTCGGAATAGCCGAGAGAAGCGGCGATATCTTCGACGGAACGATCAGTGGTAAGAAGAACTTCTTTTGCATGTTCTATCTTTGCTTTTGAAAGCTCTTTTGAAACACTCGTTCCCAGTTTGGAGAGCATTCTGGCGAGTTTGCGTGAGCTCATGTGCATCAGTTCCGCAGCTTCATTCGCACTTAATCCCCCGTTGCTGATCTGTTGCCCCAAAAGCTGCCTCATACTGATCAAAAATGCGTCTTGTTGTTTGGCGGTGCCCTGTTCTGCGAACCCAGTTTCAAGTCCGCTTTCTGAGTTGGGCCGTAACAGCCATTCGGACGGGAATTGAATGCGGCAGCCCATATTGTTGCCGCGCAATGCCTGAAACCGCTTGAGGGCATTGGGCAGAACGGCAGGATCGCTGAGGACCAGGAGAACGCGTTCCGGTTCCTTGATCTCTCCTAATACTCTTCCCAGCATCGCCATTTTCAGCGCGATCATAAAACCGTCGTTCTGCGCCGGTTCGACAAGCGGTTTGAACTTTCTTGTTTCGCCAAACGTCGCCATATCTCCCCGAACTTCGACATAGGATGTGGCGGATGATGCGTATTTGTGCGCTTGCGCCACATAGATATTCAGAAAATCGCCAAGGGTTGTTGCGCGTTGAAAAGCGTCTCGCACCATCGGCCAGCCTGTCGGGTCGAGTTGAGAGCCTATCTTCGCACAAAAAGTCTGATCGTTGGCGGCAACTGCACAGTTTTCCAGGAGATGGTGCATGACCATGACGTGAACAGAAGCCCCCTCCTGATCAACCGCGGTCTGCGTCAATCCAACACTCTCCAGAACAGGGTCTGGATCCACGCCATATGAACGCAGCCCAGCAATCAATGGGTGAAGAAGTTGGAGCTGAACTAAAGGCAAAGACTTCGACACAAAGAACCTCGAACACGGCTGATGGGACCAGTATTCAGACTCGATTTCGTCATTTGGTCAATGCAATCTGTCATTATCTGCCAGGATTCACAATGGAATGGGAAAAAATGACTGACCGCTTCATTGAGTTAAGCTGTCGTACCGGGATAGTATAATCACCGAAAAGTGACTCAACCTAAAGGTCAAAAATGAAACTCACCAAATTACTGACTGCAACAGCGGTAAGCGCTTTGCTCTCCGTTGCCGCTATTCCGGCATGGGCGCAAGACGGCGCACCAGCGATGACACTGTTCACGAACGTACACGTTTTTGACGGTGTGAACGAAGCCCGGATCGAGAATGCAAACGTTCTGGTTGAGGGAAACTTGATCAAAACGGTGTCGACAGAAGCCATTGATGTAGGTGAGGCAAGCGTGATCGATGGCGGTGGGCGCACTCTGATGCCCGGGCTTATCGAGGGTCATGCGCACCTAATGCTTATGGGCCCGTCGCTTCCTATCATGGAATCGGAAACCACATGGGAAGATTTTGCGATCCACGGCACCAAAATGTCTGAGATGTATTTGATGCAGGGGTTCACCACCGTTCGGGATGCAGGCGGTGCAAACGCCGGATTGCAGCGTGCTATAGATGGGGGCATGATCCTCGGACCGCGCCTCTATCCATCGGGTGCATTTCTTGGCTCACGCGGTGGACACGCGGATTTCGCAAACTTCACCGCACCCGTCGGACAGTCGACCAACTTCAGCCGCCTGAACATGGCACAGGAAGTTGATAATATTGCCGATGTCCAAAAATATGGTCGCAACAACTTCCGGATGGGCGCCAGCCAGTTGAAGTTCATGCAATCTGGCGGCGTCGTTTCAGCCTTCGATCCATGGCAGTTGCTGGCTGGGTCGCAGGCAGAGATCGAAGCTGCGGTTCAGGTTGCAAACGAATATGGCAGTTATGTGATGGCCCACTCTTACCGCAAAGAAGCGATTTTGAACGCGCTGAACGCAGGCGTTCGTTCCATCGAACACGGCTTCATGTTCGATTGCGAAATCTCAGCACTCATGGCGAAAAAAGACGCGTACATCACGACAAACCTCACCGCCTTCGATCCTAATCTCTTTGAGATACCGGCAATCGCAAACGTCCCTGCAAGCCTGCGCAAAGCCAAATCCGCATCCGCCGCTTTCGGCAACTACATCACCAACATGAAAGAGTGCCCGGCGAAACGGGCCTTCCAAACCGACTGTGTTGGCGATGTTGCCTCATGCAGCAAACAAATCGCTTATGAGAAATTCCTCAATGCCGATTTCTTTGATCCGCACACCGCTCTGGTTACAATGACCTCAGTAGGTGGCGAACTCGTTGCGCTGTCTGGTGATTTCATGAACCCGTACCCAGAAGGTAAACTCGGTGTTATCGAGGAAGGCGCCTATGCGGATATTCTTCTGGTCGACGGCAACCCGTTAGAGGATTTCTCGGTTATGGGCACATCAGACAAATGGTTTGATGGTCCCGAGCGGCCTGAAAGCCCTGAAGGCATCCTCGTGATCATGAAAGATGGCGTGATCTACAAGAATACTCTGAACTGAGTAGGGATGCAGGGCGGTTTTTTGCCTCGGCTGCCCTGCACAAATCTCTGACTATTTCAAAATCCGCAAAGAAGTCCAAACCCGATGAAACCTTTGTTAGTATTTGCCGTGTTGGCGACACTTGGAAGCACCGCGCTTGCATCTGAGACAGTTGAGTGGCCCGATCTCATAGAGCCGTCGGTACAAGTGTTCGACGATCCGTATCGGGATTTATCTTATCCTGAAATTGAGGCGTTGAAAACGATTGCGTCAGTGCGACAGGCGCTGGCGAGGGGTGGTTTGTCAGATCATCAACAATCAGAATTTGAAGAGATCGCGCGTGGTGCAAATCTCCGATTTTTGGAAAGTGGAAAAAACGCCGACTGGCTTATTGAGCAGAGATGGGTCGTTGCTGAGCGTCGACAAAAGGCGGCTACAACCGGCAACCGTGAAGTTGACGGTCAGGTTGTCAGCCTGAGCGGTTATGCGATCCCGGCGCCGCCAGACCCCGACGGAACGTCGGTGGCATACCTTGTCCCAGAGCGTGGCATGTGCAGCCACATGCCCCCTCCGAACGCCAATCAGATGATTAAAGTGCGGCTGACCAATGCGTGGCAACCACGCGCCGTACACGAACCCGTGCGCCTCACCGGTAAGCTATCAATCTCTCCGACACAGGAGGTTGTTCGTATTGTAGATGGCCCTGTCCAAATGAATGCAACGTTCCTGATGGAAGTCGAGCATGCCGAGACCTTGGCTGATGTTAAGGCCAAGGCCGGAAAGTCCCCAGACATCAATGCGGCCAACGCACTGGCGCAGAAATTACGCGCTTCAAGCGCATTCTCTTCAACGTCCCAGAGCGTGAAACCATGAAGCGGCCCCGCATTCTCGTGAGTGCACTTTCAATGTGGCTATTGCCTCAATTTGCGCTGGCCCAAGGCGTCGGTCCAAATATCGATGAATTGGCGAAGGAGTTGGCAAATCCGGGCGCCGCAAACGCAACGCTAAATTTCAAGTTCGAGTATCGGAATTTTGACGGGGATTTGCCCAATGCCGACGATCAGGACAGCTTTACCGCGACGTTCCAACCTGTATTTCCGTTCGTTTTGCCCAATGGCAATAACCTGATTTTCAGACCTGCTCTCGCTTATGCGTTCGGGCAGCCTGACTTTAACGCTGGCCAAGGCGATTTTGACGCCCAAGACGCGGTGGGCGATATCGCCTATGATCTGCTCTACGCGGGCACACGTGATGGCTGGACGCTTGGCGCTGGGATCGTCGGCGCAGTTCCGACGGGAAGCGATGTCTCTTCGGACAACTGGCTGCTTGGGCCAAGCGCCTTGGCTGTGAAAACCGAAGATTGGGGCGTATGGGGGTTCTTCCCCTTCCACAACGAAAAAGTCGGAGGAAGCGGACCCGACACATCCATCACGTCCCTGCAGTATTTCTTGTTTTACGGTGTGGGCAACGGCTGGCAAATTGGGACAGGACCCACAATCACTTATGACTGGAAGGTGGACAGTGATAACGCGTGGACCGTGCCTTTGGGTGTTCAGGTCGCCAAGACAACGGCCTTTGGCAAACAGATCGTAAAACTCAACGCTGGCATTGAAAAGAACGTCGTTGCGCCAGATGCCTTTGCATCGGATTGGAAGTTCACGTTCACCTTTAGCCCGGTCATCAAAAACCCCTTTCAGCGTAACCCACCGACGCCCCCGGCTGACGCAGCGACCCGCGCCGCAGTTCTTGCAGCAATAAGGTAAGACCCCGTGATGAAAAGAATACTCATACTTCCCTTTCTCGCGGTTCTTCTGTCGGGGCCGGCTTTCGCGCAGGGTCTTGGCGGACCCTCGTCGGTACAGGCCGATCTGCAGCCGGGCGACGGGCTTACCGACCCGCAGTTTCGATCAGACTTTCCCGTAAATAACGCGCCCGGCTATTTCCGGTGGAAAGAAAGCCTCGCGCAAAAAGGCTTTAGTTTCAATTTCGACTATCTGGCACTTGGTCAGACGTCAAATTCCGATCAGGGCGAAGGGGAGGCGTCGGGCGGGATATTCCGGTTTTACGGCACATGGAAGGCGACCGAGTTCGGCAGTCTGACCTTCAAACTGGAAGACCGCCATGCTTACGGAGATATTGCGCCACAAAACTTTGGATTTGACGGCGGCGCGCTGTCGATCACCGGCACTGCTTTCAATGACAGTGGTACGATGTTGACGAACTTCTTCTGGACACAAAGGGCAGACGATGGCGCGTGGACCTTTCAGATCGGCCAAATCGACACGACGGATTTCGTTGATGTCTACGGTCTGGTGAGCCCCTATACAGCCTTTCAAAACCTTGCATTCAATACGAACCCGACAATCAACGCCCCTAACGCCGGGCTCGGCATCGCGGCTGGCGCAAAACTGGGATCCAATTTTTATGCAACAGGAGCTATCGCAGACGCAAACGCGGACCCGTCCAGTCCTGATTTTGATGTCTTCTCTGAGGGTGAACTCTTCAAGAGTGTGGAAATCGGCTATACCAGCGGATTTGACCGCGTGTATTTTGACAACATCCACCTGACCCTCTGGCATGCTGACGACGCCGATGACGGAAGCCGCCGCGAAGACTACGGCGCGGCATTTTCTGCAGCCTGGTTTCTTGAGAACAAGTGGATGCCTTTCTTTCGTGCGGGTACATCCAAGGGCCGGGCGGCTCTTTATGACAAATCGGTATCAGCTGGTCTTGGTTACTATGCGCGCAATACTGATTTGGCGGGGGTCGGCCTCAATTGGGCCGAAGCGGATGGTATCTCGGGGGACCAGAAAACGATCGAGGCATTTTACCGGTTCTCCATATCACCAAACCTACAGATCACGCCTTCCGTTCAGTACATAAAAGATCCGCTGCTCAGTTCAGGTCAGTCAAGCGTCACATTGTTCGGATTGCGGGCGCGGATCGTCTTCTAGTTCCAGGGGCCTTCCTGAAGCGGATTGGAAAGTATTGTTCGCGACACGGAATAAAATGTGTGAGGCTCAAAATAGGAAGCGATGTTTGAAACGGTTGAGATTTGGGAATGCGGGTCGCGCGCCGGTGCGCGTGCATAGAGACAAAAAAAGAGCCAACTTGTGAAGCAAGCCAAATACCAGAGCAAAATTGCCACGTTTTCAACAGTATTTGCCATTTTGACGAGCGTTTCTGCGGACAGCTTGCTGGCAAACCCAGATATTGTCGACAGCGGTTTATCACCTGTTCAGTCGACCAAAGAAAACGCTGACTACGGTCTCAGGAACGGCTCGGCGCTGGTCGTTCCAATCCCATTTTCCAATCCGGCCATTGGTGCCGGCCTATCCTTGGGGGCAGGCTACCTCTTTCAGTTGTCACCGGACGCGGACACGTCGTTCGTCGGGCTTGGTATTATGGGGTCGGACAATGGCAGCCAAGCCCATGGGCTCGCGACCAATCTGTCATTTGGAAGTGGCTGGAGTTTGAACCTTGCTTTGGCGGAAGCGGACATAAAGTACGATTTGTTCTTTGGAAGCCTCAAGCTTCCTATCAAGCAAGATGGCGAGTTGTTTAATGGCGGACTTTCGTATGCCGTATCGAAGACCAACACGTTTGGAGTTAATCTACGCTATCTGGACACGAGCATTGGACTTAACACGGATGGAACGAGCATTCCCGCCGAGCTTTTGCCAGACCTGCAGCTTGAACTCGGTAGCTTGGGCGTAAGTTATGAGTGGGATCTCAGGGATGACGGCGACTACCCGACAAATGGGTCCCGTCTGAGCGCTGCCGTTAACCGCGGGTTCTCTTTGTCGAGCGCTTCGCGGGCCTACAATTACGCCTCACTAAATCTGGATACGTACCATACTGTCGGCGAGGAAAAAGTCGTCGCCGGAAGGCTTTCAACATGTGCCGCGTCATCTGACGCGCCTTTTTTCGACAAGTGCTCAATTGGCTTCACAGACGGTCTTCGGGGGTTCAACCCGACGCAATTCTACGACACGCGACTGGTATCGGCGCAAGCAGAATACCGTCAGCGGCTTGGCAAACGGTTTGGTTTTGTTGCTTTCGGCGGGATCGGCTGGACGGGTTCCGAATTCGGCTCGCTGACAGAAAACGGCGACCGCATCGCTGGTGGCGTTGGCCTTCGGTATCGGGTCTCTCAGAAATTCCCGGTGGATTTTTCAGTCGACGTTTCCACAAACAACGATTCCGAAGAGTTTCTTTACATATTCGTAGGTCAGCGTTTTTAACATTTGAAACGAGTGGTTACGCCTTAGCCTAAAGGAAAAGTGAATACTAAATGAGCCACCTTCGTCTTTCGATACTCCTTTCGATTTCCTTTCTGGTGATGGTCCTCGGACTCGGGGACGTGGCAGTTGCGCAAGATCAGGGCGCTTCTTCATTTTCACCGCCTGCGCCAACAAGCGTAACCACGACTGCAAGTGAACTTGAAATCCTCACCGTGCCGATGACCGCTGATGATCTGTCAGAGCTGGCTGTAATATGGCAAAACCATGTAAAATCGGTTCTTGAAGACATCGCAGGTCTCAATCTGGAACTGGCGATAGCACAAGGTGCGCGGGAGGAAGTTCTGCGCGATGAATTGGCAAAAACCTTCGGACTCCAAAGCATGGTGCAAGACAGTTACGGGGCCGTCCTTGACGCATGGCGCACAAAAGGCGCTTTGATCGAAGACATTCAAGTTCATGACACCTATCTCAACGCGCTCAGGCTGGAAGCGGTGCGCACGACCGATCTTCGTTCGCTTTTGCAACTGGCGGCAAGCTGGCTGGCATCTGCTGAAGGGGGCTTGGGATTCTTGCTGAAGGTCGCCGGATTTTTGGTCGCCCTATGGGGCATGTATTTTGTCGCGCGGGTTTTGCGCCGCGCCGTGAGCAGGGGCTTGTCACGGGTGCCGAACTTGTCACGATTGCTTCAGCGTTTCATCGTGAATGCCGTATATTGGGCGACATTTGTTTTGGGCGTTCTTTTAGTTTTAGGCGCCTTTGGTGTCAATATGACACCCTTGTTTGCGATCTTTGGCGGGCTGTCGTTCATCTTGGGGTTCGCAATGCAGGACACGCTTGGCAATCTCGCCAGTGGGCTGATGATCATGATCATGAAGCCTTTCGATACGGGCGATTACATCGAGGTGGGCGGGGCATCTGGTTTCGTTGACGAAATGTCTGTTGTGTCCACGCAAATTCGTACCTTCGACAATCAGATCATTATCGTACCCAATTCAAAGATCTGGGGGGACGTGATCACGAACGTCAGCGTGTCGCCTGAGCGGCGCGTCGATCTGGTTTTTGGCGTCGGGTATTCAGATAGCGCGGAGCACGCCATTGAGGTGCTCAAAGGCCTTGTTGCAGCCCATGCTAAATGCCTCGAAAGCCCTGCTCCGGAGATCTTTGTTGGTCAACTGGGTGACAGTTCCGTCAATATCTATTGCCGCCCCTGGACCAAATCAGAAGACTACTGGACGGTCTATTGGGATTTGACGGGTCAGGCGAAAGAACGCTTTGATCAAGAAGGGATATCCATCCCGTTTCCACAACGCGACGTGCATCTTATTCAGGGCGAGAATGCTGGATCGATCGTGGCTACAACATGATTATTGGCGTTGTCATCGTGGTCACACAAAACGGGGTACCCGTGCGATGATCAAGTTGAAATCCCGCTCCGGTTTTGAGCATGCCATCCGGTTTGCCTTGCGTGTTTTGTCACTCGTTGTTTTGACGGCACTGTTCGCCGCGCCCTTGCATGCACAAGAGAACATCTCAGAACCTCGCGAACCCCAGACACAGGCGGATGAGACGTTTGCAGCCCCGGTTGTGGTTGATGGCGAAACCCTGTTCTTTGTGCGTGGTTTCAGTGCGTTACCTGCTAATGAACGAGCAGCAAGGATCGAACAGCGGGTTCTGGAGATCGCTGAATTGCCGGAATTTGTGCAGCTTGAGTATGAGATCCGTGAAGATGATCGCGGGCTTGCTATTTTAGCGAACGGGCGTCTTTTGACGGTCACAACCAATGCTGATGCCGAATGGGAGCAAATCAGCCTTGTACTTCTGGCAGAGCTTCACGCGGAGGCGATCAAACGATCTGTGGCCGGTTTTCGTTTTGGTCGTTCTGACGAGGCGCTGGTCGAGAGTGCATTGGTCGCGGTGGCATGGACCGTTGGATTTGCTTTGTTGACCTTTCTGTTTCTGAAAGGGCGCACAAGGCTCATTCAGTGGATTCAACGGTTCACCATTAAACGCTTCACCCGATTTGAAGAGGCCACCAACGCGGTTGTAAAAGGACAGGCTGTTGCGCAGCTGGTTGGTTTTGGTGCCGGTATGGGTCTGTGGATCGGGTATCTTTTCGTCTTTTACTATTATCTCACCTTCGTACTTTTGTCCTTTGTGCAGACCCGTCCATTCGCACAATTACTGCTGACGTATGTATCGCAGCCGCTGATGGACGTGATATTCGGAGTTTTCAGCTATCTACCCAATTTGATCACATTGGTCATTATTCTGATGGTCACCCGCTACCTGATAAAGGGCCTGCGCCTTTTCATGGAAAACATGGAAGCAGGTACAATAGAATGGAAGAACTTCGAACAGAGTTGGATAAAGCCGACGTTCAACATTCTGCGCGTATTGATCATCGCAATCGCCATTGTTTTCGCTTATCCACATATCCCCGGATCAGACAGTCGTGCATTTCAGGGCCTGACCATTCTTGCAGGTCTCATGGTTTCCATGGGGTCCAACACGGTCGTGAGCAACATGATGGCCGGGCTGTTCGTGATTTACCGCCGCAGCACCAATATCGGGGACCGCATCAAGGTGGGGGATCAGGTCGGCGATGTTGTGGAGATCAAGATGATGGAGACCCTCATCAAGTCAGTCAAAAATGAGATGGTGAGTATCCCCAATGCACAGCTTTTGAATTCCGAGGTCGTTAATTATACCCGAAAAATCGACGGGCGCGGATTGCTTGTTCATACCACTGTGGGCATCGGATACGAGGAGCCACAGGACAAAGTCGAAGCCATGCTCATCGAAGCGGCCAAGAGAACGCGTGACCTCAAGAAAACACCCAGCCCCTTTGTGCTTTGGGCGCAATTGGCCGATTATGCGATCAATTATCAGATCAATGCATTCACGACGCGCGGCTCAAGTATGCCCCGCATATTGTCAGATCTGCACCGCAACATTGTAGATGTGTTCCACGAAAACGGCGTTCAGATTATGACACCGTCCTATGAAGCCGATCCCCAAGCGCCGAAAATTCCCACCGAAGTCTGGACCGGAAAACTGGCAGTGCAAAAGTCGCCATAAGGTCTGATCTAGCCGCGCAAATGAAGAGAGAAGGAAATGCCTTGGCCTTAAATCTGATTGAACTGCTGACTGCGCCTGACGGTCAACCGTTCCTCGACTCTTCGGATGTTGAATTTCGTTCAAGTAACAATGATCTATTGGGAAAAATGGCTAGAATGTCAGAGCCAACGAGCTGCCGGCATATGGTGTTCATTGAGTTGCCTGCCGGCTTCCAGAGCACGACACGGGTTCCTGATTGTGACCAAATAGCTGTAGTGCTGAGCGGTAGGCTGCGCATTGTGGCAACAGAGGGAGCGGTGAGGAGCGTTCAAGCTGGCGAAGTTTTTCGTCTCCCGCAGGCCGAAACCTCAAGTCACACACTCGAGGTCGTTGGTCAGGAAACTGTGACCATCATGGTTGTGCAGGCATGAAGCCTTTATCGCCAGCGTTTGGGATGGAAACCCTGAAAGATTGGCATGTCCACGCAATCAGATGCTTAAAACTCCGATGCTCGCAAGGGAAGGCACGTTTTGGAACCGGTAGGGGTACAGATCGCCCGCCATCAGAGCTTTTTGCGCAAAGAACCGTTTCAATTTTGACACTTCTGTCTGGCGTCATATATCTGAGCGCCTGCACTTACGTGCCCTTCGAAACGAACCGGCCAGCAGAAACCGCAGCGCCCCCCGCGCCATCAACAGTGAGCCGCATCGAAAGCACAATTGGCGCAGAGATCAATGGCGATCAGGTTTTGCTGGCGCCGCTGAACAATGGCAATGATGCCTTGGGTGCCCGCCTGAGGATGATTGAAGAAGCGCGGCATACGATCGATCTCAAGACATTCCTCATCAAACCTGACACGGCTGGCGCGCTGGTGTGGCTTGCGCTTTTTGACGCTGCCGAAAGGGGCGTCCGGATACGGGTGCTTTACGACGATGTATTCACCAATGCGCAGGACGAACAGATCGCAACGCTTGACGCGCATCCGAATATCGATATCCGCACATACAATCCGCTTTCCAGAAACAGCACATTTGTCGGGAATTTCCTGCTTGATTTCAAACGGGTCAATCGGCGTATGCACAACAAGGCATTCATCGTTGATGGCACGTTTGCCGTTGTTGGCGGTCGCAATATCGCGGACGAATACTATCAGATAGAGACAGAAAGCGAATTTGCCGACTTTGATTTGTTTATTGCGGGTCGGCCTGTTGAGCAACTCTCCGCATCCTTCGACCTTTTCTGGAATGATGAATGGGCAGTACCGGTCAATAGTTTTGCACAAGGCGATGCCGCAGCTTTGCGCGAGGCGCTGGCGGGTTTAAGGGCCGTCCCCGATGATCCGAGATCCAAAGTGTACAAGGGGGCGGTGAACTCGCAATATCTTCGTGATCTCAGGGAAGGGCGGAAACCGTCCTATGTCGGGACCGCAACTGTGGTCACGGATGATCCCCAGAAATTGCGCCGTCCGCCAGGTCAGGGCCCGTTCACGGTTGGGAATTCTTTTTACAACACGCTTCTGTCCGCAAAACGCGAGGTTTTGATCATCACGCCCTATTTCGTGCCTGAGGATTACGGCGCCGAAGTGTTCGAACGCCTCGTCGCCAAAGGCGTGCGCGTGCGCATTGTGACAAATTCGCTGGCATCGACCAACCACGCTTACGTGCACGGAGGCTATGCAAAGTACCGCAACCGACTTTTGCGATCAGGTGTCGAGTTCATGGAAGTCCGTGCGGATGCACCGTTGATCGTCGAAGGCAGCACCACGCCATTGGTTCTTCATTCGAAATTGGCGATCATTGATGCGGGCAGGTTGTTTGTCAGTTCAACAAATATAGATCCCCGTTCCATCCGTCAGAACTCTGAAATCGCCATGATCATAGAAAGCCCCGCCTTGGCCTCGGACGTGTTGGCGCGGTTGAACGCTGAGGTTCAAGAATACGTATTTGACGTCGCAGCGGGTCCCGACGGTAACCCGGTCTGGCGGTATCAAGGTTCTGGCAAAAACGAAATTTACCGCAGTGAACCCAATGCGGGGTTCTTTCGAAAACTGCTGGCGACACTGACAGGGTGGCTGCCGGTAGAACAACAGCTTTGAAGGTTGGCAGCTTTACATATTTTGCAAGTAACAAATTGAACTATTTCGAAAAAGCCTTTGGGGCAAGAGCGTGGAATGCTCATCTGTTTCGCGGCTCGGACGCTCTGACAGACCGCAGCAAAAGGTCAGCTTGAGATCCCCCACAGATCGCATCGGTTGAATGACCGGTTCGGTAAAATGTGTTGCGCTGCCATATGAGACCTGCAGAAATTGCGATCCCTTTCAAAGTGATCATCGGCGACAACTGCAACAGGCGCATTGTCCGGATATAGTTGAAAACCCCCCTCATCTGGTGATCCAAGCCCGGACCATTCGACTTTCTCAAACTACAGGCACAGTCGTTTCCGTGAAAGCGGCTTGTTTCGACATCTGTTCGAGACAGTCTCGCAGCGTTGCATGGATGAAGGTCTGGTTGGTGGCCACAGCTTTGGCGTCGAGTGCCAATCCAAACCGCGAAAACCCAATGGTGGCAAAAAACGGGTTCATCAGATACCGCGCCGCTAAACATGACTGCAACACAGGCCCTTTGAAGCCGCAATGCCGTCCGAAAGACCACGGGAGACGCCGCATCGCAGGTTGCGGCTGGATGACTGGTTTGGGCCGGGAGGTTCTTTGAAACAGTGCCGCAATTGGTTCCACTTGACGCCAGTATAGGTATGAAATAGTACGTCGCAGTACTGGGCGGGCGTTGTGTAGTGGTAAGACCTTAGCCTTCCAAGCTAATGACGCGGGTTCGATTCCCGCCGCCCGCTCCAGAAAATATTTTCCCGCAGATATCTTGGTTGTTTTCTCTTTTCCGTGGTCTTGAGAATGGTTTTCGAGACCTGTCGCGTAGTCACGTCATGGGCGGTGAAACGCGCGGTAAATATGTCACCGCCTGAACCGGGATTTTCGAAGCTTTGTGCTCATTTGGCTGCGTGGTTTTGTCCCCTATACTCATCGATGGCTTGACGAGGGATGCTGGGCCAGCCATCACAGAGTGCGACACCAAAAAGGACAAGGCATGACCCGGTCAACACCACCGGTTCCCGGCGCACCGGGACAGACAGAAGAGCGTGAGAAATCCAAGAAACTGGGGTCTCTCAAGGCGTTGCTGCCGTTTATGCGTCCTTATCGCAGTTTGTTGCTCGCGGCGGTCTCGGCCCTTGTGGTCACGGCTGTATTGTCCCTGACCTTGCCTCTTGCCGTTCGCCGGGTGGTTGATAATTTTTACACCAAGGACGCGCAAACGCTCGACCTCTATTTTGCCGCTGCCTTGGGGATCGCGGGGTTGCTGGCCATCGGCACAGGCCTGCGATACCTGCTTGTGACGCGGCTGGGTGAGCGCGTGGTCGCGGACATCAGAAAAGCCGTCTTTGATCGTGTGATCGGGATGAGCCCGGCCTTTTATGAAAAAGTAATGACCGGCGAAGTGCTGAGCCGGATCACCACGGACACGACATTGATCCTGTCCGTTATCAGCTCGTCCGTCTCCATCGCTCTGCGCAATTTGCTGATTTTCATCGGTGGACTGGCGTTGATGCTGTTCACTTCTGCGAAACTGACCGCGATGGTCTTGCTGATCGTGCCTGCGGTTGTTGTGCCGATCCTCGTGTTGGGGCGCAAGTTGCGGGTGTTGAGCCGTGAAAATCAGGACTGGATTGCTGCATCGTCGGGCAATGCCTCTGAAGGGTTGAGTGCAGTGCAAACGGTTCAGGCCTTTACCCATGAACGCGCCAGCCAGGCAAAGTTTTCCGAATTTACTGAGCTGTCTTACGATGCAGCACGGCGGCGCGTGAACACCCGTGCCATCATGACCGTTATCGTAATTTTCCTTGTGTTTTCAGGCATTGTTGGCGTGCTCTGGATCGGGGCGCGGGATGTGCGCGCGGGCGACATGACGCAGGGCGCGCTTGTGCAGTTTGTCATCTATGCGGTGATGGTTGCGGGCGGTGTTGCGGCGCTCTCTGAGATCTGGGGCGAGTTGCAGCGTGCTTCGGGTGCGACGGAGCGCTTGGTTGAATTGCTGCAAACCGAAGATGCGGTGGTTGACCCCACCAACCCGCGCAGCTTGCCGAGCCCGGTTGTCGGACAGCTGACATTTGACGATGTCACCTTTGCCTATCCCTCCCGACCGGGTACCAAGGCGCTTGAACATGTATCGCTGGCGATTGAACCGGGGGAAACGGTCGCTTTTGTGGGGCCGTCTGGGGCCGGAAAAACGACGATCATTCAGATGTTGCTGCGATTTTATGACCCCAGCTCCGGGCGCATTCTGCTTGACGGGGTTGATCTGGCCGAGTTGCGCCGCGATGATTTCCGTAAATACATTGCTGTGGTGCCGCAGGATCCGGTTATCTTTGCCACCTCGGCGCGGGAGAACATCAGGTTTGGGCGCCCCGATGCAAGTGACGCCGAAATCGAAGCGGCGGCACAGGCGGCAGCGGCGCATGATTTCATCGCAGCGCTGCCGGATGGGTATGATTCATACCTTGGCGAGCGGGGCGTGATGTTGTCAGGCGGGCAAAAGCAGCGCATCGCGATTGCGCGGGCCATCCTGCGGGATGCGCCGGTCCTGCTGCTGGATGAGGCGACAAGCGCGCTGGATGCCGAAAGCGAACGCGCGGTGCAATCTGCGGTGGACACCTTGAGCCAGGGACGCACCACGCTGATCGTGGCGCACAGGCTTGCCACGGTGAAAAAGGCAGATCGTATCGTCGTGCTGGATCAGGGCCGCGTGGTTGCCACCGGGCCGCATGATCAGCTTGTGTCTGAGGGGGGCCTCTATGCCCGTCTGGCCAAGCTGCAATTCACCGAAGGGATCGCCGCCGAATAAGTCGGAAGTGACCTTACGTTTTCGCCAGATCGCTTGCGCTGTGGCGCGGTTCCGCCCATTCTGCATATTGCATCGTAGCACGACGCAGCATGACATGTTTTGGGAGGAGCACGCATGGGCTTTGCCGGTTTTGAGGATCGCGACGCGATTGAAGCTGAAATGGCATGGGCGGAGCGGCGCCTGCCTGTCACGCTTTATCAGGCGCTGAGCGAAACGGCGGCAAAACATCCCGACCGCAACGCCATCAGTTATCAGATATTTTCCGGACCCAAAGATAAGGCGGAGACGCTGACGTGGTCCGTGCTCAAGGATCAGGTGACGCAGGCGGCAAACCTGTTCCGCGCGCTGGGTATCGGTGAGACGGATGTGGTGGCCTATATTCTGCCCAACGCGAATGAGACGGTTCTTGCCCTTCTTGGCGGCGCGGTGGCAGGCATTGCGAACCCCATCAATCCCTTGTTGGATGCTGAACAGATCGGATCGATCCTGCGTGAAACCAATGCGAAGGTCGTGGTCACCCTGCGGCCCTTTCCCAAGACGGATGTTGCGGATAAGGCCGCGCAGGCGGTTGCATTGGCCCCCAATGTGCAAACCGTGCTCGAAGTCGATCTGCTGCGTTATCTCACGCCGCCGAAGTCCTGGATCGTGCCGCTGATCCGCCCCAAACGCGCGGTGCAAAATCAGGCGCAATACCTGAATTTCTCAGCGGAAATTGCGAAACAGCCCAAGACCCTCAGCTTTGCCGACAGCACTGAGGATCGCGTGGCCTGCTATTTTCATACCGGTGGCACGACCGGTATGCCCAAGGTGGCGCAGCACCGTTATTCCGGTCTGATCTACAACGGCTGGGTCGGGACGGAGCTGCTCTTTACCGAGCAGGACAACATCATGTGCCCCTTGCCGCTGTTTCATGTTTTCGCCTGTCACGTGATCCTGATGGCAGCGGTCGTGTCGGGTGCGCATGTGGTGTTTCCGACCCCGCAGGGCTATCGCGGTGAAGGGGTGATGGACAATTTCTGGAAGCTGGTGGAACGCTGGAAGATCAGTTTCATCATCACGGTGCCGA
This sequence comes from Roseobacter sp. OBYS 0001, assembly GCF_019654895.1. Classification (NCBI taxonomy): domain Bacteria; kingdom Pseudomonadati; phylum Pseudomonadota; class Alphaproteobacteria; order Rhodobacterales; family Roseobacteraceae; genus Roseobacter; species Roseobacter sp. OBYS 0001. The sequence continues at coordinate 69,203 of NZ_BPES01000001.1, forward strand.
CGGCAATTTCCGCCAAGATGCAGCGCCCGATTGATGCGGATGTGAGCAGCGTGAAGATCGCGTTCTCAGGCTCGGCGCCTCTGCCGCTTGAGCTTTTCAGGCGCTTCGAAGAGGCCACGGGCGTGAAGCTGGTGGAGGGCTATGGGCTGACCGAGGCGACCTGCCTTGTGTCCTGCAACCCGGTGGATGGCGAAAAGAAAGTGGGCAGCATCGGCATTCCGTTTCCCTATTGCAGCGTCAAGATTCTCAAGACCACCGGAGAAGGCCATGTGGAGGCTAAGGTCGATGAGGTTGGTGAGATTTGCGTCTCAAACCCCGGTGTGTTCGTCGGCAGCACCTATACGGAGGCCGAAAAGAACATTGATCTGTTTCATGGCGATCACCTGCGCACGGGCGATCTGGGGCGCGTGGATGGCGATGGGTATCTGTGGATCACCGGGCGGGCCAAGGATCTGATCATCCGGGGCGGTCACAACATTGATCCCGCCGAGATTGAAGAGGCGCTGCTGCACCACGAGGCGGTCGCTTTTGCCGGGGCCATCGGGCAGCCGGATGCCCATGCAGGTGAAGTGCCCTGTGCCTTTGTCGAACTGGTCGAGGGGGCAGAGGTCAGCGAGGGCGAGTTGCTGGCGTTCTGCAAATCACACGTGCATGAGCGTGCCGCGCAGCCCAAACATATGACGATCCTGCCGGAGTTGCCGAAAACGGCCGTGGGCAAGATTTTCAAACCTGATTTGCGTAAACATGCGGTGATGCGCATCTATAACCGCGCACTTGAAACGGCGGGCCTTTCTGCGCGCGTGGTGACGGTGGTGGATGACAAGAAGCGCGGTCTGGTGGCGCAGGTGGCGGCACATGGGGCGGCGGAAGATGAGGTCGCTGCAGTGCTTGGCCAGTTTGTCCGCCCGTGGGAATTCAGCACCACCGCCTGAGCCGCGTTCTGCCATAAAGGGTCGGCATCTACTGCGACAAACGTGCCAAGCTGCGGTTACGTCAGAAAGACTGGCGCCTGCATTGTGGCGGCGATGGGCGCCCCCAGACGCGACAGGATCGTCGGCGCCAGTTGCAACTGGTCAATCACGGTATCCGGATCGGGGCCATCGGCCTCACCAAAGTAATAGAGCGCGGTTTCCTGTTGCAGCGGATCGCGCCCGCCGTGATGCCCGCGCGCGTCCTGCCCGTGATCTGCGGTGACAATCACCTCATAGCCCGCCGCGCGCCATTTGATGATATAGGGCGCGAGCATCTCGTCCATCTTGGCGCAGGCGTCGTCCATCTCCTGACAGTCGTGAAAAAACCGGTGCCCCATGCTGTCGAGTGTGCAGCTGTGATAGATCCCGTAGTTCAGATCGAACCGCGTGCACAGCCGGGTCAGCGTGGCAAAGAGATCAGCATCCGACGGGGTCATCTGGTTGGCCAGCCCATAGCCTTCCATCGTATGAAATCGGCCATGGTTGATGCTGCCGCTTTGCGGCTCGTCATATTCGATATCGCGGACCGGATCGAAGGGCGCGCGGTTGAAAAACTCTGACCAGAAGGAATGGGCGACAGCGCCGGTGACACCGCCCGCTGCGCGCACCTGAGAAAACACATCCGCCTGTTTGAGCCGGAAAACCGCGTGATTGCCGGTGCATTCATGCACCGCTGGGCTGACGCCTGTGTGAAGGGAGGCGTAACAGGGGGCCGAGATGGAAGGCAGCACCGAACGGTGTTTCCAGACCCGCGCGGCACCGCTGTCTACCCAGCCCTCAAGATTGCCAAAGAGCCTGCGGAAATTCCGATAGGGCACCCCGTCGATGATGATCAGAAGCAATTTGGCGTCCATATCAAACCCTCAGCCTGTCGCAACCGCATCTGAGGCCATTTGAGGGCGCAAGGCAACGCCGAAAGTGTCATGCCAAAAACCTGAATCACCCACCGAGTTGGGCGATATGTGATGTTTCTGGTGCGTTGTCGGACGTTACAACCGGTCCGGAACCGCGTGCATTTGCGCGAATGCGCGGGAAAGCCCGCCGCGCGACGGCTTTGGACCTTCGCACCTGACAGGGGCGTTTGGTCGCGCGGGATCAGTTGCCCGCGCTCTCCATTTTCCGGTTGGCGATGACTTCTTCGAGCCATCCAAGACGCATCTCGGGCACCGAACTCAACAGCAGGTCGGTATAGTCGTCGAATGGTGGGCTGAGCACCTGTGACTTTGGCCCATAACGCACGACTTCGCCCTGATACATCACCGCGATGCTGTCCGAAATGGCGCGCACTGTCGCCAGATCATGCGTGATGAACAAGTAGGCAACGTCATCTGCTTTTTGCAGGCTCAGCAGTAATTTGAGGATTCCGTCCGCGACCAGTGGGTCGAGCGCCGATGTGACCTCGTCGCAGATGATCAGTTTGGGTTTTGCGGCCAGTGCGCGGGCGATGCAGACACGCTGCTTTTGTCCGCCGGAGAGTTCCGCAGGGTATCGATCCTGAAACCCTGTGCCAAGCTCGATCTCATCCAGCAGTTCCTGAATGCGTTTTTGTTTCTCCGCACCCTTGAGACCGAAGTAAAATTCGAGGGGTCGCCCGATGATCGTGCCGACGGTCTGGCGCGGGTTCATCGCGGTGTCGGCCATCTGATAAATCATCTGCAACTCGCGCAGATCTTCCAGTGGCCGGGTAGGCAGGTCAGGCGTCAGCACGCGCCCGTCAAAAGTGATCTGACCCGCGCTGGGTGGCAAAAGCCCCGTGATCACCCGCGCCAGCGTCGATTTGCCGGACCCGGATTCGCCCACGACCGCGAGCGTCTGACCGGGGTGCAGATCGACGTTGATGTTTTTCAGAACGTCGAACTTGGTGCCGGGATAGCGGGCGGTTATGCCTTCGATCTTCAACACAGGTTCTGCCGAGGGCTGTTTTTCCTCATGCTCGATGGAGCGCACGGAAACCAGCGCTTGGGTGTATTCTTCCTGCGGGTGGTTGATGATCTGATCGACCGTGCCGAACTCGACCATTTCGCCCATGCGCAGCACCATGATATGGTCCGACACCTGCGCGACCACAGCAAGGTCGTGGGTGATATAGAGGGCGGCGACACCGGTGTCCCGGATCGCGTCCTTGATCGCGGCCAGCACATCAATCTGTGTCGTCACATCCAGCGCTGTCGTGGGTTCGTCAAAGACAACAAGGTCCGGTTCAGGGCAGAGCGCAAGGGCGGTCATGCAGCGCTGCAACTGCCCGCCGGAGACCTGATGCGGATAGCGCTGGCCGATGTTTTCCGGATCGGGCAGGCCGAGTTTGGCAAACAGGGCAACCGCGCGCTCTTCGGCTTGCTTGCGGGCGAATTTGCCTTGCAGGATGGCGGCTTCGGTGACCTGTTCCAGTATCTTCTTGGCCGGGTTGAAAGAGGCGGCAGCGGATTGGCTGACGTATGTTACCTCGGCCCCGCGCAACCGGCGGATGTCACGGATGCCAGATTGCAGGATGTCGCGCCCGTTGACCTCAACCGAGCCGCCCGTCAGTTCCACACCGCCGCGCCCATAGGCCATGGAGGCAAGGCCGATCGTGGATTTGCCCGCGCCGGATTCCCCGATCAGACCCAATACCTTGCCGGGGGCCAGATCGAAATCCACACCATGCACGATCTCGATGTCGCGCGCTTTTTCGCCCGGAGGATAAATCGTTGCGCCGATTTTCAGGCCACGGACTCTGAGAAGTGGTTCGCTCATCCCCGGCCCCCTTTCAGGCTCGTGGTGCGGTTCAGCACCCAGTCGGCCACGAGGTTGATCGAAATGCACAGCACGGCGATGGCATAGGCCGGATAAAGGGCCGCCGCGATGCCGTAGTTGATGCCTTCCTTGTTCTCTTTCACGATGCCACCCCAGTCCGCCTGCGGGGGCTGCACGCCAAGGCCGAGGAACGACAGGGTGGACACGAAGAGCACAGCAAAGATGAACCGCAGGCCCATTTCGGCCACCAGTGGCGACAGCGCATTGGGCAGGATTTCGCGAAAGATGATCCAGCCGGTTTTTTCACCGCGCAGGCGCGCCGCTTCGACGTAATCCATGACCGTGATGTCTACGGCGACGGCACGCGCCAGCCGATAGACCCGCGTGGAATCCAGCAGCCCCATGAGAACAATCAGGATGGTGATCGTCGTGGGCATGACAGACAGAACCACAAGCGCGAAGATCAGCGAGGGGATCGACATGATGAGGTCAACAAAACGGCTGATCGCTTGATCGACCCAGCCGCCAGAGACAGCGGCAAAAAAGCCCAGCACGGAGCCTGTGATAAAGCTGAGCGCCGTGGCGGCGGTGGCGATAAAGATCGTGGTTTGCCCGCCATAGATCATGCGCGAGAGCAGATCGCGTCCGATATTATCGGTGCCCAGCATGAATTGATCAGAGGGCGGTTCCCAGACATCGCCAACGACTTCGGCCATGCCATAGGGCGCAATCAGGGGCGCAAAGATCGCCATGAGGAAAAACAGGGAGGTGAAAAACAGGCCGACAAGGGCCGCGATGGGTATTCTCATTTCGGATGCCTCAACCTTGGGTTTGCAAGGATCGACACGATGTCCGCGACGAGGTTCAGACCGATGTAGACGGCGGCAAAGATCAGCCCGCAGGCCTGCACCACGGGGATGTCCCGTTTGGCCACGTGATCTACGAGGTACTGGCCCATGCCGGGGTACGCAAAGACGACCTCGACCACGACGACGCCCACGACGAGGTAGGCGAGGTTGATCATGACGACATTCACGATGGGCGCGATGGCGTTGGGGAAGGCATGTGTGGCGATGATTTTAAGCATCGGCATGCCCTTGAGTTCGGCGGTTTCGATATAGGCCGATTGCATCACATTGAGGATCGCCGCGCGCGTCATGCGCATCATATGCGCCAGCACCACCAGCGTCAGGACCATGACGGGAATGGCAATCGCGTTGAGCTTTTCGCCAAGGCTCATGCCATCGTTGATTATGGCGACGGAGGAGAACCAGCCGAACTTGATGGATACCCAGTAGATCAGGATGTAGCCGATCATGAATTCCGGGACGGAGATCGTGGTCAGCGTCACCCCGGAGATCAGTTTATCGGGCCAGCGGTCCTTGTAGCGTACCGCCAGAAGGCCGAGGAAAATCGCCAGCGGCACCGAGATAACGGCAGCCCAGAAGGCGAGGAAAAGCGTATTTGACAGGCGTGACCCAAGGCTTTCGGCGATGTCGCGGCCATTGGTCAGGGCCGTGCCCAGGTCGCCCTGCATCACGCCACCGAGCCATGAAAAATAGCGGGTCAGCGCAGGTTCGTTCAGGCCAAGTTCACGTCTGAGATTTTCAAGGGCCTCTGGCGTGGCGGATTGGCCAAGGATCTGTTGAGCTACATCGCCGGGGAGAATGGAGGTTCCCGCAAAGATCAGCACAGAGGCGGCGAAGAGCAAAAGGACACCCAGCGCAACGCGCTGGGTTACCAGTTTCAGGATGGGATGCATCTGACCGACCGCCCTAAGCGTCCGTCAGCCAGCATTTGATCGGTGCTTTGTTGTTCATCAGCGGACCGTTCGGATCATCGACCCAACCGCCCACATTGCTGGCAATCGCCCCGACGAAATCATTGAACATGGGCAGGATCAGACCGCCTTCGTCACGCACCATCATGGCCATTTCCGAATAGATGGCCTTGCGTTTGGCTTCATCGATCTCGGCGCGGGCCGCCAGCAGTTTTTCGTCGAACTCCGGTTTTTTGAAGCGCGTATCGTTCCAGTCTGCAGTCGACAGATAGGCGGTCGAATACATCTGGTCCTGCACCGGGCGACCGCCCCAATAGGACGCGCAGAACGGCTGTACGTTCCAGACTTCGGACCAGTAGCCGTCATTTGGCTCGCGTTTGATTTCCAGTGGAATACCCGCGGCTTGTGCGGACTGCTGGAACAACGCGGCGGCATCAACCGCGCCGGGGAAGGCCCCATCGGCTGTGCGCAGAATGATGGGCGATCCGTCATGGCCGGATTTCTTGTAATGCTCCGCCGCTTTGGCCACGTCATGTTGGCGCTGCTCGATCGTCGTGTCGAACAGAGGGTATCCGGCATTGATCGGGAAGTCATTCCCGATGGAGCCATAGCCGCGCAGGATTTTGTCGACAAGCTCTTCGCGGTTGATGGCGTATTTCAGGGCAAGGCGCAGTTCATTATTGTCGAAGGGTGCAGTGTCGATGTGCATGATGAACACGTAGTGCCCGCGACCGGCTGTCGATTTCACGCTGAGGCTGGGTGCACGGTCCAGAAGGGCCGCCACTTTGGGGTCTACGCGGTTGATCATATGCACTTGGCCGGACTGCAACGCGGCGGTGCGCGCGGTTGCATCATTCAGCACCAGTTGCTCTGAGAACTCTGCAAAGCCGCGGTTGTCTGCGTCCCAGTAATCATCGCGCCGTTTGAAGCCATGACGCACGCCGGGTTCGTCAAATTCAATTGTATAGGGGCCGGTGCCGATGCCTGCGGCGGGGTTATCCATGCCGCCACCAGGCTGGATCATCAGGTGGTAGTCTGCCATCAGGTAGGGCAAATCGGCATTGCCGGTGGACAGGTCAACGATGAAGTTGTCGCCATCCACGGACATTTCTTCGATGCCGCGCATGATGCCGAGGGCACCCGACTGGCTGTCTTCGTTGGAGTGGCGCTGCATGGTCATCATGACATCTTCGGGAGTCATTTCCTTGCCGTTTGAAAACGGAATGCCCTTGCGGATTTTGAACACCCATTTTTTGGCGTCAGATGATCCTTCCACGCTTTCGGCCATGCGCATCTCAAGGCTGCCATCGGCACCGACATCCACGAGCGTCTCGCCCCAGTGGCGCAGGTTATAGAGCGGCACTTCGGAGGCGGTCAGGGCCGGGTCTTGCGTGTTCGTGCTCTCGCCACCCGAGGCGCCCAGTTTCAACGTGCCACCGCGCACGGGGCCTGCTGCCTTTGCAGCGCTCGCAAGCATGGCATTAGCAACCACGGCTGTGACACCAAGCGCTGCCGCGCGCCCCACGAATTCGCGGCGGGTCATCAACCCTTTGGTCACACGTGTACTAAGGTGCTTGAGTTCGTCGTTCATCGTCATCTCCCGATTGTGATGCGCTTTGTGCGCTTATCTGTTTTTTCGTGATGTCAGTAAGCATGCGCATTTCCTGCCATGCCGCAAGGCTTATTGCACGAATTTGATTGTACCCATCTAAATGTGGTCGCGGGGAATTTGGTCTGACACATCACGCGCATAGATGCATTCGTCGTTCTCATAGGCTTCGATGCGCGCCGAAAGGAAGAACGTATCCGCGTCGCACCACATTTTGCTATGCGCCTCAGTACGCAGGCGTATGTTGTCCCGCTCGATTTCCTCGGTCCAATGGCAGGTGCCACAGGCCGACAGCGGATCATCCGGGTGAATGTCCCAGCGTTCGCGCGCAACTGAACCCGCGATCAGGCCATGTTGCTTATCGCGCAGTTTCCCGAAATCATCTTCGATGATCAGCGAGACAACCCCTGTGGTCATGTCCGTTTCGCGCCGCCGCACGCTTTTGGCCTCGCGCAGTGTTTCAACCTCCCACGGGGGGGCGGCGGTCGGCGGTTCGAATCGGTATTCGTCGCGCCGTGCCTTGCGACGCACGGGCAGGTTCATCGTCCCACTATGCAGCGTAATGCGTGCCGCTTGCGGTGCGGGCCAGATCAGCGGCCAGTAGTTTGTCGACACGGAAACCCGCAGTTGGTGACCTTTGGGCAGCCGGTATGCAATATGATCGAGGTGGAAAACCACGCGTAAGGGTTCCCCCGGCGTCAGATGGCTGGGGTTGGCATGCCCGTCGCGGTGGCTCAGGTTCATCACGCCATATGTGATGCGCGTCGTCGCACCATCGGGATGCACGTGATTGAGCCGCACGGCGATCTGCGTCTGTGGCTGGTCGGAACTCAGCCGCAAGGTGATGCGTGGCGCGCCGAAGATATCCGTGTCATCCTCCGCCGGGGCGCTGTCAAACGTGGCGGAATGCGTATCATCGCGCCGCTGATCGCCCGGCATTTCCGGCCCCAGCCAGATGGCGCAATATTCACCGGATTCCGCACCGCAATCCTGTGGCGATGAGACCTCTGCCCGCAAGGCCCCTGCGCCATCGGATAGGCCGTTGTTCGTCAGATGCAGGGAGCGATGGGGGATATGTGTTGTTGCGCCATATTCCTCTGCTGCCCAGCGACCAGGACGTTCGGAATACCAGCGTTGGGGGCGTGCGCCGTCCATGATGTAGGCGCGGTAATCGGGGTCCTGCGTCACTCCGGTGTCGATATCCTTGAGCCAGTGATCCCACCAGCGCAGCGCCTCCTGCAGAAAACCGATGCGCGGTTCGGGCACGGCGAAATGGGGGTATTTATGCACCCATGGCCCGACAATGCCCTTGGCATCCGGCAGCGCTTCGACCAGTTTCGGCACCGCGTTTTTATAGGCGTCCCCCCAGCCGCCAATGGCAAGCACCTTGGCCTTGATGGCGCTGTAGTCTTCGCAGACCGAGCCGTGTTCCCAATAGGCATCGCGCCTTTGGTGGCGCAGCCAGACCGAGGGTAAAAACGGTTCGTTTTCAAGGCGTTCCAACCACATGGCGCGCCAGTCCGGGCGCAGGGCAGGGTCGGGGGCGCGGCTGGAATAGGCCCACATTGTGGAGCCCCAGCCGAGGTTTTCATTCAGCAGGCAGCCGCCCTTGTAATGGATGTCATCTGCGTAGCGATCCACGGTCGAACAGAGCGTGATTACGGCTTTGAGCGGGGCAGGGTCAAGGACCGCAACCTGCAATCCGTTAAAGCCGCCCCAGCTGATCCCCATCATCCCGACACGTCCGTTGCACCAGTCCTGTGCTGCGATCTGGTTGATGACTTCGACCGCGTCGGCCAGTTCCTGCGGGGTGTATTCGTCCTGCATCACCCCTTCGCTGTCACCATTGCCGCGCATATCGACCCGCAGGCAGGCATAGCCGCGTTCTGCAAACCACGGGTGGGTCAGGGCGTCTCGCGCGCAGGTACCATCGCGCTTGCGGTAGGGTAAGTACTCGAGGATCACCGGCACAGGATCTGACCCTGCGTCCTTGGGTTTCCACAATCGCGCAGACAGCCTGCATCCGTCTGAAAGCGTGATGCCGAAATCTGCGTCTTCTTCGATGTCGCGTAGGGAGGTGTCGTTATTCATGCGCCAACGGTTGCCGCCCTGTGCCCTGTTGTCAAGCGGTCAGCGCCGCCCTTTCACTCCTTGAGCGCGATGACGAGGTCCATCACATTTGTGCCCGTGGGCCCTGTGCGCAGCAACGCCCCGCGCGCGTCCAGCCATGTCCCTGCATCGGCGCGATCAAGCGCGTCCTGCCCGCTGATATCCCATGTTTCGCCATTGACAATGGCCCCGGCGGCATCAGTCGGCCCGTCCGTGCCATCGGTTCCGGCAACCAGCACCTCAATTCCGGACTGGCCCGCGATTTCGCGCGCGATCAGCAGGGCGAGCGCTTGATTGCGCCCGCCACGTCCCGGCTGCGGCGGCAGAATTACGGTGGGCTCACCGCCCCGGATGTGCACGCCCGCAGGCCCGGACACAAGCGCGCGGCCGAGACGCGGCCCGAGCGTTTTGATGTCGTCATAAAGGCTCTCTTCGTTTGATCTGACCGGCAGGCCCTGATCCGTGGCCTTTTGCGCGACAGCCTGTCTGGCGATGGCGTTGCTGGCGACGATCTGCGCGGTGAAAGAAAACGGCGGATCCTCCGGCGCATCTGCAACCCCCGATCCGATGACGGAGAGCATATCGCCCTCCACATCCGAAATCGCGAGGCTCGTCACCTGCACGCCCTTGAAATTGGACAAAAGCTTGCCACCCTTCACCCGGCTGAGGGTTTTGCGCACTTTGTTCATCGCGTGAATATCCGCGCCAGAGCCAAGCATTTCGGTCGTTCTGGCTTTAAGCCCGGCCAGATCAAGCCCCTCGACCGGGGCTTCGGCAAGGGCAGAGGCGCCACCGGACACCAGCATCAGCAAGTGGCTGCCAGCCGCCATGCGCGACACCACATCCAGCATGCGCGCCCCGGCCAGCAGCGAGCTTTCGTCCAGTACCGGGTGCGCCGCCTCGATGATTTCTGCACGCGCGGGGGCACCGTCCGCGTGGTCATGTTTCGTGACAATCAAGACAGGGGCGTTGGGGAATTTCTCATGGGCCGCAATCGCCATGGCCGTGGCGGCCTTGCCCACGGCGATGATCTGATCGGGGCTGTCGGTCACAGCACCCGTTGACAGCGCATGCTGCACGGCACTGTCGCCGCGCGCGGCCATAACGCCAGCCTCAAAAAGGGATACCAATGTGTTTTTATGTGTCATGCGGTGTCTTGTGCAGTTGAAAGGAAAAGGTCAGGCATCGGCTGTATCAAGCCAGAGGGTAACAGGCCCATCGTTGCGAAGCGATACCTCCATATCCGCGCCGAACTGGCCGGTCTGCACGGGAATGTCCAGCGCGCGCAGATCTTGCGCGAATTGCTCGTATAGCGCTTGCGCCTCTGCGGGTTTGGCAGCACCGGAAAAACCGGGGCGATTGCCGCGTGAGGTGTCGGCGGCCAGCGTGAACTGGCTGACCACAAGGGCGGCACCGCCGGTTTGTGCAAGGTTCAGGTTCATTTTACCGGCGTCATCCTTGAATACGCGCATCCGTGATATCTTGGCGGCCAGTCGCGCGCTTGTGTCCGCAGTATCACCGGGCATGGCGCAGACCAAGATCAGCAGCCCATGGTCAATCGCGCCGATTGTATTGTCGTCGACCGCGACCGATGCCGCACTGACGCGTTGCAGCAGCGCCCTCATCGCGTCGCCGCCGCGCCGTGGTGTTTCGATTTGACAGTTCGGATCATTGGTTCATCGCGTAAAAATATCCCACAGCGGCGGCCACAGATAAGCCGACGATGGCGGCCAGTGCAATCTTGATCGCTGAATACGGCCGCTCCCCCTGCACCTTGCCCGTGCGCCCGTTCACCACAAAGCGATAGGTTTCTCCGCGGTATTTGTAGGCGGCAAGCCAGACCGGCAAGAGGATATGTTTGAACGTGACATCGCGAATTTGCGTATCGACGCGGTGAACGCGTTGCCGGTCGCCGCCGATGTCGAATTTGATGTCACGGCGGATCGTGGCGTCCATGATGGCGCGCGCCTCAACAAAGCCTTGCTCCAGCGTGACGGCGTATCCTTCGGCGCGAAAGCCTGCGAGGTATTCGGGCGTATAGGGTTCAAGTGCGGCAAGATCCCAAGGGGCCAGACCATCGGTGAACCTTTTGGGAAGGCTTTTTGACGCCAGCACCAGAACGTCATCAAAGAACCGCGCAACCTGCCCGCGCGCTGCGCGCCATCGCACCTTGGCGACCCGGACGGTTGTTGGTTTTCCGTCGCGCATGACCTGACGGGTCTGATAGTAGACCGTGCCCCGCTCGCCGGTATAGCGCGACGTGGTGTCTGCATCATAGGTCCAGTAGGGCACATAGATGCCATCCATCTTGCGCCCCTTGCGGGCGTAATCCTGCAGCCCGTTTGGCGCGAACCAAAGCGAGCCCAGCCAGTCGTTCATCGCATCATGGGCGGTGCGCTCATCCAGTGCGAAAGGCAAAACCGCCCGCGGTTTGATGTGGCGGTGAGTGCCGGTGTCGGTGACGACAGGCGTTGCACAGAACGGGCATTCCTTGGCGTGCACATTGGGATCAAAGGCGACTTCGGCGGCGCAATTGGGGCAGGAGGAGACGCGCGTCTCTTCCATTTCGGGTGCGGGCAGATCGCCTTTCAGGGCCGTGTTGAAATCAAGCTCGCGGATTTTCGCCGCCGCCCATGGCCCTTGATCGAGGCTTTCGATATGCCCGCAATGCGCACAGACCATTTGCCCCTGTGCCGGGTCAAACCGCAGGTCTGCGCCGCAGGTGTCGCAGGGAAAATGATGCTCTGCCTGCTGGATTTGCGCCTCTGTGCTCATAACATACCATGCAGGGATCTTGGCGTTATCCGGCGCAGCGCCCCATCCATCAGCGCCATGTGCCGCCAAAGGTTAAAGAGTGCGTGCAGGGCAGTGGCGGCGACCAGAGCGACCAGCAACGCATGCGTGCCAGGGCCGGGTAAATGCGCCCCAAAGCTCAGCGCCAGCGTGCTGAGGGATGTCCAGACCAGCAGAAGATACATGGCGCGATTGAGCCATGGATGCGCCTGTCGAAACGGCCCCGTCAGTTTCGGACCCGGCCCATTCATCCGGCCAAACGCAAGGGCAAGCGCGCCCATGGCCAGACCGCTCAGCCCGAAGGCGGCGGTAAAGAGTGCGGTTTCGCGCCCCGATGCCAAAACCAGCAAAAGCAGAACCAGCACCAGCCAGTGTAACAGGATGGTGGCACGGCGGCGGGTCATAACACGCGCGCTTTCGCCGGGCTATGGCGCGCGGTGCGGCTCAGTTGTGGCGGCGCGGCATATGGTTTCTGACGTTTGCTCAAGGGTTTATCCCGCGTTCGGCAGGGGCGGGGGAGGCGGCAGGACGGTGAAAAGCTGTGCGAGTTCCGTTACGTCCTCGGCGGCCATCCAACCATCCTGACCGGGCGTCCAGACGAGAGTCTGACGCGTCAGCGCCCCTTCGCTCACCATGCGGCCCATCTTGGCTTTGGAAAAGGGGCCCTTTGTCTGACCCTGCTCTGCGATGTGCCAGACATGTTCGACCGGGGGCAGGGCGGGAGGGGCCATTTGCCGCGCCGCAGCAGCCGGTGCCGCCTCGGCCCGCGCGCCCCAGGGGCCTGCCTGTTGCGCGGCGGCCTGCCCGATCTGCATGCCCAGACCGGCACCCAGACCTGTCTGCAGGGCAGCCGCCCCGCCCCCATCGCGCCCCAAGGCTTCAGCGGCCTGAAACTGCATGTATTCGTTGAGGTTCCCGATCACACCCATCGACGATCGCTTGTCCATGACCTGTTCCACGGACGGCGGCAGCGAGATGTTTTCGATGTAAAGCTCTGGCATCGACAGCCCGTATTCTGCCAGCTGACTGCTGATTTCCTTGCCCACCAGCTGACCCAGTTCGCGCGTGTTGGCAGCCATGTCCATGACCGGGATGCCCGCGCGCGCAAGGGTGCGCGAAAATTCCTGCACGATGATGTTGCGGATCTGAAAGCTGATCTCATCCATGGTGAATTCGCCATCGGTCCCAACGATTTCGACAAGGAACTTGGCCGGGTCGCTCACCTTGATCGTATAGGTGCCAAAGGCGCGCAGCCGGACCGGGCCGAATTCCGGATCGCGGCAGATCACCGGGTTTTTAGTGCCCCATTTGAGATCGCTGAACCGGGTCGTATTGACGAAATATACCTCGGATTTAAACGGGCTGCGAAAGCCATGATCCCAGTGTTGCAGCGTCGTCATCACCGGCATGTTGTTGGTTTCAAGCATGTAAAGCCCCGGCGTAAAGACATCCGCAAGTTGCCCCTCATGCACAAATACGGCCGCCTGACCCTCGCGCACGGTCAGTTTCGCCCCATATTTGATTTCATGCCCTTCCCGCTCGAAACGCCACACCATGGTGTCACGGGTGTTATCCGTCCAATGGATGACGTCGATGAATTCGCCGGAGAGAAAATCAAATATACCCATATGTCTCAGTCCTTTGGTCTGTGACCCCTACAAGGGGCCAGAATTGGTCAGTTCACGTGCGATGATCCGTGTGATCGGCGCGGCCTCGGCAGCGCTCATCCCGATATCGAGGCGCGGATCGTAGAGCATTTTCAGCAGAAGCTCATCATGCGCGGTCAGTAGCGCGAATTCATCGTCATCATTGAAGATCGAAGGGCGCGCATCGCGGCTGTCATTGGCCAGCCCAAGCCCCTGGGCGAGCTCTTCGTGGATGCAGCTGAGCCGCAAAAGGTCCGGGTTTTCAGCGCGGACGACAGCCACGGCCGCCGTGTAGGTGTTTGCATCTGATCCGGTGGCAAAGGCAATGACAATACAATAGTTGTCGCGGCCAAAGTCGCGCAAGGGGTCGAGGTCTTGCGCGTTGAGGCCACTGAGGCGCGCGGCGGCTGTGTTCAGGGCCGCGTCGCGATCATCTTCACCGGCAACGATCACAATGAAATTCGCCGGGCCGAGTGTGTTAACCGGATGACCCGTGACGCGCCCCAGCCTGCCGGCATAGTCACGGATGCGCGCATCCTCCGCCTTGCGTACGGAGGGCGGCACGCCTGCGCCGAAAATCGTGTCAAAGCGCACCGGTCCTTCCCATCTGCGCAGCAGGCTTTCTCCGCCACGGCCCTGCAAGGCACTGGCGTATTCGTTGTAAAATACGATCTGTTCAAAGTTGCGCGCCAGCATGTCAGGCGTAAAAGGCGTGTCAGGGCCGCCTCCGTCCTCACGCAGCAGGCCCTGACTGAGTTGTGCGGCCTGCACCTGAACAAGATAGCTGCGCAAGGCAGCGCTTTGTTCTGAGGTCGGTTGAACGCCTGGCTGCCCAAGCCCCGCAGGGCGCGCCTTGGGTGTTATGCTGGTTTTGAGGGGCATATCACAGGCTGCAACAGCAAGGAGCGCGGCCAAAGCCACGCCCCAGCGTAATATGGAACAAATCCGCTGCACCTTGATCCTAACTGGGGACCGCAGTGGCTGCGGTGTCGCCTGTGCCATCGCCGCGCGCTTTGGCAGAGGCCAATGTGTCGCGCAGCTTGCTCTCCATCTCTTTCAATTCCACTTCGGCGGCGGCGCGTTTGGCTTTGCCTTCATCCGCAATTTGCAGGCTCTCTTCTATGGTGCCGATCAGGTCTGCATTGGCCTGTTTCACCGCTTCGATATCAAAGACGCCCCGCTCCATTTCCTCGCGGATAACCTTATTGCTCTCGCGCAGGTTCTTTGCATTGGCGGTCAGCAGTTCGTTCGTCAGATCATTGGCCTGACGCACGGCTTGCGCGGCTTCGGCAGAGCGCTGGATCGTGACGGCCTGCGCCAATTGGGTTTCCCAAAGGGGCACGGTGTTGACCAGCGTCGAGTTGATTTTCGTGACGAGGGATTTGTCGTTTTCCTGCACCATCCGGATGGACGGCAACGACTGCATCGTGACCTGACGTGTGAGCTTCAGATCATGCACACGCCGCTCCAGATCGTCGCGTGCGGCGCGCAGATCGCGCAATTCCTGTGCGACCATGACCTGATCGTCCTCGGCTGCCGCATCGACCTCCGCGGCCTTGGCGGGGATCACCGTTTCGTCCAGTTCGGTCAGTTTCTCTTCGCCCGCCGCGATGTAAAGCGCCAGTTCATCATAGAAATTCAGCGTCTTTTCATAGAGCATATCGAGCGACTTGATGTCCTTCAGCAGCGTGTGCTCGTGCTTGAGCAGCTCATCCGTGATCCGGTCAATCTGTCCCTGCACCTCTTCGTATTTCGCGGTGAATTTCGCGATGGGGGCGGCGCGACCCAGCAGTTTCTCAAACCAGCTTCGGTCCCGGCGCATGTCCAGTTCGGCAGTGGAAAAGCCGCGAATTGTGGTCACGATATCGCGCAGACTGTCGCCCGCAGGACCCACATCCTTGTTGCGCACACCGCCCAGCATGGCTTGCGAAATTTCCTGCAGTTCCACCTGAGCGCGGCTGCCGAAAGAGACAATCGAATTTGTATCCGACATGTCGATCTCGGCCATGCGCTTGGTGATTTCTGCGCTGACGGGGGCATCTGCTTCGGCCAAGGGAACGATGGCGTTCGCTTCGATGGGTTCCGGCAAGGTCGCTGCGGTCACTTCTTCGACCATGGCGAGGGTCTCCTGAGCCTTGGCGCGTATTTCTTCGGACATGGTAACTCCCTTAATCAAGTATCAAAAGATGCGTTAGTCTAGACGCACGCCTTCGCGGTCCAGACGATCCCGCAGGACGTCTATTTCGACGGTCAAATCACTATGATCATCGAGCAGTAGTTTCTCGTGGCGGGCCGCAAAGTTGCGTTGCAGGTCATCCAGCAGCGACAAGTAGTCGTCACGCGTCTGGGTGCGTTGGTTCTGTGCGTAAAAATCCACAAATTTCGCCGTCGCATCGCGCGCGCCGAGCAAATAGACGCCGAGGTATTTCCGCGCGGCAGTCAGGTCACGCGGGTCTTCCTCAACCGTGCGGATCAGCTTGCGCGCGGCGGATTGAAAGGCGGCCATGCGCTCATTGATCTGACGATCCCCAATGCGCAGCAGTGCGTCTGTCATGGCCTTGAGGTGCGCGTCGGCCTCATCGACAACACGTGCCACGCGGTCCTGCTGAAAAGTGTCGATGCCTTCCATGCCCTTGTCGGACAGCGGGTCGATGCCAAAGGCGGCAAGATGCAGGCCCGTCACGGCCACACCATAAAGAACGGCGGCGATAAGGCCATTGTCATGGCTCAGCGCGCCAAGGGCGATGCCCCCGCCCGCCAGCAGGGCCGCCAGTATCTTGCGGGGCAGGGCAGGGCGGCGCGCAGCTTTGCGATCACGATACGCGGCTTCGGCCTGCAAGCCGCCGCGCAAAAGCCACGCCCCCAGACATAAGGTTCCCGCCCCGGCCAACCCTAGAACAAGCGCGAGCGCGCCGTTGAAGACTGCGGTAAAAAGCAACGCGACGGCTGGCAGGAACATCAGGTTCGCGCGGGCACCGACAGGGTCCACAGTGGCCGCGGTAAACGTCGCTTCGGCCTGCGAACCTTCCTGAGGAGCGCCTTTCGGACTGAATTGGCCGCCAAAGCGTTTGGCCATGATTACAGACCCCCCATCAGACCGGAAGCCACACCAACCATCAGAAGCAGCAGCGCAAGATAGGCCGTTTTTTGAAGCGTCGTTGGTCTCATTTGGTCCCCTAAACCGATGTCTTGGTCAAATATAGGCCCTTGCCGCAAACTGCGCTAGGGTTGAGTTCCGAACAAACTGCACCTGAACCAGTGTAATACTGTTATCACTGAAATGATGCAGCGATAGATGAGTTTGACGACATTTTTCTCAATACTACGAGGGGGAAAGCCGCAAAGGATGCGTCATTTACGCGGTTTTTTGGTGTGTTTGAATGATTTGCCCGGGGCTGCTGTGCGCGTCCGATTCACATTTGGCCCCCGTTTTTTGCCAGCACCCGGGTGTTTTGGTGCGCTCTCCTCAACCTCGCCCTCAAGGCCCAATTGGTCACGAAGGATCTTGCGCCGCACCTCTTCAACCGCGCCGGGCTTCAATTCCCCGAGTTGAAAAGGACCATAGCTGATCCGGATCAGGCGGTTCACGGATAGGTCCAGTTCCGCCAATGCGCGGCGAATTTCGCGGTTTTTACCCTCGCGCAGCCCCACGGTCAGCCATGCATTTGCACCTTGCTGGCGGTCCAGCGTGACCTGCATGGGTTGAAAATTTTCACCCTCGCTGCTGATCCCGCGCCGCAGCGGGTCCAGTGTTGCATCGGTTGGTCTGCCATTGATACGCACGCGGTATCGGCGCAGCCATCCCGTCGTGGGCAGTTCAAGGCGACGTTTGACCCCGCCATCATTGGTCAGCAGCAACAGCCCTTCGGAATTGATATCGAGCCGCCCGACGCTCATCACACGGGGCATATCCTCCGGCAAGGCGCTGTAAATCGTTTCGCGGCCTTTTTCATCGTTGTCGGTGGTCACGAGGCCCGTGGGTTTGTGGTAAAGCCAAAGCCGTGCGGGTTCTGGTGGTGACACTTCTTTGCCATCCACCGTGATCTTGTCGGTGCCCTGAACATTCAGTGCCGGGGAGGAAATATGCTGTCCGTTCACCTTGACGCGGCCGGCCTCGATCATACGCTCCGCCTCGCGGCGACTGGCAACACCTGCGCGGCTGAGGACTTTGGCAATGCGGTCGCCCTGCGGCGTGGGTTCTGATGTCATGAGGCGGGGCATACCGTGTTTGTCGGGCTTGCGAAAGAGAACAGTTTGCGTGCAAGTAAGCCCATGCAGTTCAACACGCATATGCAAGCGGCCCTCTCTGAGGCACGTGCAGCCGCCAAGCGCGGTGAAGTCCCGGTCGGTGCTGTCGTTGTGGACCCGGATGGCCTGATTATTGCCGCTGCAGGCAATCAGACCCGCGCGGACCTCGACCCGACAGCGCATGCTGAAATGCTGGCGATCCGCCGGGCCTGTGCTGTGCTGGGGACGGAACGGCTGATCGATCATGCGCTTTATGTGACGCTTGAGCCTTGTGCGATGTGTGCCGCGGCAATTTCAGCGGCGCGGATATCGCGGCTGTATTACGGTGCGGGTGATCCGAAATCGGGTGGCGTGGCACAGGGCGCGCGCGTCTTTAGCCATCCGCAATGTCACCATGCGCCAGAGGTGTTTGATGGCATCGCCGCTGCGGAATCCGAGGCCATGCTCAAAGGGTTCTTTACCGCGCGGCGGTAGGAGGCGTAGCTCAAAAGGGTATCGGTTTCATGACCTGCGGTTCAATCACATTGACCTCTGGCAGTGCGTCGATGAGGTCGGTCGCGGACTGTTCAAGCAGCTCAAAAGTCTTGTAGTGGCAGGGGATCACGGTTTTGAAGTCAAAGTACCGCTTGGCGGCATAGGCCGCGCCCTTCATATCCATGGTGAAATGCCCGCCCGCGCTGAGGATGCCGATATCGGGTTTGTAGTAATCGCCGATCCAGTCCATTTCGGCGGAGATACCGGTGTCACCTGAAACGTAAATGGTATGACCCTCGCCCTGCACGATGAACCCCGCTTCGCGCCCGAGGGAGGCCGTCGCGTCCGGCCCATATGATGTTGAATGAAGGGCCGGGACCAGCGACACGGCCACCTTGCCGAGGTTCACCGTGCCGCCCATGTTGAACCCTATCACGCTCAGGCCTTCCTTGGACTCGAGATAGCTCATGAAATCATAAATTCCCACGGCAGGTGCACCCAGCGATTTTGACAGGGCCACAACGTCCGCCGTGTGATCGAAATGGCCATGGGTGATCAGGATATGCGTCGCGCCCGTGGTGGCGGCCGCGTGCTGATCCTCAGGCAACATCGGGTTGCCTGTCAGCCACGGATCAATCAGCAGCACCTGATCTTCGATTTCGATGCGAAAGCTGCCATGCCCGAGCCAAATGATTTGCATTGAATCCCTCCCTGTCTGCAATACTTGGACCTTAGACGCGGATGCCGCTTTAGGCAAAACCGTCGTTGGCCGCATGTTCAGGTGCAAGGGAGACAAAGGTGGAGTGGACGCGCTACGTTGACGGATACTGTGAGCGTATGGGGCCTGAATACTGGGCGGAACCCATTAATGCGATCACCAATCTCGCCTTTGTCCTTGCAGCACTTGTGATGTGGCGGCGTGCGCGCGGGGTCCCCTTGGCACGCGCCTTATGCGTGGTGCTGGGGCTGATCGGGATCGGCAGCTACCTGTTTCACACCCATGCGCAGGTCTGGGCTGCGATGGCGGATGTATTGCCCATCATCGGTTTCATTCTGCTCTATCTGTTTGCGGTGAATCGCGCGGCCTTTGACGTCAGCGGGTGGGCTGCCTTTGGGCTGACGGCGCTTTTCATTCCCTACGCCGGTATGATGGTCCCGGTGTTCTCGCTTGTCCCGGCGCTTGGCGGGTCAGCGGCATATGCGCCCGTGCCCCTGCTGATTTTCCTCTACGCCGGATTTCTGCGTCGCCGATTGCCGGATTTTGCCCGCGGTCTGGCGATTGGCGCGGGGTTGCTTGTGCTTTCACTGGCGTTTCGCACCTTGGATGAACCGATCTGTGAGGCCATCCCGATGGGCACGCATTTCATGTGGCATGTGCTGAATGGCGTCATGCTGGGCTGGATGATCTATATATACGTGCGCCTCATGCACCAAAAGGCGCGCAACTCTCACGCCTGACGCAGATGTGGGACAAAGCGTGGTGCTAGAAAGGGCGCGGTTCATGAAAAAAGGCTGCGCACTCTGCACAGCCTTTTCATTCGCTTCGCCGGAAGATCAGTTTACTTGATCTTGCCTTCTTTGTACTCAACGTGCTTGCGCGCAACGGGGTCATACTTTCTGATGACCATCTTTTCGGTCATGGTACGCGCGTTCTTTTTCGTTACATAGAAATGGCCTGTCCCCGCCGAGGAGTTCAGACGAATTTTGATCGTGGTTGGCTTGGCCATGTTTTCTCTCCTGCTGCGTCCCAACTCCGCCGAGGGGTCGCGTAAATCCTGAAACCCGGCTTTTACCCGGATCAAGCAGTGAGTCAACAGCTAAACGATGTATTCATCACCCCAATCTTGCCCGGTCAAGCGCAGACCGCCGTGGCCGGCGCATGCAAAACCCCCGCTGAGCATGGCTTGAGATATCGTGTGATGGGCGAGGGCCGCTCAGGTCGAACGCGATCAGTGCCATATCAGTGTTGGCCACCGGTCAGGGACCGGATGAATTGCGGGACATTGCGTGCATCCACAACGGCCTCGCGTACCAGCCAGTCAAAGTGACTGGAGAGCGATTTCACCCGTTCGATCTCGCGAAACGCGAGATAGCATTGCCCCACATAGACCACGGCGAGGTTCGGTCCGAACACGGTTACGGGGGAGCTGAACACCCGATGGGCGTCAAACAGGAAAACGCGCAGCCGTGGAAACATCTGATCGCATTGGTCGGCAATGAAGTTCAACTGTTCAAAGCGGGTGCTTTCATCAACGCCTTTATAATAAGCGGTGCCCGCCGCGCAGGCTTCGATTTCGTGGATCGGCAGGGCGATTTCGTAATCCGACACGCCGGATGCCAACCATGCCAGTTGATCCTGCATTGCGCGGTAGGCTTCGGGCAGGCGGCGTTCGCGCACGGCGGCGTATTCCCACTCCAACATGCGTTCTGTTTTCAGGATATCGGGCAGGGTCGCCGGGACATGGCGCACCTTGTACCCGGCCGCCTCGTGATGCCATTCCAGCAGTTGTTCATCCGCAGAGGTTCGCTCGGCCGGGCTAAGCGACAGGGCCGCCGCCACGATATCGCCCGGTGTTTCCGGCCTGTTCGTCAAGCCCAGCAGCCAATCGGTACTCACGCTCAACACATCCGCCACATCTGCGGCCAATTGTGCGTTTGGCAGGCGCGGGTGGTCATCTTTCAGCAATTGGCCAATGGTGGAGCGGTCCACCTTCGTCGCGCGGGAAAGCGCACTTTTCGTCACCCCTTTGAGCATCATTGCTTCTTCAAGCCGTTTTCGAAACAGGGTCGCACGCAGGCGTTTGTCCATTGTGATCAACTTTGCAGATAAAATGCACCAAAATTGAATTTACGCAGCAAATTCACCAAATGTCCACCGGGCACAGTTTGCGATAGCAAAATGAAAATCCAAAGGCTTGCATGGAGAGTTTCCGATGGACACCAAAATCAGATTATTGACCAAAGCCGTCACTTGGCAGGTTGCCGGGTTTTTCACGATGATGTTGATCGGTTTCATGTTCACGGGGTCAGTTGCAGCGAGTGGTGGCATCGCATTTGCCGGATCAGTGGCGGGGTTTTTGGCATATTTTGTGCATGAGATCCTGTGGTCGAAAGTTGCATGGGGCAGGGGCGGTGTCCCTGCGATGAAAAGGTAGGATCGTTGATCTACGGGCCACGATTAATCACGCACCGTTTAATGCGTCAGGCGAAAAACCTGAATTACATAACGCTGCCTGAAATAAAAGATTTCAACGCGTTACGTGATACTTGATGTTTCAGGTACTTCGTCAGACACTCTAGAACGGGCCGGTTCTGGTCCTGCATGCATTACCGTTCACCGACTGACGGGCACAGAAAGAGTGCGACAGATCGGTTGCTTTTTTAAAGTGCGCGGAGGGCCTGTAAGCCGGATTCTGTTCCCCGGAGTTGCCCCCGGTTCGATGACCATTCCTCTTGCCCGGCGGTTGCCCGCAAGGCTCTAGCTGCCAACCCGGACCTGCTGGGGCAAAAGCGGCCCCGTCTTGCGACGCGCGGTCCCTATTTGGCATTGCTCCCGGTGGGGCTTGCCATGCCGTCCCTGTTGCCAGCGACGCGGTGGGCTTTTACCCCACCTTTTCACCCTTGCCTGTCGGCGGTTTCGGTTGCCCGACCTGCGCGACAGGAGGTCTGTTTTCTGTGGCGCTTTCCGTCAAATCGCTTTGCCCGGGCGTTACCCGGCACCGTTGCTTTTTGGAGTCCGGACTTTCCTCGACCCTGTTGCCAGTGCCGCGGCCATCCGGCCCTCCGCGCGGGTGCGTGATGCGCGTAAATCGCAGCAGCGTCAATGGCCATTGCAGCGGCCCGGGGTCAAACCCGGTGATACAACTGCAGATCGTCGTCCGTAAGCGGGCCCTCGCGCCATGGCGCAAAGCGCAGCCGCGTGGCCCTCAGCAGCGTTGCGTGATCCACAGGGGCGGTAAAACCTGCGCGCTGTGCGGCGTGTTCAAACCCATCGCACTGCGTCTCCGGGGCCACGGGTGCGGCCAACCCCTGACGGGCCAGCCGTGCCCAGTCAAAGCGTGGCCCGGGGTCTGATTTGCGCCCCGGCGCCATGTCGGAATGGCCAATGATGTCGCTTGCAGCCACTGGCCAGCGGCTGCGGATGCCCTGCAACAGATCCTCCAGCGCGGCCATCTGTGGTTCGGGAAACGGATGCGTGCCGTCGTTATCCAGTTCGATGCCGATAGACCGAGAATTGATGTCAGTCAGCCCGCGCCATTCCCCGACGCCCGCGTGCCAGGCGCGTTGATCCTCCTTGACCATCTGCGTCACGGGGCCGCTGCGATCAATCAGATAATGTGCGGAAACCTCGGCATCCGGATCACACAGGCGCGCGATGGCTGCGTCGGCGCTTGCCATGGCGGTATAATGAATCACGATTAGCGTAGGCGCCAGACCATTGCGCCGCGGGCCAAAATTCGGCGAAGGGCAGTGCCGCATGGTTAGCCTTGCGAGGCGCTGCGAAAAGGCGTTGGATCCCAGCCGCAGGCATAGCCATCCCCGTCCGGATCAAGGCCTTTGCGATCCCGTTTGGGGCCGCCACGCGCCAGAAAATCCAGCTGGGCCTTGTCCGGCGACGGATACTGCGCGCAGTTACGTTCTGCCCGCGCGGCCCCATTCAGACCGGCGCGTGCGTAGACCTTTGTGCCGACCGGATGGGTTGTCGCCAGCGCGAAGGCGACGATGTTGGGCTGGTTGTCGCCCGTGCGTTCCGGCAATGCTTCTGGTTGAATGAGCTGATATTGCGCGCGGTTCTGGGCGATGCGTTCTGCGTCACTTTCGATGCTGCGCTGCTCAGAGACGGCATCGAAATTGTTCTCATTGGATATGCCGATTGTATTCGAAACCGTTGGCGGAACAGGCTGGAGCGTCGATGTCGTGCTGGTCTGTTGCAAAATCCGCGTGGTATCGGCAGCGGTTTGTTCAGCAGACCCGTCTGCCGGCACTGCTCCTGTAACCGGAATGGTGCCATCAACGGGGGGTAAAACCGTGTCGGGCGCGCCGAGGGGGGCGCCTTGCAGCGCTGCATCGCGTGCCTGTATCGCTTCGGCCGATGTGAACCCGGCACCGCGCGGACTGTCGGACACCTGTGGCGCGCAGGCCGCCAGTATCAGTACAGCAGGCAGTACAACGGATAGATGCGGTCGCATGCGAATTCCCATCTTTTTGCCCTCTTGGCTCATATCAAAGGTTACCACCATTTATCCGGCTTGGCCACAAAACCCGCCGCTTGTTCAAGCGCATAGGCGGCGTTCAGCAACTCCGCCTCTTCCCACGGGCGACCGATGAGTTGCAGGCCAAGCGGCAGACCATTTGCGTCAAGCCCGCCCGGCACCGCAATTCCGGGCAATCCGGCAAGGTTGACGGTCACGGTAAAGATATCGTTGAGATACATCGCGACCGGATCAGCGTCGGTCATTTCGCCCAGTCCAAAGGCCGCCGACGGGGTCGCAGGCGTCAATATCGCGTCAACACCCTGCGCAAAAACGGTTTCAAAGTCCCGCTTGATCAGCGTGCGCACCTTGCGCGCGCGGTTGTAATAGGCGTCGTAAAAACCTGCGGAGAGCACGTAGGTACCAACCATCACGCGGCGCTGCACCTCGGGTCCGAAGCCTTCGGCGCGGGTCTTTTCATACATCTCCGTGATGCCATCGCCCTGATCCAGTTTGGCGCGATGCCCATAGCGCACACCGTCATAGCGCGCGAGGTTTGACGACGCCTCAGCCGGGGCAATCACGTAATAGGCGGGCAGCGCGTATTTCGTGTGCGGCAGGGAGATGTCGATGATTTCAGCGCCTGCGTCCTTCATCATGGCGATGCCGGTTTGCCACAGCGCTTCGATCTCATCGGGCATGCCGTCCATGCGGTATTCCTTGGGGATGCCGATCTTTTTGCCGCGAATATCCCCGCTCAGCGCCGCCTCGAAATCCGGAACGACCAGATCGGCAGAAGTACTGTCCTTTGGGTCATGACCTGACATTGCCTCCAACATGATCGCAGCATCGCGCACCGATTTCGTCATCGGCCCCGCCTGATCGAGCGAGGAGGCAAAAGCCACAACCCCCCAGCGTGAACAACGCCCATAGGTCGGTTTGATCCCCACAGTGCCGGTAAAGGCCGCAGGCTGGCGAATGGAGCCGCCGGTATCCGTACCGGTTGCGGCAAGGCACAGATCAGCGGCGACCGCCGCCGCCGACCCTCCGGAAGATCCCCCCGGTGTCAGCGGTTTTTCATCGCCCGCGCGTCGCCAGGGGTTGATCACATCGCCATAGACCGAGGTTTCGTTGGACGAGCCCATGGCGAATTCGTCCATGTTGAGCTTGCCCAGCATGACCGCACCGGCGTCCACAAGGTTCTGGCTGACGGTGGACTCGTATTCAGGCAAAAAGCCCTCGAGAATACGCGATCCGGCCTGCGACGCCACACCTTTGGTGCAGAAAAGATCCTTGATGCCGATTGGCAGACCGCACATCGCAGGGGCCGCCCCTTGTGCCAGACGCGCGTCAGCTGCTGCTGCCCGCTCAAGCGCAAGATCGGCGGTGTGATGCACAAAGGCGTTCAACACGCCTGCATCCTCGATGGCCGTGAGGCAGGCCTCGGTCAGGTCTTTCGACGTGGTTTCTCCTGCGCGCAGCGCATCGCGCGCCTCGGCCAGTCCCAGTTCATTCAGCTTGCTCATTATTCAACCACCTTTGGCACGGCAAAGAACCCTTCGCGGGCATCTGGCGCATTGGACAGGACACGTGCTTGCTGGTCGCCGTCGGTGACAACATCCGCGCGGCGTTTCAACACTTGCGGTGTCACCGATGTCATGGGCTCGACGCCGTCGATATCCACCTCGTTCAGCTGTTCGATAAAGCCGAGAATGGTGTTGAACTCTCCGGCCAGCGCGGGCAATGCGGCTGGTTCAACCTTGATCCGGGCCAGTTTCGCCACGCGGGCGGCGGTGCTTTCATCAATGGACATGCGGGTTCCTCATTTACTTGGCCGCCATGTACCGCGCATGCGCGCCCTTGCCAAGTCTCAGTCTGCGCTGAGCGCTCTACGATGGGTGGTTGTTTTCGTCCGGGTGCAAAACTTTGCGGCGGTGCGCTGGTGCTTATCGCGTTTCAGGATGATCGGGACCTGAGCGCGCGCGCAAGCAAGCGCGGCTTTTGCATGGCTCGCAAACAGGCCAATTGACCGGGGTTCGCGGTCTGAAGGTAACGAGTCATCAAATAAAAAGCCTGCCAAGTCAGGTGACTGGCAGGCTTTGTTCTGTAATCGCTTAAAGCGTGCGACTTATTCTCTGTTTCCGAACAGGGACAACAGCATCATGAACATGTTGATGAAGTTCAGGTAAAGGCTCAACGCGCCCATGATACCAGACTTCTGCAGCCACTCGCTGTCGCCATGGTGGGCATGCGCGAGATATGTGTTCTTGATGTTCTGCGTGTCATAGGCTGTGAGGCCCGCAAAGATCAGAACACCCAAGGCAGAGATCGCGAACATGATCGCAGGCGAGCCAAGGAAGATGTTGACGATCGATGCAACCACCAGACCGATCACACCCATGATCAGGAAGCTACCCCAGGCGGAGATGTCTTTCTTGGTCGTGTAGCCCCAAAGGGACAGGCCCGCGAACGCGATAGATGTGATCAGGAAGATCTGAGCGATGGACATGCCGGTGAAGGCGACGAAAATCCACGAGATGGACAATCCCATGACGCCTGCAAACGCGTAGAAGAACAATTGAGCGGCAGCGGCGGACATTTTGTTGATCATTGCGCTAAACGCAAACACCATGCCCAGCGGCGCGAACATGATGATCCAGCCAAGGATGTTCGGCGACAGGGTCACCGGGTCGCGGAAAACCGCCATCAGTTGCGGTGCGGTCCCGACCGCCCATGCCACAGCAAAGGTGATCAACATGCCTATCGACATTGTCGCATAGACTTTATTCATGTGGGCGCGCAAACCCGCATCTATCTGGGCGGCGCGGGATCCGGCAGCGGTCCGGATTGTATTCACGTCAGCCATTTTTTAAGACCTCCAAATTGACGTATCTGGCGCGTCAGATTTTCTACGCGCTCTCGCGATTGAATATCGTGGCGTCTTGCGTCCATTTCAAGGCTTTTCGGTCAGGAATGTGCCGATTTGACCAGATTTGGCTAATGTAGCGTTAATCTCTGGTCAAATCGCGCAATCAGACACAGTTAGCAGCGTTTCCAGGCTGCCGGAACATCCCAAACGGTCAGCTGTGCCTCGCGGTCAGCGTCAACCCGTGAGATCCCGACATCTTCCAAGGCGCGGTCGTCCAGTTTTGCCAGCGCGCGGCGGGATTTCCACAAAGCCAACCGGGTCGAAAGTGCGAGGCGCAATGGCTGTGCTGTGCGTCTTCCCCGGACAATTCCAAAATCAATCAGTGCCATGGTCTTTTCCTTTCGATCCTGTGATGCGTTTTCGGTTTGCATCAATCTTCTTGATGTATATGGCAGAGATGATAAGATGTTTAAAACGAATGTTTGTGAAGAAAACCATCAGGGATGCTGATATGAGAAATCTGGACGTCACAACGCTCCGCTCTTTTGTCGCGGTCGCCGATTCTGGCGGCGTCACCCGTGCCGCCGGGTTTCTGCACCTGACGCAATCGGCGGTGTCGATGCAGCTTAAGCGCCTTGAAGAGGTGCTTGACGTCTCTTTGCTGGACCGATCGGGGCGCACCATTGCCTTGACCGCATCGGGAGAGCAGCTGTTGGTCTATGCGCGGCGCATGGTGGCACTGAATGATGAGGTGATCGGCAGATTGACCGACCAAGCCTATGAGGGCGAAATCGTACTGGGCGTTCCGCATGATATTGTGTACCCGGCGATTCCGCAGGTTTTGAAACAGTTTCACGCGGCTTTCCCGCGGGTAAAGGTGCATCTCGTCTCCTCTTACACACGCGCGCTCAAGGACAAGTTCGGGCGGGGTGAATGTGATGTCATCCTTACGACCGAAACGTCGCTGGATGCGGGCGCGGAAACTTTATGCCGCAAGCCCTTGCGGTGGGTTGGAGCGCCCGGCGGTGCCGCATGGCGGCAAAAACCGCTGAAACTGGCGTTTGGGCGACACTGCACCTTCCGCCCGCGTGTGGTGGAGGCGCTGGATACGGCCGGTATCCTGTGGGATGTCATTGTCGAAACAGAAAGCGACCGCACGATTGAAGCAACGGTCAGCGCCGATCTCGCCGTCCACACGATGATCGAAGGCACTGAGCCACCACATCTGGAACGGATAGATCACGGCGGAGTTTTGCCTGACTTACCGCAGCAGCAAATCAACCTTTATGGGGCGCAGGGCAGCAAGGGCGTGATTCACGATACATTGGCGGATTATCTGAGGCGCGCATTTTTGGCGTCTGAGCAGCCGAGGCTGAAAGCCGTATAGGGGGCGTGAGATTATACGGGAGAGCCCATTGAAGTCAAACGGTAAGCTGAATTCCGCTGATCGAACGATCCGTGGTTTTGGTGGGCTCAGACCCTTTGAAGCGTCACTTTTTCGCCTCAATCCGTATCACTCCCGCACCGCTAGAATCGGCATAAATTGTGCAATTTCCGTCCATTCAACGCCTGATTGTGTCCTAACTGTCGGAAAATCACCGGAAATATCAATTTTTACGCAAATTCGCTGCTTTTAATCCTGCGACGCTAAGCGCAGAATTCGGCACGATAAAACACGTATAGATTGTCTATCGCGCGATTGGGCACAGTGGATGGTGCGGTCTTTGGTATTGATCCAAATGACAACTTTCGTATTGTTGCCCCTATTGGAAAGTATCAGTTGCTGAAACAGTGACACAACTATGTCGGTACTGTGGCGGTGACGCGTTTGTAATTTGGGTAAGAGTGAGGAATATCATATGGCACACCTTGTAGACGTACATGTTGGCAAGCGCATTCGGCAGCGCCGGTGGCTCGTTGGAATGACGCAACAGAAGCTGGCAGAATGTGTTGGTATTAAGTTTCAACAAATTCAGAAATACGAGACTGGCGCGAACCGCGTCAGTGCATCGCGCCTTTGGGACATTGCTGACGCTCTCGACGTAGACGTTGCATTTTTCTTTGAAGGTTTGCGCGAAGAAGCAGGTAAGGATGCGCCAGAGCCGGCATCATCCGTGCCCGCTGACATGATGGGTGACAAAGAGGCGATGGACCTTGTCCGTTCCTATTACGCCATACCTGAAAACCAACGTCGTCGTCTGTTTGAATTGGCGCGCGTTCTAAGCGATGTAGCATAAATTTGCTGACTGTGTTTCGGTAAATTTGCCTGTGCTGCCCCTTGCGAGGGGCGGTATAAACTGGCACGTTCAAACGCCATGAACCTGTCACACACCCACCTTCACGAAATCGATGCGGTCGCCAACCAATTGGCTGACGCGGCACGCGCGGTTATTCTTCCATTTTTCCGGTCGCCGTCACTGACGCAGGACAATAAACTGGCCGGTGGGTATGATCCTGTGACCGAGGCGGATCGCGCGGCGGAGCAGGAAATGCGTGGCCTCTTGGCGCAGATGCGCCCGGATGACGCCATTTTGGGAGAGGAGCTTGGTTACACGTCCGGCACAACCGGCCTGACATGGGTGCTGGACCCGATTGACGGGACGCGCGGGTTTGTCAGCGGGACGCCGACATGGGGTGTCCTGATCGCGGTGCGCGATGCAAGGGGGCCGTTTTACGGACTGATCGATCAGCCATATATTGGCGAGAGGTTCATTGGCACACCCACTGCTGCCCATATGACAGGGCCGTCGGGCCCCAGCCCCTTATCGACCCTGCCACCGCGTGCGTTGTCGCAAGCCACGGTGTTCACCACCTTTCCCGAAGTCGGCAGCCCGGCGGACAGGGAGGCCTTTCAACAGGTCGCAGGTCAGGCAAAGCTCACGCGGTATGGTATGGATTGCTATGCCTATGCCCTGCTGGCCAGCGGGCAGATCGATCTGGTCATCGAGGCTGGCTTGCAGGCTTATGACATTCAAGCACCGATTGCTGTGGTGCAGGCAGCGGGTGGAATTGTGACCGATTGGGATGGTGCACCTGCACATGAGGGCGGTCGTGCAATCGCCGCCGCCAATGCCGACATTCACAAGCAGGCGCTTGATATCCTGAAACGTTGTGGGCAGTGACCATCTGGGCGATCAAGAATGCAGATGTGATCGTGACGATGGACGATGCGCGCAGAAAGCTCGCAGGTGCCGACATCGTGATTGATGGCGGTGCAATTCGTGCAATCGGGCCAGATGCCGCCGGCGATCTGCCCGCGATGGATGCGCGCGGCTGTGTGATCACGCCCGGTCTGGTGAATACGCACCACCATCTTTACCAGTCTTTGACCCGTGCCGTGCCGGAGGGGCAGGATGCGCTGTTGTTCGGGTGGTTGCAGACCCTCTATCCGATCTGGGGAAAGTTCACGCCGGATCATATGTTTACTTCAGCGCAGGTGGGATTGATTGAGCTGGCGCTTTCGGGATGCAGCCTGAGCAGTGATCACCTTTACGTTTACCCCAATGGGACCCGGCTGGAAGATACCATCCATGCCGCCCGTGAGGTTGGCCTGCGATTCCAGCCAACGCGCGGTGCGATGAGTATTGGTATCTCTGACGGTGGTCTGCCGCCCGATACGCTCGTCGAGAAAGAAGCGGATATCCTTGAGGATTGCATCCGTGTGATCGATGCCTTTCACGATGCGGCGCCGTCTTCGATGTGTCGGGTCGGGGTTGCGCCATGTTCGCCATTTTCGGTCAGCCGCGAGCTTATGCGCGATGCCGCTCTGCTCGCGCGGGACAAAGGCGTGATGATGCACACGCATCTGGCGGAAAACGACGAAGACATCGCCTATTCGTTCGCGAATTTTGGCTGTCGCCCCGGTCAATATGCCGAAAGCCTTGGTTGGGTTGGTCCGGATGTGTGGCATGCGCATTGCGTCAAACTGGATGCCGCCGAGATTAAACTCTTTGCCGACACATCGACGGGTATTGCGCATTGTCCCTGCTCGAATTGCCGTCTCGGCAGTGGGATCGCGCCGATCCGCAAGATGCGGGATGCGCAGGTGCCGGTGGGCCTTGGCGTTGATGGCTCTGCAAGCAATGATGCAGGCAACCTGATCGCAGAGGCGCGGCAGGCCATGTTGTTGCAACGTGTGGCATCTGGTGCGGACGCCATGAGCGCTGACGAAGCGCTGGAGATCGCAACACGCGGGGGCGCGGATGTTCTGGGGCGTCCCGAATGCGGCCGTCTGCAGGTGGGCGCGCGCGCGGACATCGCCATCTGGGACATGGGTGGCATTGAGGCCGCAGGCAGTTGGGATCCATCCGCGTTGCTGCTCGCGGGGCCCACAACGGTCAGAGACCTGATTGTCGAGGGGCGGGACGTCGTGCGCGATGGCCAGATGGTCGCAATCGACACAAATGCCGTGATCGCGCGCCAGAACGATTTGGTGCAGGGTTTGCGTGACGGGATGTGAAGAGCCGGGCGATTAGCCTGTGACCCACCGTTTTCCAGCGATCCAGACATCCGCAATGGCCCGGTCATCGCCCATCATGATCGTGGGAAAAATCGCTTCCCAGATGTTTTCCGCTTCAGCTGCACGTTGGGCAATCGCCGGGGTGGAGGCCAGATCAAGGATCGTCAGGTCAGCTTCATACCCCGGTGCGACGGTGCCGATTGTGTCCTGCAAATGCAACGCACGCGCCGACCCGGCAGTCGCCAGATAAAGCAATTGGGCCGGATGCAACGCGGTGCCGCGCAGTTGGGCGACCTCGTAAGCGGCGGCCATGGTGCGCAGCATCGAAAACGACGACCCACCACCGGTATCCGTCGCCAACCCCAAAGGCACTGACCGCGCAGCGAGCCCTGCCACATCCATCAACCCTGACCCGATAAAGGTGTTCGAGGTCGGGCAATGCACAAGGGCCGAACCAGTTTCGGCGATGTGGTCAATTTCGCGAGGCTCAAGGTGAATGGCGTGGCCAAAAACCGCGTGTTCGCCGATCAGACCATACATTTCGTACGTGTCGAGATAATCGCGCGCTGTCGGGAAAAGCCCCCGCACCCATTCGATTTCCGGCACCTGTTCGCTCAGATGCGTTTGCATCAGGCAGGTCGGATGCTCCGCCCAAAGCGCACCCAGAGCCTCCAGTTGCGCAGGCGTTGATGTAGGCGAAAACCGCGGCGTGATCGCATATTGCGCACGCCCCCGGCCATGCCAGTGTTCCAGCAGCGATTTGCTCTCGTCATAAGCGCGCTGGGCGGTATCACACAGCGCGTCCGGCGCGTTGCGATCCATGCAGGTCTTCCCGGCGATCGTGCGCAGGTTCCGCGTTTCAGCAGCCTCAAAAAACGCATCCACGCTCGCGGGGTGCGATGTTGCATAGGAACACATCGTGGTGGTGCCATGCGCCAAAGTCAGATCCAGATAGCGATCCGCGATGATGCCTGCATAGTCAGGATCAGACAGACGCAGTTCTTCGGGAAAGGTATATGTATTCAGCCAGTCGATCAGCTGTTTCCCCCAACTGGCAATAATGGCCGTCTGCGGGTAATGAACATGGGCGTCGACAAAACCGGGACAAATCAACCTGTCACCATAGTCCGTGACCCGGGCCTGCGGGTGTTGCCTGCGCAATGCGCTTGCTTTCCCGACCTGTTCAATGCGCCCGCCTTTGAGCAAGACGGCGCTGTCACGCGTGACGGCCACAGCCTCTTGCCAAGGCGATGTCATCGGGTTTCCGCTGACTTCGAAGGTTTGTCCAAGGATTAAATCACATACGCTCATACCCAACTCTTAGGGACTTGCTGTGCGGACAGCAACGATCATCGGGCGGACCATTGTAACCATATTGGCGCGCGCCTATTGTCGGGTTTGCATCAGGAGGACGCAGATGTCGGAGCAAACCGAACCAGTACCAATTGAGCTTGAGGACGCCGCTTATGTGCTGGGTCCCAAGGCGATATCAGCCATCCTCTATGCTGTGGATATCGAGGATCAGGCCAAGCTCACAGAGCTGATGGAGCCGCTGCACCCTGCGGACATCGCGGACCTTCTGGAACAGATCAACGCATTCGATCGCTCTCGGCTGATCCGGCTTTATGATCGCGAGTTTGACGGGGAAATCCTGTCGGAGCTGGATGAAAGCATCCGCGAAGAAGTCATTGGCGTTCTGACGCCGCAGGTTTTGACGCAAGCGGTCCGCGAGATGGACAGCGACGATGTGGTCGATCTGGTCGAGGATCTGGAGGATCATCAGCAAGAAACGATCCTTGATGCGCTTGAGGACGTGGACCGCGCGGCTGTGCAGCAGGCTCTGGGGTATCCGGAGTATTCCGCCGGGCGCCTGATGCAGCGCGAAGTCGTCATGGCACCGGAGCATTGGAGCGTCGGCGAGGCGATTGACCATTTGCGCGCCACGCCCGAAGAGGAATTGCCGGATCAGTTTTACCACATCGTGATCGTGGACCCGCGCCTGCATCCGGTAGGCAATGTCACGCTTGGCAAGCTGATGCGGTCGCGGCGTGAAACCAAGCTGATGGATTTGCTGGAAGAAACCTTCCAGATCATACCTGCAACGCAAGAAGAATCCGACGTTGCCTATGCGTTCAATCAATATCACCTGATTTCGGCCCCCGTGGTTGATGAGGAGGGGCGATTGATCGGCATTATCACCATAGACGATGCCATGGCGGTTCTGGATGAAGAGCACGAGGAAGACATCCTGCGGCTCGCCGGGGTCGGGGAGGGCTCCTTGTCGGACCGTGTCTCAGAAACGACCAAGCAGCGGTTGCCATGGTTGGCTGTGAACTTGCTGACGGCCATTGCTGCCTCTCTGGTGATTGCCCAGTTTGAAGCGGCCATCGCGCAGATCGTTGCGTTGGCGGTGCTGATGCCGATTGTGGCCTCGATGGGAGGGAATGCTGGCACGCAGTCGCTGACCGTGGCGGTGCGCGCATTGGCGACCAAGGACCTCACCGGGGCAAACGTCTGGCGCGTGATCAGGCGCGAAGTTCTGGTCGGCGCGATCAACGGGCTGATCTTTGCGGTGGTGATCGGCATCGTCGGTGTAATCTGGTTTGGCTCACCCGCCTTGGGATTTGTCATCGCAATCGCGATGGTCATCAACATGATTGTTGCCGGGCTTGCAGGCACGGCTATTCCGGTCATTTTAGATCGGATCGGAATTGACCCCGCACTGGCCTCCGGCGCATTCGTAACGACCGTCACGGATGTGGTGGGCTTTTTCGCCTTCCTTGGAATTGCAGTTATGGTGCTATTGTGACGGATATGACCGAAATCAAAGCGGCCGCGCGCAAGGCTGCCTTTGCACGTCGCGAAGCGGCGCATGCGGACAATACAGGGACCGGCGCGGCGCTGTTGTCGAGTGTGCTGGCGGGCTATCGCGGGGTGCCCACGGCTGGTTATATGCCAATCCGTTCGGAAATTGACCCTATGCCTGCCATGATCGAGGCGGCGGCGCATGGCCCGGTTGGTGTACCGGTGATCATCGGCGCGGGTCATCCGCTTCGCTTTGCCCGCTGGGAGCCTGATATGAAAATGATCAGCGGTGCATTCGGCGTTCAGATTCCTGAGCACGCAGAGTTTTTTGAACCTGAAATCGTGATTGCACCTCTTGTGGCCTTTGATACGCAAGGCGGGCGGCTGGGGTACGGCGGCGGGTTTTATGATCGCACGCTTGAAGGTTTGAGGGCGAAACGCGCAACGCTCGCTGTTGGGTTTGCCTATGCAGCGCAGATTTCAGACACGCTACCACTGGAGTCGACGGACCAACCGTTGGATGCCATCGTAACCGAACAGAAAATCTATGATTTTCGCTTAGGAACAGTATAAAGCACGACCTTTAGAATATTGTGATTGTCTTGTTCGACCGCAGCCCTGTTTCATCTGCGTTCGGCGCGTTCAAAAAGGCGCAGCACGCATCACGACGCTGTCCCAGAGATCAGGTCTGGCCTGTGCGCTTGCCGGGCTTTGGGTTGGACCAGTCGCGGTGCTTGCGCCAGTCCCTTGCGTTTGAGTGAGAAAAATTTCCCCCGCCTCTTGCCCTGATCGTATCGCGGGCCTAGGCATCTTGCATGAAGATTTTGTTTCTTGGCGACGTCATGGGCAGGGCCGGACGGCGCGCGATCACAGAAAACCTGCCGCGATTGAGGCAGGAATGGCGGTTGGATTTCGTTGTGGTGAACAGCGAAAACGCGACCTCCGGCATGGGGCTCTCGGGCAGCCATGCAAAAACCCTGCTTGACGCAGGTGCAGATTGCCTGACGTTGGGCGATCACGCCTTTGATCAAAAGGACATGCTGCAGTTCATCCAGCACGAACCGCGCATCCTGAGGCCCCTCAATTTTTCCAAGGCCGCGCCCGGCATGGGCGCGCGTTTGTTCACCGCACAAAATGGGCGCAAGGTTCTGGTGGCGCAGGTCCTGGGGCAGGTGTTTATGAAACGCCCCTTTGACGATCCGTTCTCTGCCCTTGAACCGGTGCTGAAAACCCATCCACTGGGCGGGCAGGCGTCAGCCGCGCTTGTTGACATTCACTGCGAAGCGACCTCGGAAAAAATGGCGCTTGGGCATTTTTGCGATGGCCGGGTCAGCCTTGCGGTTGGCACGCATACCCATGTGCCAACGGCGGATGCAATGGTGTTGCCGGGGGGCACGGGGTATTTGACGGACGCAGGCATGTGCGGGGATTATCATTCGGTGATCGGCATGGAAAAAACCGAACCCCTGCGGCGCTTTATTACAGGCATGCCCAAGGACCGATTTACGCCCGCGACGGGCACTGCGACCCTGTCAGGTGTCTATGTAGAGACAGATGACCGCACTGGAAAAGCAACCCGGATCGCCATGGTGCGAGACGGTGGGATACTGCAACCAGCCGCGCCATGACCCGCCGTGAAACGGTGTTTTTCAGCTTTGTGCTGGTGCTGCTGGGGGCTGGGTGGGGCGTAACGATCCCGCTTACAAAAATAGCTGTCTCAAGCGGTTTTGGCCATTTCGGGCTGATTTTCTGGCAGCTCTTGATCGGATCGGTGCTGATGGCGGTTTTATGCGCAGTGCGCGGCAAGGGATTGCCAGTCAATTGGTCGACATTGCGCGTCTTTGCCATTGTTGCGCTGATCGGGACGTTGATACCGAATACAGCGTCCTTTCAGGCGGCGGTTCACGTGCCGGCCGGTATTATGGCAATTCTGTTGTCGATGATCCCGATGTTCGCCTTTCCCATTGCATTGCTCCTGCGGCTCGACAGCTTTTCATGGAGACGCCTATTGGGATTGTTTGCGGGTCTTCTGGGTGTTCTGATCATCGTCATGCCGGGGGTAAGCGCGGCGCTTGCCGCCCCGGTGTTTTGGCTGCTGGTCGCAATGATCGCTGGTCTTTGCTATGCGATGGAAGGGAATGTGGTGGCCAAATGGGGCACTGCCGGTCTGGATGCGGTACAGGTCCTTTTCGGGGCATCGCTGTTGGGGACAGTGGTCATTTTGCCCGTGACCCTTGCATCGGGACAGTTCATCGCCCCGGCCGACCTGAACACAACGTCGGGCCATGCCTTGATGGGGGCCTCGGTTGCGCATGTGCTGGTCTACGCAGGGTATGTCTGGCTGGTTGGTCGGGCGGGACCTGTGTTTACTGTGCAGGTCAGCTATCTGGTTACGGGCTTTGCGCTTTTGTGGGCCAAGGTCATACTTGCCGAAGCCTACCCGCCTGCGGTTTGGGCAGCTTTGGCGCTTATGTTTGTCGGCATGTACCTTGTACAGCCGCGGAGCAAAGGCGGGCTTGCTCAAGCCTGACCGATCAGCGACAGTGACCGTCAGGCCAGCAAAGCACGGAGCGCTTCTGCATTGATAAACCTCTTTCAGCTTCCCGCACAGGCAGCGCCGCTCCTGACACTTGCTGTTGTGGGCATCATGTTCGTTTTGTTTGTCCGCGAAACTTTCCCAACCGAGGTTGTTGCAATTGCGGGCGCGGCCTTGATGCTGGTCATGGGGGTATTGCCCTACGACGATGCGCGCGCCGTCCTGAGCAACCCAGCGCCCTGGACAATCGCCGCGATGTTCATCGTCATGGGGGCCTTGGTGCGCACCGGCGCGTTGGATGTGTTGACGCGGGCGGCGGAAAAACAGGCAAAGGTCCGGCCCAAATCCGCGGTTGCCGGGGTGATTTTATCCGTCATGGGGGCCTCTGCGATCATGAACAACACGCCTGTCGTCGTGGTTATGATACCGATCGTTGTGCAGTTGAGCAAAACACTTGGCGTAAAGGCGTCCAAACTGCTGATTCCTTTGAGCTATGCGGCCATCATGGGCGGTTCGCTCACGTTGCTTGGCACCTCGACAAACCTGTTGGTCGATGGGGTGGCCCGCACCGAGGGGCTCGCGCCGTTTACGATTTTTGAAATCATGCCAATTGGGTTGGTGGTTTGCGCCTGGGGTCTGATCTATCTCGCCTTTATCGCGCCGCGTATTTTGCCGGACCGTGACAGTATGGCGAACATGCTGACGGACCGATCAAAGATGAAATTCTTCACCGAAGCGGTCATTCCGCCGGACAGCAACCTGATTGGGCGCGCGGTACTTGGGGTGCAACTGTTCAAACGTGAGGGCGTGCGTTTGATTGATGTCGTGCGCGGAGACCTGTCTTTGCGCCGCGACCTGAAGGCTGTTGAACTGGAGGTCGGCGACCGGGTGGTTTTGCGTACGCAAATGACCGAACTGCTGAGCCTGCAAACTAACAAGGAATTGCGCCGCGTGGATCAGGTGTCTGCGGTGGAAACGACCACAGTTGAGGTGTTGATCACGCCGGGGTGTCGCATGGTCGGGCGCTCGCTGGGCGGGATGCGCCTGCGTCGACGGTATGGCGTTTATCCGTTGGCCGTGCACCGTCGGAACCAGAACATCGGGCAGAAGCTGGATTCTCTGATCGTCAAGGTTGGTGATACCCTGCTGCTGGAGGGGGCGCCGGCGGATATTCAGCGCCTTGCCGATGATATGGATGTTGTTGACGTCTCGCACCCCACGGAAAGGGCGTATCGGCGCAGCCATGCGCCCATCGCCATCGCAGCACTTGCCGGGATCGTTGCCTTTGCTGCGTTTAACGTCGCGCCCATTTTGCTCTTGGCCGTCGTCGCGGTGGCGGTCGTGTTGGTGACGGGGTGCATTGATGCGGATGAAGCGTTCTCCTTTGTCGAAGGGCGGCTGCTCGCATTGATCTTTTCGATGCTGACGATCGGCGCGGCGCTGCAGCAATCAGGGGCCATCGCATTGATTGTCGACAGTATTTCGCCCACCTTGATGATGATGCCGCCCGCCGTCGTCGTGCTGGTGGTGTTTGCGATGACGTCCACCTTGACTGAAATCGTGTCCAACAATGCGGTTGCGGTCATTATGACTCCGCTCGCGATTGGGTTGGGTACGGCTTTGGGATTGGACCCGCGCCCCTTGGTTGTCGCAGTGATGATCGCGGCGTCTTGCGCCTTTGCCACCCCGATCGGATACCAGACCAACACCCTTGTCTATGGTCCCGGTGGGTACCGGTTTACCGACTTTACGCGGGTGGGTTTGCCGTTGAACTTAAGCATGGCAGTGATCGTGTCACTCGTCATTCCGCTGATTTGGCCGCTTTGAAACATGGCCTTTGAGTGCAGTGTTCAACCCCTAGACAACTGGCGGCTCACCAAAGGAAACGGTGCTGCCGTCTTTGTCGAGCAGGGACCACCGCGCAACAACGAAATGGTAGGACCCCGTTTCCCAACCGCTGTCATCAATTTGCCTGCTGCGTCGCCAAGCGCCTTCAACGCGGACGGGCAGCCTGATTTTATCTACGTCAGGCGGCCGGCCGCCAGCATCGGAGGCTTTTTTGCGCGCGATCGACATCAGTGCTTTGAGTTGTGCTTCCAATGGACCGACTTCAGCCGTTCGACGACCGGAAAAGAAAATATCGATTTCGGTTTTCCTGTCGACAAACCCGCGCACAATAAGATCATCCCGGCTATTTCGGCGCATTTGCGGAATAAGCTCAAGCATTTGCTGGCATATTGCAGTCTTGAAAAGCCCAGCATCCTCATAGGCGGGTGTAACTTCACTGGCGTTTCTGCGTGACTGATACATTTCGTTTCTTGAGTATGAAAGCATGTTCCGGGCCTGTCCTTGAACCACATTAGACCTTAGTCTTTGACCCGTTAAAGAATGGTTTCGTGTCGCGATTTAGTTCCCGGTCAGTGCTTTTGAACTCGGATGCGGCAGCCACCGACCGGACATACTATTCGCGAGCCAGATAAGAGCATCGCAGAGGGGGCCCAGCCTATGCAGGTTCAGCACGACGTCGGAGGATGACCAAAAAACCCATCCTAACGAGCGATGCAGACGTTTTTTGCCGATGCTACAACGGCCAGAACACCAGAATTGCGGGGATACTGACGGCGACGACGATAATCTCCAACGGCAGGCCCATGCGCCAGTAATCCCCAAAGCCGTATCCACCCGGACCCAGTATCAAGGTGTTGTTTTTATGGCCTATGGGCGTCAGAAACGCGCTTGAGGCGGCAACGGCGACGGCCATTAAAAAGGGATCCGGTGACACACCAAGACTTTGCGCCATCTGGATGCCCACAGGGGCTGCGACGATGGTGGTTGCCGTGTTGTTCAGGACGTCAGACAGGCTCATCGTGACAATCATCAGCACCGTCAGAACGGCCCATGCGGGCAGCCCGTTGGTCAAAGACACCAAAGCAGCTGCAATCAACTCCGTGCCGCCCGAGCTTTCGAGTGCGGCCCCCAGCGGGATCATGGAGCCAAGCAGCACCACGACCGGCCAGTTGATGTGATCATAAAGCTCAGCGAGGGGTATGATCTTTGTCAGGACATAGGCCACGACGACCAGCCCCATGGCAATTGGCAGATACAACAGGCCCACGCTGGCCGCAAAGACCGCAGCCCCGAACAAACCTATGGCCAGCCATACTTTTTTGTTGACGGTGACCGCCAGTCCACGATCCGCCAGTGGCAGACAGCCAAGCCAGTCCGCAACATCCGGGCCACTGTCGCGCGGCACCAGTAGCAACAGAATGTCCCCCGTTTGAATGGGCGTTTGGCGCAGACGTTTGGTCAGACGCTTGCCACGACGCGACACGCCCAGCAGCACGCTGCGTTGACGCCATGCAAGTCCAATGGCCTGCGCGGTCTTGCCCTGGATGCGCGCGTCTTCCGGCACCACGACCTCGATGATTTCCACACCTTCGCCGGCCGCATTCAGCGCCTCTTCGCGCGTGGCATCTGCGACGGCCAGATCAAGGCTCGAGCGGAATTCATCCAGGGCTTCGGGCGTTGCCTCCAAAACCAGTGCGTCGCCTGCTTCAATAATGGTGTTGCGCGCCTGTCCATAGCGGCGTTTGCCGCCGCGAATAAGGCCGATAATGGCGACATCGGCCTTGTCTGCGGCTTCGGTCAATTCCACAACGCGTTTGCCGATTTGTTTGTTTCCGTCGGGCACTGTCAATTCGGCGATATATTGTGAAATATCATTGCTTTGCCCTGCATCCGTTTCGCGATTGGGGATTAACCGCCAGCCAATTAGCGACACAAATGCCAGCCCCGCGATGGCCGCGGCACCGCCGACGGGGGCGAAATCAAACATCGCGAATGGCGCGCCGAGACTTTCTTCACGGATTGCAGCGATGATGATGTTGGGCGGCGTGCCGATCAGCGTGACCATGCCGCCAAGGATTGTCGCGAAACTCAGCGGCATCAGGCTCAACCCGGGGGTACGACCCGCCTTGCGGGCGGTCTGTATGTCGACCGGCATCAACAGGGCGAGGGCGGCCACATTGTTCATGAAGGCTGACAAAACCCCGCCGATGGCCCCCATAAGTGCGATGTGCGCGCCCAGACTGCGCGACGCGTCCACCAAAGTGCGTGTTATGAGAAAAACCGCACCAGATCGCACCAGACCCGCCGAGACAACAAGCACCAATGCCACGACCAGCGTGGCCGGGTGCCCAAAGCCTGAGAACGCGTCCTGCGTGGGCACAACGCCCAAAACGACGCCAATCAACAGGGCAGAAAAGGCAACAATATCATATCGTAAACGCCCCCATAACAGCATGGCGAAAACTGCAGCAAAAAGGGAAAAGAGGATGATTTGTTCGGTTGTCATAACCTGTCGATCTACGCATAGGCGGTCCCGGGGGGGAAGGGGGAATATGCCGAATGTTACTCCACGATCGGATCAACGGACCACTCGGGCATTTGGCGCGGGGGGCGGTCGGGCGGATCTGGGGTGTGTTGGTCTTTTTCGGCTGTCGATGACATCTGTGCGCAATTTGGCAGGCAAATAAGTGTCCAACGCCCAACATCCCAAAGGCCAACCGCAAGTCTTGACGTAGATGACCGCGCGAAATCTGGTTTAATCACAAGCGTTTAAGCCTCTCCCGCGCGGTACAATGCGTTAACCCGTACCGTTGGAGCGAGGCTGAAACGCGTTTATGGTTATGTGAGATTTGAACGCCTGCGGCAGGGTAAAATGCGCAGGTTTAGAGGCCGTGGCCTTGCCCCTTCTGGCGCTCCTGTTTTATAGAATGCGCTCACGCTGAAGTCAGGGACGGAAAACCACATGGCAGGCCACTCAAAATGGGCAAACATCCAGCATCGCAAAGGGCGTCAGGACGCCGTGCGGGCAAAGCTCTTTTCCAAACTCAGTAAGGAGATCACAGTCGCTGCAAAAATGGGCGATCCTGATCCTGAGAAAAACCCGCGTTTGCGATTGGCTGTAAAAGAAGCCAAATCGCAATCCATGCCCAAGGATAACATTGACCGCGCGATCAAGAAATCGCAGGTGGGTGACGGCGACGAATACGAAGAAATCCGCTATGAGGGATATGGCCCGAACGGTGTGGCGGTCATTGTGGAAACGATGACGGACAATCGCAACCGTACCGCCTCCACCGTGCGCTCGACTTTTACCAAAAACGGCGGGAACCTCGGTGAGACAGGCAGTGTCGGGTTTATGTTCGACCGCAAAGGCGAGGTCACCTACCCAGCCGAGGTGGGCGATGCAGATACGGTGCTGATGGCGGCAATTGAAGCCGGGGCAGAGGATGTCGAAAGCTCTGAGGATGGTCACATCATCTGGTGTGCTGATACGGACCTGAATGAGGTTG
Source organism: Roseobacter sp. OBYS 0001 (assembly GCF_019654895.1). Taxonomy (NCBI): domain Bacteria; kingdom Pseudomonadati; phylum Pseudomonadota; class Alphaproteobacteria; order Rhodobacterales; family Roseobacteraceae; genus Roseobacter; species Roseobacter sp. OBYS 0001. Next base: position 110,784 of record NZ_BPES01000001.1, read on the forward strand.
CGACGGCGCTTGAAGCTGAGTTGGGCGAAAGCGAGTCAACCAAGCTGGTGTGGAAGCCAACGACCACAACGGAAATGGACCTTGAGGGGATGCAAAAACTGATGCGCCTGATCGACGCTTTGGAGGATGACGACGACGTGCAGCGTGTCACCGCCAATTTTGAAGCCTCTGACGAGGTGATGGAGCAGATCTAATACGGCCAACAAACGACACAGGCGCCGTCATACATCCGGGGGCAGAGCCACCATGTGGCCCTCACATCAGCCGGATGTACTTTGCCCGGTCAGCATCGTTCGGGCCATTTGCGTCCATGATTGGGCTGGCCCTTTGTAGTTCATGTTCCGTGCACGGCCAACACGTTTCATCAACTGCTTGATGTCTGTCAGTTTGCGCCGCGCGCCTGTACCGCCTGCCTCGCTCTGGACAGCCAGAATTTTCTTTTGCGTGTGCAGCGCTGCCTCGATCATGTCGATGTCTTTCGACGTCAGATCGAGGCGGTTCAGATTTTCAAACATCAGGCCTCCCTTTTACTCTCAACAAGATATGGTCATTGATAATTTATACGCCAATCATCCCTGATCAGATTTATGTGATTAGAGTTTCATGGATAAAGTATCCGTGAACGGAACGACGTAGCTCAGACCAATAAGCGCGGTGTTTTCAGATATCCCCCTTGCACTACTTCACCACGAAGGTGTCTATGGCGCATGTCCATGACCAAGACCTCTCAACCCCTGACCGGCATTTTCTGGATGCTCGTGACGGGTGTGTGTTTCATCTCCGTTACGGCGCTGGTGAAGTTCATGGGCACCGGGCTGCCGCCGGCACAGATGGCTTTCTTGCGGTATCTGCTCGGGCTTGTTTTTCTGATCCCGGCCATCGGGGCCTTGCGGGCCGCGCATCTGACCCCGCGCCAATGGAAACTCTTCGGGTTTCGCGGCGTGATCCACGGGCTTGGCGTGATTTCATGGTTCTACGCCATGACGCGCATTCCGCTCGCGGATGTCACGGCGATGAATTACCTCGCCCCGATTTATGTGACCATTGGGGCCGCCGTGTTTCTTGGCGAAAAGCTGGCCTTTCGGCGCATTGCCGCTGTCGTGATGGCGCTGATCGGGGCGTTCATTATCCTGCGGCCCGGGTTTCGTGAAATCAGCAGCGGGCATTTTGCCATGCTGTTTACGGCCCTTGCTTTTGGCGCGTCTTATCTCACGGCAAAGGTCACGGCGGATGAGGTCAAACCATCTGTGGTCGTGGCCATGTTGTCGATTTTCGTCACCATCGTGCTGGCACCCTTTGCGCTGATCGACTGGGTGACACCGACCCTTTGGGAGCTGTTTTTGCTTTTTTGCATCGCCTGCTGTGCCGTGGCGGGCCACTATACCATGACGCTCGCCTTTGCCGCAGCGCCGGTCACCGTCACGCAGCCTGTCACCTTCACGCAGCTGATCTGGGCGGTGCTCTTGGGATATTTCGCCTTTGGTGAAGCGGTGGACATCTGGGTGGTGGTCGGCGGAGTTGTGATCCTGTCTTCCGTCACCTTCATCACTTGGCGCGAAGCGGTGCTCAAGCGCAAACCGACAACACCGACGCTGAACGAGACCAAAGGATAGCGTCGGTTTTTTATTGATTGACGGATCAATAAAAATCCTTTTAGGGATGGCTTGTGTGGTCAGACCCGGAGGAAAAATGCCAAAAGTTGGAATGGAACCGATCCGTCGGACGGCCTTGGTCAATGCCACCATCGCTGAGATCGGGGCGCGCGGATCGCTGGATGTCACCGTTGGTCAGATTGCGAAACGCGCAGGCATGTCCACCGCACTGGCGCATCATTACTTTGGCGGCAAGGACCAGATATTTCTGGCGGCGATGCAACAAATCCTGCGCGATTTCGGAACAGAGGTGCGCCGCAGTCTGCGTGCTGCCCCGACACCGCGCGCCCGCGCGGAGGCGTTGATCAACGCCAGCTTTGCGCCGTCCTGTTTTACGCCATCAACCATCAGCGCATGGATGACGCTTTATGCCTCGGCCGCGACAAATCCCGACACGCTGCGGCTGTTGCGGGTCTATCAACAGCGCCTTCAATCTAACCTCATTTACGCCTTGCGCCCGATTTCGCCCGATCCGGTCGCGCATGCAGAGGTGATCGCCGCGCTGATAGATGGTCTATACCTGCGCGCCGCCCTGTCGCGTTCAAAAAGTGCCGCCGCCGCGCGCGATACCGCGCTTGCCACGCTTTCAACCTTGCTGGAGCGCCCCGCATGAGCAAGCCGAACATCCTGATCCTGATGGTTGACCAGCTGAACGGCACCCTTTTTCCCGATGGCCCTGCGGACTGGCTGCATGCGCCAAACCTGAAAAAGCTCGCCGCGCGCTCAACACGGTTCAAAAACGCCTATACCGCCAGCCCCCTGTGTGCGCCAGGACGTGCCGCGTTCATGTCGGGTCAATTGCCCTCAGCCACCGGCGTTTATGACAATGCCGCCGAATTCTGTTCCTCGATCCCGACCTATGCGCATCATCTGCGGCGGGCGGGGTATCAGACCTGCCTGTCGGGCAAGATGCATTTTGTCGGCCCCGATCAGTTGCACGGCTTCGAAGAGCGCCTGACCACCGATATCTACCCGGCGGATTTTGGCTGGACCCCGGATTATCGCAAGCCGGGCGAGCGTATCGACTGGTGGTATCACAATATGGGTTCGGTCACGGGCGCGGGTGTGGCCGAGTTTTCCAACCAGATGGAATATGATGACGAGGTGGCCTTCAACGCGACCCGCAAACTCTACGACCTGTCACGCGGGGCGGATGCGCGCCCTTGGTGTCTGACGGTCAGCTTCACCCATCCGCATGACCCTTACGTGGCGCGCAAGAAATACTGGGATCTCTACGAGGATTGTGCGCATCTTCAGCCTGAGGTCGCGGCCTTTGACTACGCCGATCAGGACCCGCACAGCCAGCGCATTTTCGATGCGAATGACTGGCGCAGCTTTGACATCACGAAACGCGATATCGAACGGTCCAGACGCGCGTATTTTGCCAATATCAGTTACCTCGACGACAAAATCGGTGAAATCCTGCAAACGCTGGAAGACACGCGGCAGGAGGCGATCATCCTCTTTGTCTCGGATCATGGCGATATGCTGGGCGAGCGTGGGTTGTGGTTCAAGATGTCCTTTTTCGAGGGATCCTCACGGGTGCCGCTGATGATCTCTGCGCCGCAAATGGAACCGGGGCTGCAGACAACGGCCGTGTCCAATATCGACGTCTGTCCGACGCTCTGTGACCTTGCGGGCGTGTCAATGGACGAGGTGATGGCATGGACCACCGGGGTGTCGCTGGTGCCCATGGGGCAGGGGGTCGAACGCACAGAACCCGTTGCGATGGAATATGCAGCGGAAGCCTCCTATGCTCCGATGGTGTCCCTGCGCTATGGCCAGTGGAAATACAACAAATGTGTCCTCGATCCCGAACAACTGTTCGATCTGGAAAGCGATCCGCATGAGCTGCAAAACCTTGCGCAGCACCCGGATCATCAGGGTACGGTGTCGGCCCTGCGCAGCAAAGCGGAGGCCCGCTGGGATCTCGACGCCTTTGATGCAGACGTGCGCAAAAGTCAGGCGCGCCGCTGGGTCGTTTATGAAGCTTTGCGTGAGGGCGGGTATTACCCGTGGGACTATCAGCCCCTGCGCGCCGCATCCGAGCAATACATGCGCAATCACATGGACCTCAACATCCTTGAAGACAGCAAACGGTTTCCGCGCGGTGAGTAACCACGCCCAAAACTCCCCTCACCGAAGGCAACACAGCTGATGAGCTATCCAACCCAACCCACCGCCAGCCATTTCATCAACGGGCAATATGTCGAAGATACCGACGGTGCACCGATTGAGGTCATTTACCCCGCAACCGGTGAGGTGATCGCAACGGTGCATTCCGCAACGCCTGCGATCATTGATGCAGCACTGGATGCGGCGCGGAGCGCACAGGCCGCATGGGGGGCCATGACAGGCACCGAACGCGGGCGCATCCTGCGCCGTGCTGCGGACATGATGCGCGCGGCCAATCATGACCTCAGCGTGCTGGAAACCTATGACACCGGAAAACCTTATCAGGAAACATCGGTGGTCGATGCAACAAGCGGTGCGGATGCGTTGGAATACTTCGGCGGTATGGCGGCAACGCTGACGGGCGAACATATCCCGCTGGGCGAGGATTGGGTCTATACCCGCCGGGAACCCTTGGGCGTGTGTGTCGGGATCGGTGCGTGGAATTATCCGACGCAGATCGCCTGCTGGAAGGGCGCGCCAGCGCTGGCCTGCGGCAATGCGATGGTGTTCAAACCGTCCGAGATGACGCCGCTATGCGCCCTGAAGGTGGCCGAGATTCTGCATGCTGCGGGCCTGCCCGAGGGGCTCTACAATGTGATTCAGGGTCTGGGCGACGTGGGGGCTGCATTGGTCAGCGATGCGCGGGTCGACAAGGTGTCCCTGACCGGTTCTGTGCCGACCGGGCGCAAGGTCTATGCCGCAGCGGCTGCCGGCATCAAACACGTCACGATGGAGCTTGGCGGTAAATCCCCGCTGATCATATTTGACGATGCTGATCTGGAAAACGCGGTCAGCGGTGCGATCCTTGGGAATTTCTATTCGTCGGGGCAGGTCTGTTCCAACGGAACGCGCGTTTTCGTGCATAAGGCCATCAAACACACCTTCCTCAAGCGCCTGTCAGAGCGGTTGGCGACAGCAGTCATCGGCGATCCGATGGACCCGCAAACCAGCTTTGGACCGATGGTCTCAGAGCGGCAAATGTCCATAGTGCTGGATTACATTGCGAAAGGGCAGGCGGAGGGCGCGCGCCTTGTCTTTGGCGGCGCGCGGATGGACCGCGAGGGGTTTTATGTGCAACCCACCGTTTTTGCGGATGTGCATGATGACATGATCATCGCGCGGCAGGAAATCTTTGGCCCCGTCATGGCGGTGCTCGATTTCGATGACGAGGCAGATGTGCTCGCCCGCGCCAATGACACCGAATTTGGCCTTGCTGCCGGGGTATTCACTTGCGATCTGACCCGTGCGCATCGCATCGCAGCCGGGTTCCAAGCAGGCACCTGCTATATCAACACATATAATGACGCGCCGGTTGAGGCCCCATTTGGGGGCTCGAAAGCGTCTGGCGTGGGGCGCGAAAATTCCAAAGCGGCCATCGAACACTATAGCCAGATCAAATCGGTTTACGTCCGCATGGGCGACTTGGAGGCCCCTTTCTGATGACCAACACACCCGAAAAAACAGACGGCTACCAAGCTGTCGATATCGTCAAGTGGATCGCCACAATTGTGCAACTCATCGGCTATGGGCTGACCGGGCTCAACATCGTGCCATGGAACGTTTTCGCGTTCTTCATCGGCATTCTGCTGTGGCTGGCCGTTGGCGTGATGTGGAAAGACAGGGCGATCATGGTCGTCCATATCGGCGCGTTTCTTTCATTGTTCATCGGCTATCTGAACGCCTGAGGATCACGTGATGCAAGCAGATTTCGTTATTGTGGGGGCGGGCAGCGCAGGCTGCGCGATGGCATACCGCCTGTCAGAGGCAGGGGCATCCGTCATTGTCATTGAACATGGGGGGACAGACGCCGGGCCGCTCATCCAGATGCCCGCAGCACTTTCCTATCCGATGAATATGAAACGCTATGATTGGGGCTATACCTCGGAACCTGAGCCGCATTTGGGCGGGCGCAGGCTCGCTTGCCCGCGCGGCAAGGTGATCGGCGGCTCATCCAGTATCAACGGTATGGTCTATGTCCGCGGTCATGCAATGGATTTTGACCATTGGGCAGAGCAGGGCGCGGAGGGCTGGTCCTATGCGGATGTGCTGCCCTATTACAAACGGATGGAGCATTGGCACGATGGCGGCCACGGGGGGGACCCTGCGTGGCGCGGCACCGATGGGCCGCTGCATGTCAGCCGGGGGTCAAGGCAAAACCCGCTCTTCAAAGCCTTTGTGCAGGCCGGGGTCGAGGCAGGCTATCAGGCGACCGACGACTACAACGGTCACAAGCAGGAGGGTTTCGGGCCGATGGACCAAACGGTCTGGGGCGGGCGGCGCTGGTCTGCGGCAAACGCCTATCTGCGGCCCGCCTTGAAGCGCGACAACTGTACACTGGTGAATGGCCTCGCGCAGCGGGTGATATTCGAAGGGCGCCGGGCGCGTGGCGTCGAAATCCTGCAGGGTGGCACGACCAAGGTCATCCGCGCGTCGCGTGAGGTCGTGCTTGCGTCTTCGTCCATCAATTCGCCCAAATTGCTGATGCTGTCGGGTATCGGTCCCGCTGCGCATTTGGCGGAGCATGGGGTTGAGGTGATCGCAGATCGCCCCGGCGTGGGGCAGAATCTGCAGGACCACCTGGAACTCTACCTGCAGATGGCCTCGAAACAGCCCATCACGCTCTATCGATATTGGAACCTGTTTTCCAAAGCCAGGATCGGCGCGCAATGGCTGTTTACAAAGACCGGCATGGGATCGTCCAACCAATTCGAGAGCGCGGCATTTATCCGCTCTCAGGCGGGTGTGCCCTATCCCGATGTGCAATATCATTTCCTGCCAATCGCCGTGCGCTATGACGGTAAAGTCGCCGCCGAAGGTCACGGGTTTCAGGCCCATGTGGGGCCGATGCGGTCAAAATCGCGGGGGTCTGTCACGCTGGCCTCGGCTGATCCGGCTGACGCACCGAAAATAGCCTTTAACTACATGTCTCATGAGGATGACTGGGCAGATTTCAGACGCTGCATCCGCCTGACCCGCGAGATTTTCGCGCAGGACGCGTTCAAGCCCTTTGTCAAACATGAGATCCAGCCGGGTGCCGCCGTGCAGTCCGATGACGCCTTGAATGACTTCATCTCGGAACATGTGGAAAGCGCTTATCATCCTTGCGGAACATGCCGGATGGGGCGCGCCGATGATGCGCATGCTGTTGTGGACCCGCAGGCCCGTGTGATCGGTGTCGAGGGGTTACGCGTCGCGGACAGCAGCATTTTCCCCCGGATCACCAACGGCAACCTGAACGCGCCCTCTATCATGGTCGGCGAAAAAGTGTCGGATCACCTGCTGGGCAAGGACGCATTGGCGCGCGGCAATGATCGGGTGTGGATGCATCCGGACTGGCAACACGCACAGCGCTAAGGTTTGGTTAACCTTGGTTAAGGTGAAATCTTGTTCTGACCGCTCAGGATACACATCTTCCCCTTATGGTGAGGTGGATTTTGAGCATGCTGACTGCGGTTGCAGTTTGCACGGGTGTGTCGTGTGCGGTGGCGGGTACCGTGGGCGTTATTCGTGTGATCGATGGTGACACGCTGGACGTGGGCGGTACGCGGGTAAGGTTACACGGAATAGACGCGCCCGAAACCGATCAGACCTGCACGACAGCGCGCGGCGATATCTGGCGCTGCGGTGCTTGGGTCAGCCAAACCGTCGCGGCACGTTTTGCCGGAAAAACGGCCAGCTGCGTGTCATTGGATACCGACCGCTATGGTCGGATGGTGGCACGCTGTCAGGTCGATGGGCAAGACATCGCGGCAAACCTCGTGACTGATGGGCTGGCATTCTCGTATCGGCGGTATTCTGACGCCTATGTCGCCGTCGAACGCAAAGCGGCGGCACGTTCCATTGGGCTACACGCCAGCCGCCTTCAGTCCCCGGCAGAGTTTCGCAAATCACGCGCGCGCGCTCAAGCGGCGCCTGATGGTGCGTGCCGGATCAAGGGCAACATCTCGTCCAACGGAACGCGCATTTATCATGTGCCGGGTCAGCATCATTACGACCGGACCCGTATTCGCACTCAAAAAGGCGAACGGTGGTTCTGTTCGGCAGCTGAGGCGCGCGCCGCGGGTTGGCGTGCAGCGCGACGCTAGGGCTATTCAATGCTGTAGGGCAGAACATCCCGCAGGTTCGGATCCACCCTAAGCTGTCGTTCCAGCGGCGGTACGGCGCGTTGATGGCAGGTGGTCCGCTCGCAAATCCGGCAGGAAATACCGATCGGTTCAAAGGCGTGATCCGTCGTTAAATCCATGCCGTCCGCATAGACCAGATCGCGCGCGTGGCGGATTTCGCATCCCAACGCAATGGCATAGCGCCGCACGGGCGCACCGAACCGCCCGCCGGGTTTTGTCACATCACGGGCAAGGCTGATGTAGCGTACCCCGTCTGGTGTTTCCGCCAACTGGCGCAAAAACCGACCGGGCAATTCAAAGGCACGGTGCACATTCCACAAGGGGCAAGCGCCGCCAAACCGAGCGAATTGCAGCCGCGTGGCCGAGTGGCGTTTCGTGATCGTGCCCGCCTGATCCACCCGCACGAAAAAGAACGGGATACCTTTTGATCCCGGGCGTTGCAGCGTTGAGAGCCGATGCGCCACTTGCTCAATCGACGCGCCAAAATGACCCGCGAGGACTTCAAGGTCATGCCTGCATTCTGCGGCAACCTGTTGAAATTTCGTATAGGGCATCAGGGCAGCACCCGCGAAATAATTGGCAAGACCGATCTTGGCGATGGCCCGTGCTTCTGCGGTGTGAAATCTGGCAAGGTCCAGCGTCGCCTCAAGCAGGGCATCCTGTTTGATCAATGCGACCTGCAACAGCAGTTGAAACGTCTGGCTTTCAGCGGGTGCCCTGCGCGACAGGGTCAGCTTTTTCGCAGCCTCATCGTATAGTCGGAGCCGATCCGTTTCTGCAAACTCTACCGTTACATCGCTGTTGCCGAGGGTGGCGACGGCTGCGACACGGATGTTGCGATGGCTGCCCTGTTTCGTGGCAAAATGCTCAGCCGCGCGATCCACAGCGTCGATGTAATTGTCACAATAATGAAAGAAGTCGCGCACCTCTTCCCAAGGGCTCGGTGTGGCCCTCGCATCTTCACGCCCTAATGCCTCGTCCAGCGAAGCCAGTCGTTCCTGCATCTGTCGATAGTTGCGATGCAATTTCAGAAAGGCATGCGCAAAGGTCGGCGCGTTGGATGCTGCAAGCCGCAGATCCGCGAGGGGCGGCAGAGTTTCAGCAAAAACCGGGTCGGCCAGCGCTTCGCGCATGTCGCTGACCAGCCGTTCGCTGTCGCCCTCGCTGAGTTCTGTGACATCCAGACCAAACTCCTGCGCCAAGGCGAGCACAACCGTTGTCGACACAGGGCGGTTGTTGTTTTCCATCTGGTTGAGATAGGGCAGGGACACGCCCAGCTTGGCGGCAAAGTCCTTTTGTGTATGGCCGATACGGGTGCGCAGCTCACGCAGCTTGGCCCCCGCGTATAGTTTTTGTGTGGCCATGAAGCGCTCTTTCCGACGTATTTGCAAGTGGGTCGAGTCGGCAAAGGCTAACTTTGCAAACCTGCTGACGCAAGGTGCGCTATCATGGTTAACGCTTGCCTAACCATCGCTTCAAAAAGGGCTGTTTTGGCGGATCAGACGGCGTTCGCGTGCATAAACTGCCAGAATTGAGACAACGGCTGCGAGGGCCGTCGCAAGCATGATGTAAAGCAGTGGAAAAGCACCGGTGCTTTCGTTCAATGTCGCACCTGCCAGCGCGCTTAATGCGGCACCGCCGCCAATCATGATGGCCCCGCCAAGCCCTGACGCAGTTCCTGCCAGATGCGGGCGCACCGACAACATGCCAGCGGTCGCATTGGGGATCACAAGGCCGTTGCCCAATCCCACGAATGTCATGAGGCCGAAAAAGCTCATCGGGCTTCCCGCGCCCACAAGGAAGATGAGCAAAGACAGTGCCACGCCGAGGGCATTGATCAAGGCACCAATCAAAATAAGCGTGTTGATCCCGACGCGTTGCGCGAACATTCCGGTGAACATATTACCAAAGAAATACCCGATTGCGGGCGCGCCAAAGAAAATGCCAACCCAGAAAGGCGTCATACCAAACACCACGGACCCCACGAAAGGTCCGCCGCCCAGATAGGCGAAAAACGCACCAGAACAAAAACCCGCCGCCAGCGAATAGCCCCAGAACCTCGGAGAGGTGAGGAGTTCGGGGTATTCGGCGAATTGTGCGGTCAGGGTCTTGCCGCTTTTGACGGCCGTTTCGCCCATATCCGCCCATGCGACCCAGAGCATGAGCGCGCCGAGGACGAACAGGGCCCAGAAGTTGGCCTCCCATCCGAACATCTGGTCGAGGATTCCGCCAAACATCGGGCTGACCATGGGCACCACCGCCATCCCCATCGTGACATAGCCGATCATGGAGGCCGCCTGATCCTGTTCGAACATATCGCGCACAGCCGCACGGCTGAGCACCATCGCCACAGCGACTACCGCCTGACACATACGAAAGAACAGGAACACTTCGACGTTGGGTGCATAGATACAGCCCAGCGTGGCGAGCAGAAAGCCACCCAGACCCACCAGAATAACAGGCCTGCGTCCGAATTTGTCAGACACCGGCCCCAGAAACAGCTGCAATACCCCGCTGATGCCGAGATAGAGCGCAACAGAAAGCTGCATGATCCCGTAATCCGTGTCAAAATGCGCCGTCATGCGCGGCAAACTCGGCAGGAACATGTTCATGACAATAGCAGACATGCCTGCCAGCAGGATCAGCGTCGAAATGTGCGGAGGTGTGGTCCGATCAAAGAAACGGACGACGGGCAATTGGGTCATAGCGGTTTTGTAGGTCAGCGGTCGCGGCTTGTCCATTGACAGTCCCGACATCTGCCGCCCCCGATGTGGCACTGCCGGATGTGGCGGCTTTTCGGCTGCCGAATTCGTAGGTTCCCCTTATCGGTTGCTTGGCCCCTGAAACTCGTGATCCGATTGTGGTCGCACACGGCTTTGTGCATCCGGCGTCATGGTGTCCGCTCGGGCCGCACACTTGCGAAAGACGTCACCGGTTTATCTCTGGTAAGCGCCGCTTTTCTCTGACGCGACGGGGATCTGTGCGGTCAAAACACAGTCTGGATGACCTTCACCGACGTGACCGTCGGGTGGCAGAGGTCGATGTAGTGGCTGCTGAGGCGGCGCAAGCACTGGGTCAAGGCGTTCAAAATCGATGCAGGGCGATAAATCGCACCGGCAAACCCACCTGCCGGGTCACTCAAGCCACCGAACTGTACCTGCACGAAAGCACTGTCGCGTTCGCCTTTTGGAGCACCGGGAAAAAGCATCTCGTTGTGGCCAAAGCCATAGAGATCAGTCGTAACAAAGAGCGCAATCCCTTACTCCATTGCCGCGTGGATCGTGGCAAGGCTCTCGTCCTAGTTGGCTGAGATGGAGCGACCACTGAGCGAAGTCGCGATGACCGATCATCGACAACGTGTGCCGACCGGCCGGGCGCTTGAGACAGATGGTGCCGCCACTCAACACAATTCAAAAAGCAGTTTTTATAAAAGTGATTGCCTCGCCGTCTTTTGAGGCTGACCCGATCTGATCACTGGCGCGTCTGAGAAGCGCAGCGTTATATACATTGCACGTACCGAGCAAAACGCAGGTCCCCGTTCAGCGCAAACAATGCCAAGCCCAAAATATTTGCGCTGCGAAGTTTAGGACCGTCAGCCTGAACAGTTGTGCCGTAAGCTCCCGTCAGAACAAGGGGTCGCGCAGGGTGTGGTTTTCTTAAGTATTTGAGAAACAAATGGTGGTACAATTCCAACGGTCACTGGCATTGTTCTGAAATGAACAAATTGCTCGAGCAAAAGGCGACCTCATACGGACCCGTAAACGCGTTCTACGAGACACGCGGCTTCGCAAGTTTGCAGTTTGCAATGTGCATCGTGAATAAAATTTGCAAATTTGCCGTTTTATCCTTCGATTCTGATCCTCATTTCGGTAGAAGTTCGAAAACCAAAAATGGGGTCCAAAATGAAAGACATCCTTGAGCAACTCGAAGACCGGCGGGCAGCTGCCCGATTGGGTGGCGGGCAAAATCGGATCGATGCACAGCATGGCCGCGGTAAACTAACTGCACGCGAACGTGTGGATCTTTTGCTGGACGAGGGCAGCTTTGAAGAATTTGACATGTTTGTCACGCACCGCTGTACCGATTTCAACATGCAGGATCAAAAGCCTGCAGGCGATGGTGTTGTCACAGGATGGGGAACGATCAACGGACGGGTCGTCTATGTCTTTAGTCAGGATTTCACCGTTCTTGGCGGGTCTGTGTCGGAAACGCATTCGAAAAAGATCTGCAAGATCATGGATATGGCGATGCAGAATGGGGCCCCGGTAATCGGTATCAATGATTCCGGCGGTGCGCGTATTCAGGAAGGCGTCGATTCCCTTGCAGGGTATGGAGAGGTTTTCCAGCGCAACATCATGGCGTCAGGCGTTGTTCCGCAGATCAGCCTGATCATGGGGCCCTGCGCAGGCGGCGCGGTGTATTCCCCGGCGATGACGGACTTCATCTTTATGGTGAAAGACAGCTCATATATGTTCGTGACGGGGCCTGATGTGGTCAAGACGGTCACGAATGAACATGTCTCCGCAGAAGAGCTAGGCGGGGCAACGACGCATACCCGCAAATCATCTGTCGCAGATGCCGCGTTTGAGAACGACGTCGAAGCGCTGGCAGAAGTGCGTCGCTTGGTCGACTTTTTGCCTCTGAACAACCGCGAAAAACCCCCGGTGCGGCCCTTCTTTGATGACCCGGACCGGATTGAACCCTCGCTTGACACGCTTGTTCCCGACAATCCGAACACGCCCTATGACATGAAAGAGCTGATCCATAAATTGGCGGACGAGGGCGATTTTTACGAAATTCAGGAAGAGTTTGCAAAAAACATCATCACGGGTTTCATTCGTCTTGAGGGTCGCACGGTAGGTGTTGTTGCAAACCAGCCGCTTGTTCTGGCGGGCTGTCTGGATATTGACAGCTCACGCAAAGCGGCGCGCTTCGTGCGCTTTTGCGACGCTTTCGAAATCCCGTTGCTCACGTTGATTGATGTGCCCGGCTTTTTGCCCGGCACCAGTCAAGAATATGCTGGTGTGATCAAGCATGGTGCCAAGCTGCTTTACGCGTATGGTGAAGCAACGGTTCCGATGGTGACAGTCATCACGCGCAAAGCCTATGGCGGTGCCTATGTGGTGATGTCATCCAAGCATCTGCGCGCAGATTTCAACTACGCCTGGCCAACCGCTGAAATCGCGGTGATGGGGGCAAAAGGGGCCACTGAGATTATTCACCGTGCCGATTTGGGCGACGCTGAGAAAATCGCGCAACATACGTCTGACTACGAAGAGCGTTTTGCCAATCCCTTTGTCGCCTCTGAGCGGGGGTTTGTGGATGAGGTGATCCAGCCGCGCAGCACCCGAAAGCGTGTCGCTCGTGCCTTTGCGTCATTGCGAAACAAGTCGGTGCAAATGCCGTGGAAAAAACACGACAATATACCCCTGTAAGGTGTTGTGAATTATGATTTTTCATAATTTTCCTGAAGTGCTGGAACATGTATCGCCGTCTTCCCGCGGCGTTCAGGTCGATGGCTGGATGGCGATGACGGGGCGGAAATGTCTGTTGCGGTGATGTTATCAGGTGTGGGCGGAGTGGTTCACCAAAACGCATCCGTGCAGGACGTGCCCTCTGGTCAGGTCATTGATCTGTTTGAAGTACTGATCGATCAGGTGGGTGAAGAAGCCTGGCTGCGCTTTCGGTTCCTGGCGCCGGGCATCGGTCGAAACGAATTCGATCTGTCATTTGCGCAGGTGGAGGGTGACTTTGAGCATTTGTGCAATACGGTGGCGCTGCCTTACATGCAGCAGTTTGCGCTGGATACAGATGTGATTTCGATCGCGATGATGAACCGGCCGTTAGAGTTTGGCGAGTCGGATGCGCAAGCTACTCAATACGTTGAAGCGTTTCGCGTGGTTGATGGTGCCTGTGCGTGGAAGGATTTGTGGTGATGGAGCGGTGCCAGCGGCTCAGGCGTTTAGAAACGCCCTATGCGAAACGTGACGTGACACATAATGTAAGTGGCGTAATATGCTGAAACACAAAGGGTTTCCAGGTCGACTTCCGGGAACGGATTATCACTTCACGTTGCGCAGATTTAACCCTCGCGGCGTGACGCCATTGTCCCGTCGTGAACGGTTTCATGACCGGAAACCGGCGGACCGTCGTGCTGATGCGGCGTTTTTCAAAGCGCTGTGGTTGCATTTTGGCGCGGAACCTTTCGAGCGTGGGAATCTCGATGCGGGTCGGCTGTCCTGGCTTTTTGGGCGAGAGGTGATTGCCGCGACTGATCCGTTTGATCCTGCGAGCTACGAATCCATGTTGGTCATCGACGAAAACGTGGCACGTTCATCTTTCCCGGAGGCATTCGAGCAATGATCGGCATGATCTCGCCTGAACACGTCCCGGAGCGGCGGGTCTTGGCCTGCGCGCCAATTTTTTCGGAATTTCAGCTTTATTTTTCAACCGAGGCGTGTATCGATAGGAGGGCAGGTGTTTGCGCATATCCCCGTACGGCACCTGTGTACACTATTCGTACCCCTTCCCCTGACGGGCAACGCGGCGCTTTTTTGCCTTCGTTGCCCGTCTTTTTGAGTACGTTGCGCATCTGTGGTATTGTGTCAGTGAGGCAGTGGAAAAACACATCTGTCCCACCCAAAGAACAAAAAAACAATCTCAGAGGAATTCGAGAATGCAGATCAAAGCAATTGCGTTTGTCATGGCGGCAGGTTTCAGTCTTGCGGCCTGCGGCGATTCAATCGGTGAACAGGCCGTCGGGGGGGCTGCCATCGGCGCCGGTGCAGCGGTCATCACAAACAACGGTCTTGCCAAGGGGGCGGCGCTTGGAGCGGGCGCAAACGTGCTTTTCTGCCAGCTCAGCCCCGGTCAGTGTAACTAAAACCCACACCCAAGTTCCGACGCAGAAACCGCGCGAGCCCCGCTTGCGCGGTCCTTTGTCGTGTCTTGGCGTCATCCAGAAATATTCGTCCTGCTACAGAAAGACTTCACATGTTCAATAAGATCCTGATTGCCAACCGCGGAGAAATTGCCTGTCGTGTCATCAAGACTGCGCGGAAGATGGGAATAACCACTGTAGCGATCTATTCCGACGCGGACCGGCAGGCGTTGCATGTCCAGATGGCGGATGAAGCGGTGCATATCGGGCCGCCGCCTGCAAACCAGTCCTACATCGTGATCGACAAAGTCATGGAAGCGGTCAAGGCGAGCGGCGCTCAGGCGGTTCATCCGGGCTATGGCTTTTTGTCCGAGAACGCCAAATTTGCGCAGGCGCTTGAGGCGGCGGGCGTTGCTTTTGTCGGGCCGCCCGTAGGTGCGATCGAAAAGATGGGCGACAAGATCACATCAAAGAAGATCGCGCAGGAGGCCGGAGTGAGCACCGTGCCGGGTTATATGGGCCTGATTGAAGACGCAGAGGATGCGGTTAAGATATCCAATCAGGTTGGATACCCGGTGATGATCAAGGCGTCCGCAGGTGGCGGCGGCAAAGGCATGCGGATCGCCTGGAATGACGATGAAGCGCGCGAGGGATTTCAATCCTCAAAAAATGAGGCGGCGAACTCCTTTGGCGATGACCGCATTTTTATCGAAAAATTCGTCACACAGCCGCGGCACATCGAAATTCAGGTGCTCTGCGACACCCATGGTAACGGCATCTATCTGGGCGAGCGGGAATGTTCGATCCAGCGCCGCAACCAGAAAGTCGTCGAAGAAGCCCCAAGCCCGTTTCTGGACGAGGCCACCCGCAAGGCCATGGGTGAGCAGGCCGTCGCTCTGGCGCAGGCGGTCGGATATGCCTCGGCGGGCACGGTTGAGTTCATTGTGGATGGGGACAAGAATTTCTATTTCCTCGAAATGAACACGCGGTTGCAGGTGGAGCATCCAGTGACCGAATTGATCACCGGTGTTGATCTGGTCGAACAGATGATCCGTGTGGCCAATGGTGAAAAGCTGTCGATCACGCAGGACGATGTCACGCTGACCGGCTGGGCGATTGAAAACCGGCTTTATGCCGAAGACCCCTATCGCGGATTTTTGCCGTCCATCGGGCGGCTGACGCGCTATCGTCCGCCGGCGGAAATCGCGGCAGGGCCTTTGCTTGAGCAGAAAACATGGCAGGGGGATGCCCCGGCGGGCGAGATGGCCGTGCGCAATGACACAGGCGTCTATGAGGGCGGCGAGATCAGCATGTATTACGACCCGATGATCGCCAAACTATGCACTTGGGCGCCGACGCGGGCAGAAGCCATTGAGAAGATGCGCGTTGCGCTGGACAGTTTCGAGGTTGAAGGCATCGGGCATAACCTGCCGTTCCTGTCGGCGGTCATGGATCATCCCAAATTCGTGTCGGGGGAAATGACCACGGCCTTTATCGCCGAAGAGTACCCGGACGGGTTTGAAGGGGTCGACTTGCCTGAGGCTGAGTTGCGCCGCATTGCAGCGGCTTGCGCCGCGATGCACCGGGTGGCTGAAATCCGCCGCGCGCGGGTGTCTGGCCGCATGGACAACCACGAACGCAAGGTCGGCAGCGACTGGAATGCGCATCTTCAGGGCCATTCGTTTGACCTCAAGATTGACGCGGATCAGGACGGTGCGACGGTGTTGTTCGAGGATGGTGAAAGCCTGCGCGTGTCGGGTCAATGGACACCGGGGGATCAATTGGCCGAGATGACGGTCGCAGATGCGCCGTTAATCCTGAAGGTTGGCAAGGTATCGGGGGGCTTTCGCATCCGCACCCGCGGCGCGGATATCAAGGTTCATATTCGCACGCCGCGACAGGCGGAACTGGCGCGCAAGATGCCTGAGAAACTGCCGCCGGATACATCGAAAATGCTGCTCTGCCCGATGCCGGGTCTGATGGTCAAACTGGACGTTGCCGTCGGGGACGAGGTGCAGGAAGGTCAGGCGCTGTGCACAATCGAGGCGATGAAGATGGAGAACATCCTGCGTGCGGAACGCAAAGGCACCGTGACCAAGGTGAATGCCGACGCAGGTGACAGTCTTGCGGTGGATGATGTGATCATGGAGTTCGAATAAACGCGATGCCTAAGTGTCCGTCGCCGCAGATTTTCAGGAAAGGTGCCGCGCGCTACCCTTCGGCGGCGCGCGCTTTTTCCTCGCGGATTTCGCGTTGGCGGATGGGCATCTTGTCAATGCTGCGGCTGACTTCACGCACATCCAAGGGGAAAGGTTTGCGCACGTTGACCGTGCCCTCTTTGTTGATCAGGACCAGCATGAAATTACGCGGGCGCAGTTTGCGCCGCAGGTCTGACAGCGGTTCGGGGTTGGTATCGGTGATCACGACGACGTCGCGCGCCATTAATTCGTCGGGCCTTTCGCGCAAAAGCTTCATTTGTTCGACGAAGGCAGGGTCCAGATCCGAATCTGCAAAAACGACCACTGGTCTTTTTTTCCACTTGAATTGTTTCAAATCCACTTCATCCATGGAAAAGAACAGTTGTTCGCTCGCAGGTACCTCGCCATTCTCGGCACTCAGGGGAGAGGTAAAAAGGGCTGCTAAAACAAAGGGTAATAGTGTTTTCATTGTGTCTCCTGTTGCAGCTAATATAGGCCGGTTTTTTCAAGATGCGATGGTGTTGTCGTGCAAATTTGGCATTAAAACTGCAGCAACGGATTTGGTGTAATGCAAACAGGTACCCCAATACCCCGGCCGACAGGGGCGGCCTATGCTCAGCGGGTCAATTGCGCTATGGACATCATTCTGCATATCGGGGCGCATCGCACCGGCACTGCAAGTTTTCAGGACTATCTGCGCCGCCATGTTGGGGAACTG
Organism: Roseobacter sp. OBYS 0001; assembly: GCF_019654895.1. Classification (NCBI taxonomy): domain Bacteria; kingdom Pseudomonadati; phylum Pseudomonadota; class Alphaproteobacteria; order Rhodobacterales; family Roseobacteraceae; genus Roseobacter; species Roseobacter sp. OBYS 0001. Next base: position 128,531 of record NZ_BPES01000001.1, read on the forward strand.
TCGGCGCGCCAAATCGCATGTTACGAACCGGTCAGGGCCAAAGACGGCTCGTCCACGCAGGGGCTTGCGATGGGAGATATGAAGGCGCAGGTTTCGGTTTCTGTGCAAAGCCAGATGGATCAAGCCCGCCAAAAGGGCATGCAATCCATGCTGCTCAGCGATGCCGACATGCTCGGAACGCTGGCGCAGAATGTTGAAAAGCGAAGTCTTTATCCGGCAGCGGGCGTTGGTCTGAAGCGGCTTGCTGCTGCGTTGGACATCGAAATATCCACCGTTTTGGTGAGCATTCGCAGTCTCGAACTATATTGGTGTTCGGCGCTCGCGCATGGTATTTCCCAAGGGCTGGAGGTGCCTGAGCGTGACGCTTTGGCACAAATCGCGCATGCAACGCGCGGCTGGCGTGATGTGATAACTGATATTTCGGATGCCCTGCCGCAGACGAAGATCGCCGTTTTGCCTTTTGAGAAATTCATCGGGCGACCCGATGCGGTCTTGGCGCGGGGGGCTGGTTTGGATGCGCCTTTCGATACAGAGCGGTCATGGTTGAACCGCATGCCGACCCTGCCTGATCTGCGGCGGGTGTTGAATGATCGCGGTGCCGCTTCGGCGGACTTGCCCTTTGGCATGGGACGCTGGAACCCATTTACAAATGAAGAGCATGCGGCCCTGCGGGAAGTCTATGCCGATGATATGATGTGGTTGACGGCGGGCGCTGACGGCCGCGCCACGCTGATAGAGGATCGTCATCCGGAAAGAGCAGGGTCAACCCTGCCGCGGTTGACACAAAACAAAGGACAACAAGATGAGCTCGACAAAAGACAACTGGCGCGCCCTGGCTGAAGCTGAATTGCGCGGCCGCCCGATTGACGACCTGACGTGGCGCACGCTTGAAGGGATCGACGTCCAGCCGATCTATACCGAAGAAGACCTGGCTGACGTCAAACACCTTGGCTCAACGCCCGGCGCCGCACCTTATACAAGGGGCGTAAAGGCGACGATGTATGCGGGACGTCCCTGGACCATCCGGCAGTATGCAGGATTCTCCACGGCAGAAGAATCCAACGCGTTTTACCGTCAGGCGCTGGCCAATGGGCAGCAGGGTGTTTCGGTGGCCTTTGATCTGGCGACGCATCGCGGTTATGACAGCGACCACGAACGTGTTGAGGGCGACGTGGGCAAGGCGGGCGTGGCGATCGACAGCATTGAGGATATGAAAATCCTCTTTGACGGCATCCCGCTTGATAAAGTGTCCGTTTCCATGACGATGAATGGTGCGGTAATCCCGATCCTTGCGAACTTTATCGTCGCTGGTGAAGAGCAGGGACATGATCGCGCGGTGCTTTCGGGGACGATCCAGAACGACATCCTCAAGGAATTCATGGTGCGCAACACCTATGTCTATCCGCCCGAACCTTCGATGCGGATCATCGCGGATATCATCGAATATACCTCTGCCGAGATGCCGAAATTCAACTCGATCTCCATCTCCGGCTATCACATGCAGGAGGCGGGGGCGAACCTCGTGCAGGAACTTGCCTTTACCCTAGCCGATGGGCGTGAATACGTCCGCGCCGCGATTGAGCGGGGCATGGATGTGGACAAATTCGCCGGACGGCTCAGTTTCTTTTTCGCCATTGGCATGAACTTTTTTATGGAAGCGGCCAAGCTGCGCGCCGCGCGCTTGCTCTGGTCGCGGATTATGGAGGAGTTCGAACCGAAAAACCCCAAATCCTCGATGTTGCGCACTCATTGCCAGACCTCCGGCGTGAGCCTGCAGGAACAAGACCCCTATAATAACGTGATCCGCACCGCCTATGAAGCGATGAGCGCGGTCTTGGGTGGGACACAATCCCTGCATACCAATGCACTGGATGAAGCGATCGCGCTGCCTACCGAAAACTCAAGCCGCATTGCCCGTAACACCCAGTTGATTTTGCAGGAAGAAACGGGTGTGACCAATGTGGTCGATCCCTTGGCCGGGTCCTACTATGTCGAAAAGCTGACCCATGATCTGGCCGAGGCGGCGTGGCAGTTGATCGAAGAGGTTGAGGAAATGGGCGGCATGACTAAGGCCGTGGCCAGCGGCATGCCCAAATTGCGCATCGAAGAGGCCGCCGCCACCCGTCAGGCCAACATTGACCGGGGCACCGAAGTGATTGTCGGGGTCAACAAATACCGCCGCGACAAAGAGGACCTGATCGATATTCTGGACATCGACAACGCCGCTGTGCGTCAAAGCCAGATTGCGCGGTTGGAAAAGGTGAGAGAGGCGCGGGACAGCGCCGCCTGTGACGCCACCCTCGAAGAGTTGAGCCGCCGCGCTGCGGAAGGTGGCAACCTTTTGGAAGCCGCAGTTGAAGCCGCCCGCGCCCGCGCGACAGTAGGAGAGATCAGCATGGCGATGGAAAAGATATTTGGCCGTCACAGAGCCGAAGTAAAAACCCTCGCTGGTGTCTATGGCGCGGCCTATGAGGGGGACGAAGGCTTTGCCGCCATCCAGAAATCGGTCGAGGCCTTTGCCGAAACCGAAGGGCGCAGGCCCCGTATGCTGGTCGTGAAAATGGGTCAGGACGGGCATGACCGCGGGGCCAAGGTGATCGCGACCGCTTTCGCCGACATCGGCTTTGATGTGGACGTTGGACCGCTCTTTCAGACGCCTGCCGAGGCGGCGCAGGACGCTGTTGACAACGATGTGCATGTGATCGGGATCAGCAGCCAGGCGGCGGGCCACAAGACACTGGCACCGCAATTGGTGAGCGCCCTGAAAGAAGCGGGTGCGGAGGATATTCTGGTGATCTGCGGGGGTGTGATCCCGCAACAGGATTACCAGTACCTCTATGATGCGGGGGTCAAGGCCATTTTCGGCCCCGGTACGAACATCCCCAAAGCTGCGCAGGACATTCTCAAACTGATAGCACAGGCGCGCCATTGATCACTTTTGACCACATTGCCATCGCTGGTGAAACGCTGGAGGCGGCGCGCGCTTACGTCGAAGACGCGCTTGGCGTGACCCTTCAAGACGGGGGCGCGCATGATGTGTTTTTCACGCATAACGCATTGCTCGGCCTTGAAGACGGGCTTTATCTTGAGGCGATTGCCATCAACCCGCATGCGCCACAGCCAGATCGACCAAGGTGGTTTGATCTGGACCGCTTCAAGGGCGCGCCGCGTCTGACAAACTGGATATGTCGGACGGATGACCTGCGCAATACGCTGGAAAAGCTGCCGGCGGGGTTCGGAACGCCGGTCGCTTTGAAACGGGGTGATTTGCGCTGGCAGATGGCGGTGCCGCAAGACGGTATCCTGCCCTTTGATAATTGCGGCCCGGCTTTGATCGAATGGCAATCCGCGCCGCATCCGGCGGAACGGCTGCGGCCCAGTGGCATCACACTGCGCCGTTTGACGATCACGCATCCACAGGCGGACGGTCTGAATGCTGCGTTGAGGGGGCATATGCAGGACGACCGTATCGTGATCGAAACCGGCCCTGTGGGCATGCATGCAGAATTTGACACACCGCACGGGTTGCGTACACTCGGGTCATGATCAGGCCCGCGTCACCGGAGGACAGTTCAGCCATTGTCGCCTTGTGGAATTGGATGATCCAAGACACATTGGCGACTTTCACCACCACGACAAAGACGCGGGCAGAGCTTGAAACCCGGATTACCGCGCAGCCTTCGCAGTTTTATGTCGCGGAAAACAAGGGTGTTTTTGCAGGTTTCGTGACCTTCGGCCCGTTTCGACCCGGGCCGGGCTATGCAGCCACGGTCGAACATACCATCATCATTGATCCAAAGGCGCATGGGTTTGGTATCGGGCGCGCGCTCATGGCGCAGGCTGAAACCGCTGCCCACGCGGCTGGTAAAAAGGTCATGATTGGCGCGATCAGCAGTCACAATCCAGCGGCGATCAGATTTCATGAAAGGCTGGAGTACATGAAGGTTGGGCATCTTCCCGGAGTTGGGCACAAACAGGGGCACTGGCTAGACCTCATTCTGATGCAGAAAAACCTCTGATAGCTGCGTTGATGGCCTGACAGTCCGCACCGCAGGGGCTATGGTCTGCCCATGTCTATTTGGTCCCGCATTACTGACGCGCTTTCCGCCCTAACAGCTGGCGAAGGGCTGTCGGCCGTTTTTGACCGGCTGCGCAGCCCGCCTGAGCGGTCAGTGGCCTTTACGATTGCGGTGATTGCCTTGGGGGCCAAGATGGCCAAGGCGGACGGGCGGGTAACCCGCGATGAAGTGACGGCATTTCGCGAAGTTTTTCGTATCGCTGCGCAGGATGAGGCCGGGGCGGCCAAGGTGTTCAACCTTGCACGTCAGGATGCGGCGGGCTTCGAAGAATATGCACAGCGCATCGGCACCATGTTCAGCGGGCAGCCGGAAACACTGCGCGATCTTCTCGAGGGGTTGTTTCATATCGCAATGGCGGATGGCTTTTATCATCCCAACGAGAACGCGTTTCTGGAAAAGGTGACCAGCATTTTTGGCATACCGAAATCTGAATTCAGTACGCTGCGAATGAGATTTGCGCCCGATGCGCCACAGGACCCCTACACCGTTCTGGGCGTCACACCGGACACGCCGATCGAGGAAATACGCCAGGTGTTCCGGCGCCTTGTGCGCGAAAATCACCCAGATGCCATGATCGCGCGTGGTGTGCCCGAAGAAGCGTTGCAACTTGCGCAAAAACGCATGTCTGACATCAATAAAGCATGGGACGATATACGTGCGGAAAACGGCTGATGTGCTTATATGATTAAGGTTCCGTAGGGTGGCGCCGCCTCTGCGCAATCGTATGTCGCCGGAGTGATCTGAGCTGTCAGAATCGCGGGCGGCTTGCTATTGTTGCGCCATGAAAAAGATATTCGCAGCTCTTTTTGTTTTGTCGGTGGCTGGTCATTCGGCTGTGGCGCAGGAAGGGGATGGATCGTCCCTGATGGAACGAGGCGCGCAGCAGTTTCTCGAAGGGTTGCTGCAAGAGATGCAGCCCGCATGGGAGGAAATGCGCAGCTTCATGGAAGAAATGGGCCCCGCGATGATGGGTCTGATGGAAGAGGTCAAAGACTGGTCCGTCTATGGGCCACCGGAAATGCTGGAAAACGGCGACATCATCATTCGCCGCAAACCAGAAGGCAGCCCGATCCCCGAGCAAACGGAGCCCGTCCCACAGATCGAGCTTTAGCGCAGTTTTTTCACCTCGAGGCTGGCCTCAAGCGAGGCGGCGAGGGACATGAGCCGCGCCTCTGCGACCTCTCCGAACAGAGGGATCATGTCAGGTGTGAGGCTCAGTTGCAGGTGTTTTTTCTTTGGAAACCAACGTAACGTGCCCCGCTTAGCGTCTTGCGTCATCCAGAGCATGGCACCAAAGCGCATGGCCTTGCCAAGTATCTCGGCCTGACGTCGTTCGGCGTCGTCAATCAAATCATAAAGCTCGGCAAAACGCGTCCCTTCGCGTTTGTTTGAGTAGCGATGCAGCAGCGCGAGGCCCAGAAACACCCGTTCGGAATGCTTCAGACCGCCGAGATTGGCGCGTGTTGCGTTGTCAAAACAGGTTTCGGCCCGATAATCGGGGTGCGCGCGCCAACTGACATCATGCAGCAGGCAAGCCGCTTTGATCAGCCTGCGCCGGGAGGCGGGGACAGATTTGAACAACGGGTGGATGAAGGCATAGAGGGATTTACCGAAACCCGGCATGCGGGCGTCTTTTGCTTCTGCAAACCGGCAGGATTCGATCAATGGGTCGCGATCGCGCAGACGCTGGGGCATTTGTTCATAGAGCATGCCCTCGCGAATGCCATAGCTCGAAACCGCAATATCCTTGGGCCGGAAGGTTTTCACAAGCCGGCTGAGCACCTCGGTCGCCAGCGGCACGAGGCTCATCCGCGCAGAAGAGATACCGCAAGCGCTGCGCAACTCATCGAGGTTGCTTTCTTCGATAAACTTGATGGTTGCGCTGACGGATCGCGCGGTCATGCGGTACTCATGCAGCACGTGCAACGGATAGCTCCGCCGGTGCATATCGATCCGCGCGATGGCGCGCCATGATCCGCCAACCAGAAAAAGCCTGTCACGTTGCGCGCCCATTGCCTCTTGCAAGGCCGTCATGGTTTCTCTGATATGTGTCTGGCGACCTTTCTTGCCGCCTTTTATTTCACGCAATTTCAGCGGCCCAAGGGAGGATGTGACACGGCGACCCACGCGCCCATCCGAGATTTCGGCCAGCTCCAGAGACGAGCCGCCAATATCGCAAACCAGCCCGTAAGAGCCCGGCCAGCCCAGCAAAACGCCTTGGGCAGACAGCCGCGCCTCTTCTTTTCCATCGATGACCCAGATGCGCAGCCCGGTCTCGCGCTGAACTTCGGCACAAAAATCCCGTCCGTCACTTGCATCCCTGACGGCGGCTGTGGCGACGACGGTCAGATTGGGTAATCCCATGCCCTGTGCCAGATGCTGAAAACGGCGCAGTGCATTGAGCGCGCGCAAGCGCCCCTGCGGGTTCAAGATACCGGACTCTGACAGACCTGCGCCAAGCGCACACATGATTTTTTCATTGTAGAAATATGCCGGACTGCGCGCAGCCCCATCAAAAACCACGAGCCGCACCGAGTTTGAGCCCACATCGACAACCCCGACACGCGACAATGCCCGCGCACCCGGATCACGAAAAAGCGGCTGTCCAAACAGACCGGCATCGGGATGGCTGGCATCCGGGGCTTCAGGTTTCGGATTGGTTTCGGTCATAGACCTGCAAAAGTTGTTCGCGGGCAGACTGTTCAAAAACGTCGCAGCCGTCAATGCGGATCAGGCGGTTATTTTCGCGCGCTTCGCGTTTTGTTGTGGATGGCCGTCAGTCCTCGGTATGTGTCAGCTTGGGAACGTCCGAGGCACCGGCAGACCCGCGCCCTGAAAGAGACGGGTTTTCCATAAAGAAGCGGTGACAGTTAAAGGCGAATGTTCCTTCCTGTATCGGCGGGCGTTCAAAAACGCCATCGGGCCGCATCACCCAGCTTTGTGCGACATCGGCCAGATTGGCCGCCATAATCTGGCTGACGATCTGCGCTTTGACCGTCGGGTTTTCAATTTCGACCAGCGTCTCGACGCGCCGGTTCAGGTTACGCCCCATCCAATCCGCCGATGAAATGAATACCCGCGCTTTCTTGTGAGGCAGGCCCGCGCCATTGCCAAAACAGACAATGCGGGAGTGTTCGAGAAATCGCCCGACGATGGATTTGACACGGATGTTTTCGCTTAACCCCTGCACACCGGGGCGCAAACCGCAGATGCCCCGGACCACCAGACTGATTTTGACCCCGGCAGCGCTGGCTGCATAAAGAGCGTCGATCACTTCGCTGTCGATGATGGAGTTCATCTTTGCCCAGATGGCAGCGGGGCGGCCACTGCTGGCGTGATCCGCTTCGGCGGCAATCAGTTCCAGCAGGCGCGGTTTCAGGGTTATCGGCGAAATGGCAAGGTTGTCGAGGCTTTCAGGCTGCGCATATCCAGACAGGTAATTGAAGACCTTGGTGGCGTCGCGCCCCAGCCGCGCGTCGCAGGTGAAGAACGATAGGTCCGTATAAATGCGCGCTGTAATAGGGTGATAATTGCCGGTCCCATAGTGCGTATAGGTCACCAGTTGATTGCCTTCACGCCGCACGATTGTTGAGATTTTCGCGTGGGTTTTCAGGTCAAGAAACCCGTATACGACATGTGCGCCGGCGCGTTCGAGGCGACGGGACTGGCGGATATTGGCAGCCTCGTCAAACCGGGCTTTCAACTCAACCAGCGCTGTGACCGATTTCCCGCCTTCTGCCGCTTCGCAAAGTGCTTCGACAATCGGGCTGTCACGCGATGTGCGATAAAGCGTCTGTTTGATTGCGACGACTTTCGGGTCGCGCGCGGCCTGCTGCAAAAAGCGCACCACCATATCGAACGTCTCATAAGGGTGGTGCAACAGCATGTCTTTGTTGCGGATCGCGGATAGCATGTCGCCGTCGTGGTCCGTGACCCTTTCAGGGATACGTGGGGTGAAATTGGGCCACAGCAGGTCGGGGCGTGCATCCAGCACCAATTCGGCGAGGTCGGCCATGCCCACCATCCCATCAAGCTGGATCACCTCGTCCAGATCAACGTCAAGTTCTTCCATGATCACGGATTTCAGCTTGGGCGGCGCGCCCGGCGAATGGGTCAGGCGCACAACTTCGCCGCGCCGCCGCCGTTTGAGGGCGACCTCGAATTCGCGCACGAGGTCTTCGGCTTCGTCCTCAACCTCCAGATCACTATCGCGCAGGACGCGGAATTCGAAATGCGCTTTCAGTTTATATCCGGGAAAAAGCTGCGAGATATTCATGACCAGCAGTTCTTCGAGGGGGAGGAAACGATGGCTCCCTTCGGGCGCAGGCAAGGCGACAAAGCGTTCAATCTGCGCCGGGATTGGCAGCAGGGCCTGCAACGGGCGCTTGTCACGGCTGCGCTCAAGCTGCAGGGCGAGGGCATATCCGGTGTTTGGAATGAATGGGAAAGGGTGCGCGGGATCAATCGCGAGCGGGGACAGGACGGCAAAAACCTGCGTCAGGAAAACCTCTTCGAGGTATTTCTTGTCTGCAGCAGTCAGATCATCCCGTCTGAGCACGGAGATGTTTTCGGCTTCCATATCGGCAAGCAGCGCAACAAGCACGCGTTGCTGCGTTTCCATCAGCGTGCGCGCGTCATTGTTGATCAGAACCAACTGCTCAGCCGGGGTCAGCCCGTCGGCCGCAGGTGTTGTGTTTCCAGCCATGGCCAATTCGCGCAGGCCCGCAACCCGCACGGTGTAGAACTCATCGAGGTTGGTTGCCGAGATGGACAAGAACCGCAACCGTTCCAGCAGGGGTACGCGCGGGTTCTCGGCTTCTTCCAACACGCGCCAGTTAAAGCCCAGCCAGCTCAGCTCCCGATTGAAAAACCGCTCCGGCCCGCTGGCATCCACATTGGGAAGTGCGACCGGTTCGGGAAAATCTGCGCTGAGAAAGTCTGCTTGTGTCATTTTGACCTTTTACAATAAGCATGTGTCGGCTGAATGACGTTTATCGCGCAAGCTGATCCTCTTTGTCCAGCACTGCCGCCGCAAGTTGCCGTGAGAGCGGGCGCTTTTGCGCCAGCGACGCCGCATCGAGGGCCGCAACGATCCTGCGTGCGGCTGCAAACGACCGGTCGATGCGCAAGATAAGATAGGCAATCAGGTCAGGTTTTGGCATTAACTGGCGGTCCGCGAAAAGCTTTGCAAGAACGGCCGACAACAGGGCATCGTCGGGCAGATGCAGGGATGCCGCCTGTGTCCCGTCTATCCGGCTTTTCAGATCCGGGAGTTCCAAGTGCCATGCGCCCGGCGCTGCCTCACCGGTAAAGAGCAGTGCATTGCCCTCGGCCAGCGCAAGGTTGTGCAAGTGAAACAATGCTGTCTCTGCCTCTGTGTTCCCGGCAATGGCAGGGACGTCCTCGATGGCGACAGACCGTCTTGCCAGTTCGGGGATATCCTGTGCTGCAAGGGTTTGCGCCTCGCAGATTTCCGCGCCACTCAGTGCCGCCCACACATGCGCAAGATGTGTCTTTCCCGACCCTGCGGGGCCGCTGAGCACGAGCTTGCGCCCGGGCCAGTCTTGCCAGCCTTCTATGAGGGCCACGGCGACGGCGTTCGAGGGTGCTACAAGAAAATCCGCACGTCCCAGCGCTGTGATGCCTGGCAGATCAAAGCCCAGCTGTTCAGGCACGTCAGTCTTGATCCTTGTCCGACATGCCGCGATACAGCAGTGAGCTTGTGTATTTTGCGACGCCAAACCGCGCCACGACGCCTAGAGCCGCCGCAACAGGTACCGCCACAAGCATGCCCACAAATCCAAAGAGCGCGCCAAAAACGGACAACGCCAGCAGCAGCCACACCGGGTGCAGGCCCACGGAGTTGCCGACAAGCTTGGGCGTGATCACATTGCCCTCGAGCACCTGACCCAAGGCAAAGATACCGGCGATAATGCCCACAGAGACCCAGTCGCCCCAGAACTGAAACAGCGCAAGCCCGATGGCCAATGCCCCGCCGATCAATGCCCCGAGGTAGGGGATGAAGGTAACCAGCCCGGCGATGAACCCGACGACAAGCCCGAATTGCAGCCCCGCAAGCATCAAGGCAATCGCGTAATATGTGCCGAGGATCAGGCAAACGGTGCCCATTCCGCGGATAAATGACGCCAGTACCTGATCAATCTGGGACGCAAGTTGGCGGATGGTCGGGGCATGATCACGGGGCAGCAGGCTGTCGATCTTTGCGGTCATGTTGTCCCAGTCCAGCAGCAGATATACCGCGACGACGGGCACGATCACCAACAGGATAAGGACGTTCAGCAAGGACGCCGCAGACGATAGCGCCGTTTCCAGAAGCTCGGCACCCCGGCTCTGGATGGTCTCGCCCAAGGAATGCAAAGAGCGCTGCATCGCGGAGTCTTCATCCAGCAGCGTCGGGAAGCGTTCGGTCAGAAAGGCTGTGATATTGCGGGCGTATTCTGGCGCGACATTGACCAGCTTTACGGCCTGCTCGACAAGCGCGGGGATCACGAGAAGGGCGACAATAAAGAAAACCATCATGCCGCACAGGGTTATGATCGCCGTCGCTGCCACGCGGCTCAGGCCTAGGCGTTCGAGGCGATCCGCCACTGGATCCAGAAAATAGGCAATCGCACCACCAAGAACAAAGGGCAAAAGAACATCACCCAAAAACATCAGCGCAACCAGCAGCACTGCGGTGGCAATTCCCCAATATTTCAGTTGATCCCGGATGGGCAGGGCCATGTTTCTCTCTCTCCATTTAGTGTCGTGCTGCCACATTGCTTATCGCAGGTTGCGATACAAGGGTAGCGCTGCAAAAACCTATTGCCCGTTTTAGAGACACCGCCGCCAGTTTGTAGTGTAGGTCCGCGAAAGCGGTTTGGCGATTGCGAGCCACGCGGCTTTGGCCTAATCAAAGGCAACCCGAAGACCGAAAGAGGACACCCCATGCGCCTGACCCGATATTTTATGCCCGTGCTGCGCGAAAACCCGGCAGAGGCGCAGATTGTCAGCCACCGCCTGATGTTGCGCGCAGGGATGATCAAGCAAAACGCAGCGGGGATTTATTCGTGGCTGCCGCTTGGTTTCAAAGTGCTGCGCAAGCTGGAGAATATCGTGCATGAGGAACAAATCCGCGCAGGCCACGTGCCGATGCTGATGCCCACGATGCAATCTGCTGATCTGTGGCGCGAGAGTGGGCGGTATGATGCCTATGGGCCTGAAATGCTGCGGATCAGGGATCGGCAGGACCGCGATATGCTCTTTGGGCCGACCAACGAGGAAATGATCACCGACATTTTCCGCAGCCATGTGAGCAGCTACAAGGACTTGCCGCTGACGCTCTATCACATCCAGTGGAAATTCCGCGACGAGATGCGCCCGCGCTTTGGCGTGATGCGGGGGCGCGAGTTCTTTATGAAGGACGGCTATAACTTCGATCTGACGAAAGAGGACGCGCTGCACGCTTATAACCGCCATCTGGTCAGCTACCTGCGTACCTATGAGCGGATGGGCTTGCAGGCTATTCCGATGCGTGCGGACTCCGGCCCGATTGGTGGCGATGACACGCATGAATTCCTCGTCTTGGCGGATACCGGCGAATCCGAGGTGTTCTATGACAGCGCCGTCACTGATCTGACCTTTGGGGACCGCGATATTGATTACGACAGCGTTGCGCAGTGTCAGGGGGTGATGGAGGAATTCACCAACCTTTATGCGCGCACGGACGAAACACATGATCAGGCCCTTTTCGATGCGATCCCAGCTGAGCGTCAGCGCAAAGCGCGCGGCATCGAGGTCGGACAGATATTTTATTTTGGCACCAAGTATTCCGATGCGATGGGCGCTAAGGTGCAAGGCCCCGATGGTAAACCAACGGCTGTGCATATGGGCAGCCACGGGATCGGGGTCAGCCGCCTTGTCGGCGCGATCATCGAGGCCAGCCATGACGACAAGGGCATCATCTGGCCCGAAGGCGTGACGCCGTTTCACTGCGGTATTGTGAACCTGAAACAGGGCGATATGGAGGCTGATGCAGCCTGTGATGCGCTTTATGCGTCATTGCGTGCGCTCGGGCTTGATCCGCTTTATGATGATCGCAAGGAACGCGCAGGTGGCAAATTCGCGACCATGGATCTGATCGGGTTGCCATGGCGCATTACGGTCGGGCCGCGTGGGTTGAAAAACGGTGTTGTCGAGCTGACCAGTCGCAAATCCGGCGAGAGTGTCGAGATGCCGCCAGAACAGGCCGTCGAAAAAATCGCAAGCATCTACGCGACACACCACGTGACTGGCAACCTGTAAGCAAGGACGCGCGGCGCGGGGCTTTGAGCGGCGCGCTGTTTCTGCTAGGCCTAGGGACATGCCATCGGGGGGTGAGCAGGAGAAGGCGATGATCCTTCGCAGTTTCATTCTGGCAGCAAGTGTCGCAGGCGCGTTGGGCGCTGCGCAGTTTCCAGCGTTTTCACAACAGTATCTGCAGCGCCTTGGCGGGGCGGTGGACGCATTGGAGCAAGTGATACTGGATTTCGATGCATCTGCGGCCTCACTGGGGCTCAGTCGCGACGAAGCCTTGGCGCAAATGACCGGCTCCGCTTTTGTGCAGGCGCGCCGCGCGGATATGCAACAGGCATTCCTGCGCTATGAGGGGTTGCGCGCCGATCTTGATATTCTCGAGGGGCAGGGACCTTTCATGCGCGCTTATCATTTTGCGCATCTGACGGACCCGGAAGTCGCGCAAGGCGCCTGGGATGCTTTCGAACCCGCGCTGCCATTGTCAGCTGACAGTGCAATGTTCGCAGGGTTTGGTGGGATTGCAGGTGGCATGGCAACGGCTTTGATCGCGGGTTTGCTGCGATCCCGACGTCGCACCAAAACATTGTCGGCTTGACCCGCGACGTGCGAAGTCGCAGGTTGCGCGCAGGTTCACCCGAGGACAATGAATGGCCAGAACACCTCCGCCTTTTGCGGGTTTTGAATGGATGATTGCATGGCGTTATTTGCGCGCCCGCCGCAGCGAAGGCGGCGTGAGCGTCATGACGTGGATCAGTCTGATTGGTATCACGCTTGCGGTCTTTGCGCTGATCGCCACGCTCTCTGTGCGCTCTGGTTTCAGGGCTGAATTTGTGGACACGATTCTGGGGGCCAATGCCCATGTGACGATTTATGCGTTGGGGTCCGTGACGGAAAACGGACAGATGGATCGCACGATGGCAGACTTTGATGCGATTGCTGCACAGGCCGCAGCGGTGCCGGGCGTCACGCGCGTCGCACCCTTGATCCGCGGGCAGGTGATGGCGGCACATCAAGGGCGCAATGCCGGGGTCGAGGTGTTTGGTGTGGCCCCTGAAAACCTGCGGTCGCTGCCGCGCATTGCGGACCCGGCCACATCGCGTGGTGATATCGCGCGGTTTGATGAGGGGATCGCCCTCGGCTCTGGGGTGGCGCGCGAATTGGGTGTCGGTATCGGGGATCGCATCCGTCTGATATCGCCGGATGGGGTGAAAACCGCATTCGGCACATCGCCGCGCGTGAACGCCTATGAGGTGACGTATATCTTTACCGCCGGGCGTTATGACATCGACCGAACGCGCGCCTATCTTCCTTTTTCTGATGCGCAAACTTTCTTTAACCGTGAAGGGGTAGCGGACGAAATCGAAGTGATGGTTCAGGAACCGGAACGTCTTGAGACCGTGCGGATGGATCTGTTGAAAGCCGCCGGTGAGCGCGGGCAAATCTGGACTTGGCAGGACGCGTCCGGCGGCTTTCTGCGCGCGTTGGAGGTCGAGGACAACGTGATGTTTATCATCCTGTCGATCCTGGTGCTGATCGCTGCTATGAATATCGTGTCCGGCCTGATCATGCTGGTCAAGAACAAGGGTCGTGACATCGGCATTCTGCGCACAATGGGGCTGAGCGAGGGGTCGATCCTGCGGGTCTTCTTTATTTGTGGCGCTTTTACCGGGATCATTGGTACCGCGGCCGGTGTCATTCTGGGATCGCTGTTTGCCATCTATATTGATCCGATTTTCTCTTTTGTGAATGTTGCCATGGGCGGCGGTGTCTGGGATCCGTCCATTCGGGGCATCTATGCGCTGCCTGCCGAACTGCACCTCAGGGATGTGCTGTCAGCCGTGGCGCTTTCATTAAGCCTGTCTTTCGTGGTGACCATTTTTCCTGCGCGGCGCGCTGCACGAATGAACCCGGTTGAGGCCTTGCGCTATGAGTGACCCGATCCTTGAGATGCGCGGCATCACGAAGTCGTACAATGCGGGGCAGGCAAACAGCGTCACTGTCCTGCGCGGGATCGACCTGAGCATCGCCGCAGGAGAGGTCGTCGCCTTGGTGGCGCCCTCGGGGGCGGGTAAATCCACTTTGCTGCACATTGCTGGCCTGCTGGATGTGGCGGATGCGGGCCAGGTTCTGATTGATGGCGAAGAGATGAGCGGCCTAAGTGATGCGCGGCGCACGGCGATACGCCGCAATGATGTCGGATTTATCTACCAGTTTCACCACCTGTTGCCTGAATTCAATGCGGCTGAAAACATTATCCTGCCGCAACTCGCCAATGGCATCTCCAAAGCCACCGCTGCCGAGCGCGCGGCCGCTTTGCTGTCTGCGGTGGGTATCGCGCCGCGGGCAACACACCGCCCCGGCGCCCTGTCGGGCGGAGAGCAGCAGCGCGTCGCCTTTTGTCGTGCACTGGCGAATGCGCCCAAATTACTACTCGCGGATGAGCCGACGGGCAATCTGGATCCGGGCACCTCGGATCAGGTGTTTGGTGCTTTGATGCAGCTTGTGCGCGACACAGGTTTGTCAGCGTTGATTGCCACGCATAACCTTGCATTGGCCGCGCGCATGGATCGCCAAATCCGGTTGGATGCAGGGCAGCTTTCTGAGGCATGATGACATGGCCCGGCGTGGGCTTTTGGGCGAAGAAAAGGGACAGAAGATGCCTTTACACACATTGGATGACATCGAAGCACTGACGAAACAGGCGCTCACTGCCTATGGCGCAGCCCCGTTTGTAGCCGCTGAAGTTGCCCGCGCTGTCCGCGTGGCCGAGGGGTATGGCAATAAGATCTGTGGTTTGTACTATGTTGAAAGCTACTGTTTGCAGCTGGAAACGGGCCGGGTCGATGGTCGGGCCGTGCCCGAAGTGACCACGCCTCGTCCCGCGGCCATTCACGTGAATGCCAATTATGGATTTGCCCAGCCTGCTTTTGCCCATGGTCTGGTGCCTGCGCTGGATGCGGCCAAGACGCTGGGGACCGCAACGCTTGCCGTGGGACATGCGCATACATGCACCTCACTGGGCTATTTCACCGAACAGATTGCACAGTCGGGATGTATCGGAATCGGGTTCACCAACGCTTCGCCCATCGTTGCGGCACCCGGTGGTAAAACGCGGGTCATCGGCACCAACCCGATTGCGTTTTCCGTGCCTGATGGGGCTGGCGGCGTTGCCATGCAGTTTGATCAATCAACCACCACCGTGGCCTTGGGCAAGATCACGATGGCCAAGGCCTTGGGCCAGCAGATTCCGCTGGGCTGGGCGCTGGACGCACAGGGGCAGCCAACCACCGATCCGCAAGCCGCCTTGGAAGGCTCGCTGGTATCAGTCGGGGAGCATAAGGGCTGGGGCTTTGGTCTGATGGCTGAGATCCTCGCGGCGGGGATGACAGGCTCGGTCCTGTCGGCCAGCGTCAAACCCCTCAAGGCGCCGCAGGGACCGCCCCATGATCTGGGGCAGTTCTATATCCTTATTGACCCACAAAGCGGTGAGGCCTTTGCGGAGCGGCTTGCGGCATTGTCGCAGGCAGCAACCAAAGATGAAGGCGCTCGTATGCCCGGACAATCACGCCAGATCATGCAGAAAGTCGAAGTGGTTGATCAGGTCTGGGACAGATTGCTGGAATTGGCGCAGGGTCCTACACCTTCTGAGTGATAAAGACGCCGGCTGCCATGACTGCGATGCCTAAGGCGCGTGTCGGATTGATCGGGCTGATCCGCGCGCCAAACAAACCGAAATGATCTATGACCGCAGCGCTGATCAATTGGCCGAGCAGGACGAAGAATACCGCGTTTCCAATACCGAAACTGGGCGCGATATAGGTGATGCTCAGGACATAGAACGCAATCAGCACGCCCGCAAAAAACAGATGTTTTGGGGTGCCGCCAAGGCGCAGGAATGCCTCCGGTCCGGTGACCAGAACCACGCAGGCGCAACTGATGAAAGCCACGGTGAATAAAACAGTCGCCGCAGCGGCGGGGGAGCCGATCTTGGCGCCGAGGGCTGCATTGAGTGCGGCCAGAATTGGGATGCCGATGCCCGCCAAAACCATAGTGAACGCGTGTTGGGCCATGGGCTGTATCCTCTTCGGTGCTGTACTGGCAAGAGAATGCAGGGCCGTTACCAGATCAGCAAGACAATTAGGCTAGGATAGGGGCAACGCGTTTTTCGATGGAGTATGCGATGCCCCGTTTCACCAGCCTGATAATGGCAGCTTGTGTCTTTCTGGCCGCCTGTGGCCCCGATGACCGTGTCAGCCGTGGGGCGGTTTTGTACAGCGAAAACTGCGCGATCTGTCATGGTGGTGATCTGCGCGGCGGGGGCGGGATTGGGGTTGTCGGTCTCAACAAGGTTCCGCCGGATTTGACAACGCTGGCGGTGCGGTCAGGCGGCAATTTCCCCCGCGGCAAGGTCCTGGCACTGCTGGATGACTATGCGGCGGGTTCTCAACCGGGTCGCTTGATGCGCCCCTTTGCACATCTGACCTCGCAAGACAGCAAGCGCATTAAAACCGAAGCGGGCCGCGCCCGTGTTCCCGCACCGCAAGCGGCCTTGCTGGCCTATCTTGAAGCCTCGCAATTGCCCTGATCACTGGCAAATCCCGCGCAGTTCGACGCCTTCCCAAGGCAGGCCCACCGCGTAAGGTCGCCCCGTTGGCAGGGGTGCGACGGGCATGACCTGAGACAATAGCGCATGCAACCGGGCGGTACGGGGTGCCGTTGGGTCCAATGCGCGGCAACAGACAAATTCTTCAACAATGGCGCCCTGTTGCTCATATCCGAAATCGTTGAACGCCGGGCTTGCATCAATGTCAAAAAGATAGGGATCGCTTGCGCCGCGATGCTCAAATGCCGCCGCCCACGGGGAATAGCCGGTTTCAGCGCGGTTTTGCCATTGCCAGGCATGGGTAAGTTCATGGGCAAACAGCATCGCGGCGATCAATCCGATCTGGTCGGGGTAGTCCGGCAGGTAGTCCTCCAGATACCAGTCGCGATCAAACAGGATGTGATTGTAGATCGCTATGGCTGCGGGCTTTGATGTGACTGTCTCTGTGGTTGCAGGCGGCAAAATACGTTGTCGGCACGTCGTGCGGGGACGCGGCGTGCGCGTAAACGTGACCGCCCGCGTGGGCGCGCCATCGACAATGCGCACTTGTGAGGTATCAAGCGTATCGCCGTGCAGCGTTTGTGCAAACGCCTTTTCCGTATCGGTCATCGGACGCCCACAGGCCGTCAGAAGGGTCAAACAAAGAAGTAACATCAATCGCATGGCCCAGCAGTGCCCAATATGCGCGCGCAGATCAAGGCATCTTTGGGTCACATCCATCAGTGCGTTTGGCAATATCCTTGATCGAGATCACGGCCCCTTGTTGGGTCTGATGCTACACTCGGATCGAAAGTGATGAGGAGGGAGCGATGAAGAACCTGATTCTTGGTGTGGCAATGTCGATTTGCGCAGGGGCTGCGGCTGCGCAGGACGTCGAAACCGGTGCTGAAATCTACGCACGCCACTGTGCGACCTGTCACGGCGCCGACGCCCGCGGGAATGGCCCGATGGCCCCGGTGCTGGTGCTGCAACCGCCTGATCTGACGGCGCTGTCCGCGCGCAACGACGGCGTTTTCCCGATGACGCGCGTCGTGATGCGCATCGACGGGCGCGACCCGCTGGTCAGCCACGGCTCTCCCATGCCGATCTATGGTGACTTCTTCGTGGGCGATGATCTCTCGCTCAGGACCGAAAGCGGCCAGCCGATCCTGACGTCCCCCGCCGTGGTGGATTTGGTGGCGTTTTTGCAGGGTTTGCAGGAATAACAAGGCGGTTCTAAGACAGTTTTTATTTCATGCTAATGGTGAAAGAAAGACGTACTTAGTCTATGTCATCCACTACACGACGCCAACCGTGATTTCCTGAATAGCAATACTGCCCAGTAGCTCAAGTGTGCTCTGTTATCGATCACTTCGGTGTCACACATAACCAAAAAGTAGCTCTCGTGGTTAGATCACCGTCCCAACAAAGGGACGGTGGATTTTTCAAAAGCGACAGTTCATGAGGCTGATTTTTTCTTGCGACGCTTAAGCGCGGCAACGCCACCAATACCAGTCAGCAACAGCAGAGCCGAAGCAGGTACCGGTACTGGGTTAACACCAGTGATTTCAGCTCTCAGCTTGGTCGTAACGACATTCTCAAACGTATTGAAGTCGATGGCGGCAAGCGTGAAGCTATCTGTGCCACACTGCACGTTATCGGCAAAGTAAGTAGGCAGACTCGATGAGCTGCCAATTGTGACCCCGTTGACTGCATCAATACCGCCATTGCATGCCGCGTCCCGCGCACCGGTAACACTGAAGCCGTTTACGTTTTGTGTCCCATCGCCCGATACGTCGATGACGGCACGGGCCGCTGCATTCCCGGCGGTGCCCAGCCAGCTTGTGATTGTGCTGGTGCCAAGGCTGATGCCGTCTGCGATGTTGGTACTGCTGCCAGAACCATTGTTCCGGCCCAGATTATCCAACTCATTGGCGAATGCATCGATTGCAGCAAACGAATCAAGAATTCTGAAGCCTAGGGCCTCAACCGCAGAGGTGCCGAATTGTACGACATTTACCGCAATGCTGCCGGTATCGCCAATGTTGGACATGTCCAGAATACCAGTTTGAACGGATCCATTACGGAAGGCGTTGGCATAGCCGTCCATTTGTAAATTGTATTCCCCGGGACTTATGCTGCCGGAAACATCGATGACAAGCGACAAGACAGTGTCGACGGTTGCGGCATGCGAAGCACTGCCCATACCAGCGACCGCGATCACGGCCGCTGCAATTGATTTGTTAATATTGTTCATTTTAACGTTCACCCTTCTGAAAACTATAGAATAGATTTTTGGCGGGCGATTTGACGTGAGAGACATGCGCAAGGAATTTCAGTTTCCAAGCGTATTTCCCAAGCGTATTTCCCAAGCAGCATCCCCCGACATCTATTTCGTAGAGTAGATTCTGGGGACTGTTAAGCTATTTATTAACAAATAGTTAATTGATTGAGTATTTTCGCGCAATGATGGAATTGTCGGCGATATTACTCAATCATGACTAGCAGAATCAAACATCCAACTCCTCCACAAACTTCGCGTTTTCCTGAATGTACTGGAAGCGCAGTTCGGGTTTCTTCCCCATCAAACGCTCCACCAGATCACCCGTCTCGCCCGGAATGTCTTCGTCGATTGACACGCGGATGAGTTTGCGGGTGGTGGGGTCCATGGTGGTTTCCTTGAGGTCCTTGGCGTCCATTTCGCCCAAGCCCTTGAAGCGCGAGACGTCGATTTTGCCCTTGCCGCCCAGACCTTTTTCCAGCCAGTCGTTCTTTTCCTCCTCCGTGAGGCAGTAGACACGCTTTGCCCCTTGGGTCAGCCGGAACAAGGGCGGGCAGGCCAGATAGAGGTGGCCTGCATCAATCATCGGGCGCATCTGCGTAAAGAAAAACGTCATCAGCAATGCCGCGATATGTGCGCCGTCCACATCGGCATCGGTCATGATGATGATCTTCTCATAGCGCAGATCATCAAGGTTGAATTTGGTGCCCATGCCACAGCCAAGCGCTTCGCACAGGTCCGAGATTTCGGCGTTGGTGCCCAGTTTGGACGAGGCGGCCCCCAGCACGTTCAGGATCTTGCCCTTGAGCGGCAAGAGCGCTTGTGTTTTGCGGTCGCGCGCGCCTTTGCCTGAGCCACCGGCGCTGTCGCCTTCCACGATGAACAGTTCCGTGCCGATGCGATCCTTTGAGGTGCAATCGGTCAGCTTGCCGGGCAGGCGCAGTTTCTTGGTGGCGGATTTGCGCGCGGTTTCCTTTTCCTGACGGCGGCGCAGGCGTTCTTCGGCGCGCAGCACGAGAAAATCGAGGATGGCCCCAGCGGATTTCGTATCCGCCGCCAGCCAGTTGTCGAAATGATCGCGCACGGCCCCTTCGGTCATTTTCGCGGCGGCCTCGGTGGACAGGCGGTCCTTGGTCTGCCCGACAAAGGCGGGTTCGGCAATGAAGCAGGACACCAGCGCACAGCCGCCGGATGTCAGATCCTCGCGCGTGATCTGCGCGGCCTTTTTGGTGTTGGACAACTCACCATAGGCTTTGATGCCCTTAAGGATCGCGGCCCAGAACCCGGCGACATGGGTGCCCCCCTCGGGCGTGGGGACGGTGTTGCAATAGGACTGGATGAACCCGTCGCGCGAGGGCGTCCAGTTGATGGCCCATTCGACTTTGCCGGGCTCGCCGAACTTCTCTTTGAAATCAACGGTTCCGGCAAAGGGATTGTCGGCATAGGTGGTCGCAGTCCCAAGAGTTTCGCGCAGATAGTCCGACAGGCCGCCGGGAAAATGAAACGTCGCTTCCTGCGGGGTTTCACCGTCCGAGATCGCAGATTTCCAACGGATTTCTACGCCTGAAAAGAGATAGGCCTTGGAGCGGATGGAATTGAACAGCCGCGCAGGTTTGAAGCGGTGCGCGCCAAAAATCTCGGCATCCGCATGAAAAGTCACCGTCGTGCCGCGCCTGTTTTGTGTCGGGCCAAGCTCCTCAACGGGGCCAAGCGGCAACCCGCGCGAAAAACGTTGCTCGAACAGTTGTTTGTTGCGCGCCACCTGCACAATCATGCTGTCGCTGAGCGCATTGACCACCGAGGCGCCGACGCCGTGTAAACCGCCGCTGGTCTCATAGGCCTTGCCAGAGAATTTACCCCCCGCATGCAAGGTACACAGGATGACCTCAAGCGCGGATTTGTCGGGAAATTTCGGATGCGGGTCCACGGGGATGCCCCGGCCATTATCGCGTATGGTGACGGCATAATCTTCGTGCAACTCGACCTCGATCCGGGTGGCGTGGCCAGCAACAGCCTCATCCATGGAGTTGTCGAGCACTTCGGCCACCAGATGGTGCAGCGCACGTTCATCCGTGCCGCCGATGTACATGCCGGGGCGTTTGCGTACGGGTTCCAGCCCTTCGAGCACTTCAATGGAAGACGCGTCATAATCTGTAGGCTCGTGCCCCGAGGAAAGGAGGTCATTCATACCGCTGCTCTTTTTTGTTGGTTTGCGGTCGAGTATGGCAGAGGCGACGGTTGGGGAAAAGAGCGTGTCGCAGTGGTCGTGGCGATAGATCGCAAAAAACGAGCCAACGCGCTGCGCTTGCTGAACTAAGTGTCTGAAATATCAGAAACCGCGCTGCCTAACCGAGGACCAAGAGTGTCTGTGAGAACCGTGGTCTGATCGCCGAAACATGCCGCCTTCCGATTGAAGTGTCGTGAACCTTCTTGCGGTTTGGCTTTTCTGATGTCCCGGCATGGCGTCTGCCCAAACCGTTTTGCATTGTTTCGTAGGGTGGCGGGACGTCAATTCGCCTGCGTGGCGCTATTCACCCTTCAACTTCGTTTCGAACCTGAGGCCGTTGGTCGTGCGCGGCGCAAAGCCAGTCCAGAACGTATGATCTTCGGTTGGTTCTGCATTTTCATCCAGTGCAATGACGCCGTCAGCACCATTGGGAATGAGGGCGAGATAGGGTTGCTTTGAAACATCGTTTTTCAGGTGGAGATCAAAAAACGCAGTCGCAAAGTGCTGTGCCACATTATTCATGCGCACCGTGTCCCAGACGGCATCGGCATAATGCTCGAAAGGAATAAAATCGAGGGTTTCGACCGGCTGCCAGCTCTCAACCGGGGCAGGTATGGGGGCGGCGGCGTTGTGATTGGCGTATTCAAATGTCAATAAATGACGGTCGATGCCGGTGGCCTCGTCAAAAATAGTGCGGATGGCTTCATAGACCGAGACATCATCAGAACTGCCTGCCATCAGCAATGTCGGTATCCGCAGGCCAGCCATGCTGCCGGCATCCCATAATCCTGCATTGCGGCCCCATGGTCCGATCGCAATCGTCGCACGCACGCGTGGGTCAATCAACGCCTCATGTTCTTCTGACCCTGCAAGATGGCGTGCCAGCAGCCCGTTTGGCGTACCCCAGCTATATTCGGTTGCAGCTTCCGTGACACCGGCCCCGGCAAAGACCAACGCACCGTATCCGCCCATGGAATACCCGATCACACCAACCACATTCGTGTCGATGATCCGGCCCAGCGGCGTATCCAGCTGCGCGAGGTAATCAATGACAAACCGTTGATCGAGCGGCCTGTTGAGCAAGGTAGAACCGATGGCAGCCTGATCGCTATACGTGCTGTCGGTGTGGTCAATGGCGACTGTGACATAGCCTTTCGAGGCGAGGTTTTCCCCCAGATGGGACATCAGATATCTGTTGCCGGGATAACCGTGGCTGATCACGATAAGCGGATACCGCTGCGAGGTGGCCGGTGGTGCATCGCGCTGCGCACGACCCGTGAGGGTCACGACCGACGCGCCATCCCGCAATGTGGCCGAATAGGTGCCGCGTTCTTTCACTGCCGTGCTGGACGGGTACCATATTTCGAGCGTTATCGGACGATCATACAGCGGGACGTCGTCGTCTGTGATCGAGACGACATCAATCTGATCGGGGTTGACCACAGACAGTGTCTGAACGCCAATCGACAGGACGCCGTAAGGGGCGAGTTCGGGGGCGTCGGGCCTTATCTGATCAATTGGGTTGGAAAACACCGGCGCGGCAGCAAGGCTCGCAATCGCAGCGATCCTGGTGGTTGTCTTCATTGTAGTGCTCCGGTCGGTGCCGCCGTAATTGACTGCAGTGCCAAGTTGACAGACTCACTCAGAAAATCAAGCGCTTATGATCTGTTTTTTATGCTGGACTGTGATCGCTATTGTACCTGAGCGGACAAAAAATGTGTCATTGATAGCGCATCGACGGGCCGGTTGTGTCGGAAATTGTCCCAATCCGGGCGGCTGGCCTCTTTTGTTTGGAGCAACGCGGGCGTATGGAAAATACATGCAAGTGATTACCACATATCCTCAGCACGCCCGTGCCATCCTGAACCTTGGACTGCCGCTCGTTGGCGGGCATCTGGCGCAGATTGCGATTGGCGTGACGGACACGGTCATGTTGGGCTGGTACTCGGTCGAAGCACTGGCGGCTGTCACGCTGGGATCCACGTATTTTTTCGTGTTGTTCATTTTCGGTTCGGGTTTTGCCTGGGCCGTTATGCCGATGGTTGCGTCATATGCGGCCAAGGACGACGAGATCGGGTTGCGTCGCAGCACGCGGATGGGGCTTTGGCTCAGCTTTGGGTTCGGTCTACTCGCGATGCCGTTGATGATTTGGTCCGAGCCGATTTTGCGTCTGATCGGGCAGGGGGACGGTGTCGCCAGAGATGCCGGTGCGTATCTTGAGATTGCAGCCTATGGCATCGTGCCCGCCCTGTTGGTGATGGTGATCAAGTCCTATCTGGCGGCATTGGAACGCACACAAGTGGTGCTTTGGGTGACGATCCTTGCGGCGGTGATCAATGCCATTGCCAATTACGCGTTGATCTTCGGCAACTGGGGCGCGCCAGAACTAGGCATCAGGGGCGCGGCGGTTGCATCCATCATCACTCAAACTGTGTCGCTGATCGGGGTCGTGATTTATGCGCGGGTCAGCTTGCCGGAGCATGCCCTGTTCCAGCGCCTGTGGAAGGCCGACTGGCAGATGTTGCTGCAAGTGTTTCTGCTGGGCTGGCCCATCGGTCTGACAGCGCTGGCCGAGGTGGGGTTGTTCGCGGGGTCCGCCGTGATGATGGGCTGGCTGGGCACGGTGCCGCTGGCGGCGCATGGGATTGCGTTACAACTGGCCTCCATCACCTTCATGGTACATCTGGGCTTGTCCAATGTGGCCACAATCCGTGCAGGCAATGCACATGGGCGCAATGACCCGGTACAGATGGGGCGCGGGGGCAAAATGGTGACTTTCATGTCGCTTGGCTTTGCCGCCATCACGATCATCATTTTCCTTGCCGCGCCCGAAATGCTTTTGTCGCTGTTCATGCAGGAAGACGACCCGCAGCGTGCGGGGATCATGGCCATCGGCGTGGGGCTTTTGGCGATGGCCGCCCTGTTTCAACTGGTGGATGGCGCGCAGGTGATAGCACTTGGGCTTTTGCGCGGTGTACAAGATACCAAGATACCGATGATTTATGCCGCCGTCAGCTATTGGGGCGTGGGTATCCCGTGTTCGTATCTGTTCGGTTTTGTCTTGGGGATGGAAGGGATCGGCGTCTGGCTTGGCTTGGTTGTCGGGTTGTCGGTGGCCGCGATTTTGCTGTCGCAACGGTTCTGGGGCGTTACTTTGCGCACGCTGAAGGCTGCGCAGGTATAAGCCCGGTAGGGCCAGCGGCGCGCCTTTGGTGGTGCAACACATCATGCCTTTGGGGTTGTCAGGGCCTCGCATTTGTCGTCAGTGGGGCGTCCATTGACCAAGATGCCGCATCACGTGGCGTAATGTATCGCGCAAGGGCCCCACTTTTTCAGCGTCGAAATGCCCGACTTCGCCATCATTTGTCAGGTAACAGTTTTCATGCACGTCCAGATCAAATGCATGCGTGTTCGCCTTTGGCCTGCCATATTGGCGCGTGGTCCAGCCTGTCCGCAACTGCCCGCTCACCAACACACTATGGGCACTGGCGCTTTTGACCAGTGCAGCCAGTTCCGCAGACAGGCTTACACCGCAGGAGGCGCCCAAATGGGTTGAGAATTCGATGTCCGGCACCTCTGCTGCCGTCATACTCTCTGCGCGCCTTGCCCGGCAGTTCAAGACGATCGCATGGCCGTATTTGGCGCGAACCCGTGCAATCTGTGTGGCGAGTGCGGCGTGATAGGGTGTAAAATAAAGGGCGCGCCACACCCTTGCTTCATCGACGGTCGGTGGGCTTGACCAGATTGCGGTGCCATCGTGATCGATGAGCGGGACCACGCCAAGCAATCCGTTATGCGCGCGAAGTTCTGAAGCCATTGATACCGCGTCCACATCCGAGACAAAGCGGTGAAAGTTCGTCCGTATGGTCGTCGCGTCATTCGCCAGACCGCCCAGAAGCCTGTCCAGATATCGGTCATTCGAGGTGATATGGCGGCTTTTATCATACAATCTATCCACCAGTTCACGACGCATGTTCGTACCCGTATAGGGTAGCGTAATGATCAAGGGACCATTTCCCGGAATGATTTCTAACGGCATGTGGTGATGTTCCCAAGGCAGGCAAACGGTGAAATGGATTGGTAATTCAGTTTCTCTAGCGCAAGGTTGACGCCCCGTACGGGGGACGTCGCGGGGCACGCACCTTACATGCGTTACGTCTGCTTTCTGTCGTTCACAATGTTCATCTGAGCCATACCGCTTTGCCCCAGATCGACCTTGGCAAACGGCCCGCCGTGGCACATCTGACCGGGATCTGTGGTGTCGACAGGTTCTGCCTGTGCGAGAACCTCGGCGGCATAGACTTCGGCATTGTCGGTGGGGCGGTACCCCAGAAAGCTGGCCTTGGCGTTATCAACAGGTGCGCGGTCGTTGTTTGATACGCCGTAGACAATGGCGAAGCCCACCGATGGCGTGTCGATGGCGCGGGTGACGAGGTGGATCAGGTCGGGATAGCTCAGCCATGACCCCAAGGCGCGTGTGTTGTTGACCTGCGCGCAGGAGAGGATGCGCAGATGAACGGATTCCAGCCCGCGTTTCTCCCAATACATCCGGCCCAGATCTTCGGTAAAACACTTGGCCAGCCCGTAAAACGTATCGGGGCGGTGTTCCGCGTCAATGCCGATGAAATCAGATTTCAGATGCATGCCCACCGCGTGGATCGACGAGGCATAGACGATCCGTTTCACACCGGCTTGGTACCCGGCCTCCCAGATATTATAGGAACCGACAAAATTCGGGCCCAACAGTTCCTCGAACGGTTTTTCATCCACGATGGCCCCGAAATGCAACACCATATCGGCCCCCTCAACCACCGGCGCAATCTGGTCCATCTGCGCAAGGTCCGCTTTGACATAGGTTTCGCCTGCATAAAGCGTGCCGATATCATCGACGATATCCGTGCTCACCAAGCTGTCACAGAGCGCTGTCAGAGGCTCACGCAGATAAGAGCCAAGGCGACCTGCGGCGCCCGTTAAAACCAGTTTCTTCATATCCGTCTCCTTGCCGTTAGATCACGGCTTTTTCCAAGAATTTCTCGCCCCGCAGGACGCGTTCGACCCCAAAGGGGGCAAGATCAAGACTGCGGTAAGCGCCATAGGCGATCCATTCGGCGATGCCGCGCCCGATGGCCGGGGCCTGCTGCAACCCGTGACCCGAGAACCCGTTCACAAACACAAAGTTGCTCACTTCTGGGTGCGGGCCGAGAATGGCGTTCTGATCCAGCGTATTATAATCGTAATGGCCGACCCACATGTTCACCAGTTTGATCCGTTCAAACTGCGGGATGCGATGGGCGATGATGGGCCAGAATTTCTCTTCCCACAAACTGTGGTCTGCGTCGAAATCATCCACATCGACGGCGGGGTCTTGATCCGGTCCGCCGCCCGCCATGTAATACCGCCCATCGGTGCGAAAATGCACACCGGACGGGTCGATCGTCAGCGGCAGATCCCGGTCAAGCGGTTCTGCCGCATCAAAGATATAGGTATAGCGGCGGCGCGCCTCCACGGGGATGTCGAGGCCTGCCATACGCGCGGTGGCGGCTGCACGGGTGCCCGATGCATTGACCACCAGCCCGCAGGAGAGCGTCGCGCCGGACTTCAGCGTCACACTTTCCACGCGGGTGCCGACGCGCGTCATGGCGACGACCTCATCGCTCAGATACTCCGCGCCGTTCTTGCGCGCCATGCGCCGAAAGCAGTCAAACATGGTGCCGCCGTCAAAATACCCCTCGTTCATACGATTATGGTTGGCCGCAAGAATATCGTCGAGGTTGTAAAATGGGTAGGCGGCGGCGATCTCATCGCGCAGCATATGCTGGGTCCCTGCGCCCAACTGCGCCTGTACTTGCTGGCTTTCGCGCAATGTGTCGGCCTGCGCGGCTGTGTCGGCCAGATAGAGATAGCCGAAGTTTTGCAAGGAAAGCGCGGGTACGTCATCCGACGCTCCCATAAATTTTTGAAAGTTGTGAATGAATTCTGCGCCAAATTGCGAGATCGCAATGTTGGTCGGGTTTGAGAACTGCTGCCGGATACAGCTGTTGGTCAGGCTGGTGGCGGCCTGCGCATAAGTCGGGTCTTTCTCAATCACGAGGATGCGGCCGTCAAAGCCGGCCATCTGCGTCAGCCACCACGCAATGCTGGAGCCGTAGATGCCGCCGCCGACGATCACAACATCATAACTGGCGTGTTTGGGGTTCATCGTTATCCTCGAAAGTCTCGGTGTTGCGAAATCAGGATCACAGGACAGCCCATGGCGTCAAGCCTTCAGCCGGTCAAAGCGGGTCATGCCGTTTGTGCAAGGTGGCGCGCATCGCGGGCCAAAAGGACAATCACATCGCGCAGCCGCTCTGTATCCTTGGGGTTTGAGGCGTTGCCCTCCAGCCCGCGGCGGCGCACCCCTTGCAGGATCGCGAGCAGGCGGAAATAGGAAAAAACCAGATAGAATGTCCAGTTGTCCGGCACCGAAATCCGTCGCCGCGCGCAATAGGCGGCCACATAGGCGGCCTCATCCGGCAACCCAAGGGCGGCACGATCCACACCCCCCAAGCCGCGAAAATGACCGGCATGGGGCAGCCGCCAATGCATGCACTGATAGGCAAGGTCGGCCAGCGGGTGGCCGAGGGTGGACAACTCCCAATCCAAAACGGCCAGAACGCGCGGCGCGTCGGGCGCAAAGATCATATTGTCGATGCGGTAATCGCCATGCACGATACTGCTCGCGCCATCATCGCGGGCCATATGCGCGCCCAGCCACTCCATCAGCCAGAGCGCATCAGGAAGTGGTGCGCGCGCAGCTTGCTGGTATTGACCAGACCAGCGGGTCACTTGCCGTTCGAAGTAATTGCCCGGCTTGCCGTAATCGCCCAACCCGATGCTGTCGGGCACAACGCTGTGCAATTCAGCGAGCGTTTCGTTCATGGCGTCATAGATTGCGGCCCGTTCGGATGGGGGCATGCCGGGCAGGGCCGGATCCCAAAAGATGCGCCCCCTGACCATCTCCATCACCATGAACTGCGCGCCCAGCGGGGTGTCTTCACCGCTCAGATGCAGCACATGGGGCACCGGCACATCTGTGGATGCCAGCGCCTGCATCACGCGGAATTCGCGATCCACCGCATGGGCGGATTTCAGCAGGACACCGGGGGGTTTGGCGCGCAGCACGAATTCCATGTCCCCACTGGTGAGCCGGTAGGTCGGGTTGGATTGCCCATCCGAGAATTTTTCGATGCCATCCAGCGACCCGAAACCCGGCACATGGGTGGCCAGATAGGCCTCCAGCGTTTTGTGATCATAGCTATGCATGCGCATCCCCTTTGATTTGTCTTATGGACACCGCGGGTGATCTAAGCAAACCTGTGCCGCGGGGGAAAGCCCCGATGGGCGGACTGAAGGAGACGGTGATGGATATGAATTTCGGCATGCGCGAAGAGAACCGCGCGTTGTTGCAGCGTGTCGCCGATATGATCCGGGACGTCGTCATGCCGCTGGAAGAAGAATACCACGGCGAAATCGGGCAGGGGGACCGCTGGCACTATACCGACCGGCAGGCGGAAATCCTCGAAGGGCTCAAGGCGCAGGCGAAAGCCGCCGGGTTGTGGAATTTCTGGCTGACCGACAGTGAAAAGGGGTTCGGCCTCAGCACCGTGGAATATGCATATTTTGCCGAAGAGATGGGCAAAACCCCCCTCGGGGCGGAGGTGTTCAACTGCTCGGCACCTGACACGGGCAACATGGAAGTCTTTGAACGCTACGGCACGCCCGCGATGAAGGAACAATGGCTGGCGCCACTTCTTGAGGGGCAGATTCGCTCTGCCTATCTGATGACGGAGCCGGAGGTGGCCTCGTCCGATGCGACAAATATCGCCATGTCCTGTGTGCGGCACGGCGATGATTATGTGCTCAATGGCGAAAAATACTGGGCCAGCGGTGCCGGTGATCCGCGCTGCAAGGTCTATATCGTCATGGTGCGCACGGGTGGTGATGAGGTCTCAAAACACCAGCGCCATTCGATGATCGTGGTGGATGCGGCGACACCGGGGATCGAAATCCTGCGCCCGATGAAGGTCTTTGGCCATGATGATGCGCCGCATGGGCATATGCATATCCGTTTTTCGGATGTGCGCGTGCCTGCCGAAAACCTGTTGCTGGGCGAAGGTCGTGGCTTTGAGATCGCGCAGGGGCGTCTGGGGCCGGGGCGTATTCATCACTGCATGCGCTCGGTTGGGCAGGCCGAAGCGGCGCTGGAGTTGATGTGTAAAAGGTCGCTGCAAAAGGAAGCCTTTGGCAAACCGCTGGCGATGCTGGGGGCGAATTTCGACATCATCGCGGAATGCCGGATGGAAATCGAGATGGCCCGTCTGTTGTGCCTCAAGGCGGCGTGGATGATGGATCAGGGCGATGCGCGCGCGGCCGCCCCGTGGATCAGCCAGATCAAGGTCGTGGCCCCGCGCATGGCTCTCAAGGTAATTGATGAGGCGATGCAGATGCATGGCGGGCAAGGGATCAGTCAAGACACGCCGCTGGCCATGGCCTGGACATGGCAGCGCGCCTTGCGTTTCGCCGATGGTCCGGATGCGGTGCACCGCCGTCAGGTTGCGCGCACGGAATTGCGCAAACACACGCAGCAAAAAATCTGAGACATTTGGTTTTCGATGCCATGCAGGGCGCGGGGCCGCAAATGTGGCGAAATATCGTAAAATGTATGTTATTCTGCATATTTAAGACGTTTATTGGTCAGTAATGTCGATAAATAATAAGTCAAGGGCGCCGAAACTGCCGGATTTCCAGCGCCTTTGGGTCTGATGCTGACTTAAACGACCGGGCGCATGCCGCTTTTGGAATTGAGTATTGCGCCGGATTTCGCAAGATGCGCTTATGAAAACACCGCTGATAGACAACCTGCAGTACGCCAATTTTTCGCCTGAGATATTTGCGCAGATGCGCGCGGGTGGGGTGGATGCGGTGCATGTCACCATCGCCTATCACGAGAGCTTTCGTGAGATGGTGCTGAACCTTGAGCAGTGGAACCGCTGGTTCGAGGCGCATCCTGATCTGATCTTTAAAGGCACCTGTGCTGCTGACGTGCGCCGCGCTCAGGAAACAAACCGCACCGCGATATTTTTTGGGTTCCAGAACCCGAGCCCCATTGAGGACGACATCGGCCTGGTTGAGATTTGCCATCAGCTTGGCATCCGATTCATGCAACTGACCTACAACAATCAATCCCTGCTCGCCACGGGGTGTTACGAAAACGATGACACGGGCCTCACGCGCATGGGCAAACAGGTGGTGCGCGAGATGAACCGCGTAGGGATGGTGGTGGATATGTCCCATTCCGCCGACCGCTCGACGCTGGAGGCGATCGAACACTCGACCCGGCCCATCGCCATCACCCATGCCAATCCGCATTGGTGGCACGCCGCGCTGCGCAACAAGAAAGACGAGGTGCTGCAGGCCTTGACGCGCGCGGGGGGGATGTTGGGGTTCTCGGTCTATCCTCACCACCTCAAGGGTGGCTCGGCCTGCACGCTCGATGGTTTTTGCGCGATGGTCGAAGAGGCCGCCCGCCGCTACGGCGCGTCCCATCTGGGTATCGGCACGGACCTTTGTCAGGACCAGCCCGACAGCGTTGTGGAATGGATGCGGGTGGGGCGGTGGTCCAAGGTCATGGATTACGGCGAAGGTTCCGCCAGCAATGCAGGCTTTCCGCCGATGCCGACATGGTTCCAAGACAACCGCGATTTTGGTAACATCCGCGCAGGCCTGTTGCAGACCTCCCTGTCCGAAGCTGACGTGGACGGGATCATGGGCGGCAACTGGCTGAGGTTTTACGAAGAGAGTTTCGCGCCGCTATGAAGGATTTTCCAAACCCGCCCCAAGCGCCGCTGCGCAGCCCGGACAAGGTCATGCGGCTGGCCCGGATGGGGTCCATGTTTCCCACGCGCTTGTCTTTTCTGCGTACCCTGATGCGCGCGCTTGCTGCTGAAAACGTGCAGGTGACGCGGCCCGTCTGGCAGATTGACACGCGGGGGTTTGGCCATGCGGTCTATACACTGCGGTTCGGCGGGCATGATTATGCGCTCGTTGCCGTCTCCAGCGATCTTCCTGCGGATCAGCGCACGGATCGCGTGATCGCGACCGCCTGGGACACGGCCTATGTGCTTTATGACGGGGTGCCTGACGCGGATGAAATCGCGCGGATCTGCGCCTCCGCCCCCAAGCAGGAAGCTGCCCGCTTCACGGAGCGTGATCTGGTGTTGAGCCGGGCCAATAAATCCGTGCGCCTCTTTGCCCATGTGGTTGAGCGGCTTAAAGCCGGGCAGCAACCCGATGAAGCGTTGGCGCGCCAAACCGGGTATCTGATGCGCACCACAGCCGTCTATGGCAACGGTAAATTCGGGATCGCGGACCGCGCGCGTATTGAGGCGCGCCCGGGGTTTGGCGGGCCTTTCATGGCCGAAATGCTGACGGTCTGGCTGATCCGGCATTTCACCCACGATCTTGTGGAATTTGTCGGTGGTGCTCCGCTGGATCGGCGCATCAAACGCCATTTGGGTATCGGGAATTCAACGGGCCTTGGCATGGCGCCGTTTCTGGTCAACCACCCGGTTTTGCTGAACAATTGGATGTTGGCGCGTGAAACGGCGCTGGCGCAGGTGCGCGCGATCCAACTGGTGCCCAAGGGGCAAGCGGCGCGGCTGGAGTCGCTGGCGTTGCGTGCCGCGCAGCACCTGAGCGAATGGCAAGTCCCCGATACCGCACATCAGGACCGGATCGACCGGTTGTCGCGCGACTGGGCAGCGGCGCGTGCCGAGGGTCGCTTTGCCCAAGGCGCGCTGGTCAAAATGGGCGCGATCGAAGCGTTGCTCGCGTGGTCGGAAACCGCGTCGTTGGATGTGCAGGAACTGGTGGTCGCATTGTTGCTGGAACCTTTTGGCGATGTGATTGATGGGCTGGCCGAGTGCATGTCCGACCCCTTTGGCGCGATGGTTCTGCCGCTGCCTGACACGGATGCCGTCAAGGCGCAGATCGAAGAGGCGGCGTCTTGGGCGCTCGCGCCTGATTATGGTGCCAAACCAGAATGTCACCAGTTCTGGTATGTGAGTGCGGCAAAACAGGAACCGCGTCTGGGCAACCGTTTCGAAGAGCCGGGGGCCGATCTGGAATCGCCGCTGGACATCGGGCGGCGGATCAAGGCGCTCTATCAGGATTTGCCCGAAACGGCGCAACCCATGGCCGATTTTCTGGCTGATCACCCGGATCATGCGCTGGCCGCATCGCGCGTTGCGGCGGCGGCCCAGTATCCTTACGGCGAAATCCGTGACAACCTGATCGCGCAAACCTGCCTGCCGATTGACATGCTGCGCTGCAAGCTTTCGTTCTTTGGCGCGTCCAAGTTCGATCCGAAATCAGACCGCTGGACCCGGATCACCCTGTGTCAGGGTGCGCCTTTGGCCGATGAATTGCAGGACAATGCGGATGACTGGTGGTTGCCGGTCTATGCTGCGTGAACTGGTCGGCCACTGAAATCACGGCACTGGCGAGCAAGGCCGCGCGCGGGGCAGGGGCACCGCCGCTGCAGGCTGCACGCTTTGGACAGGCGGCGGCTGTGCATCTGACCGCTGCACGGCCCCCGGATGTGCTGGCGCAGGCTTTGGATTTCCTGCCAGCGGGGCCTATTCTGGACTATCCTCTGGCGCTGGATGCAGCTTTGAGCACCGCGCGTAGCGACGGGTGCGCTGTTGTCGCCAGCGTCACACAGGATACCCTGCTGGACAGCTATGTGGCGGCATTGCCTTTCATGGCGCGCACCGAATGCGCGCAGGACGGTGCGATTAGGCTGGTCGTGGATTTCGCAAAACCCCGCCCGCGCAATCATCCGCTGCGGATCAGCGGGTGCGACACGCTGTTAAAGCAGATGAACGATCTGGCGGCGCGCACCTTTGTACCCGAAAGTGCCGCCTCACGCAGTGCCGGTGCCGGCGCAGGGCTGACGGATAACGATTAGACCAATTGCTACGCCTCAAAGGGTGGGCGGTCGTAAACCACATGTGCCAGATACAGGCCATAGGGCGGGCAAACCGGCCCGCAGGCGGCGCGATCCCGCAGGGCCAGCGCCCTTGCCACATCCTGCGGTGTGGACGAACCGGCCCCAACCCGTTCCAGCGTGCCGACAAAACTGCGGACCTGATTGTGCAGGAAGGATCTGGCGCGCACGTCGAAATGAATCTCACGGCCGTAGGGCGTTTCGACCTCGCTCACATCAAGACGATCAAGCGTTTTGACCGGGCTTTCTGCCTGACAAATGGTGGAGCGGAATGTCGTGAAGTCATGCTGGCCGATCAGCAGCGCGGCCGCTTCCCGCATGGCCGCCACATCCAGATTTTGTTTGACTTGCCAAACCAGCCCCCTCTGATGCGTTGCAGGGGCGCGGCGGCATAAGATGCGGAACAGATACTGACGTTGACGCGCAGAGAACCTTGCGTGCCAGTCGGCGTCCACAACGGTGCAGGCGGTAATGGCGATGGGCGCGGGCTTGAGATGGTAATTCAACGCTTCTGACAAACGAAACGGATCCCAGTCGCGGACCAGATCACAATGTGCCACCTGCGCGATCGCATGCACACCTGCGTCCGTACGCCCTGCAGCCGCAATCGTATGGGGCCCCGGCGCGATTTTTCCCAAAGCCTGCTCAATCGCACCCTGAACGGTGGAATGTTCTTTCTGACGCTGCCATCCGACAAAGGGCGCGCCGTGATATTCGACTTTGAGGGCGTATCTGTGCATGGGCGTGGGCCTAGCCAACTCGCTCGCCAGCGTCAAATGGCTTTCTTGCTCTGGCATGGCTGGGGATGCGCGCTTATGTAGGGCCAATCGAGAAGTTCAAAGGCAGACACGTTTTGGTTATATCAACACTCGCCGACACGGTGCTGCGCCAGATTGAAACGGTACAGAACACGGTCAATGAGACATTGTTTGAACCGGTTATACGGATCGGCGTCACGGGTCTTGCCCGGTCGGGCAAGACGGTTTTCATCACCTCTTTAGTTGCGAATCTGATGAACCGGGGGCGGATGCCGCATCTGGCCGCCGCCGCTGAAGGGCGCATTGAGGCCGCATTCCTGCAACCGCAGCCGGATGATACGGTGCCGCGCTTTGATTTCGAGGCGCATCTGAGCGATCTGACCGGCCCCAAACCGCGCTGGCCCGACAGCACACGCGCGGTTTCCGAGTTGCGGTTGTCGTTGCGG
The DNA here is from genome assembly GCF_019654895.1 of Roseobacter sp. OBYS 0001. Classification (NCBI taxonomy): domain Bacteria; kingdom Pseudomonadati; phylum Pseudomonadota; class Alphaproteobacteria; order Rhodobacterales; family Roseobacteraceae; genus Roseobacter; species Roseobacter sp. OBYS 0001. The sequence goes on from NZ_BPES01000001.1 coordinate 163,245, forward strand.
GTGCGCCGCGCGGGGCTTTTGGCGGGGCTGCAGGGGCCGCGCACGATCCATCTGGATATCATTGATTATCCCGGTGAGTGGCTGCTCGATCTGGCGCTCTTGGACAAGGATTACGCCACATGGTCGCAGGAAACACTGGCGCGCGCGGCTGAGCGTCCACAGGCGCAAGCCTATCTTGCACAAAGCGCGGCGGTCGCAGCGGACGCAAAACTGGACGAACCGCTGGCCAAGACGCTGGCGGCGGGCTTTACCGACTACCTCAATGCCGCGCGCGTCGCGGGATTTTACGACTGCTCACCGGGGCGTTTTTTGCTGCCCGGTGATCTGGAGGGGTCGCCGGTGCTGACGTTTGCCCCATTGACAGGTGATGGCACAGATGCGCGCGGATCGCTGCGCCGCGAGATGGCACGGCGTTTTGAGGCCTATAAACGCGCAGTCGTGCGCCCGTTTTTCCGGGATCATTTTGCGCGGATCGATCGTCAGGTCGTGCTGGTCGATGCCTTGGGCGCGATCCATAAAGGACCGCGTGCGGTTGAGGATATGCGCGGGGCCATGGTCGATATCCTTGGCGCTTTCCGACCCGGACGCAACGCCTTTCTGACTCAGTTATTTGCGGGCAAACGGGTGGAAAAAATACTCTTCGCCGCAACCAAGGCGGATCACTTGCACCACAAGCAACACGATAAACTCACCGCGATCATTGACGCGCTGGTACGTGATGCGCGTAACAAGGCGCAGTTTGCAGGGGCGCAGACGCAAGCGTTGGCGATTGCCTCTTTGCGCGCCACCACCGAAGAGACCGTCACCCACGCGGGTCAGGACCTAGATGTGGTGCGCGGTCAACTGCTTGAAACCGGCAAACAGGCGGCGTTCTATCCCGGTGATCTGCCGAGCGATCCGGCCAGATTGCTGACCCCCGCGCGGGAGGGGGCTGAAAGCTGGCTGGATGACGATTACCGTGTGATGAATTTCGCACCATCGCTGTTGAGTTTGCGCCCCGGCGATGGTCCGCCGCATATCCGACTTGATAAGGCGGCCCAATTCCTTTTAGGGGATAGGCTATGATCGAATTCACTATTTCTCCCGCACGGTCGCTGGATGCCGGTGCTGTTGGAAACATTCTGTCGGTGTCAAATGATTTGATGCCGTGGCTGCCGCGCGTGCATTCCGCCGCCGAAGAAATCAAATATGCCGGTGACATGATTGAGGCCGGTTGGGTCAAGGTCGCCAAAATAGACAACAAGGTCGTCGGTTTCATCGCCCGCCACGAGAGCGAGGTTTATGCGCTTTATGTCCTGCCCGAAGCGCAGGACAAAGGCATTGGCACCGCGCTGCTTGAGGATGCAAAGGGCGAATGCGATAAACTCGGGTTGTGGAGCTATGAGGCGAATGGCGTTGCCGCGGTTTTCTATGAATTGCGCGGTTTCGTGAGCGTGGATCGCACGAACGGGAGCGGGAATGAAGCCGGGCTGCCGGACATTCGCTTTGAATGGACACGCAAAGCGCCCGAATTCAAACCCGCGCGCGGCGCGAGGAAAACGGGCTGATGGCCAAGGGTCCTGTGCTGATCGATCTTGAGGCGCAAGAAACCAAATCCGTCGCCGAAGCGCCGCCGGTCCCCGATCTGACACCGCCCCCGCAGGGGCAGGCGATGCAAAGCGCTGCGGTGCTGGCCGCGCGTCGCCCGTCACGGCTTGCGCGGTGGTTTTTTGGCCTTGGCGCAGGGCTGATGGGCGCCATCGTCTCGGTTGCGGCTTGGGATTTTGTCACTGGCCTCGTGATGCGCAATCCGGTGCTGGGCTGGGCGGTGACGGCGCTGCTTGCCGCTTTTCTTTTGGTGCTGGCGCTGATTGTCTTGCGTGAACTGGCCGCGCTCAGCCGTTTGGCAAAGGTTGATAGCCTGCGCCGCGACACAGATGCCGCCTTGCTGGGGGCAGATCTGGCAGCGGCGCGCAAAGTGTCGGATCGTCTGGTTGCGCTTTATAAAACCCGCGAGGAAACCCGCTGGGCGCGCGGGCGGTTCGCCGATCTGGCCCCCGATCAACTGGATGCGGCTGGCTTACTGGGCTTGTGTGAAAACGAACTGCTCGCCCCGCTGGACCGGATGGCGGCGCGCGAAATTGAGGTGGCTGCGAGGCAAGTCGCCACGGTAACTGCGCTGGTGCCGCTGGCTTTGGCGGATGTGGCCGCTGCATTGACCGCCAACATCCGCATGATTCGTCGCATCGCCGAAGTTTATGGCGGGCGCGCCGGGACGCTGGGCAGCTGGCGGCTGACCCGCGCTGTGCTCACGCATATGGTGGCCACGGGCGCGGTTGCCGTGGGTGACGATATGCTTGAGCCGATCCTCGGCGGCTCCATCGTGGGCAAGCTGTCGCGGCGGTTTGGCGAGGGTCTCGTCAACGGCGCACTGACCGCACGCGTGGGCGTTGCGGCGATGGAAGTATGCCGACCCATGGCCTTCACCACGCAAAAACGCCCGAAGGTGCGCGATATCATCGCAAACAGCCTCGGTGGCCTTTTCAAATCTGGCAGAACCTGAAGGCGCAAGGCGCAGGTCCATTGCATGAGGTCTTGTGATGCCGCAACGCCGGGCTTATACACGCGCGCATGACTGGATTTTTTGCGATCATAGTCCGAATTATATCCCCGGCGCTCTGATCATATGAGACGCCGGGCCAAGGTGTTTGAGCTTTTCGCACCGACAGCTTACCCCATTTCAAAGACCATCCGAGAGGACGCCCGCAATGTGCGCCGACACGACTGACACGACAGCCGCCCCTGACTATAAAACCACCCTGAACCTGCCCAAGACGGATTTTCCGATGCGCGCAGGTCTGCCCAAGCGCGAACCCGAATGGCTGGCCCGCTGGGAACGGATCGGGATTTACGACCGGCTGCGCGAAAAAGCCCTCGCCGGGACGGGCGAAAAAGGAAAACCCACGCGCACGCCCTTTACGCTGCACGACGGGCCGCCCTATGCCAACGGCCATCTGCACATCGGGCACGCGCTGAACAAGACGCTCAAGGATATGGTGGTGCGCAGCCAGCAAATGATGGGCCATGACGCGCGCTATATCCCCGGCTGGGATTGCCACGGTCTGCCCATCGAGTGGAAGATCGAAGAGCAATACCGCGCCAAGGGCCGCGACAAGGACGACGTGGATATCGTCGACTTCCGTCAGGAATGCCGCAAGTTTGCCGAAGGCTGGGTGGGCATCCAACGCGAGGAATTCAAACGCCTCGGCATCACGGGTAAATGGGAAAACCCCTACCTGACGATGGACTTCCACGCAGAACGGGTGATCGCCGAGGAATTCCAGAAGTTCCTGATGAACGGCACGCTCTATCAAGGCTCCAAACCCGTGATGTGGTCGCCTGTCGAGAAAACCGCATTGGCCGAGGCCGAGGTTGAGTACCACGACCGACAGACCGATGCGATCTGGGTGCGGTTTCCGGTTGCAGAAGTTAAGACGAATATCCCGGAAGTAATGGCAGGGCATCCCAGTGGCGTTGGCGAATTCGCGGGCGAAGTCGTACAATTGCTGAAATCGGCATCGGTTTTGATCTGGACCACAACGCCGTGGACGATCCCACAGAACCGGGCGATCTGTTTTGGACCCCGGATTTCGTACGGTGTCTATGAAGTGACTGAACGGCCCGAGGAATGCTGGGCAACAATTGGTGAGCGTTTGATCGTCGCTGATGCTTTGGCAGAGCAAATTTTTGAACAAGCGCGTCTTGGAGAATCCGGCATGGTACGCCGCCTTCGTGATGTTGCCCCTGAAGAGTTAAATACGATCGTCTGTGTCCACCCGTTGCGCGGCCTCGACGGCGCGGCAGGCGAATGGGATTTCGATGTGCCGATGTTGCCGGGCGATCATGTCACCGACGACACTGGGACGGGCTTTGTGCATACGGCCCCCAGTCACGGCGATGACGACTATGCCATCGGGGTCAAGAATAACCTGCCGATGACCTATAATATCATGGATGACAGTTCGTTCCGCGCTGATCTGCCGTTTTTCGCAGGTCAGCAGGTCGTCAAACCGAATGGCAAGCCGGGTGGGGCCAGTAAAGCCGTGATCGAAAAACTCAAGGAGGTCAGCGCCCTGATCGCCACCAAACGCATCACGATCTCGGACGCGCATTCGTGGCGTTCCAAGGCGCCGGTGATCCGTCTGAACCGGCCCCAGTGGTTTGCTGCAATCGACCGCACGGTGGGTGATGGCAACGACCAATATGGCGACACGATCCGCAAGCGCGCGCTGACCTCCATCGACGAACTCGTCACCTGGACGCCGCAAACCGGGCGCAACCGGCTTTATTCCATGATCGAAGCACGGCCCGATTGGGTGCTGTCACGCCAGCGCGCCTGGGGCGTACCGCTGACCTGTTTTGTGAAAAAGGGGGCCAAACATGATGACCCTGATTTCCTGCTGCGCAATGACGCTGTAAACGCCCGCATCCTTGAAGCCTTCGAGGCGGAAGGCGCGGATGCGTGGTATAAAGACGGGGCCAAGGAACGCTTCCTCGGGGATAGCGTGAACCCGGATGACTACGATCAGGTCATGGATATTCTGGATGTGTGGTTCGATTCCGGCTCCACTCACGCCTTTACGCTGCGCGACCGCGCGGATGGCTCTGAGGATGGTCTCGCCGATCTTTACCTCGAAGGGACCGACCAGCACCGCGGCTGGTTCCATTCATCAATGTTGCAGGCCTGCGGCACGATGGGGCGCGCGCCTTATCGCGCGGTGCTGACGCATGGGTTCACGCTGGACGAAAAAGGCATGAAGATGTCCAAATCGCTGGGCAATACGGTGGCCCCAGAAAAGATCATCCAGCAATACGGTGCGGATATCCTGCGACTTTGGGTGGCACAGGCGGATTATACCGTCGATCTGCGTATCGGGCCGGAAATTCTGAAAGGCGTGGCGGACAGCTATCGGCGGTTGCGCAATACCATGCGCTATATGCTCGGATCTCTGTCAGATTTCAGCGAAAATGACCGCACCGCCCCCGAAGATATGCCCGAGTTGGAGCGTTGGGTGCTGCACCGTCTTGCTGAGCTGGATAAAACTGTCCGGGATGGGTATGCGGCCTATGATTTTCAGGGTGTTTTTCAGGCGGTCTTTACCTTTGCGACGGTCGATTTGTCGGCGTTTTATTTCGATATCCGCAAGGATGCGCTGTATTGCGACGGTGACACATTGCAACGGCGTGCGGCGCGGACAGTGCTGGATATCCTGTTCCATCGTCTGACCACATGGCTCGCACCGGTGCTTGTCTTCACCATGGAGGAGGTCTGGCTGCAACGCTTCGGGGATGAGGACAGTTCGGTGCACTTGCAGGACTTCCCGGACACGCCGGGTGATTGGCTGGATCCTGACCTTGCCGCGAAATGGTCCGGGGTGCGCAGTGCGCGCCGCGTCGTCACGGCTGCGCTGGAAGTCGAGCGCACCAATAAGGTGATCGGCGCATCGCTGGAAGCGGCCCCGACCGTCTACATCAGTGACGCCGACGCGCGCGCCGAGCTGGAAAGCCTGCCTTTTGAAGACATCTGCATCACGTCGCAAATCACTCTGACGGGGGATACGCCACCAGAGGGGGCTTTTCGCTTGCCGGAAACCGACGGCGTAGCGGTTGTGTTCCAAAAGGCGGATGGTGGAAAATGTGCGCGCTGCTGGAAAATTCTGCCGGATGTAGGCAGTCACAGCCACGCAGATGTTTGCGGGCGCTGCGATAGTGCAATGAGTTGACGTGCAACGGGCGGCCGTAGCGGTCGCCCCGACGTTCCGACCGCCCGTCGCTCTGGCGCTGGCAGGTTTCGGTATCGACGCATGGTTTTAAGTCTGTCGCACCATTCCCCCATGGTTCAAGGCGCATCTTTCGGGTTGTTCCGAGAAGGATGATGCGCGACCTTTGGCGCATGTTGATATGTACGGTGAAAACGCAATTTGGTCGCCTGATCCTGACTGAAGAGGACGGCGCACTTGTGTCCGTCAACTGGGGCAATGCTGTTCGCGAGGACGCATCTGAGCTCTTGCAACGCGCCTCCTTGTAGATATCAGAATATGATCACGGGACGCGACAGCAGTTTGATCTGCCTTTGCGCATCGGGGGCAGCGCGTTTCAAAAGGCGGTTTGTGACGCCATTTACGCCATTCCGTTTGGCGATACCTGCACCTACGGGGATATCGCCAAAGCGCTCGGCGTGCCTGCGCAGGCGGTCGGACAGGCCTGCGGGGCAAATCCGATCCCGATCATCATACCTTGCCACCGTGTGATGGGGGCCAAAGGGCTCACCGGGTTTTCCGGCGCAGGCGGGGTTGAGACCAAAGTGGCGCTGTTGCGCCACGAAGGAGCGGCGGGGTTGTTGATCTGAGCGGCTATTTGGTGCCGCGTGCATCATGCGTCCAATCTGTCCCATCCCAAGTGATATTCCCCTTGTAATCAAGCATGTTACCCTTCTTTTTTACCCAGACTTTAAAGCCCCACCCAACATGGCCATCCTTGTCTGCGCCATAGTACGTACCACCCTTTTGATAGACTTTTCCCTTGGGGGTATGGCTGGGGTCTGAACAGGTGAACTTGTCGCTTTTGACTTCTGTGCAATGCAGCACTCCTGCGACAATCTCTCCATCGCCTTCGCTCATGCCGCCCTCGGTCGGCCAGTTTGTATTGACGCGCATGTCCGGCGCGACAGGTGCTGCTGCAACGGGTGCACCGACCCTCAACGCGTCAAGCGCGGTTTGGACTGCGGCCTTATCTGCATTGGTGAGGCCATGCGTTTCCCAGAACTTACGTTTCCATTCCTTGGTCTTTATGATTTTTATACCGGCGTCAAAGAGCTCTTGCGCGGCGTCAGCGACTGTCCTTTGTAAAACGGGCTGGTGCGCAGGATATGCGGTTCTGCCTGAGGGTGCGACGGGCCCGGCTGCGGCTATGCGTTGAACCGCCTCTAAACTGTGAACGCTTTGGGCGGGCCGCACCTGGTCCGCTTTTTGTTGCAGGCTGTCGATGTACGCCGTGCTTTTGCTTGTCTTTGCCAGCGCTTGCAGGGTTGTCATTCTAGTGGTGCGCGCGCTGTCACCGCTTCGTGACGCGCGTAGCCCTGCGCGTGGCGGCGCGCCGACAGGCTTGAAAAGTAGTGTTTTCACAGGGCATGTCCTTCATCAATGAGAAGAATACACGCTACCCTAACACGAACATGGCCATTTCCATCAAATATTTATCGATCGCCAGCCCAAGGCCTGCCCGCCCTCGTCAGGTGGTCTTGCTGTCTGGAAAAATCTGCTGCGCGACACCGGCAAAAAGCAGATAGACCGAGGTCACGACCAGCCCCCAATGCGCCCAGCTTTCGGGGTGGAAATCCACCCAGGCGGCCCAGCCGGCAAAACCGGTCCAGGCCAGGGCAATGGGCAGTGTCAGCCACCGCCACCGCCTCGTGCGCACCGGATGCACGAATTTGAGCGGCAGGAACATCGCAATTGCAAGTGTCGTCACCAAGGTCAGGCTTACCCAGAAATTGGGCTCGAGCGCAAAGATAACCAGCACCAGCATATTCCAGCAACCGGGGAAGCCGGAAAAGGAATTATCTTTGGTTTTCATGCGCGTATCAGCGAAATACATCGCAGATGTAAAGGTGATGACAATGATCGCGACCCAACCCGTCCAGCCATCCATCAGCCCAGATTTGAACAGCGCAAAGGCGGGAATGAAAACATAGGTCAGGTAATCAATGATCAGGTCGAGCAATACACCGTCAAATTCCGGCGCGTTGACCTTGACGTGGTATTTCCGGGCAAGCGGTCCGTCGATACCATCGACAAAAAAAGCGACCACAAGCCACAGGAACATCAGATCCCATTTTTCGTCTACGGCGGCCAGCATCGCCAGCATTGCAAATACCGCGCCTGTTGCGGTCAGAAGGTGGACCGCAAGCGCAGCCATTCGATTAGTCATGAAGGCTTTTTGACCCATACGGCCTTGGGATGCAAAAGAAATGTCGCGCTTGGCCGGATCAATTGCAAAGAGATCATGCTTTGGGGTGGGTGCGGTCATAAACCTCCATCAGGCGCACGGTATCGACGGCTGTGTAGGCTTGCGTTGTGGACAGGGAGGCATGGCCCAACAGTTCCTGAATGGCGCGCAGATCACCGCCGGCGTTCAACAGGTGGGTTGCAAAAGAGTGGCGCATCGCATGCGGTGTCGCGGTGGCGGGCAAACCCAGTTGCATCCGCGCAGCGGCCATGACCTTTTGGATCGCACCGGGGCGCAAGGGCCCGCCGCGCACCGCCCGAAACAGCGGGGCTTCAGCGGTCTGCGGGTGTGGGCACATCCTGACATATGCGTCCACCGCGTCGCGCGCGGCGGGTAATACGGGCACAATACGTTCCTTGCCGCCTTTGCCGGTAATGCGCAGCGTGGCGGGCAGGGGCGCGTCTGCTGAGCTGAGCGAGAGCGCTTCGGAAATACGCAACCCGCAGCCCCACAACAGGGTCACGACCGCCACGTCGCGCGCGCAGACCCAAGGGTGCTGGGACTGGATTTGGATGGCGTCGATCAGATTTCGCGCCGCATCCGGGGCCAGCGGGCGGGGCAGTTTCTTTTGAAACTTGGGTGCGCGCGTGGATAAAACCGCCGTGGGTTCAAAGCCCTCGCGCAGGGCCAGCCATTTGTAAAACGCCTTCACCGCCGAGAGTTTTCGCGCCAGCGAGCGCGCAGCGACGCCGGTCTCGCGCGTCTGCGCCATCCATGCCCGCATGTCGGTTACGGATATATCCGCCAGCGCGCCCAAACCTTGCGGTGCGCCCTTGTGTGCGGTGATGAAGGACAGAAAATCGATCACATCGCCCTGATAGGCGATCAGTGTGTTTTCCGCGGCACCCTTGATCGCGCGTTGATGCGCCAGCCAGCTTTGCAGCGCATCAGTGGCGGCAGGGCTGATAAAGCTCACGTGATCCAGCGGCGCAGGACCCTTTCCATCACGCCCGTGAAAAACACAAGTAAATCCGTGCCTTGCTGCGGTCCGAACATCTCGGCGTCCTTTGAGCCCAGAACCAGCAGACCGGGCAGTCTGTCTGCGCCCAAATCAAGTTTGAGACAGGCCTCCGAGCGGATCTGCTCTGCGTCCTGTCCAAAAACATCAGCATCGCCATGATCCACGCGGCGCAACGTCACCTGCCGTGAAATGCCGCCGCGCCCTTGGGTGACATAGGCATCCATATAGCCCGGAGCCTTGTGCATCTTGCCGTTTTCAGTGGCCATAGGGGACAGGGGGTCGTCGTTCTGATCGCTTTCCAGAACCAGCCGGATCGCATCAACCCGCAGCGTTTCGGCAACATCGCTTTGCAGATGTGCAAGCAGGTCCGTCAGGCTGTCGGCCTCGAGAATCCGCAGGATCGCGCGGTGTATCTGGTTGGTTCCCGCAACGTTTTCATAGGCCGCCGCGATCACGGAACGATGGGTGTCTTCCAACCGGTCAAGGCGGCTTTCCAACCGGTCCATCGCGATGCCGCGCAGATCGACAATATTGTCGCCCATGATCTTTTCGTTGGCGGCAACAAGGGCGCGCATCACATCCTTGTCGTCCAGAATTACATCGGGAGTGGCGATGATCTTTGCGCGCAATGCGTCTTCGATTTTCGGAGTGCTGGTCATATGCTGCTCATTTTTTGATTTTTTCAAACAGTACCACGGGTCATGTTCAAAATCTGCCAAAATGTGCGACCAGCCTTCATGTGTTGCCCGCACGCGCCACCCCGCGTAAGGGCAGCGCGCCGGTAAGGCGGTATGTCAGGTTCTTACAGGATCTTCTGACCGGTTTTTTCCCAGTCCGACATGAACTGTTGCAAGCCCTTGTCGGTCAGCGGGTGAAACGCCAGTTTATGGATCACCTCAGGGGGGGCCGTCATCACATCGGCACCAATAAGCGCGACTTGCTGGACATGGTTGATGGTACGGATGGAGGCCGCGAGGATTTCAGTCGCAAACCCGTAGTTGTCATAGATCGTGCGGACGTCCTCGATCAATTCGCATCCATCAAGGCTCATGTCATCCAGCCGCCCGATGAACGGGCTGATGAAAGATGCACCGGCCTTGGCCGCCAAAAGCGCCTGATTGGCCGAAAAGCAGAGGGTCACATTGACCATTTTACCCTCATCCGACAGTGTCTTACACGCCTTGAGGCCGTCCCACGTCAGGGGCAGTTTGACGGTGATGTTCTCAGCGATCTCGGCAAGCTTGCGCCCTTCGGCGATCATTGCGTCTGCCTCAAGGGCGACCACTTCGGCGCTAACCGGGCCAGAGACGATGCCGCAGATTTCCTTTGTCACCTCAATGATGTCACGTCCCGATTTCAGGATCAGCGAGGGGTTCGTGGTGACGCCATCGACCATGCCCAGATCGTTGAGGTCTGCAATGGCCTGCGTGTCGGCGGTATCGACGAAGAACTTCATGTGTGTGGTATCCTTTTTAGCGCGGTGTTCGGGTGTCGCGGCGTTGATCGCTCTTGCGCTTGGCTTTACCGCATGATCTGCGATGCTGAAACCCTCAATTGCCGTTTCAGCCGGAGCCTGCCCTTTGAGCCTGCCGCAATTTTACGATTGTGACGCGTTGATCGCTGTCCTGACGACCCAGCCTCTGGGCCGCACGCTGGATTATCGCGCTCCGGAAGGGGGGTGCCATCTGGGTGCTTTTGTCGAGGTGCCGCTTGGACCGCGCAAGGTGCTGGGTGTTGTCTGGGGGCCGGGGCAGGGGGATTATGAACGCTCCAAAATCCGTCAGGCCTACCGGGTGCTGGATGCCGCCCCCATGCGCGAAGAGATGTGTCTGTTTCTTAAACGCGCGGCGGATTACACGCTGACGCCGCTGCCTGCGATGCTGCGTCTTGCCACCCGCGCGCCGGGTCTGGGTGATCCGCCGTCGATGCGCAAGATCTACCGGCGTGGTTCGGGAGAACCTGACAAGATGACGGCGGCGCGGCGCAAAGTGTTGGCGGCCTTGGCGGAATACGGCGATTTGGCCTTCACGCTCAAGGAACTCGCCGAGATGGCCGATGTGGGTACGTCTGTGGTCAAAGGTCTGGTCGCACAGGGGGCTGTTGTCGAGGAAGACAGCCCGCGTGATCTGCCCTTTCCCCGTCTTGACCCCTCGCGCCCCGGTAAGGCACTGACAGCGGATCAGGCGGCGGGGGCGGCGCAATTGGCGCAAGCGGTCCGTTCAGAACGATATGGCACCACCTTGCTGCGCGGTGTCACGGGTTCGGGCAAGACCGAGGTTTATCTTGAGGCAGTCGCGGCGGCCCTGACGGCAGGACGGCAAGCGTTGGTGCTGCTGCCCGAGATCGCCCTGACCGCTGAATTCCTGACCCGGGTGCAGGAACGCTTTGGTGCGCGCCCTGCTGAATGGCATTCGGGGGCGACCATGACCGAACGCAGGCGTATCTTTCGCATGGTCGGTCAGGGTGAGGCGCAGCTTGTCATCGGCGCGCGGTCGGCGCTGTTTCTGCCCTATCAGAACCTTGGCCTGATCGTGGTCGATGAGGAACACGACACCTCCTACAAGCAGGAAGAGGGGGTTTTGTACAACGCGCGCGATATGGCGGTGCTGCGCGCGTCGATCTGCGGGGCGCAGGTCGTTCTTGCCTCTGCCACGCCCTCGCTGGAAAGCTGGGCCAATGCGCAGACAGGCAAATACGCAAAGCTGGAACTGACCTCGCGGTTCGGGGCCGCGGTGATGCCAGAAATGCGTGCCATTGATATGCGCGTTGAAAGCCTGCCGTCCAACCGTTGGGTCTCTGATGTGCTGCGCAAAGAGGTGGAGGCACGCATGGCGCGCGGGGAGCAGTCGATGCTGTTCATCAACCGGCGCGGCTATGCCCCGATCACGCTGTGTCGGGCCTGCGGCCATCAAATCGGCTGCGATCATTGCGACGCGCGCATGGTAGAGCACCGGTTTCTTAAGCGCCTCGTCTGTCATCAGTGCGGCGAAAGCAAACCGATGCCCACGGTCTGTCCGTCGTGCAATGCCGAAGACAGGCTGGCGGCGGTCGGGCCCGGTGTCGAGCGGCTGGCAGAAGAGGCGACAGAACTGTTCCCTGACGCCCGGATTGCCGCGCTCAGTTCGGACATGTATGGTTCTGCCCGCGCGCTCAAGGCCGAGATTGAAGATATCGCGGCAGGCGGTGCTGACATCATCATCGGCACGCAGCTTGTGGCCAAGGGGCACAATTTTCCCAACCTGACGCTGGTCGGCGTGATTGATGCGGATCTGGGCCTGCAGGGATCTGATCTGCGCGCCGCCGAACGCACGTTTCAACTCATGCGGCAGGTCGCCGGTCGCGCCGGCCGCGCGGAAAAAGCGGGCGTGGCCCTTTTGCAAAGCTATCAACCCGAGCATCCTGTCATTCGCGCCATTCTGGCGGGGGACGAAGATGAATTCTGGGCCGCCGAGGCGCGCGAACGCAAGGCCGCTGGCGTGCCGCCATACGGGCGCATGGCCGGTATTATCCTGAGCGGACCCGACGTGGCGATGGTCTTTGACGCAGGCAATCAACTGGCGCGGCAGGATGCGCCGTTGCGGGCCATCGGTGCGCAGGTTTTCGGGCCAGCACCCGCGCCGATTGCGCGCGTTCGCGGACGTCACAGGGTGCGGCTGCTTGTAAAGGCTGAGAAATCTGCCCCCTTGCAGGAGGCGCTTGCGCGTTGGGTGGCCCAATTGCGGATCAAAGGTGATTTACGTGTCGCCGTCGATATTGATCCACAGAGTTTTTATTAGCATTCATATGTGTGATGTAATGCATCATAAACATTCGTTTTGCTTATCGTTCATCCGCGCATATCTCTTGATCAGAAGCACAGGTCAGTCCGACCACTGTGCGCATCAGGAGAAATGAAATGGCTTATCAGACCACAGAACACAGGACTCACACCGCCCCTTGGTCAAACTCGCGCCTGTCTTTGCCACGGCAGGGCACATTGGCGGCGGTCGCCGGGATACTCATGGCCCTGACTTTGATCAGTGTATCGCAAGGCCCGGCGCAACAGTCCGATATCGAGGATTGGCACGGCAACGTCGCGTCTTCTGCACGGTAAGAGCAATGAAATAGACCTTGGTGGCCTATGGCGGGGTGCAAAATTGTGCCTCGTCAAAGGTCCACAAAAGGACTAAGCAACGGGTATGGCCCGCTATGTTCCCCTTGCAGATGCACACCATCTACCGCTGTGGCGACGGCCGATCGCCTTGCTGTTCCTGATGGCCTTTGCGATGCCGATTGCGTTCAATACGTGGTCTGCATTGCTGAACAACTTTGTGATTGAAGCCGCCGATTTCGATGGTTCGGATATCGGGCTTTTGCACACGGTCCGCGAGATTCCGGGATTTCTGGCGGTTGGGGTCATCGCGATCATCATTTTCATGCGCGAGCAGGTGCTGGGCCTTGTTTCGTTGATCTTGCTCGGCGTTGCCACTGCGGTTACCGCATGGTTCCCGTCCATGGGCGGCATTCTGGCCATCACCATGCTGAGTTCGATCGGCTTTCACTATTACGAGACCGTCAATCAATCCCTGCAACTGCAATGGCTGAGCAAACAGGAAGCGCCGCGTATCCTCGGCTGGCTGCTCGCGGCAGGATCAGGGGCGACTTTGCTTGCCTATCTGGCGATCATGGCGCTGTGGGATACATTGGGTCTGTCCTACAATACAGTCTATATGGCGGGCGGCGGCATTACCGTCGCTTTGGCCGTCTTCGCGATGCTGGCCTATCCGCAGTTTGAAGCGCCTAATCCGCAGATCAAGAAAATGGTGCTGCGCAAACGATACTGGCTCTATTACGCGCTGCAGTTCATGTCGGGGGCGCGGCGTCAGATTTTTGTGGTTTTTGCGGGTTTCATGATGGTCGAAAAATTCGGCTATGATGTGCATGAAATCACGCTGCTGTACCTTGTCAACCTTGTGATCAACATAATGGTCGCCCCTTTGCTGGGCCGTGCGGTGGGCCATTTTGGCGAACGGCGCACGCTCGGGTTCGAATACATCGGTCTGGTGCTGGTGTTTCTGTGTTATGGCGGCGTTTATTATTTCAGCTGGGGCGTGGCAGTGGCGGCGACGCTTTATGTGCTGGATCATATCTTCTTTGGTCTGGCGCTGGCGCTGAAAACCTACTTTCAGAAAATCGCAGATCCCGGTGATATCGCGCCGACTGCTGCTGTTGCCTTTACCATCAACCATATCGCGGCGGTCTTTCTGCCGGTGTCTTTTGGTCTGCTGTGGCTATGGTCCCCGGCGTCGGTGTTCTTTCTTGCGGCGGTCATGGCGGCGGTGTCCTTTGTTCTTGCCATGATGATCCCGCGCCATCCCGAAAAAGGGTTTGAAACCATTTTCGCGCGTGGCATCCCCGCACCGGCAGAATGAGCGAAGGTCGGTTCCTCACGGGATCGACCATGGGGCATGTTGTGCGCATGACGGCCACAGGGGCCTTTGGCATCACGTTCGTTTTTCTTGTCGATGCGGCCAATCTGGTCTGGATTGCGCAACTGGGAGACCCCAGACTCGTTGCGGCCATCGGGTTTGCCTTTGCAATCCAGTTCTTTTCGGTGTCCTCTGGCGTGGGGTTGATGATCGCCTCCACCGCCATGGTGTCGCGCAGCATCGGAGAGGGGAACCGCGAAAAGGCGCGGACGCAGGCGGGGGCGGCCATGGTCACGGCGGCGGTCATTCAGGCCGTTGTGGCCACGCTGGTCATCGTGCTGCGGCACGATTTGCTGGCGCTGGCAGGGGCCACTGGTGAAACGGCGGCCATGGCCGCGCGGTATCTGCTGATCACAATGCCCTCGCTGGTGCTGATGGCCATCGGATTGATTGCATCGGGCGTGCTGCGCGCCGAAGGGTTCGGGGCCAAGGCGATGTATATCACCTTGCTTTCGGGGGCTTTGCTGATGGTAATCGACCCGGTGCTGATCATCGGGTTGGGCTGGGGGCTTGATGGTGCGGCCATCGGTCTGTTGCTGTTCCGGGTGGTATTGATGCTTCTGGGGCTCTATTTTGCTGCATGGCAAAACAAGCTGATTGCGCGGCCTGATCTGACGGCGTTGCTCACCGTTTTGCCCGTATACCTTGCCATCGCCGTGCCCGCCATCGCCACCCAGATGGCCACACCCGTCGGAAACTATTTGCTGACCATGATCATGGCCCCTTTCGGGGATGACGCTGTGGCAGCATGGGCGGTCGTCGGGCGGCTTACCGTTGTGGTTTTTGGCGGTATCTTTGCATTGTCTGGCGCGATCGGTGGTATCTTTGGCCAGAATTACGGTGCGGGGTATTACGCACGGCTTCGCTCGACCTATCGCGACGCGTTGATTTTCTGCCTGATGTATACGCTGACAATGTGGTTGGCTCTTTTCTGGGCAACGCCTTACGTCAGCGCGCTCTTCGGGTTGACCGGGCAGGGTGCGGACGTATTGCGCGCCTTCAGTATCGTAGGGGTCGGCGGGTTTATCTTTGTGGGTCCGCTGTTTGTGTGCAATGCCGCCTTTAACAGCCTTGGCAAGCCAGCCCGCTCCACGCTGCTGAACTGGTCCAAGGAAGCAGCAATCGGATGGCCGGCGGCAGCGCTTCTCGCCATCTATTTCGGGGCGTCGGGTGTGATCTACGGGCAGGCTCTGGCCAGCATGCTGGTTGGAACGCTGGCCTGTTTTTGGGGATGGCGATACGTCGCGGGGCTGGAAGGGGCGCGCAAACGGGCGCTTGACGTCGCAGCGCTGCGGCCCTACCCGAACCCTGATCGATACCGGAGACGCTGATGCCAACTTTTACTGCCCTCACAACACTGCGCGGCAAGGATGCC
The DNA here is from genome assembly GCF_019654895.1 of Roseobacter sp. OBYS 0001. Classification (NCBI taxonomy): domain Bacteria; kingdom Pseudomonadati; phylum Pseudomonadota; class Alphaproteobacteria; order Rhodobacterales; family Roseobacteraceae; genus Roseobacter; species Roseobacter sp. OBYS 0001. The sequence goes on from NZ_BPES01000001.1 coordinate 179,095, forward strand.
GCCGAAAACTTGGGTCTTGCGATGGAAGGTTTGCAGCCTGAACCCACGGGCATTGGTGTCTTTGAGGTCGAGGATGGCTCGGGCCTGTGGGAAGTGGGCGGTTATTTCACCGAACCGCCCGATGAGACGTCCTTGCTGTTGCTGTCGACCGCATTGGATGCCAAGCCTTTTGTGATATCACAGCTGCCCGAAACCGATTGGGTCGCCCATGTGCGGCGCGAGCTGGCACCCGTGCGGGCGGGCCGTTTTTTTGTCTATGGCAGCCATGACGCAGAGAATGTGCCGCCCGATACGGAACCTTTGCTGATCGAGGCGGCGATGGCCTTTGGCACGGGGCACCACGGCACGACGCTGGGCTGCCTGCGCGCACTCGATCGATTGGACAACAGCGGGTTTTCAGGCAAAAACGTGGCGGACATCGGCTGTGGCACCGCCGTGCTGGCGATGGCGGCTGCGCGGATTTGGAAAAACCCTGTGCTCGCCAGCGACATTGATGAAGTTGCGGTTGATGTGGCCAATAGCAACATCAAGGCCAACGAGCTCACAGGGCAGGTCGTCTGTGTCGAGGCCGCCGGGTTTGATCACCCCATTCTGCGCGCAGCAGCCCCCTTCGATCTCGTGTTTGCGAATATCCTCAAAGGACCGCTGGTTGCGCTGGCCCCGGACATGGCAATCAATATCGCGCCCGGTGGTCACGCAATTCTATCGGGTATTCTTAACGAACAGGCGGATGGTGTCATCGACGTTTATGTACAATCCGGGTTCAATCTTGACCATCGCGAAGAGATTGTTGACTGGACAACGCTTACTCTAAGTAGAAATGGCTGAATTCGCCTGATACTTTGCCGAAAATGGCCAGTTTATCTTGAATTTTCCATAATTTATGAGCATCTTCTTCATTGATCGGGTGGGGGCTTGGTCAGTGGGAGAGTGGGATGTCTGACACATTCACTCAATTTGAAAGACGACTGGATACCCTTGAACGCAAGCATCGCGCGCTGGCAAACGGGTATGTGGCCGGGGTCAATCCGGATGGGTTGATAACGATTGCCCCCAAGGCAGAACGCTCTGGTCTGATGGTTCGCTTTGGTGTCGCGGTGGCTTTCGGGTTTGTTGCATTCAAGGCGATGGCGGTCGCTGTGATCGGCCCGGCAACATATCAGGGCCGTATCGATACACTCGCCTCAGGCAATACTTTCGAAAAGGTCTGCGCCTGGGTCATGCAAGCAGACCCGGTGTCGCAAAAAGTCGCGACATTTCTTCTGGCTACAGTCGGTTAGTGATCAGTGGCAGGCCCGCGCCTGATGCTGTGTAACGAGTAATGGAAAGCCTGTTTTAGGTGGTCCAGTGTAAAAAAGCCGCGTTTTCCGATGTAGGAAAACGCGGCTTATATTCTTTGAGACCTATCGTTTCACACGCGCGGTGCGAGACGGGCACTCATTTAGCGGATCATTGTGTTCTCTGCGACCGCGTCGATGTCTGAGCGGCTCAGGCCGATGTCTTCCAGTTCACGATCTGTCAAACCGGACAGAGCGTTGCGTGTGACGCGCGCGTCGTTCCATGAAACAACTGTTGCTATTGCTGCGCTGATGGCGGCAAAGAAACGGCTCGATGCTGTGGCGGAGCCGTATGTGGTGCGGGTGGTGTCAAAAGTAGCCATTGTAGCCGTCCTTATATCTATCTGAGTTGACCGGTCATGCCGGTGTGTTGTGAGAGGCAGATAGGGTCTGCCCGAATTTTCAGCAAGGTGAGAAAGCGCATGGGCGGTATGCAATTTCCGCATAGGTCTTGATTTCGGTTAACCTAAAGTAAACAAACAAAAAATGATGCAGCGTATGTGTCGGAAACCAACCATTTGACGGCGCTTTTTGACCTAAAATTCGCGGCAAGCCGGAAAACCGACCGCGAGGGTTTGAAAAAGGAACCGCTTGGCGCATGTTCGCCTTTCGTGCTAATACATAAAAAACGAATAAAAAGAGCAGGACAGCATTTATGACACGGGTAATTGGCATTGATCCGGGGCTACGAAACCTCGGCTGGGGCGTCATTGAACTTTCCGGCAGTCGAATCGCGCATGTGGCCAATGGGGTTTGTGTCTCGGTCGGAACTGAATTGTCAGATCGCCTGCTGTCTTTGCATGAGCAACTCACGGCCGTGGTCTTGAAGTTTGCGCCGGATGAGGCTGCGGTCGAGCAGACATTCGTCAACAAGGATGGTGCCGGGACGCTCAAGCTGGGTCAGGCGCGCGGGATTGCGATGCTGGTGCCGGCACAGGCAGGCCTGCGCGTTGGTGAATACGCGCCTAACAAGATCAAGAAGACGGTGGTGGGGGTTGGTCACGCGGACAAGGGACAGGTGTTGCATATGGTGCGCTTGCAATTGCCCGGTGCAGAGATCAAAAGCCCGGATGCGGCGGATGCTTTGGCGATTGCCATCTGTCACGCACACCACGGGGGAGCGGCTGGTTTGGGCGCCGCAATTGCAAAGGCAACCGCATGATTGGCAAGATCACAGGCCGTCTTGAATATCGCACAACGGATCACGTGCTGATAGATGTGCGCGGCGTCGGGTATCTGGTCTTTTGCTCGGAACGTACATTGGCGGCTCTGCCGGGTGTGGGCGAGGTCGTCGCGTTATATACGGACCTGCTGGTGCGCGAGGACGTGATGCAGCTTTTTGGTTTCACCACGCTCACGGAAAAGGAATGGCATCGATTGCTGACCTCCGTACAGGGGGTCGGGGCCAAGGCGTCGCTTGCAATCCTCGGCACCCTCGGGGCGGATGGCGTCAGCCGGGCCATCGCTCTCGGCGATTGGAACGCGGTCAAGGCGGCCAAGGGGGTCGGCCCAAAAATCGCGCAACGCGTCGTTCTTGACCTCAAGGACAAAGCACCAAGCGTCATGGGCATGCGCGACACGCAAGCCATCGCAAGCGCTGATGCCACAGACACGGTCATTGAAACGACGGCCACGCCAGCCCCGGTGTTGCAAAACCCATCGGCACAGGCCGAGGCTCTGTCAGCCCTGTCCAATCTGGGCTATGGTCCGGGGGACGCGGCGGGCGCTGTGGCTGAGGCGGCAGGCGAGATGCCTGAGGCAGAAACGCCTGATCTGATCCGGGCGGCATTGAAACGGCTCGCACCCAAAGGATAGGCTGCGACCAGATGCAGGATAATTCATGAGCGATATTGACCCGACGGTACGCCCTGACCCTCTGCCCGAGGATCATGATCGCGCCCTGCGCCCGCAAGTGCTGGACGAATTCGTGGGGCAGGCCGACGTGCGCGCCAACCTCAAGGTGTTCATTGCTTCTGCACGGCAACGGGGTGAGGCGATGGATCATACGCTATTTCACGGTCCGCCGGGATTGGGCAAGACGACACTGGCACAGATCATGGCGCGCGAATTGGGTGTTGGGTTTCGCATGACCAGCGGCCCGGTGCTGGCCAAGGCGGGCGATCTTGCGGCGATCCTGACCAATCTGGAAAAACGCGATGTGCTCTTTATCGATGAAATCCACAGGCTCAACCCCGCCGTCGAAGAAGTGCTTTACCCCGCCCTCGAAGACTTCGAACTTGATCTGGTCATCGGGGAGGGTCCTGCCGCGCGCACGGTGCGGATCGAACTGCAGCCCTTCACACTTGTGGGCGCGACCACGCGCATGGGGCTGCTGACGACGCCGTTGCGCGACCGATTTGGCATTCCCACGCGGTTGCAGTTTTACACCGAAGACGAGCTTTTCATTATCGTGGAGCGGAATGCGCGCAAACTTGGGGCCCCGGCAGATCAGGGCGGCGCGCGTGAAATTGCGCGCCGGGCCCGCGGTACGCCCCGGATTGCAGGGCGGTTGCTGCGCCGCGTCGTGGATTTCGCGGTCGTCGAGGGCGATGGGCGTGTCACGCGCGAGCTTGCGGATATGGCGCTGAACCGGCTGGGCGTGGATCATCTGGGACTTGATGGTGCGGACCGGCGCTATTTGCGGCTGATCGCCGAGAACTACGCGGGCGGACCCGTGGGCATTGAAACGATGAGCGCGGCCCTCAGCGAAAGCCGCGATGCGCTCGAAGAGGTCATCGAACCCTTCCTGTTGCAGCAGGGGTTGATCCAGCGCACGCCGCGCGGGCGCATGTTGGCGCAAAAGGGTTGGACGCATCTGGGCCTTGACGCGCCGCGCGCCCAGACGGATTTGTTTGGGGGATAAGCGGCGCCTGCGCGTGCCGCCAAGCAGGAGACAGCAGCCTTTATGATGGATGCCAGCGAGATCGAAGCGCTTTTTACGCGCAGCGCGGGTCAGTTTGCTTTTGCCCGGTGGGGGCGGCCCATTGCGCCTGTTGTTTTTGGTGTGACGGATGAAACACTGTCCGTGATCAAGGGCGCGCTTGAGGCGGTCATGGCGCTATCGGGGCACAAGATGGCCGAGACGGACCCCGAGCTTGGCAGCAACCTGATGATGTTCTTCTTTCGCGACTGGGACGAGTTGCCGGAGGTGCCGGGGCTCGATCGACTGGTGCCCGATCTGGGGCCGTTGCTGGCGCGCCTCAAACAGGCAGATGCGAACCAATACCGTATTTTCCACTTTGACACCGACGGCGGGATCAAGGCCTGTTTCGTTTTCTTGCGGATGGAAGAAAACCTGAGCGCTGTGCCTGCCGAAACCCTCGCGCTCAGTCAGATCGTGCAATCGGTTTTACTGTGGTCGGACAAGGCCTTCAAAGACCGCTCACCCTTGGCGGTAGCGGGCGAGAAGACCATTCTGCGCCCGGATATCGCCGGGCTTATCCGTGCGGCCTATGATCCTGTTCTGCCGGTGGCATCGTCGGACGCCAGCCATGCGCTTCGGCTCGCAGCACGCGTGGGGCTGTCACAATGAGCCACAGCTTTCCCATCCGCGTCTATTACGAAGACACCGATATGGCCGGGATCGTCTATTACGCCAATTACCTGCGCTATATTGAGCGCGCGCGCAGCGACTGGGTGCGCGAGATCGGCATCGACCAGCTTGAGATGAAAGCCGCAGGCGTTGTTTTCGCCGTCAGGCGGGTCGAGGCGGATTACATCGCCCCGGCAACCTTTGATGACCGGCTGACGGTGCGCACTGAAATGACGCAGCTGACGCCCGCTCGTATGGTGATGTCGCAGGACGTTTGGCGCGACGAGACGCTGTTGTTTGCGGCAAAGGTGACGATTGTGTGCATCGGGCCGGGGGGTAAGCCCACGAGATTGCCAGCAAATCTCCGCTCACTGCCCCTATGTGATGGGCGATAACACCATAGTGATAGCTTTCTGCACAAGGCTGGGCTAGACTTGGCATCAATGGAGGTCGAAACAATCGACCCCGGGTGTATTGGGCAAAGAGCAGGCATATGGAAGCAGAAACGCTGGCTATGGCGCATGAGATTGATTTCTCATTCTTCGGATTATTCGCGCGCGCAACAATAGTCGTAAAACTAGTAATGATCATGCTGATTGTGGCCTCGTTCTGGGCGTGGTCGGTGATCGTGATAAAGCTGATCCTCTATCGTAAGACGCGCCATGAAGCGGCGGTCTTTGATCGCGCCTTCTGGTCGGGCGAGCCGCTGGACGGTCTGTTCGAAGAGGTCGGCCCGGCCCCTTCTGGCGGTACGGAAAAGATATTCGCCGCCGGGATGATGGAATGGCAACGCTCGCATCACGATGACGGCGGGCTGATCGCAGGGGCGACGCAGCGGATCGACCGCTCCATGGATGTGGCGATCAACAAGGAATCCGAGCATCTGCGCGATGGCCTGACGGTCTTGGCCACCATCGGGTCGTCCACGCCGTTCATTGGCCTATTCGGGACTGTCATCGGGATCATGAACGCTTTTATCGAGATTGCAGAGCAGCAGAACACCAACCTCGCCGTTGTCGCGCCCGGTATCGCCGAGGCATTGCTCGCCACGGGTCTGGGGCTGTTCGCGGCCATCCCGGCGGTGATTTATTACAACAAGCTCAGTGCGGATGCAGACCGTATTCTCGCAGGTTACGAGTCCTTTGCCGATGAGTTCGCAACCATCCTCAGCCGCCAGTTGGACAGTTGAGCCATGGGTGCCAATGTTCTCCAGAAACCGGGCGGCAGCACCAAGCGGCGCAGGCGGACCACGCGCGCGCAGCCCATGTCTGAGATCAACGTAACGCCATTCGTCGATGTGATGCTGGTGCTGTTGATCATCTTTATGGTTGCCGCACCGCTGCTGACAGTCGGCGTGCCGGTTGAACTGCCAAAGACGGCCGCAGGCGCATTGCCCACGGATCAGGAGGAACCCCTGACCGTTACGATCACGGCGGAAGGATCCATTCAAATCCAGACCACTGAGACGGCAGGCAACGAACTGATCCCGAAACTGCGCGCCATCGCGGCGGAGCGGACCTCGGACCGGGTGTTTTTACGTGCCGATGGCTCGGTGCCTTATCTGCGCGTCATGGAAGTGATGGGGGCCTTGAACGCCGGTGGATTTTCCAACATCGGTTTGGTGACGGATATTGGTGGCCCAACGCTCGATGGGCGCGACGGGGCTGCCGACGGGGCAGATCGGTAGGCGCGCGGTGCACACCGGTCACTATATCTCAGGGGCGGGACATCTCGTTTTGCTGGGCTGGATGGCGTTTGGCGATGTCTTTGCCGCTGAACCTTTGCCGTCCCAGACCACTGATGTGTCGGTCGTTTCCAGCGCTGAATACGCCGCACTGGTCGCTGCGGTGCAACCGCCGCAATCCGTGACAGAGATTGCGCAACCTGCGACACCCTCCGTGGTGCCGGACGCACCGCAAGTGCCGGATCAGCCAGAAGATCAGACCGATCTGACGACCCCGCAGGCGACCCTCACGCCGGAGGCGGAAACGCCGCCGGATGTGTCCGAGATTGAACCCTTGCCCCCGCGCGCCGACATCTCGGATCAAGCGCCTGTTCTCGATCAGCCCGAGGCGGACATCGCCGTTCTGGCGCCTGACATCAGCGACACGCCGGTGCCCCAAGCCGCAGAACGTGTGGCACCCGAAGCCTTTGCCCCGCCTGCGCCCGAAGCTTTGCCCGACCCTGTTGAGCGCGACGCGGTCGCGCCGGATGCCACAGGGGACGAAACGCAGGACCCCGCAGATGCGACCGCACCGGAGGCCGCCGCGACCGAGATCGTGACCGAAGCCGACCGCCCCGCGCGGGCGCCCGAGCAATCACAACGCCCGCCCGCGCGGCGACCCGAAGCGCCCGTACGCACTGCTGTGGCACCGCCCGCCGCACCAGAAACGCCATCAACGGATGATGCCGTGAACGCCGCCCTGCAAGAGGCGCTGTCGAATGAAACGCCCGCGCCTGCCGTGCCGCAAGGCCCGCCGCTGTCGGCGGGTGAAAAAGATGCGCTGCGGGTGGAGGTGTCCAATTGCTGGAACGTCGGTTCACTTTCAACGGATGCGCTTAACACCACGGTCGTGGTCGAAGTGTCGATGTCACAGGACGGAAGGCCGATCACCGGGTCGATCCGGATGGCGTCGAGTTCCGGTGGTTCCGAAGCGGCCGCAAGACAGGCATTTGAGGCGGCGCGCCGTGCAATCATTCGCTGTGGCGCGCGCGGATTCAATTTACCGGTTGAGAAATACAGCCAATGGCAAGACATTGAGATGACATTCAATCCCGAAAGGATGCGGGTCAAATGAGTTTTCAGATACGAGTATTCACAGCAATTCTGGCTGTTCTATCGCTTTTCACAGCGCCGGTGCTGGCCCAGAACAGCGGACCGCTGCGCATTGAGATCACGGAAGGCGTGATCGAGCCTTTGCCCTTTGCATTGCCGGTCTTCGAAGCCGAGACCGCCGATGCCACGGGCGTGGCGGCACAGATCACTGAAGTGATTTCTGCCGACCTGACAGGCACCGGGCTGTTTCGTGAAATTGAACCGGGCGCTTTTATCAGCAATGTCAGCAGCTTTGCCGCGCCGATCCAATATGCGGACTGGAAAGCCATCAACGCCCAAGCGCTGATCACAGGTGCCGTGGCCGTGCAGGGCAACCAGCTGAACGTGAAATTCCGGCTTTACGATGTGTTTTCCGGGGCGGAAATGGGCGATGGGTTGCAGTTTTCCGCCACGCCCGAAGGCTGGCGGCGCATGGCGCATAAGGTGGCGGATGCGGTCTATAGCCGGATCACGGGTGAGGGCGGGTATTTCGACAGCCGCGTCGTCTATGTCTCTGAAACCGGCACCAAGGATGCACGTCAAAAACGGCTGGCGATCATGGATTACGATGGGGCAAATGTGAAATACCTCACCGATAGCAGTTCGATCGTGCTGGCCCCGAGGTTTTCGCCAGATGGTCAGCGGGTGCTTTACACCAGCTATGAAACAGGATTCCCGCGCATCTATGTGCTTGATGTGACCTCGGTGCAGCGCCGCGCGCTGGAAAGCCAGGAAGGCACGATGAGCTTTGCACCGCGTTTTGCACCGGACGGCGAAACCATCGTCTTTTCGCTCAGCCAGGGCGGGAATACTGATATTTACCGGATGAATGTAAATGGTGGGCCCGCGACCCGGCTGACGGCGGCCCCCTCGATTGAGACGGCACCGAGTTATTCACCTGATGGCACGCAAATCGTGTTTGAAAGCGATCGTTCGGGGTCACAGCAATTGTATGTGATGCCCGCAAGCGGCGGCGAGGCGCGCCGTATTTCGTTCGGACCGGGGCGCTATGGCACACCGGTCTGGTCGCCGCGCGGCGATCTGGTTGCCTTCACCAAACAAAATGCGGGGCGGTTCCATATCGGCGTGATGCGTCTTGATGGCTCGGAAGAGCGTTTGCTCACAGCTTCGTTTCTTGACGAAGGACCCACATGGTCGCCCAATGGTCGCGTGATCATGTTTTCGCGCGAAACGCAGGGCGCACAGGGACGCGCCACGCTTTATTCCGTGGATATCACGGGCAGAAACCTGCGCCCTGTGCGCACGCCCGAAGGGGGGTCTGACCCGTCATGGTCCCCGTTGCAGAGATGAAGGATATGCGCGAAACAATTTCTATTGGCGGCGCGCATGTGATAAAATATCACGCATAATAATAACATTTGACCGAATGAGGCAAAGAGCATGAAACTTACACGGAATATTCTTTTACTTGTGGCGGGGCTTGCGCTGGCGGCCTGTACCGATCCGGACCGCTTTGGCACCGACGGCAGTGGTGCTGGTGGCATCGGCGGGGCTGGCGGTGGTGCGATTGTGCCGGGCAGCGCCAATGATCCGACCTCTACCGCGTATTTCAATCAGACCGTGGGTGACAGGGTGCTGTTCTCTGTGGACGAATCCGCGATCAATGCGGTCGGTCAGACCACGGTAGAGGGTCAGGCGCAGTGGCTGCTGGCGAATACGGATTACACGGCGGTGATCGAGGGTCACGCAGATGAACAGGGCACGCGCGAATATAACGTCGCCCTTGGCGCGCGGCGGGCAAATGCGGTGCGCGAATATCTGATTTCGCGCGGGGTTGCGGGCAACCGGTTGCAGACCGTCAGCTACGGCAAGGAACGCCCGATTGAGATTTGCAGCAGCGAAGAGTGCTATGCGAAAAACCGCCGGGCTGTGACGGTTCTGGCCAGCGGCCTGTCCGGATAATACGATGCGTTTTGTTGTACTCTGTGCCGTAGCTTTGTTGCTTGCTCCCCTCCCGGCGGCGGCGCAGGATGACCAGACCCTTGCCGACATCCGGCAGGAACTCACGGTGCTTTACGTCGAAATGCAGCGGTTGAAGCGCGAGCTTTCCACCACCGGCGGCCCGTCGGTGGCCGTTGGCGGCGATACGGTACTGGATCGGTTGTCCGTGATGGAAAACGAGATGCAGCGTTTGACCTCGAAAACGGAAGAACTGGAGTTTCGGGTCAACCGGATCGTTGAGGATGGGACCAACCGGATTGGCGATCTGGAATTTCGTCTGGTTGAACTCGAAGGCGGCGATATCAGCACCTTGGGGGAAACCACCACGCTTGGCGGCGACACGGGCACCTCGGTGCCAACCACCGGCGGCACTGCAGCGCCCCAGCCGCCTGCGTCTTCCGGGGTTGTGCCCGGCGGGTCGCAACTTGCGGTCGGTGAAGAAGATGATTTCAAAAACGCGCAGGCCGCCTTGGCAGATGGGAATTATCAATCCGCCGCGGACCAGTTTGCCGCCTTTTCAATGAATTACCCCGGGGGTCCTCTGGCGGCGGGCGCTGATCTGGGCCGTGGTGAGGCGCTCGAAGGGCTGGGGCGCACACGCGAAGCAGCGCGCGCCTATCTGGATAGTTTCAGCGCAGAACCAACAGGGCAGGTGGCGCCACAGGCGCTCTTCCGGCTGGGCAGATCACTGGGTGCGTTGAATCAGGTCGCCGAAGCCTGTGTCACGCTTTCAGAGGTGGGTATTCGGTTCGCAGGTGATCCGGCAGTGGTGCAGGCCGAAGAGGCCCGTCGCACGCTGGCCTGTCCGTAACGCATCATGTCCGATCCTGAAGGCGAGATCGATGCCCATTTTTCGCCTGACATCCCAAAAGCTCTTGGCGTTGCGGTGTCGGGGGGAAGCGATTCAATGGCGCTGCTGGTCTTGCTGCGCGACTATGCTGCACGCAACAGGATCGCGCTTTCCTGTGCAACCGTGGATCATGGGCTGAGGCCCGAGGCAGCTGCCGAGGCGGAAGGTGTCGCAGCCTATTGCGCCGCGCATGATGTGCCACATGTCACTCTGAAATGGACGGGTTGGAACGGCAAAGGCAATACGCAAAACGCTGCCCGCGTGGCGCGCTATCGGCTGCTGGCGGATTGGGCGCGCGGGCAGGGCATTACGGATATCGCGCTGGGTCACACGCAGGATGATCAGGCCGAAACCGTGCTGATGGGGCTGGCGCGTGCGTCCGGCGTTGATGGGCTCAGCGCCATGGCGGCGCGGCGCGATGACCGGGGCCTGTGTTGGCACCGGCCCCTGTTGGCAATGTCGCGCGCGCAATTGCGCGGATTTCTGCGGGGGCGCGGCGTGGTGTGGTGCGAGGATCCGAGCAATGAGGACGATCAATTTGAGCGGATAAAGGCGCGTCGCGCGCTTGCGACGTTGGCGGATCTGGGCGTGGATCGCGCGTCGCTGGCACAGGTGGCGGGGAACATGGCGCAGGCGCGCAGCGCTCTTGAACACCAGACGATGCAGGCCGTTCGTGATCTCGTCTGCCTGCGGGGCGGTGGAGCGGCAATGCCCTGGTCCGGGTTTCTAGGTTTGCCACAAGAGATCGCCCGCCGGTTGCTGGTGGCGGCCATCGACTGGATCGCCGCACCATCACATGCGCCGCGACAAAAAGCCCTCGAAGCTGCTCTGGCGGCTGTGGAGACCAGCGACAGCGCAACAGTAGCGGGCTGTCGTCTGATCCGGGTGGGCGATACGTTCTGGATTTTCAGGGAGTTTCGGGCCGTGGCGCACATCAGGTCTGATGCCTCAGCGCTTTGGGACGACAGGTGGCAAATTATCGGCGATCAAAACACAGAAGTCAGCGAAATCAGGGCGTTAGGCGAAGATGGTCTGCTGCAGTGCCCTGAATGGCGTGGCACCGACCTGCCGCGCGCGCTGTTGCTTGCCACGCCTGCCGTCTGGCAGGGCGATGTCCTTATCGCCGCACCCGTGGCTCAAAGCACATCAGCCTGGCGCGCGGAAGTGATAAAAAGGCCGGGCTGTCTTTTCGATCGGGTATTCGGCCATTGAACATATCCGTGGTACGTCTATCTTAAGAGTGTGGCTTTATCATGCGGATCAAGACCACAAACGGTATTAGGAGACTTTCCTTGGGAAATGCACGCAATATAGCCTTTTGGGTTGTACTATTTCTGTTGATCTTGGCGCTGTTCAACCTGTTCAGCGGCCCCGGCAGCACCATGCAAAGCCGCGAAATCAGCTACTCTGAATTCGTTGAAGCGGTCGAATCCGGCAATGTCAGCAACGTGACACTGGATGGGGAGCATGTGCGCTTCCGTCAGGAAGACGGGACAGACTATGTCACGATCAAGCCATCTGACGCTGAGATCACACAGTTATTGATCGCAAACGACGTGTCAGTGCGTGCTGAACAGCAGCAGCAATCCGGCTTTCAGACGTTTCTGATGTCGCTGCTGCCCTTCCTGTTGTTGATCGGTGTCTGGATTTATTTCATGAACCGGATGCAAGGCGGCGGCAAAGGCGGCGCGATGGGCTTCGGAAAATCCAAGGCCAAGATGCTGACCGAAAAGCATGGGCGCGTCACGTTTGACGATGTCGCAGGCATTGATGAAGCCAAGGAAGAGTTGGAAGAAATTGTCGAATTCTTGCGCAACCCGCAGAAATTCAGCCGCCTTGGGGGCAAAATTCCCAAAGGTGCATTGCTTGAGGGCCCTCCCGGAACCGGTAAAACGCTGCTGGCGCGCGCCATCGCGGGCGAGGCAGGTGTGCCGTTCTTTACGATCTCAGGGTCGGATTTTGTAGAAATGTTCGTTGGTGTGGGTGCCTCGCGTGTCCGTGACATGTTCGAGCAGGCCAAGAAAAACGCGCCTTGCATCGTGTTCATCGATGAAATTGACGCTGTCGGTCGCCATCGTGGCGCTGGATACGGCGGCGGTAATGACGAGCGTGAACAGACATTGAACCAGCTTCTGGTCGAAATGGATGGCTTTGAGGCGAACGAAGGCGTGATCATCATCGCCGCAACCAACCGCAAAGACGTACTGGACCCTGCTTTGCTGCGTCCGGGTCGGTTCGACCGTCAGGTTACCGTCGGCAATCCCGACATCAAGGGGCGCGAGAAAATTCTCGGTGTGCATGCGCGCAAAACGCCGCTGGGTCCGGATGTTGATCTGCGCATCATCGCGCGCGGTACGCCCGGATTTTCCGGTGCTGATCTGGCAAACCTCGTGAATGAGGCGGCTCTGGGTGCCGCGCGTGTTGGCCGCCGCTTTGTCACGATGATTGATTTCGAGCAGGCAAAGGACAAGATCATGATGGGCGCGGAGCGCCGGTCGATGGTCATGACCGCGGAACAAAAAGAGATGACGGCCTATCATGAGGCGGGGCACGCGTTGGTCGGTATCAAGCTGCCAAAATGTGACCCTGTGTATAAGGCGACGATCATTCCACGCGGCGGTGCGTTGGGCATGGTGATGAGCCTGCCTGAGATTGATCGCCTGAACATGTTCAAGGACGAATGTCACCAGCGCCTCGCGATGACGATGGCGGGTAAGGCGGCGGAAATCCTCAAGTATGGTCCGGATTCTGTATCGAATGGTCCCGCTGGCGATATTATGCAGGCCTCGGCACTGGCGCGTGCAATGGTGCTGCGCTGGGGCATGTCTGACAAGGTCGGCAATATCGACTACTCAGAAGCGGCTGAAGGGTATCAGGGCAACACAGCGGGCTTCTCGGTTTCGGCAAACACCAAAGAGCTGATCGAAGAAGAAGTGCAGCGTTTCATTCAGGACGGCTATGAATCGGCGAGCAAGATCATCAAGGAAAACGAGGTCGAGTTCGAACGCCTCGCGCAGGGCTTGCTTGAATACGAGACACTGACCGGTGAAGAGATCAAGCGGGTTATGAATGGTGATCCACCTGTGCCACCCGCGGATCAGGCAGATAAACCTGACAGCGGCGCGACAACAAGTGTTACCGCTATTCCCAAAGCGAAGGCAAACAAAAGACCCCCATCAGAAGGTGGTCTTGAGCCTGAACCCTCGGTTTGACCAGACCAACGTTTGAAAAGAAAGGCCTCGCTGATGCGGGGCCTTTTCTTTTGCGTGTCGTTTCGGCATCGTGCCTGTAAACTCAACAGCGGAGGCTGACACATGCCAGCACTTGTGCCGACAAAGTTTCAAGGTCGCGTCGTTTGGCTGGGGCGCGTGATCAACACACAGGAAACACTGCGATCTGAAACACTGCCCTTAGCGGATTTGAAATTTTCCGGGATAGAAGGCGAATGCCACGGTGGGCTGACACGGCCTGCCTGCGTGCGCACCAAGGCGCAATATCCTGAGGGCACCGAAATTCGCAACGTGCGCCAACTCACCATATTGTCGCAAGAGGAGCTCGACGCGATTGCCGAGGATATGGGGATGGCTGATATTGATCCGGCATGGCTCGGGGCGTCGATGGTCATCGAGGGAATTCCAGACTTTAGCCATGTCCCTCCGTCCTCACGGTTGCAGGTCGAAAGCGGGGCCAGCCTTGCGGTCGATATGGAAAACCGGCCCTGCATTTACCCCGGCAGGGAGATTGAAAAAGACCGCCCCGGCCTTGGGCCCAAGTTCAAACCCGCCGCTAAAAACCGGCGCGGTGTGACAGCCTGGGTTGAGCGTGAAGGCTCCGTTAAGGTCGGGGATTCTGTGCGCCTGCACATTCCGGATCAGCCGGTTTGGCAGATGTTGGGGGATGCACGAAGCTAAGTTCAGGTTTCCGAAAAGAAACGAATGCGGCCTTCGTCGCCGCATCATGAGTGGAAAACGTCGGAATTGCGACTCTCCGTTGACGGTACACCCCTGTATGCAGAACATAGAACACAGCCTAATCGGCATTTTCAGGGGGACATTCCATGGCTTTTAAAACCGATATCGAAATTGCGCGGGCCGCAACAAAACTGCCCATTCAGGAAATCGGCGCAAAGCTGGGCATATCCAGTGACGATCTGCTGCCTTATGGGCACGACAAGGCAAAGGTTTCGCAGTCTTTCATCAATTCCGTACAAGGGAATAAGAATGGCAAACTGGTCCTGGTGACCGCCATTAACCCGACGCCTGCCGGTGAAGGAAAAACGACAACGACGGTTGGTCTTGGTGATGGTCTCAACCGGATCGGTCGCAAGGCAGCCGTCTGTATTCGTGAAGCGTCGCTGGGCCCGAATTTTGGGATGAAGGGTGGCGCCGCCGGGGGTGGCAACGCGCAGGTTGTTCCGATGGAAGAAATGAACCTGCATTTCACGGGCGATTTCCACGCGATCACCTCAGCGCACAACCTGCTGAGCGCGATGATTGATAACCACATCTACTGGGGCAATGAGCTGGAAATCGACACGCGCCGCGTCGTATGGCGCCGCGTTCTGGACATGAACGATCGGGCGTTACGCACCATTACGGCCTCACTTGGTGGCGTGGCAAACGGCTTCCCGCGTGAAGCCGGCTTTGACATCACGGTGGCATCCGAGGTTATGGCGATCCTGTGCCTCGCCAATAATCTTGAAGATCTGCAAAAGCGCCTCGGTGATATGATCGTTGCATACCGTCGCGACCGCACACCGATTTATGCGCGTGACATCAAAGCCGACGGTGCGATGACGGTGCTGCTGAAAGACGCCATGCAGCCCAACCTCGTGCAGACGCTTGAAAACAACCCTGCCTTTGTGCACGGCGGACCATTTGCCAATATTGCGCATGGGTGTAACTCGGTGATCGCGACGACGACAGCGCTCAAGCTGGCGGATTTCGTCGTGACCGAAGCGGGTTTCGGTGCTGATCTCGGGGCGGAAAAGTTTCTCAACATCAAGTGCCGCAAGGCTGGCCTTGCGCCGTCCTGCGTCGTTGTCGTCGCCACAGTGCGGGCGATGAAAATGAATGGGGGTGTCGCCAAGGCGGACCTCGGTGCGGAAAATGTTGATGCCGTCAAAAAAGGCTGCCCGAACCTTGGGCGTCACATCGAAAACGTCAAATCCTTTGGTGTTCCGGTTGTGGTTGCGATCAACCACTTCGTGACGGATACGGATGCAGAGGTGCAGGCGGTCAAGGATTTCGTTTCAGAACACGGGTCCGAAGCGATCCTGTCGCGCCATTGGGAATTGGGCTCGGAAGGGTCTGCGGAACTGGCGACACGGGTAGCGGAGATTGCGGATGCGGATATGGCAAACTTCGCGCCAATCTACCCCGATGACATGAGCCTGTTTGACAAAATCGATACCATCGCCAAGCGTATCTACCGCGCAGATGAGGTTCTGATGGATCAAAAACTGCGCAACCAGTTGAAGGACTGGGAAGCGCAGGGCTACGGCAATCTGCCGGTCTGTATGGCAAAGACGCAATACAGCTTTACCACGGACCCTGAGCGGCGCGGTGCGCCCACCGGCTTTTCGGTGCCGGTGCGTGAAGTCCGCCTGAGCGCGGGTGCTGGTTTTGTGATCGCCATCTGCGGAGAGATCATGACCATGCCGGGGCTGCCGCGCGTGCCGTCGGCTGAGGCAATCAAGCTGAACGCAGATGGAGACGTTGAAGGGCTTTTCTGATCGTCTGATCTCACAAAGAACACTGCGGGCAAATTACCTTGCCCGCAGTGCGCAGGTCGGGCAGGCTGGTCGCTCAGAGAGTGGAAAGGAACCACAATGATGAGATGGATTGCTTTTGTCGCAGCCGTGTTGCTTGCTGGCGACGCAGCGGCTGAGGACCGATATGTCGGGTATTACTATCCCGAGGTGGCGACCTCGGAAACGTTTGACCGGGTTGTGCGCAGCTCGGAAGGTGCAAACAAAAGCGTGCGCATAGATTTTGTGAACGTTCTGACCAAAGCACAGCTGGAAGCGCCGGAAAGCCCGAGATTCGTATTCTTCACCAAGGGCGAAGGGGCAGATACGCTTATCCTTGTGGCCCTTGATGACGACGTGTTTTCAACCATCTATCGCGCGCGTGCGATCCTTGCACAGCTTACGACAAGCGTCAGGCAAGGCGGGTATTTCCGACAGGAAGACTTGCAATACGTTGCCACTTTTTACGACCTTTTGCAGTTGATGGCCTTTGACGAGCTGATCATCAGTGATGGCCAAAACTGGGCTCACCGGGTCGATTTTATCAGATAACAGGAAGATCAGAAATGTCAGCTACACTCATTGACGGAAAAGCCTTTGCCGCGCGCGTTCGTGCGCAGGTTGCAGAGCATGTAACGCGTCTCAAGGCCGATCATGGGATCACACCGGGGCTGGCCGTTGTGCTGGTCGGGGAAGACCCGGCAAGTCAGGTCTATGTGCGTTCCAAAGGCAAACAGACCACAGAAGTCGGTATGAAATCAGTTGAGCACAAGCTGGATGTTGACACGTCCGAGGCCGATCTGCTGGCGATTGTGGATCAACTCAACAAGGACCCTGAAATCCACGGCATTCTGGTGCAGCTGCCCTTGCCAAAGCATCTTGATGAGGACCTCGTGATCAATTCCATTGCGCCAGAAAAGGACGTCGACGGGTTTCACATCTCAAATGTGGGGCTGTTGGGCACGGGTCAGAAAAGCATGGTGCCCTGCACGCCACTGGGTTGCCTGATGATGCTACGCGATTACCATGGCTCACTCTCGGGGATGGATGCCGTTGTTGTCGGTCGCTCAAACATCGTGGGCAAACCGATGGCGCAGCTTTTGCTGGGTGACAGCTGCACCGTGACCATCGCGCATAGCCGCACCAAGGACCTCGCGGATGTCGTGCGGCGCGCCGATATCGTCGTGGCGGCGGTTGGGCGACCTGAAATGGTGCCCGGTGACTGGATCAAACCCGGTGCGACGGTGATTGACGTGGGCATCAATCGTCTGGATGCGCCGGAAAAGGGCGAAGGCAAAACGCGTCTGGTAGGGGATGTGGACTTCGACAGCTGTGCGGCGGTTGCCGGGGCCATCACGCCTGTGCCCGGCGGTGTGGGTCCAATGACCATCGCCTGCCTGCTGGCCAATACGGTCACGGCATGTTGTCGTGCAAATGGTCTGGAAGAACCCGAAGGGTTGACCGCTTAAGCCGGACGCTGTGGTGTCGCGGGAACCGGCACCATCGTGCCCTGCAGAGCGGCAATATGCCGTTCGTCCGTGCCGGTCACCGCATAGACATCCGCAGCCACCACAATCAGCTGGCGGCCTGCTTTGATGATCCTGCCCTTTGCGATGAGGTAATCACCAAGCGCAGGGGCCAGCAGGTTGATTTTCATTTCAGCCGTCACGACTTCACGATCAAGGGGCAGGGTTGTCAGGGCGGCATATCCCGCAGCGCTGTCCCCTATGGCAAAGGTTAACCCGGCGTGGGCAAACCCCTGCTGCTGGCGACTGCCCGGTAAAATCGGTGCTTTAATGGTCACATTGGCTGTACGCACGCTGGCCAGTTCCGCGCCCAGGGTATGCATCATGCTTTGCGCTTCAAAGCTGTGTTGAATGCGGTCCAATTCTGCTTGATCCATCGTCTGGTCCTATCGTGGCATTGGAACACAAGTGGGCACCGGGCCGGTCAGAATTGCAAGAGCATGCGGGCCCATCAGTTGGTCAAGCGCTTGGTGATTTGTACGCAGCCCGCCCGTATATGTCCCGTAAGCCGGCATCACGAGGCGTCTGTCATCAACCAGAAAAGCCGGGCGTGAAATCATACGCCCTCTGGTCTGAAGCTGAACTTTGGGATGATAATGCCCGGAAATCTCAGCGTGTTGACCGGGGTCAGCGATATGGCGAAAGGTCAGGCCTTTGTGCACCAATTGATGCACGTGCTGCCCGCCAAATTCAACCGGGCCCGGGTCATGATTGCCCTCAATCCAGATCCAGTGCCGCCCCGCTTGCAGCCGCATCAGCCAGTGGCGATCCTCTTCTGTCAGGTTCTCAGCGGCCGTAACGTCATCAAAACTATCGCCCAGACAGATGACGATCCGGGCACCGGTTTGGGCCAGATCATCCCCTAGTCGCGCAAGTGTGTCGCGCGTCTCATAAGGTGGCAGGGTTTGCCCGCTGCGCCGCGCTACCCGCTCGGACTTTCCCAGATGAAGATCAGAAACGCAGAGAAGGTTCTCGTCCGGCCAGAAAAGCGCGCCCGAAGGCATCGCCCTGAGCGTAATGCCACAAAAGGATAAATCGTAAAAGTTCATGATTTGTCCATCGCGCACTCGGTCGACCTTGGCAAGGGGTTACCAGCCGACGCGCCATTTCGGTTTGTCGCTCGGCGGCGGTGTGATCTGTGCCAGACCTGCGGCGTGCATAAGACGCTCAGCTTCTTCGGCGAGCAGCCGTTCCTCAGCCGCGCCCTTGACGGGAACGCGGCCCATTTCCAACAGCATGGGCGCGGAAAGCGGGCTGACGCGGGGTAGGGTTACATGGTCGATGCGACCTGCAACGCGCTCCGCCATCTCCTTGATCCGGCCAAAATCGACCAAGCCGCGCAAGGCTTCCTCGCGGGTGATTTCCAGTAAAAGATGATCCGGATCATACTTTTGCAATGTGTCATAGAGAATATCCGAACTGAAGGTCGCTTGCCGGCCTGATTTGCGCGCTGTTGGTGTGTTGCGCTGGATCAGCCCCGCAATCGTCGCGCTGGCGCGGAAGGTCCGCTTCATGACGGCGTTGCCCGCCAGCCAAGTCTCCAGCCCGGTTTCAAGCGCTTCAAGGTCGAACAGTGGTGCGGGGTCTGTGACAGGTTGCAGCCCCCAGATCAGCGTCGCATAATCGGTCGCGACAAACCCCAACGGGTCGAGCCCCATCTCCTCCATGCGTTTGGTCAGCAAAAGGCCAAGGGTCTGTTGCCCGTTTCGCCCGGCAAAGCCGTAAACCACAGTCTGCGCGCGCCCGTCATGCGGAAAGCTTTCGATCAGCAGCCGCCCCGGAGCTGGCAATTGACTGCGTTTGCGTTGTAGTGCGAGCCAGTCGGCTGTATGCGCGGGCAAATAGGGCCAGTCAGTGTCTTGAAATATTTCGACAACGCGCGCACTGAGTTGCGTAGAGGTTGCGAATTTTGTTCCGAGGAACGTGGCGACTTTGGGCTTTTTGGCAGCGTTGCGGCTGACCTCAACTGTCATTTCGCGCAAACCCTCGTAGCGCACGATCTGTCCGCCGATCAAAAAGGTATCGCCGGGCGTCAGCGTTGCTGCGAACCCTTCTTCGATCTCTCCCAAGGGTTTGCCGCCACGGCTGCGTTGCAGGCGCACTTTCAGCGTGTCCGTGTCCTGTATCGTGCCGATGTTCATTCGGATTTTCTGCGCCGCGCGCGGGTCGCGCAGATGCCATAACCCGTCAGCATTCTGCATCAGACGCTGCCACTGATCATAGGCGCGCAGCGCATACCCGCCCGTTGCACAGAACGTCAGGCAAGCGTCGAATTCCGCGCGGCTGAGGCCAGCGTAGGCCCCAACGGTGATCACTTCACCATAAAGCGCATCCGCATCAAAGGGCCCTGCGCAGGCGGTGATGAGGAC
This sequence comes from Roseobacter sp. OBYS 0001, assembly GCF_019654895.1. NCBI lineage: Bacteria > Pseudomonadati > Pseudomonadota > Alphaproteobacteria > Rhodobacterales > Roseobacteraceae > Roseobacter > Roseobacter sp. OBYS 0001. The sequence continues at coordinate 199,235 of NZ_BPES01000001.1, forward strand.
ATGTTGGCACAACACATCGCGCGGCCCGCGTCCGCGTGGCTCGCCATCAAGCTGCCCGGCGTAAACCGCATCCAGAGCGGCGTGGCATTCGACAACTTCAAACCGGTTCGCTGGAACCAGCAGCGCCTTGGACGGGGCGTTGTAGCGGTGATTTGCCCGTCCGATCCGCTGCACCAGACGTTTGACGTTCTTGGGTGCGCCGATCTGTATGACAAGGTCCACATCGCCCCAGTCGATGCCCAGATCAAGGCTGCCGGTACAGACAATTGCGCGCAGATCGCCCCGCACCATCGCCGCTTCGACCTTTTCGCGCTGTTGGCGATCCAGCGATCCGTGATGGATGCCGATCGGCAATCCGTCCTCATTGGCAAGCCATAGATTGTGAAAGAAAATCTCGGCCTGCGCGCGGGTATTGTGAAAAATCAGCGTCGTTTTATGCGCCTTGACCTGCGCCAGCACCGCCGGAATGGCATAGGCTGCATTGCCGCCCGACCAAGGCGGCGCCTCGGGCGTGGTCAGCATGGAGATGTCCGGGGCAGGGCCGGGATCGGCCAGCAAAATCTCGCAGGGGTCGGGGTGTTTTGCCAGAAGCTGTGCAATGGCCTGCGGATCATCGACGGTCGCAGACAGACCCACCCGGCGCAGGTCCGGGCAAAGCCGCTGCAGGCGACCCAAGGCCAGCATCAACTGATCGCCACGTTTGGATTCTGCCAGTGCGTGTATCTCATCCACCACAACGCGCCGCAGCCCTTTGAACATGCGCGGCGCATCCTCGTAACTTGTCAGCAACGCAAGGCTTTCGGGTGTTGTCAGCAGAATATGCGGGGGGTCAGCGCGCTGACGCTTCTTGCGCGTGGCCGATGTGTCACCTGTTCGGTCCTCAACCCGGATGGGCAGGTCCATTTCAGTCACAGGGGTTGTCAGATTGCGCTTTATATCAGCCGCGAGGGCTTTGAGAGGAGAGATGTAAAGCGTGTGCAATCCTTCGTGCGGCGCAGTGGCCAGATCAATCAGCGTCGGCAGAAAGCCCGCAAGTGTTTTGCCGCCGCCGGTTGGCCCAATGAGCAGTAACGCCGGATCATCCGCGCGCGCCAGCATGTCAAGCTGATGCGGATGGATTTGCCAGCCCTTTGAGGCGAACCAATCGGTAAATTGTTGTGGTACGCCGGTCATAAGACAAGTGTAGTGCTGCGCGGCAGTCAGGCCAATACCGCGCGGCGTTTCAGCGTCTATTTCACAATCTTTTCGCTTTTCACGAACATGTTCGCCCAGGCGCGATCCAGTAAGTCGGGTCGCATCTGATAGGGGATGCCTTCGAACTCGCAAATTGCGATCATCTGATCGATCAGGAATATCGGCTGGTAATTGGCGTAAACGTTGTCGATTTCCGGGTACTTTACCTTGAGCAGATGCACGAGCGTCGCTTCATCCAGCGGCATCCCGCGTTTCTTGGCCATCATGGCAAATATCTTCAGGAAGTCTTCCTGATTTGGACCGTCAATTTTGATTTTGAAAAAGATCCTGCGCAGGGCGGCCTGATCGAAAATTTCGTTGGGGTGAAAGTTTGTGGAAAAAATCACCAGAGTGTCGAAGGGCACTTCGAATTTTTCACCCGACTGCAACGCCAGAATATCCTTGCCCTCTTCCAGCGGCACAATCCAGCGGTTGACGAGGGCCTGCGGCGGTTCTGCCTGTCGGCCAAGGTCATCCACGATGAAAATGCCGCCCGTCGATTTCAATTGCAGTGGGGCCTGATAGGTGCGCGCCGTTGGATTATAGACCAGATCCAGCATATTGAGTGACAGCTCACCGCCCGTGATCACCGTCGGGCGTTCGCATTTCACGTAGCGCTTGTCAAAGCGGGTGCGGCGGCGCAGGCATGTGGGGTCTTCGGCTTCGTCCTCAACGGCGACATGTACGATGGGATCATAGACGGTGATGACCTGTCCGGCGTATTCGATGGCGCGCGGCACGTATATCTGATCCCCGAGCGCGTCGCGAATGCCGTTTGAAATCGAGGATTTGCCGTTCCCGGGCGGGCCATACATCAGGATCGACCGACCGGCCGAGACCGCAGGGCCAAGTTGGCCCAAGAGATCATTTGGCAACACCAAATGCCCCATCGCATCGGTCAACTGGCCTTTTGTGACCATGATGTTTCGGATCGACTGCCGTTTCACCTGCGCGCGGTAGACATCCAGCGGCACAGGCATCGGGCCGAAATATTCAGACTGCGCCAGAGCATCCAGCGCGCGCGCTTTGCCCTGTTCGGTCAGCTGATACCCCATTTCGTCCCCGTTGTTGGCATTCAGCGTCCCCGTTGCTTCGAGCAATTGCTGGCTGCGGGCGAGGTCAACCAGTTCCTGCGTGACCGGGACGGGCAGGCAGACTGTGGCGCTGAGTTCGCTGACCACATCGACGTTCTTGCGAAACATGGTCTTGAGGATAATGTCGCGCATCATCACAGTCGAAAGTTTCATATCGGCCAGCCTGCTTGGGGCGGGCGGCGACATCACGTCGGTGGTGTGCATGTTCATCTTGCGGACCTTGCTATCGTCATTTTCCGTGAGGCGTCTGGCACCCGTTATCTGTGAGATACTATAGGAAAATGGCGTAATTCAGGCACCATTGAGCGCGCTAAGGCACAGATAAAGGGCGAGGGTGGGGCCAAGCGCGAGCCCGAGGGGAAAGCGCTTGCCTTGTGACCAGCTGACCCAGTCGGGCGCGAGGTCGCGCAATCGGCTCGCGCGCACACCGCGATGTGTGAGCAGGGCCGCCAAAAGGATACAGGTGGAAAGCAAAACAACGCGGGGCAGGTCGCCCGGTGCAATAAAGGGTGCTGCGAAGGCGATGAATTTAGCATCCCCCGCGCCCATTGCCCCGATGGCATTCAGTACAAACCCAATGCCCAGTGCGATCGCAAACTGGGCAAACCCCCAAAGATAAGCCTCAATGGAGGGCAGGACGAAAGGGCCAAGGATCACGTAAATGGCCCCCAGTGTGACAACCGCCTTGTTGGTGATCTTCATCAGCGCCAGATCGGTATAGGCGACGTAAAGGCAAAGCGGCAGCACAAAGGGCAAAAACCACAGCGCAGCACTCGACGAAAATGCCATGTCGCCTCAGCCGCTTCTTTCGAGGGCTTCCAGCGCACGCACGGCGGCTTCAAAGTGTTGCGGGTGCGTGTCAATCGCGTCGCGCAGCAGGCTTTTGCCGGTTTGGATATCATCCTGTTTGACCGCCGACAGCGCCATCGTATGCAGCAGTTGCGCGCGTTCTGCTTGTGTCATCGGCACCACGGGCAGCGTGTATTTACGCTGTGCGCTGCGGGCCAGAACAAGGTTGTTCTTGGCAGTAAACAGTGTGGTGTCCTGTCGGATCGCCTGCCCAAACAGCTTTTCCGCCCCTGCGAAATCACCGCGCGTCAGTTTGGAATAACCCCAGTTGTTGAAGGCACCGGCCGGTGTCGTGGTCAGCCCGATCGCCGTTTCATAAAAGCTGTCGGCTTTTTTCCATTCTTCGTTGGCGTCTGCCATCATCGCTTCGAGGCGGTAGCGTTTGAATGTCTCATAAGTCGGGGGGACCGTGTCCAACACCTTCTCCGCCTTGTCCCAATCGCCACTGCGGATCAGGGCGTCGGCGTAATTCACGCTGTCTTCGCTGGTTGAGTCTTTTAGTTCCGTGACTTTTTCCCATGCGCTTGCTGCTTCAGTGAAACGTTTGGCGCGCACAAAAGACGCGGCAAGTCCGCGACGCAGGTCGATCCGGTCGGGGCTGCTCTGCAGGGTGCGCTGGTAATATGAGATCGCTTCATTCGGGTCCGTCACTGTCAGCATGACTTCGGACAGGTTGGTTTCATCGACAACGTTGACGTCCTGAAAAGCGCGTTCGACGGTTTCCTCATCCGATGGCTTTGGGGCACAACCGGCAACAATTATAGCGCCTGCAATGCAGGCGGAAAAAACGAAAGGGTGGCGCATTTTTGCGTCCTTTTTCTGCTCTAGCCTCGTTTATGGTGTCGGGCGGATGATAAAATCGCTGTTTCCGCGGCGCACCAACTTGTATTCGCTGCTTTTCTCAGGCTCAATCGTAGCAGAATTTTCTGTTTTTGCGAGTACCAAGCGCAGATTATCCCGGATTGCGATGTTTTCGCCATTGCTGAGTGCGAAGGCGCGGCGAAAATACTGCAATGCCTCGTTGGTCTTGCCCTGTTCCATCAATAAAACGCCAAGATTGTTGTAATCCACGGGCTGTGCCGCATCGTCACGCACGGCCCGCCGCAGCAATTCTTCGGCCTGTCCGAGCCGGCCGAGGCCCAGATTGGCAGTGCCGAGACCGGACAGGATTTCCGCATCCAACGCGCCGCGACTGAGAGCTGCACGGTTGAAGGCGCGCAGGGCAAGTTCGTATTCCCCGGCGGCAATCAACCTGTGCCCGGCTTCGACCGCCTCTGAACTGTCCTGTTTGGCCGCCGCGCGCAGATCCACGCCCGGTGCCATGACCTGATCTTCGGGCAGCGACAGGCTGCTTGTGTTTTCACACGCGGCCAATCCAGCGATCGCAAAGGTGGCAAAGGCAAAAGCCCGCCGTTTTGCTGTTTTCATTGTCCGGCGCCCAGATTCCCCAGTTGTGTGATCCCGTGCACCGATGGGCCAACCAGAATGATTAGCAGGGGCGGAACGGTCAGCATCATAGTGGCAAGGGTCATCTTGGTTGGCAACTTGTTTGCGGCCTCTTCGGCGCGCATCACGCGTTTGTCGCGCATTTCACCCGCATAAACGCGCAGGGCCTCGGCGATGGATGTGCCGAATTGCTGGGATTGGTTCAGCACGGTCACAAAGGACGACACATCCTGCACACCGCAGCGTTCACCAAAATCGTTCAGCACGGTGGTTTTGTCCTTACCCGCCTTCATCTCATAGGCCACCACATCAAATTCCTGCGCAAGGGCGGGGTAGGAGGCATGCAATTCCTTGGAGACACGCACGATGCACTGATCCAGCGACTGGCCCGCCTCGACACAGACCAGCATCATATCAAGGCTGTCGGGGAAGCCGCGTGTGATCTCATCCTTGCGGGTATCGACCCGGCGTCGCACCCAGTAGACCGGCAGATAATACCCCACCGCGCCGGGAATGATCGTAAAGATCATCATTTTCTGCGTGGTGAACCCCTCACCATGGCCCAGCAGGTTGAGGTAGACAAAAGCCAGCAGCAGCCCCGCAAGACCGAGGGCAAACTGTGCAAAATGGAAAAAGCGGACAGCGTCCTGACTTTGATACCCGGCCTGGCGCAGCATCAATTGCCGCGCGCTCAGTTCGGCGACGTCCTGTGGTTCGAGAAAGGACGCAAATTTCTGCAACTGTTCATTGCGCTCCCCCTGACGCAGTCGTTGTTCCGGCGCGCTTGAACCTGGGGCCTGTATCTGTTTTTTCAGCTTTTCCATCGGGTCTTCGGGTTGAGCCAGCATCAGGGCCACAGTCACACCGATCATGATCAGACCCAGCGTGCCCAGCAGGATCATGGGGCCAAGGGGGCCAAGAAATTCGACAATCAAAGCGTTGATATTGTTCAAGAAGCCCATCGGAATATTCCCTATACTTTGATATCGGTCAGGATGCGCATGACGAAAAGGTTCAGTGCGAGGAAGACGCCCACAAGGAAACAGGCGGGGATGAAATACGCATGATCGCGCACCGCGTCATAGTAATTCGGATCGCCAACATTGATCACAATCAGCGCAACGACCGGAAAGGCAGAGAGGAACTTGCCTGACCATTTTGCCTCGGCGGTGATGGCCTTGACCCGGCGAAAGAGGCGAAAGCGCGCCCGGATCACCTTGGCCAGCCCGGCGAGGATTTCCGCAAGGTTGCCGCCGGAAGTCTGTTGGATGTTCACCGCAACCGCCAGAAAGCGCAGATCCTGCATGTCCAGACGCTCCGCCATTTCCTTGAGGGCGTCACCGACATCGCGCCCATACGCACTTTCATCCGCGATAACACCCATTTCCGACGCCAGCGGGTCCTGCACCTCCTTGGAGACGATTTGCACCGCTGAGGAGAACGGATGCCCGACCCGCAGGGAGCGGACCATCAGTTCAACCGCATCGGGCAGTTGTTCTTCGATCATGGCAAGACGCTTGTTGGCCTTGCTGGAGACCCAGAAATAGACCGCACCCACACCAATGCCGATGGACATCATGATCCGCACGGGCAGGGATGATTCCGTGCCCACGCTGAGGCCCAGAAAAGCGACGACCGCGAGCACGCCCATGATCATGACCAGCTGGCTTGGGGTAAAGGCAATCGCCGCCTTTTGCGCCTTTTCACCGAGCAGGGAATAGAGCGGGATCGACTTTGATTTCATGTGCTGCTGCATCTCCTTGCGCAGCTTTTCCAGCACTTCGTCGCGGCCCGTGCCCTTGTCCAGCATCTCAAGTCTGCGGTTCACCCGGCTGTTCAGGCTGATGGATTTGCCGAAGGTCACCAGATAAAGACCCTCGACCAGAACGAGCACGCCGATGAAGATCAGGCCATAGATGATGGGTTCTGGGCTCATGTTCAAATCCTCAAGTGGCGAAGCAGTAGGTCATGTTGAAAACCCTTACTGGGCCGCGGTGGGTTCATAGATGGAAGCTGGCAAATCGTAGCCCCACATACGGAAGCGTTCGGCGTATGCGCTGCGCACGCCGGTGGCCGTGTAATGGCCGATGATCTTGTTTTCCGGTGTGAGCCCCACGCGCTGATAGCGGAAAATTTCCTGCATCGAGATGACTTCGCCCTCCATCCCCGTCACTTCGGTGATCGAGGTCATGCGGCGTGAGCCGTCCTGCAGGCGCGAGGCCTGAACAATCAGATTAACCGCCGATGAGATCTGACTGCGCACCGCTTTGAGCGGCATTTCGATCCCGGCCATGGCGATCATGTTTTCCAGTCGAGACACCCCGTCGCGGGCAGAGTTCGCGTGGATCGTCGTCATTGATCCATCGTGGCCCGTGTTCATCGCCTGCAGCATATCAATCACCTCTTCGCCGCGTGTCTCGCCCACAATGATGCGATCAGGCCGCATCCGCAGCGCGTTCTTGAGGCAATCACGGGGGGAAACTTCGCCCTTGCCCTCGACGTTGGGCGGGCGACTTTCCATGCGGCCCACATGGGTCTGCTGCAATTGCAGTTCCGCCGTGTCCTCGATGGTCAGAATACGTTCCGCGTTGTCGATGAAGGACGACAGAGCATTCAGGGTTGTGGTTTTTCCCGAACCCGTTCCGCCCGAGACAATGATGTTGAGGCGCGTCGCCACGGCCGCCTGCAGATAGGCGGCCATCTCTTCGGTAAAGGCGCCGAAGTGCACCAGATCATCAATGCCCAGCTTGTCTTTCTTGAATTTCCGGATCGACACGAGGCTGCCGTCAACGGCCACGGGTGGCACCATCGCGTTAAACCGCGACCCATCCTTAAGGCGCGCATCCACGTAGGGGTTGCTTTCATCGACGCGCCGACCAACGGCCGAGACGATCTTGTCGATAATGCGCAGCAGGTGGCGTTCATCCTTGAAGATGACGTCTGTGAGTTGCAGTTTGCCATCCCGCTCCACAAAAATTTGCTGGGGTCCGTTGACCAGAATATCGTTGACCGTGTCATCTTTCAAAAGCGTCTCAAGGGGCCCGAGCCCTGTGACCTCATCATAGAGTTCGGATGTCAGCGTCTGGCGGTCTTCGCGGTTGAGAACGATGCTCTGGGCTTGCAGGTGTTCGCTGGTGATGGCGCTGATTTCCTGACGCAAATCCTGTTCGGTTGCATGTTCAAGCGCAGAAAGGTTGAGGTTGTCGAGCAGCACGTGATGCAGGTCCAGCTTGATCTCGCCCATCCGCTCTTTGCGTTTGCGTTCTTTGTCCATCTGGGCCACCTGCGCCGGGGCAGCCTGTGGTGCCTTGCGCATGACGTTTTGCACAGCCGTGTTGTCCGGGGCGTCGCCCGGTGGTGCTTTCTGGATTGAGGCATCCAGCCCGACAGGCATTTCTGCTTTGGCTTTTTTGTATTTTGAGAACATGCAGGGCTTCCTTTGAAAATCAGGCGGCTTTGACGTCGGTACTGCCAAGCGCGAGGATGGAGGCCGCGAGCTTGGCGATTTCACGACGCAACGGGTTTTTGGCGGCAGACTGGGCAAGCGGTATGCCGTGATCCGCCCCCTGCGTGATGGGTTTGCCGCCATCGGGCATTTGCAGATCGATTGAGATATCGAGGCTTTCCGCCATTCGTTTGATCCGGCTTTTGCCGGACAGATCGGTGAACTTGGGTGCTTTATTCATCACATAGCGCAGCTTTTCGACGGGCAGGTCTTCGGATTGCAGCGCGCGTTTGAAACGCAGCGCATTTTGAGCCGAGCGCATGTCCATTTCCATGGTCGCGAAATAGACATGCGCCGCATTCAGCACCGTCTCGGACCACGTCACGAGCGTGGAGGGCATATCAATGACGACATAGTCAAAATGGCGTCGCGCCATAGCCAGAATGCGACTGACATCCTGCGCCGACATCAGATCGAGCGGCAACATATCCGCAGGGGCGGTCAGAACCTCGAGCCTGTCCTCAAAGGTCAGCAAACACTGGCCAAATATCTCGTCATCCATGTTTTCCGTGTCGGCCAGCATGTCGTAGACCGCTTCACGACGTGGCAAATCCAGATAGGTGGCCACCGCGCCGTATTGCAGGTCGAAATCAATCAGGCAGACGCGCGGCCCGTCTTTCTTTTCATGGGTCGCAAGTTCCCACGCGAGGTTCACGGCGAGGGTTGTGGCCCCGGTGCCGCCTGCCAACCCATGCACGACGATCACGGCCCCTTCTTTCTGGGCACCAGAATGCAACGCGGGGGTATTGGCGCTTGCCTGCAATGCTTGCTCGGCGGCGCGCACGCGCTCGATCGCCTCGGACAGTTCATTTTCGGGCAGAGGGTAGGGCACAAATTCATCCGCGCCCTGCCTGAGCAGTGAATGTAGCGCGGCGGGCGTCACGTCTTCGGCAATCAGGATCACCTTGATGCCGCGCGCCTTGGCCTGCCCGATGATTTCACCCATATGGTTGAGGTTTTCCTCATCGGTCTCGTCAATCGCAAGGGCAATGAATTCAAGCGCTTGCGCCTCGGGTTGGCCAAAGAAGGCCAGCGCCTCGGCAAACCCAAGGTCGCCCCAGTTTTCACCAAGCGCCAGTTCCATATCTTCGATCAACAGATCAAAGTTCTGGACATCGCGGCTGACCGTGCAAGCGACGATCGGTGATAACTCCGAATTTGGCGGTGTGCCGGTCATTGCCTCGTCTTCCTTCGTGTTCCAGAGAGGGTCAAAGGAGGATGGCGCACCAAGAGCGCTTTGCGTGTTCCCCTTTGACGCTCACGCCCGGCTGCTTCTGCCGGACGTGCGTGTCCCATTGGAGGGAAAGTCGCAGTGAACTTGGGCATAATTAGGGCTGAATTCGCCCAATTGTTGGGTTTGCAGACACAATGGCGTAAGCATTGTCAAATTGTTGGGTTAGCCCGCGCCAACCAAAAAGGCAGAGTTGCAATGCTCTGCCTGTCGTTTCGGTGTAATCGAGGCAATCGGGGCGCGCGTTATTGCGCGTCGGCCTGTTCCACATTGGATGTCTGCACGCTGCTGCCGACATACTCGCGGTAGACAACCTGCGCAAACTTACCATCCAGGGTGCCATCGCAGTGCACGCGATACACTTTGCGGTTCAACGTGCTTTCGGGGTCAAGTACCACGAGCGGATCACCCGCCTGACCACCAACTTTGCCTACGCCCGCGCTGTTTGTGCGGCAGATTTGCGAAAGCTGGTTGTGTAGCGTCGCATTCCCGAATTCGCCTGAGTCAACTTGTGATCCGGCCTCGCGGTAAAATTGACCAACCCCGGTGTCCGGTGCGCAGGCACTCAGCGCGGCCAATCCCATCAGAATGGCAACGGCGCGTGCGGGTGTGGTGAGGAAAAGAGACATCTGATTACTCCATCACATAGCCATAAGAGCCGCCGAAGTCCTGTTTGGCCACTTCGCCCGCCGCACCGCGCGCGTTCAGGGTTTGGATCGTGCGCCCGTTCAGGAACAGATCCTTTTCGCTTGGGGGCCTGATCCGGTCCGTCGGCAGGGCGAGGGCTTCGCCACGGGTCGGGGTTACCAGATGTGCGGTTATGATGATGACGAGTTCCGTCTGGTTGCGCATGTAATCCGTGCTTCTGAACAGGGCACCGAGGATCGGAACATCGCTCAGCCAGGGCACCTGTGAGATATTATCATTGAAGTTGTCCTCCAGCAGTCCCGCAATCGCAAAGCTCTCGCCATCGCGCATTTCGACCGTGGTCGACGCTTCCCGGCGGATAAACGCATCCACGGTAAAGCTGTCACCAACGCTGATCCCGTTCGAGGGGTCAATCGAGGAGGTCGCAGCCGATAGTTGCAGATTGATCAGATCGCCATCCACAACGCGGGGGACAAAGTTCAGTTCGATGCCGAATGGTTTGTAATCAACGCTGATGCCGTCTTCGCTTTGAACCGGAACCGGGTATTCGCCGCCCGCGAGGAAATTCGCTTCCTGGCCGGACAGCGACACGAGGTTGGGTTCGGCCAATGTCCGCACGGCCCCTTTTGTTTCCAGTGCCTCCAACAGCAGTTGAACCTGTGTTGATCCCAGCCCGAAATCAAAGAACACAGCGCCTTGCGCCGTATCTGCGGCCAGATTTGGAATGCCGCCGATGCCGCGACCGATCCCCGCCTGAGCCTCTGTGCCGCCAATCCTAAGGGAGCTTTGCAACTGTTTGGACACACCGCGGCTCATTTCGGCAAAGCGCACTTTCAGCATCACTTGCTGAACACCCCCGACCGTCATCAGGTTTGAGACGCGATCCGGCGCATAGCGTGCGGCCAGTTCAAGCGCTTTTGACAGCCGCTGACTGCTCGATACCTGTCCCGACAGAACGATGCCGTCATTGGCGGTGCGCACTTCGATCGCTTCACCGGGCAGGATCTGGCGGAGGCGTTCCTTGAACTCGGTCAGATCGGGGGCAACGCGGACTTCGACATTGGTGATCAACTGCCCGGCCGCATCCAGAAGGGTCAGCGTTGTGATGCCCGGCACTTTGCCAAGCACGTAAATGCTGCGGTCCGACAAGGATGATATGTCCGCAATTCCGGGGTTGGCGATGCTGAGCTCGGCGAAAGGGATTTCGCTTTCCACCACCACAGCACGGTTTTGCGAAACATTCAGCGTTTCGCTGGTTTCTCTGGCGATGATCCGCAGCGCTTCAGCCTGAGCCGTCAAAGGTGCCATAAAGGCAACAGGACTCACGCTTAGCGTCAGCCCGAGAAGGGCTGCCTTGAGTATTCCATTGGTTTTCATGTGACCTGCCTTTGTTGATCACGCCTCAATTTCGGGTCTTTTTGCCCGTATAGGCGATACTTTGCGCAGGTTTTGAATTTTTTGCAAGAATCAATGGGTTCCGCGGTTGTCCTTATGTGGATAAATGGCAACACGCAAAACGGGAAAAGGCGCAACTGATGCAATTGCGCCCTTGTAAGCCCATGGATTTACTTAGTTTGTGCAGGGAATGGGAATTGCCACGACTTCAGCGCCGCGACGGGTGCGGATCGAGCAAACACGGGCTACGGGGGCTGCGACCACTGGGGCGGCCTGTTGCAGGCCGAGCAGGGAAACCTGATTTACCTTGATCTCATCCAGCTCGGCATCATCACCTGCGCCCACAAGGGACAAGGATAAATTGCCAGTGGATTGCGCCTGCGCCAGTGCTGCGACCTGTTCGGGGCTTGCAGCGACCGTCACCGTGCGGGCAATGCGCGCGCCATTCATCTGATCTTCGGTCTGGTCCACCGCGATCAGGCGGACAGCGCTCTGGATCAGTTTGGTGACGTCCTCACGGCCATTGCTGGTCTGGACGCCGCCGGTCCAATACACATCAACCTTGTCTCCGGGCCGCAGAAACCCCGACACGCCGGTTGCTACGTCAACGCGAATGGCGAATGCGCGCATGCCCTTTTCGAGCCGCGTGGTCAGGCCAATATCCTCGCCCGGCTCGGTGATCTTGACGGCAAGCAGCGCCTCGTTCGGCTCCATGGGGCGTATGATCAGGCGCGGTTCGTCCGTACCTTCGGGGAAAAGCACTGCAATATCCGTGAAAACCCCTTCAGGAATGGCATTTGTCGGCCAGTTTACGGCCCGCACATCTTCGGGGTTCAAAGTGTCGCCGTAACGCAGGTGGCGGGTTGCGACAAATACGGGCTGGGTCGGCACAATCGCGCTTTGCATTTGCTGTGCGCGGGCAAGCTCGGCCTGATACTGGCCGATGTACCCTTTGGCCATATATACGGCGCCACCCGCGAGCGCGACGCCCGCCAGAAGGACCATTCCAAATATCACTCGCATAATGTCACCTCGTTTTGCCGATGCGCCTTTTTGGGGCGCGCATGTTCAGTGCTGCGTTAAAAGTGGTGCCGAAATGCGGCAATTTCACGATTTTTACGTGGTAACTCAGAGGTTTGTTGCGCGTGCCTCCCGTGATTACTTCTGAAAAGGCGATTGTTCATGCGCCATCCTCAATCTTGAATATTGCCGCCTGCGGCTGCCTGAGGGTCCTGCGCCTCAAGGTATCGCTGTGTCAAAAAGCTCAGATTGCTGGCGTCACTTCGTAGTTCCACAATGAAAGCGATGCATAATCCGGCAACGGCAGCGGTTAGAACAACCCAATCCACGGTGATCGCGCCGTTTTCGTTTATCATGAATTTTTTCAAATCAATCGACATCAAACTATCCTCTGCTCTTCAAATAACAGCATTCGGAAAAAAAGGGGCCGCGCTCTGCGTGCAGATTGCGGCCCCTGTGTCTTTATCAGGCTGGGATTATTAGTCCGGTGTTGTCGTAGTCGGTGTTGTCGTAGTCGGTGTGGTCGTGTCAGTTGTTGTGCCGCCGCCGGCAGCGCCCTGAATGTTCCCGCCAGCTGCGAGTGCGGGATCCTGTGCGCCGAGGAACGTGCTTGTCTTACCCGTCAGTTCTGTGGCGCCAGTATTGATCGAACTATATGCCGCAACAGCCAGACCAACAACGGCGGCGGTCAAAACGACCCAGTCAACCGTAACGGCGCCATCTTCGTCTTTGCGGAAGTTATTGATAAATTTCATCATGCCTTGTCCCTCCAAAGGATCACTTGATTTAAACGTACTCACCTTGTCGATCTCAGTGACCGTTTGCGTGTTTTGGTCGGCCCGACTTGGTACAGGGACATATAGCTGGGCGATTGGGGCATCATTTTGACACCAATTGTGACTTTTGCGTATCTATTGATGTATAGCCGGATTTCACTTTAAGGCACTGATTTAAAATTGAAAAAATAAGTAACCTTGTGTTTTGCGTCGGCTGACACTGTTTGGATTATGGCAAAATCGCCCTGATCCCGGCTCGGGTTTCTGGTCAGAGAGTGGGCAATCTGTGATACTTCGCGCAAAACAAAACCAAAAATACTGAGAGCAGAAATCATGCGCATTCGTTTCTTACTGTCGCTTTTGGCAGCGTTATCGGTTGGGTGCGCCGCATGGGCTGATACCCCGGCAACCTTTCCTGATTTCAGTGCCAAACGTGTGGGTGTGCCGAAAGCAGGCGAACGGCCACAGATCGTGCAAATTGATCCTGAAGAGCAGGCGCGCCTGCTGGCTCGGCCCCGCGTACCTGTCATTCAGACGCCAGCATTGCAGGATGCGGCCCTTCTCGATGACCTGAAGATCGGGGCATACAGTTGGTTTTGGTCACGGATTTCCCCTCAGCTGAAGGATTCCGGGCCGGGGCGTTTGCACGAGGCGATGGCAGTGCTTGGCGGTGGCGGGAGTATCCCCCAGCCAAGGCTGCAGCATTTGCAGGAAATCGCACGCAACAACAGTGCGACCATTCTGCGCTCGACCGTGGGGACACGCGTGTCGCCCGCCTTGGTTCTGGCGGTGATTTCGGTGGAGTCCTCAGGCAATCCGGGGGCGGTCAGTACAGCGGGCGCGACAGGCTTGATGCAGTTGATGCCTGCCACAGCCGAACGCTTTGGTGTCGAGGATGTGTTATCTGCGCGTCAGAACATCCAAGGCGGCGTGCGCTATCTCGACTGGCTGATGGAGAAATTTGACGGTGACCCGATCATGGTGCTGGCTGGATATAACGCGGGCGAGGGGTCAGTGGCCAAACATGACGGTGTGCCGCCGTTCCCCGAAACACGCGACTACGTGCCCAAGGTCCTCAGCGCATTTCAGGTGGCCCGAGGGCTGTGTCTCACCCCGCCCGAACTTGTGTCGGACGGATGTGTTTTTGCCGGGCTCAACTAGAGGGTTTGACGACGTAGCTGAGGCACGAGGTACCCCGGGACGCTCCGGTCTGGCCCGACGCGACCTCAGATGATTGTGGCCTCGGTTGCCGCGCGCAGGTCTTCTTCGCTCACGCCGTCCGCCGTCTCGACGATTTTCAACCCGCCCTCGACCACGTCCAACACGCCCAGATTGGTGATGATCCGGTCCACGACATTTTTGCCCGTCAAGGGCAGGGTACACTCGCGCAGCACTTTGCTATCGCCATGTTTCGAGGTGTGATCCATCACAACGACAACGCGCCCGACGCCCGCAACAAGGTCCATCGCGCCGCCCATGCCTTTCACGAGTTTGCCCGGGATCATCCAGTTCGCCAGATCGCCGTTTTCGGCCACTTCCATCGCCCCAAGGATCGCCATTGCAATCTTGCCGCCCCGGATCATACCGAAGGACTGCGCGCTGTCAAAATAAGCAGTTTGCGGCAGTTCGGTGATGGTCTGCTTGCCCGCGTTGATGAGGTCTGCGTCCTCAGATCCTTCAACCGGGAAGGGGCCCATGCCCAGCATGCCGTTTTCGGACTGAAGCGTCACTTCAATGCCGTCAGGGATGTAATTGCTGACCAGCGTCGGAATGCCGATCCCGAGGTTTACATACCAGCCGTCTTCAAGCTCTTGCGCCGCGCGCTCCGCCATCTGGTTTCGATCCCAAGGCATAACAGTCCTATCCTATTCGGTGACTGACGCGCCTGCTGGCACATCAATTGTTACAAAGCTGCCCGCAGCCCCACGGCCGAGGTGTAATGTTCCTTCGAGACCTTCAATCAGGCCGCAGACGATCCGTCCGCCAACCGTAGCACTGGAGGGCCATTCCATTGAGCGCGGAATGCCGATGCCATCGTCTGACACAATCAGGCGCAGCCCGCCCGCGCTCAACTGCGACATCCGGATTTCCACAAGACCGGTTTCCATCCGCTCAAACGCATGCTGAAACGTGTTGGTCAGCAATTCCGACACCACAAGACCCACGCGTGTTGCCACCTCAATGGAGACCTCAAGCGGTTCGATCTGCATGTTCATCCGTATGCCGGGCCGCCCTTCGGTATGGGCAATCGCGCTGGCCAGCCGAGACACAAAGCTGCCCATCTGCACGGTATCGCGGTTTGCATGCCGATCCGCCAGTTTCATCTCTTCATAGAGCAATTCCAACGTCTCGACACGCCGCTTCAGGGCCGCGAAATCATCCGGGACCGAGGTTGCCGCCGACTGGTTTCGGATCATCGTGATGATCATGGAAAGATCGGATTGAACCCGGTTTTGCACTTCCATCAGGTGATCATGCACCTTCTCGGCACTCGGATCCCGCTCACCGTTGCGCAACTCTTTCTGGATGCCGATGAAATATTCGGTCTTGCCCTGCGAATCCACAATCGGCGACACAACCAGACGGTTCATGAAGGGCGCGCCGTTGGCTTTGTAATTCAGAATATCGACCGTCACATTTTGATCGAGTTCGATGGCATGGCGCAGCACATCCACAGCGGCCTTGTCCGTATCCTCGCCCTGCAAGAACCGACAATTGCGCCCCACAATAGCGCTATGGGCATAGCCGGTGGTGCGGACAAAAGCTTCGTTTGCATAGACGATGGGATTGTCGTCAAGGTTCGGGTTGGTCAATACCATCGCAACCTGTGAGCGGGAAAACCCACCGAAGTCCTGTTCTGAAAACGGCTCTGAATTTTGCTTCGCATCGGCGCGCGATTTTGTTTTCGTATCTGCCATGCTGTGCGCCTTACGCAGCCCTAGTGGTCCGTTGTTCGATCCGTTTTTCATGTGCGCCCTGAATGAGGCGATGCACATAGATGCCGGGCAGGTGGATGCTGTCGGGATCAAGGCTGCCTGTTGGCACGATCTCTTCCACCTCGACCACGCAGATTTTGCCGCACATCGCGGCGGGTGGGTTGAAGTTGCGCGCAGTTTTTCTGAACACCAGATTGCCGGTCGCGTCGGCCTTCCATGCCTTTACGATGGACAGATCCGCAACGATGCCGCGTTCCAGAATATACGTTTCGCCGTCGAAATCCTTGTGCTCTTTGCCGTCGGCGATCACGGTGCCAACACCGGTTTTGGTATAAAACCCTGGTATGCCGCAACCGCCTGCGCGCATGCGTTCGGCCAAAGTTCCTTGCGGGTTGAACTCCAGTTCCAGTTCGCCCGACAGGTATTGGCGCATGAACTCCGCGTTTTCGCCAACATAGGAAGAGATCATTTTCTTGACCTGTCGTGTCTGAAGCAAAATGCCGATGCCGAAATCATCAACACCGGCGTTATTGGACGCAAAGGTCATGTCTTTGGTACCAGCATCGCGGATCGCCGAGAGCAGCAATTCAGGGATGCCGCACAGTCCAAATCCACCCGCCGCGATGAGCATGCCATCGTGCAAAACCCCCTCAAGCGCCTCAGAGGCCGACCCGTACACTTTATTCATCGCGCTTCCTCACATCTAGTCTGCGAACCGGAAGCCAATGGCAATGAACATAATATTTTGCCACGGTGCAGGCCGGTGTTGCCCACGTTTTATTTCACGTGTGAGCGTAGCACAAGATATTAACACGGCTTATCGAGCGATCCGGGCAAAACCGTGCGCCCGGTCAAGCCTTCGTTACTCTTCAGCTTTTTTTGCCGGGGTCTTTTTCTTGGGTGCGGTCTTTTTTGGTGCGGTCTTTTTTGTCGCAGTCTTTTTGGCCGCTGTCTTCTTGGGGGCTGCCTTGCGACGCTTTTTGCCTTTTGATGCGGCCTTTTCGTCGATCAGGGCCACGGCGGCTTCCATGGTCAACTCGGCGGGATCACTGTCTTTGGGCAGGGTGGCGTTTACCTTTTCCCATTTGACGTAAGGTCCGTATTTGCCCTCCATGATCGCGATGGGGCCACCTTCTTCGGGATGTTCTCCAAGATCACGCAGGGTTTTAGCCGCACCGCCACGCTGGCCGCGCGACGCGAGCTTTTCCGCCAAAAGCTGGACCGCGCGGTTCATGCCGACGGTAAAGACCTCGTCAATGCCGTCGAGGTTGGCGTTTGTGCCGCCGCGGTCCGAAGTGGACGGCGCGTGTTTGATATAGGGGCCATAGCGACCGATATTGGCCCAGACAGTTATACCGTCTTCGGGGTGAGGGCCGATTTCGCGTGGCAGCGAGAGCAGTTTCAGCGCCTGTGGCAAGTCGACGTCCTCCGGCGGCCAGTCCTTTGGAATGGATTGGCGCGGTGGCTTCTTGTTGTCTTCGGTCACTTCGCCGCGCTGAACATAGGGGCCAAAACGCCCCTTGAAGGCGTAGATCTTATCTTCGCCATCTTCGCCCAGCAGCTTTCCTTCGGGAGGGATGCCGCTGTCATCCTCTTCGCCGGGCGGGCCGAAGGCGCGGGTATAACGGCATTCCGGATAGTTCGAGCAGCCGATAAACGCACCGCCAGACCGGGCCGTTCGCATGCTCAGACGCCCCGCACCGCAGTTGGGGCACAGGCGCGGGTCCGTTCCATCTTCATTCGCCGGGAACAGATGTGGTTCAAGCACCTCGTTGATTTTTTCGAGAACCTCAGTAATCCGCAGATCTGCCGTCTCGGCGATTGCAGCCGAGAAATCGCGCCAGAACCGCCCCAGCACTTCCTTGTAATCCGCATTTCCCGCGCTGACCGTATCAAGCTGATCCTCAAGGTCGGCTGTGAAATCATACCCGACGTATTTGCGGAAATAATTGCTTAGAAACGCAGTGACCAACCGGCCTTTGTCCTCGGGGATGAGGCGGTTCTTGTCCTTGCGGACGTATTCACGGTCCTGAATCGTCGTCACAACAGAGGCATAGGTTGAGGGTCTGCCAATGCCCAACTCTTCCATGCGTTTGACCAGTGTGGCTTCGGTGTATCTGGGCGGCGGCTGGGTAAAGTGCTGCTCCGGGGTGACGGTGCGTTTGTCCAAGCGGTCGCCCTGATCAATCTGTGGCAGGCGCTTGTCGTCATCATCCACCACGGCCACGTCGTCACGGCCTTCTTCGTAGACGCGCAGGAAACCGTCGAACAACATGACCTGACCGGTTGCTCTCAGGCCGATCTGTCCGTCTTCGCTTGCGATTTCGGCCGTCGTACGCTCCAGACGCGCCGCTTCCATCTGGCATGCAAGGGTGCGTTTCCAGATCAGGTCATAGAGCTTGCGCTGATCCGCGTCAGATGTCTTGAGGTCCTCGGCCTTTGTCATCATGTCCGTCGGTCGGATACATTCATGCGCTTCCTGCGCGTTCTTGGCCTTGTTTTTGTATATGCGCGGGCTTTTTGGAACGTAATCGGCACCATACAGCGTCTTGATCGCATCGCGCGCAGCACTCACCGCTTCGGGGGCCATGTCGATCCCGTCGGTCCGCATGTAGGTGATATAGCCCGCTTCATAAAGCCGCTGCGCGGTGCTCATCGTCTGGCGCGCGCCCATGCCGAACTTGCGGCTTGCCTCCTGTTGCAGCGTCGATGTCATGAAGGGGGCCGAGGGGTTTCTGTTGGCCGGTTTTGCCTCCACCGATTTGACGCTCAGGTCGCGGCTGGTGATGGCTTGCACGGCCAGTTCGGCCTGCGTCTGGTTTTCGATGTCGAACCGGTCGAGCTTCTTGCCTGCGAGAACGGTGAGCCTGGCTTCGAATTCCTGGCTGCGCGGGGTGGCAAGGAGTGCTTTGACGGACCAGTATTCGCGCGCGCGGAACGCTTCGATTTCCATCTCGCGCTCAACGATCAGGCGTAGGGTAACCGATTGCACGCGGCCTGCAGACTTCGCACCGGGCAGTTTGCGCCACAACACCGGGCTGAGGTTGAAACCAACCAAATAGTCCAACGCGCGGCGGGCGAGGTATGCCTCAACCAGCGGCATGTCCACCTGACGCGGGTTCTGCATTGCTTCCGTCACGGCGGCTTTGGTGATCGCGTTAAACACCACGCGGCTGACCGGCGTATCTTTTTTGATGGATTTGCGTTTCGTCAGCGCCTCCTGGAGGTGCCAGCTTATCGCTTCGCCTTCACGGTCGGGGTCAGTTGCAAGGATCAGCGCATTGTCTTCTTTCAGCGCATCAGCGATGGCCTTGACGTGTTTGCGGCTGTCATAACCGACTTCCCAAAGCATCTCAAAACCGGCGTCGGGGTCAACGGAGCCGTCTTTGGGGGGCAAATC
The DNA here is from genome assembly GCF_019654895.1 of Roseobacter sp. OBYS 0001. Lineage (NCBI taxonomy): Bacteria > Pseudomonadati > Pseudomonadota > Alphaproteobacteria > Rhodobacterales > Roseobacteraceae > Roseobacter > Roseobacter sp. OBYS 0001. The sequence goes on from NZ_BPES01000001.1 coordinate 218,768, forward strand.
CCGCACATGACCGTAAGAGGCGAGGACAGTATAATTGTCACCCAGATACGAATTGATTGTCTTGGCTTTAGCAGGGGATTCGACGACAACAACCGGCATGTACTGAGGCACCTCTGATCAAAAATATCTTGTGTCTATGGCCGTGAGACAGGTGGTGCGCAAGTAATTATTTTCAATGGCAGATCGAATTTTACGCTGTTTTGCCCGATGGGGGTGGGCCTGATCGGGACAGGCGGTCAAACCCTCTGGTCCGGAGTGTATGGCACCTGTTTTGATTGTTCCATCGCGGGTCGTGACGCCTGTTTTTGCCCGGCCGGACCAGAGGCGATTGCGCGCGGTTGGATGTCTGTGACGCCTCTGCGAAAGGTTCAGCTGCGCGATAACATGCCACCTGACTGACGCGTAATCTGGCCATCCATCTCCAGATCAAGCAGGGCGGGGGCCGCCTCCGACGCCGTGACGGCCAAATCGCGAATCAACTGATCCTCCGGCACGGGCGCGGGGCTTAGTCTTGACAGGATTTGACGGTGTAACGCTGCCGCTTGTTTCAACTTGGTTTTCATCTTTGCTGGCGGGGGACTGTCCCGCCGCGGTGTCGGGGCAGGTATCGGCAATTGCGGCGCGTCGTGATGCATCGGGCTGAGCGTTTCGATCACATCCGCTGCAGAGCGAATTAATGTCGCACCGTCGCGGATCAGTTGATTGCACCCCGCCGCACGCGCGTCGAATGGGTTGCCCGGCACAGCCAAAACGTCGCGCCCCTGATCCAAGGCATCGCGTGCGGTGATCAGGCTTCCGGACTTCGCGGCGGCTTCGACCACAACGGTCGCCTGGCTGAGACCCGCGATGATTCGATTGCGGCTTGGAAAATGGCGCGCCATCGGTTGCAGACCCATCGGTTGTTCGGAGACGCGCAACCCATGCTCGGCCATCGACAGTGCCAGTTCGGTGTTTTCCGCCGGGTAAATTACGTCCACACCACCAGCCTGCACCGCGATTGTGCCGGTTTCCAGCGCTGCGTTATGGGCCGCCGCATCAACGCCGCGCGCGAGACCGGATACGACTGTGTAGCCCGCAGCACCGAGATCGCGTGCCAAGGCGCGGGCCATACGGGTCCCCAGCGACGAAGCATTGCGTGCCCCAACCAGAGACACCATTGGTTTTTTCAATAGTTCAACGTCGCCGATCACCCATAAAAAAGGCGGTGCGTCCTGAAGTTCGTTCAGCAGCTTGGGATAAGCGTCGGTGCCTTGCATCACGAGGCGCGCCTGCGCGGCATGCGCCTTGTTCAATTCCGTCTGAATGACCGCTTCGGGACAAATTTCGTATTTTTCAACGCCGGCGGCACGCGCTACCTCAGGTAGCGCGGCCAGCGCGTTCTGCGCAGTGCCGTGTTCAGTCAGCAGTCGTTTATACGTCGCTATGCCAACCCGGCGAGATCGCAACAGACGGAGCCTGGAAAACTGTTCATCTTCCGAGGTGGGTGGGAGTGGGGGGTGAGTGGAAGAAGGATTGTGGTCCCTGTCAGTCATCCGAGGCTCCGTCCGTTGCAGAATCAGGTTTAAGCCGACTTGGTTAACAACGGATGAACGAAATGCCTTGTATTCAGCACTAATTTTGCGCGCTGACTTACGCCGCAGACCCTCCGACCGTCAGACCGCCAATCATCAGGGTCGGCTGGCCCACACCCACCGGCACCCACTGGCCCGCTTTGCCGCAGTTGCCCATGCCCGGATCAAGCGACATGTCGTTGCCGATGGCCCGGATCTGTTTCAGTGCCGTTGCACCATCCCCGATCAGTGTTGCCCCTTTTACAGGGGCGCCAACCTTCCCGTTCTGAACGCGGTAGGCCTCGGTGCAGGAAAACACGAACTTTCCATTCGTGATATCCACCTGACCGCCGCCAAACCCCACAGCGTAGATGCCATCCTTGAGGTCTGACACGATTTCGCCCGGCGCGGCATCGCCGCCCAGCATATAGGTATTGGTCATACGCGGCATCGGCGCATGGGCATAGCTTTCGCGGCGACCGTTGCCGGTGGGGGCAACACCCATCAGGCGCGCGTTTTGGCGATCCTGCATATAACCGACCAGAATGCCGTCTTCGATCAGGGTATTTTTACCCGACGGCGTTCCTTCGTCATCGACGGTGATAGACCCGCGCCGATCCGGGATCGTGCCGTCATCCAGCACCGTGACGCCCTTGCTGGCGATCTGCTGGCCCATCAACCCGGCAAAAGCCGATGACCCCTTGCGGTTGAAATCGCCCTCAAGCCCGTGACCGATGGCTTCGTGCAGCAAAATGCCCGGCCAGCCCGGTCCCAGAACCACATCCATCACGCCTGCGGGCGCTGCGACGGCCTCAAGGTTGACGCAGGCCACCCGCAGCGCCTCTCGCGCTTTGGCCTGCCAATCCGCCGGATCGAGCAGTCCGTCCAGCCCGACGCGCCCGCCACCGCCTGCAGAGCCTGCCTCGCGTCGCCCGTTTTCCTCGACGATCACGGAAACATTCACGCGCGTCATGGGCCGCACATCCCGGACCGAATAGCCATCCGGGCGCAGGATTTCGATTTCCTGCAAGCTTGCTGCCACCGTCGCCGAAACCTGAACGACTCGACTGTCGAGACCCCGGGCAAAGCCATCGATTTCTCGTAACGTCTCAACCTTCACAGGAAATTCCGCGCCCGCTATTGGGTCCACATCCGTGTACAGACGCTTGTTCGTCGCAACAGGTGCATCCGCCCATGTCCCGCCCCCGTCGCCGACGGCCAAACGCGCGGTCTGCGCGGCGCGGCGCAACGCAGCCTCAGTTATCTCGGTGGAGTGGGCATAGCCTGCGACTTCGCCGCGCACAGCGCGCAGACCGAACCCTTCGGATGCGTCATAGCTGGCGGTCTTGAGGCGCCCGTCATCAAAAACCAGCGACTCAGAGCGGCGGCGTTCCAGAAAAAGCTCACCATCGTCCGCGCCGTCCGTTGCCTCTTTGAGAACCCGCAGGGCGGCATCCCGGTCCAGAGCGTCCTCAAAGGGCGAAAATGATGTTGAAGTCATGGAAAGCTCCGTCCGGGGTTGTGATCAGGAAGAACTGCGTCGGAAGTTCGCAGCTATGAAGTCTTTATCTTACGTACAGAATATGATTGTAAGGATGCAGATTACAACGGGCGGGCAGGTGCGCACACCATTACCCCGACCACAATGCGCAACATGATCCCAAGATCAGCTCAAGATCAGGACGGCAAATGACACGACTATTTTCAATGGCAGCTTTCGCGGCTGCAGCAACGACGAGTGCTGCGTGGGCACAGGATGGTCTTGAGATCATCGGAACACCGGTTGATGGCGCGATGGGCTTTCAGCCCGCAGCGACAGAGCTCGCAACCGATCTGCAGTGGCTGGACGGTATGATTCTCGTGATCATCACGATCATCACGGTGTTCGTGACAGGGCTGCTGGCGTGGGTGGCGATACGCTATAACGCAAAACGCAACCCGGAAGCGGCAAGTTTTACCCACCACACACCGGTTGAGATTGCATGGACGATCGTACCGATTGTGATCCTCGTGTTCATTGGCGCGTTTTCACTGCCTATCCTGTTCAAACAACAGGAAATCCCTGAGGCTGACCTGACGATCAAGGTCACTGGATACCAGTGGTATTGGGGTTACGAGTATGTGGACGAAGGTTTTGAGTTCGAAAGCTACATGCTCGGCTCGCCTGCGACACTGGACGAAAACGCGCGTCCGGATGATGCAAATGTGACGCCCTTTGTGCTGGACGAGCACATGGAGGCCAAGTTGATCGATGCAGGCTACAGCCGGGACGAATTCCTTTTGGCAACGGACACTTCCATCGTTGTGCCGGTCGGTACCACAGTGGTCATGCAGGTCACTGCTGCAGATGTTATCCACGCCTGGACGATCCCTGCCTTTGGCGTGAAGCAGGACGCGGTGCCCGGTCGCCTGGCAGAATTGTGGTTCAACGCAGAGCGTGAAGGCATCTATTTCGGCCAGTGTTCGGAACTGTGCGGTTTCTACCACGCCTATATGCCCATCACGGTAAAGGTCGTGTCAGAAGCGGCCTACGCTGAATGGCTTGAGGGAGCGCGCGAGGAATACGCCGGCATCCCGCGTGACCGGCTCGTGGCGTCCAACTGACGTACATGGGTCTGGTTTCGCAGATATCACTTTTGGCTTTAGAGTACCGTGAGGCACAAAAATGGCTGACGTAGGCTACACATCATCCCCGGCGGCGAAAGAGTACGAGGCGCAGTTGGGCGATTACTTCGCGCTGCTCAAGCCGCGCGTGATGTCACTTGTGGTCTTTACCGCACTGGTCGGATTGTTGGCCGCGCCAACACCGGTGCATCCGGTCATCGGGTTTGCGTCAATCCTGTTTGTCGCCATTGGTGCAGGCGCTTCTGGTGCGCTGAACATGTGGTGGGATGCGGACATCGACGCGATCATGCGTCGCACATCTAAGCGCCCGATACCTGACGGACGTATTCAGCCCGGTGAGGCGTTAAATCTGGGGGCGGCCCTGTCGGGATTGTCGATCATGATGCTGGCGTTGACCGCCAACTTCTTGGCGGCGGGGCTTCTGGCTTTCACGATTTTCTTTTACGCCGTCATCTATTCAATGTGGCTCAAGCGATGGACGCCCCAAAACATCGTGATCGGTGGTGCCGCAGGGGCATTCCCGCCCGTGATCGGCTGGGCAATCGCGACCGGCAGCCTGTCGATTGAAGCATGGCTGATGTTCGCGGTGATTTTCATGTGGACGCCGCCGCATTTCTGGGCGCTCGCGCTGTTCATGAAGTCTGATTACGACGATGCTGGTGTGCCGATGCTGACAGTCACCCATGGTCGTAAAAAGACGCGCGCGCACATCATCGTCTACACGGTCCTGCTGGCGGTGCTTGCCGTCGGTACAGGCTTCACCGCGATTGGTGGCCCGATTTATCTTGCAGCGGCGGTGGTTCTGAATGCTCTGTTTCTCAAGGGCGCGGTTGATATCTGGCGGCGCGACGAAGACACGGCGATTGCTGACGAATACCGCGTGGAGAAAAAGTTTTTCCGCCTATCCTTGTGGTATCTTTTTGCACATTTCGGCGTCATCCTTTTGGAAGCGGCGCTGCGCCCGTTCGGCTTGGGAGGCTGGTAAAATATGGCTATTCGCGCTGAACATGAGATCCACACGCGTCGCAAGGGGCGTAATGTAGGCGTCGGCCTAATGCTGGCCGGATTTGTCGTGCTTGTTCTGGCCATCACATTCGCCAAAGTTACCAGTGATGACTTTGTTGTGCCTGCTTCATCGGAGGTATCGAACTGATGGCTCTGCAAGGACCTGCAAAAACCGTCGCTCAAACCGTGAGTGTCGTGGTTTTCATGGGTGCTTTGGCTTGGGCATCGGTACCGCTCTATGACTGGTTTTGCCGGGTGACCGGATTTGGGGGCGTAACAGGTGTTTCCGAGGTTGCGCCCGAGGACATTCTTGATCAAACCGTCACCATCCGTTTTGATGGCTCGCTGAACAATCACATGCCGTGGGAATTCAAACCGGTCGTCCGCGAAATGGACGTGCGCATTGGTGAATCCGGTCTGGCATTCTACGAGGCGTATAACCCGACAGACCGACCAATCGCGGGATCGGCAAGCTATAACGTGACGCCCTATCAAGCGGGTGGGTTTTTCAATAAAATCCAGTGTTTCTGCTTCGAAGAGCAGGTGCTGCAACCGGGTGAGCGGGTGCAGATGCCCGTGACCTTTTACGTGGACCCGGAAATCGTCGATGACCGGGACGGCAAGCACATTCACACGATCACGCTATCGTATACTTTCTATGAAATCGACCTGCCCGAAGAATTCGCCGACGTGCAGGACACTGAAGAAAATTCAGACACAAGTCTGAACTGACCAATATAAGGTAAGGGACGAAACCATGGCGCATGAAAAGAACCATGACTATCACATTTTAAACCCCTCGATCTGGCCATTGCTTGGCGCGGTCGGGGCATTTTTCATGCTCTTTGGCGCCGTGCTGTGGATGCAGGGTCAATTCCCATGGATGTTTCTGATTGGCTTTACCGCTGTGCTTTACGTGATGTTCGCGTGGTGGTCCGAGGTCGTCGCGGAAAGCAAAGTGGGGGATCACACGCCGGTGGTGCGGATCGGTCTGCGATATGGGTTTATCCTCTTCATCATGTCCGAGGTGATGTTCTTTGCGGCATGGTTCTGGTCGTTCTTCAAACATGCGATCTATCCGATGAGCGGATATGCGGGCACGGAGTACGTTCAGCCGGAAATTTATCACGTTGACGCTTTCCACCTGCCGTTGATCAACACACTGGTTCTGCTTTTGTCAGGCTGTGCCGTGACTTGGGCGCACCATGCGCTGGTACACGAGAACAACCGGCGCGACCTGATCTGGGGCCTCGCCATCTCGATCATCCTCGGCGTCTTGTTCACAATACTGCAAGCGTATGAATATTCCTATCTGCTCTACAAGGGCTGGGAGTTTGGCGGCGACAAGTTCTTCTCGAACTTCTTCATGGCCACAGGGTTTCATGGGCTGCACGTGATCATCGGGACGATCTTTCTGACCGTATGTCTTGTGCGTGCCATCAAGGGGCATTTCACCCCTGAGAAACACGTCGGCTTTGAGGCGGCAGCCTGGTACTGGCACTTTGTCGATGTGGTCTGGCTGTTCCTCTTCTTGTCGGTCTACATCTGGGGCGTCAGCGTGATGCCGGGCGGACACTAACCGCCGCTTCAGGCTCTGAAATCAAAGCGCGCGGTTTTCGCGCGCTTTTCTTTGGGAAAGGCAGCACCGAATGGGCCGGTTGGCGTTTCTGGTGGTTATCGGACTGGGCGGGGCCGCGATCCTGATCAGCCTCGGCGTCTGGCAAATACAGCGCCTTGCATGGAAAGAAGGCGTGATCGCTGAAATCGACAGCCGCATTGCAGCCGACCCTGTGTCGTTGCCGGCGCAACTTGATCGGGCGCGCGACGCCTATTTGCCCGTGCAAGTGACGGGGACATTGCGCGCGGATTTCCTGAGGGTCCTTGTTTCCAAAAAAGACGTTGGCGCCGGGTACCGGATCATCCGGCCCATGTTGCATCCTGACGGTGACATTCTGATTGATCTGGGTTTTGTCACAACGGAAAATGCCAGCGGTCTGAAATTCGAAGAGGGCCCGCCGCTGAGCATTGTGGGAAATCTGCAATGGCCACAGGAAGTCGACGGGTTCACACCCGAGCCGGACCTGCAGAATAACATCTGGTTTGCCCGCGATGTGGACGCCATGGCAGCAGCGCTCGGAACGCGACCTATCCTTGTCGTGCGCCGTGATGCGCCGCAACTTGGCGGGCCTTTGTCGCCAATGCCTGTGGACACGCGCGCAATTCCCAACGATCACTTGCAATATGCGGTGACGTGGTTTTCCCTTGCGACGATCTGGTCCTTGATGACTTTCTTCTTTCTCCGCCGGAAATCCGGCGCAACCAAAAGCTGAACGATATGCAATACATCTCGACCCGTGGCACGGCGCCTGTGCTGAATTTTGAAGAGGCGATGTTGAGCGGGCTTGCCCGTGATGGCGGTCTTTATGTCCCCAAAACAATCCCACAGCTGTCGCCCGATACCATCAGCGCGATGGAAGGCCAGCGCTATGAAGACATCGCCTACACCGTAATGCGCCCCTTTGTAGGGAATGTTTTCACGGACACGGAATTTCGCGAGATCATTGGGCGTGCCTATGCGGTCTTTGGCCATGACGCGCGCGCGCCGCTCAAGCAGTTGGATCAGGGGCATTTTCTGCTGGAGCTGTTTCATGGGCCTACGCTGGCCTTCAAGGACTTTGCCATGCAGCTGATCGGGCAGATGTTCCAAACAGCATTGGGGCGCAAGAACGAACGCGTGACGATTGTTGGGGCCACATCCGGTGACACCGGCTCCGCCGCGATTGAAGCATTCCGGGGCCTGAGCAATGTGGATGTGTTCATCATGTATCCCCATGGCCGCATTTCCGAGGTGCAGCGCCGCCAGATGACCACGCCGACCGAAAGCAATGTGCATGCTTTGGCCGTGGATGGTGACTTTGACGACTGTCAGGCGCGGCTCAAGGATATGTTCAACGATTTCGACTTCCGCGATACCGTGCGCCTTGCTGGGGTGAACTCGATCAACTGGGGCCGCGTGCTGGCGCAGGTGGTCTATTATTTTTCGGCAGCCGTCGCATTGGGCGCACCACACCGCAAGGTCAGCTTTACAGTGCCCACCGGCAATTTTGGAGACGTTTTCGCAGGCTATATCGCCAAGCAGATGGGCCTGCCAATTGACCGGCTGGTGGTGGCAACTAACCAGAACGACATCCTGCACCGCTGTCTGAACGGGCTGGGCTATCACAAGGGGGAAACAGTGCCCTCGATCAGCCCGTCGATGGATATTCAGGTCAGCTCAAATTTTGAACGCGCATTATTTGATGCCTATGACCGCGAAGGACCGGCCATCGTTCAGTTGATGGACGAACTGAAAGCCGGTGGGTTTGACGTAAGCCAAGGCGCGATGCAGGTCCTGCAGTCGCATTACACGTCGGGGCGTGCCTCTGAACAGGAAACGTCGGATACTATTGCGCGGGCGCTGAAACACAGCGGCGAGTTGCTGTGCCCGCATTCGGCCATTGGCGTCAAAGTCGCCGATGAGGAACGCGTCATCGGCACGCCCATGGTCACGCTGGCGACCGCCCACCCGGCTAAATTCCCGGCAGCCGTCGAGGCGGCATCGGGCATACATCCACCCTTGCCTGCACGTATGTCTGACCTGTATGAGCGCAGCGAAAGGGTGACCCGCGTGCCAAACGATCTGGACGCCCTGAAAAAACATATAAAAGGGCACATCTGAGCGTGACATTGAACCAACACCGCCTGCCGAACGGCTTTCGCATCGTAACCGAACATATGCCGGGCCTTGCCTCGGCTTCTATCGGGGTCTGGGTCACTGCGGGGGCCCGTCACGAAACGCCCAAGCAAAACGGCATCGCCCATTTTCTCGAACATATGGCGTTCAAGGGAACAAAGCAGCGCACGGCCTTGCAGATTGCGGAAAGCATCGAGGATGTGGGCGGCTACATCAACGCTTATACCAGTCGCGAAGTGACGGCCTATTACGCGCGGGTGTTGCAGAATGATGTGCCGCTGGCGCTGGATGTGATTGCGGATATTCTGCTTAACCCCACGTTGGAAGAGGCCGAGATTGAAGTCGAACGCGGCGTTATTCTGCAGGAAATTGGCCAATCGCTGGACACGCCGGACGATGTGATTTTCGACTGGCTGCAAGAAGAGGCCTATCCCGACCATCCGATGGGCCGTACCATTCTTGGCCCAACCGAACGGGTTTCGCAATTCTCACGGGCCGATTTGCAGCACTTCATCGGGCAACACTACGGACCCGAACAGATGATCCTGTCTGCTGCGGGGGCGGTCGATCACGATGCGATTGTGCGCGTGGCCGAAGAGCTTTTTGGCGGCATGCAGGCCAAGCCGATGTTCGATGTGGATGCTGCACAGTTTCTGGGCGGCGAGCGGCGCCAGACCAAAGCGCTGGAGCAGGCGCATTTCGCGCTGGCCTTCGAAAGCCCCGGTTACCGGGACGATCGCATTTACACAGCACAGATCTACGCCTCCGCCTTGGGTGGCGGTATGTCGAGCCGCCTGTTTCAGGAAATCCGCGAAAACCGCGGGCTGTGTTATTCGATCTTTGCGCAGGCGGGGGCCTATGCGGATACCGGCATGACGACGATTTATGCCGGAACCAGTGCAGAGCAGCTCGGCCAACTGGCCGAGATCACAATCGACGAGATGAAACGCGCCGTGGATGACATGTCGCCTGCCGAAGTCGCGCGCGCGCGTGCACAGATGAAAGCGGGTCTTTTGATGGGACTGGAAAGCCCGTCCAACCGTGCGGAGCGGCTCGCGCGTCTGGTCCAGATCTGGGACCGTGTGCCGCCGCTGGACGAAACAGTCGCGATGATTGATGCGGTGACCACCGGGGATGTGCGCGAATTTGCCCGCGAAATTGCGGAAAGCGCACCGGCAGCACTTGCCCTTTACGGGCCGGTCGAGGGCGCGCCGACGCTTGCTGCATTACAGGAGCGCCGTGCAGCGTGATACTTCGCGGTCGTCGCAAACTCAGGATTGAGACCGAGCGGATGACACTGCGTCCGCCGATCCATTCGGACTTTCGCGCGTGGTCGCAACTGCGCGCGCAAAGCATGGATTACCTCACCCCCTGGGAGCCAAACTGGGCCGAAGACCATCTGAGCAGAAAGGCTTTCACCAATCGCGTCTACTGGGCGCAGCGGTCCGTATCGGGTGGATCGGCTTTGCCCTTGTTTCTGATCCGCAGACAGGATGAACAACTGCTTGGCGCAATCACGCTCGACAATATCCGGCGCGGGCCTTCGCAAGCCGGCACATTGGGCTATTGGACGGGTGAGCCTTTTGCCCGGCAGGGATATATGCGCGAAGCGATTACGGCGCTGGTGCACCATGCCTTCACGCGCCTTGACCTCAGTCGGATCGAAGCGGCATGCTTGCCGGAAAACAAAGCCTCGCGCGGACTGTTGGAAACCTCAGGGTTCAAATACGAGGGCGTCGCGCAAAGCTATCTGCAGATTGATGGCCGTTGGCGCACGCATGTGCTCTATGCGGCGCTGCGCTCTGACCGACGGGGCAAAACCACCGCGTCGTGAGGAAGACATCTGCCCGTCATTTGGGCAGATCTTCGTCAAGCAACGATAATTTGTGCGCGCCACGGTCTGGAATTTCACGGCTCTGTGCTAGTTTTTAAGGCTAGCGGAGGGGACATGACATGATATTGCGAAGCCTTTTTATCTTCATTCTGTCGACCGGGATTGCGCAAGCGCAGGGCCTTGAGCGCACGCCGAGCCATTGTTTGGCGCTGGCCGATGCCACACCGGGCATTGAATACATCGTGCCCGCGAGCCTCGCGCCGGTCGATGAGGAAACCGTCCGAATTCACTATATCCACCACGCGAGCTTTCTGATCCGAAGCCACGGCGGGCTGAATATGGTCACGGATTACACAGGCTACACCGGTACGCTGCCGTTGATCCCCGACGTGGTAACAATGAACCATGCGCATGCCACACATTGGACCGCGAACCCAGATCCCGCGATCCCTCATGTCTTGCCCGGCTGGGGGCCGTTTGGCGAGGGCATCGTGCATAACCTCGACCTTGGGGAGGTGCTCGTGCGCAATGTCTCGACCGATATACGCTCGTCCTTTGCGGGGATCGAAACCAAAGGCAATTCGATCTTTGTCTTTGAACTGGCGGGTTTATGCGTTGGACATCTGGGGCATCTGCACCACGAACCGGATTCCGAACAATATGCGGCACTGGGGCGTGTCGATATTGTGATGGCCCCTGTCGACGGGGGCTACACCCTTGATCTGGCGACGATGACCCGCGTGTTGAAACGGCTCAGGTCCTCTGTTGTGATCCCGATGCATTGGTTTTCGCTGTTTGCACTGGATGATTTTCTGCAAGGCATGTCCGATGAATTCCAGATCGTTGAGGTGGGCGGCCCATCGCTGGAAATGTCATTGGACCGCCTGCCATCACGTCCCACGGTGATGGTGCTGCGCCCGGCCTTCCTGAGCGAAAACTAGCGCGCTCTTGCATCTGGCACCCCGGCAAGGGATCAAGGTGCATGATGCATAATTCAGCCGATTCCGCGTTTCGCCAGACCTTGTTAGATCATTTGCCAGACGATGTGCTGCGCGATGCTGAACCACGCTACAGTGAGGAGCCGCGTGGCCGCTGGCAAGGCGCGATAGGTTTGGTTGCGGCGCCGCGTTCAACTGATCAGGTGGCGCAGCTGGTGGCGCTTGCGGCTGACGCGCGTGTGCCCGTTGTGCCTTACGGCGGCGGCACGGGGTTGGTGGGGGGGCAGATCATGCCTGAGGGTCCCGCGCCGCTGGTGATCTCGCTGGAGCGGATGAACAGCATTCGCGCGGTCTATCCGGAGGAAAATGTTCTGATCTGTGACGCGGGCGCCATCCTTGCGCAGGTGCAGCAGGCCGCAGCAGCGGCGGGGCGGCTTTTTCCACTCTCCCTGGCGGCGCAGGGAACAGCGCGGATTGGGGGTAACCTTGCGACAAATGCCGGTGGCACGGGCGTTTTGCGCTATGGAAATGCGCGGGATCTGTGCCTTGGGCTTGAGGCCGTTTTGCCTGATGGCCAAATCTGGCACGGGTTGAAACGGCTGCGCAAGGATAACACCGGCTATGACCTGCGGCACCTGCTGATCGGCTCCGAAGGCACGCTTGGGATTATCACGGCGGCGTCTTTGAAATTGAGCCCGCAACCGGCCCATATGGGGACGGCACTATTCGTTGTGCCCTCGCCGCAGGCTGCATTGTCGCTTCTGGCGCTTGCGCGCGCGCGGCTGGGGGAAATGGTCAGCGCGTTCGAACTGATCAGCGGGCAGGGCTTGGCTTTTTTGAGCGAAACACTGCCTGATGTGCGCCAGCCCTTCGATGTCGCCCCTGCATGGTCTGTCCTGATTGACGTTGGCCTTGTGCAGGGTCTGGACCCGCAGGGCGCGCTGGAGGAGCTCTTTACCTCAGCTCTCTCCGAAGGTCTCGTTGAGGACGGCATCGTGGCACAAAGCCATCAGCAGGCTGCTGATTTCTGGGCCGTGCGCGAGCGTATTCCCGAAGCGAACAAGCGCATAGGTTCAATCTCATCGCATGATGTGTCGCTGCCTCTGGGGGCGCTGCCCGCGTTTATTGACCGGGGCAGAGCCCTTGTGGAGGGTTTGGGCGATTTCCGCATCAATTGCTTTGGACATGTGGGGGACGGAAACCTGCATTATAATGTGTTCCCGGCGCAGGGGGGTCGCGTATCAAACCACCAAAACCAGCGCGCAGAGGTGCAGCGCAGGGTCCATGATCTGGTGCACGACATGGGTGGTTCGGTCAGCGCGGAACACGGGATTGGGCGGCTGAAGGTCGATGATCTGGAACGCTACAGCGACCCGGCCAAACTGGCGGCGATGCGTGCGATTAAAACAGCGCTCGACCCTTTGGGCATCATGAATCCGGGCGCTGTCTTGAATACAGCGCAGATGGCAGTGAAACAGACATAACTTATCTGTGGGCGTGGTTGTTTATCCGCTGTGCAACGCTGATGTCTTAAACACCACAAACAGGATGAAAGCGGGGTTCAGATATGTCATTCACACGCAGACAGGTTTTACTTGGCGGTGCAGCACTGCCCATCGCAGCGCTGGCGATCAGCGGTCACCGGGTTGGCGCAGGTGAAGGCAACATCTATTCCGAGGGCGGTGTTGCTGTGGATGGCAGCGATGTGGTTGCCTATTTTACCGATGGCGCGCCAACCAAGGGCCGTGCGGACATCACCCATAACTGGATGGGCGTCACATGGCGCTTTGCCAGTGAGGAAAACCGGATTGCTTTTGCCGCCGATCCGGTCGCTTATGCCCCGCAATACGGCGGCTTTTGCGCCTATGCCGTCAGCAAAGGCTACACCGCCTCAACCGTACCGGAGGCGTGGAAGATTGTGGATGGCAAGTTATACCTTAACTATTCACGCCGCATTCAACGCAAATGGGAACGTGACGTGGCCGGTAACATCGCCGCAGGGGATGCGAACTGGCCGACGCTTGTTGGCTGATCACAACCCCTCATAGGCGCAGAGCGCGTTGACTTCCACGCCCATGGCCTCAAGCCGCGCGCGCCCGCCAAGATCGGGCAGGTCAATGATGAAGGAGGTTGAGATGATCTCCCCTCCCAACCGCTCGATCAGCTTGATGCCCGCTTCGGCGGTGCCGCCCGTGGCCAGCAGATCATCGACCACCAGCACCTTTTCCCCCGGTTGAATGGCATCATCGTGGATTTCGACAATCGCCTCGCCATATTCCAGCGTATAGGCTTCGCTGATGGTTTTCCCCGGCAACTTACCTTTCTTGCGGATCGGGACGAACCCCTTGGAAAGTTGATGCGCGATGGCGCCACCGAGAATAAACCCGCGTGCCTCCAGCCCCACAACCTTATCAATCTGCAAACCGGCATAGGGGTGCAACATCTGATCAATCGCGATGCGAAACCCGCGCGGATCCGCGAAAAGCGTGGTCACATCGCGGAACATGATGCCCTCATGGGGAAAATCGACGATGGTGCGGATGTAATCTTGTACGGTTTTCATAATGTCTCTCTGGTTTATGCGCGGCGCAGGGTTGCGGTCAGCACGCCCATGCCAATCAAGGTGGCCCCGGCTGCGCGGGTGATCCATGTCAGAACGGAGGGTCTGGCGATGACACGGCGCAATCGATCCGCCAAAAGCGCGTAGGCCAGCGCGTTGAGGGCAGCAAGGGTGACGAAAGTTGCGATCAGGATCGCGAATTGCGGCAAGAGTGCTGCTTCAGGTCGGATGAACTGTGGCACGAAGGCGATGAAAAAGGCGATGGATTTCGGGTTGAGCGCCGTGACCATGGCCGTGTGCCCAAACACACCATTCGCCGTCACATCGCGTGCGGGGGTCAATCCGTCTGTGGGGGCAGAGCGGATCAGCTTGATACCCAGCCAGACCAGATAGGCGGCACCGACCCATTTAAGAACCGTAAAGGCCGTCGCAGAGGCCAGCACGAGCGCGCCAAGGCCCAGCAGAGAAGCAGTCATCGCAATGAGGTCGCCGAAAGCAACGCCTGCTGCCGAGGCCACCGCGACCGACCGCCCTTTGGACAGCGCATAGCTGAGTACCAAAAGCACAGTCGGGCCGGGGATCAGCAGGAGCGCGGTAGAGGCTGCAACAAAGGTCAGCCAGAGGTCGAGAGGCATTTTATGTGTTCCTTAGATCAGAGTACGCGCCCGGCCACGGCATCCAACTTGGCCATGACCGCCGGATCGCGTGCGTCGGGTTGGGTCAGGATGGCATATTCCAGCGCGCGGTCGCAGCCGTGGGGGCAGGGTGCACGCTCGGGCCCGAGCATGGCAGGCAGGCGGCGCACCAGATCGCGGCCGTTGTCTGCGTTGCCCATCAACGTCTTGATGATCTGCGTGACATCCACCTCACCGTGGTCGGGGTGCCAGCTGTCGTAATCGGTGATCATCGCGACCGAGGCGTAACACAGTTCGGCTTCGCGGGCGAGTTTCGCTTCGGGCATGTTGGTCATGCCGATCACATCCGCGCCCCAGCTCGTGCGGTACATTTTGGACTCCGCAAGGGTCGAAAACTGCGGGCCTTCCATCGCCAGATAAGTCCCCCCGTCATGCACCGTGATACCCGCATCGGTAGCCGCCGTATGACAGGCTTTGGACAGACGGGGGCAGGTCGGATGGGCGACGCTGACGTGTGCCACGCAGCCCGTGCCGAAAAACGATTTTTCCCGCGCGAAGGTGCGGTCTATGAACTGATCGACGATGACGAAATCACCCGGTGCCATCTCTTCGCGAAAGGAACCGCAGGCCGACACCGAAATGACATCTGTCACGCCAAGCCGCTTGAGCGCGTCGATATTTGCGCGGTAGGGCACGGTGGTGGGGCTATGCACATGGCCGCGTCCGTGGCGCGGTAAAAAGGCCATCGGGACACCATCAAGTTCCCCGGTCAGAATGTCATCGGATGGCGCGCCCCAAGGCGTTGCAACACGCGTCCATTTTGCTTCTTTCAGCCCATCAATATCATAAAGACCAGATCCACCAATCACGGCTATTTTCGTTTGGGTCATTGAAGCTGTCCTTTTGTGCGTTGCTGGCAGTCTGCCCGCTGAGACGCAGGTTGAAAAGGCACAATTCGCCGTCTTTGATTAAGGGGCTGTGAAGGGTGCGTGCGCCTTGATGTCAGGGCGGGCAGGTGCTGTTCATCATTGATTTACCATGATCAACGACAAAGGGCGGGCTTTTCATTTGTACCGAATAGGTCTAGGGAGCCACCATGTTAGCGCGCGCAGGACGCGGGTTGAGACGACTCAAACTCAGGAAAATGACATTATGGCGCGCGCATCGTTTCGCACCTTTGCAAAGAATTTGGATGTGACAGATCTGCGGTGGATGCCTGATGAAGGTTTTTCACTGGGGCGATTGCGCATCGAGCTGTTGTCAGGCCTGACGGTTGCGCTGGCTTTGGTGCCCGAGGCTGTGGCCTTTGCCTTTGTCGCCGGTGTGCATCCGCTTGTCGGGCTTTATGCGGCGTTTATTGTCGGTTTGATTACAGCTTTGATCGGGGGCCGTCCGGGCATGATTTCCGGTGCGACAGGTGCGCTGGCGGTTGTGATGGTGGCTTTGGTGGCCGAACATGGTGTGGAATATCTGTTCGCAACGGTCGTTCTGATGGGGTTTTTGCAGGTGTTTGCCGGTGTCATGCAATGGGGCAAGTTCATCCGGCTGGTGCCGCATCCCGTGATGCTGGGCTTTGTCAACGGGTTGGCAATCGTGATTTTTCTGGCGCAACTCAGCCAGTTCAAAGTGCCGGGAACTCTTGAGAATACAGGGCATGGTATGGGTGGAGGAGAGTGGTTGTCGGGACAGCCGCTCGCGCTGATGTTGCTGCTTGTGGCGGCGACCATGGCGATCATCTGGGTGATGCCCCGCATCACGCGCGCAATCCCGGCGCCTTTGGCGGGCATCGGTGTTGTTGCCGCGGTTGTGATCTTTTTCGGGTTGGATGTGCCGCGTGTCGGCGATCTTGCATCCATTCAGGGCGGTTTCCCGAGTTTCCATATTCCCATGGTGCCTTTGAATCTGGAGACGCTGGAAATTATTCTGCCCTATGCGATCATTCTGGCGGCGATTGGATTGATCGAAAGCCTGCTGACGCTGAACCTTGTGGGTGATATGACGGGTAAGCGCGGCGGGGCTTCGCAGGAGTGTATCGCTCAGGGGCTCGCCAATACGGTCACCGGTTTCTTTGGTGGCATGGGCGGCTGTGCGATGATTGGTCAGTCGATGATCAACGTGAAATCCGGTGGTCGTACGCGCGTCGCGGGCATTGCTGCTGCAGTGTTTTTGCTGTTGTTTATTCTTGTTGGCAGTTCGATTATTGAGCTTATCCCGCTCGCCGCCTTGGTGGGTGTGATGTTCATGGTGGTGATCGGCACATTCGCTTGGAACTCCCTGACCATCCTGCGCAAAGTACCGCTGACCGATGCCTTTGTCATATTGCTGGTGACGGTGGTGACCGTGATGGAAGATCTGGCGGTTGCCGTGGTGGTCGGCGTGATCGTGAGTGCGCTGGCCTATGCGTGGAATAATGCGCGCCGGATTCATGCCAAGGTCTACAGCACCCCTGAAGGTGCCCGGGTTTATCAGGTACAGGGACCTTTGTTTTTCGGGTCCTCAGATGGTTTTACTGAGCTGTTTGATGTTGAGGGCGACCCATCGGAAGTAATCGTTGATTTTGCGGACAGCCGTGTGGTGGATCAATCCGCGCTGCAGGCCATTGAGGCGATTGCCGGGAAATATGAAGCGCAAGGGAAGCGTATCCAACTGCGTCACCTGAGCCATGACTGCCACAAACTGCTGAATAAAGCGGGGCATCTCATGGTGGATAGCGATGACGATCCGGACTATGCGCTGGCGGTAAATTACAGTGTTCGCACGGGGGTTTTGGGCGGGCACTGACGGTTTGGCGGCGCTGTTGGCCTTTGGCCAATGCGCCCCACCCACCGTCCCATTGCCGCGGAGCGCGGGAATGTGCGTGAATCCCATGGCGATGATGCTTAGTCGTCAGGCCGCGAAAGTTCGAAAACCTCACTTACTTTGGTGTAATCCCGGTAGCCCATCCTGCTGAGCGGATTGAAGGTTGTCACATCGAACCGGCCGTTAATCAGCGTATCATCGCGCATGTGGACGCCGACGACCTCACCGAACACCACGAAATTATGCGCGCCTTCGATCTTGACGATCTGCGTCATGCGGCATTCCAGCGCTGCCGGTGCGCCGGTGACCCGCGCGCAGTCGATTTCGTGGCAGGGCGTTGGTGCGATACCGGCGTGTTCGAATTCATCAACCTCGCGCGCGAGGCCCTCTGATGAGGCATTCATCACGTTGCGCATTTCATATTCGACGATATTGACGCAGAAGACACCGGTTTCGCGAATATTGGCGACGGAGTCTTTGGTGTCGCCGCGATCTGGCTTGGCCGAAGTGGAGGCGAACATCACCTGGGGGGGCACATAGGCCACCGCGTTAAAAAAGGAATAGGGCGCAAGGTTGTTCGCCCCTGCCGCATCGCGCGTTGAAATCCATCCGATGGGGCGCGGCGACACGATTGCGTTGAAGGGGTTATGCGGCAGGCTGTGGCCTTCTTGCGGACGGTAGAACATAGTCACTCCTGATGGTTTGCAGGCGGCATATCCCATGTGATAGGGCCGGACCACCTGAAACACGACGCATCCCTCAAACGGCGCTTTATTCCTGTGTATACCCTGACCCATGAAACCGAGCAGGACCATCACGAGGTCGAAGCGCTTTATGATCTTTGCTTTGCGCCGGGCCGTGAAGCATTGTCGTCTTATCGGTTGCGCGATGATGTGCCGCCGGTTGAAAACCTCAGCCATGTTGCGCGCGACCGGGACGGGATCCTCGGTGGGGCCATCCGCTATTGGCCGGTGCGGATTGGCGAGGCGAGTGCGCTGCTTTTGGGGCCGGTTGCGGTACACCCCACCCGACAGGGCGAAGGGCTGGCATCGCTGTTGATCCGCAGCACACTTGATTTGGCCGCAGAGGCGGGATGGCAGCGGGTCATGCTGGTTGGGGACGCGCCCTATTATCAGCGGTATCAATTTACGCGCCTGAGCGATGTGAACATGCCCCCACCGACAAACCCTGATCGTGTGCTGGGGCGTGCGCTTGTGCCGGGTGCCTGGGACGGGGTGGTCGGTGAAGTGACGCGCTGGCGCGCGGATTGAAATCGCACCGCGCAGATCCCATCTTGGGACGTAGGAGGGCATATGGACCTGATTAACGTCAACGATTTGCCGGATACTGAGGCACGACTGGACGCTCTGGCGGAACGCTATCGGCGCGCTGGCGGCTTTGGGGTTGAAGTCCTGAACCTGATTGGCGGGCGTGCCGAAGGGTTGCTCGACCGGTTGCCATCGCCCGTGCGGAGTGGTTTGGAACAGGCCACGACCCGCGCGCTGGAGCAGGCCATGAAAGCAGCACATGGCAGTCGCGGCGTTGTGCCGGATCAAAAGGGATGGCTGAACTCCGCTGTTGGTGCGGCGATGGGGGCTGTTGGCGGGATGGGTGGATTGCCGACTGCCCTGGCAGAACTGCCGGTGACCACGACGCTTTTGTTGCGCGTCATTCAGGGTGCCGCACAAGAGCAGGGTTTCGATGCCGCTTCAGAAAGCGTTCAGTTTGATTGCATCCGTGTCTTCTCATCGGCTGGTCCTCTGGAGGCGGACGACGGGGCTGATCTTGCGTTCATTTCCGCGCGCGTGACCCTGACGGGGGCCGCGGTGCAAGGGCTTATTGGCCGGGTGTCGCCACGGCTGGCGACTGTTTTGGGTCAAAAACTTGCCGCACAGACTGTGCCCATCTTGGGGGCTGTGGCCGGGGCTGCGACCAATTACGCCTACACCAGTTATTATCAGGAAATGGCGCATGTCCATTTTGGGTTGCGCAGACTGGCCATTGACGCCGACGTTCCCGTTGAGGATCTGGTGGAACGTTTGCGCCTTCGGCTGGAGAAGAGGGCCTTGGTGTAGATGCGCCTGTTCTCTCAAAATGTGGTATTAACGCGCTTTTAACCAAGCTCACCTAGTGGTAGGCTGTATGAAATTGTTAGAAACAGGCCTTATGTTGTGGCATATGTATATTAACCGTTTGGTTTTTTCGGGTTTATGAGCACACATCAGCGAAATATGATAAAGCAACTCCCTATTTCTCTGCCAGATGGTAGAAAATCAGATGTGAGATCGCAGTTTGCCGCGCTTTGCTATCGGATACGCAAGGATAAAGTGCAGGTTTTGCTGATTACATCGCGCAATACCAAACGCTGGATTGTGCCCAAGGGTTGGCCCATGGACGGCAAGACGCCTGCGGAATCGGCGGCAATCGAAGCATGGGAAGAGGCTGGCGTGCGCGGACAGAGCGATGGGCGCTGCATCGGTATTTTTTCTTATAGTAAGGAAACCGATACCCAAGGCGAACTGCCCTGTCTTGCAATGGTTTTCGCCGTAGAGGTCACGTCGCTGGCTGATGTGTTTCCCGAAGTCTCTCAACGCAAAAGAACCTGGGTGTCGCGCAAGAAGGCTGCGAAAATGGTCGAAGAGCCGGAATTGGCGCGCATTCTCCTTGATTTTGATCCGCGCATGTATCGCTAGCGCGGCTTGACCTTCGCGTCTGCAGTCGCCACTTTCTATGCAACAATGGAATGCGGAGTACCCTGCGCAGCATGATTCAATACGCTTTGAAATGTGATAACGGTCATCAGTTCGAAAGCTGGTTTCAATCGGCATCGGCCTTTGATGCGCTTGTCGGGTCCGGGCATTTGTCCTGCGTGCAGTGCGGCAGCACCGACGTGGCCAAGGCGATTATGTCGCCGCGTGTGTCCAGCAATGCGCAGGCACCGAAAACGCCGAGCTTGAGCAAGCCTGAGACGGACAACGAAAAAGCGCTCACAGCACTGCGCAAGCATGTCGAGGAAAACGCAGATTATGTCGGTGGTAATTTTGCCGAAGAAGCGCGTTCCATGTATCTGGGCGCAACACCAGAGCGTGCGATCTACGGCGAGGCGAATGGTGCAGAAGCAAAAGCACTGATTGAAGATGGGGTACCCGTTGCGCCGCTTCCTTTTTTGCCTAATCGAAAGGCGAACTGAAAAATGACAGTTTTGATTACCGGCACCAACCGTGGGATTGGCGCAGGATTGGCGGCGGCCTACAGGGCGCGCGGGGATGAGGTTGTGGGCACAACGCGCGAGGGTGACTGGCCGCTGGATGTCACAAATCCCGCCAGCCATGCGGCACTGGCACAGCAGTTAAATGGCCGACCGATTGATTTGCTGGTGTGCAATGCAGGGGTTTATCTGGACAAGGCTGAAACGCTTGACGGTGGCTTTGCCGCTGAGCTTTGGGCGGATACCTTTGCTGCCAATGTCACGGGCGTTTTTCTAACCATTCAAAGCCTGTTGCCGAACCTTAAATCCGCAAATGCCGCGCGGATTGCAATTATTTCCTCGACGATGGCGTCAAGTGAACGTGCGCCCGGCGGCAGTTACATCTACCGGGCGTCCAAGGCGGCGGTACTGAACCTCGGGCGCAACCTTGCAACTGACCTTGCAGGTCAGGGTATCGCCGTTGGTATTTATCACCCCGGCTGGGTGGTGACGGACATGGGCGGGGCGGCTGCGGATATCTCCATTGACGAGGCTGTATCGGGTCTTGTCGCGCGGTTTGATGATTTGAACGTCAACAAGACGGGCGTTTTTGAAACCTGGGACGGTCGTCCGCACGCCTATTAAGCGCAAAATTGCTAACTTGCATCCCATCGGTGGCGACTGCGGAAGAGGCAAAGTGCTTGTGTGTTATGGGCGTTGCGCGTAAACCCGCCGCGACTGACGCGAGGGACACACAAATGCCTGTTCTGGTAATGAAATTCGGGGGGACTTCGGTCGCGACGCTGGACCGTATCCGGCGCGTGGCCAAACGGGTCGGAGTCGAGGTTGCAAATGGCTATGATGTCATCGTGATCGTCTCGGCCATGTCGGGGAAAACCAATGAACTGGTCGGGTGGGTCAATGAAATCTCGCCGCTCTGTGATGCTCGCGAGTTTGATGCTGTTGTGTCCTCGGGCGAGAATGTGACAGCAGGCCTCATGGCGTTGACCCTGCAGGAAATGGACGTGCCCGCGCGCAGTTGGCAAGGCTGGCAGGTGCCGGTCAAGACCACCAACGCGCATTCCTCCGCCCGCATCGAAGAGATCCCGACCGAAAACATACGTGCAAAATTCGCTGAAGGTATGCGGGTCGCCGTTGTCGCAGGTTTTCAGGGGATTAGCCCGGAGGGGCGCATCACCACGCTCGGTCGGGGTGGTTCGGACACCACGGCTGTGGCCTTTGCCGCCGCCTTTGAGGCCGAGCGTTGCGATATCTACACGGATGTGGATGGGGTATATACGACGGATCCGCGGGTCAGCGCCAAAGCGCGAAAACTCGATAAGATCGCCTTTGAAGAGATGCTCGAACTGGCGTCCTTGGGGGCGAAAGTCCTGCAAACCCGTTCGGTTGAACTGGCAATGCGCTACAAAGTGAAACTGCGCGTGCTGAGCAGTTTTGAGGAACAATCTGACACAGCGGGAACGCTGGTTTGTGATGAGGAGGAAATCATGGAAAGCAATGTAGTCGCCGGTGTCGCCTTCAGCCGCGATGAGGCCAAAATGACCCTAGTCAGCGTGGCGGACCGCCCCGGTATCGCGGCGAATATTTTCAGCGCGCTGAGCGATGCAGGTGTCAACGTCGACATGATTGTGCAGAATATCGCCGAAGAGGGGCGCACCGATATGACATGGTCCTGCCCCACCGATCATGTGGCGCGCGCCCAAAAAGCCGTGGAAAATGCAAAGTCTGAAGGCGTTATTAACTATCACGAGGCCATCGCGGACCTTGATGTTGCCAAGGTTTCTGTGGTTGGCATTGGCATGCGCAGCCATACGGGTGTTGCCGCCAAGATGTTTCAGGTACTGAGTGCTGAAGGTATCAACATCAAGGTTATCACCACCTCGGAAATCAAGATTTCTGTGCTGATTGACCGGAAATACATGGAACTTGCCGTGCAAGCCCTGCATGATGCCTTCGAATTGGAAAAGGCCGCCTGACCGTCACACGCAAAATGGCGTCGCGCATATGGGAAGGAAGCATACGTGGCTGAACGTCTCGAAAGTGAGTCGCGCAAATTACTGGGGCGATTGCGCGATGCGATGGCCGGTCTTGCTGCCGGGCAGGAACGGCTCGACGAGATCACATCGCTGATCGCAGACAGCATGGACTGTGAAGTCTGCTCAATCTATCTGTTCCGGGATGCTGAAACGCTGGAACTATGCGCAACCAAAGGCCTCAACAAAGAGGCTGTGCATAAAACCCGCATGAAGCTCGGTGAGGGCCTCGTGGGGCGTGTCGCAAAACGACGCGCCATTGTGAACACGCCGGATGCGCCACAGGCGAAGGGTTTCCGCTATATGCCGGAAACGGGCGAAGAGGTGTTTTCCAGTTTCCTCGGCATTCCAATTCAGCGCCTTGGCGAAGCGCTCGGTGTGCTTGTGGTTCAGTCGCGCGCGGCACGGGAGTTTTCTGCGGACGAAGTCTATGCGCTTGAAGTTGTCGCGATGGTGCTGGCCGAAATGACCGAACTGGGCGCTTTCGTGGGCGAGGGGGCTGCAATGTCGGCGCGGCATTCGCAGCCTGCGATGTTTCCCGGAACCGTTGGGCAGGAAGGCGCCGCTGAGGGCCATGTCTGGCTGCATGAACCCCGTGTTGTGGTGACAAACCCGATCGCGGATGATCCTGTGCGCGAGGCGGAGCGTCTTGGCGAAGCTGTCGAAGAGCTGCGTGTTGGCGTGGACAAGATGATGCAGATTGCCGGAGGGCAGGACAAGGACCAGCGTCAGGTGTTGGAAGCCTACCGCATGTTTGCCAATTCCAAAGGGTGGATGCGGCGCATGCAGGAGGACATCTCCAACGGGCTGTCCGCAGAGGCGGCGGTCGAAAAAGAGCAATCGACCGCACGGGCGCGTATGTCACAGATCACGGATGGATATTTGCGTGAACGCTTGAGTGACCTTGATGATCTGTCCAACCGGCTGTTGCGCATACTGACCGGGCAGGGGGCCGACACGGGAGCCGAGATGCCAGCTGACCCGATCCTGATTGCACGCAACATCGGACCGGCTGAACTTTTGGAATATGGGCGCAAGCTCAAGGGAATCGTTCTTGAAGAAGGCTCTGTCGGCAGCCATGCGGCGGTGGTCGCGCGTGCGCTTGCCATCCCGCTGATCGTACATGCCCAACGGATCACTACCGAAGCCCTGAACGGCGATCATATCATGGTCGATGGTGAGCAGGGCATCGCACACCTGCGGCCGGACGAATCCGTTGTCTCTGCGTTTAGGGATAAAATTGCGATGCTCGCGGCGGCGCAGGAGCGGTATGCGTCAATTCGGGATAAATCCGCGATCACGCAGGACGGGTGCACCGTGACGCTCCACATGAATGCTGGGTTGATGGCTGATTTGCCCTCCTTGGTGTCCTCGGGGGCAGAAGGCGTCGGGCTTTTCCGGACCGAACTGCAGTTCCTCGTGCGAAATCAGATGCCACGACGATCCGAACTTGTTGCCCTTTACGACCGCGTTCTCGATGCCGCACAAGGCAAACGCGTCGTCTTTCGGACACTCGATATCGGCTCAGACAAAGTGCTGCCCTATATGAAACCGAACGATGAGCCGAACCCGGCGCTCGGATGGCGGGCCATACGTGTCGGTCTGGACAAACCGGGTATCATGCGTATGCAGTTGCAAGCGCTTATTCGGGCTGCAAATGGACGCCCGCTCACTGTGATGTTTCCCTTTGTCGCGCAGATGGAGGAATACACCGAAGCGCGTCGCCTGATGGATAAAACAGTGGCAGCCGAAGCGCGTTTGGGTCACGTATTGCCAGAAACGATTGAAATCGGCGCAATGCTTGAAACCCCGAGCCTTGCGTTTGCCCCCAACAAGTTCTTTGAAGACGTGGATTTCCTGTCGATCGGGGGGAATGATCTCAAACAGTTTTTCTTTGCAGCGGATCGTGAAAACGAGCGTGTCCGCCGGCGCTATGACACATTGAACATCTCGTTTTTGACCTTTGTGGAGCGGATCGTGGAACGCTGCGATGCGACGGGAACTCCTGTCTCTTTTTGTGGAGAGGATGCGGGGCGCCCGGTTGAGGCTTTGTGCTTTGCGGCCATGGGCTTGCGTAGCCTGTCTATGAGGCCTGCCTCCATCGGTCCTGTGAAAAACCTTTTGAGGCGCTGTGATCTTGGTGAGGTGCGTAAGGTAATCGCAGACTCGCGTCATCGTGGTGAGATGTCGGTGCGACCCGCGGTCATGGAATGGTTGCGCGGACAGGGTTGATCTATTGGAAGGTTTGCACGGAACGAGCGGAAAAGTAAGCCACTGGCGAAGCTACAAGAGGCGGTAAGACAAGGTGGGTTTTCTGGGCGATGGCGTGCTGCGGTATATAACCCCCTTTGCCTTTGCCTTGAGCGGTGTTTGGGTCTTCCATGTTTTCGAATTGCCTTTGCCCTGGCTGATTGGGCCGATCGCAGCCTGCCTGGCGGCGGCCCTGCTTGGTTTCCGAATGCGCGCGATCGCGCCGGTCAATGCTGCGATGCGCACCATTTTAGGCGTCGCCGTCGGCGCAACTTTCACGCCTGCTATCTTGTCTTCAATGGCAGGTATGTGGCTCACACTACTGTTGGTTCCGGTGATGATATGTTGTGTCGCAGCGATAGGTGTGCCGTATTTCCAGAAGGTCTGGGGGTATGATTTTCCGACCAGCTATTACTCAGCTATGCCCGGTGGGCTGCAAGATATGCTCGTCTTTGGAGAGGAGGCGGGTGGTAACCCCAGAACATTGTCGTTGATACACGCGACGCGCATTCTGGTGATCATTACCGCGTTACCTTTTCTTTTACAGTCTTTTTGGTCGGCAGATTTGTCAACGCCACCCGGCGCGCCGCTGACGGCCATTGACCCGGGGCAGTTGCTGGTAATGGTCATTTGTGCGGCGTTGGGGTGGTATCTGGCAAACCTTGTTGGACTGCTTGGTGCGTCAATCCTTGGCCCGATGATATGTGCGGGGCTTGCGGCAGTGATGGGAATTCTGGTCGTGCGCCCACCGGCTGAGGCAATCTGGGCTGCACAGTTTTTTATCGGCATGACAGTTGGCGTCAAATACAGCGGTATTACAGTCAACGAGGTGCGGCGTGATCTTGCTGCGGGTTTGGGCTACTGCGTTATTCTATTGCTTATGACCTTTGTCTTTGTAGAGATTGTATATGTCACAGGTCTCGCACCAGGTCGCGAAGCGCTGTTGGCCTTTGCGCCGGGGGGGCAGGCTGAAATGGCGGTTCTCGCGCTGATCGTAGGTGCTGACATGGCTTTTGTCATTGCACACCATGTGTTCCGGATCGTTGTGATTATCATCGGCGCACCACTTTTTGCGCGCCTCTTCGCGGAGGTGAAAACCGACTAGATTTGAGGCTCGGACAGCTGCGCAAGTATGCGCATTGCATCGGCTTCTTTGCCCAGAGGTACAAATAAGTGATCGTGATAAAACCCTGAAACGGGATTGACGCCCATGCCCTCTTCGGCCAAAGCGGCGGAAATCTGCGCGATGAACCCCACTGCTTCAAGAGATGAATGGACGTCAAGCGTGATCATCTTGCACGGAAACTGATGTGGCAGATTGTGACGTTTCGCGTCACTCTGTTTCAGAATGTAAGTGGTACCTTCGTCTTCCTTAAACATCATGCGCGGCGTAATGTCTGCCGGGATTGTGTCAGAGACAAGTGTTGCGAATACGTAAACAGAAGCATCCAAGCGAGCCGTCATCGTTTGCATCAAAGTCTTTAGGTCAGTCTCGCCGCTCATATTCCGCTCATTTCATGTCCAAAACAGGTGGGTCTCTTCAACTCCAGCCCACCGCGCTCGCCCTTACCGTTTCGTCTGATAAAGCACATAGAAAGCTTGCCGGGTCATTTGTACAGGTGGAGTTGTGTTTCCGCATTTGGTGCCACCATTTGAGCGAAATGTTGCAAATCTGTTGTTTCCAGCCTTCTTGCCGTGATGTTGCAGCAGCAGATTGAGAAATCAGCTCAATCTGTCCAGCGCGTCTGGCACCGCATGCTATTTTGAACGTGCGTTAAAATGCATCCCAGTCACTGAAGTTTTCGGCGCCAACCGCTGTCGCAGGCGTATTGAGGTTTCTGTCATTCGTTTCGGTTTTACCGGAATCGCGGGGTGTGGATTGATGTGTGTTCTGCGACACACGAAACCTGGCTGTGGAAGCTAACAGATCGTTTGCTTCCTTGGCCAAGACATGACTGGACGCAGTGACCTCTTCGAATGCTGCGGCTTGCTTTTGGGTGTTGCCATCGACTTGTGATACGGCCGTTGAAATTTCCTTGATGCCGGCTGCCTGTTCGGACACGGCGCGTGTAACATCATCGACGCTCTGCGAGATCTTGATCACAGTCCTTGCGATATCGTCCAACGAGGCCTTGGCGTTTGATACGTTTGCGACGCCTTCTGTGACAGCTGCATCGCTTTGAACCAAAACGACCGAGATTTCCTTGGACGCTTCACTGGCGCGTTGGGCCAACTGCCTTACTTCGGAGGCAACGACAGAGAAGCCGCGACCGGCGTCTCCCGCGCGGGCCGCCTCGACGCCTGCGTTCAAAGCAAGCAGATTAATCTGGAACGAGATGTCATTTATGACCTCAGTGACCCGCATTATTTCTTTTGAGCCATTTGCGATCTTATCCATTGATTCTGTTGCTGTTTGTGCAACTTTTTCACTGGATGTCGCGGTTTCTTTCGCTTCATGCGCATTGTTGCTCACGTCGGAAATGCTGTCGTTGACCTGAGAAATGCTGGCGCTCAATTCTTCCAATGCTGCGGAGGTTTCTTCTACGGACGCAGCGTTTTGTTCGGCTTGACGTGACAGAACATCGGCGGTCTGACGCAATTCCGAGGCTGAGCCGGACAGCGTTTGACCACTTTCCGAAATCTCCGTGATCAGCCCTGTTAGCGCGCCCAACATGTCGTTCACATTTGTTTGCAACTCCTGAAAGGATCCTTTGAATTCCCCCTCCATCCGATGGGTCAAGTCACCCTCCGCGACGCGGCTCAACACGGCACCTGTTTGTGAAAGCCCGTCGTCGACCGCTGACATCAACTGGTTAATGTTTTCTGACAGTTCCATGAGAATCTGATCGTCAAACTGTGCGTTGATTCTGTTCTTAAAGTTCCCGTTGCGTGCCGCGTGTACAACCTCTCCGAAGGACGCGCCAAGGTTGCGCATCATCTCTTCGCGCATTTCCTTTGCTTCGAGGTCGGATTGTTCTTTCTCTTTTGCCAGTTCGATTTCGCGCTGCGCCGATTTTTCCCGCTCATCACTGAGTTCTGCCATCTTTTCGGCGGCTTTTTTCTGTTCCTTACTCATCTCTTCCATTTTCAGCGCATTTTGCCGAAAGACCTCTGTCTTTTGAGCTAACTCGCCAATTTCGTCCGTTCTGTCGGTGCCGGGAACCACCGTGTCCAAAGAACCTTCCGCGACTTCTTTGACGGCTTTTGTCAGGTGTTGCACCGGTTGGGAAATGCTGCGCGAAAACATAGCTGCAACGACAAGCACACCAGCGAGTACCATACCTGCAATGGCGAGCGCGCGAAGCACTGCCGAGAACAGCCCAGCGTATACTTCTGCTTTGTCCAGTAGAATGACCGTCGCCCATTGCGTGCCAAGAATGTTGATGGGCATCATGGAGCCAATGACGTCTTGCCCTCTTTGGCCCGTTGTTTCAAAGCTGCTTGTCGCGTTTGCCAGCAGACCTTCCTGTATCTCTTTAGATTCGACTTTTGTTGTAAGAACATCGTCGATCTCTGACTGGACTGAATCCGACCGCATCAGCCCATCCGTCCCAATCAGAAATCCGTCTGCAGTTTCGCCAAGTCCGCCAAGGGTGCTGGCAACATGGCTCAACTCATCGATTGGCATCTGGTAAGCCAAGACGCCAAGTCGCGTACCCTGATCGTTGAAAATTGGTCTTGCGATGAAGGCCGCTGGTGCGTCTGCACTTGGTCCGTATGGTTCAAAGTCGACAAAAACGGATTGAGAATCTGCATCGCGCAGTGCAGCCTGGCGGTAAGCTTCCGCCAATCCTGACGAAGCCCATGGGCCGTCAATCATGTTGGTGGCATAATCGTTCTCTTTGAAGACGCTATAGACAAGATTGCCTTCGTTATCGAAGAGAAAGACATCATAGTACCCCATTTGGTCCTGAAGGGCATCAAACCCGGGGTGATAGACAGCGTGAATAAAACCATAGCTTGATCCGGTATCGGCTTTTACCAATTGATCTTTTTCACCTAAGGGATGCTCGTTGTCTTCGATGTAAACCCTGCGCAGCACTTCTGGTGCATTTTCCAGTGAATTGTAGCCATCAGCGAGGGCAATCAGGGCAGTCGCTGTCTCTGGTGAGGCTGAGCGTAAACGAATGTCTCGTTCTATATCATTCAGGAAGTGTTCAACGCGCTTTGCCTTCAGGGCAGTTATACTCTCCAGCTTGTTTGTTGCAGAGTCCAATATCAAATTTGATGTAAAGACGGCGTTGACTAAAGACATGATTGCAATGGTGAATGCGACGAGCAATCCCATTACAACTGGAAGTTTCACGCCAATTTTCACATTTCGAAGAGACATTGTCATATTGATTTACCCGCTATGATGCGCACTGTGTTTTTTCGAAAGCCCGACACAAAGGGTTTTGACGTACGGCCGTCGAAAGTTCTAATTTGACCAGTCATTATCAGGAAGGTCTTTGCAGATCGTAAATGTCTGCTCAGAACATTTGCGTAGCCCAAGGCTGCACTAAAACATGGCACGTCAATCGTCGTTTAACGGTGGGGATTGGCCAAAAGTTGGGCGGTGAACTCGCAGAGACGTCTAGACAGAGACGGCTGCGTGTAAAATGTCACGGTCAATCTGACCTGCGGTTTCGCTCAGCTTGACCTGCCCGCGTTCGAGCACGATGAACTTGTCCCCAAGCTCAAAGGCAAAGTCAAAAAACTGCTCCACAAGAATAATTGCCATGTCGCCTCTGGTGCGCAGCAGTTTGATGACTTCGCCGATTTGTTTGATGATATTGGGCTGAATGCCTTCGGTCGGCTCATCCAGCAGCAACAGCTTGGGTTGCGTTATCAAGGCACGGGCGATGGCCAACTGCTGTTGTTGTCCGCCGGACAGGTCTCCGCCACGCCGGGACAGAAAATCCTTAAGGATCGGGAAAAGGTCGAAAACCTCGTCCGGGATCTTATGATGCTGCTTGGGCAGGCAGGCAAAGCCTGTTTCAAGATTTTCCCGCACGGTGAGGAAGGGAAAGATCTCGCGTCCCTGCGGCACATAGGCGACACCCATCTGGGCAAGCATCTGGGCGTTGGTTTTGCCGATGTCCTGCCCCTCAAGCGTATATGTGCCGGTACTGCGTGGATGGGTGCCGGAAATTGCCTTGAGGAGGCTGGTTTTGCCGACACCATTGGTGCCCATCACGCAGGTAACCTCGCCCTTCGCGGCTGACATGGAGATACCGTTGAGGATCTGGCTGCCGCCGTAATGCAGCGTCAGGTCTTTGATTTCCAGCAGATCAGCGGCCAAGATACACCTCAATTACTTTTTCATCCGACGTCACATGATCCAGCGTCCCTTCGGCCAGAACGGACCCTTCGTGGAGCACCGTGACCTTGCAATTCAACCGGCGCACAAACTCCATGTCATGCTCGACAACAACGACGGCGCGGGTTTTCGCGGCCTGCACCAGAAGTTCCGTGGTGTGCTCCCGCTCGGCAGGGGTCATGCCGGCGGCGGGCTCATCCACCAGCAGCAGGCGCGGGTCTTGTGCGAGCAACATGCCAATCTCAAGCCATTGTTTCTGACCGTGCGACAGCTCGCCCGATTTGCGGTGAAGCGCCGCGGACAGTCCGATCTGATCGGCGAGATCCGCAACTTTTTCATGGTCTTGCGACGTTGGTTTGAACCGCAAAACAGCGAAAGGGCTGCGGGGTTTTTTCAACGCCATCATCAGATTGTCGGCGACGGACTGATCCTCAAAAACGGTTGGGCGCTGAAATTTGCGCCCGATCCCCGCCTGCGCGATTTTGCTTTCCGACATGGCCAGCAATGAGACGGATTTCTCGCCCCAGAGCACGTGGCCACTGTCGGGTTTCGTTTTGCCGGTAATGATGTCCATGAAAGTGGTCTTGCCCGCGCCATTCGGCCCGATGACTGCGCGCATTTCGGCCTCCGCGATCTTGAACGTCAGATTGTTGATCGCCCTGAACCCGTCAAATGAGACGGAGACGCCGGAAACCTCAAGCAATGTACTCATTTGTCCGCCTCCCTTTCCTGCAGGGCACCCGCATCCGGGCCAAGGTCTGCCCCATGCCGTTTGGGGCTGCGCCGGTCTGAGATCAGATCGATCAGGCCGCCAATCCCGCGCGGTGCAAACAGCGTGACCGCCACAAAGGAAAGTCCGAGCAGTATCGTCCACCAATTCACCCATTGGATGGTATAGAACCCGAGATTGATGTCGGGCGCTTGTCCGCCGGTGAACCAGGTCGAGAGCAGTGACACGAAAGCGGCGCCAATCACAGCACCATAGAGCCTGCCACGCCCGCCGATTGCCACCCAGACGGCCAGATAGATCGAAGCGATCGGGGCAATTTCCGCCGGGTTGATGATGCCCGCCTGTGGGTAATACAGCGCGCCCGCGATCGCGGCCAGAATAGCGGTAAATGTAAAGATAAAGAGTTTGTAGGCCTCTACCGAATAGCCCAAAAACCGAACGCGCGCCTCGTCGTCGCGGATGGCCCGGATGACGGATCCGAATTTACCCGATACGACCGCCGCGCAAAGCAGATAGCCAAGTCCAAGCGCGAGGGCCGAGGCCCAGAAAAACCACATAGAAACAGTCGATTGCGGCACATTGCTGAGCCCGGGCAGGTTTTGCAGACCAGACAGGCCGTTATTGCCGCGCAACCCGCTGTCGTTCTGAAAGAGATAGAGCGCGAGGGCCAATGTCATCGCCTGTGTCAGGATGGACAGGTAGACGCCCGTGACGCGGCTGCGGAATGCCAGCCAGCCAAAGATCAGAGCGATCAGACCCGGCACGACAACCACTGCGGCCAGTTGCAGCGGCAAGGAATGCGCCACGGCCCAGATGGGCGGAAATTCGGATGCGCCCACTACACCGAAAATCTGGGTCGCGATCCCGTCTGAAACTTCTTGCGGGGTGGGTGGCAGGGGCGCGTTCGCGAGGCTTTCGCGCACGATAATTTCGGTGCGCGCATACATCAGCCACATCCCGATGGCGTAGCCGCCGATGCCGAAAAATGCCATATGACCGAGTGAGAGGATACCGCAATAGCCCCAGACGAGATCCATCGCCAGCGCCACAAGGCACAGGCACAGTGTCTTGCCGAGGGTTTTGACAAAACTGGTGCTGATCACCCCGATGCCAAAGCCTTCGGCCAATATGGTCACGCCGAGAGTAAAGAGCGCCAGAAGCCCGAGGAAAATCAGGACCGAAGGATGGCGCGCTACAAAGGGTTTGCGCGGGGGGGCGAGGGCGATGTCTGCCATGATTCAGGCCTCCGCCGCCCGGCCTTTGAGCGCGATGATGCCGCGGGGCCGGAACTGAATAAAGAGGATGATAAACAGGATCATATAGGTCTGCGCTGCAAGGGTGTTCGAGGGGTTCAGCCACTCAATGCCCTTTTGCAGCGTGCCCACCATCGTGGCCCCGAGCAGCGTGCCCCAGATGTTACCGACACCGCCGACGACCACAGTCATAAAGCTTTGCACGATATATTCGCTGCCCATCTCGGAGGTGACCTTGGAATAAAGCCCGATGGCCACACCCGCGATGCCCGCGATGCCTGAGCCAAAGCCAAAGGTCAGCATGTTGATCTTGTCCGGGTTGATGCCCATTGAGGCCGCCATGCGTGGGTTTTGCGTGACCGCGCGCACCTCAAGCCCCAATCGAGTGCGTTTCATCACAAAGAGAAACAGAGCCAGAAATAGCAAAGCGAGGAAAAAGATAGCGATGCGGATATAGCTGATCGACACGATATCGTTGATCACCCATGACCCATCCAGCCAGCCGGGGGCGGTCAGGGGGCGTGCTTGGGTGCCAAAGATGTTCTTGGCCAGTTGTTGCAGCGCAATCGAGACCCCGAAAGTCGCCAGCAGCGTCTCCAGCGGGCGATGGTAGAGCCAGCGGATCACCAAACGCTCCATCGCGACACCAGCACCAAAGGTCACCATGAAGGCGAGCGGAATGGCCAGCAGGATCGACAGCGTATAGTCGGGGATGAACAGCTGCACCACATAGCCTGTATAGGCCCCCATCATGATGAATTCCCCATGCGCCATGTTGATCACGCCCATCACGCCAAAGGTGATGGCCAGACCTATGGCGGCCAGAAAGTAGATCGACGCGAGTGACAGAGCATCCAGCGCCAGATCAGCGGTCTGGTTGACGGCGACGCGCGTCTCAATCTTCTCAAGTGCGATCTGCGCGGCCTGCGCCACCGGCAATGGCGCGCCGGTGAACACCTCGAAAAACGTGAATGTCTCCAGCGCCGCATCGATATCGGCCTGTGTCACAAGCGGTTGCGCCATCCCGCTTGCAGCGAGCATTGCATAGGCCGATGCGCGCGCGTCATCCGTGTCGAGGGACGCGATCCGCACCCCGGCGACGCGGCCATCGTCAATATTCGCGATCAAGGCGTCGCGGATGTTTGCATGTGACACGCGCGGTGGTGCGAGGTCTTGAGCGATCAGGATGTCATAAGCGCTGTCACGGGGCAGCGCATCGGGACCAATTTCGAGCAGCATCGCACCGTCGGGCAGTGTCTCTGCGACCTCGATGCGGGTGGCGACCAACGGGTTCAGGGCGGCGCGCAGATCCACACCCAGATCGCCGGAAAAGCTTTGGATCGCTGCGATCCGTGTTGCATCGTCTGTTTCGAACCGGATGGTCAGGAGGCGTTCCAGACGTTCTTTGCGCTGTTTGAGGGCCGGGTCGGTTTCCGTACCCGCAGCGCCGCGCAAGGCGGCCAGATGAGACGGGTCCGCATCGCGTTCGATCGCGCTTACGGCAACAGCACGTTCCGCAGGATCAGGGCTGTTCAGTTGAAACTGCACAAGTGCTGCGCCAATCATTCCACGGATGCCGGAATTTGGCTTGAGTT
This sequence comes from Roseobacter sp. OBYS 0001, assembly GCF_019654895.1. Taxonomy (NCBI): domain Bacteria; kingdom Pseudomonadati; phylum Pseudomonadota; class Alphaproteobacteria; order Rhodobacterales; family Roseobacteraceae; genus Roseobacter; species Roseobacter sp. OBYS 0001. The sequence continues at coordinate 252,818 of NZ_BPES01000001.1, forward strand.
GCTTATAATTGTCCTCGTTGCCGTCCGCCAAAGCCGCACCGCCCGCCACGTCAAACCGCAACAGCACATCGCCGCCACCCGGTTGTGCGAAGACAAAGATGCCCGTCGTTTCGTTGTACCACATTTCCTTGTTTTGCCAGCGTTCCAGTATGCTCTTGGCATCCGCCATACCGCTGTTTGCGAGCGCATCAATTGCCGGGCCGATGGTGCGACGCGACGACTTCTGGATGACCTCAGCGTGGGTCTGCAGCATTTGCTGGATCGGTGCTTCGGTGTCCTGCGCCTGAACAGGACCCATGAGTGAAGCGCACAGAAGGATGCTCGCACAGCACCGCAGAACAACAGAAATCATGGGGGGAAATCCTTCGGATTTGGAAGGTGACGCGCGCCGTGTGGCACGCGTCTGTTTCAACGTTCAGGACAGATCAGTAATTGGATTTGATCTGTACACAGGAACTGGTTTCGGTGTTGTACATACCGCAGCCAAGTTCCTGCCAGTCGGATTTCAACACTGCGGATTCAGGCAGGAAATCCGTCCAGGCATCGCCGGGTACTTCTTCGGTCTGCGAGATGATATCAAATTGACCATCCGCCTGAATTTCGCCAATCAGAACTGGTTTTGCGAGGTGATGGTTGGGCAACATCACGGCTGTCCCACCGGTCAGGTTCGGAAATTCCTGCCCGTACATCGCCGCGCGTACCGCATCAACATCCGTAGAACTGGCCGCTGTCACTGCGTTCACCCACATATTGAAGCCGATGTAATGCGCTTCCATCGGATCGTTTGTCACGCGCTCTTCGCCCATGCGGGCTTTCCAGGCGGTGACCCATGCATCATTGGCATCGGATTCTGCCGATTGGAAGTAATTCCACGCCGCCAGATGACCCACAAGGTTCGAGGTGTCGAGACCCGCAAGCTCTTCTTCTCCAACAGAAAAGGCAACCACGGGGATGTCATCCGCTGAGATGCCAGCCGCTGCCAACTCCTTGTAAAAGCCCACGTTTGCATCGCCATTAATGGTCGAAATTACACCGACCTTTTTGCCGTCCGCGCCCAGTGCCACAACATCTGCCACGATCTTGGACCAGTCAGAGTGGCCAAAGGGCGTGTAATTCACAAAGATGTCCTCAGCCGCGATGCCCTTGTCTTGCAGATAAGCTTCGAGGATGTTGTTGGTTGTGCGCGGGTAGACGTAGTCGGTTCCCAGCAGCGCAAATTTCTCGACGCCCAGTTCCTCAAGAAAGTAGTCGGTTGCCGGGATCGCCTGTTGGTTTGGCGCGGCACCCGTGTAAAAGACATTCTTTGAGCTTTCTTCGCCCTCATATTGCACGGGATAGAACATCAGGCCGTTCAGTTCTTCAAGAACAGGCAGGGCGGATTTGCGCGACACCGATGTCCATGATCCGAAAATCACATCGACGTTCTGCACCGTCAACAACTCGCGCGCCTTCTCGGCAAACAGCGGCCAATCGGACGCGGGATCCACAACGACCGCTTCAATCTGGCACCCCAGCAGACCGCCTTTGTCGTTTTGTTGCTCCACCAGCATTTCCATCGTGTCTTTGAGGGTCGTCTCGGAAATCGCCATGGTTCCGGACAGGGAGTGCAGCACACCAACCTTGATGGGGCAATCGGCCAGAGCGGGCAGCGTTCCTGCCATCACAAGGGCGGTTGTCGCGCCAAGCATTTTTCGTGACATCGTAAATTCCTCTCTTACGATGCGCGGCAGGCTTGTGAAGTCTGTTGACCTTCCCCATATCCTACACACGCAATTTATTGCGGCGTGCGGCGGCAGTATTGGTTCCTAGGCCATTGCCGTCGCACGGTTTTGAATGACTTGTTCAGTCAGTCCAGAAGCTATGTCGATAACGGGGGTGGGATGGAGTCGTCGCGTGCGATAATGCAAAGACACTGTGACCGACTGCCTGTTTTTTGACCGCTGAGTCAAAAAGTGCACAAAAATAAGGCGAGCGGTAAACCGCGCGGCGTTAGCTGTCCAAAAGCAGCTCCAGACAGGTTTTTCTGTATGCGGCGGCGAGGTGTCTGGCTCTGGTGACGTGTTCAGGATGCTGAGAAAAGGTGGCCCGTCTCAGCAATGAGGCGTGGGCCATTTTTACATCGACCCGGTGGGCCAGGGCATCACGCGCCCGTGCCCTCGGCAGGGTTGCATCGAGCAGTGACAAAAACACGAGGCGTTGGTCATCATAAAGGTCAGCGTCAGGGTCACCGACCAGCCAAGCGTGTTCTCGCTCAGCCGAAAACCGCCCGGCGCATTCCGCAAATACCCGAAACAGCGCGTCATCGGCAGCACTCGGCCGCGCGAGAGGTAGCGCGACCAAGGCGATCAGTAAACAAGTTCTTAAACTGCCCATATTTTAAGCACCACTGTTTGGTTTGCGTCCGTCAAGCATAACGCAAACCCAATAATACAGTCTTACCACATCGTTTGTGCGCAAAGCAGACAGTGCAGCGCGGCTGTTGGATCGCGCGCCGCAGTTGCCTGAAAACCTGTATAGAGTTGCGGCTTAAAGGATGCTTTCGAGCAAAGTGGTCGTGTTAGCCTTTGTCATCTCAACCGGATTGCCGCCTGTGCTGGGGTCATTGAGCGCGCCATCAACGATCCGTTCGACATCGGGGGACGTCACACCAAGCTCAGCGAGAGACTTGGGAATGCCGAGTGCCGCATTCAACTCATTCACGAAATCACAGAAACCAACGAAACCACCCTCTATATCCAGATAGGCGGCAGCACCGGCAAGTGGGGTGGCAATCGCTGATTTGTTGAACTGCAACACCGCTGGCATGCAGACGGCATTGGTGGTTCCGTGGTGCGTATGATGGATGGCGCCAATCGGGTGGGACAAGGCATGAATGGCTCCAAGCCCCTTTTGAAACGCGGTGGCCCCCATGGCTGCGGCTGACATCATCTGCGCGCGCGCCTCCAGATCGCTGCCGTCGGCATAGGCGCGTGGCAGGTAGTCCTTGACCAGCCGCATGCCCTCAAGCGCGATGCCCTGTGACATGGGGTGGTAATGCGGTGAGCAGAACGCCTCCACACAATGGGCAAAGGCATCAAGTCCGGTGCCTGCCGTGATGAATTTCGGCATGCCAACCGTCAGTTCCGGATCGCAGATCACAACGCTGGGCAGGAATTTCGGATGGAATATGATCTTTTTCTCTTCGGTTTCAGAATTGGTGATCACGGAGGCACGGCCCACCTCTGAACCGGTCCCGGCGGTGGTGGGCACGGCGATGATCGGTGCGATGGCATCGGCATCCGCGCGCGTCCAGTAATCGCCGATGTCCTCAAAATCCCACAGCGGTCGGGTTTGGCCTGCCAGAAAAGCGACCAGCTTGCCCAGATCAAGGCCGGAGCCACCGCCGAAAGCAATCACACCGTCATAGCCGCCCTCTTTGAAAGCCTGAACACCAGCGGCGGCGTTCTTTTCGTTGGGGTTCGGGTCCACATCGGCAAAGATCGCGCGACCAAGGCCCGCCGCCTCCATCAGGTCAAGCGTGCGGGTGGTGATGTCCATTTCTGCAAGGCCACGGTCCGTGATGAGTAGGGGTTTTTTGATCCCGGCGGCCGCACAGGCCTCCCCGATCTCTGAAATACGGCCTGCACCGAAGCGGATGGCGGTGGGATAGGACCAGTTTGCAGTAAGGCTCATGGGCTCAGGCTTTCTTGAAGTGGTAGGATTTGGGGCGCGTCAGATTATGATAGCCGATCAGCGACAGACCACCGCCGCGCCCGGTGTCTTTGCAGCCGGTCCAGCACAGGCCGGGGTCGAGGTAATCGGCCCGGTTCATGAATGCCGTGCCGGTTTCGATCTGGTCGGCGATTTCCTCGGCGCGGGTTGCATCGCGGGTCCAGATGGACGCGGTGAGGCCGAAATTGCTGTCATTCATCAGGCGGACCGCTTCGGCGTCGTCCTTGACGGGCATGATGCCTACGACGGGGCCAAAGCTTTCGTCGCGCATCACGCGCATGTCGTGCCTCACATTGGTGAGGATTTGCGGCATGAGATATGCGCCCGCGTCCTGCGGGAACAGCGCGGGGTCGATATGCGCCTTGGCACCGGCGGCGATCGCCTCGCGGGTCTGGGCGCGGACCTCCTCGGCAAAACGTGCATGCGCCATGGGGCCAAGCGTCGTTTCCGGGTCCAGCGGATTGCCCAGCGTGTAGCCGCTGACGATGGCCACCGCCTTTTCGACAAAGGCATCAAAATGCTGCTCGGCGACATAAATCCGTTCGATCCCGCAGCAGCATTGCCCAGAGTTGAACATCGCCCCATCGATCAGCGTATCCACCGCCGCGTCGATATCGGCATCATCACAGACGTACCCGGGATCCTTGCCGCCCAGTTCCAGCCCGACTCCGGTAAAGGTGCCCGCCGCCGCGCGTTCAATCGCCTGCCCACCGCCGACCGAGCCTGTGAAGTTCACAAAGCCAAAGGATTTCGCCGCGATCAGGTCAGACGTCGTCTGATGATCGAGAAACACGTTTTGGAACACATCCCCGGGGATGCCTGCCGCATGAAAGGCCTGCGCGAGGCGTTCGCCCACCAGCGGGGTCTGGCTCGCGTGTTTGAGCATCACCGCATTGCCCGCGATCAGGGCAGGGGCCACGGTATTGATTGCGGTCATATAGGGATAATTCCACGGGGCCACGACCAGAACAACGCCGTGGGGGACGCGTTTGATGACCCGGCGAAAGGCGGCGCTGTCTTCGATCACGATATCGGCCAGCGCGTCCTTTGCGATTTCGGCCATGTAGGTGGCGCGTTCGTTGAAACCGCCGAATTCACCGCCGTAGCGGATGGGGCGGCCCATTTGATGCGCCAGTTCGGGCACGATCTCGTCATTCATGGCACCGACGTTCGCCACGGCCTTTTGGACAAGTGCGATGCGCTCGCTGAGCGGGCGCGCGGCCCAGTCGCGTTGTGCCTCTCGTGCGCGGGCCACTGCGGTTTGTGCGTCCTCCGTGCTCAGGGTCGGGCGCTGGGCATAGACGCTGCCATCAATGGGGGAGATACAGGTGATCATGCTTCAGGCCCTTTCAAATCCGCGTGCGACTTCCCAGTCGGTCACGATGCGGTCAAATTCTTCTTGTTCCCACGCCGCGCAGCGGGTGTAGTGGTCGACCACCGCATCCCCGAAAGCCTCGCGCAGGAAATCTGAGCCACGCAGGGTTTCGGTTGCCGCGCGCAGGGTCTGCGGGATATCGGCGGCTTTGGCGTCTTCATAGACGTCGCCAGTAGTGGGGGCGGGCAGGGGCATCCGGTCTTCAATCCCCTTGATCCCTGCGGCCAGCATCGCGGCCTGCGCAAGGTAAGGGTTCAGATCCGAGCCACCGATGCGACATTCCACCCGCACGCCTTTGGTGCCCTCGCCGCACAGGCGGAACCCGGCGGTCCGGTTGTCCACGGACCAGACGGTTTTCGTGGGCGCAAACGTCCCTTTGGCAAAGCGTTTGTAGCTGTTGATGTAGGGGGCCAGAAAGAACGTGTAATCGGGTGCATAGGCAATCAGCCCGGCCATATAGTTTTTCATCAGCTCCGACATGCCCAGCGGGTCGGCGTCGTCAACAAAGACCGGCGTGCCATCCTGCCACAGCGATTGATGCACATGGCTGGAACTGCCGACCCGGTCGTGGTGCCACTTGGGCAGGAAGGTCGCGGCATGACCCTGCGCCCATGCGATTTCCTTGATGGCGTTTTTGGCGATGGTGTGGTGATCGGCACACAGCAGCGCCTCTGAATAGCGGATGTTCAGCTCTTCCTGTCCTGCCTCGGCCTCGCCCTTGGAGTTCTCGATCGGCAGGCCAGCCGCGTATAGATGGTTGCGGATGGGCCGCATGACCCCTTCTTCCTTGGTGGTCTGGAAGATGTGGTAATCCTCGTTATAGCCGCTGATTGGCGCCAAATCGCGAAAACCGCTCTTTCGAATATCGTCAAAGGATTTCTCAAACAGGAAAAATTCAAGCTCGGTGGCCATCATCGCGTCAAATCCGAGCGCTTTCAGCCGGGCGATCTGCTTTTTCAGCATCGCGCGCGGCGAATGGGGCACCTCGGCGTGGGTGTGGTGATCAAGGATATCACAGAGCACCATCGCGGTGCCCTCCAGCCATGGCACGGGCCGGATCGTGTCCAGATCGGGCTGCATGACATAATCGCCATAGCCGCCCTGCCAGCTGCTGGCAGCATAGCCTTCGGGCGTTGCCATCTCAAGGTCCGTGGCCAGCAGGTAGTTGCAGCAATGGGTTTCCTTAAAAGACGTCTCCACGAAGTTGACCGCGTGAAAGCGCTTGCCCATCAGGCGGCCCTGCATGTCGGGAAAACAGGCCAGCACCGTGTCGATGCTGCCGTCGGTAACGCGCGATTTCAGATCATCAAAGCTGAGGGTGCCGGGCATGTGTGTGTTCTTTCGTCATCAGGGGGAGGTGGGGGCGACCGCAAAGCCGCCCCGCACGAAATCAGGTATAGCGGTAGGGACGACCGGCTTTCAACATGTCGGAATTATACTGTTTGAAGATATCAACGACGCGGCGTTTGACGTCGGATTCCGCGGCGATCTCTTCCCAGAATTCCAGTGCTGCGTTTTCGACGGTGGACCATTCTTCGTCCGGGATCGTGGTCAGTTCCAGCTTGCTGCCGTTGACGCGCAGGTTCGCCTCGCCGCCCCAGTACCACCACTGGCGATAGTAATGTGATTGGTCGCAGCACACCCGGAACAGCGTTTGCAGGTCTTCGGGCAACTCGTTCCAGCGGTCCATATTTGCAAAGAACGACCCGGCCCAGGCACCGGAGATGTTGTTGGTCAGGAAGTAGTTGGTCACATCCGCCCAGCCGACGGTGTAATCCTCGGTGATGCCGGACCATGCGATGCCATCCAGCTCGCCCGTTTGCATGGCGACCTCGATGTCTTCCCACGGCAGGTTCACAGGGACCACGCCGAACTGCGACATGAAGCGGCCCGCCGTAGGGAAGGTAAAGACGCGCTTGCCCTTGAGGTCTTCGAGGCTGCGGATCGGGTCCTTGGTGGCAAAGTGGCACGGATCCCATGCGCCCGCAGAGATGTGTTTGACGCCAACGGCGGAATATTCCTCGTCCCAGATCTCGTTCAGGCCGTATTGGTTGAACAGCACCGGCACATCGAGGCTATAGCGCGATCCGAACGGAAAATAGCCGCCGAACACCGTGACTTCGGTGGGGGAGGCCATGCTGTCGTCATCCGATTGGACGGCGTCGATGGTGCCGCGCTGCAGGGCTTGGAACAATTCGCCCGTAGGTACGAGTTGGTCGGCATAGAACAGCTCGATCTGCATTCGGTCGCCCGCGATCTTATTGAACATCTCGATGGCCGGGTCGATCACATGTTCGGCCAGGGCAGCCCCGGCATAGGTCTGCATGCGCCATGTGATCGTGCCCTGCGCAATTGCGGGGGCCGCGAAGGCGGCGGGGGCGGCCACGGCGGCCCCTTGGATAAACTTACGTCTGGTTGTCATAGTGGTTCTCCTTATTGGGTTATGTCAGGTTGGCCTGATCTTGGTTGGTTAATTTCCATAAACATATTCCGGCAGCCAAAGCGCAAGGCCGGGAAAGAGCATTACCAGCGCCAGCGCGCCCACCATGATCATCACAAACGGCGTGATGGAGGCATAGATGTCGCGCAGGGATATTTCGGGCGGGGCCATGGCGCGCATCAGGAACAGATTGTAGCCGAAGGGCGGGGTCATATAGGCGATCTGCGTGGTGATCGTGTAGAGGATGCCGTACCAGATCAGATCGAACCCCAGCGCGCCCACAAGCGGCACATAAAGCGGGGCAACGATAACCAGCATCGCGGTGTCATCCAGAAAGGTACCCATCAGGATAAAGCTGAGTTGCATCAGGATCAGGATCATCCATGGGTTCAGATTCAAGCGTTCGGTGAACAGGCTCTCAATGGCCTTCACCGCGCCCAGCCCGTCAAAGACCGCGCCAAAGGCGAGCGCGGCGAGGATGATCCACATGAACATGCAGGTGATGCCCAGCGTGTTGCGCACCGAATTCTCGAAGACTTCGCGCGTCATGCGGCCCTTGAAGACGGCGGCAAAGAAGGCGGCCAGCGCCCCGATGGCAGAGCTTTCGACCAGCGATGTCCAGCCGTTGACAAAAGGCACCATCATCACGGCAAAGATCGTCAGTGGCAGCAGACCCGCGCGCAAGAGGCGCATCTTTTCAGCGCGGGGGATGTCGCGCTCCTCCGCAGCCAGCGCTGGGCCAAGGGCGGGATTTATCCGGCAACGCAGCGCGATGTAGAGGATGAACAGGGCGGCCATCATCAGCCCCGGAATGACACCCGCAAGCCACAATTGCCCCACAGGTTGCCGCGCGATCATCGCATAGAGCACCAGCACCACCGAGGGCGGCACGAGGATGCCCAAGGACGATCCGGCCTGAATAACACCCGTGACCATCCGTTTGTCATAGCCACGTTTCAGCAGTTCCGGCAGCGCAATGGTCGCGCCAATCGCCATTCCCGCAACCGACAGCCCGTTCATGGCGGAAATCAGCACCATCAACCCGATTGTCCCGATGGCTAGCCCGCCCCGCACGCCGCCCATCCAGACGTGGAACATGCGATAGAGGTCATCCGCGATTTTGCTCTCAGACAGCACGTAGCCCATGAAAATGAACATCGGCAGGGTCAGCAGCGGATACCATTTCATCAGTTTCATCGCGGCAGCAAAACCAAGATCATACCCGCCCCGATCCCCCCAGAGGAGCAAGGCGGCAATCACCGCAACAAACCCAATCGCGCCAAAGACCCGCTGACCCGTCAGCAGCATCAGCATCATGGTCGAAAACATCAGCGTGGCGATCAATTCATAGGGCATCAGATGGTCTGACCTTTCAGGCGCAGCACGTCCTTGAACAGCTCAGAGACGCATTGCAGCAGCATCAGGAAAAACCCTACGATCATCACGGCCTTGATCGGCCACATATAGGGTCGCCAGGCCGACGATGATCGTTCCATCCGGCCGACTTCCTCGGTGCCGATCAAGACGCCAAATAGATAGGAAAACGGCGCGTCTTTCCAATAGCCCAGTGAATAGGCCGTGGAACTGACCGCGCCATAAAGCAACACGCTGAGGTAAAAGATCAGGAAACACACGGTTATCAGGTCAAACCACGCTTTGCGCCGGATCGACCATTCACCATAAAGCAGGTCCATCCGCACATTCGCCCCCAGTTGGATCGAATAGGGCCCGCCTAGGATATAATAGCCGACCATCACGAACTGCGCCATTTCCAGCGTCCAGAGCATGGGCAGAAAGAACGTCTTGCTGACCGAAGACCACAGCAGGATCGCCATCAACACGAATATCCCGTACATCGCCACGCGCCCAAGGCGATAGTTGACCGCATCAACGCCGCGAATATATCCCCGCATCAGACCCTGCATGAGATGTCCTTGCTTTGCGTGACTGCGTCCGCGACCCAACGTGACATCTGTATCGCCATAGAGGTCTGCGCGTCCGCTGTTTCGATCAGATCGTTGCGAATTTCGATCATCACATTGCGGCGGCCCTGCGGCAGCGCGTGTTCTTTCAAGGTATGTGTGACTCCATCGGCAGGCCCGTAAGGATCATTGCGCCGGGTCACAAACGTGCCGGTTTCGGCCTCCAACATCGCGTCGGCAAGCCGTGTATCCTGATCATGCAGGATGCCGACCTCAACCTCTCTTTGGATGCCTTGGTAGATCGGGGTGAAACTGTGGATCGTCACCACAACGGGATCAGGCTTTGTGGACAAAACCTGCTTCAGCCGGTCGAAAAAGGGGGTGTAGTATCTGGCCACCCGGGTTTCGCGGTCATTTCGTGTCAGGTTTTTGTTGCCGGGGATGTCGAAAACTTCGCTACGCTCCGGCATGGCGCTGGGCGCATCGGGCGGGCGGTTGCAGTCATAGACCAGCCGCGACACCTTTGACGCCACCAATGGTGCGTCTAATTGCCGGGCCATTTCACAGGCCACGGCCTTGGCACCGGGGTCCCAGGCCGCATGGCTGTGCCGCGCCTCGGCGGACAGGCCAAGATCATTGAGCGCAGTTGGAATGAACGCACTGGCGTGTTCGCAAACCAACACAATATCCGAAGCGCCCGAGGCATTCAGCACCTCGACCACCGCGTCATTGTTCATCTGTTGCGTCTGATTCATCTACACCCCTGTTCGATAAAGTGCTTGCCACAGCGAAGATATGTCAACAAAATTGTGAAAAAAATATCACAGTCGTGCCGCTGCTGGTAATTTTGTGAACAATTTGGAGGGGCGTATGGCAGAAGCCGAGCAGACCATATCGGATCGTATCCAGCAAAAGCTGGAAGACCTCACGCGTGCCGAGCGGCAGTTGGCCCTCTCAATTCTCGAAAATTACCCGGCCTCTGGTCTTGGTCCTTTGACCGCGCTGGCCAAGGATGCCAATGTGTCGGTGCCGACGGTGGCGCGGATGGTGCAAAAGCTGGGGTACAAAGGCTACCCCGACTTTCAGGCCGAACTGCGCGAGGAATTGCGCGCCAAGGTCAAAAGCCCCATCGCCAAGCATGAAACATGGGCGGAGGCTGCGCCCTCGGGTCATATCCTCAACCGTTTTACCGATGCGGTGATCGACAACATCCGCCACACGCTGGGCCATATTGATCCGGCAGGCTTTGATGAGGCCTGTGCGCTGGTCGCCGATCCCGCGCGGCATCTCTATATCGTGGGGGGGCGGATCACGCATACCATGGCGGAATATCTTTTTCTGCACATGCAGGTGATCCGCCCGAACCTGACGCATGTGCAGTCCACATCAAACAGCTGGCCGCACTATTTGTTGAATGCGGGCAAGGGGGATGTCTTTGTGATTTTTGACGTGCGGCGCTATGAAAACAACACGCTGAAGCTGGCGGAACTCGCCCATGCGCGCGGCGCGCGGATCGTGCTCTTTACCGATCAGTGGCGATCGCCGGTGCATCCGCTGGCCGATATCACGCTCAGCAGTCGTATCGTTGTGCCCTCGGCGTGGGATTCAGCCGCCACAACATTGCTGTTGGTCGAAACGATGATTGCCGCCGTGCAGGGGCTGCATTGGGACGAGACCAAAGAGCGCATGCAGGAGTTGGAAGACATCTTTGACAGCACCAAGCTGTTCCGAAAATTTACCTGACGCTGCGGGATTAAAAGCCAATGGCGCAGCCGTCTTTGCGTGGGTCGGAGCCGGCGACATACCCGCGCCCCGGCTGGCGGTGAATGAGCTGCGCGCCGCCAAAACCAAAGGCATTGTCCGGGGTTTCCAGCGTGATGTCATGCCCCATCGCGCGCAGGGTCGAAATCGTATCGGGGGCCATGGTCGTTTCGCATGCGACGCCGAGACCTTGCGTCACGCGCCAGCGGGGGGCATCCACCGCCATCTGTGGGTCCTGACCCCAGAGTTGCGTACGCAACACCATCTGAACATGCCCTTGCGCCTGCATGGGGCCCCCCATGACCCCAAAGCTCATCAGGGGCGCGCCGTCGCGCATGAGGAAGCCGGGGATAATCGTATGAAACGGGCGTTTGCCGGGGGCGATGTGATTTTGATGTGATGGGTCAAGAGAAAACCCGAAACCCCTGTTTTGCATTGATATTCCGGTATTCGGCACAACCACGCCGGACCCAAAACCCATATAATTAGATTGAATGAATGAAACCATCATCCCACTTGCATCTGCTGCGCTCAGATACACGGTGCCGCCGCGTTTCGGCGCGCCTGATTTAAAGTCGCTTGCGGTGTTCACATTGATTTCCGCCGCCCGCGTTGCGAGATACGCATCGTCCAGCAAGTCCTGTGCGGTGACGGATGTCATGTGATCCGCATCCGCCACGAAGCCTTCGGCGTCGCGCAGGGCAAGTTTCATGGCCTCAACCTGTAAATGGAAAGCTTGCGCGCTGTCAGGGTCAAGGTCGCGGATGTTGGTCTGGGACAGGATACCCAAGCCCATAAGCGCCGCGATGCCCTGACCGTTTGGCGGGATTTCATGCAGCGTTACCGCGTCAAAATCGCGCGCGATCGTACCGCACCAATCCGCCTTGTGCGCCGCCAGATCCGCCGCCGTCAGCGCGCCGCCATGAGCCTGCGCATGCGCTGCGATTTCCTCGGCCAGCACACCTTCATAGAACGCTTTCCCTTTGGTTTCGGCGATCAGTCGCAATGAACGGGCGTGACCGGCACTTTGGAAATATTCGCCTGCGCGCTGGGCGCGACCACCGGGAAGGAAAGCATCCGCAAAGCCGGGCTGAGCGGCCAGTTGCTCTGCCGCGCGCTGCCATAATTTTGCAATGACGGGCGAGACAGGAAATCCGTGTTCCGCATAGTGGATCGCTGGTTCAAACAAGGCCGCAAAGGGCAATTTGCCAAAGCGGTCCGACAGCGCCACCCAGGCCGACACCGCCCCCGGTACAGTGACAGAGCCCCAGCCGTGCATCGGTATCTGATCAAGCCCGGCAAACCGCTCAGGTGTATAATCGGCCGGCGCACGGCCGGATGCGTTCAACCCATGCAAGTCCTGCCCGTCCCACAAAATGGCAAAGGCATCTGAGCCGATGCCATTGCCTGTCGGCTCAACGACGGTCAGCGTGATCGCCGTGGCAAGGGCGGCATCCACCGCATTTCCGCCCTGCGCCATCATGGACACCCCGGCTTGCGTGGCCAGCGGATGCGAGGATGACACGATGTTATCTGCCGCAACAGCAGAGCGTCGCGAGGGATAGGGGTGATGAGCGCTGAGTTCCATGCGGTGGTCTGTCCTGCGTGTTGGTCATTGTACCAAGGTCTGTGGCCTGACGCGCGCGGAGTCAATCGGGGCGGTTGTGTTTTCAGTGATGCCGTGCTGGTCTTGAATGGCCCTGTCTAACGCGCCAGCGCCAGTATACCGTCAACATCCGCATGAGCTTCAAGATGCGTCGCCAGAGCATCAAGGGTGGTTTCAACCGTCGCCGTGTAGGATGCGTTCTGCGTGACATCGAACTGTGCAAGCCATTGCGCCCTGAACGCATCATCCGTGAACATACCGTGCAGATAGGTGCCCATGACCCGCGCGTTCTGACTGATCGCACCATCGGGTTTCCCGTCAACATAAGCAAAGGGGCGGGCGCAGTCGGGCCCTTCTGTGCGGCCAACGTGAATTTCATAGGCGGGGAACATCGCGCCGCTCTGCGCGTGTTTCGCTGTGATCCGGGCGACCCGTTTTTGCGGCGTCATGACCGTGGTGATGTCCAGAAACCCCAAACCCTCCGTCGTGCCGGGGGGGCCTTCTATGCCATCAGGGTCGACAATGGACTGCCCCAGCATCTGATACCCGCCGCACAAGCCCAGCACATGGCCGCCACGGCGCAGATGCGCGGCCAGATCAATGTCCCATCCTTGCGCACGCAGGAAGGCCAGATCACCCCGCGTTGATTTGCTGCCCGGCAAGATCACGATATCCGCATCCGCAGGCAAAACCTCACCGGCGCGCAGCATGGTCATCTGTACGTCCGGTTCATGGCTCAGCGGGTCCAAGTCATCGAAATTTGCGATGCGAGACAGGTGCAGACACACGATGTGTAGGCCGTCTTTGCGAGTTGGCGTTTTGATATCATAGGCGTCTTCAGCCGGGAGCTTCCAGGCATCAGCAAACCACGGCAGCACGCCAAAGCCGGGCCAGCCAGTATGGTTTTTTATGATCTCATAGCCTTCATCAAAAAGTTTCGGATCGCCGCGAAACTTGTTGATAAAAAACCCTTTTATCATTCCTGCGTCAGCGCGCGATATCACTGCTTGCGTACCTACCACCTGCGCGATCACACCGCCTCGGTTGATGTCTCCACAAAGCAGCACGGGAACCTGCGCCGCCTCAGAAAAGCCCATATTGGCGATATCATTGCTGCGCAGATTCACCTCTGCCGGGCTGCCCGCGCCTTCGACGATGATCAGATCATATTGCGCCTTGAGCCGGTTGAAGCTGTCGAGCACAGGGCCGAGCAATTTCGGTTTCAGCTTTGCATAATCGCCCGCCGCAACGGAGGTCATGCGCTGGCCCTGAACAATCACCTGCGAGCCGGTTTCGGTTTCAGGCTTGAGCAGGATCGGGTTCATGTCCACCGTCGGGTCAAGCCCGCAGGCAAAAGCCTGCAAAGCCTGCGCGCGGCCGATCTCGCCCCCGTCCGTCGTGGCTGCTGCGTTGTTTGACATGTTTTGCGGCTTGAACGGCGCGACAGATATTCCGCGACGCTTGGCAGCGCGGCAAAGCCCTGCCACCAAAAGCGACTTGCCTACATCAGAGCCTGTGCCCTGCAGCATGATCGCGCGACCCATGCGCGTTACCCTAGAACTCGATGCCTTTTTGGGCAACGACACCATCTTTGAAAGGATGTTTCACCAAAGTCATCTCGGTCACGAGATCTGCGGCCTCAATCAGTTCAGGCTTGGCATTGCGCCCGGTCAGGCAGACGTGGGTCATGTGTGGCTTTTGCGTCAGCAGGAAATCGACCACCTCGTCGATGTTCAGATAGTCATAGCGCAGCGCGATGTTTATCTCATCCAGCAGCACGAATTGAATGTCGGGATCGAGGATTTGTTCTTTCGCGATCCGCCAGCCATTTTCCGCCGCAGCAATATCGCGCGCCCGGTCCTGCGTTTCCCATGTAAAGCCTTCGCCGGAAACGAAAAACCGGCATTCATCCGCATAATTGTCACGCAGGAACGACTTCTCGCCCGTGTCCCAGTTGCCCTTGATGAACTGGACCACGGCGCATGGAATCTTGTGCGAAATACAGCGCATGATCATCCCGAAACCAGACGATGATTTCCCTTTGCCCTTCCCGGTATGCACCATGATGAGACCCTTTTGTTCGGTCTTTTGCTCCATCATCTTGTCGCGTGCCGCTTTGATCTTGCGCATCTTGGCGTTGTGACGTTCGTTTTCTTCAGACATGCTGAAATTCCCCGTGCTGGTGTTGGCGCAGTTAGTGCATTCCCGCTGAGCAGCGTCAACCACCACCGGATCGAATTCGCAGCACCGGGCGGGATAATTCCGATGTCGGCCCCTCCGTCATGTCTTGCCCCTTGCGCGACACCATGAGGGCCGCAATAAAAGTACCAAGCATCAAAACCAAGTGGGGAGAAGTCGAAATGCATAAGGTCCTGGCCATTTCCATCATTGCGTCAATGATTGCCGTGGGCGGCGCGCAGGCGCAAAGCTGCCACGAGGGCAAGACCATCAGCGCGGGCAAGCTGACCATCGCCACCGGCAACCCGGCCTATTACCCTTGGGTGCTGGATGATGCACCGGAAAGCGGGCAGGGGTTCGAGGCGGCAGTGGCCTATGCGCTGGCGGGCAAGATGGGGTTCATGCAGGGCGACGTGATCTGGACCCGCACGTCCTTTGATCAGGCGATCCAGCCGGGGGCAAAAGACTTCGATCTGAACATGCAGCAGTTTTCCATCACGGAACAGCGCGATAAAGTCGTGGATTTTTCACTGCCTTACTACACCGCACCGATGGCAGTGCTGGTGCGTGGCGCGGACGGGCTGACCGCTGATATGGCAACATTGAAACGGTTGAAATGGGGTGTCGTCGCGACCACGACCGCGCTGCCGGTGGTCATGGAAAAGATCGCGCCTGAAAGCCCTACGCTGATTTATGACGACAATGTCAATGTGGTTGAGGCCATGAAAGCGGGTCAGATAGATGCAGCACTCTTTGATCTGCCCACCGCGCTTTATCTGGGGGCGGTTGTGTTGGAGGGTGGGCAGGTGCTTGGCCAGTTTACCGCCGATGAAACCAAGAACCCTGATCATTTCGGCGCACTTATGACCGAAGGCAACCCGCTGAAGGAATGTGTTGATGCGGCACTTACGGAGATGAAAGCCGATGGCAGCCTTTCCGCTATCGAGGCGCAATGGTTGCAGGAAGCAGCCGGTGTGCCACTGATCCAGTGAGCCGGTGGTGAACCGCAGACAGGCATACGAGGCCCACCAGCGGCGTCGGTCGCTGAGCATTGCGGGCGTGAGTACGGCGCTTGTGCTGGTTGCAATGATCCTGCTTGTGCCGCTTGCGCCGGGCTGGCAAGCCGTCAAGGCCAGCTTTTTTGATGCGTCGGTTTTTGTCGATACCTTTCCGACCCTTTTGCAGGCCTTCATGATTGACGTGATGATTTTCGCATGGTCGGTGCCGCTGATCCTCGGACTGGGGCTTGCCATTGCGCTGGCCCGCGGCGCACGCGCGCCGGCCCTTTTCCCGCTGCGGATATTCGGGGCCGTCTATGTGGATGTGTTTCGCGGCGTGCCGGTGATCCTGACCATCTATCTGATCGGGTTTGGTATTCCGGGGCTTGGTCTGCCGCGCCCTTGGAATTCACCCTACATCTGGGGAACGGTGGCGCTGGTGCTGACCTACTCGGCCTATGTGGCCGAGGTGCTGCGCTCAGGCATCGAGAGCGTGCATGCCAGTCAGCGCAACGCCGCCATCTGTCTGGGCCTGTCGGAGCGGGACACCATGCGCTATGTCGTGCTGCCGCAGGCCATCCGCCGCGTGGTGCCTGCCAACATGAACATGCTCGTGGCCCTTCAGAAGGATGTGGCACTGCTCAGCTTTATCGGCCCGGTCGAAATATTGCGTCAGGCGGGCATCTACAAAAGCCTGCTGGCCAATTTCACGCCTTATCTGGTGGCTGCAGTGATCTTTTTGATGGTGACCGTGCCCGCCACGCGCTACGCCGACTATCTGTTGAACCGAGACCGCAATGCCCGAAGCTAAACTGTCGCTGCGCGGCGTGCAGAAATCCTTTGCGGACAATCAGGTTCTGTCCGGTATTGATCTGGATGTGCATGCGGGCGAAATGATCTGCCTGATTGGCGCGTCGGGGTCGGGAAAATCGACGCTCCTGCGCTGCATCAACCAGCTTGAAGCGATTGATGAAGGGTCAATCTGGCTTGACGGTGTGGATATCTCGGAACCGGGGATTGCTCTGGCCCCGATCCGGCGGCGCATTGGCATCGTCTTTCAATCATACAACCTGTTCCCGCATATGAGCGCGCTTGAGAATGTGCAACTGGCGCCGCGCCGGGTGCTTAAACAATCGGCGGATGCCCGAACCGACAAGGCCGAGGCGTTGTTTAACCGCTTTGGCCTCGCTCAGCATTTGCATAAGTATCCCGATCAGCTGTCAGGGGGGCAGCAGCAGCGTGTCGCCGTGATCCGTGCGCTGGCCATGGAACCCGAAATCATGCTGTTTGATGAAATTACGGCGGCCCTTGATCCTGAACTCGTGGGCGAGGTGCTCAGCGTTTTGCGCCATCTGCGCGCCGAGGGTATGACGATGTTGCTTGCGACCCATGAAATGGGCTTTGCCCGCGAGGTGGCGGATCGCATCTGCTTTATGGATGGCGGACGTATCCTTGAGCAGGGGAAACCGGAGCAGATATTCACGGCACCGCAAAAACCACGGACCCAAGCCTTTCTGAAAGCAGTGCTGCGATAACCCTTTGCGCTGCCGTGCAGAGGTTCGGCCGAATAAACGGTTGCAAGTTCCGGAAGCGCCGTTAACGTCGCAACTCCAAAAAGAAGATTTCAAGGGAGGAAACAAATGTTCAGAAATGCAATATTGGGCGCTGTTGCGTTGAGCGCCGTGAGCGGTGCGGCCATTGCGCAGGAGAAAATGCGCATCTCGCTGCAGCTGCCACTGACCAGCCACCTGGGTGAGAACCTCGTTCTGTTCGAAAAAGAGGTTGAGGAAAGAACCGGCGGCGCGATTGACGTGGAAATCTACGACAGCGCGACACTCTACAAAGACAAGGAAGTTCCAGCCGCTGTCGGTTCGGGTGCTATTGAAGCCGGGGTTGCGTCCCTGACGCGCTATGTGGGTGATGCGCCTGTTGTTGACGTGTTCTACATGCCGTTCCTCTTCAACACTGAGGACAAGGTGCGTGCCGCCGTGGCCGAAGGGTCGCCCGTGCGGGCTGTGCTTGAAGAGGAAATCGCCAAAACCGGCGGTCAGGTTCTCTATTGGCAGGCCTATGGTGGTGCGATCTTGCTGTCACAAGGTGGCCCGATCCGCACTCCCGAAGACATGAAGGGCAAAAAAGCGCGGGTGTTTGGCAAAACGCTTGGTGACTTTGTTACCGCAGCGGGCGGGGCGCCCACATTGATTTCCGGCTCGGAGCAATATCTGGCCTACCAGCGTGGGACGGTTGATGTTGGTATGACCGGCATATCCGGTGTCAAATCCCGCAAGCTTTGGGAGGTGATGGATACAATTACCAAAACCAACCACGCAAACATCGAATTTGTGGTTGTCGTGAACAACGACTGGTGGGACGGTCTGTCACCCGAGTTGCAGGGCCATATCAAGGCAGCGGCACAAGTGGCGCAAGACGATGTACGCGACCGCATGAGCGGCATCGAAGCGGCAGCCTATAAAGCCGCTGAGGAGAACGGGATGACCATTGTGGACCTGTCAGATGCTGAACTGGCCGCATGGCAGGAGGTCGCACAGCCTGTTTATGATTCCTACCTTGAGGCAACGGGTGAAGCAGGTCAGAAGATCCTTGATGCTTTAGGTGCAGGTGGCTCCTGACGTCTCTGTAATATAAGGGAAAAGCGGATGGCTTACCGGCCATCCGTCTCTGCAAAAAAATGTCAGTCATAAATAAAATATCATGGGCGTTTTGTGCCATTGGGGCCATTTTGATGGCTGCCACGGGTGCCATGCTCACCTATGAGGTGATCGCCAGATACTTCTTTGTCAAACCGACGATCTGGGCCGCTGAACTCAGTCAGCTTTGCCTGATCTGGGGGTGTTTTCTGGCGCTGCCGCATCTGTTGGTTTTGCGTCGCCATATCACGGTGAACGCTGTCACCAACCTCTTGCCCGAGGGCGCGCAGAAGCTCTGCGCCGCTTTCGCGCTGGTGGCGGTTATTGTGTTTTCCTCGATCGTCGCGATTTACGGCTGGCATATCTTCTACGAGAGCTTTTCACGTGGGCGCACGACAGGGTCGCTGCTGAACTTGCCGGTCTGGATTGCCGAGCTGTCCGTACCCGTCGGGTTCGGCATGCTCGCCTTGCAAGGCCTTGTTGAGTTGATCCGTCTGCCCGGTGCTGGCACCACAAGCCTTGGAGCGACGCACGAATGACGATCCTGCTTATTCTGGGGTGCCTTTTCGGGCTCTTGCTGGTCGGGGTGCCGGTGGCCTTTGCGCTGGGTGGCATGGGGCTTGGCATGTTGCTGCTGGGCGGCTTTTCACCGCTCATGGCGCCGCAATCGCTGCTCTCGACCTTGGATGGCTTCATCCTTCTGGCGGTGCCGCTGTTTCTGCTGATGTCGAACCTGCTGCTCAAGGGCGGCGTCGGGCGGGATCTTTTCGCCGCCGTGCAGGCCTGGGTCGGGCACTGGCCCGGTGGCCTTGCGGTCGCCACGATCCTAAGCTGCGCGCTCTTTGCCGCCATTTCCGGTTCTTCAGTTGCGACGGCTGCCACGATTGGCACGGTGGCCATTCCGGAAATGATAAACCGCGGATATGAAAAACGCTTTGTCTACGGTTTGCTGGCGGCGGGCGGCACGCTGGGCATTCTCATACCGCCCTCCATTCCGATGATCGTCTATGGGTTTGTGACCGAGCAATCGGTGATTGCGCTGTTTCTGGCGGGCATAGGACCGGGGGCCGTGCTGGTCACACTCTTTGTCCTTTTTGCCATGTTGCATGCGCGCCTGTGGGGCGGGTACACGCCGGTGCCCAAGGCGTCGATGCGCGAACGCGCGACAGCCTCAAAGCGCGCCCTGCCGTCTGTGGCGCTTGCGGCTCTTGTCATCGTGGGTCTCTATTCCGGGGCGTTCACCCCCACAGAAGCGGCTGCGATTGGCTTTGCTGCGGCCCTGTTGATCACCGTATTCTGGTTGCGCACCATGACGCTGGCCAAATTCTGGGAAGCGGTGCGCGAATCCGCGATCACCACGGCGGCGATCCTGTTGATCGTGGCGGGGGCGAAAATCTTTGGCAAGGCCATCGCCCTGTATCGCATCCCGCAGGATATTTCGGCATTCCTTGCCCAGACCATAGACGGGCCGATCATGTTCATTCTGGTCGTCTCGGTCGTGCTGTTGTTGATGGGGCTGGTGTTTGAGGCCCTGTCGATGATCCTGATCATGACGCCGGTGCTGCTGCCCGCGGCGATGGGTCTGGGATTCGATCCGATCTGGTTCGGCATCTACATGGTGATCATGGTGGAATGCGCCCTGATCACGCCGCCGGTGGGCCTAAACCTCTATGTCATACAATCGGTTGCGCGCGCCACCTTGGCGGATGTTGCACGCGGGGTCTGGCCGTTCCTGATGCTGATGTTGTTCACGGTTGGCATCCTTTATGTGGTGCCGGATCTGGCGCTTTATATCCCTTTCAAATGGTGAAGTCATGAATGCTGCGAAAACGCTCCGTACCTTGCTGGCGCAGGATAAATGCCATGTGATGCCGTGTTGTTTTGACGCGCTCTCGGCCAAGCTGATCGCGCAAGAGGGGTATGATCTGACCTTCATGTCCGGCTTTGCCGCCTCCGCCAGCCGGATCGGCGCGCCGGATCTGGGCTTGATGAGCTATGGCGAAGTCGTGGATCAGGCCCGCAATATCGCCACTGCCATCGACATTCCGCTGATCGGGGATGGCGATACGGGCTATGGCAATGCGATGAACGTGCGCCGCACGGTGACGGGGTTTGCACAAGCCGGTTGCGCGTCGGTGATGATCGAAGACCAGCTTGCCCCGAAAAGATGCGGGCACACGCCGGGTAAGGCGGTTGTGCCACGACAAGAGGCATATGACAGGATCAAGGCGGCGGTGGATGCGCGCGATGCCCTGCGCGAAGACGGCGGCGACATACTGATCCTTGCGCGCACGGATGCGCGTCATGAACACGGGCTGTCCGAGGCGATCGAACGGGCGGCGGTCTTTGCCGAACTCGGCGCGGATATCCTGTTCGTGGAGGCCCCTAAATCCACCACAGAGATGCAGGATATCTGCTCAAACCTGCCCGGTCCCAAGATGGCGAATATCGTCGAAGGTGGGGAAACACCGGATTTGCCAAATGCGGCCCTGCATGACATCGGCTATTCCATCGCGGCCTATCCGCTGTCGCTGATGGCGGCGGCGATGCAGGCGATGGTCACATCGTTGCGCGCAATGCGCGCGGATCAGCGGCCCGGATTGATGGACTTTGGCGAGCTGCGCAGCCGGATCGGGTTTGACGATTACTATGCAGCGTCGCAAGCCTATGCGTCCTCAAAGCGCGACTGAGTGTGCGTCGGGGTCGCCGGATGCGTGCTCACAAGTCCTTGACCAGCCTCAGGGCGTCGTAAATCGCCGCATGTGTGTTGCGGGCCGAAACCGCATCCCCGATCCGGAAAAGCTGAAACGCGCCATCGGGGTTGGTGTTCACATTCTGCACATTGCCCGCGATCAGCGCGTCATAATCCACCGCGCCAAGGTTGCTGCTGTTTGGTTTCAGCGCGTGGTAAAGCTCATCCAGCGGGAAGGTCCCGTAGTTCACAACGATCTGGTCATAATCGGTCTGATAGCTGTGATCGCTGTAATCCGTCCCGATTGTGGCACGTAACTTGTTGCCATTGCGCGCCACATCCAGCAGGCGGCGCGTCACGGTAAAGGTGACGTCCTTGTCCTGCAGCGCGCGCATATAAGGCGTGAGGTTCATCGCCATGATGTCGGGTGCAAACACGCGATCAGGCGTCATCACCTCGACTTTTGCGCCCGCTAAGGCGGCTGTTTCGGCGGCTTGCAGCCCCGGATGGTCGCCGCTTTCATCATAGATCAAAACGTGATCGGCCGGTTTCACATCGCCTGCGATCATCTCCCAACTGCTGATCACATGGGGTGTGTCGCGGCCAGCCTCGAAAAGTTCGGTGTTTGGCAGGCCGCCCGTCGCCACGATCACCACATCCGGATTCAGGTCGGTGATGGTTTGAGGTTCGGCCCATGTGTTGAAATGAAAACGCACATCGCGCGCGGCACATTGGGCCATGCGCCAGTCGATGATTGAAATCATATCGCGGCGGCGCGGGTTCTGGATGGTCAGCCGGATTTGCCCACCGGGATCGGCTTGCGCCTCAAAGACCGTGACAACGTGCCCGCGCTCGGCGGCGACGCGCGCGGCCTCAAGCCCCGCCGGACCTGCGCCGACAATCACAATATGGCGTGGGGCAGGGGCCGGGGCTATGACGTGTGGCATGGACAGTTCGCGCCCGGTGGCTGCGTTGTGAATGCACAGCGCCTCGCCGCCCTGATAAATCCGATCCAGACAAAAGGTGGCCCCGACGCAAGGGCGTATGTCGTCCTCGCGCCCCTCGCGGATTTTCTGCACAATATGCGGGTCAGCCATATGCGCCCGCGTCATCCCGACCATATCCAGCAGCCCGTTTGCCACCGCATGTCGCGCAGTCGCCACATCGGGGATTTTGGCGGCGTGGAATGTGGGCAGGCCGGTCGCCTTTTTGACCGCCCCGGCGAAATCAAGATGTGGCGCATTGCTCATGCCCTGCACCGGGATCACGTCGACCATCGCAGGGTCCGTGTGTATGCGCCCCCGGATCACATTCAGGAAATCGAGACGCCCATCATCGGCGAGGATTTTTGAAATGCGCAGGCCCTCTTCGGGGGTAATTCCATCTTTTTGCACCTCATCGGCGGTAAAACGAAAGCCAATGATGAAATCTTCACCCACGCGTTTTCGAATGGCCCCCAAGACATCCAGCGGAAACCGCATCCGGTTTTCCAACGTGTCGGCACCGTAGGGACCGGACAGATCGTTCGTGAGCGGTGACCAAAACTGGTCCATCAGATGGCCATAGACCTGCAATTCGATCCCATCCATGCCACCGGCCTGCATCCGCTCGGCTGCGTCGGCGAAATCGGTGATCACCCGGTCAATATCCCAGTCTTCGATCAGTTTGGGAAAGGCACGATGCGCAGGTTCGCGGTGGCGCGAGGATGAAAGGGAGGGCAACCAGTCGCCTTTGTTCCACGTCGTGCGCCGTCCAAGATGGGTTAGCTGGATCATCACAGCACAGCCATGCGCATGGCAGGCATCGGTCAGATCGGTGATCCATGGCACCACCTCATCCTTATAGGCCAGAACGTTGTTGAACACCGGCGGGCTATCTTTGGACACCGCCGCCGAACCTGCAGTCATCGCAAGGGCAAGCCCGGCCTTGGCGCGCTCTTCGTGATAGGCGCGGTAGCGTTCCTTGGGCATGCCGTCTTCGGGATAGGCAGGTTCATGGCTGGTGGTCATGATGCGGTTCTTCAACGTCAGATGTTTGAGTTGAAAGGGTTGCATCAACGGATCTTTTGACATCGGCTGCACGCTCCACCTGTCCTGTTGCGTCACATCATGGCGACGTTTCAACGCGCAGTAAGCCGCATATCTAGAGGCTTGGCCAGATCAAAAACGCTGGATAACGGGGGATCAGATCAGCGGGTGTATCGCCGCACCCATTAGATGCGGCGATGTGGTGTTACAGGTTTCCGGCGGACATCTCGCGCGCCATGTGATCGGCCTGCCGGATGGCCAGTGCCACGATGGTCAGCGTGGGGTTTTCGGCCGCCCCCGTCGTGAACTGCGAGCCATCAGAGATGAACAGGTTCGGGATGTCATGGGTCTGACCCCATTTGTTCACCACCCCGTCGCGGGCATTTTCCGACATCCGGTTGGTGCCAAGGTTATGCGTTGACGGATATGGCGGCGTCGGGAAGGTGCGCGTGGCCCCGACCGCATCATAGACGGCCTGACCCTGCTGATAGGCGTGATTGCGCATCGCGATGTCATTGGGGTGGTCATCAAAGTGCACATTCGCTACCGGCAGCCCGTATTGATCCGTGACGTCGTGGTTCAGTGTCACGCGGTTGGTTTCCTGCGGCATGTCTTCGCCGACAATCCACATGCCTGCCATATTCTCATAGGCATCAAGCGCGGAGGTAAACTCGCGGCCCCATGCGCCGGGATCAAGGAAGGCGGCCATGAACGGCAGGCCGAGCGCGAGCGTCTCAAGCTCGTAGCCGCCGACGAAACCGCGGCTGGGGTCATGGCGGGCTTCGTCCTGAATAATGCCTGCCATGGTCGTGCCGCGCCACATCTTGACCGGCTGATCAAAGGTTGCATAGACCGACCCTGTCATGTGACGCATGTAATTGCGCCCCACCTGACCGGAGGAATTGGCCAGCCCATCCGGGAACATCGACGTCGCCGAGTTCAACAACATGCGCGGGCTTTCGAACGAGTTGCCTGCAACACAGACGGCGCGCGCCTTTTGCATTTGCAGGTTGCCGTCCGCGTCGAAGTATTCAACGCCCGAGACTTTGCCTGCGTCATCGTGCAGGATGCGCGCCACATGGGCCCGTTCGCGGACTTCGAGGTTGCCGGTCGCTTCACCTTGCGGGATATCGGTATAGGCCGTTGACCATTTGGCCCCCCATTTGCAGCCTTGAAAGCAAAACCCGGTTTGCTGACACGCGCTGCGTTCGCCACCATCTGTCGACTGGATCGCCATGCGCCCTGTACTCACTTCGGTGTATCCCAGCGCCTTGGCGCCCTTTTCGAACACAAGGTAGTTGTTGTTGCCCGGCAGGCCCGGTCGGTCGCCGGTGCGTGTCACGCCCAGCTTTTCCTCGGCCAGCGCATACCATGGCGCCATTTCCGCCGCATCAATCGGCCAATCCAGCAGGCTTGCGCCCTGCACGTTGCCATAGGTGGTCGCAGCCTTCCATTCGTGTTCCTGAAAGCGCAGGCTTGCCCCCGCCCAATGGGTCGTCGCGCCGCCCACCGCTTTGACGATCCATGCAGGCAGGCCGGAAAAATCCTTGGCCACGCGCCAGTCGCCCGATGTCGTGCGCGGGTCCAGCCAGGCCAGTTGCCCAAAGCTTTCCCATTCGTCGTTGACATAGTCCTCGGGCAGGTAGCGCCCGCCAGCTTCCAGCGCGACAACGCTGATGCCTTTTTGCGCCAGTTCATTTGCCAGAACGCCGCCGCCCGCGCCTGTTCCGATGACGACAATAACGCTGTCGTCGGTGAGATCAAAAGGTGCCGTCATGGTGCCTAATCTCCTTTATAGCCAGTTGATGTCATTGAATCCGCGGTCGATATAGCCGCCGAATTCATAAGAAGAGCCCTCGTAGCCAAAGATCGGCCAGACCGCTTTCTGATTATAAAGCCCGGTCACAAGGCCGCCGCGGACCTGCTGAAAGAACGCGCTGTCCTCCATGCCGCGCAGGATATCGACCCGGTCGCGTTCCCAGCCAATGTCGAGGTAACTGGCATGCCCTTTGCCTGCCGCCGCCGCATTCAGCGCGGCAATGCCG
This sequence comes from Roseobacter sp. OBYS 0001, assembly GCF_019654895.1. Lineage (NCBI taxonomy): Bacteria > Pseudomonadati > Pseudomonadota > Alphaproteobacteria > Rhodobacterales > Roseobacteraceae > Roseobacter > Roseobacter sp. OBYS 0001. Next base: position 278,221 of record NZ_BPES01000001.1, read on the forward strand.
TCTTCAACCGCCTGTGCGGCCTCGGCGGTGTCATAGCCTTTCACGGCCACCACGTAAAAGGCATCTCCCACCTTGTCATGCGGATAGATATCGCGCGCCATTTGCACCAGTGTCGCAAAAGTTTCCGGTTGCAGCTCGGTCGTTTCCATCGCCCATGCCCCATCGGGTGCGGCAAGAAACCCCGCGCCGACAACAAATGAAGCACCCGCAGATGTCGCACGCGACAATAGCTGGCGTCGGGTAAGCCCTTTCGGGCCGGTTGTGGTTGTCATGTTATCCTCCCTTTGAATTACAGATAGCGCCCACCGCGCTCAAGCACTTCGATCTCGTAGCCATCCGGATCGGCCACAAAGAAAAAGCGCGCGATGACTTCCCCATCGGGCGCAAATTCCACGATCTTTCGCGGTGACAGGCCTGCCGCCTCAAATCGGGCGTGTTCGCTTTCGATATCCGTGACCGACACCGCCAAATGGCCATAGCCATCGCCAAGGTCGTAAGGTTCTGTGCGGTCTTTGTTGACGGTCAGTTCAAGTTCGAAACTGGTTTCCGGATTGCTGAGGTAAAGCAGTGTGAAATTGGTGAAATCCAGCCGGTCTGCGACTTTCAACCCGAATGCGGTATCGTAAAAGCGAACGGATGCAGCTTCGTCACGCACCCGGATCATGGAATGAATGGCTTTGGCCAAAGTGGTCCCTCCCGTTGTTCACTATAAACATCGTGCAGGAGGGCCGCAGAGCTTGGGTAGTATTCCCGTACTACCCCGTATTTTTTCTTTGGCCTGTCTGGCAGCCGCTATTCAGCAGCCAGCGTCAGGCTTTTGCGGTCCGGGTTCATCTCGGTGAACTTCAGGCAGGCGCAGCGCAGCAGTGAGGTGAAATTCTTTGGTTCCCCGCGTTTTTCCAGCACTTCGGTGTGTAGCTTTGAAATGAAACAGGGGGCGGTTGTGCCCTCGCTCTGCGCGATTTCGTCAATCACTTCCCAGAAGGCATTCTCCAGCCTGATGCTGGTGCTTTGCCCATTCAGCCGCAACCGGCGTGTGGTGCAGCTATATCGTTCCGGATCCTGTCCGGCAAAAACGTCGCACATAAGGTGCCCTCCCATTGGTCCGCTGCGCCAGTGATGTTGTTCTGGCGGTCGGATGTTTGGTTTTAAACGTTAACTAACATGGGTATTGTTGTCTATTGCCTTGCGGATGTGCCATTTGGCCGACGCACATACGTTGACGTGTGCTTGACGTCCTAGAGGTCTGACATTATTCATTAATCTGTGCCACCTCTTGCCGCTGTGTTGCATCAGGGCGTTCGTTTTGCGCCGCTGGCCGGGGGCAGGGGGTGCGTATCACGCGCCTTCTGCCCAACCCCGCGCACGATGGCCCCAATCTGCATCAGCTGGTCGGACAGGGGGTTGGTTTTGCGCCAGACCATGCCAATGGTGCGCGACGGGCCGGGTTTGGGAAAGCGCGCAACCGCCACATCCGCAGACCGCGTTTCCAGCGACAGAGCCATTTCGGGGATCAAGGTGACACCGATGCCCGCCCCGACCATCTGCACAAGTGTCGAGAGCGAACTGCCCTCCATCATCTGGCGGGGGTGCGCGTCGACCGATTTGCAAAAGGACAGGGCCTGATCGCGAAAACAATGACCCTCTTCAAGCAGCAATAGGCGCATCTCCTGCAGCATTTCCGGGCTTGGGACGGGTTTTCCTGCATCCTGCGGCGGGCGGACCAGCACGAAATCCTCTTCAAAGAGCGCAAATTCCTGCAGCGCCGGTTCCGAAATCGGCAGCGCCACAATTGCCAGATCCAACCGGGCCTCCAAAAGGTCCTGAATCAGGGCTTGCGTCACGGATTCGCGTAATTCGACATCAAGGTCCGCAAACCGCTCTGCAAATGACGTCATGATCGCAGGTAAAAGATAGGGGGCGACAGTTGGAATGACCCCGAGCCTGAGCCGACCCGCAAGCGGGCCTTGGGCCGCGCGGGCGAGTTCGTCCAGCTCATCGATACTCAGCAGAATTTTGCGGGTCCTTGTGATGAAATCCGACCCCAAGGCCGTCAGGCGAATTTCGCGCGTCGCCCGTTCAACCAGCGGCGCGCCCACCAATGCTTCGAGCTCCTTGATCTGTAAGGACAGGGCTGGCTGTGTGATGGCACAGGAGTCAGCCGCCCGCCCAAAATGTTTGTGGCGGGCGAGGGCGTCGAAATATCTGAGCTGTTTCAGGGTGAGGCCAATCATAAGAAAAACTTATCACTATGGTCAGAATAATCAATTAGTGTCTTTGCTGCGCAGTTGTTAGAACCGTTCCAAACTGAAACCCCAACCAACTTTGGAGAGACTGTGATGGACGGAAATAACGTAGATCCAACCGGCGGATGCCCTGTGATGCATGGCGGTAACACGGCGATGGACAAGCCCGTGACCAAATGGTGGCCCAATGCGCTGAACCTCGACATTCTGCACCAGCATGGTGCGCGCACCAACCCGATGGACCCGGACTACGACCATCGCGCGGCGGTCAAGGCGCTTGATTTCGAAGCGGTCAAGGCGGATGTCAAAGCGCTGATGACGCAGGATCAGGATTGGTGGCCTGCAGACTGGGGACACTACGGTGGTTTGATGATCCGGTTGGCATGGCACTCGGCGGGCACATACCGCATGCAGGATGGCCGTGGCGGTGCGGGATCGGGCAACATCCGCTTTGCGCCCCTGAATTCATGGCCTGACAACGCCAGCCTCGACAAGGCGCGCCGCCTGTTGTGGCCCGTCAAAAAGAAATACGGCAACGCTCTCAGCTGGGCCGATCTGATTATCCTGTCCGGTAACATGGCCTATGAATCCATGGGCCTGAAGACCTTTGGCTTTGGCTTTGGCCGCGCGGACATCTGGGGTCCGGAGACGGACGTTTATTGGGGTGCTGAAAACGAATGGCTGGCGCCAAGCGAAAACCGCTATGGTGATCTGGACGATGCGTCCACCCTGGAAAACCCCCTGGCGGCGGTTCACATGGGTCTGATTTATGTGAACCCTGAGGGCGTGAACGGACAACCTGATCCGGCACGCACCGCACAGCATGTGCGTGAGACCTTTGCGCGCATGGCGATGGATGACGAGGAAACCGCAGCCCTGACATGTGGCGGGCATACCGTGGGCAAGGCACACGGGCGCGGTGCTGTCGATGGCATCGGCGTTGAGCCCGAAGCGGCCGGGCTTGAAGCGCAGGGCTTTGGCTGGTCAAACCCCGGGCATTCGGGCAAGGCGACAAACGCCTTCACCTCCGGTATCGAAGGGGCGTGGACCACGCACCCGACGCAATGGGACATGGGCTATTTCAAACTGCTCTTCGGGTATGAGTGGCAGTTGACCAAATCCCCCGCCGGTGCATGGCAGTGGGAGCCGATCGACATCAAGGAAGAAGACATGCCGGTCGATCCGACCGACCCTTCAAAACGTCACCAGCCCATGATGACCGATGCGGATATGGCGATGAAAGTCGACCCGATCTACAACGAAATCTGCCAGAAGTTCATGGCCGATCCGGAGTATTTCGCTGACGTCTTCGGACGCGCATGGTTCAAGCTGACGCACCGCGATATGGGACCAAAGGCGAACTACATCGGGCCGGATGTGCCTGCAGAAGACCTGATCTGGCAAGACCCCATCCCTGCAGGCAGCACGGACTATGACGTCGCTGCCGTCAAGGCGCGCATTGCCGACTCCGGTCTGTCTGCGGCTGATATGATAGCCACCGCGTGGGACAGCGCGCGCACCTTCCGCGGTTCTGACAAGCGGGGCGGTGCCAATGGCGCACGCATTCGTCTTGCGCCGCAAAAGGACTGGGCCGGCAACGAGCCTGAGCGTCTGGCGAAAGTGCTCGGCATTCTTGAGCCGATCGCTGCGGAAAGCGGTGCCTCTGTTGCGGATGTGATCGTTCTTGCCGGTAATGTGGGGCTTGAGCAATCCATCAAAGCCGCAGGGTTTGATGTTGACGTACCTTTTGCCCAAGGACGCGGCGATGCAACGGCAGATCAAACCGACGCTGCATCCTTTGATGTGCTGGAGCCGCTGTGCGATGGTTTCCGCAATTGGCAAAAGGTGGACTACGCAGTCAGTGCCGAGGAAATGACGCTGGACAAGGCGCAATTGCTGGGGTTGACAGCTGCGGAAATGACCGTCCTGGTGGGTGGCATGCGTGTGCTGGGCGTCAATCACGGCAACGCGAAACATGGTGTCTTTACCGACCGTGAGGGGCAGCTGACGCCTGACTTTTTCACCAACCTGACAGATATGGCCTATAGCTGGCATCCGGTGGACGGGGAGAACACCTACGAAATCCGCGACCGGGCCACGGGTGCGGTGAAGTGGACAGCGACAAGCGCAGATCTGGTGTTCGGTTCTAACTCGGTTCTGCGCGCCTACGCCGAGGTCTATGCACAGGATGACAACGCCGAAAAATTCGCGCGTGATTTCGTTGCAGCCTGGACCAAGGTGATGAACGCGGACCGCTTCGATCTGTCGGCCTAAAACCAACGGCACCGGGCGCGTGATGCGTGCCCGGTGCCATTTCTATCTACGATAAATCAGTGGCTCATCAGAACCGGAATCTTGGCGTGTAATGCGATGTCATGCGTCACACCGCCGATCAGGCCCTCGCGTAGAGGCGAGTGTTCATAGGCCCCCATGATCAGCAATCCCGCCCCTGACGTGTCACAATAGTCCACCAGCGTGTCCGCGATGGTTTTGCGGGTGCGATCGAGCTGCTTGATGGACACATTCACGTCGTGGCGATCCAGCACCATTTCCACGTTCAGACCGGGCAGGCTGCCTGCGAGCGGCGAGCGGCCCACGGATACGATTTCCACCGACACTTCGGTCTCAAGGATTTGCATGGCATCCGCCAATGCGCGCGCCGCCGCCCGTCCGCCATCCCATGCGACCACAGCCTTGTTGTTGAAAACCGAGCCGCGATACCCGGCAGGAAAGATCATCACCGGCCGCCCACTGTCGAATGTGACCCGGTCGGGGTAAATTTCGATATGCGACTGGCCGGGCTTATCGGACGTCTCATGCATGCCGATCACGGTAATATCGAACAGACGGGCATAGCTTGCGACCGTCTGCTGAACCGGCCCGTCGCTGTCAATCCAATGCAGTTTATCTGCTGGAACATCGGCGCATATCTCTCTGAAACTATTCTCTATTTCTTCATTCGACTGGTTCTCGACCTCCATGATCGCCTCTTTGACCCGCTTGGGCATCCAGGGTTTGATCTGGCTCGAGAGTTGAGAGCCACCGTGCGCAAAAAGGCCGGTCAAATGCGCATTGAAAAACTTTTGCATCGTGACCGCGCCGTGAAGGGCCGCACCGGAACCGGGCAGCCCGTTATAGGCGACAAGAACATTCTTGATGGACATAGCGACCCTCCCTCAGGCGTAAAGCCCGGCCGTTTTCGCGCGCAATTTGGTCAGCGCAAGCACCGTGTCAATTGTGGGCGTAGGCGTCTGCGTCACCTTGCCCAATTCGTGCACCGAGCCGAGCAAGGCATCGATTTCCATCGGGCGACCGGCATCGAGGTCTTGCAGCATGGATGTGCGATGCGCGCCCACGGCCGCCCCCCCGTCGATGCGGCGATCCACGTCAATCGGGAATTTGACGCCAAGTTTCTCTGCGATTTCCTGCGCTTCGACCATCATGCCGCGCGCAACGGCACGGGTGCCGGGATCGGTGCACAACACGTCCAACGTTGCATGGGTGAGCGCCGAAATCGGGTTGAACGACAGATTGCCCCATAGCTTGACCCAGATTTCGTCGCGCAGTCGGGGGCGCACGGGGGCTTTCAGCCCTGCGGATGCGAGCGCCTTTGACAAGGCCATGGCGCGGTCAGATTTTGACCCGTCCGGTTCGCCGAGGGAAAAGCGATTGCCTTCGATGTGCTTGATCGTGCCGGGCTCAGAAACCTCGGCGGCTGGATAGACCACGCAGCCGAGCACGCGGTCCGGACCGAACCCGTCCCATTGCGCATTGCCCGGATCCACGCTGCTGAGGCGTGTGCCTTCCAGCGGGCTGTCGATCTTGTGAAAATACCACCACGGCACGCCATTCACGCCGCTGACGATGGTCGTGTTCTCACCGATAAGCGGCTGCATTTTATCCACCACCGGGGGCACAGAATGCGCCTTGAGGGTGACGATCACGTAATCCTGCGGTCCAAGGTTCGACGGGTTGTCAGAGGCGGTTACCTTGACGGTGCTTTCGCCGCTTTCCTCGATCAGCGTCAGGCCTTTGTCCTGCATGGCTGCAAGGTGCGGGCCCCGCGCGACAAGGCTGACGTCCGCGCCAGCCTGTGCGAGTTTTACGCCCATATAGCCGCCGATGGCGCCCGCTCCGAATATGCAAATCTTCATGGTGTTCTTCCTTCAGATCCCTTGCAGCGCTCAGATCATACCACCGCACTGCCAAGGGTTTGTCTGTGTCAATCAGGTTTGCAAACCTGACCAACACGTCTTGCAAAGTGACCGATCAGGCACTTTCGACGAGACCGAGCTTTTCCGCCATCCCGATCCGTTGCATTTTGCCGGTGGCCCCTTTGGGAATTTCATCCAGAATGATGACTTTGCGCGGCACTTTGAAATCGGCCATCCGCTCTGCGGCAAAGTTGCGGATGTCACGCTCGGTTGCTTCTTCTTTCAACACAACGGCGGCTGCGACCTCTTCGCCAAGTTTCGGATGGGGCAAGGCAAAGGTGACCACCTGTGCAATTGCCGGATGATCCAGCAGAACGCCGTCCACTTCGAGCGGGCTGATCTTTTCACCGCCCCGGTTGATGATCTCTTTGAGGCGTCCGGTCAGATGCAGGTATCCATCCTCGTCAAAAGCACCCTGATCGCCGGTGCGGAACCAACGGTCGCCGTCGGCCTCAAAAAAGCTCTTGGCGTTGGCCTCGGGGTTGCCCTCATATCCGGGCGTGACGTTGGGGCCGGAAATCACAACTTCACCGGTCCCTTCGGTCAAGCGATCCTCGATCTCATGGGCGACACGGACCTTGGGGCCTGCCTCAACCCCCACGGCTCCCGGCTTTTGTGCGCGCGGGGGCAGGGGGTTTGATGCCATCTGATGCGCGGCCTCTGTCATGCCGTAGCCTTCGATCACCGGCGCGCCAAAGGTATCGGTCAGTGCGTGCATGACCTGCGCAGGCAGTGAGGCGGAGGACGACCGCAGGAACCGCAGGGGCACAGTTTCGATGATCTCTGCGTTGCGCCCCGCGCGCGTCAGGATTGCCTGATGCATCGTGGGAACGGCGGTGTACCAGGTCGGTTTGGCATCGCGCATCCAGCCAAAAAACTTGAGAGCGTCAAAACCGGGGGTGCACCAGACCGACGCGCCCGCCGCCAGCGTGGCAGAAACAGCGGCAAGCAGCCCGTGAATGTGAAACAGCGGCATGACGTTCATGCAGCGATCATTTGGCGTCAGATCAAGTGATGCGCGAATATGTTCTGCCGAGGCGGCAACATTGGATTGCAAGAGTGGTACAATTTTCGGCCGCGATGTCGTACCGGAGGTGTGTAAAATCAACGCTACATCATCCGGGCCGGGTGCTGCTGTATCGGCCTGACCGGTCGCGTCGGAGGACAACTCAAAAGTGCCGGCAGCAGCACCGTCAGGGACGCTGACGCGCAGAATGGCGATGTCCAACCGGCGTGCCGCCTTAACAGCAGGACCTTCGTCGCCTGCCATGACCATCAGTGCTTTGGCCTTCAAATCCTCAAGGTAGAAGACATATTCATCCTCGCGATAGGCGGGGTTCAGAGGGGCCGTAACCGCCACCTGCGCCACAGTGATGAAAGCGGCGGCCATTTCGGGGCCATTTGGCAGCACGATGGCAACGCGGTCGCCCCGGCCAATGCCAAAACCGTGCAACGCGTCGCGCACACTCGTGCTCAGCTTGCGCAAGCCTCCATAGCTCAGCCACTCTGCTGTGGGGGAGCCGAAGGCAGGCGCGGTATCCGCATGACCTGAAATGAAACCAGACACTGTTGTATGCATCGCTATAATCCTTGGTTTATTAGACTTCCGGCTCTGATCAAGCCTTCTGCGAACGGTTCGACTTTTTGACGTACTTGAGCAAGGGCAGCAAGAAGAAGACGACACTGATCGCGATAAAGGTGCCAGAAAGAGGCCGCTCGATAAAGGCCATCATGTTGCCTTGTTCGGAGATGAGGGTTTGACGGAAGCTCTTTTCCATCAGTGGGCCAAGCACAAGTGCCAAGACCAGAGGCGCCATCGGGTAGTCCGCCTTGCGCAAAAGGTAACCCGCCACGCCGAACCCGATGATCAGCCAGACGTCATGCATTTTCTGGCTCGGCGCGTAGCCCCCGACAATGCAGAGCACCAGAACAAGCGTGCACAACACTGTGAAAGGCATCCGCAGTGCCCAGACAAACACCGGGATCAACGCGAGGTTCACCAGCACCGCAGCAAGGTTGGCCGTATAGAGCGATGAAATCAGTCCCCAGACAAAATCGGGTTGTTCGATGAACAGCATCGGACCGGGCACCAGACCCCACATCACCATCCCGCCCAGCAACAAGGCCGTGGTCGGGGAGCCGGGAATGCCCAGCGTCAGCATCGGCAGCAGGGAGCCGGTCGAGGCGGCGTTATTGGCCGTTTCGGGGGAGGCGACGCCCTCGATGTTGCCTTTGCCAAAGGTCTCGGGTTGTTTGGACATCAGCTTGGACAAGCCATAGGACATCAGCGCGGCAGGCGTGGCCCCGGCTGCGGGGAGCATGCCTACGAAAAACCCCATGGAAGAGCCAAAACAGAGGGTCTTCCACAGTTTGCTCACCTCTTTGATGCCAAACCAGAGGTCGCGAAAGGTCAGACGCGCGGGGGTGACGGAAGGAGCGGATTTTGACGTCTCTATAGTATACAGGATCTCTCCCACGCCGTAGATGCCAATGGCCAACACCAGAAAACTGATGCCTGAATAAAAGCCGGGTTGGTCAAAGAAAATCAGGCGCGGATCACCGGAAATCAGGTCTAGCCCAACGGTTGAGAGCGCAAGACCAAGACAGATCATGATGATGGTCTTGAGGATATCATCGCCGCCTAACCCCACGAAAGTCGTGAAGGCCAGCAGGACCAGCGCGAATTCTTCGGCCGGGCCAAAGGCAAGTGCGACATCGGCTAGTGGGGCGGCAAACAGTGTGAACAGGACCACCGAGATTGTGCCACCGACAAAGGAGGCAACAGCCGCCGCAATCAACGCCAGACCCGCACGGCCCTGCTGCGCCATGGGCCGACCGTCGAACGTGGTGGCCACAGCGGTGGACGCGCCGGGGATGCCCAGCAGGATCGAACTTATCGCGCCGCCGTACATGGCCCCGTAATAGATCGCACAGAGCAGGATAATCGCCGAGGAGGGCGGCACGATAAAGGTCATCGGCAGCACGATGGCCACGCCATTGACTGAACCGAGGCCGGGCATCGCCCCGATGAACAGACCCGCCGTTACACCGATGATGACGATGAAGAGATTGAGCGGTGACAGGGACGTGGCAAAGCCGTCCGAAAGATGACCAAGAAGTTCCATGGGTCTGCTTTCCTAGAAGAACATCGCGTAAAGCGGAAAAAAGAGAGGTTCGGTCAGACCCTTGGGCAGCAGGATCTTCAGCGTGACCTCGAAAAAGAAGAACAGAAAGATCGGCGTGCAGATGCACAAAGCACCAGTCAGCGTCCAGCTGTGTTTGCCAAAGATCTTGAGATACCAGAACATGAACAGCGGCAGCGCGATGTAGGAACCGGCTATCGGCATAAGGGCGATCGTAACGGCGAGTGCGATCGCGACGCTCACGACCCAGGAGAGTGTTTCGGGGTCAAAGAAATTGCCGGAGTAGTTGGTCCTGCCACGCAGGCTGCGCATCAGAATGCCACCCGCACAGACAAACATGATCGCTGACAGCCAGAAAGGGAAGGCGCCGCCGCCCGGGCCACCGGTCATTCCGTTCCAGCCAATGGACAGCTCTGATGCGTGCCACATGAAGTAAAGGGAAAGAGCCATTATGGCCCCGGCGATCACTCTGTCAGCCATCAACATGAGGTATCTCTTTGAATTTTAGGAGGGTTAGAAAAGGGGACACTTGCGCGCCCCCTTTTTGGTTCGTTTTTCGGAGGATAAAAAGGGTTACGACCCTTCGCTCATCGAATTCAGAAGGTCAGCGTGCTTGGAGCGTTCTTCGATGAAATAGGCCTGCAGGTCATCGCCCGTCAGGAAGTCAGCCATCAGGGCCTTTTCCTGCGTATATGTCTGCCACTCTTGCGAGGCGGAAAGCTTTTCAAACATCGTTGTGTAGTAAGCGATGGCAGCCGGGTCCATGCCCTTTGGGGCTACGAACGAACGCTGCATCCAATAGACCAGATCATGACCGAGTTCGCCCATCGTCGGGGTGTCGGGGAAGACCGAAATCCGCTCAGGCGTGAAGGCTGCGATCGGGCGTACTTTGCCCGCATTGTAAAAGCCGAGCGCTTCGGACGGATTGTTCACGGAACTGTCGATGTGTCCGCCAACAAGGTTCTTTGCAACGTCGCCGCCGCCTTTGAAGGGCACGTAGGTCACTTCGATGCCAAACTCGTTCTCAAGCATGGCCGTGACAAGGCTGTCTTCCTGACCTGTGCCTGTGCCGCCCATTTTCCATGTGCCGCCCGCATCTTTCACGGCCGCAACGTAGTCATCCAGCGTTTTGATGTCGCTGTCTGCATTCACCCAAAGAACAAACGTGTCGAGCGCCATGCGCGCAACGGGCGTGAACTCTTCGATATTAACGCCGATGTCTGTGCGCAGTGGCGTGGTGTAATAGCTGTTGAGCGTCGCCATAATGACATGGTTGTCGCCTTCTTTATCCTTGAGATAGCGCAGTGCTTCCGCGCCGGACCCGCCACCTTTGTTCACCGGCAGGATCGGCATGGAGGCAAGATTTTCCTTTTGAATGATCGACTGGAACAGGCGCGCCAGACGGTCCGCACCACCACCTTGGCCGGCCATAATGACCATCTCGACCGGTTTTTGTGGTTTCCAGTCACTGGCAATGGCGGGTGCTGCCGTCATCAGCGCCGCCGTGGTTGCCATGGCGAGTGCGATGCGCCGTGTAAAGCTGTTAGTCATGTAGTGTCCTCCCTAAGACCGCAGTGGGGTATTCACCCCTTATGAACGTGACGAAAGGCAGTTCCCGACCTTTCCTGATGCAAACAGATAGGTGAGCGAAATAATATTTCACGAAAATACGTGTTCCCATGTTAATTATTGCATTAACGAAATTAAAAAATGTAAAGTTGTTAATATGAGAAAAACACTTGTTGGCCCGCAGTTACGACAACTCAGGCGGTCGTTTAACCACACACAGGCTGAAATGGCGCGCCAGTTGGGCGTCTCGGCCGCTTACATAAATCTGCTTGAAAACAATCAACGCAGCCTTTCCGTCAAAATGTTGATGGAATTGACTGAAAGCTATGGCATTGACTGGCGTGCCCTCGTCAATGATAGCGAAATCACGCATTTGGCCGATTTGCGCACGGCGGTCCGTGATCCCATTTTTGAAGGGGATACGCCGGATTTGCAGGAAATGCGCGCGGCCCTCGATCATGCGCCCAAATTGGTTGATCTGTTTTTGCAGCTTTACCGCAATCACGCGAAACTACGCGAGAATATGCGCAATGTGGCGGCGGCAGGTGGGGTGACGGAGATGATGATGACCTCGCCGGAAACGGCGATTTATGACTTCTTTCGCAACCATTCCAATTACTTCAGTGATCTTGAACTGGCAGCGGATTCTGCGCGTAGTGCCGTTGGCGGGCGTCAGGACGATCTTTACAGCACTCTCAAACGACACCTCAAAAACGCTTTTCGCATAGATGTTGAAATCATGAGTGTGGACAAAATGCCCGAGGCACTGCGCATCTTTGCCGAAGACCAGCGACGCGTTGAACTGTCCGAAGCGCTGGACCAGATCAACCGCAACTTTCAGCTGGCCCACGTTCTGGCGCTGGTCAGTTGCGCGGGCCTGTTGGATCAGTTGTCTGCCAGTGCGCAGATACCGACCGAAATGGGTCAGGCGCGCTGCCGGGTTGAACTCGCAAATTACTTCGCCGCCGCCTTCCTGATGCCCTATGATGAAGTGCTGCGTGTCGCTCAGACGACGGATTATGACATCGACCGTATTGCCACAACCTTTGGTGTGTCATTCGAACAAGCCTGCCAGCGGCTTACCACGCTGCAGCGCAAGGGAGCGCAGGGCGTGCCGTTTTTCTTTCTGCGCACGGACACGTCCGGCAATGTGACGAAACGGTTCAACGCGACGGCCTTTACCCTCGCAGAGCAAGGGGGCGCATGCCCCGTGTGGAATATTCACAGCGCGTTTATTTCGCCCGGTCGTATCGTGGCGCAACTGGTGGAATTGCCGGATGCGGGTCAGTTTTTCACCATCAGCCGAACGTCGGACAGACCCGTGGTCAGCCGCCACACCCCGGACCGGCGGCGGGTGGTCACCTTGGGCTGCGAGCGCGCGCATGTGGGTCAGATCGGATATGCAGCACCGCTGAACATCGAAGATCGTACGAACATCGCTAAAATCGGCATCAATTGCCACATTTGTCCGCGGCAGGCTTGCTCGGAACGCGCACATGAGCCGCTTCACATCAATCTGCCGGTGGATGCCAACCGGCGCGGCTCCACCCGCTATGAAAGCTAACTGCACCGGGGTGGGCACAAAAAAGCCCCGGCGGTGTCGCGCGCCGGGGCTTTTTCAGCGGTCAATTCGTGGCTCAGGCAATGATTTTGTTCAGAACCGGTGACGGCTGCATCACGGCAGCGGTCTTGGTGTCATCGGTGTGATAATAGCCACCGATGTCTGCGGGCGCGCCTTGCGCTTGCGCAAAATCAGCCACAATCGCTGCCTCATTCTCGGCCAGTGCCGCCGCGATCGGCGCAAAACTGGCGGCAAGCTCCGCATCATCGGACTGCGCGGCCAACGCCTGCGCCCAATAAAGCGCAAAATAGAAGTGGCTGTCGCGGTTGTCAGGCTGACCGACCCGGCGGCCGGGTGATTTGTTGTGATCCAGAATGCCTTGGGTCGCCACGTCTACAGCCTTGCCAAGCACGCGGGCCTTTTCGTTGCCTTTGACATCTGCCAGAAACTTCAGGCTTTCGCCCAATGCGCAGAACTCGCCAAGACTATCCCAGCGCAGGTGGTTTTCCTCAACCAGTTGCTGCACATGTTTGGGCGCCGAGCCACCCGCGCCGGTCTCAAAGAGACCGCCGCCTTGCATCAGTTTAACGATCGACAGCATCTTGGCCGATGTGCCCAGCTCAAGGATCGGGAACAGGTCCGTCAGATAATCCCGCAGCACGTTGCCCGTTACCGCAATGCTGTTTTCGCCTTTGTCAATGGTCTCGAAGGACAGGCGCGTGGCGTCGCGGGGGGTGAGGATCTGGAATTTATCGGTTACGTCTGCGGCGGCGAGCAGAGGTTTCACATAGGCGATCAACTCAGCATCGTGCGCGCGGTCTTCATCAAGCCAAAAGATCGCCTGACACCCTTCGGCCTTTTGACGATCGATGGCCAGTTGCACCCAGTCTTCAATCGGCGCTTTGCGCGTCGAGGCGGAGCGCCAGATGTCACCAGCCTCAACCGCATGTTCGTGCAGAACATCGCCGTTGGCGGCACTCATGCGCACAGTCCCGTCATGGGGAATTTCGAATGTGGTCGGGTGCGAGCCGTATTCTTCGGCCTTTTGCGCCATCAGGCCAACGTTTTGCACGGTGCCGACGGTTGCGGGGTTGATCGCACCATTGGTTTTGCAGAAATTCACCGCCTCTTCGTAGACTGCGGCGTAGGAGCTGTCAGGAATGACACAATTTGCATCCGCTTCGGCCCCATCCGGGCCCCAGCCTTTGCCGCCTGCACGGATCAACGCGGGCATGGAAGCGTCGATGATCACATCGGAGGGGACGTGCAAATTGGTGATGCCCTTGTCGGAATTCACCATGTACATCGGGGGCTGCTGCTGCATCAGCGCATCCACTTTCGACAGGATTTCAGCACCTTGCGGCAAGTCCTTGATGCGATCCAGCACCTCGCCCATGCCGGAATTTGCATTAATACCTGCGGCTGCAAAAGCATCGCCATATTCGGCAAAGACCGGTTTCAGATAGGCTTTGACCGCGTGGCCAAAGATGATCGGGTCGGACACCTTCATCATCGTGGCTTTGAGGTGGATCGAGAACAACGTACCCTCTGCCTTGGTGGCCTCAATCTGCGCCTCAAGGAAAGCCGAGAGCGCCTTAGCGGACATGAAGGTGGCATCGACAACGGTGCCTGCCGGAAAATCAATGCCGTCTTTCAGAACTGTCACAGAACCATCCGCGCCGATCAGTTCGATTTTGGCCGGGCCTGCCTGCGCGGCGCTCAGGGTCACCGAGGTTTCATTGGACCGAAAGTCATTCGCGCTCATGGTGCTGACGCGGGTTTTGCTGTCCTTGGACCAATCGCCCATGGAATGCGGGTTGGATTGGGCGTAATTTTTGACGGCGACCGCGGCGCGCCGGTCAGAGTTTCCTTCGCGTAGCACCGGATTGACGGCCGAGCCCTTGATGGCGTCGTAACGGGCGCGGGCTTCTTTTTCGGCGTCAGTTTGCGGGTTTTCCGGATAATCCGGCACTGGATATCCTTGCGACTGAAGTTCCTCTACGGCGGCCACCAGTTGCGGAACTGAGGCGGAAACGTTCGGCAGCTTGATGACATTTGCACCGGGGGTTTTGACCAATTGGCCCAGTTCTGCCAGATCATCGCTTTGGCGTTGATCGGCTGACAGATGCGCGGGGAAAGCGGCGAGGATGCGCCCGGCGAGCGAGATGTCCTTGACCCCCACCGAAACGCCGGCGGCGGCTGCAAACTTGCGGATGATCGGCAAAAGCGACGCGGATGCGAGCTGCGGTGCCTCGTCAACTTTGGTGTAGATGATGTCGGGAGTCGTTGTATCGGACATAGATTCCAAGCCTTTCATGTCAGTTGGCGTTGATTAACCGACCGTTCTGCGCAGGTCCACAGCGTCTTGTCGTAACAGAGCGGATAAGCCGCACCCCATGGTATACAATTGAGCAATTGTGTCGATCTGATCGCATTGGTGACGCCTGTTTTCTGCCTGAGGCGGCAGGGCGCCCTCAGGGTTACTCGGCTGCAACCCTCATTGATGCACCTGTTGGCGCGCTGTTGCGGCTGGCGTCCTGCGTTTTTCGGCGGGGTGCGTAGATCAAGGCAAACATCGGTGGCACGAAGTAGAACGAAACAACGGCTGACAGCAATACGCCCCCTGCAATCGCCACGGCAAAAGGTGGCCAGAACCCGCCGCCCGCAAGGATCAGCGGTAAAAACCCGCCAAAGGTCGTGATGGTCGTCGAGATGATGTGCCGACTGGACCCGGTGACGACCTGCGCCATGGCGTCGGTATCGCCCATCGCGGCGCGTGCATTTCCCTTAAGGCCCGTGAGAATAATGATCGCGGCATTGATCGACACACCAATAGATCCGATCACGCCGATGATCGCATTGATGCCAAAGGGAAATTGCATCACGGCAAGGGCCAGCATCGACAACCCGGCAGACAAGACGCACACGATCAGGGCCACTGCGGTCAGGCGGAACGAATTGAACGTCAGCGCAATCGTGGCAATGGTCAGCGTCACAATCAGCCCGACAGAGGCGAGCAAGTTGCCGATCGTATCTGACCGCGCATCGGAATCGCCGCCCAGTTCGATGCGGTAGCCGGCGGGGGTTTCGAACCCCGCAGCCTCAAGCGAGGCGAGCACGGATTGCAGCGCCTCTTCGGGCAAGACGCCGGGCACGATATAGGCTTGCACGGTGTTGACGCGTTCCCCGTTGCGCCGGGTTATGACGCTTTCTGCCGCCTCAACGACAGGGCGGGCCAGTTCTGACAGCGGCACCGCCGGATACAGCCCCTGCGCGGAAAGCTCAGCCGCATTCGGCATCAGGATCGGCAGGTCCGCCATGGCGGATATTTCGCCCTGCACCGAGTCAGTGAGACGGACGCGGATCGGCATTTGGTCGGTGCCTTCGACCATGCTTCCGCCCGTCACACCAACCAAAGCGGCCTGAAGTTGTGCTGCAATATCGGTGATATTCAGCCCCAGCAGCCGCGCAGCGGTCTCATCAATCTCAAAGCGCAGTTGCGGCGCACCGCCCGTCACGCCGGAGCGGACCTGTGTCACAAGGGGCAGATCCACCATCAGAGCGCGGGCCTGATCGCCCAAAGCGCGCAACACATCAAGATCCGGGCCGACCAGCCGGATTTCAACCGGGGCGGCAACGGGGGGGCCTTGAACCAGATCGCGCACAATGATGCGCGCCTTGGGGTGTGCGCGGTTCAGGGCCTGTTGCAACGCTGGCACCAACCGTTCAGCGGCGTAGGCGTCTGTGGTTTTGACCATGGCCTGCGCATATCCGGGCTCTGATGAGCGGCCACTGGTGATGTTATAGTAAAATGCCGGGCCGGATTTTCCGATCGACCAGTAGACGCGATCGATGTCTTGTTCCGCCGCAAGACGCGCGTCAATCGCCCCGGCCACTTTGGCTGTTTCAGAGATGGCCGTGCCGGGGGGCATTTCCACTTCGATGTAAAACTGATCCCTCTGAACGCCGGGAAAGAATTGCGCGGTCAGCGTCGGGAAAGCGCCGAAGCCCATGGCTGGCAGGACCAGGGCCAGCGCAATGGATTTTATCGGGTGGGTGACGGACCATTGAATGGTCTTTTGAAACGCGCGGCCCAGCACGGGGATGGACAGGCCGCTGCCTGTCCCACGTTTCATGAAACGTCCGGCGAGGGCGGGCGTGACGGTCACGGCGACGAACAGCGACCAGATCAACATCAACACCACGGCAATCGCGATGGCGCCGACGAAATCACCCGCAGGACCCGGCAGCAGGATCATCGGCGTGAAGGACAGCGCGGTCGTGACGGTCGATGCCAGCAGCGGTGCCGCCAACCGGCGCGTGGCGTCACCGACCGCATCTATGCGTTCCATCCCGCGGGCGAGGCGCTGGCGCACTTCGTCGACCATCACGATTGCGGCGTCCACCAAAAGACCAAGTGCCACGATCAACCCGGTGACGGACATCTGGTGGATCGGCAGGCCGAGAAAGTTCATGCTGGCCAGCGTCGCCAGAGAGACAACGGGCAAGACCACGGCCACAATTGCCGCCGCCCGCACACCCAGCGTCACAAACAACACGGCCACAACGAGGGAGACGCCGATGGCCATATTCATGCCGACCTCGGCCAGCCGATCCGCGGTATAGGTGCTTTGGTCAAACATCAGTGTTTCGGTGATGCCATGGGGCAGGGCGTTTTGACCGCTTTGCAATTCTTTGCGCACGAAAGACATCCAGCGGTCAATCTGCACGCCATCCTGCGCCAAAACGCCCACCAGCACCGCCGGTCGCCCCAAGGCCAGCGCGAGTTCTTCCGGCGGGTCGGCCACGGTGCGTTTGATCAGCGCGATATCGGAGAGCACCACACTGGCACCACCCTCGTTTTCGCGCAGAACGACGGAGCCGAGCCGGTCCAGCGTTTCGATCTCGCCCGAAATGTTGATGGTCAGATCAACGTCCCTGTTCTGCAACCGCCCCGCCTGCACCTTGCCATCGGCGGCGGCGATACGTGCTGAGATATCCGATGCGGTCAGACCCAGTGCAACGGCCTGCTGGGGGTCAACCTCAACGCGGATTTCGTCCTCCGGTTCGCCAAATAGATCGACGGCGCGCGTCGAGGGGATCGTGCGCAGCCGGTCCGCGAGCGCCTCTGCATGATCGTGCAGGATCGAGGCGGGCACGCCATCATGATCCGACGTAACTGCGACAACGGCGGAATAGGCGGAGATGCCTTCGGCGTTGAATTCTGAGGCTTCGACACCGGCGGGAAAGGTGCGGCGGGCGTCCTCAACCGCATCCCGCGCCTCGGACCAGACCTGTTCGATCGTGGCCTCATCAAGCGTTTGCAACAACTCAACAGAGACAACCGAAACACCGGATCGTGACACGGATTCGATCACGTCCACTTCGGCAATCTCACGTAGCTCTTCTTCGATTTCCGCCGTGACCAATGTTTCAACGCGCGCGGGGTCGGCGCCGGGAAAGGGGGTCGTGATCGTCGCAAAGAGGTTGGTGATGGTCGGGTCTTCCTGACGGCCCAGCGACAGGAACGAAGACAATCCAGCCGAGACGAGGACTAGAATGATCAGTGCGACAAGCCGGGGGTGGCGAAAGGTCAGCGTTTCCACGCGTTAACCCTCCTGCGCCAGAATGCTGACGGTCTGGCCGGGCACCACGCGGTGCGCGCCTGTGGTTACGAAAACGCTGCCCTGCTCGAATGTGCCGCGCACAAAGGCGCGCTGGTCTTCAATATGAAGGATTTCCACGGCAGCCGGTGCCAGCTTGTCCTCGACCACCAGCATCAGTGTCCAGACGCTGCCTTCACCGGATTGCAGCGCATCGACAGGCACCCATGCGCCTTGCGCCGAGATCTCTGATCGCAAAACCAGCGACGCGCTTTGCCCGAACAGCATATTGCCCGGCCCCTCCAGCGCAAACAACGCGGTGCGTGTCCTCGTTACAGGATCAATGTCAGGCCGGATACGCGATAAATATGCGGGCAGAATCTGCTCTCCAAAGGATACTTCCACTGAGTTGAGCTCATCCGCGGCGATGTCGAGCGGCAGGCCGACCCGCAGTTCGGGGGCGGAGGTTTCCATCAATCGAACAATAGGTTGACCGGCCTGAATCGTCTCGGCAGCGTCAACGTTTTGTGCCCCGACCTGCCCATCGAAGGGCGCATAGATCACTGATTTCTCAAGATTGATCTGCACCGATTTCAGTGCGGCATCAATCTCGGCGATGCGGCTGGTCAACTCATCGCGCGCGGCCAATGCATCATCGAGCCCGGCCTGACTGGTGAAACCCTGTCTTTGCAGTTCAATGGCGCGTGTCAAACGGGCCTCTGCCGAACTCAATTGCGCGGCAACCGCCCCACGGGACGCGCTGAGCCGCGTCGCCTCAGCATCAAGCAGATCCGTATCAAGGCGGGCAATTTCCTGCCCCGCTGCGATACTGTCGCCCTCATCGACCGACAGGCTGACGATGCGTCCGCCAAGCTCAAAGGACAGGGACACATCTGCGCGCGCTTCGATCTGCCCCGTAAAGCGGCGTGGCGTGGTATAGCCCTGTTTCATGTCGATTGTTTGAACCTGAACGGGCAGGGGGAGCGCGGCGTCCGGTTCCGGCACAGCGCCCGCTCGGTCGCTCAACAGGCCGACGCCCATAACGACGGCAATGCCTGCAATACCAATGACACTGACGGTCAGGATCATGCGCGCCATTATACTCAGCACCTTCATCGTCCACGTTTGTTTTGTTGTACGGGCCATATGAAATCTCACCTAAGTTAGCACCTCTAACATATGTTAGAGTCTCTTACTTTGACAAGGGTTACGTATTCTGAAAAAGAATGGATCATGGAACAGAGTAAAAATGCCGGAAAACGAGATAGTTATCATCACGGGGATCTCAGGTCTCAGCTGATTGAAGCCACACGCGCCCTTGTCGAGGAAAAAGGACCGGATCATTTTTCGGTGTCCGAGGCGTGTCGTCGTGCCGGTGTGTCCACGGCGGCTCCCTACAAGCATTTCGCTGATAAAAGCGGTATGCTGCGCGCGGTCGCCATGGAAGGAATGGTGCGCCAGCGCGAACAGCTTCTCGCTGAATTGCAGAAATACGAGCCCGGCACTTTGGGACGCATCGTTGGTATGGGCCGGGTCTATGTCAATTTCGCTGTGGCCGAACCGGGTGTTTTTCGCCTGATGTTTGGCCTGTCCGAAGACCACGGGGATCACAGTGATCTCGTCGAGATGGGTGATGACACGTTTTTGGTCGTCAAAAAAGAAGTGGCGCGGTGCCGTGGGGCGGACGAGGTGTCCCCGCAGGACGAGCATCAGGCCTTTCTGTTGTGGAGCTTCGTGCATGGCCTATCTTTTTTAACAATTGACGGCAAGCTGACCGAAAAAAGAGTGACTGTGGATCTGGAGCCTCTCCTTGAGGATATCGCCCGGCGTGTCGTGACCTCGACGATGGGGTGACATCGGTACATGCAGTGCGGATCGGCAAGACCCCGCCGAGTGGTAAAACCTCTTTGATTTCAGCGGATAAACGGTGGACTGCAGGCTTATTCACTGTAAGTGTCGCGCCAAACGAATTTAAGGAGAGTGACCGTGAACAACCGAAGTCAGGCAGCCGTTGAAATTGCGCGGATCGGGGGCGAACTGGCGCTGGAGTATTATCGGCGTCTCGGGTCCCTCGTCATCGAAGACAAAGGCCCGCAGGATTTTGTGTCCGAGGCTGACAAGGCGGTCGAAACGCACATCCGCAACATGATTATTGCCGCTTTCCCGGACGACGGCATTGTCGGCGAAGAAGACGCGCCAAAACCATCATCGACGGGCTATACATGGGTCATTGACCCGATTGACGGGACCACAAATTTCATCTCCGGCATTCCCGCCTGGACAGTCGTCTTGGCTGTCGTGTTCGAAGACAAAACGCAGATCGGTGTGATTTTTGATCCGGTGCATAACGAGATGTTTGTGGCCAATCGCGGCGCGGGGGCCACTCTGAATGGTGCGCCTATGGCCTGTGCGAGCGACGCGCCGATTACCCGTGGGACCGTTGGCACCGGCTATTCAAGCCGGATTTCCGCGCAGGCCTCTGCCGATGTGGTGCTTGCCATTCTGGAAAAGGGTGGCGTTTTTCACCGCAATGCGTCCGGCGCGCTGTCGCTTGCCTATGTGGCGTCGGGTCGGTTGCTTGGCTACATCGAAGAGCACATGAACGCATGGGATTGTTTGGCCGGCCAGTTGTTGATTGCCGAAGCCGGTGGGCAGATCGAAGATCAAAGTGCTAACCAGATGATTGCACAGGGTGGCCGCGTGATCGCTGGTGGGAATGCTGTCTTCGATGACCTGTTGAAAATTGCCGACACCACGTACAAATAGCCCGTCGTGCATGGGGCACGGTCTAAGGGGCCGGTTTCTCGTGTATAATGCAATCAGGGGCCAGTAACGCGTTACGTGTGGTTTCAGCGTTCGGCATATCGTTTTGTTCGACCTTTGCCTGCGCATCCTCACGTGAAAACCCATGATCGTGCCAACGGGTTAGAAGGCGGTTGCGCAAAGCATCGGGTGAGACGGACACATAGACGGCGAAATCCCATAGGGCGCGTAAATCGCGCCAATAGGGGGCGTCCAGAAGCAGGTAGTTGCCTTCGACAATGACGGTGGTCGCGCTGACCTCAGCGATGCCAGCGCCTGCCACGGCGCAATCAAGATGGCGGTCGAAGAGTGGGTAAACGACGTCGTCTTCGTTTTGTAAGCGCTGCAACAAGTGCTGCAGTCCTGCAACATCAAAGGTCTCGGGCGCGCCTTTGCGCGCGATCAACCCGCGTTCCCGCAGTATTCTATTGTCGAGATGAAACCCGTCCATCGGCAGCGCGCAGCTGTTGGGCAGGTGATCTGCCAATGCATGCGCCAGCGTTGATTTCCCACTTGCAGGCGGACCCGCTAAAGCAATCAGCCGCCTTTTGTTGCGAAAGGGCAGCGCCGTGATCCGCGTGGCGAGCGCCTCTACATCCCAGTCAAGCTGCATGGGCTCCGTCCGGCACGGTGGCCCCGGTCATATAGGCCACGGCATCCGACATGGAGTGATCTTTGGGGTCAACAACACAGAGGCGTTTGCCCAGACGGTGCACGTGAATGCGGTCTGCCACCTCAAAGACATGCGGCATGTTGTGACTGATCAGGATGATCGGGATGCCCCGGCTTTTGACGTCCTGAATAAGCTCCAGCACGCGGCGGCTTTCCTTGACGCCAAGGGCGGCGGTCGGCTCGTCCAGAATGATGACCTTGGAACCGAACGCCGCAGCGCGTGCAACCGCCACACCCTGACGTTGTCCACCCGAGAGCGTCTCGACCGCCTGATTGATGTTCTGGATCGTCATCAACCCCAGTTCGGTCAGCTTTTCGCGCGCGATCTCTTCCATCTTTTTGCGGTCAAGCTGGCGTAGCACGCTGCCGCGAAATCCCGGTTTGCGCAGCTCGCGTCCCATGAACATATTATCGGCGATCGACAGGGCAGGTGACATGGCAAGTGTTTGATATACCGTCTCAATCCCTGCATTGCGTGCGTCGATGGGCGAGTTGAACCGGACCTGCGCGCCTTCCAGTTCCACGACGCCTTCATCCGGTGTTACGGCACCTGAGACCGCTTTGATCAACGTGCTTTTGCCCGCGCCATTGTCCCCGATGACGGCCAATATCTCGCCCGGCATCAGGTCAAAATCGCAGTGATCAAGGGCTGTGACCTTGCCGTAGCGTTTGACCAGCCCGCGGCCCTTTAAAATCGGTTCCATTACGCGGCCACCTTTCTGATCCATTGGTCTACCGCAACAGCGGCGATAATCAGCGCGCCAATCAGCAGGAACGTCCATTGCGCATCGGCGCCGAGCAAACGTAACCCAAGGGTGAACACCCCAACAATCAGCGCCCCAAAGAACGTGCCGAGGATCGACCCACGCCCGCCAAAGAGTGAAATACCCCCGATCACCACGGCGGTGATGCTTTCGATGTTCAAAAGCTGTCCCGATGTGGGCGAGACCGAGCCGATCCGCCCGATCAGCGCCCATCCGGCAAAGGCACAGATCAAACCGGCCAGCGCATAGACTGAAATCAGCGTCTTCTTGACGTTCACACCAGACAGGGCGGCGGCTTCGGGATCATCGCCCACCGCATAGACGTGGCGGCCCCAGGCGGTGTGTTTCAAAACATAGGCCAGCACGAGAACGAGGAGGAGCATAAACACAACCCCGAAGGTAAAGATGGCACCGCCAATGTTGAATTTCGTGCCCATCAATTGCAGCAAAGGGGCTTGTTCCGCGATGTCCTGACTTCGGATCGTTTCATTTGCGGAATAAAGGAAGTTGGCCGCCAGCACGATTTGCCACATACCCAGCGTCACAATGAAGGGGGGCAGTTTCATAACGGCAATCAGCCAGCCATTCACAGCACCAATCATCGTGCCAAAGGCCAGACCGCACACAATCGCGACTTCGACGGGCAGTCCATAGCGAAAACTGAATTGTCCCATGACCACGGATGAAATCACCGCGATGGCCCCGACGCTCAGGTCAATACCGGCGGTCAGGATCACGAGGCTTTGCGCGGCGGCAACGATCCCGACGATCTGGACCTGTTGCAGGATCAGTGTCAGCGCGAAGGGGGAAAAGAACTTTGTGCCCAGCAGAACGCCAAAGATGGCAATTGACGCAAGCAAGACAATCAGGGGCACGAGGGCAGGGGTCGTGTGCAGCGCATGATGAAAACGGCTGACAAAGCCCTTGCTGCCCGTATCGAACGAGGCAATCTCATTCGCAGCATCTGCGCTGGCGGCTTCGTAATTGTCGGGTCCGGACATTGTTGGCTCTCCTTTTGAGATGCCGTGACATCTGGTTTAAAACAACCAAGGGGGGCGGGTTAAAACGCGCCCCCCTCTAACGTGAATTGAGATTATTGCGGCTGCAGGATCAACCCCAGCAAAGGTCCATGCCTTCTTTGGTATCGATGCTCTCCACACCATCTACAGGCTGGTCCGTGACAAGTGCGACGCCGGTGTCAAAGAACCCTTTGCCTTCTGTCGCCTCTGGCTTGCTGCCATCCTTGGCCCAGTTGGCAATCGCTTCGATGCCTTTTGAAGCCATCAGCAGCGGATATTGCTGAGACGTTGCACCGATCACCCCGTCCGCCACGTTCTGCACGCCGGGGCAGCCACCATCGACGGAGACGATCAGGACGTCATTTTCCCGGCCAATTGATTTCAAGGCTTCATAGGCCCCCGCTGCCGCAGGTTCATTGATCGTGTAAACCACGTTGATCATCGGGTCCTTGGCGAGCAGATTTTCCATGGCGCGACGTCCGCCTTCTTCGTTCCCGGCCGTCACATCATGGCCAACGATCCGTGGGTCTTCTTCATCGCCCCAGCGGTTCGGGTCTTTGACGTCGATTCCGAAACCGGTCATGAAGCCCTGATCGCGCAGAACACCTACGGATGGTTGGCTCACAGCCAGGTCCAGCATGCCGATTTTCGCCGTTGCAGCGGCATCACCGAGGGACGCAGCCGCCCATTTGCCGATCAACTCACCCGCGAGAAAGTTATCCGTGGCGAATGTCATATCCGCAGAATCGATTGGCTCGAGTGGTGTGTCCAGTGCGATAACCAGCAAGCCCGCATCCCGCGCCTGCTGTACCGCAGGGACAATCGAGGATGTATCGGACGCTGTGAGCAGGATACCGTTCGCGCCGTTGGCAATGCAGGTTTCGATGGCTGCGACCTGCGTTTCATGGTCGCCATCCACTTTACCGGCATAAGAATTCAGCGTGATCCCCAGTTCTTCCGCCTTGGCGGCGGCACCTTCGCGCATTTTAACGAAGAAAGGGTTCGTATCTGTTTTGGTAATCAGGCAGGCGGAAACCGAATGTCCGTCCGCGGCGGCAGTACTTGCAGATGCAATCAGAGCGAGTGCGGTGCCAGCAATAAATCTTTTCATGTGATCCTCCCAAACCATTGTGTGAACACGTTGTGTGACGTGCTTGACGCCGGACGGTGCTCTAATTCGCAGCGCGTGTCAATTAATAAGTAAACTTGATTTATTAACTCCACTCCTGCA
This sequence comes from Roseobacter sp. OBYS 0001, assembly GCF_019654895.1. NCBI lineage: Bacteria > Pseudomonadati > Pseudomonadota > Alphaproteobacteria > Rhodobacterales > Roseobacteraceae > Roseobacter > Roseobacter sp. OBYS 0001. The sequence continues at coordinate 303,045 of NZ_BPES01000001.1, forward strand.
GCTTACTTCGGGTAATGCGAGGGAGCGGGATGACCCAGTCACCTGTCATCAGGGCGTTGAATCACGGGGCCAATCAAAAGGGGCTGCGCGATTACAACGAGCGATTGATACTGTCGGTATTGCATCGCCACGGGGATTTGCCAGGCAGCGAGATTGCCCGAAAGACAAAGCTCTCGGCGCAAACAGTCTCCGTTATTCTGCGCAAACTTGAGGGTGACGGTTTGGTCACCAAGGGACGTCCCTCCAAGGGGCGCGTGGGTAAACCATCTGTTCCGATGGCGTTGAATCCAAAGGGTGCAATTTCAGTTGGATGTAAATTGGGTCGACGCGGCAGTGATGTGTTGCTGACCGACCTGAACGGGCAGATCTTGTTCAGAAAACACATCCAGTATGATCTGGCCTTGCCGCATGAGGTGTTCGCGTTCTTCCGGGATGCATTTTTTGATGGGGTGGAACACATCGGCCCGGAACTTGCCGGCAAACTCTGTGGTATTGGGATCGCCGCCCCGTTTGAAATCTGGAAATGGGGCGCTTCGGACGGCAATACGCCCGAGGAGTTTCTGTCGTGGAAAGACGTATCTTTTGAAAGCGAAGTGGCGCAATTCACCGATTTGCCGCTTTACATGGTGAATGACGCGACCAGCGCTTGCTGGGCCGAACAAATCTATGGTCGTGGCAAGGCCATGGACAATTTCGCCTACTTTTTCGTGTCGACTTTCATCGGTGGTGGCATCGTGCTTGGAAATTCGGTCTATGAAGGCAAGCTGGGAAATGCGGGGGCGTTTGGGCCACTTCGGGTTGGTAATAAGGCCGGGCAGACGCGGCAGCTGCTGGATGTGGCCTCCCTTCATGTCCTTGAAACACGCCTGACACAAACGGGCCACGATCCTAAACAGCTCTGGTCGCAGCCTCAGGACTGGGATAAATTCAGCGCGCACGTCGCTCCCTGGATAGATGAGACCGCACATGGCATCGCGCAGGCCTGCATTTCAGCCTGTTCGGTTATCGATTTTGAATCTGTGTTGATCGACGGTTATTTTCCGGACTGGGTGCGCAGCGCGTTGGTTGAGGCTGTCGCGGCCTATGTCGGCAAAGAAGATAGCCGAGGTCTTATTCTTCCGAACATACTTGCGGGGCAGGTCGGTAGCGAGGCGCGCGGCATCGGTGCTGCATGCGTCCCAGTGTTCTCTCAGTATTTTCTGGTTTCAAAACCCATGGTGTCGAACGGCCACTTTTGATTGTGTCGCACGTCACGGTTAACCTATCGCGGTACTGAACGTGAGAAAGCAGGCAATTCATTGCGTATTTTAACAATTCATCCGCAGATTGGGCACATTCTTAACACTTTCCCACCCGATTAGACTAGCATATTAATAAACGTTAAGATCACTGGTAAGGGGAACTTTTGTGCCGTTTCAGCAGAACCGATCAGCAAAAACGATTGAACGCCTCGGCGCGACCGAGAACCGATCGATGGCGCGCAGTGTTGCCCTAGGACGAGATAACGCGAAAGGGTTGTTGCTGGGTTTAGCAGTTGGGGTTGCGCTCGCACTGAGCACTATACCGGTCGCTGCGGCTGGGAATGGAGGCAGCGCGTTTCTCGTTGCTCAGAAGCCGGTGAAAGCGCCGTCCGGGTTTAACGGATTGTGCGCGAGGTATGATTGGGTTTGTTCTACGTCAGGAACGGGCTCTACACTCACATCCAAGCAGTTGGAGCTCGCAAAATCTGTAAATCGAGCCGTAAACAAGGAGGTTCGAGAGATCGAAGACCTGCGCCAATACGGCAAGGAAGAGTATTGGGCATTGCCTTCATATCGTGGCGGAGATTGCGAAGATCTGGTGCTACTGAAAAAGAAAATGCTGGTCGAACGAGGCGTTCCATCCAAATTGCTTTTGATCGCGACCGTTCTTGACCGTAAGTTGAACAGCCATGCAGTTTTGGTATTGCGAACAAAGAGCGGTGATCTGGTGCTCGATAATCTGACCAATAAGGTCAAGCCTTGGAAAGAAACCGGCTATACGTTTCTGAAACTCCAGAACCCCAAGTCGCTAAGCCGCTGGGATGCAGTTCTCGCGGGCGGCGTTATTTCGGACCGGCCGACCGCCTCTCGTTAAAGGTAAGAGTTCACGTTCCGTGATGCAAAAAAAGGGGCACACAAATGTTTGTATTTGTGTGCCCCTTTTTATTTCCAGCGATAAGCGCGCCGGCGTAAATCTGAGTTACCCAGGAAGTCCGCTGCCGTCACCACCACTCGGACCATTACCCGGGTTTCCGGTCTGTCCACCGTTTTGACCATCGGAAGAATCTCCACGATCTCCGGGCGTGCCTGGGCTGGTTGAGATCGTAGCGGTTGGCCGATCTGTGAGCGACAATGCGCTGTCAGGGCAGGACTCAAACATGCGCCGCAAAATGTCATCATAGTCTGCGCGATTGGTAATCCGTTGGACTACATTTGCAGGAATTTTCTCCCAGTTGCACATATCCCATCTGTTGGTCTGCTCTGCGCTTGCCGAAGCCATAGAGGCAAGCAGGAGGGCTGAGGACAAAACGGCGGCTTTTGAGTAAACAGAGATTCTCATTTTAATTACCTTTCGGGTCGTATTTGTGGGTGGGGGGCGTGGTATTGACGATGCGTCAGTTGGAACCATGCCCCATCAAGTGTGTGTGGGCGATCTGAATGTGTCTGCGTTCTCACGGTGAAAACGCTTGGTTTCGGACAGTTACATGAGCAACCGCCTCGCGTTTTATGCGGTTTTTTGTTTGAAGCGCCGTGCCAGCAAAAAGCTGCCAAAACCCGACAACATCAGCCATAGCCCTGCAGGCAACGGAACGGCTGCAACAGAGGCGTAAACGCCTATCGTCGAACTGCCACCTTCACGGTTTACCCACAAACCTGTGGACTGATCGTAGGTGCTGCCAGATGCCTGTCCATTGTGGAGGAAACCCGTTTGGGTGCCGGGCGTGCCTGCATCGTCCAGACGGAAAAATATGTCCATGACCTTAATCCCGCCATCCAGCGCAATGGGAAGATTGAGATTTGACGTATCTATATAAAAGCCGCTGATCTCATCAGGGCTGTTGCCGGTTCTTTCGTTCTTGCTGGTATTTACCGAACCGTCGATAGAATTGTATGTGTTGAAACCAACCTGCACGGAGCGAGATTCACCGCCACCGATTGTGTCGAAGTCCAAGTCCAGTGACAACACGCTGCTCCATCTCCGTCCAGCGAACCAATTGGAATGGTTTACCCATGAAATCGATCCCAGCAGGATTTCGCCTGACTCAGAAACCTTATGGTCGAATGATTGCCCATGCACAGACAGCACACTGGAATCTGACTTATTTACTTTTTTCGCGGTGCTGTTTGGAGTGCCCCAATACAAGGTGTCAGTGTTCTGACCCTCTACTCTTATCGGTGTCGTATGGGTCCCGCGTGGGTCCGATATCGTACCGCTGAAGTCTCCGGAAATTGTGCTTGCGACGGACGACGTCGCGCATAGAGCCGCTGCACAAGCGGCAAACATTACATAACGTACCATATTTAACTCTTTTAAACTATTTACAACTCGACTCACTTAGCCCCCCTTTCATAACACCACAACCCTCCTAATTTCGACGATTTTGAAGCATTTTGATTAATTGTTCGTTTAAAGGGCGTTAACTAATGAAAAATTTACCAATTGTTTTCAAAACGGAAACAAACGTCAACTTTCAGTGAGTCGCTGACCTTGAATCAATGATCTACACATCATTTGTTGCGGTGCGGTTCCTCGAGCGCGCTTAGCCTATCGGGCTGCGATCAGTTGGCACGGCTCTAAAGGTTAGGGTCAAGGCATCGTCCTGACTGGCCCCATCGGGCCTGTCGTGTTTGATGCTGCTATCTTGGTATCATGTACCGCAACAAAGAGGAGACACACGGCAGTGATGCGGGTGGGTTCGGCGCGCGGCTGCGAATAAATTGATCGCAGTATTTACATGAACCGCACGCTGAGAACACTGATCCGCAGCCCTTACCGGACAAATGTGCAGAGTTGATGAGATGTAGGCTGTTGCGCAAACGAGCCCATACATAACTACGCGGTGTATACTGGCGAAAGTTGGGCCTGAAGCCACCGCAAGAAACGGTATTTGATGCGTCCAGACCCGGTCATTGCCTTTCAGAGTATTGCCCCACGGATCGCGGGCGCCGACGGTGTTTACCGAAGCTGATCCGGAATTCCTTTTGGCAAAAAGCGACGTCATTGACGCATGCCTCCCACAATAGTAAACGACGTCAAAAGCCGGGCAGGCGTGTATTCTGATGCGAGCACGAACGGCCTTGGCAAACGCAGTGATCTTTTCGGCATGTCTTGCTGCGCATGCGTATCAACAGGGTAGGCTGTTAGCCTGTCTGCTTCCTCTTTTCTTGCGCCCGTTTACCTTTAATCAGGAAGTCTGTTGTTTGCCGTGCGTCTACAGGTTTGCTGTAAAGATAGCCTTGAACTTCATCGCAGTTCTGCTTGCGCAGGAACGTCTCATGTGCGTGCTTTTCTACGCCCTCAGCTATGACTTCAAAACCGAGGCTGTGACAAAGGCGTATCAAGCCGCTTGTCAATCGCGTATTGGCCGGGTTTTTATGCAAATCTGTTATAAACCGTTGATCGACTTTGACCCTGTCCAATGGAAATTGCATCAAAGAACTGAGGGATGCAAATCCAGTCCCAAAATCGTCAAACGCAATTGTTATGCCCAATTCGCGAATGGCCTCCAGGACAGAGGTGATTTTCTCCACGTTCCCCAAGGCGACACGCTCGGTCACCTCCACTTCGATCATCGTGGCAGCGGTTCCATGCCGGGTCATCGCATCGTCTAGAACCTTGGGCAGGTTATCCCCGTAAAGCTGGCTGGCAGACACATTGATCCCGACGCGTACCGGTGTGCCGAGATCCTGCCATATCCGCGCTTGTTTGCAGGCAAGATCGATCACCTGCTGACCGGCTGGAATGTCAAAAGCGGATGTTTCAAGCGCATTCAGGAACTGGTTGGGATACAGCAACCCTCGTTCAGGGTGATTCCAACGAAGCAGACTCTCGACGCCGACAATAGTATCGTTTGAAAGCCGCATTTGAGGCTGAAAATGCAGCTCGAACTCGTTATTCTGCAATGCCCGTTCAAACTGCGCCGTGAGAGTTATGCGACTGTCGTTTTCCTTGCGCATGCTTGGGTCATAAACGACGTGCCGACGCCGTCCTTGGAGCTTGGCCGTGCGCAGCGCCAAATCCGCATCGACCATGATCCGATCGCATTCGTGTTCCTGAGGGCCCACAAGCTTTATGCCAATCGACAGCTCAACGTGCAGGTTATGCCCATCAATCTCGAACGGCCGTGTCATGGCCTGCAAGATGCAATCGGCCGAGCGCACTGTTTCCTCGTTCGTGCCCTCGATTAAGAGCGCAAACTCGTCTCCTCCCAAACGCGCTGCCAGCGATGTTTTCACCGAACAGTTCACAATTCGTTTTGCGATATCGATTAGCAGACGATCACCGACCGCATGTCCGAGCGCGTCGTTTATGTCCTTGAAGCGGTCTACATCAAACAGCAAAATGCCAGTGGGTGGCACCTTGTCCGCGTTCAGTCGATCGCGCAGCGCGGTGTTCCAACAGCGGCGGTTGGCAAGGCCTGTAAGCGGGTCCGAATTGGCCAACCGCTCCGCCTCAAGTCGGGACTGCTCCTGCTCCGTGACATTCTGTGTTGCACCCCGATAGCCCAGAAACGTGCCGTCCTTGTCGAAAACAGGGCGGCCGCTCACGGAAAAATGCATGAGCTTTCCGTCAAATTCCTTGGCATAACGCAAGTCGCGAAAGGGCTTTCGGGCGTCCAGCAGTTGCAGGTGAGATCGCCATGGTTCGCGGGTCGTATCCACGTTCAGGATGTCCCATCTTTTGTGCCCCACCATGCTTTCAAGCCCAGCATCCCAAGGATTGGCGCTCGCGGACACGCCAAGCATTGTTTCGGAGGACAACCGGGTAAATCGATGCTCGACATCCGTTTCCCAGAAAATATCCAGCGATGCGGTCGTGAAATCCTCCATCTTGCTTTTTGCCTCCAAACTCGCCTGGTGGCTCGCACGGCCTTCCATCAGGTCCACAACAAGAACCGCCAGTTTCGCAAGGAGTGCGCGGTCTTCCTGTCCAAAATCGAGATGCGGAACCCCATCAACCAGACATAACGTCCCTACGACGAAACCATCCGTCGTGCGCAACGGCGCGCCTGCATAAAAGCGAATGCCGTCGGGCGCTTTTACAAGTTCGTTATTCGCGAACCGAATATCTTTGGTTGCATCAGGGATGACCATCACATCGTTCTGGCGCACGGCGTACGTGCAGAACGAAACATCAAGGTTCGTCTCACACAAATCCAATCCGACCTTTGCCTTGAACCACTGTCGGTTCAGGTCGATTAAGGAAACAAGAACAATAGGGACCGAAAACACACGTGAGGCGATTTCAACTATATGATCGAAGGCAGCTTCGGGGGCGCTATCGAGGATCTTGAACCGCTGTAGCGCCGATACATTTTCAAGATGAAATGCGCGGTTGGGATCAAGGTGGATCGGGACATTGTTCTCAGGTGTCATATGCACTGGCCTCGTGTCGACAGACCACAGGACGCATTCCACACTGGACCCCATTCAAGGGATGATACGATATACGTCGTGCTGATCTGTGAACTCATGAGTTTCCCCTCTGCTCCGGCCAGAAGATTTCCCATCAAAGCTCTAATTTTCTCTGAAATTCCCGTAGTGAAAAGGCATTTGATCGCGTGCTTTTACATCAAATCGGAGTCAACTGACTGGAGGTGTCACGCTGTGCTTCGCCGTCTGAAATTATCAAAGCGGTCAGGTGAAATTCCCCGCCCGACATATGCAGCGTTTGAAAGAAATCACCGTAGTTGGCCGGTGTTTCGTTGCCGGCTTTCACAGGCCCCTGTCCCCGCATTGATCATGTTTGGGTTTGTCATCTTCAGCCTCAGACGGGCAGGCGGGCCCGTCAAATCAGCGTTTGCGGGCGCGTCTTGCAGCGTAGCGACGGTCGCGCTCTGCCTTACGCTCGGCCTCGAGCGCTGCAAATTCCTCAAGTTCTTTTTCTGCGGCCTTGGCACGCTCCGCCGCAAGCGCCGCTTCGCGCTCTACCGATTGCGCGGCCTCCCGCTCGGCATCCGCGGCTTGTTGCAGCGCGAGAGCCTCTTGTTCCTGACGCAGCTTTTCTGCATCGGCCTTGCGTTCTGCCTCGCGCGCCACAGCCAATTCGTCTCTCTCAGCCAGCTTTGCCAGCCTCTCCGGGTCGCTTGCAGCAGCCTTGAACCGTTTAAGCAGGTCCTTTTTTGCTTCGGATGCATTTTTCAAGCGTCCGTCAAAGCGATCGCGATTGGAGTTTTTCATATTTTCTCAGCTCACATTGGTGTGGTTCAAGGGGGTGTCGGCGTTGCCAGCCGCATTGGCACTCCAAACACCGTGCCAGTTAACGCACCGATCTATGTGTAGCAATAGGCAAGCGTGCTCTCTTTTCGCCAGCCTACTGGCAGTTTGTGAACTGCCCGCATCCCTTACGGGTCTGCTTGAGAGGGCATCGAACGTTTCGGCGGCGGGGCCACGGGCCATCACGCCGTGTATCGATATGAACCCTGTGTCAGGCTATTCCGCCAGATGGCAGGCCACACGGGTATTGTTCAGTGTCCGCATGGCAGGGCGTTGCGTTTTGCAGATGTCGGTGGCAATCGGGCACCGCGGGTGAAAGGCACATCCGGCCGGTGGGTTGATGGGGTCCGGTATTTCGCCCTCGGGCAGGGCGGCCTCGCGACCAAAGGCGGTCATGCTTGGCGCGGCTGCGAGCAGCATTTGCGTATAGGGATGTTTCGGGTTGGCAAACAGATCCTCCGGGCTGGCTTCTTCGACGAGGCGGCCGAGGTAGAGCACACCGATGCGATCCGCCATATGCTGCACAACCGTCAGATCATGGCTGATCAGCACGTAAGTCAGGCCGAAATTATCCTTGAGATCGCTCATCAGGTTCAGAACCTGCGCCTGAACGGAGACATCAAGTGCGGATGTCGGCTCATCGCAGACGATCAGTTTGGGTTCGGATGACAAGGCCCGTGCGATGCATATCCGCTGGCGTTGACCACCTGAGAACTCATGGGGGAATTTGCCCGCATCCAGAGCGGACAGGCCCACTTGTTCGAGCAGTTTTTCCGCCAGACCGTCCGCGTTACCCCCCCGTGCCACCACAGGTTCCACAATGATGTCGCGCACGCGCCAGCGCGGGTTGAGCGAGGCGAATGGGTCCTGGAAAATCATCTGAATGTCAGAGCGGATCACATCGATCTTGCCCGCGTCCGTTTCACTGGCAAGGTTGACGCCGTTGATCTCGACCGTGCCGGCGGTGGGGGTCAAAAGCCCGACCAGCATGCGCCCGATGGTGGACTTGCCGGACCCGCTTTCGCCGACCAGCGCGTAGGTGCTGCGTGCTGCGACTTCGAAATCCACCTCCGAGACGGCCGTCAGCAGGGATTTGGGACGCCGTTCCAGCACGCGGTTCAACCAAGGCTTTGAGACGTCAAAGACGCGGGTGAGGGATTTGACGGAAATCAGGGACATCAGGATACCTTTTGTGCGGCCATCGGGAACCAGCACGCCGCAGCACCATCCGTGATCTGCGGCCTTGGGGCGGCGCTGCATTTGGCTTGCGCATAGGCGCAACGGGGATGAAACGCACAGCCCTCGGGGACTTTGTTCAGCCGGGGCATCGCGCCTTCGATCTGGTGCAATCGGGCCTTGCCCTGTGAGGCAAGCGGGGTCGAGGCCATCAGGCCAAAGGTATAAGGATGGCGGGGGGCAGTGAGGACATCGCGCACGCTGCCCAGTTCCGCAAGCCGACCCGCGTACATGACGGCCACACGGTCGGCGGCTTCGGCAATCACGCCCATATCATGGGTGATCAGCATCACGGCCGTGCCACGTTCACGACAGAGCCGCTTGAGAAGGGCGATGATTTGCGCCTGCACGGAGACATCGAGCGCGGTCGTGGGCTCATCCGCGATGATCAGGGACGGCTCGGCACATAGAGCCAAGGCGATCACCACGCGCTGGCGCATACCACCGCTGAATTCATGCGGATAGCTGTCGATGCGTTCGGCGGCCCCGGGGATGCCGACCTCTTCCAATGCCGCAACCGCGCGCTTGTGTGCCTCGCTGCGGCTCACATCGAGGTGGGTCAATATGGTTTCGGTCAGCTGATCGCCGATGCTGAGCAGGGGGTTCAAAGAGGTGAGGGGGTCCTGAAACACCATGCCGATCTGCTTGCCGCGCAACCGGCGCATCTCTTCGCCTTCAAGACCATCAATGCGGGTGCCATTCAGCCAGATCTCACCGGCTGCCACATGCGCAGGCGGCGTCAGCAGACCAATCACGGCATTCCCCGCCATGGATTTTCCAGCACCACTTTCACCCACAACGCCGAGGATTTCGCCAGCATGGATGTCATAGCTGACACCGTCCACCGGTTTGACCGTTCCGCTGCGGTTGGGGATTTCGACCGACAATCCCCGGATCGACAAGACAGCATCCGACATCAGCGTAACCTCGGGTTCAGCGCATCGCGCAGCCAGTCGCCCAGCAGGTTGACACTGAGCGCGAGTGCCAGAAGCGTCACCGCAGGGAAGAGCAAAATCCACCACTCACCCGAGAACAGGAACCCCTGACCAATGCGGATCAGCGTCCCCAGCGAGGGTTGTGTGGCGGGTGCGCCCACGCCCAGAAAACTCAGCGTGGCCTCGGCGATAATCGCAAGCGCCAGCGTGATTGTGGCGATCACCAGAACGGGCGACAGGACATTGGGCAGGATGTGCCGCAGCATGATGGCAAAAGGCGTGCGGCCAATAAGACGGGCTGCTTCGACGTATTCCTTGCGCTTTTCCACCATCGTGGCACCGCGCACGACGCGCGCAAACTGCACCCACTCCCCCAGCCCGATGGCGAGGATCAGCACCCAGATGGCCATCTGGTCGCGATATTCAACCGGTGTGATCCCCTTGGCGACGCCGAAAATCAGCATGGCCACGAGGATCGAGGGAAAGGTCAGCTGCACATCAGCCGTGCGCATGATGATGGTTTCCGTCCAGCCGCCCACATAGCCGGAAATCAACCCCAGCGTGATGCCCAGCACCATCGCCAGCAACACCGCGGCGACACCTACGAACAAAGACACACGCATCCCGTAAAGAATGGTCGAAAACACATCCCGCCCCTGATCATCGGTGCCCAGCAAAAAGCTCTCTCCGGTAAAGGCATTCGGGGTCATCGGCCCGGTGAAACCATTCATCAGGTTGAGGGACGAAGGATCGAACGGGTTGGTCGGGGCAATCAGCGGGGCAAAAACAGCTGAGAGCACAAGGAGGCCGAATACGATTGAAGAGACCACGGCAACAGGCGATTTCTTGAACATGTAGAAAACGTCGCTGTCGAGGAAAACCCGCAGGCGCGATTGCTCTGCCGCCTTTATTGGCAAATCAGTCATCAGTGCCCTCCCGCACGGTCAACCCGCAGGCGCGGGTCGATAAAGAAATAAAGGATATCCACGATCAGGTTGATCGCGACAAACATGACTGAAATCAGCATGAGGTATGCGGCCATAACGGGGATATCGACAAATTGCACAGCGTTGATGAACAACAGACCGACGCCCGGCCATTGGAACACCGTTTCCGTGATGATGGCGAATGCGATGATCGCGCCGAGCTGCAGACCGATCACGGTGATTACGGGCACCATCGTATTTTTCAGCGCATGGCGGAAATTGATCGCCCGTTCGCGCAGGCCCCGCGCGCGGGCAAAGCGGATGTAGTCCTGGCGCAGCACCTCCAGCATCTCGGATCGCACCAGTCGCATGATCAGCGTCATCTGATAAAGACCCAGCGTGATGGAGGGCAGGATCAGCGCCTTGAGGCCGGAACTCGTGAGCAGCCCCGTGGACCAATTGCCGATCTGCACGACCTCCCCGCGCCCGAAACTGGGCAGCCATCCTAGTTCAACAGAAAAGATATAGATCAGCAGGATACCGATCAGAAACGTCGGCAGGGAGACACCGATCAGCGAGGCGGACATGATGAAATTGGCCGTGAACCCCTTGCGCCGGATCGCCGTGAACACCCCGAAGGCGATGCCGAAAGCGATGGCAAGGATGCCGGACACGGCGGCAAGCTCAAGCGTGGCGGGCGCGCGTTCGAGCAGGATTTCCGCCACGGGCCGTCCCTGACGATAGCTGACACCAAAGTTGCCCTGCGCCGCCTCCTGCAGGAACCTGTAATATTGAACGGGAAACGACTGATCGAGGCCCAGTTGTTCACGCAGCCGTTCGATATCCATCGCCGTGCGTTCCTGACCCAGCATGTTGTCAATCGGATCGCCGATAAAGCGAAACATCGAAAAAGCCGTCAGCCCCACGATCAGCAAGACAAGCGCGGATTGCAGGACACGCCGGATGATAAAGGCAAGCATGATGGTGACTATCCCAATTGCCGCCGGGCCTGATCGCCCCGCAGATGTTCCTAGTTAACGCTGACCCAGCGCAGAATAAAGAAGTTGTCAGGCCGTTGCACCAGATCGATATGCGCACGGGCCCCCCAAACGAGCGGCTGCACATAAAGTGGCACATAGGCCGTGTCCCGCTGCAGGATCTGCGCCACCTCATCCAGCATCGCCTGACGCGCAGGCTCGTCAATTTCCGACTGGATCATTGGCAGCAATTCATCGACGCGCGCGTTGGAATAGCCGCCGAAATTCCAACTGCCCAGACGCTTTTCCTCATTCGGGGTCGCGGTCAGAAAGCGGATCGGGTGTTCAGCATCAAAGGTGCCGGGCGACCAGCCCAACAGATACATGTCGTAATTGTCCGCGCGCAATTCGGGCCAATAGTTCTGCACGGGCATCGCATCGAGCGTGGCGCGCATGCCGACCTGTGCCAGCATGGCCGTGATCGCCTGACAGACCGCTTCGTCATTCAGATAGCGGTCATTGGGGCATTTGAACCCGAATGAAAACCCATCCGGATATCCGGCTTCGGCCAACAGGGCACGCGCGGCATCGGGGTCATAGGGGGGCTGCGCGGCCAGCGCATCAGAATAGCCGCGCATGGCGGGGCTGACCAATTGGTTCACCGCTTCGGCGTTGCTGCGCATCGTTGTTTGCAGGATCGCGGGCACGTTGATGGCATGGGCCACGGCGCGGCGCACGCGCGGGTCGGTGAAGGGATTGGCGTCCGTTGTCTCAGCAGAATATTTCAACGTTTCTGCCTCATGCGGAAAGCCTAACATGATCACACGCGCCTCGATGCCCTGGATCACCTTGATATTGGTGTCCTGCTGCAAGCGCGCGACATCCTGCACCGGCACCGGGTTGATGAAATCGACATCCCCCGACAGCAATGCCGCGATGGCGGTGGCGGGGTTCTGGATGGGCGTAAACTCTGCCCGGGTGATGTTATGGGTCGCCGCACCCCACCAGCCTGCGTGCGGTTCAAGCACGGTGCGCAGGCCCGGTTCACGGCTCGTGATCGCAAAGGCCCCGGTGCCATTGGCGTGCAGCGTGGCATGGTTGCCGCGTTCCTTGTCCGGGCGGTTGGCATCGTTTGCCATAGCCCAGTCGCTATCCATGATCATCCAGTTTGCGATGCTGTCGGGAAAGATCGGATTGGGCGCGGTGGTCATGAAATCAACCGTGAAATCATCGACAAGGATCACATCCGAGACCGGCGCGAACCAACTGCTGGTATCCGCCGCATCGCTGGCGGCGCGCTCATAGGAAAACAGCACGTCCTGTGCGGTGAATTCAGCCCCATCCTGAAAGGTAACATCGCGGCGCAGGTTGAAACGCCAGCCCTCACCATCGCCAATCGCTTCCCAGCTTATGGCGAGTGCGGGTTCGATGGCCATGTCCTGACCGCGCCGTACAAGACCTTCGTAGACGTTGTTGAGAAACCCCAGAACCGGCGCGGAATTGACCGCATGCGGGTCCATGGTTTGCGGGTCTGTCGTGCTGGCCCACGTAAATTCAGCTGCCTGCGCAACAGGTGCCAGAACAGCGAAGAGGGCGGCAAAGCTTAAACTGCGTAACATTCTATCCCTAAAGCGGGCCAAAGCGGTGGCCTGCGCTGAAGCAAACAAACAGCGGCGCGCCCAAGGGCAGGGCGCGCCGCGTTTCGCTTAGTTCATGGTGAAGTATTTCACCTTCGGCTGATCTTCAGGATCAACCTCAATGCCGACGTTTTCTGCCATACCCCAGTTCAGAACCTGGTGATGGATCGGGATATAAAGCTGCTCATCCTGAACGACCCGCCAGATTTTGGCGATATCCTCATTGCGAGCTTCCAGATCGGTGTTGGAGGCCAGCGACTTGATCATGGTATCCAGTTCCGCATTGGCGAAACCCGTTCCGTTCCATGTGCCGATTTCAGATTCGCGGGAGTGCACAAGGAAATTAAATACATACTCGGAATCATATGTCGGCACGCCCCAGCCCAACATGTAAAAGTCGGTCTTGCCATCGGTGATCAGCGGGAAATGCTGCGCCTTTGGTTTGGCATCAAGGTTTACCGTGACGCCGATCTGACCCAGCATCCCGACCGCCGCCTGACAGATGCCTTCGTCGTTGACATAGCGGTCATTCGGGCAATCCAGCCGGATCGAGAAGCCATCGGCATATCCGGCCTCGGCCATCAATGCCTTAGCGCCTTCAATATCCGTTGTGGATTCCGCGTCCATGTCCGCCGTCCAGCCATTGACGAAGGGTGGCGCAATCATGCCAGCCGGCGCGCTTTGCCCGCGCATCACGACCTGACGGATTGCATCGCGGTTGATCGCCATCGACATGGCCTTGCGCACCCGCACATCGGCCAGAGGGTTCGCGCCGTCGATGCTATCCGCCTCGATGTCATCCGCACCTTGGTTCATCCCAAAGAAGATGACTCGGTTTTGCGGTGCTTGTTTGACCACCAGCCCATCCACGTCATTCACGCGCACGAGGTCCTGCACCGGCATGTCCTGCAGGAAATCAATTTCACCCGAAAGCATCGCAGCCACGCGGGTTGCCGCGTTCTGGATCGGCGTATAGACGATTTCCGTTACTTCCATCGGGAACTGATCGATGCCCCAATAGGCGTCATTGCGTGTCATCACGGTTTTCACGTCCGGCTCGCGGCTGGTCAGCACGTAGGGCCCGGTGCCGTTGACGTTGGTGGTCGCAAAAGTGATCTCGCCACCCTCGAAATCCTGCACGTTGACGGTGTTGTTTGCCTCGGTCCAGTCCTTGTCCATGATGAACAGGTTGGTCAGGTTCGACGGCAAAATCGGGTTCGGCCCGTCGGTCACGATCTCGACGGTGAAATCGTCAACGGCGCGCACTTCGGTAATCGAACCGATCAGTTCCTTCATGTCGGAATTGGGTTGCTTTGCCCGTTCAAAGCTGAATACCACGTCTTCGGCGGTAAAGGCCGCACCATCGTGAAAACTCACGCCCTCGCGCAGGTTGAACACCCATACATTCGGGTCATCGGCCTTGGGCGCCCAGTTCGTGGCCAATGCAGGCTCAAACGCGCCGGTGACGTCGCGGATGATCAGCGGTTCATACATCTGATGGCGGATCGTGTGGGTCGGCCCTTCGTTCTGGGCGTGCGGATCAAGCGTCAGCGCATCGCCGGAGCGCGCCCACCGCAGTGTCTCTGCGCTGAGTGGTGCTGCGGTTGTCAGCAGCAGCGCGCCGATCATGGTTGCTATTGTCGGTTTCATTCAGAATCCCCGTGTTTGTTATTTTTACGCTGCAACCTTGGGCTATTTTCTGCCAATGGCAAGAGCCTGACCGGATTTCACGACCCAAATTCACCATTCGCAAAACCTGTGCTCATTGGCTACCCGCCAATGGCTTGGGCCGCTGGACCGGGTCGGGCCATCCGTGCGTATTCTTCTGTATTCGTCGGCGCCATGCAACGTGAATGGTATGCCAAACGGTTTTGCAGCATGTGTCGCACCGGTTTCAGGCGCGATGAGCCGTCTCTGACGGCAGGCCGGTGCACGCTTTGCCGAGGCGTCGCACATCACTGGACCAGCTGACGTCGTCCAGTGCCGGTGACGAAAGGGCGTGCTTTGGTAACAGACGGTTGGGGTGGCTGTTCATCTGGAAGGTTTTTATTGCCGGGTCGCAAAGGTGTGTCATGATAATTTGATCGCAAAGAAGGCAATTTTTCCGTCTAATCGGTATTGCATAACAGAACATCCTCGCCTAAACGATGCGTCGCGAATATTGAGAATTCTGAGGGCGGTTACAAAGTAATTGCATTTTAGGATTTCTAAATTACGCCATGACCTGAAAGCTTGGCTGTTTTCGGTCTGCCCCTATAGCTCAGCTGGTAGAGCAATTGATTTGTAATCAATAGGTCCGCGGTTCGAGTCCGTGTGGGGGCACCATTTCAACGTACATCGAAGCCCAAAGACATCCGATAAACCCTGTTTTACATGGATATTATTGAGACCGTTCGTCCAACTCTGTATTATGATATCCAGCTTCGTACCCCCAGATAGGGGGTATTATTTGGGGTACGGTGAAATTTGAGAAATGAGCGTACCCCCTCGATGCCTTTGAGCGACATCAAGATCAAAAATCTTAAAGTAGGCGAAAAGCCTTACAAAGTTAGCGACTTTGAAAGGCTGTTAATCTTGGTGAAAACAAGCGGGTCTAAGTCTTGGCGCTTCAAATATCGCACCAATGGCCAAGAAAAGCTTCTCGTCATAAGGGCACGTCAAAAGACGATGGAAACAGAGATACATTTCAATTCAGAACGCTCTGACACGTAAGTACATTCGGTCAACTCGTCAGAAAATATCAACTTGGCCGCTAGCATCGATTTCGGCATTTGTAAGAGAAGATCCGAGTATCGATTTGGTAGAGTTCAACTTCAATTTATTTGATGAAATAACTTCGCAAGACACCGGAAAGGAAGTGTCAGAGACGTGACGCTTCAATACTTGGAGAAGAATAGCACAATCCTCCAATGACTGCCGGGTGAAATCCAAAGACTGAATTTTCGTGATCGACACCTCCTCACTGCTTTTCCCCCCTAGTATCAGTTTCCCAAGTTCTTCTTCGACCTCAAAAACTCGGCCTGCTAAGAAATCCAGGTGAATAGACAGCTTTTGCAAAACTGACTGTATTTCAACTGGTTGTGAGGTTTTTCCCATTTATAATCTCCCGACCACGACCTCGATGCAATTTCTGAGGCCGGCTGGTTCAAATGGTTTTTTCAGGTAATTATTCATCCCCAGTTTTTTACCGTGATCAACGATTTGTTGCTCAGCTCGTCCGGTAATTAGAATGAAACCCACACCTTTTGTTTTTGGAGAACTGCGCAAATGATGTAGCAACTGAAGTCCGTCCATTTCGGGCATATTGTAATCGGAAATTACCAAGTGCACGGGATGCGTCGCGATGGACTTCAGTGCATCAATACCGTTTTCGGCTGTGGTAACGTTTCGGACCCCGAATGCGTCCAAAGCTTGTGTAATCAGCCCGCGGCTAGTCGACATATCATCTACAACCAAAATGCGTATTTGATCTCTCAGAGACATTTTCTTTCCTTACAAGCTAATTCTTCATGTGCGTTCTTGTGTCGGTAGGTCGTCGGGCCCTGGTTCGCGAAACCCGACAAATCGGGGTCTGAAATCCGCTCTGAATGTCCAAGAAATAGAAAGCCATCGGGTTTCAGCTGCTTTCTAAAGCGTGGCCATAGCGAATTTTGCGTGACCGCATCAAAGTAAATGATGACGTTGCGACAGAAAATTACATCCATCTGCTGTTTCATTGGCCAGTCGGACAACAAGTTCAGCTCTTTGAAAGTTATTGTTGACTTTATCAAGTTTTTGGCCTGAAACGACGACTCATTTCCGTCGCGACATTCAGAAAAGTACTTTTTTAGCCGATCTTGGTTCACTCCAGACAAAAGTCGTTGCGGATATGTGCCTTCAGATGCGAAGTCCACCACTTTTTGGTCAATGTCTGAAGCCAATATTTTAAAATCGAGTTGAGATAGTTCAGGATAACTGCCCAAAGAAGCCATTGCGATCGAATATGCTTCTTGGCCGTTGGAACATCCGGCTGACCAAACTCTAAAACGACCACCCTTCCGTAGTACATCTATCTTCGCTGGTAACACTTTCGTTTGCAGGATGTCGAAGTGGTGCTGTTCCCGGAAAAAGTGTGATACGTTCGTCGTTAATGCAGAAATCATTTCGCGTCGTTCGGAAATACCATTGTCCGAGCATACGAATTGCGCGTACTTCGGGAAACTGTCGATGCCAACTGCTTTAAGGCGATGCCGCAGCCTCGATTGTATCATTGACATCTTTTCTGCGACTAGTTGCAGACCACTTTCCTTGTAGGCTAGTTCTGCAATAGATTTGAAACTGGTCTCATCTA
Organism: Roseobacter sp. OBYS 0001; assembly: GCF_019654895.1. Lineage (NCBI taxonomy): Bacteria > Pseudomonadati > Pseudomonadota > Alphaproteobacteria > Rhodobacterales > Roseobacteraceae > Roseobacter > Roseobacter sp. OBYS 0001. The sequence goes on from NZ_BPES01000001.1 coordinate 320,543, forward strand.
AACCAGCGGTTTCCAGTTTATCGATCATTATGCTGCGCTACTCTGTTCTTTGGAAACAATTGTAGAAAGATCCAAGACGCGAATCATTCGTTCGTTGATCAAAGTAAGTGCGCTGACCACGTTCTGGCTTGCACTTGGCTGCATCTCTGGCGGTGGCTGTAGATCATCGACAGTTAATGCAATTATGTCGGACACGGCGTCGACAAGAAGTCCAGTCATGCTTTCTTCGTGGTTCACAACGATTATAACATTGCGGTCAGTGTGCTCTCTCGGGCTTAGACCCAATCGTTGCGCTAAGTCCATAACAGGTAATACTGTTCCACGGAGATTGATTACCCCCTTCATGTAGCTCGGGGCGTGGGGCAACGGTGTTGTTCTGGTCCATCCGCGAATTTCTCTTACCGACATAATATCTAAAGAGTATTCTTGATCAGCGAGCTGAAAAGTCAGGAGTTCCAAGGTCTCCGGCGTATCTTTGTCACTCATGTTGTCGCTCCTGATAGAGTAGAACCATGCCCAGGTATGTTAGATCCGATGGCGTTTGTGATGATGTCTGACGTGTCCAAGATCAAAGCGATCTGGCCGTCGCCTAAAATAGTGGCTGCGGCAATTCCTGGGGCGCGATAAAAACTATCGTCCAGACCTTTGATTACGACTTGCCGCTGATCTTGGATACTGTCGATTACGAGCGCCGCGCGACTTTCGTCTTCATGGGCTATCAGTAAAACGACGGAACCTTCATAATCATTGATTGGACCCCTGTACCCTAATTCCTCTCCTAAATCGAAAAGAGGCACAAAGCCGCTTCTTACCCTCACAACGTTTGCGCCGGGCCGGACCATCTCAACGTCATCGTTGCTGAGTGTCAGTGTTTCGATTACTACGTTCAGCGGAAGAACCAGTGTTTCGTCGGCAACCTGAACGACCATTCCGTCCAGTACCGCCAGTGTGAGTGGCAACGAGATTGAAAAGGTTGTCCCTGACCCTGGTGTTGACGAGATTGTAATGCGCCCACCTAAGGCTTGTATCGCCGTCCGCACAACGTCCATCCCCACGCCGCGACCGGATAAGTCGGATACAACTGCCGCGGTCGAGAAGCCGGGTAAGAATAGTAAGTTGTCAATTTCGCTTTCTGACAGCGATGCGTCCTTTGGGATCAACCCCTTGTCGATGGCAATCTGCAGAACCTTCGGTCGGTTGATACCGGCCCCATCATCCGCGACTTCGATGACCACCCGCCCCGATCTGTGTGCAGCAGTAAGCTTGACTTGGCCTTGTGCTGGCTTTCCAGCCGCCAACCTCGCTTCTGTTGTCTCCAAACCATGATCGACAGCATTTCTGATCATATGGGTCAGTGGATCAGCCAACCGCTCAATTACTGTCTTATCGACTTCGGTTCCCTCGCCGTTGGTGACAAGGCGCACATCTTTTTCGACAGCAGCCGAAGATTCACGAACGATTCTAGACATGCGTTGGAAAAGAGACTTAACAGGCTGCGCGCGGATCATCATCACGCTGTCTTGGATGTCCCGGGTCAGTCGCTGAAATTCTTCAAGTCCATTCATAGCGTCGGAGTGGGGAGACAGTCCTGAGCTTTCCAAGCTTTGAGAGAGCATCGCTTGGTTGATGACCAATTCACCAACAAGGTTCACCAGACGTTCAATCCTGTCCAGATCAACGCGAACAACTGATTTAGCCGGCGCGGCAGGGGGTGGCGTTTTCTGTTCTGCCTTCTTTGGCGCGGCGACCTCTTTTGCGGTGTCGGGCTCTGGCTGGGGGGCGGCCGCCAGCGGAACTTCTTCTGGCGCTGGTGTTTCCGTCAGGGCAGGGGCCGCCAATTCGTCAGTCGGGTTTGATGCGACCGCTCCCGTTTCGGCGATATCCTCTTCTTCTGCTTTGTTTTCGGCGGCTTTTTTGATTTCCAAAACACATAAGCCTTCGACAAACTCAAAAGCTGCGGCAATTTCAGCCTCCTCAACTTCCGTTGATAACTCAATGAACCAAGATAAATAGGCGTTCTCAGGGGCGAGGCTGGCAAGATCAGGTACCTGATCCGTTTTACAAGTGACTTTGCACTCGCCCATTTCATTCAAGGCACGCAGAATTTGGAAAGGTTCGTTTCCTGTTTCGTAGAGCTCGTTTTCAGGTTTGAACGTAATTTCATACTTAGAGTGCGACGAGCTCTCTTCTTCGTCGAAACTCAAAGGGGGAAGCAGGTTGATGGTTTCCTCGTCATCACCGTCGCCCAAATCGAGATCGAAAGACAAAACAGCCGGTTGAAAATCAATTTCCTCTTCGACTTCTTCCTCATTAGGAAGCGCGCCGTTTTCACCTAGTAGTTCATCCAGTTGCGAAAGGAGCTTGGCCGTTTCCTCCTCTGGCAGCGTGCCCGCGTCACGGCTGGTGCGCACCAAATCTGAAAGGTGATCTGAGCACTGAAAGAACAGTTTAAGCGCATCTGCATCCGCGACCATGCGCCCAGCACGGATTTCGTCAAGAACTGTTTCGAAGCGATGTGCGAACCTGACAAGCGCCTCCAAACCAAATGCCCCGGCACCGCCTTTGATGGAGTGAACTGCTCTAAAAACAACGTTGATTGTCTCGGGATCACCCGCGCCATCATCAAGAGCTTCGAGGCCATCCTGGAGCGCTTCCAGCAATTCCTCGCATTCAATAAAGAAAGAAGCGCGGATTTCCGCCATTGGATCGTTTGAATCAGTCATTTGCAGCCTCTTACCCAGCGACCATTTGGAGCGCTTTGACGAGTTTGTTGGGATCAAACGGCTTGACGATCCACCCAGTGGCGCCAGCACCCCGTGCGCGCGCCTTCAACTCGGGTGCGGCTTCGGTTGTAAGCACAAGGATTGGCGTGGCACGATGTTTGTCTTGTTCGCGGACGGCGTCGATGAACCCAAAACCATCCATGCGAGGCATGTTGATGTCTGTAATAATGGCATCAGGCTCAAGCCCCTCAAGCACTTCAATGCCGTGAATGCCGTCGTCAGCGGTATGGACTGTAAAGCCCGCGGGTACGAGGGCCAAGCGGATCATATCACGCATCGTGCGGCTGTCATCTACCGCGAGAATTTCGAGTGTCATGGACGCCCCCTTGTCATGGATTCTGGTGTCATTCCCATCACGCGCATCTGATCGAGGACGCGATCGGAGACGTTTGTGATCGAAATTTTGCGATTCTCAGATTGTGCTGTGGCGGCAGCGGATATCACCACCTGCATGCACAAGGCTCCAAAATGTTTTACCTCTGTGAGGTCCAAAACGATTTCCTTGTCCTTGCAGTCTCGCAAGGTCGTCGTCAAACCGGATGCCGCTGCCAGATCCAATTTGGTGTCTAAAACTATTGGTTCGCTCATTCTATCACCGCAAACGTGCTGGTTTTCGAAATGTACATACCGGTCTCCAAATTAGCGCAGTTCTGATCTGTTCCTCGTTTTAGGGGGCAGTCCGTTAAAACGGCGTTACTAGCAGAAAAATTTAGTGCGAAAAAAACCTCCTAGGGATTGAATACTTGTGAAATCCTTGATTCCAAATAAAAAAACCCCCGGCGTTGTGATTGCCGGGGGTCGGTAAGGCGTCAGTTCAAAAAGCGGATCAGGCGCGACGACGGCGACCACCGGTGCGACCTGCACGTCCGCGCCCTTCCTGACCGGGCTTGGGGGCTTCCTTGTTGAACTCGATCCAGGCGCCACCATGCGGGTCGTTGTTGGTCAGGAAATTGGCAGCGCGAATGGCTTCCATCTCTTTTCCGGGGCGCGGTTGGGTCGATCCCAAACCCGTCAACTGGCAAAAGACCTCCAGCTCCATGTCGTCAGGAAACACCACGCCTGCTGCGGCGAGCTCCAGTTTTTTGGCTTCGATTTTAGCCGCCGGAACGGGCAGGGCCACCGGGTTCATAATCGCGGACGTCATGCCTGCCCCCATGGCCATTGGCAAAAACGCATTGTTGATGCCATGGCGATTGGGCAGGCCAAAGCTTATGTTGGAGGCGCCGCACGTGGTGTTAACGCCTAATTCTTCGCGCAAACGCCGCACAAGCGTGAAAACCTGATGGCCAGCTGTTGCCATTGCACCGATGGGCATCACGAGCGGGTCAACAACGATATCATGCGCCGGGATGCCGAAATCAGCGGCACGCTCTACAATCTTCTTTGCGACTGCAAAGCGCACATCCGGATCTTCCGATATCCCTGTATCATCGTTTGAAATGGCCACTACGGGGACGTTGTATTTCTTGACCAATGGCAAAACGACTTCCAGCCGTTCTTCTTCCCCGGTGACGGAGTTCAGCAAGGGGCGACCTTCGGCGGCCTCAAGGCCCGATTCCAGCGCGCCAGGCACCGAGCTGTCGATACACAGAGGCGCGTCAACAATGGCCTGCACCCGCAATATCAACTCGCGCATCAAAGGAGGTTCGACGAAGTTGTTATCTGCATAGCGCGCGTCTTCGGCCATTTTATTTGAGAACACAGCGCCCGAATTAATGTCCAGCACGGTTGCCCCCGCAGCGACCTGCGCAATTGCATCCGCCTCGACGGTGGAAAAGTCGCCCGCTTCCAGTTCAAGCGCCAGTTTTTTGCGCCCTGTCGGGTTAATGCGTTCCCCAATCACGCAAAAGGGCTGATCAAACCCGATGATCGCAGTCTTGGTTTTTGATTCGACGATTGTCTTTGTCATCAGGGATAAGTCCTTGGATCAGGCGTTTGCCGGTGTTGCGGAGGATCCGCCGTTTTCGATGGCCCAGTTGGCGTTTGTCTTGATCCCGCCGAGTGGGAAGAAATGAACATGCGTGACGTTAAAATCGGGGTTGGCTGCCTTGTGGTCTGCCAATTGCGAAACGACGTCCATCGGTTCGTAGGGCAGAAGCAGTTTCGTGACATCCATCGCGCGTTTCTGCAGCACCTTGAGCGATGGGCCAACGCCACAGGCAATCGCGAACTTGATCAGCGTTTGCAGCTTGGCCGGACCGGCGATGCCGATGTGAACGGGCAGGGTGATCCCTTCGGCAGCAATACCGTCTGCCCATTTGATAATTGGCTTGGCATCAAAGGCAAATTGCGTGGCGATGGCCAGTTGTGCATCTGTTCTGGATTGGAAATCGTTTTTCCACCGCAATGCAGCGCTGACATTTTTCATCGACCCATCTGCGTCAATATCCCTGTTGCCTTCGGGGTGGCCCGCAACATGCAGGCGTTTGAAGCCGGCTTCATCAAAGAGACCCGTTTCCATCAGTTGCATGGAGCTGTCAAAATCACCGTGCGGGGAGTCTACGCCACCTGCCAGCAACAACGCCTGTGAAACATTCGCCTCGCCCTGATACCTTGCGATCCAGTCTTTCAGCATGTCGCGGTCTTTGATGATCCGGGCAGGAAAATGGGGCATCACCGCAAAACCGTCTTCGTTGAGGCGCTTTGCCGTTGCCACCATCTCTTGAATGGGTGTCCCTTCGATGTGGGCGATGTAAACCCGCGTGCCCTCGGGCAGCAAACTGCGGAAATCTTCCACTTTCTCGGCGGTGCGCGGCATCACCTCGATAGAGTAGTCGCGCAGAAAGGCCTCAACCGCTGGGTTCACGGAGGGGGAGGCGGACGCATCTCTGCGCTTGAAATTCAACAATGCCACAAGGCGTTCCTTTCGAGACAGGAGTGTATCTATCAGATTGGCCAGATTCAGGCCCAACCATCGTTATCAATCAGCGCCTTGAGGCGCGCGCGGTCAAATTCAGCGTCCAATCGGGCGGCCTCGGCATCTGCAATCTCATCCGGCGTTCCCGGCATTTCCACAGGTGCTGCCTTGCGCCATTCTGCAAGATAGGCATCCGTATCGCCTGCGCCAACCTTCATGGCCGCACGGTCGATCGCCTGCTCGAACCGCTCTGGCAGCGGTCGTTTTGATCCGCGACGCCCTTTTCCCACAATCACCTGAGCGGGGATATCGCGCCAATATACAATCGTGACTTCGGGCATCGTGATTCCTACCTGTTGTTTATCCTGTCTAACGATCCGACTTTGTCGGATACGGGTGAATTTCGACAAAATAGGCCCTGTCCGCGACGTGGCGGTTTGCAACAGATCGGAAAATGCCCAGCGAGAGGCATGCGCGCCCCTCCATGCACGGTACTTTTGACAATGGACTGACTGCGAAAACCAAAGGAAAGGGTGCGCCCGCGCTTGCGCAGCAGACACACAGCCGTTAGCGTAAACCTAACTCGAAATGAAAGGCGCAACCCATGGCGCCACAGCGTCACAAAGGTGCGGGCGCGCTCAAAAGTAAGACGGCTCTGAGCCCCGCGCCAGTTCCGCCCCGATCAGGTGAGCTTTTTGCAGCCCTTGATCTGGGTACAAATAGTTGCCGCATGTTAATCGCGCAGCCAGAAGGCAGCGGGTTTCATGTCGTCGACAGCTTTTCCAAATCGGTGCAACTGGGCGCTGGTCTGGAAAAAACCGGGCGTTTGTCGCGCGGATCCATGACTCGTACCATTCAGGCATTGCGCGTGTGCCAGCAGAAACTGAAGCGCAACAAGGTGCGATACATGCGTCTGGTCGCGACCGAGGCCTGTCGCCGTGCGCAGAACGCGGATGAGTTCATTCGTCGTGTGCAACGCGAAACGGGGCTGCGTCTGGATATCATCAAGGCGCAGGAAGAAGCCCAACTGGCCGTGATCTCCTGCGCGCCGCTGGTCAGTCGCTGTACCGAGAACCTTCTGGTGGTCGATATTGGCGGTGGGTCCACCGAACTGGTCTGGATTGACCTCAAGGATGTCCCCAAGAATGATCGGACACGCTCTATCATGCATCTCAACGCTGGGTTTGCCCAAGGGTTGAGTGATGTGCCCGCGGCGCGTGTTGTCGACTGGATTTCGGTTCCTTTGGGCGTTGCGACGTTGCGGGATCAGTTCAATGACGTGGATGATGATGCGGCGCGCTTTGCGTTGATGAGTTGGTTTTTTGAGGAAAACCTGTCAGACTTTGCACCCTATCATAATACGCAACCGCAGGAAAAATTTCAGATTGTCGGCACCTCTGGCACTGTCACGACGGTTGCGGCAAGCCACTTGGGACTGAAACGGTACGACCGTAAAAAGGTGGATGGTCTTCATATGACGACAGATCAGATTGACCGTGTAATACGCTCATACCTCGCCTTGGGGCCGGATGGGCGGCGTGCGGATCCGCGCATCGGGGCGGACCGTCACGCGCTGATCATGTCGGGTGCTGCGATCTTGCAGGCGCTGATGCGCTGTTGGCCGACGGACCGGTTATCTGTGGCGGATCGCGGCCTACGCGAAGGGCTGCTTTATGCTCAGATGAGCGCGCAGGGTGTGTTGGAGGACGGAGCGTTCTGATGGTGAAAAAACCGGGCAGTCAAAATACATCCGGGCGTGGGCAGCGCGATCTGAAAGTTAAGGTCAAAACCGCGCGTGGGCGCAAGCTCAGCTCAACACGCTGGCTTCAACGACAATTGAACGATCCTTACGTCAAACGCGCGCGCACTGAGGGGTATCGCGGTCGTGCGGCCTATAAGATTCTGGAACTGGACGACAGGTTCCGCTTTCTGGTGCCCGGCGCGCGTGTGGTTGATCTGGGTTGTGCGCCCGGTGGCTGGTGTCAGGTTGCCGTTAAACGCGTGAATGCGCTGGGGGAGCGGACAAGCAAGGCGCAGGGCAGTGTTCTGGGTGTCGATTTGCAGGAGATGGAGCCGATCGCGGGTGCCGACCTTTACCAGTTGGATTTCATGGCTGATGACGCGGATCAGCAAGTGCGGGCGTGGATGGGCGGCAAGGCCGCTGTGGTGATGTCTGATATGGCTGCCTCAAGCTCCGGGCATAAGCAAACGGATCATTTGCGCATTATTGCCCTGTGTGAAGCTGCGGCTTATTTTGCATTTGATGTTTTGGAAGAGGGCGGCACCTTTGTGGCAAAAGTGCTTGCTGGTGGCGCAGAGGGCGAGCTGCAAAAGCTGTTGAAACAACGATTTACAAAAGTTTCGAATATAAAACCGCCCGCCTCGCGGCAGGACAGTTCAGAGAAATTTGTTGTCGCAACCGGATTTCGCGCCGAAATCTGAACCCTTTTACCTCGTATTAAACTCAACCTGCCTATTTTGCGGCAGTAGCCAAGCCATGTTGGCCGGCCATTTAATTAATGAGGGAACCTGAATATGTTTCGCACTATTTTGCTGTCCGCACCTTTGGTTTTTGCAGCTAGTCTTGCTCAAGCGGTGGATGCACCGCCTGCAATGCGCGCATTTGTCGAGGCTGACGTTATGAGTTGGGCGCAATCTGCGCAGGTTGTTGATGCAATCAATTCTCAAAACGCTGAAACCGCCGGAAGTTCGGAGGCACAGGTCATCGAATGGGACACATCCTGGCGTGCACAGGTCGGACAATCGGATCAGCCTTTGATCAGCGACGTTATGGGGCGCGATCTTTCCACCTTTCTGGGTGAGCAGGTTGAGGCGTCGGGCGGACGGATCACTGAAATATTTGTCATGGATGCCTTGGGTCTGAATGTTGCGGCAAGCGATGTCACCTCTGACTATTGGCAGGGTGATGAAGCGAAATTCACCGAAACCTACGGCGCAGGCGCCGGTGCAGTGTTCGTGGATGCCATTGAATTCGACGAGAGCACGCAAAGCTATCAAGGTCAGATTTCCATTACGCTGTCCGATCCGGCAACCGGTCAACCCATTGGCGCGATGACGATCGGTCTGAATGCAGAAGCATTCTTTTGAATGATCCGAGAAGTGTGGGCCCGCTGTCAAACGTGGGTCTGCACCGCCATGGTTTTGAACTGCGCCATGGCTTTAGCGGATCGGTGGGCTTTGATCGGTCGGCTTTCGCTATTTGAACAATCGATCATAACAGAACGCGTCTTGATGGATGCCACCTTTAGTGCCTTGTCTTTTATTGCCGGGCGACGCTCAGCAGCGTGAAACCGAACATCTGACGCCCTGAGCGTGCTAGTTCGAGCCCGCATCGACGCTAGGAATTACTGACAACAGGCCAAAGTTGTCCGCATAGACCGGTGTCGTTTCGCCCGTGTCTGGCCGCGACAAGATTCTAAAAACCGACGTAAAAGGTTTGCTGTATCGCGCCTTACCCCGTTAAGCTGATGCTATTCATGATTGGCAGACGCGCGCATGGGGGTGCGTTCTATCGAAAAGACATTGTTCAAGTTCATTTGGCGCCACTCAAAGCGCGACCAGTTCATTCTTTTGGCAGTGACATTAACACTGTTCCCGTTCTTGTATTTGACCCTCGAGTTACCCAAGCGGATCATCAACGATGCAATTGGCTCTCAGATGGCAGTCATTTCGGTTGCGGGTTTTGAGTTTACTCAGGTCCAGTTCCTTTGGCTCTTATGCATGGCTTTCTTGCTGTCGGTACTGGTGCATGGCCTGCTGAAAATGCGAATCAACACAATGAAGGGTGTGTTGTCTGAACGAATGCTGCGCCGGCTGAGGTATGGTCTGATAGAGCGGATGCTGCGCTTCCCCAAACCGTATTTTCGGCGCACATCGCAAGGCGAGCTCGTCGCAATGATTACCGGTGAGACAGAACCTATGGGTGGGATGATGGGGGATGCATTGGCGCAGCCTGTCTTGCAAGCCGGACAAATGTTGACGATCCTCATGTTTTTATTCTTGCAAAGCGTTTGGTTTGGGTTGGCTGCTATTGCTTTGATCCCGCTGCAGGCCTGGCTGATCCCAAAATTACAGCGCCAGATCAACATCATGAACAAGGCCCGGATCAAAGAGGTACGCGCGCTTGCGGCTTTGATTGGCGAGACGGCGAATGGTGTCGGCGATTTGCGCCAAAACGGTGGATGGCGTTACCGTCTCGCTCTGGTCACGCAGCGGTTGGGGATCGTCTACGCGATCCGGTTTCGTATCTACCAAAAGAAGTTCTTTATGAAGTTTATCAATAACTTCATCACGCAACTGACGCCGTTTTTCTTTTTTGCAGTGGGGGGGTATCTCGTTATTCAAGGCGCTGTATCGCTTGGTGCTCTGGTTGCAGCCTTGGCGGCTTACAAAGACCTGAGCTCACCCTGGAAAGAGCTTTTGGCCTATTACAATCAGGCGCAGGATATGAGTCTGCGATGGGAAACCGTCGTTGATAAATTCTCGCCCACAGGTGTCATTGATGAGACCCTGATACATGATCAGTCCCCCACTGACGTGCGCTTGAATGGCGATCTGGCCATGAAAGACGTCAATGTGATGGATGCGGATGGTAACATGGTGCTGGAAGGGATCACACTGAATGCGCCACCCGGCGCCTTGGTCGCGATTGAGGCGCAAAGCGAGGAAGACCGGCAAGCCCTCGCCGATGTGCTGACCAGAGAGGTCATGCCCCTCAGCGGTACAATCCATATCAACGGTCATGCGTTGCGCAGTCTACACCAGACAACGCTCGCGCACCGGATTGGTCACGCCACATCGCATCCCGCGCTTTTTCGCGGTTCATTTGGCGATAACGTGATGATGTCGATGTTTCAGGCTTTGCCACAAAAGCCAACGGAAGATCAGCAACATACGATCACAGAAGCATTGGCATCAGGCAACAGCCCGGACCTGGCTGACACAGATTGGATTGATCCTGATCGGGCGGGAGAAGCAGACAAAGAAGCGCTGCGCCGCTGGTGGTTAACACTTATTGATGCAATCGGATCGGACGGGCCCATCTACCGCAAATCCCTGGATCAGATCGTAACAGGTGAAGTGTCAACGGATTTGCAGCAAAAGTTGGTCGAATGTCGTCCCATAGTCTGGGCCGCTCTGAAAGAGGCGGCGCTGGAAAAATACGTACACCGATTTGATCCTCAGGCCTACAACCCGGCATTGCCCGTGACCAGCAATTTGATTTTTGCCACGCTCAGGCAGGCGATGACACAGGATCAATTGGCGCAACAGACCGAATTTTTCGCACTTCTGCGGCGGCTCAATCTGGAAAGCAGTCTTTTGTCGCTTGCCAAAGACGTCATCGAATTGCTGGCCCAGACTTTTGGCCAAGACGGAACCGAACACCCATTGTTCCGTAAGCTTGGTCTTGAACCTGCGTTTTTTGAGAAGTCTTTACAGGTCATAGCTTCGGCAAAAGACAAGCCGCTGGAGCGTCTGTCGGAAGCAGATAAAGCTGTTTTGATGACCATCCCGGCACAAATAACCGCCGAGCAGATCGGCCCTGCCTTTACCGAAACAATGAAACAGCAAATCGTGACGCAACGCGTTCAAAACCGCGAGAAACTCATGGACTCGCTGGGTGACATATATGCGCCCCTTGACCCCTCACGCGTGGCAGAAGGTGTATCCGTTCTTGAGAATGCACTTTTTGGCAAGTTGTCTGACAGTGCAGGCGCGCGGGCGGATGATGTGCGACGGCGCGTGTCGGAAGTGCTGGAGGAAGAGGGGCTGAAATCGCAGGTCATTGATCTGATTTATGATGTTCCACTTGAATTGAACGGATCGAACCTACCTGCCGTATTTGCCGAGGCGCTCGCGGTGATGCGCGCTACGATCAAGCGCCCTGATATACTTATCATGGAGCAGACACTCACCAGTTATGACATGGATCTACGCGTCACAGCGCATAAAAATATCCGAAAACTGTTACCCGATGCCACGATGATCTATATTTCGGACCGTTTCGAGGATGTCGAGAGGTTCGATGTTCATCTTGAAATCGTGCAAGGGCGCATGCAAGCAGCAGAACCCATTGAAAACACCCCAGAAGACTCGGTGGCGCGTGCGGATTTGCAGCGCAAGTTACGAGCGCTTGAGGCCACCGATCTGTTCTCGGGCTTGAACCGTCGTCAACTGCGTTTGCTTGCCTTCGGGGCGAAGTGGTTTGAGGCCGAAGCAGGGGATACGATTTTTTCCAAGGGCGATGATCCAACGGACGGCGCATATATGATCCTGTCTGGTGAAGCAAACCTGCTGAAACCCTCGGATGAGGGGCATGAGACGCTGATTGCGACGGTCGAGCCGGGCAAGCTGGTCGGGGAATTGGGTCTCATCCGCAACGAACCGCGTGCGCTCACGATGCGAGCAAAATCTGACGTGATGGCGTTGCGTATTGGCGCAGAGGAATTTCTGGCAGTCGTGGAAAACGATGCTGCAACCGCGTTCAAGCTCTTGCAGGTGGTTGCGGGATACGCAGGTAATTAAGCCTGTGATGCGCTGGTAGGTTCCGTGTCGTCTCAGGTGCCGGGTAGGCTTGCGATTGCTCAATCCGTGTGATCGTGAGCCATGTGAATGAGGCGAGAACATTGAGATGTATTCACAAGCAGCACGGCCTTTGGGGTTTATCGGTTCGCAGCCTCTTGCACCTTGGCTGCGACGCACATAGAAGAGCGGAAATTTGATATCCGCGTCTGTCTGGCGCGCCTTACCCTATGGAGCACATATGCAGGTTACCGAGACGCTGAACGAAGGTTTGAAACGCGGCTATGCCATCAAAGTAACCGCGGCGGAACTGGATGCCAAAGTCAACGAAAAGCTGGCAGAAGCCCAGCCCGAAGTTGAAATGAAAGGCTTTCGCAAGGGCAAGGTGCCCATGGCGCTGCTGAAAAAGCAGTTCGGTCAGAAGGTCATGGGCGAAGCGATGCAGGAAAGTATTGACGGCGCGATGAGCGACCATTTCACAGCCTGTGGCGATCGCCCGGCGATGCAGCCTGAGGTCAAGATGACCAATGAGGACTGGAAAGAAGGCGACGATATCGAAGTGTCGATGTCGTACGAGGCGCTTCCGGACATTCCTGACGTTGATTTTTCCACGATCGAACTTGAAAAAATGACCGTCAAAGCGGATGACGCAGCGATTGACGAAGCCTTGGGCAATCTGGCGGAAACGGCGCAGAATTTCGAAAGCCGCAAAAAGGGTTCGAAGGCGAAGGACGGCGATCAGATCGTCATGGATTTCTTGGGTAAAGTCGACGATGTGGCGTTTGACGGCGGTGCGGCTGAAGATTATCCTCTTGTGCTTGGATCAAACTCGTTCATCCCGGGATTTGAAGAGCAGCTGGTTGGCGCCAAGGCGGGGGACGAAACCTCGGTTACCGTTACATTCCCGGAAAACTACCAAGCCGAAAACCTTGCCGGCAAGGAAGCAGTTTTTGAATGCACCGTCAAAGAGGTCAAAAAGCCTGTCGCAGCGGAAATTGATGACGAATTGGCAAAGAAGTTCGGCGCCGAAGATCTCGCGGCCCTCAAAGGTCAGATTGCAGAGCGTCTTGAAGCAGAATATGCGGGTGCGGCACGCGCTATCATGAAACGTTCGTTGCTCGATGCCTTGGATGATATCGTCGACTTTGATTTGCCGCCATCACTGGTCAGTGCCGAAGCGGGTCAAATCGCACACCAACTCTGGCACGAGGAAAACCCGGACGTCGAAGGGCATGACCATCCGGAAATCACGCCGACGGATGAACACACAAAACTGGCTGAACGCCGCGTGCGTCTTGGCCTGCTGCTGGCCGATATTGGTCAGAAGGCAGAGGTCGAGGTAACGGACGCAGAAATGAGTCAGGCGATCATGAATCAGGCGCGTCAATACCCTGGTCAGGAGCGTCAGTTCTTTGAGTTCGTGCAGCAAAACCAGCAGATGCAGCAACAAATGCGCGCGCCGATTTTCGAAGACAAGGTCGTTGACCATGTATTCGAGGGCGCAAAGGTAGCGGAAAAAGAAGTCTCCAAGGACGATCTTCAGAAAGCTGTTGAGGCGCTCGAAGAAGAGTAAACCACTCTCCTTCAGTCGATTATCAGAACCGGTGTCAGAAATGATGCCGGTTTTTTATTTTTCCCGTCGCGATTTGAAATTCATTCAGTTTAAGGTTGAACGCACCATACACTTGAATTGCAAAGAGGTGCGCGATGACAAAGAGACTTTTGGCCGAATTTTTCGGCACGTTTTGGCTGGTATTCGGAGGTTGCGGCAGCGCTGTTTTGGCCGCTGGCGTTGCTGATGTAGGCATTGGCTGGCTTGGTGTGAGCCTTGCATTTGGCCTGACGGTGATGACGATGGCCTACACGGTGGGCCATATTTCAGGCGGGCATTTCAACCCTGCGGTGTCTCTGGGTCTCATGATTGGCGGCCGGTTTGATGCCAAGGACCTCTTGCCATATTGGGCGGCTCAGGTCGCGGGTGCGGTCGTGGCGGCGGCTGTTCTGTTTGTGGTGGTATCGGGCGGCGTCGGATTTGAGGGCGTTGGCGGATTTGCATCCAATGGCTACGCCGAAGCCTCGCCGCAGGGGTATTCGATGATGTCTGTACTGGTCATCGAGGTGGTGCTGACCGCGTTCTTTCTGATCATCATTCTGGGGTCCACGTCTTCAGGTGCCCCGGCGGGATTTGCGCCCATCGCAATCGGTCTGGGGCTGACGTTGATCCACCTCATTTCGATTCCAGTGTCCAACACTTCGGTCAATCCGGCGCGCTCAACCGGTGTTGCGCTATTTGCAGAGGGCCCTGCGGTGGGCCAACTCTGGCTCTTTTGGGTTGCCCCCCTGATCGGTGCTGCCATCGGCGCGGCGATCTGGAAGATGATGACCACCGACGATTGACGGCGCGGCACAAGGCCGTCCATCGCCTCCCTCGTGAATGGGGGGCGATGCGATCACTAGGCGGAGGACGCCAGCTCGTTTGCCATTTCGTGATTGCGATCCCTGTGGCCGGCTTCGTCAGCGCGTACGGCAATGATGACCTCACGGAGCCGAGCGTCCGGCGGTAACTTCCAATAATCGATGGCGATTTGCGGTGCCGCTATGTTCTGAACACGGCCCGCATCAACTTCTTCCAGATACTGCGTGTAGCTGATGACGGCTTCTTCCTCCAGATAGGCGACGACGCGATGCGCGGTGCGCGGCGCAAACAGGTAGAGCACAAAATACAGATTAAAGAACACGCCTTGCCCTGCGATAATAAGGTAGCGTTCCAGCCGACTGGGTTCGGCTACTTTGATGAATGTCATCAAATGCATGCGTTCGTTTTCGGCTTCATCAAGAAGTTCGCGCACCCATCCTTCGTCATCGCGCAACCTGCGCAGGGCTTTAAGATGCTGCAACATGCCACCGACCATGCCCGGAACCGCCGCGACTGTTTCCAGCACAACGGCGCGGTGCCCGTAACGCTTTGCAAAGAACTTGTCTGCAAAGACGCGCATGAATTTGACCAACCGCAATGCAAAGCGATCGCGGACGTCTTTGGGTGGTGTATGGTGGATCAAGGCGTCTGGGTCTTTGGCCGTTGATTTGTCGAACATCAATTCCTCCTGTTTCTGTCAGGAAATATGATGTGACCAGCGCGCGAAACAAGGTATTGCGTCATTTTGCGCAAGTATCTGGTGTTTCATATCGTTTGTACGTTTGGGCTGTCAGAACAGCGGCGTAAACAAAAAGAACCTTGATCGTGCAAACATTCTATCCGGCTAATGGCGGTGGTGGCGCGAATTGTGTGGCCCCATAAAAAAGGCCGGGACTGACATCCCGGCCTTTCAGTATCGATAATACGTAAAGTTACGCTTTCGCGGTATCTTCGTCTTCGCTTTCATCTGCGGGTGCAACACCAGCAGCGTCCGCCAGATCTTCGTCTTCCGAGGCTGCGGCACCGATATCGTCAAACAGCTCCTGAATTTCGAATTCAGCGGCTGCTTCTTCTTCGGCGGCCAGTTCCTGAATGGACTTACCAGAGGCTTGCAGTTCAGCTTCTTCAACGGAACGCGCGACATTCAACTGAATTGTCGCGTCCACTTCGGGGTGCAGAACCACTTGGACGTCGTGCAGTCCGAGCTCTTTGATCGGGGCCAGCACAACCTGTTTCCGGTCGACAGAAAAGCCTGCTTCGGTTGCCGCCTCGGAGGCGTCACGGGTCGTGACCGAACCATAAAGTGCGCCAGAATCAGAGGCCGAGCGAATCACGATGAACTGTTGTCCATCAAGTTTGGCTGCGAGTGCTTCAGCTTCTTTGCGCGTTTCAAGGTTGCGTGCCTCAAGTTGCGTTTTCTGCTGCTCAAAAGCTTCGATGTTGGATTTTGAGGCCGACAGGGCCTTGCCCTGCGGCAAAAGGAAATTGCGTGCGTAACCGGGTTTGACGTCGACAACTTCGCCCATTTGGCCCAATTTTGCGACACGTTCCAGAAGGATAACTTGCATGATGTTCTCCTTACTTCACTGCGTAGGGCAGAAGGGCCAGAAAGCGGGCACGTTTGATGGCACGGGCCAGCTCACGTTGCTTTTTGGCGGAAACTGCGGTGATGCGGGACGGTACGATCTTGCCACGCTCAGAGATATAGCGCTGCAAAAGACGGGTGTCTTTGTAGTCGATCTTTGGTGCGTTGTCGCCTGAGAAGGGGCAGACCTTACGACGGCGGAAAAATGGTTTGGTAGCCATGGTTTATGTCCTTATCCTAATGTCGATCAACGACGTTCGCGGCGGTCGCCACGCTCTTCGCGCTTCTGCATCTGAACCGATGGCAGTTCCGCGTGTTCATCAACCTTGATCGTCAAAACGCGCATCACATCATCATGCAGACGCATCAGGCGTTCCATCTCATGGACGGCCGGTGCAGGCGCATCAGAGCGCAGGAATGCATAGTGACCCTTGCGGTTCTTGTTGATCTTGTACGCCATCGTTTTGACGCCCCAGTACTCGTGATCCACGAGTGCGCCACCGTTGTCGGACAGGACGGTTCCAAAATGTTCGATCAACCCTTCGGCCTGTGTGTTCGACAGGTCCTGACGTGCGATCATAACATGCTCGTATAAAGGCATGTGTCTTCCTTATTTATATCAGGGCGCATTTCAAAGGCAGGGCTTTCCCCTTTTGCGGCCCCACCACGAGAGACTGCGCGGTTCAAAATTCTTGCAAAAGGAAGTGCTGCGTATACACGGTTTCTGTCATGACGCAAGGCTGCGCGCGCACATGAGATAAGGGGTGCTGGCGATCTGCATTTGCATTGGCCCGAGTGGCTATTTTCGCACAAAAAGCACCAAACCGACCTGTTGTGTTCGTATCTGCGCATAACCTGTTCGTGAACGGCATTTGTTTTTGGCACCATCTGCCCCATGTTTTAATCTCACAACAACACGGAGATATCGGCGATGAAAACTCTCGTTCTAGCGGCAGCACTTGCTGCAACAGCTTCTTTTGCTTCTGCAGCAGACAAATATGTTCTGGATGCCAGCCACAGCCAGGTTCTGTTCAGTTATAACCACCTCGGGTTTTCAACAACCTTTGGCATGTTCTCTGGTTTCGAAGGGGAAATCATGTTTGACGCAGAAAACCCAGCCGGGTCCAGCGTTGCAGTCTCCATGCCAACAATGAGCATGTTTACCGGTTGGGAAGACCGCGAGACACATTTCATGTCGGAAGACTTTTTCGGTGCAACTGACGAAGACATGATTTCTTTCACGTCGTCATCCATCGAAGTCACCGGAGAGAACACTGCGAAGATCACAGGCGATCTCACCATGAACGACGTGACCAAACCCGTGGTGCTGGACGCGGTGCTGAACAAGTCCGGCCCATACCCGTTTGGCCCCAAGCAAGGGACGCCCACGCTGGGCTTTGATGCCACAACCACGCTGCTGCGGTCTGATTTCGAGCTTGGCGCTTTCGCGCCTGCGGTGAGTGATGAGGTCACGGTGCAAATCTCGATTGAAGCGCTTCAGGCGGAATAATCGACCCATATACCGACACGATTGAAAAGGCCGCGCCATGACAGCGCGGCCTTTTTCGTTCAGTCGCTTTCGCTGGCGGTGAGGCTGACGGCAATATTCACCCCAAAGCCCACAGCACTTTCATCCTTTTGTGATTCGCCGACGTTGAAATCCCGGCGGTCGATCTGCAAACCGCCCTGCATTGTTGCGACACCGTCGGACACATCGAGCGTGAAGGGCAGGGTGGCGGGAAGCGTGGTGCCCTTGATGGTCAGCGTGCCGATTGCCGCATAGCCCTGTTCGCCCCGCTCGATTGTGGCATTGAAACTGGCGGTCGGGAAACCTTCGACGTTGAAGAAATCGCTGCCCATGGCATCGGATGTGACCGACCCCAGCGTCAGCGAGCCGATGGAGACGACCACATCCACCGATCCCGCAGGGCCGCTTTGCACGGTTTCGTCAAAGCTGATCGCCGCTGTCCAGTCGGCAAAGCTGCCGGTCACAGCCGAGCCGAGCTGCTGCACGGTGATTTCAAGGGTGCCGTCCTGTACGACCCAATCCGACTGCACCGCTTCGAGGGCGGCGGCCTGAACACTGCCGTCGTGTTTTTCATAAAGACCCAAGCCAGCCCCGGTCGCCACCGCACCGCCCCAGATGACCAGGGCAACGGCCAGCGGCAGCACCGTGGCGTGGCCCGCGTTGACAGCGGGCACCTGCGGGGTGCCGGGCAGCATCCGTCGCAAAGTGCTATCACGGTCGATGAAGTGGTGTTTCAGCGCGCCGGCGGCGTGCAGAAAGATCGACACGACCAGCACGCGTTCGAAGACGATGTGCAAGCCTGCCGTAAACCCGGCGAGCGCCTCTGATTTCGGGATCAGCGGCAGGTTCTGGCCCAAGGGCCACCAGATCGGTGCAAACCCGGAGGTCGCGGCGTGGTGCACCCAGCCCGACATCGGAACCAGCAGCAGTGAACCATAAAGCAGCCAATGCACCGATTGCGCCGCAAGACTTTCCACTTTGCGATCGGCGTGCAGCAGGGCGGGTTTGGGCTGGCTGATGGCCCAGATGATGCGCGCGAGCGCCACAAAGAACACTGTCACGCCGAGCGTTTTGTGCAGCGAAAAGTACCATGCCTTGCGCGTGAGTTGTTCCGAAGTCTCATAGGGCAGGTCATTGGCAAAGATGCCAAGCGGTATCAGCGTCAGGATCAGCAAGGCAGTGAGCCAGTGAAATGTCTTGGCCACGCTTCCATAATGCTGTGTCGTGTTGGAAAGGGTCATCCTGCTTCTCCGGTCGGTGTGCAATTATGAGTAGTGTAGGCGCTTGAGCGGGCAGGGCAATCTGTTGTGGTGCACAGGGTTTGCGCAAAGATGTAGCGCAGGCACTGCCAGCGCGGTGCGACTGGCCGTTGCTCTCGGGGTGCGGGCAGGCTAATCGGGAGGCAGTATAGAAAACCGAAGGGCAGATTTCATGAGCATTGCATTTGTTTTCCCCGGTCAGGGCGCGCAGACGATTGGCATGGGGCGCGCGCTGGCCGAAGCATATCCGGCCGCGCAGGCTGTGTTTGATGAGGTGGATGATGCCTTGGGCGAAAAGCTGAGTGCGTTGATCTGGGCGGGCGATATCGAAACCCTGACGCTGACGCAGAACGCACAACCTGCGTTGATGGCCACGTCAATTGCCGCGATCCGAGCCTTGGCGTCTGAGGGTATCGGCGTTGATAAACTGTCTTTTGTGGCGGGCCACAGCCTTGGGGAATATTCTGCTTTGGCCGCTGCAGGGACGTTCTCGATTGCCGATGCGGCGCGGCTGTTGCGCACGCGCGGGCTAGCGATGCAGCGTGCGGTGCCCGTGGGGCAAGGGGCGATGGCGGCTGTGCTAGGATTGGATTTCGACACGGCGACGGACGTCGCCGCACGCGCTGCACAAGGGCAGGTTTGCCAGATCGCAAATGAGAACGATCCGGCGCAAAACGTGGTATCGGGGGAAAGGGGCGCCGTTGAACGCGCCATCGTGCTGGCCAAGGAGGCAGGCGCGAAACGCGCGCTATTGCTGCCGGTCTCGGCACCGTTCCATTGTGCCTTGATGGCACCGGCGGCGAAAGAAATGGCGCAGGCACTGGAAGAGGTCGAGATGTCAGCGCCACAGGTGCCTTTGGTGGCGAATGTGCTGGGAACGGCCGTGGGGGATCCTGCCCGGATCAAGGAACTGCTGATTGATCAGGTGACAGGGCAGGTGCGCTGGAAAACCTCGGTCGAATGGATGGCCGCGCAGGGCGTGACAGAATTCTGGGAGATCGGCGCGGGCAAAGCCCTCAGCGGGATGATCCGGCGCATCGCAAAAGACAGTGTGTCACGTGCGATCGGCACCCCCGATGATATCAAAGCGGCAGTGAATGCCTGAAGGGAGAAGAATAGATGTTTGATCTGACAGGAAAGACGGCCCTGATCACCGGGGCATCAGGTGGAATCGGCGCGGATATCGCGCGCGCGCTTCATGGTGCGGGGGCAACGGTGGGGTTGTCTGGCACGCGCGTGGCACCCCTTGAGGCGCTTGCGGCGGAGTTGGGCGAGCGGGCGCATGTGCTGCCCTGCAACCTGAGCGATATGGCTGCGGTTGAGGCCTTGCCGAAAGAAGCGGCGGCGGCGATGGGATCGGTGGATATTCTGATCAATAACGCGGGCATCACGCGCGACAATCTGTTCATGCGGATGTCGGATGAGGAATGGAATTCCGTCATTGATGTCAATCTGACGGCCACGTTCAAGCTGTGCAAAGGTGTAATGCGGGGCATGATGAAGGCGCGCTGGGGCCGCATCATCAACATCTCAAGCATCGTGGGGGCGACGGGAAATCCCGGACAGGCGAATTATGCGGCGTCCAAGGCGGGCATGGTCGGCATGTCCAAAAGCCTCGCCTATGAGGTCGCGAGCCGTGGCATTACGGTGAATGCCGTGGCACCGGGTTTCATTGAAACGGCGATGACGGACAAGCTGACGGATGAGCAAAAAGCTGCGATCATGGGGCAGATCCCCGCTGGTCGGATGGGGTCCGCAGGCGAGATTGCGGCCGGTGTTTTATATCTCGCCAGCCCCGAAGCGGGCTATGTCACGGGAACGACCTTGCACGTGAACGGCGGCATGGCCATGTTGTAGCACGCGCAGGCGCGCAACCAGAACAGGATGCACAATGCGTTTGCCATCGTTGCAGCTTGTGATAAAGGGGGCGCAGAATTTAACGTGATGGTAGCATTTGTTACCGCGTAAAGACCCGTTCCAGACAGGCATCTCGATGCAGGAACGGGGATCGAGCCGCCCTTTGGGGCATGCGCTTGCATAACCGGGTAAATTCGGTAAGTGAGCAACCGAAAGGGGCCAGTGCTGGCCCGAATGAATGAGGGACTATTATGAGCGACATCGCAGATCGCGTGAAGAAAATCGTTGTGGAGCACCTTGGTGTCGAAGAAGACAAGGTGGTCGAAAGTGCGTCTTTTATTGACGATTTGGGCGCAGACAGCCTTGATACCGTCGAGCTGGTAATGGCCTTCGAAGAAGAGTTCGGCATCGAGATTCCGGATGATGCGGCTGAAACGATCCAAACCTTCGGCGATGCGGTTAAGTTCATCACCGAAGCGTCCTGAGTTAATTATCGGACGTTTTCTGGCGTAACAGCTTCAAAAAGCGCCTCTCCCTTGCGGAGAGGCGCTTTTTTTTTAATCAGATTCGCCAAAGGGTTGAATTTCTCCACATAAATGTTTCTGTTGTAAGGCAGAGGGCGCAAAGCTCCGCACCGCGAACAGAGGCAGATTACCATGTCGCGCACGATCCCGACGATAAATACGCACCGCTTAACGCTGCGCGGTATGCGGGCTGAAGATTTCAACCGCTTCGCCGAGATATGGGCGATGCCGGAAGTCGTGAAGTATATCGACAAAGAGCCCTGGCCACGCGGCAAGGCGTGGGATGCGTTCCTTAAGCATGCAGGTCATTGGCAGATTACGGGTTTTGGTCAATGGGCGATCCTGCGCCATCGTGCCCCGGAGATGTCAGGGCAGGTCGGCTTTTTCTACGGAAAACGCGGTCTCGGCGCTGATTTTGACGATGCAGCGGAGGCGGGATGGGTGTTGGCACCGGACGCCCATGGGCAAGGCTATGCAACCGAAGCGGTAAGTGCGGCACATGATTGGTTCGACCGGGTGATCACCGGACGTCTTGTCTGCATGATCGATCCGCGCAACACCGGGTCACTCACCTTGGCAGAGCAAATGGGCTATGCGCTGATGCGGGAGGTATCGTATCAGGGCAGTCCGGTACGCCTTTTTGAGCGCAAAGGGCCGCCGCAGTAACGGGTGTTCCTGAGGTGCAAGGTTCCAAGGGCTCTTGCACAGAAACAACTGCTCAAGGTAAGGGGGAGCAGAATTACACGGGGGTAATACCATGCGCAGAGTAGTTGTCACGGGCTTGGGTTTGGTCACACCATTAGCTGATGGTGTTGAGGCGAGCTGGTCAAGAATTCTTGCGGGGAAATCCGGGGCGGGTCCGATCACGGGCTTTGATGCCAGTCGGCTTGTCACACAATACGCCTGCGAAGTGCCCTTGGGTGACGGTTCGGACGGGACATTCAACGCTGATGCCTATCTGTCCGCGAAAGAGCAGCGCAAGGTCGATACCTTTATCCTGTTTGGGTTGGCGGCTGCTGAACAGGCGGTAAAAGATGCCGGTTGGACGCCAGAAGATCGCGAGAGCCTTGAGCGCACAGGCGTGCTGATCGGCTCGGGGATTGGTGGGTTGAATTCCATCGCAAACACGGCCGTGATGATGGCGGAACGAGGCCCGCGCCGCGTATCGCCATTCTTTGTGCCGGGAGCGCTGATCAATCTGATTTCCGGTCAGGTGAGCATCAAATATGGATTCAGAGGACCAAACCATTCGGTCGTGACAGCCTGTTCGACCGGTGCCCATGCCATTGGGGATGCGAGCCGTCTGATCCAGCATGGGGATGCGGATGTGATGATCGCAGGCGGGGCTGAAGCGGCGATCTGCGAGATTGGCATCGCCGGGTTTAACGCCTGCAAAGCGCTGAGCACCAAACGCGGAGATGATCCTCAAAAGGCGAGCCGCCCTTATGACAAAGACCGCGACGGTTTCGTCATGGGCGAGGGGGCCGGGATTGTCGTGTTGGAAGAGTATGAACACGCCAAGGCGCGCGGTGCCAAGATCTACGCAGAGGTTTTGGGGTATGGATTGTCCGGTGATGCGTATCACATCACGGCCCCGTCAGAGGATGGCGAGGGGGCCGAACGTTCCATGCGCAACGCGCTGCGCAACGCAGGTCTCGCGCCTGAGGACATTGATTACATCAATGCGCATGGCACATCGACGATGGCTGATTCGATAGAGTTGGGCGCGGTTGAGCGGATGATGGGCGCGCATGCCAGTGAGGTGACAATGTCGTCAACCAAATCTGCGACGGGCCACCTGTTGGGGGCTGCAGGCGCTATTGAGGCGATCTTTTCGATTTTGGCCATTCGGGATCAGGTGGCACCGCCAACGATCAATTTGGACAATCCGGCAGTCGAGACGGTGATTGACTTGGCACCCAATGCCAAGCGACCGCGCGAAATCAATGTGGCGCTCAGCAACTCCTTTGGGTTTGGGGGCACAAACGCGAGCGTTCTTTTCGGGAAAACCGGCTGATGTGGCGGCATATCGCTTCTAACGCTGTAACGATGCTGATTGTTCTGCTGTTCATGGTGGGCGGTGTCATTTTATGGGGCAAGACCCAATATGATGGCGCGGGCCCTCTGAGCGAGGCGATGTGTGTAGAAGTGCCCAGTGGATCAACGATGCGCCGCATCAGCGAAACACTCGAAGAGAGCGGGGCTGTGACCTCGGGTGCAATTTTCCGGATGGGCGCGGAATACGCCGAAAAAGCCAACCAGCTGAAGGCGGGCAGCTATCTGGTGCCGCCCGGTGCGTCGATGGCGCAGATCATCGATACCGTGACGCGAGGGGGGGCCAGCACCTGCGGAACAGAGGTTGTGTACCGCATCGGTGTAAACCGCGTCGGCGTACAGTTGCGCGAATTGAACCCGC
Organism: Roseobacter sp. OBYS 0001; assembly: GCF_019654895.1. Lineage (NCBI taxonomy): Bacteria > Pseudomonadati > Pseudomonadota > Alphaproteobacteria > Rhodobacterales > Roseobacteraceae > Roseobacter > Roseobacter sp. OBYS 0001. Next base: position 344,311 of record NZ_BPES01000001.1, read on the forward strand.
AAACGAACCAGTTCGAGGAGATGGCCAATTTCAATCCTGCCACGGATGACGTGCCGGAGATTTACACGGACCGCAAAGCCGCGGCAGGGACCCGGTTTCGTGTGGCCCTCGCGGAGGGTGTTACGTCCTGGCAAATTGTCGAAGGGCTGAAGGCGATGGATGTGTTGGAGGGGAGTGTTGAGACGCTGCCTGCCGAGGGCGCGCTGGCACCCGACAGCTATGAGGTGCGTCCGGGGGATCAGCGCGAGGATGTCTTGCAGCGGATGCGGTCTGCGCAGGAGAGGCGTGTTGCTGAAGTCTGGGAAAACCGTCAGCCAGATTTGCCCATTGAGACGCCGGAGGAATTGCTAATCCTCGCGTCGATCATTGAAAAAGAAACTGCGATTGCAGACGAGCGTGGTCAGGTTGCGAGCGTATTCGTCAACCGTTTAAACCGTGGTATGCGGCTGCAGACGGACCCGACCGTTATTTATGGCGTGACCGAAGGTAAGGGCGTGCTGGGACGCGGGTTGCGGCGCAGTGAGCTGCGCGCCGCCACACCGTGGAATACCTATGTGATCGAGGGGCTGCCGCCCACGCCGATTGCCAATCCGGGTCTTGCCAGTCTTGAGGCTGCAGCGGCGCCGCTGGAGACGCCCTATATCTTTTTCGTAGCAGATGGGACGGGCGGTCATGCCTTTGCGGAGACGCTGGCAGAGCATAACCGCAACGTTGCACAGTGGCGTCGGATTGAAGCTGAACAGGCGGAGCAAAGCTCCGGCAATTGAGGCAACGCGTTGGGTCTTTCAAGAGTTCTGAAAACCAACATTGCGTGTGCTGAAACGCAGGCTGTAAAAGCGAATGCGCGGATAAATGGTTAACGGCACCGTACGGTGCCCTACTGTAACCAGCTGATTTACCTTGACTTTGCGAACGGTTACACGTATAGATTGTGACATGCTAGAAGAAGTGGGCAGGCGACCCCGGGACACCCGGATGTGTCGCTTTTCTGTTTCTCTCGTGCGGAGACTACGCGCATGAGAGGTAAAACCTGAATGACTTTACTAACCCCAGAGCACGTAGCGTCCGAGACTGAGAACTTATTAAGTTCCGTTATCGGATCTATCAAAGACCTGCGTATGGAAATCGAAGACCTCAAAGAACGGGTCCGCGCAGGTGAAGGTTTGGAAAAAACGCAAAACAGTAGGACGGTGGCTTCGGCAACGACGCTGCTGAAAACCTGTCAAGAAGTGGAGAACCGTCTTGTCGAATGTCGCAGCAAATCAGCCGGAATCGCACGAGGGGGCTATGCCCTCGACCTCGAGCGGGCACGCGCTGAGATTGGGTGCAAGCTGGATCGTCTCCGCTGCACCGCACGTCCAAGACCAATTTCTGAATGAACTGAGTGAGGGAGAGCTTCTGGCTCTCCCTTATCTCTTTGAGTTTTGGGCCATGGAACATCAGTTGCCGCCAGAGGGAGACTGGCGCACCTGGGTGATCATGGGCGGACGGGGTGCCGGTAAGACACGTGCTGGTGCCGAATGGGTGCGTGCACAGGTCGAAGGCGCACGGCCTTTGGATGAGGGCCGTTCCCGGCGCGTTGCTTTGGTTGGGGAGACCATTGAGCAAGTGCGAGAAGTCATGGTTTTTGGCGACAGTGGCATACTGGTCTGTTCGCCACCCGACAGACGCCCGGTGTGGGAAGCAGGACGCAAGCGTCTTGTCTGGCCAAACGGGGCGATTGCCACCATTCACTCCGCCTTTGATCCGGAAGGATTGCGGGGGCCGCAATTTGATGCGGCCTGGGTCGATGAATTGGCCAAATGGAAAAAAGCACAAGACACGTGGGACATGTTGCAGTTTGCGCTGCGCCTTGGCGACAAGCCACAGGTGTGTGTCACCACAACACCGCGCAATGTAGGCGTTCTCAAAACGCTGATGAAATCACCATCGACCGTATCCAGCCATGCGCCGACAGAGGCGAATGCGGCCAATCTTGCGCGGTCGTTCCTTGAGGAAGTGCGCGCGCGCTATGCCGGCACCCGGCTGGGGCGTCAGGAACTGGATGGCGTTTTGTTGGAAGATGCAGAAGGCGCGCTTTGGACGACGGCGGGCATTGAAGGTATCAGGTGCGAAAAGGCACCCGAGCTTGACCGTATCGTCGTGGCAGTTGACCCCTCGACCACGTCTGGCGCGAATTCGGACGAATGCGGGATCATCGTTGCAGGGGTCAAAATGGCAGGTGCGCCGCAAGACTGGCGCGCCTATGTTCTGACCGATTGCACGGTACAAGGTGCAAGCCCCGCAGGATGGGCGCAGGCCGCCATTGCGGCGATGGAGCGTTTCGGCGCGGATAGGCTGGTCGCAGAGGTCAATCAAGGGGGGCAGATGGTGGCAGAAGTGCTGCGTCAGGTCGACCCTTTGGTGCCCTACAAGGGCGTGCATGCCAGTCGCGGAAAAGTTGCCCGGGCAGAGCCTGTTGCAGCTCTGTATGAACAGGGGCGTGTGCGTCATTTACGAGACTTGGGCGCGCTGGAAGATCAAATGTGCCGCATGACGGTGCAGGGATACGAAGGGCAGGGTTCACCGGACCGGGTTGATGCCTTGGTTTGGGCTTTGCACGAACTGATGATTGAGCCCGTCGCCAAATGGCGCGCGCCCCGTGTCCGGTCGCTTTGAGCGCCTTACCAAACAGTTAATGCCGCGGGCGTCTAGCTGACGTTTTTGACAGCATTTTAAACGATATTGATCCCAACAAATCCGAACAGATTTGAAACCGGATTGAGCGGTCAGATGATGCTGCGCGCACAGATGAGGAGTGAACAAAATGGGTTTTAATTTTCTACGGCGCGGGGCGCAGGCTGAAGTGCCTGAGCAGAAGGCCAGCGCGACCGGCCCTGTTGTGGCCTATCAGACCACGGGCCGGGTAGCGTGGAGCCCGCGTGATGCTGTTTCACTGACGCGCACGGGTTTTTCAAGCAACCCTGTTGGGTTTCGCTCTGTGAAACTCATTGCCGAGGCTGCCGCTGCATTGCCGCTTGTGCTGCAAGACGCAGAACAGCGGTTTGAAGCGCATCCGCTGGTCGATCTGGTGGCGCGCCCGAACCCGACGCAAGGGCGGGCCGAGCTGCTTGAGGCGCTGTATGCGCAGTTGCTGTTGACCGGAAATGCCTATGTGGAAGCGGTGTCGGACCTGAATGGAATGCCGGAAGAGCTGCATGTGCTTCGTTCTGACCGCATGAGCGTTGTGCCCGGTCAGGACGGCTGGCCCGTTGCCTATGAATATGCCGTGGGCGGTCGCAAACACCGGTTTGATGCAAGTGGCGCCGTAGTGCCGGTGTGTCACATCAAGAGTTTTCATCCGCAGGATGATCACTACGGTTTTAGCCCGATGCAGGCGGCGGCAATGGCGGTCGATGTGCATAATTCGGCAAGCCGTTGGTCCAAGGCCCTGCTTGATAATGCGGCGCGCCCGTCCGGTGCGATCGTTTATCGCGGTGCCGAGGGGCAGGGGTCTATGAACAGTGATCAGTATGACCGCCTTGTGAGTGAAATGGAGAGCCACCATCAGGGCGCGCGCAATGCCGGGCGACCTATGTTGCTGGAGGGTGGCTTGGATTGGAAACCTATGGGTTTTTCCCCGTCCGACATGGAATTTCAGAAAACCAAGGAGTCTGCGGCGCGTGAAATTGCGCTCGCCTTCGGAGTGCCGCCCATGTTGCTCGGCATTCAGGGAGACGCCACATATTCGAATTACCAAGAGGCACATCGCGCCTTCTATCGCTTGACGGTCTTGCCTTTGGCGACACGGGTCACGGCTGCACTCGCGCATTGGCTCGCCCACCACACAGGTGAAACCGTAGAGATCAAACCCGATCTGGACCAAGTGCCGGCCCTTTCCGCGGAGCGGGATGCGCAATGGAGCCGTGTGGCAGCTGCGGATTTTCTGACACAGGCAGAAAAGCGTGCGTTGCTTGGATTGCCTGCGGTCAGTGCCGATGAGTGACCCTGCGTTCGAGCGCTTTGAATGTGCGCCCGGGCTACGGTTGCAAGCACATGAGCGCGTTGCACAGATCCAGCATGATAACCTCATACGGCGTCTGGATCGTGTCGAAGTAATGATGGAGCGGTTGGAAAAACGGCTCTGGCTGACAGTGTACGGCATTGTGGCGATGATTTTAAGTCAGGGGCTGCAGTCGATCCTGGCGGCTGTGCCCTAGGGTACCCGCGCAGAATAATTTTAGGAGAGTTTCCATGGATACAGAGACCGGGCTTGAACGAAAGTTCGCACGTTTTGGAGAGGGGCTAGAGGTCCAGGACGGCAGTGTCATTGCCGGCTATGCCAGCCTTTTTGGCGCGGTAGATCAGGGTAACGACGTGGTTGAGGCTGGCGCATATGCAGCGTCTCTCGCCGCGCTTGGGGCAAAGGGTGGGCGGGTCAAAATGCTGTGGCAGCACGACCCCACACAACCAATTGGCACATGGGATGAAGTCCAAGAAGATGGAAAAGGCCTTTGGGTAAAGGGTCGTTTGCTGGACAGTGTGGCCAAGGGGCGTGAAGCCATGGCGCTGATTGAAGCTGGCGCGATTGACGGATTGTCGATTGGATACCGCACCCGCAAAGCCACCAAGAATTCCAAGGGCCAGCGGCTCTTGACCGAACTGGAACTTTGGGAGGTCTCGCTTGTGACTTTTCCAATGTTACCCAGCGCGCGAATTACGGCCAAATCAGAAGAGACGGATCTGGATCGTTCTTTGCGTGACATGGCGGCCGCCTTTGAGGGTGCGCGCGCTGATCTGGCGCGCCGCTGATGCGCACCTGTCGTTGCGGTCAGGCGTGAACGTCTGACCTGAACACTACAACTTAAGGAAATTGCCATGCGCAAGACCGAAGCAAAAGCGGCGGGCGGGATAGGTTTGTCCCCCGCTGAGGATGTCAAACAGGCTGTTACAGGCTTTGTGAGTTACTTCAAAGAGTTCCAAACCGAAATGAAACAAAAACTTCAACAAACAGAAGAGCGACTGACCATGCTGGACCGTAAATCAAATACCCTTCAACGTACACCTCTGGGCGGCGCGGCAGATGCCGGTGCGCCTCACCAAAAAGCCTTTAACGCTTATCTTCGCTCTGGCGATGACGATGGGCTGCGGGGGCTGGAAATAGATGTGAAATCCCTTTCCACATCCGTGAATTCCGACGGTGGTTATCTTGTGGACCCGCAAACGTCCGAAACGGTGAAATCCGTTCTGACCTCTGCCGCGTCCGTTCGCGCAATCGCATCCGTCGTCAACGTTGAAGCGACATCTTATGATGTCTTGGTTGATCACACCGATCTGGGCGCCGGTTGGGCCACTGAAACCAACAATGTGACTGAGACAGACACGCCGCAGATTGATCGGATCACCATTCCCCTGCATGAGCTGAGCGCGTTGCCGAAAGCGTCCCAACGCCTTTTGGACGACAGTGCCTTTGACATCGAAGGTTGGTTGGCCACGCGCATCGCGGATAAATTTGCACGCGCCGAAGCTGCGTCATTCATCTCCGGCGATGGCATCGACAAACCACGCGGCATTCTCGATCATGCGTCGGTGGATAACGACATCTGGACATGGGGTAATATCGGTTACGTTCCAACCGGTGTTGCGGGGGATGCGACCCCGGATTCGATTGTTGATGTAGTTTATGCGCTGGGTGCTCAATATCGCGCCAACGCGACATTCGTGATGAATTCCAAAACTGCCGGTTTGATCCGCAAGCTCAAAGACGCTGACGGCCGCTTTTTGTGGTCAGATGGACTGGCGGCGGCAGAACCCGCGCGTTTGATGGGATATCCCGTTTTGATTGCAGAAGACATGCCGGATCCTGACGCTGGTGCAGAAGCGATCGCCTTTGGTGATTTCTCTGCGGGGTATACAATTGCCGAGCGTCCCGATCTGCGCGTCTTGCGGGATCCTTTCAGCGCCAAGCCGCATGTTCTGTTCTATGCGACCAAACGTGTTGGCGGTGATGTAAGCGATTTTGCCGCGATCAAAACCCTGAAATTCGCCGTCTCTTAAGAGGCTGCGAAACCGGCAGCGGGCCTATTGGCTTCGCGTGCCGGGCCGGGTGCGCGCCTGTGCCTTCTGTGTTGTCTAGCTGCTCCCCTCCGACCGAGCAACATAGTGTGGCGCGCCCCGGTAATTGACAACGAGGGGACGAATTTTGGAGACTTTCCATGATGTTGATCGAAGAGACGATGGTGCCAGACACGGCACTCCCGGTCGAAGACTTCAAAGCACACCTCCGACTGGGCACCGGCTTCGGTCTGGAAACGGCGCAAGATGAAGTCCTTTTGGGTTTTTTGAGAGCGGCAGTTTCAGCAATTGAAGCGCGCACGGGCAAGGTTTTGATGACACGAAGCTTTTCCTGGACGCTCGGTTTTTGGCGTGACCGCGATTCACAGGGCCTGCCAGTTGCGCCGGTGATACAGATCACGCGGGTTGCAGTGATGGAGCGCAGCGGTGCGCAAACTGAAGTGCCGGTTGCGAGTTACTGGCTCGAACGCGACAGTCAACGCCCACGACTGCGTGCGACTGGAGCAAGCTTGCCGTTGATCCCGACAGGTGGTTCTGCCGTCATTGGATTTGACGCGGGTTTCGGTGCGGTTTGGGCGGATGTTCCTGCGGATTTACGCCAAGCTGTCTTTTTGCTGGCGGCCCATTATTACGAATACTGCAATGAGACCAGCCTGAGTGGTGGCTGCATGCCATTTGGTGTGACAAGTTTGATCGAGCGTTACAAGGTCATGCGCCTGGGTGGTTTGAGATGAGCACACCGCGCCTGAACCGACGTTTGCTATTAGAGACCCCCATTCGCCAAAGCGACAATGCCGGTGGTTTTACAACCATATGGCAGCCATTGGGGTCTCTTTGGGCGCAAGTTACGGCCCGAACGGGACGTGAAGCTGCCCAAATGGGGGCGCCCATATCGGCGGTGAGCTACCGCATCATTGTCCGCGGCGCACCATCAAATACGCCTCAACGGCCGAAGCCCGAACAACGGTTTCGGGGTGCGGGGTCGCATCTTTCTCATTCAGGCGGTGGCAGAGGCCGATGACGATGGCCGCCATCTGACCTGCTTTGCAACAGAGGAAACAGCGATATGAGTTACGCAGTGTCCGGTTCTTTGCAAGCGGCGATCTATGATGCCCTGATAAGTGACACCAACCTCAATGCGTTGGTTGGTGGTGCGGTTTACGATGCGCTTCCCACAGGTGTTTTGCCCGCAACCTATGTCAGCCTTGGGGTTGAGCGCGTGCGCGATGCCTCGGATCAGACAGGGCATGGGGCGCTTCACACGTTACAAATTGCGGTGGTGACATCACAACCCGGTTTCGCAAGTGCTAAGACAGTGGCCGCGGCGATTTCTGACGTACTGCATGATGCAGACCTCACGTTGAGCCGCGGGCGGTTGATATATCTGCGCTTTGAGCGGGCCGATGCAAGACGGATTGACTCGCGTTCTGCGCGCGAGATCCAGCTGCGCTTCAGAGCGCGCGTCGAAGACGAATAACTCTTTACACTTTTACAGGAGATTACCCATGGGTGCTCAGAACGGAAAAGACCTTTTGATCAAGGTCGATATGGCGGCCGACGGCCAGTTCACGACACTTGCAGGTCTGCGAGCCACGCGTGTCAGTTTCAACGCGGAAACCATCGATGTGACCAGCCTTGAAAGTCAGGGCGGATGGCGCGAACTGCTGTCAGGGGCCGGCGTAAAATCAGTATCGATTAGCGGCTCAGGCGTGTTTCGCGATGCAGCAACTGATGAGCGTGCGCGTCAGCTCTTTTTCGATGGTGAGGCGCCAAGCTTTCAGGTTGTGATCCCGGATTTTGGGATTGTTGAAGGTCCGTTTCAAGTGACAGCGATCGAATATGGCGGGAGCCATAATGGTGAAGCGACATATGAGTTGTCGCTGGCCAGTGCGGGCAGCCTCACCTTTACGGCGATTTAAGATGGCTAATCCTTGGAGGGGCGAGGTTCCTTTGGTCATCAACGGGGAGACGCATGTGATGCGGCTTACTTTGGGTGCACTTGCGGAGCTGGAAGCCGGGTTAAACGAACCATCCATTGTTTCCCTTGTCGAACGCTTTGAGGGTCAGACGTTTTCCAGTCGGGACGTTCTGGCATTGCTGGAAGCCGGGCTGAAGGGGGGCGGTTGTGACCTGCCGGAGGGCGCGTTGTTGCATGCTGACATATCGGGTGGCCCGATGGCCGCCGCGAAAGCGGCCGCGGAGTTACTGGCGCGCGCCTTTGTGGTGCCAGAGACGTGAGCCAGATCGAATGGCCCGTATTAATGCGTGCGGGCATACAAAATTTGGGGCTTCAACCGGATGTTTTCTGGTCGCTTACGCCAGCAGAGTTTCGATTGCTGTTGGGCGATGCGGGAAAGTCCGGGCCGCTTTTGAGTGAAGGGCTGGAGGCATTGATGGATGCCTTCCCTGATAAGACATAGAGGACGGGCAAGATGACAGATGAAAGTAGCTTTGAAGACCTGGAGACAGGCGCAGAGGGCCTCAACGACACATTAGGGCAAACAAGCACCTTGGTCACGGGTTTCGATGGAGAGTTGCGCCGAATGCAAAACTCTCTGGATGCCACGAGCAAAGGTATCGCAACAGTTGAACGCGGTATCAGCCGAGGCCTGCGCGGTGCTTTTGATGGTGTCATTCTTGATGGCGTAAAACTGTCAGACGCTCTCAAGTCCGTTCGCGACAGTATGGTTCAAACGGCTTACAATGCCGCGATTAAACCGGTCACTAACGGGCTGGGCAGTGCTTTGGCGCAAGGCGTTGGCGGTCTGGTTCAAAGCGTTTTGCCCTTTGCCAACGGCGCGCCGTTCAGCCAAGGGCGCGTCATGCCGTTCGCAAATGGCGGAATCGTCAGTAGTACGACTCCTTTTGGAATGCGTGGTGGGATGGGCATCATGGGCGAGGCGGGGCCGGAAGCGATCATGCCTCTTGCGCGGGGTCCTGATGGCAAACTTGGCGTGCGCGGCGCAGGCGGTGGTGGCGGGCAAACAATCGTCATGAACATCAATACGCCAGATGTTCAGAACTTCCAAAGATCTCAGGGTCAAATCGCGGCACAGATGGCGCGCGCCTTGGGGCGCGGTCAACGTAATCGGTAAATCGAAGGGACCTATAAATGCAATTTCATGATGTCAGATTTCCCGCAAAGCTGAGCTTTGGCTCAGTTGGCGGTCCGGAACGGCGCACGGACGTCGTCGCTATTTCAAATGGCTTTGAGGAGCGCAATGCGCCCTGGGCACATTCTCGACGCCGCTACGATGCCGGGGTCGGCATACGCTCGCTTGACGATGTAGATGTGATGATTGCGTTTTTCGAGGCCCGTTTCGGACAGCTTTACGCCTTCAGGTGGAAAGACTGGTCTGATTATCGGTCGTGTAAGCCGTCTCTGGATATTACGGCGTTTGATCAGAACCTCGGTGAAGGAGACGGTATTCAGGTCGATTATCAGATCACCAAAACCTATCAGTCCGGTATCCATACCTACGTCAGGCCGATCTCAAAGCCGGTCATCGCAACCCTTAAAGTAGCGGTTGGATCGGTCGAGATGCAGGAAGCTGTCGATTATGTCGTAGATGCAGCGACAGGCGTTATTCGTTTCACCGTGCCACCGCAGTTTGGCGCATCCGTAACGGCTGGGTTTGAGTTTGACGTACCGGTGCGCTTTGATACCAACAGTATTCAGACGAGTGTCGCGAGTTTTCAAGCCGGCGAAATTCCGACCGTACCGATTATTGAGGTGCGTTTGTCATGACTGGTATGAATGAAAATTTGAAGACGCATTTGGCAACGGGTCTGACGACCCTGTCTCATGCTTGGGCGATAGAGCGCACCGACGGTGTCATTCTGGGCTTCACAGATCATGACCGGGATTTGGCTTTCGAGGGTATCACCTTCCGTGCGGATACTGGGTTGAGCGCCTTGGCGCTTTCACAGAGCACAGGTCTTTCCGTTGACAATACAGAAGCCATTGGTGCTTTGAACGATCTGTCTATCCGCGAAGATGAGATAGAACAGGGTCGGTTCGACGGAGCTGAGGTGCGCGCATGGTTGGTAAACTGGACGGATGTTGACCAACGCTGGCTGCAGTTTCGGGGTTCTATTGGGGAGTTGCGTCGGACCGATGGCGGTTTCCAGGCTGAGCTCAGAGGGTTGACTGAAGCCTTGAACAGACCCTTGGGCCGGGTTTTTCAAAAGCCCTGCACATCTGTTTTGGGGGACCGGGACTGCCAATTTGACGTATCCGCGCCCGGTTACACGATTGATCTGGCGATTGAGGCAGTTGATCGTTCTCGTATATTCCAGTGGAACGGGTTCAATGGCTTTGAGGCGAACTGGTTTACACGCGGGCGTTTCGAGGTTCTGGACGGCCCTGCCGCTGGTTTGTGGGGTATGATCAAGCATGATCGCCTTGATGGTAACAGCCGCACAATCGAACTGTGGGAACCCATACGCGCACCGATCACACCCGGCGCGAGCGTCAGGATTAGCGCGGGATGCGACAAGAGCAGCGAGACGTGCCGTTTGAAGTTCAGCAACCTTGCGAATTTCCGGGGTTTCCCTGACTTGCCCGGTGATGACTGGCTGATGGCTGTGCCGAAAAAGACCGGCGCTAACCGGGGTGGCAGCTTGAGATGACCTTGAACACAAAAGCAATTGTGCTTGAAGCGCGTCGGTGGATTGGCACGCCCTATGTACACCAGGCGTCGGCATTTCATGCAGGAGCAGATTGCCTGGGATTATTGCGGGGCATTTGGCGAAGTCTGTATGGGGACGAACCAGAGATCGCGCCCGCCTATTCCTATGACTGGTCGGAACCACAGGGCGAAGAGCGTCTATGGGAGGCAGCAATCAGGCACTTGGTGCCGAAAGCTGTCACGCAGGAAGATGTAGGGGATGTTTTACTGTTTCGCATGCGGACAGGTGCGGTGGCCAAGCATTTGGGTATCGCGGCAACCATCGGAGATAACGCCAGTTTTGTGCACGCTTATTCCAAGTATGGCGTTGTTGAAAGCCCGCTGAGCGCGCCATGGCAGCGCCGAATTGTTGCACGATTTACTTTTCCTGAGGAGTTCAGATAATGGCTACGATTGTTTTATCCGCAGCTGGGGCCGCAGCCGGTGGCGCTTTGGGTGGCAGTGTGGCCGGGCTCTCAACCGCTGTCATTGGTCGCGCCGTTGGCGCGACAGTCGGTCAGGTCATCGACCAGAGCGTCATGGGTGCAGGCTCTGAAGTGATTGAAACGGGCCGAGTTGACCGGTTTCGTTTGTCCAGCGCTGGTGAGGGAGAGCCGGTATCGCAGGTCTATGGGCGGATGCGATTGGGCGGACAGATTATCTGGGCTTCTGATTTTATCGAGAACGTTAGTGTGACCAGCAGCGGTGGAGGGGGGGGCAAAGGCTCCCCCAGCCAGCCGAAGACCAAGACACGCAGCTACAATTATTCAGTGAACCTCGCGGTCGCAATTTGCGAAGGCGAGATCACCAGGATCGGGCGAGTTTGGGCCGATGGAGAAGAAGTGGCCGCGGATGACCTGAATATACGCTTGTATAAAGGCCACAAAGATCAGTTGCCCGATCCTGTGATGGAGGCGGTTGAAGGCGCAGGCAATGTTCCGGCCTATCGGGGCACGGCATATGTCGTTTTTGAAAACCTTGGTCTGGAACGCTTTGGCAATCGTGTTCCTCAGTTTTCATTCGAAATTTCCCGCCCTGAACAAGTGGATGAGCAGGATGCAGAATTTGCTCCGACCTACGGCATCCGGTCGGTCGCGATTATACCGGGTACGGGAGAGTATTCCCTCGCCACAAGACCGGTGTACTATTCCAGTGGTCCGGGAAGCCGTTGGAGTGCCAACGTTAATTCTCCTACCGATAAAACCGATTTCTTGGTTTCGTTGGAGACCTTGGGTGAAGAACTGCCAAATTGCGAAGCGACATCTCTTGTTGTGTCTTGGTTTGGCAATGACCTGCGCTGTGGAAGCTGCGAGGTGAAGCCTAAGGTCGAGAAGAAGGCATACGAAGGTGAAAATATGCCGTGGTCCGTTTCGGGCCTGAACCGCAGAACAGCGGATGAAATGGCGCTGCAGGACGGCCGCCCCATTTATGGTGGTACGCCAACCGATCTATCCGTCATTCAGGCCATTCGGGCCGCTCATAACGCCGGTAAAGAGGTCATGTTCTACCCCTTTATTCTGATGGACCAGCTGGCTGATAACTCGCTGAGCAATCCTTATGATCCAGCGACTTTTCAGCCACGTTTGCCCTGGCGCGGTCGGATCACACTATCGGCAGCGCCCGGCGTTACTGGCTCCCCGGACAAAACAGCCGTTGCCGAAAGTGAAGTCGCAGCTTTCTTTGGCGCAGCCAGAGCGTCGGATTTCGCTGTTTCCGGCAATTCAGTTATTTATTCGGGACCAAACGAATGGGGATTGAACAGGTTTGTGTTGCACTACGCCGCCCTGTGCAAGGCTGCGGGCGGTGTGGAAGCCTTTTGCATCGGGTCCGAAATGCGCGGGCTGACGCAAATTCGCGGCGAAAATAACCGTTTTGTCGCGGTCGAGCGTTTTCGTACTCTTGCGGCACAGGTACGCCAGATACTGGGCGCTGAGACAAAAATCAGCTATGCGTCTGATTGGAGCGAGTATTTCGGGTATCAGCCGCAAGATGGATCAAACGATCGCTTTTTCCATCTGGACCCGCTCTGGGCGGATGACAATATCGATTTTATCGGCATAGACAATTATATGCCATTATCCGATTGGCGGGATGGCGACAGCCATGCCGATGCAGGTTTCGAAACGGTTTATGATCTGGAGTACCTGCGTGGTAACATCATGGGCGGCGAAGGCTATGATTGGTTTTACGCCTCCCAAGAGGATCGCGATCAGCAGGTACGCTCACCGATCAATGACGGCGCGCATGGCGAGCCATGGGTGTTTCGCTACAAAGATCTGCGCAACTGGTGGGAAAACACGCATTTCGAGCGGATCGGTGGTGTGCGCGCTGCCACGCCAACAGCATGGGTCCCGCAGTCAAAACCCTTCTGGTTCACTGAACTGGGCTGTGCTGCTGTAGACAAGGGCACAAATCAACCCAACAAATTTGTTGATGCCAAATCATCCGAAAGCAGTTTGCCACATTTTTCAAACGGTGCACGCGATGACTTGATCCAAGCCCAATATCTGCGCGCTATGGTGTCCTTTTGGGATGATCCAGCTAACAATCCAAATTCAGCTTTGGATGGGTTGAAAATGGTCAATATGGACCGGGCATTTGTCTGGGCGTGGGACGCGCGACCCTATCCGTATTTCCCAAACAATCTGGAGTTATGGAGTGACTCGGAAAACTATGGGCGGGGCCATTGGATAAATGGACGTACATCCGCGCGCTCTTTGGCGTCAGTGGTATCGGAGATCTGCCTGAAAGCTGGCGTCACATCCTTTGATGCATCCCGCCTTTACGGCACGGTGCGGGGCTATATCGTGAGTGATGTGTCTGAGGCCCGCGCGTCTTTGCAGCCCTTGATGCTGCGCCATTCGTTTGATGCGGTGGAACGTGACGGCGTCTTGGTTTTCCGCATGCGGAACGGACGCGGGGCCATTACGCTTGAGCGTGAAAATCTCGCTTTGGCGACTGATCTGGACGCAACTGTTGAACAGACACGTAAGGCGGATGCCGAGGTTTCAGGACGCGTCCGGTTACGTTTTATGCAGGCAGATGCCAATTTCGACGCCCTGGCCGAAGAAGCCGTTCTGGCGGACGAAAAGACGCATGCTGTGGCCACATCCGAAGTGCCGATAGCCCTCACGAGGGTCGAGGGTCGGCAAGTCGTTGAGCGTTGGTTGACTGAATCCCGCGTGGCCCGGGATACCATCAGATTTGCATTGCCGCCGTCAATGCTGTCGCTCGGGGCAGGCGATGTTATCGCTTTGGATGGCGAGCAACAAGAAGGTCAGGCGCTCTATCGGATTGACCGCGTCGAACAGGGCGCGTTGCAAATTGCCGAAGCCGTCCGCATCGACCCGGAGGTGTATACGCCCTCCGATCTTGTGGATGAGGTGGAAAGCCCCAAGCCGTTCGTGCCATCTGTCCCGGTGTTCCCGCTATTTTTGGACTTGCCGTTGATCACCGGGGACGAAATCCCGCATGCACCGCATATCGCAATCACGGCCCAGCCGTGGCCGGGGTCAGTCGCCGTTTATCAATCCCCAAGCGAGAGTGACTATCAATTGCTGGATGTCATCGATGCACGCTCTGTCATCGGACAAACCGAAACAGTGATGCAGGTTGCACAATCAGGGCAATATGACTTCGGTGCGCCCCTGCGCGTCAAACTTTTGAGCGGTGCATTAAGCTCGGTTGAAGAAGCTGCGTTGCTGTCAGGCGCCAATCTTGCAGCCATTGGTGATGGCAGTTCCGGAAAGTGGGAGCTTTTCCAATTCGCTGAAGCGAATTTGGTCGATGTCGATACATACGAACTCCGCAAGAGGTTGCGGGGACAGTTCGGCAGTGATGGGCTCGTAGATGGACCTTGGCCAGAGGGATCATGGTTTGTCTTGTTGAATGGCTTGCCCGAACAGATTGATTTGTCTCGTAATCTGCGACTTGTTACACAAAATTATCGTATTGGACCTGCGCGACGCGCAGTGGATGATCCTTCGTTCGTTGATCATGCTGAAGCCTTTGCGGGCAATGGGCTTCGTCCATACGCACCCGTGCATCTGACGGCGAAAACGACGCAATCCGGTGCCAAAGAATTTGGCTGGATACGCAGAACACGTATTGATGGCGATGGGTGGGACGCGCCTGAGGTGCCGTTGGGTGAGGAGGCCGAGACCTATCTGATACAGATCGTCAAGGATGATGTCGTTCTGAGAGAAACGACTACGCAACAACCAATCTGGATTTACCCGCTGTCCGAGCAGGCTGCTGATGGGTTGACTGGCGGATATGACATCAGGGTATCACAAGTTTCGGCGACTTTTGGTGCGGGACCGGCGGCCATTTTGTCGTTGGCCGTTTAAGCGCCCTTCAGGCTGTGATGGGGTCATTCCAATCTTGAATTGAACTCATCACAGCTTTGCGTTTGGCCTTCTTGACCTGAACCTATAGGATAAGGTGTGAAAGGAGGCTGTTTATGGCTGAACTCAAACCGAAATTAGCTTCTGTTGATCCTGTGTGGAATCAGATCACTGCGGAAGCGCGTCAAGCGGCACAGGATGAACCACTCATTGGTGGTTTCTTGCATGCCTGCGTTTTGCATCACAAGAGTATCGAAAAAGCGCTGTCCTATCGCATTGCTGCGAAGCTGGCATCCAACGAAATGTCGATGGTCGTTGTACGAGAAATGGTCGAGGACGCATATGCTGCGGATCCGACACTGATTGAGGCGGCGCGCGCTGACTTGGTTGCGATTTTCGAGCGCGACCCGGCCTGTCACCGTCTTTTGCAGCCGATCCTGTATTTCAAAGGCTATCAGGCGATGCAATCCTATCGCGTCGGCCACCATCTTTGGAAAATGGGCCATCGCGATCTGGCGTATTTCGTGCAGATGCGTGTTTCCGAAATCTTTGGTGTCGATGTCCATCCCGCCGCGCGGATTGGAAAAGGCATCATGATTGACCATGCGCATTCTATCGTTATCGGCGAAACTGCTGTGGTTGGTGACAATGTGTCGATGCTGCATTCCGTGACCCTCGGAGGAACGGGAAAAGAAGAAGAAGACCGTCACCCAAAGATCGGTGATGGGGTTCTTATCGGGGCAGGTGCAAAGGTGCTTGGGAATATCAAGGTCGGAAATTGCAGTCGAATTGCAGCCGGGTCCGTTGTTCTGGAAGAAGTGCCCGAGTGCAAGACGGTCGCCGGAATTCCCGCGCGTATCGTCGGTGAGGCGGGGTGCGACCAACCTTCTGTTTCAATGAACCATATGCTGGGGCCTGACGCGGTCTGAGCCGCAGAGCACGCGGTGCCTTTTCGGAGGACAGCAATACCAGTATCGGCAGGCTGTTCACTTGAAGTAGGCAATCAGCAAAAAACGCAAATGGCCCGCAATTTTGATAATTGCGGGCCAAGTCATGTGAGACGACGCGGAACGTGCTAGACGTACGTTCCGATCGTTTTTGTGCCCGGAAATCAGGCTAACATTGTCATCGGATTCTCAAGGTTCTCCTTGATTGCCGTGATGAGTTGCGCGCCCAAAGCACCGTCAATCACCCTGTGATCCACTGACAATGTGACGGACATTACGGTTGCAACGCCAAGTTCACCATCTTTCCCAACGATAGGTTTTTTCACGCCAGCACCGACCGCGAGGATCGCGCCATGGGGTGGGTTGATCACAGCATCGAAATTGTCGATGCCGAACATGCCAAGGTTGGAAATTGCAAAGCTGCCGCCCTGATATTCATGAGGTGCGAGCTTGCGGTCCCGCGCGCGCGCCGCGAGGTCTTTCATCTCTGCGGACAGTGCTGAGAGCGATTTCATCTCGGCGTCCTTGAGAACCGGCGTGAACAAGCCGCCCTCGATAGCAACGGCAACTGCCACGTCGGAAGGTGTGAGTTTCAGCATCCGGTCCCCGGCCCACACCGCGTTCGCGTCTGGCACGGTTTGCAGGGCCAAGGCGCAGGCCTTGATGATAAAATCATTGACCGACAGTTTCACGCCACGGCTTTCCAACTGTTTGTTCAACTGCCCCCGGAACGCCAACAGCGCATCAAGTTCAATGTCGCGCCGCAGATAGAAATGCGGAATCGATTGTTTGGCTTCGGTCAGACGCGCGGCAATTGTCTTGCGCATCCCGTTCAGGCTGATCTCCTCATAGGCGCGTCCTTCATACATCGCCATCACCGCTTCGGCGGCGGGACCCGATGCTACGACGGGCGCTGCCGCCGCTGGGGCGGGCGCGGCCTTAGCAGGCGCCGCAGCACTCGCGCTGAGACCTTCGACATCTGCCTTGACGATCCGTCCATGTGGGCCGGACCCATTGACCGTGGCCAGATCAACGCCATTGTTTGCTGCGATCCTACGCGCCAAGGGAGACGCGAAAATCCGCGACCCATCTGACGATTGCGGTGCAGCTGGCGCAGGCGTTGCAGCCGGTGCCGGATCGGCCGCAGGTGCAGGCGCTTCAGCAGCGGCGGGTGTTGCAGCCGGTGCTGAAGAGATATCGTCTGCGCTTTCACCGTCTTCCAGAAGTACCGCAATCGGCGTGTTCACTTTCACCCCTTCGCTGCCTTCTTCGATCAGGATTTTGCCAATCGTTCCTTCGTCAACGGCTTCGAATTCCATTGTTGCCTTGTCGGTTTCGATCTCGGCCATGATATCGCCAGAGGCAACCACATCGCCCTCTTTCACCAGCCATTTGGCCAATGTGCCTTCTTCCATGGTCGGGCTCAGGGCGGGCATGAGTATTTCGGTAGGCATCTGCGCGCTCCTTATTTGTAGGTGACTTGTTTCACGGCAGCGATCACTTCATCGGTGGTCACCAGCGCGTGTTTTTCAAGATTTGCTGCATAAGGCATGGGCACGTCCTTGCCTGTACAGTTGATAACCGGGGCATCCAGATAATCAAACGCCTCTTGCATGATAACAGAGCTGATATAGCTGCCCACAGACCCTTGCGGCCAACCTTCCTCTACGGTGACGCAGCGGTTGGTCTTCATCACGGATTTTATGATGCTGGCGGTGTCCATCGGGCGCAGGGTGCGCAGATCGACAACTTCGGCTGAAATGCCTTGTTCGGCAAGCTTTTCAGCGGCTTCCAAAGCATATTGCATACCGATCCCGAAGCTCACGATGGTCACATCGGACCCTTCGCGCCAGATGCGGGCCTTACCAAACGGTACGGTATAATCTTCGATGTCGGGAACATCAAAAGTGCGCCCGTATGCGATTTCATTCTCCAAGAAAATAACCGGGTTTGGATCGCGGATCGCAGTTTTCATCAGACCTTTGTAATCGGAGGCGGAGTAGGGCATCGCAACCTTCAGTCCTGGCACCTGCATGTACCATGCGGCATAATCCTGACTGTGTTGCGCCCCGACGCGGGCCGCCGCACCATTCGGTCCGCGGAACACCATAGGCGCGCCCATCTGGCCGCCCGACATGTACAGTGTTTTGGCCGCAGAGTTGATGATATGGTCAATCGCCTGCATGGCGAAGTTGAATGTCATGAATTCCACAATCGGACGCAAACCACCAAAGGCGGCACCAGTCGCAATTCCGGCAAACCCATGTTCCGTAATCGGCGTGTCAATTACGCGTTTGGCACCAAACTCATCCAGCATCCCTTGGGAGATCTTGTACGCCCCCTGATACTCGGCGACTTCTTCGCCGATAAGGAACACGGTGTCGTCGCGGCGCATTTCCTCGGACATGCCATCGCGCAAAGCTTCGCGCACGGTCTGCTCCTTAAGGGGTGTGCCTTCGGGCCAGTCGGGCGTTGAATCCGTTTCGGGTGCTGCAGGCGTGGCGGCGGTTAGCGTCGTGGCGGGTGGCTTGCCTTCCTCGCTCTTGAGGGCCGCAGGCATCGGGGCTTCTGCCGCGCCGGCACCAGCTTCGGGCACGTCCTCGCCTTCCTCGACAAGAATGGCGATGGCGGTGTTCACTTTCACGCCTTCGGTACCTTCTTCGATCAGGATCTTGCCGATGATACCCTCGTCAACGGCTTCGAATTCCATCGTCGCCTTGTCGGTTTCAATCTCGGCCATGATGTCACCGGAGGAGACCGTGTCACCTTCTTTGACCATCCATTTGGCCAATGTGCCTTCTTCCATGGTGGGCGATAGGGCGGGCATGAGTATTTCAGTAGCCATTTATCAAGCCTCCTGCGGAACTTCTGTGGCGTAAATATCGGTCCAAAGCTCTTCCAAGTCGGGCTCCGGGGATGTTTTGGCAAATTCAGCGCTCTCGTTCACGATGGCCTTGATTTCCTTGTCGATGGCTTTCAGGTCTTCTTCGGTCGCGTGCTTGCCTGTGAGCAACATGGAGCGGACTTGCTCAATCGGGTCGCGTTCGTCGCGCATTTTCTGCACTTCTTCGCGGGTCCGGTATTTCGCCGGATCAGACATGGAGTGGCCGCGATAGCGGTATGTCTTGATTTCCAGAATGTAAGGACCCTTGCCGGAGCGGCAATGCGCAACTGCTGTATCTCCTGCGGCTTTCACCGCGATGACGTCCATGCCGTCAACGGCTTCGCCGGGGATTCCAAAGGCACGCCCGCGCTCGTAGATCTCATCCGAAGAGGTGGAGCGTTGTTGCGATGTGCCCATAGCGTATTGATTGTTTTCAATCACAAAGACGCAGGGCAGGTCCCACAAAGCGGCCATGTTGAACGCCTCATAGACTTGCCCCTGATTGGCCGCACCATCGCCAAAATAGGTGAAGGTCACGCGCTTGTTGTCGAGGTATTTATCCGCAAAAGCCAGCCCGGCGCCCAATGGCACCTGTGCCGCTACGATCCCGTGTCCCCCATAGAAATGTTTCTCTTTTGAGAACATATGCATGGAGCCGCCTTTGCCCTTGGAATAGCCGCCCTCGCGTCCGGTCAGTTCGGCCATGACGCCGTTGGGGTCCATTCCGCAGGCCAGCATATGTCCGTGATCCCGGTAGGAGGTGATGCGTTTGTCGCCTTCTTCGGCAGCCGCCTCAAGGCCGACAACAACCGCTTCCTGACCTATGTACAGATGGCAAAAACCGCCGATCAGACCCATACCATAAAGCTGGCCAGCTTTTTCCTCGAACCGCCGGATCAAGAGCATGTCTTTGTAATAGGCCGTCAGTTCTTCGGCTGATACGTTGGATTTTTTTGCCGCTTTTCGCGCTGCCATCGGTCACACTTCCTTTCCGAAACCCCCCGTGGGGTAGATAGTTTAGCATTAAACTATCTAATATCGGATTCGGTGACGTATTGCGAGACTGAATGCAACCTCGGGCCATTTTGCCGCAAAGAAGCAGCGCCGGTGCTAGCGAATGACGATCTCATCCGCGCGGATCATACCAAGCACACGCCGTACCTGCTCGTCCAGCAGGTCAAGATCGAGATAATCATCTGACAGACGCAGCGTCAGGTTTTCCATTTCGTCCACATCCGCCTTCACGGCGTGCAATTGCTGACGCAACATACTTGCCTCTGCGGTGATTTCTGCCCGTTTGAAAACGCCGAAATCACCCTGCACTGCGGCAAAGGTGAAATACGTGCCCAGCCCCAGCGCAAGCGCAAAGAATATGAATGTACCAAATGCGGGACGTGTGCTGCGGTTCATGTGTACTGCCTCTGGGTCGCCTCTTTTCGGGCGTGCAGGTATTATGACACAAGCCCACTCACCTGTGAATCCCATTTCCCAAAAAACCCGGAAATCTGTTGCTTTTTGGCTATTTACGTCGATTGACTCTCTAGTGCCGCGACCCCGGGAAGGGTTTTGCCTTCCATCCACTCCAGAAATGCCCCACCGGCGGTGGAGATATATGTGAAATCCGCTGCGGCACCCGCTTGATTAAGGGCAGCAACCGTATCACCGCCGCCTGCAACAGAAATCAATGCGCCCTCTTTCGTCAAGCGCCCCGCCTCAAGCGCTGCTGCATTCGTCGCCTGATTGAAGGGGGCAATTTCAAAAGCGCCCAGTGGGCCATTCCAGATCAGTGTCTTGAGCGTCCCGAACGCCGCCACAACCGCCGCCACGGCTTTGGGGCCAGCATCAAGGACCATCTGATCATCGTCCAGCACTGTATCCTTGCTCAGCGGGATCACGTCAAATGCCGCACCTGCTTTGAATTCCCGCGCCACGAGGCCATCAACCGGCAGCAGCACTTTGCATCCCGCGCTCTCAGCAGATCGCATGATGGCCAGAGCGGTTTCAATGTAATCGGGTTCCATCAGCGACGCGCCGAGTTTTGCGCCTTGCGCGGCCAGAAACGTATTTGCCATACCGCCCCCGATCACAAGCACATCAAGGCGGTTTACCAGATTTTCAAGCAGCGCAATCTTGGTCGAGACCTTGGCCCCCCCCACAACCGCACCCACCGGGCGCTGGGGCGTCGACAGAGCAGCCTCAAGCGCAGAAAGCTCCGCCTGCATCAAACGGCCGGCGCAGGAGGGCATCAAATGCGCGATGCCCGTTGTTGACGCATGGGCGCGATGTGCGGCTGAAAAGGCGTCGTTGCAAAAGACATCGCCCAGAGTGGCCAGACACTGCGCCATGTGAGGGTCATTGGCCTCTTCGCCCGCTGCAAACCGGGTGTTTTCGATTAAAACAACACTGCCCGCTTCCAGACTGGATAGTGTTGTCACGTCGGGCTTTTCGACAAATGTAACCTTTTGCCCCAGCGCGGCTTCAAGGGCGGGCAGGGTGACCCGCAGCGACATCTCCGGCACGACTTTACCCTTGGGGCGGCCAAAATGCGCCAGCATGATCGGCATGCCTCCCTTGTCCAGAATGTCTTTCAGCGTTGGAATGATACGGTCGATCCGCGTCGTATCCGTGACCTGACCGTTTTCGACCGGCACATTGATGTCGACACGCACCAAGACCCGTTTGCCCGCCAAGTCCATATCATCCAGTGTCTTCCAGCTCATACCGATCTCTCCATCTACCTCGCCTGTATGTGTGTTTTGCGCTTATCGTCGCTGAGGTCAACCGAGCGGCTTGGCATTCCTGATCACAGCGCGTAGGTAATTCGCAAAGTTTTCAACAGGAGTGCCCAGATGGCCGAAATTACCGACCCCGAAAACACGATTTTGATGGAACTCAAAGGCGGGACCGTAACGATCCAGCTGTTGGCCGATGTCGCGCCGAAACACGCTGAGCGGATGAAGGAACTGGCACGCGCCGGGCACTACGACAATGTCGCATTTCACCGCGTCATCGACGGCTTCATGGCGCAGACCGGAGATGTGCAGCACGGCGACATGGAAGACGGCTTCAATCTGCGCATGGCCGGAACGGGCGGTTCCGACCTGTCGGATTTGCCAGCAGAATTTTCCAAACTGCCACACGCACGCGGATCTCTTGGCGCTGCGCGTTCGTCCAACCCGGACAGCGCCAACAGTCAGTTCTTTATCAACTTCAAGGACAATGATTTCCTGAACGGACAATATACGGTCTACGGTCAGGTGATCGAAGGTATGGAACATGTGGATGCCATTGCCCGAGGTGAGCCGCCTGCGGAACCGGATCGCATGATCTCGGTAAAGGTCGCTGCTGATGTATAAGGCTGTTGTACTGCTGGCATCATTGGCCGCGGGCCCCGCTTTGGCAACTGGGATTGCGATTGAGGTCGCGGGTGAGGCCAACGGCACAATTACGATTGATCTGCTTGAGGATGTGGCCCCCGGCCATGTGGAGCGGATCACCGCGCTCGCGGCCAGCGGTGCCTATGATGGCGTGGTTTTTCACCGCGTCATCGATGGTTTCATGGCGCAAACCGGCGACGTTGAATTTGGTAAAATGGGCGGCGATATGCGCCGCGCTGGCATGGGCGGGTCCGACCAGCCCGATTTGCCTCAGGAATTCTCGGGTGTGCCCTTTGACCGGGGTGTCGTGGGCATGGCGCGTTCGCAAAACCCGGACAGTGCCAACAGCCAGTTTTTCATCATGTTCAGCGAAGGCTATTTTCTGAATGGCCAATACACTGTGGTGGGGCGTGTAACCGAAGGGCTTGAGGTGCTGGATGCGATCAAGCGCGGGCAGGGCGGCAACGGTGCTGTTACGGGCCAGCCTGACGTGATGCAGTCGGTTACCGTGACGGAATAGCTCCGGATCGTTGCAGTGCAATCAAACACCATTGGTAAAATGGTGTCGGTGTTATGGGCTGAATAAAAGTGATCGACCGCGCAGTGTGCGATGCATATTGCGCGGTCGAAAAAAATTGCATGCTGCGGAAACGCGCAGGTCTCGGCCCTGCATCGGACAATATGGTATCGACATTACGTTCACACCTGAAATGAAATACAGGCTTGCAGTATGTCCTTGATTGATTGGCAACGCAAAACGGCGCGTGAGAATTCAAAAATATAGCCGTTATCAGGTTTCGATTTGCTTTCGGCGCCGCAAAGCCGCGGCTCCGGCGATGCCGGACAAGAGCAGAATTGCGCCTGCAGGCAGCGGTACAGCAGATATCTTTACCGCTTCCAGATCCCAAAGCGCTTTTTCATCATTGTTCGTTGTGAAATTGCCAAAGATCGGGTCGAGGTCAAACTGAACAAAGCCCGTCAGATTGCCGAGCCTGAGCTCACCGCCTGTTCCCAATATGATGTACAGGCCGTCTACGCCAAAGCGCCCGTCAAATTCGATGGGGCTCTCGTCGGCAAAGGCCTGCCACCGAAAGACGACGTCGTAAGTGTCTGTCCCAAAGTCCATCGCCCATTTGTCGGTGTAGAGCGATCCCGAGTGCTTTGCCCTATGCGCCACAAATCCAAATATATGGGTGCTATCCACGACGTTCAGGACAGGGTTCCCAACCGTCTCGTCAAAGTCTCGTATGTTCTTTACGCCTGACGCGGGCGCATTGCTGCCCGCTTTGCCACTTTCGTCATAGACGCCAGAGACATTGTCTATCGTAAGTATCGTCGACGCGAAAACGGATGTCGACGCACAGGCCGATATGGCAAGCACCGCCGCGAAACTGAACTCTTTAAGCACTTAAATATCCTTCGTTATTCACCGAAACACCATCGAGCCTGGCTTTGACATACAGCTCAAATTGAAACAGTTGATTAAAATTCGGCAGGTATTTTTGTACTTTAAGGTACACAACGCGCGTCTGTGGGGGAGGTCCGTGATGCGCCTGAATGATTGCTTTGTCATCCGCATGGCACAGAATCACAAAAGGCGCCCCATGTTATGGCGGCGCCTTCGGTGCTGGTTCTAAAACCGACGTTTAGGAAGCAGGGTTTGGTTTGCTTGCCGGGGCGGTTTTTGCGCCGGGGTTCAACGGATCGTCCTGGCGCTGGACAGAACCCTCAAAATGCGCACCGCTTTCGATCGCGATGGTTTTGTGGATAATGTCGCCCTCTACCCGTGCAGTCGACGTCAGGCGCACCTTCAGGCCGCGTACACGGCCAACGATACGGCCATTGATGACCACATCATCCGCAACCACTTCACCCTTGATTGTGGCGCTTTCGCCGATGGTCAGAAGATGGGCGCGAATGTCGCCTTCAACCGTGCCTTCCACCTGAATATCGCCGGTTGTCTTCATGTTTCCAGTCACGTGCAAATCCGCGGACAGCACAGACGCGGGTGGCTTGGCCTTTGGGGCCGCCGCCTTGAAGTCGGTTTGTTTCGGCGTCGCAGGAGCCGATGTCGCCGCAGCAGGCGCATCTGACTGAGTTGGTTTGCTTGCCGGTTCGTTCATTTTGCTTTTAGAAAACATCTTGTGCAGCCTTGATAAAGATCATTGGGTTTACAGCCTTACCGCCGACACGCACCTCATAGTGCAGATGTACGCCGGTTACCCGTCCGGATGCTCCCATATCACCAATATGATCGCCACGCGAGACCCTTTGCCCTACTTTGACGCGAATTTTTGACAAATGCGCATAGCGGGTCTCAATCCCGAACTCATGTTGTATTTTAATAAGACGTCCATAGCCCGATGACCAGCCCGCCTCAGTTACGACGCCATCGGCTGTCGCATGCAGATCGGTGCCCAGAGAGGCGGCGAAATCGACACCTTTGTGCATCCGCCGTCCCCCGGTTTTCGGATCGCGCCGAAACCCATAATCGCTGGTAAACCGGAAGGCCTGTTTGACCGGCAAAGCAAAGGGCGCTTTTTCGGCGGCAATCCGGTAAAGGTTCAACGTGTCCATATGCCCGAGCAGACGGTTCGCCCGCTCCATATCTGCGCTGGGTTCTTCGCCTCGGCTTGAAAAGGAGAGGGGGGTCAGGGGGCCACCCTGGCCGGAATAGCCGCGACGGATCTGATCCAGAATGCGTTCCGTCGGCAGACCCGCCTCGCGAAACATCTTGTCCAGTGGCGCAACGGAGATCGTCATGGCCTCTTCGAGCTGGCGGAAGATCTGGTCGTTGTCTTCTTTCATCAGCGCGATCTCAAGCGCCAGACGGTCGGCCTGTTCCAGCGCAACCTGCGCGTCTTCGACAACCTCGTCTCGCTCCTCAGCAGTCCGGGCCAGCGCGTCGGCAAGGATATCAACAGGGGCTGAGTCCCCGATTTGCGCCATCATCGTACGCTTGTCACCGTCCTGCGTGCCAAGGTCCCTCAGTGCCGCAAGGTCCGTGCGCGCGACTTCGCGTTCCTTCATTGTCCGCCGCAGATTGCTCTGAATGACTTCAATGCCCGTTTCCAGTTCGTGTCGCCGTGTCTCAGAGAGCAACAACTCGGACTGCATGGTCGATATCTGTTCAAGCGCGGCATTGAAGCGATGTTGCGCAGCCAGCGCTTCTGCGGCGCGGCGGTCTCGCTGTTCGGCCAGATCATTCAGGCGCGTCTGATAGGTTGTTTGATCGCGTTTCGCCTGCTCGCGGAAATTTCCCGCCCCGATGCTGTTCATGAACAGCATCGATGTCACCACGATGGACCAGCCGACCACAATCGCAACGCCACCTACCGCAACCAGCTGTGTCCCCGGGCGCAGTCTCACAAAGCGCGTATCGGTGTCTGATTTCAGAAACACACGGCGCTCCGGAAAAAGCCGTTCCAGAAAACCGTGAATGCTGATCCCCAGACGTGTCCGCACTAAAAGCCTCGTGTGTTGCCTCTGTCTCTGCGGTCGTGCGCAGAGTTTCGCCTCGTGATTAGACAGTGGGATTCAAAGGGGCAACCCTCTTTGCAATATCACGCACCACTTAAAGTTGAATTGTGGTAATTGGGCAAAAAACCGCCTGTTTACGGCGGTTTCACGCGCTAAACCTTCGCTGTAAGCGGCCAGTAAAAGTCCGGAGGTATCCCGGCTTCGGCGCGTTTCTCTTCGTTGAAGGGCGGTTTCAGGGGGCCGTGAAAATACTGACGCACCAATTCGTGAAAGCGCTCTTTCGGGTCTTCATCGTTGCGGCCACATAGAAAGTGAAACCACTTTGAGCCATAGGCGACATGGGCCACTTCCTCGCTGTAGATCAATTCCAGCGCTTCGACTGCGTTCTTTGCCTTGGCGCGGCGGAAAACCTCGATCATCCCGGGGGTGACATCAAGGCCGCGCGCTTCAAGTACCATCGGCACCACCGCAAGGCGGCCCATGAAATCATCAACCGTATCTTCTGCCGCACGCCACATTCCAGCATGTGCAGGCAAAGCGCCGTAATGGCTGCCGAAGTCTTCAAGGCAGTCGCACATCAGGTTGAAGTGTTTGGATTCCTCGTCAGCCGCCTTTACCCAATCGTCATAAAACCCCATCGGCATTTTCACATGCGCAAACCGCGCAATGATGTCCCAATGCAGATCAACCGCATTGAGCTCAATGTGGGCAACAGCATGTAACAGCGCGATACGGCCTTCGGGTGACCCCGGTTTGCGGTGGGGCACATCGCGCGGGCTCAGCAACTCCGGGCTTTGTGGTCGCGCCGGATGCATGGGCGGGTCGGCCCTGCCAATTTCAGGCGTCTCGCCCGCGTCACGCGCGGTCTGCCATTCCTTTGCGAGCTTGCGCGACAGGGCTGTCTTTTCGCGGCCATCAGCGGTGCGTAAGACCGCCTCTGCCATCTGGGCCAGTGGGATCACAGGGCGCGCACTTCCTCAAGAACAGCCTCAACATGGCCGGGCACTTTGACCTTGTTCCAGATTTTCGCAATCGTGCCATCCGCTGCGATCAGAAAGGTCGTGCGCTCAATCCCCATGTATTTCTTGCCATACATGTTCTTTTCTTTCCAGACGCCATAATCTTCGCAGGTGGTGCCATGCTCGTCGGACAGAAGAGGGATTTCTAGTTCACGCTTCTTGGCGAATTTTTCATGGCTGCTCATACTGTCCTTAGAAATACCAAAGACGCTGGCACCCGCTGCGGCAAAAGCCGCGCGGCTTTCGGAAAAGCCGATGCTTTCCTTTGTGCATCCGGGGGTGTCGTCGCGGGGATAGAAAAACAGAACGACAGGCTGTCCGGCCAATGCGCTGAGCGTCACATCGGCTCCGCCTGTGCCTGGAAGGGTGAAGTCGGGCGCTTTTTGGGATATTTCGGGCATAACACTCTCGTGGCTTTTCAGGATTGAACTGGGATGACATAGTAGCGCTGTGCCGCGCTGTGCCAAGGGGTCATCCCGCCGTGTCGCGCCCAATCCAGCTAATCGCCGACAAGGCCTGATTTCGTTTTGCAAGACAACGACAAAAAAACAGCAAAGACCCGGCGGGCGCTGCGCCGCAGGCGGACCCTGATGTGGACAGGCGTTATTTTTGCGCTTCTTCTTGTTGGTGCCTCTTTCAGTGCGGTTTGGCTGCAGGGGCGCGAACTGCTGGCGCCCCCTTGGCTGCGCGACAGGATTCAGGCGCAACTGGGTCAGGCGATCCCGGACGTCGAGGTTGCCTTTGGGGATGTTGTCGTCGTGGTCGACGAGGATTGGCGCCCCCGGTTTTCAGTCCGGGATGTCCACCTTGCCAATGCTCAGGGAGACGAAATCGTCGGCTTTTCCGATGTGAGCGGCGGGCTGAGCATTCCGGCGCTTCTGGATTGGCGGTTCAGTCTTGGGAACCTGCAAGTAAACGGTGTCTTTGTCACGCTGAGGCGGTCGCCGGAAGGTGCATTGTCGCTGTCCACAAGCGCAGATACGCGGGTTGTCAGTCAGCAAGCGCCGACACTCGTGCAGCTTGTTACCGAGTTAGACGAGTTGTTGCTTCGTCCGGTCTTGAGGGATTTGTCGCTGTTTGAAATGCGCGCAATTACCCTGCGCTATGAGGATGCGCGTGCTGACCGTGCGTGGACGGTAGATGGGGGCATGATGCAGTTGCGCCGAAACGCGGACGCACTTGAAATCAACGTGGACCTTGCGGTTCTGGGGGGCGGTGCGGATGTGGCCACATTGTCGGCAGATTACGCAGGCACGATCGGCGCGGCCGCGGCCAGTTTTGGATTGTCGCTCGAAAACATAGATGCCGGTGATGTGGCCTCTCAGGGGGCGGCGGTTTCATGGCTCGGCGTTCTGGATGCGCCGATCTCGGCGACCCTGCGTGGCACCACGCGCGAGGATGGCGGTCTGGATCCGCTGAATGTTGCGCTGCAAATTGGCGCAGGCGTCATCCAGCCCACACCAGAGGCACAGCCAATCCCGATTGATGGGGCCAGCAGCTATTTCACTTATCTGCCGCAGGAACAAACGCTGCGTTTTGATGCCTTTGCCATCGACAGCAAATGGGGTCAGGGTAGTCTTGAGGGGCAAGCCGTGCTTGAATCCGTTGAAAACGGACGGATCGGCTCTCTTGTGGGGCAGTTCCGCCTGTCTGAACTACGGGTCAATCCAGCAGGGCTTTATGACGCGCCCGTGCAGATTGAGGCAACTGAGTTGGATTTTCGCCTGAAGCTCGCGCCGTTTTCGCTGACGCTGGGTCGGTTGGACGTCCGTGATCAGGGCAATAACCTGTCGGCGCGTGGGGAATTGACCGCCGGGCAACAGGGCTGGAATGTCTCAGTTGACGCCAATTTGGACGCTTTGTCATCGGAGCGGCTGTTGGCGCTTTGGCCGGAAGCGCTCGTGCCTAAAACACGCAACTGGATATCCGAGAATATCAAGGCGGGGCACATAAGTGACGCGGCAGCGTCGCTCAGGATTACCCAAGGCGGGGCACCTGAAACATACCTTGGTTTTGATTTTCACGATGCGGATTTCACCTTCATCAAGGAGATGCCGCCGATCAGCGGCGGTAGAGGGCATGCGTCCCTTTTTAAGAACCGCTTTGCCATTGCCATTGATGAGGGGGCGGTAACTGCCCCGCAGGGAGGCCGGGTTGAGGTCGCAGGATCCTCATTCATCGTCCCCGACGTCAAGGCCAAGCCCGACCCGCCCGGTGTCGTGCGCCTGAGCGGACAATCCAGCGTAACGGCGGCCTTGTCGCTGCTGGACCAGCCGCCTTTGCAGGTGATGCAAAAGGCGGATGTGCCCGTGGATGTGGCCGACGGGCAGTTGGATTTCACCGGCACGCTGTCCTTGCCGCTTAAGAAGGGCACAAAAGTTGACGATGTGACGTTTGACGTAACCGGCAACGTGATGCAGGCCCACAGCGACACCTTGCTGAAAGACCGCACCTTGGCTGCCGCCACACTTGCCCTGACAGCCTCTGAGACAGAGATAGAGGTCGCAGGCAGCGGCACAATTGACGATGTGCCGCTGGACATCGTCTGGACCCAAGCCATCGGCGCGCCGGATCAACCAACGCCGGGCCGGGTGACAGGGCGCGTCCAGATTGACCGCGCAGCGCTGGAAGCGTTCGGAATTGCTCTGCCCGAAGACATGGTGCGGGGCAGGGGGGCAGCGGACATCGCGCTGGATTTGCTCAAAGGGACGCCACCGAAGTTTTCGCTGACATCTGATCTTGTGGGCCTCGACATGGCGCTGACGCCCTTGGGGTGGTCGAAACGGGCCTCCGTTCCGGGAACCTTGGCGGTTGATATGACACTTGGGGAAAATGCCAAGGTGGACCGGATCTTGCTGGACGCTCCGGGGCTATATGCCGTGGGCGACATTACCCTGACACCGCAGCAGCAGTTGGAGCGGATGCGCTTGATCGAGGTGCGCTTGGGCAACTGGCTCAACGCGCCGGTTGATATCGTGGGACGGGGCGCAGATTTGCCGCCGGGCATTGTGCTGCGTGGGGGCACGGTCGATCTGCGCCGCGCCGACTTGCCTTCCGGAGCACAGCCTGACGGAAACAGTGGGCCACTCACGGTGGCGCTGGACCGATTGACCGTCAGCGATACAATTGCCATCACCGATATGCGCGGTGCGTTTCAGACATCGGGAGGGCTGGCGGGCAATTTTGACGGGCAGATAAACGGTGCGGCGCGCGTGGTGGGGAAGGTCTCGCCACAAAATGGCAGGCCGTCTCTGCAACTGAGCGCTGAAAACGCCGGTCGTGCTCTTGCGGCGTCGGGGCTGGTCAAGCAGGTCCGCGGTGGTGCGTTACAGCTTTCGTTGGTGCCGGTGGGCACTGGTGGTGCGTTTGATGGCAAGCTCAATGTCCAGAACATCACCGTCAGGGATGCGCCGACAATGGCTGCATTGCTCAATTCGATCAGCATCGTGGGGCTGATCAATCAACTGAACGGGGACGGCATTTATTTTTCGGATGTCAGTGCAGATTTCAGGCTTGCGCCCTCGCGCATCACGTTGCGACAGGCCAGTGCCACCGGCGCCTCGATCGGGTTGTCGATGGACGGCGTCTTTTACCCCGCGTCGGGCCAAATTGATATGGAGGGGGTGATCTCTCCTGTCTATATGCTCAACGCCATTGGCAGTGTCTTGTCCAGACCGGGCGAAGGGCTGTTCGGGTTCAACTATTCGATCACGGGCACTGCGCAGTCACCGGATGTTTTCGTCAATCCCCTGACCGCTCTGGCACCGGGCATTTTACGCAACCTGTTTCGCGGATCGCGCGCCAAGGCACCCCTTGAGGCGGGCGAACCCGTACCGGTGCCCGAACCGCGCCGCATCCCGGTTGTGACGCGGGGCGAAGACCGCTAAACGGGCGCTCATGAAGCTCAGTGACTTTGATTTCGATCTGCCCGAAGACCTGATCGCGACCCGCCCCGCGGTGCCGCGCACCTCTGCGCGTCTTCTTGTGGCGAAAGGTCAGCAGATCAGCGATTCAATCGTCTCCGACTTGCCCAACTGGCTGTCGCCGGGCGACCGGCTGGTGTTGAATGACACGCGCGTGATCCCGGCACGACTGACCGGCGCGCGGCACCGGGATACCGCACAGGGACCGATGCAGGCCCGCATTGAGGTCACTTTGCTCGAACCGGATGCGCAGGGCGATTGGTCGGCTTTGATCAAGCCGCTGAAAAAGGTGAAAATCGGTGAGGAGATCATCTTTTCGGATGTGCTGCGCGCAACATTGCAATCGGTCACAGACGGGCAGGGATTTTTGAGGTTTAATCTTGAAGGTAATGATTTCGACGCTGCGCTGAATGCAGCCGGTGCAATGCCGCTGCCACCCTACATCGCCACCCGGCGACCGGCAGATGAGCGGGACAAATCCGACTACCAGACTGTGTTCGCACAAAACAACGGGGCCGTGGCTGCGCCCACTGCGTCGCTGCATTTTGACGAGGCCTTGCTGTCAGAACTGGCAGCGCGTGGCGTTTTGTTCAGCTATGTGACCTTGCATGTTGGGGCGGGCACATTTCTGCCGGTCAAGGTCGAGGACGTGACAACCCATAAGATGCACGCAGAATGGGGACAGGTGAGCGCTGCGGCCGCGGCAGAGATCAATGCGACGAAACAGGCGGGCAAACGCGTAATCCCGGTGGGCACAACGGCGCTGCGCCTGATTGAAACCGCAGGGCGCGAGGGTCAGATCACAGCATGGGAAGGCGATACCGATATTTTCATCTACCCCGGCTTTCGCTTTAACGTCGCGGATGCCTTGATGACGAACTTTCATTTGCCCAAATCCACATTGATGATGCTGGTGTCCGCGCTGATGGGATATGACGAGGTGCGCACGATCTATAATCACGCAATTGCCGAAAAATACCGGTTTTTCTCCTATGGCGACGCATCACTTTTGATTCCGAAAACGGACTGACGTCACATTACGACCCATTTGCGTCGTAGCTGAGCGGGAATCGCTCGGCGCGATACTGCACCACGGCACTACGAGAATTTCCGCCGCGCACGTTGGAGTAGGCATGTTTCAGGTATTAACCAGCGCGTGGGCGCTTTTGTTGGGCATGTGCCTGTTGATGGTCGGCAATGGCATGCAAGGCACGCTTCTGGGTATCAGGGGCGAGATCGAAGGGTTCTCGACCCTTGAGATGTCCATCGTCATGTCCGCTTACTTCGTTGGTTTTCTGGGGGGCTCACGCATGGCGCCGGGGATGATCCGGCGTGTTGGTCACGTGCGGGTCTTTGCGGCATTGGCCTCGCTCATATCCGCAGTGATGATCCTTTATCCCACCTTTGCCGAAGTGTGGCTCTGGACGCTGGGTCGGGTGTTGATCGGATTTTGCTTTTCGGCTGTCTATGTCACCGCTGAAAGCTGGCTGAACAACGCAGCCACCAACGAAAACAGGGGTCAGACGCTGTCCCTTTATATGATCGTGCAGACCGCAGGCATCGTGATCAGTCAGGCGCTGTTGTTGACGGCGGACCCGTCGGGCTACGTGCTTTTTGTGATCCCGTCGGTATTGGTGTCCATCGCCGTGACGCCCATTTTGCTATCGATCAGCCCGACGCCCGCCTTTGACATGACCAAACCGATGAGCCTGAAGGAGTTGGCAGGTTTCTCGCCCTTGGGCTGTGTCGGCATGTTCCTGCTGGGCGGTATCTTCTCGGCTCAATTCGGTATGGCTTCGGTCTATGGCGCAAAGGCCGGGTTGTCCGTCGCCCAGATATCCATGTTCGTGGCGATGTTTTTCGTCGGGTCCGTATTGTTACAATATCCCATCGGGTGGATTTCGGACCGGATGGACCGGCGGTTTCTGATCCTGATCGTTGCGGCGATAGGGGCAGGTGGGTCTGCGCTGGGCATGGTGCTGGGGCATGATTTCGCGTTTTTGCTGGTGTCCGCCTTTATCGTGGGTGGCATGTCCAACCCGCTTTATTCGCTGCTGATTGCCCATACGAATGACTTTCTGCAACACGAAGACATGGCCGCCGCCTCGGGCGGGTTGATTTTCATCAACGGGCTTGGCGCGATTGCAGGGCCGCTGATCACAGGGTCACTGATGGATATTGTAGGGCCACCGGGCTTTTATCTCTTTACTGGGATATTGTTCGTGGCGCTGGTGGCTTATGCGGGCTACCGCTCGACACGGGGGCGTACCATCGCCGTGGAGGACACAGGTGCCTATGTGGCTGTCACCCCGAGCTATACGTCGGTGGCGCTTGAATATGCACAAGAATACGCCATTGAGACCGAAAAAGAGGACGATTTGGTCGCAAACGACAAATGATTGTGTCGTGGTGACGTAAAATGTGAATAGGTTAATCTTGTAAAACGTGACTAACATCGACAAGTGGCACTTTATGAGTAGAGAGAGACGGTATGACTGGCCCTGAAGAGATACTGAAGTTTTGGCTGGACGATGTGGGTCCGCAGAATTGGTTCGAAGCATCTGATCAGCTTGATGCAGAGATATCTGAGCGGTTTTCATCGACCTTGACCGGGGCAAGCGAGGGGCGATATTCGCTCTGGCTGACCTATCCATCCGGGGCGCTGGCGTACATCCTTCTGACAGATCAGTTCTCGCGCAACATGTACCGCGGATCGGGCAAATCATTTGCGACCGACCGCATCGCACTTGCTGCGGCGAAATCGGCCATCGGCAAAGGCTGGGACCTCAAGATTGACGAACCGGCGCGACAGTTCTTTTACCTGCCCCTGATGCACTCTGAAAACCTGTGTGATCAGGATCGCTGCGTGCGTCTGATCTGCGAGCGGATGCCAAAGCACGGGGCGGATAACCTGCTTCATGCGCGCGCCCATCGTGCCGTGATCCGTCAGTTTGGTCGCTTCCCGGCGCGCAATACGGCTTTGAAACGCGTTTCAACCCAAGCTGAAGCGGATTACGTCAACAACGGCGGATACGGCGCAACGGTCCGGGACCTGCAAGCGGCAAAGGCTGCGTAACCAGCATATCAGTTTTGCGTGCCAGACAGTGCGCATATGTCGCGCGCTGCATCATGTTGCTGTGAAAGTCTATATAGTTTAACGGTAAACTATATTTGATTATCTAGGCGTGAGGGCACAGCATGGCATCGAAATCCTTTGATCTTATCGTGATTGGGGCAGGCCCGGGCGGCTATGTCGCGGCGATACGCGGGGCCCAATTGGGCATGTCGGTGGCCATTATCGAGCGCGAGCACCTTGGCGGCATTTGCCTGAATTGGGGATGCATTCCGACCAAAGCCATGCTGCGGTCGTCCGAGGTGTTTCATTTGATGCAGCGCGCCAAGGAATTCGGCCTAAAGGCTGACAATGTTGACTATGACCTCGACGCGGTGGTCAAGCGCTCCCGCAAGGTTGCGGGTCAATTGTCTGGTGGCATCGGTCACCTCATGAAAAAGAACAAAGTCACTGTCTTCATGGGCGAGGCCAAACTGGCGGGTAAGGGTAAAGTCAGCGTCAAGACCGACAAGGGGACCGAAGACCTCACCGCCAAGAACATCGTGCTCGCAACCGGCGCGCGCGCCCGCACACTGCCGGGTCTTGAGGCGGATGGCGATCTGGTCTGGACCTACAAACACGCGCTTGAGCCAAAGCACATGCCCAAAAAGCTGCTGGTGATCGGATCGGGTGCCATCGGTATCGAATTTGCCAGCTTTTACAACACTCTGGGGGCGGATACGACGGTCGTCGAAGTCATGGACCGCGTCTTGCCTGTCGAAGACGCAGAGATTTCCGCCTTTGCCAAGAAAGCCTTTGAAAAGCAGGGCATGAAAATCATGCAGAAAGCCATGGTAAAGCAATTGGACCGGGCCAAGGGCAAAGTCACCGCGCATATTGAAGTGGGTGGCAAAGTGGAAAAGCATGAGTTCGACACTGTCATCTCAGCGGTCGGGATCGTCGGCAACGTCGAAGGGCTCGGCCTTGAGGAATTAGGCGTCAAACTGGACCGAAGCCATGTTGTGACGGATGAATTCTGTCGTACCGGGGTTGAGGGGCTGTACGCCATCGGCGATGTGGCCGGCGCGCCCTGGCTTGCGCACAAGGCGAGCCATGAAGGGGTCATGGTCGCTGATCTTATCGCAGGCAAGCACGCCCATCCGGTCAAACCCGAAACCATCGCAGGCTGCACCTATTGCCATCCGCAGGTCGCATCGGTGGGATATACAGAGGCAAAAGCCAAGGAACTGGGGTACGACATCAAGGTCGGACGCTTCCCATTTATCGGCAACGGCAAAGCCATCGCACTTGGCGAGCCGGAAGGCATGATCAAGACCATCTTTGACGCCAAAACAGGTGAGCTGCTTGGCGCGCATATGGTTGGTGCCGAAGTCACCGAGCTGATCCAGGGCTATGTGGTCGGGCGTCAGTTGGAAACGACGGAAGAAGACTTGATGAACACGGTCTTCCCGCATCCGACGCTGTCGGAAATGATGCATGAAAGCGTGCTGGACGCCTATGACCGCGTGATACATATGTAGGA
This sequence comes from Roseobacter sp. OBYS 0001, assembly GCF_019654895.1. Classification (NCBI taxonomy): domain Bacteria; kingdom Pseudomonadati; phylum Pseudomonadota; class Alphaproteobacteria; order Rhodobacterales; family Roseobacteraceae; genus Roseobacter; species Roseobacter sp. OBYS 0001. The sequence continues at coordinate 379,606 of NZ_BPES01000001.1, forward strand.
TCGCATAGGCACAAAAAAAGCGGGGATCAAACCCCGCTTTTTTATTTTTTGTGTCTCTGTCGAAACGTCTAAGTCTGGATTAACCTTTGCGGCGTGCGCGCAACGCACCCAAACCGCCAACACCAGCCAGAAGCAAAAGTGCAGATGCAGGCAGGGGCACGGGTGCGACCGAAACCGCGTCGATGTCAAATCCATCGGTTGATTGCGAGTTTGCGAATGTGCTCTGCGTCACGTCGCGAAAGCCGAGAAAGGCATAGGTACCTGTGAACGACACGGTGCTCTTGGTGCCGCGCGTGCCGTCATTCGTACCAGTCTGGTTGGTTGCGAACCCCAGCGAGGTAAAGACCGAACCGTCGTTGGATCCAAGGATTTCGACGGCTTCCTTGTGGCTGGACGACGCGCGACCATTGGTGATCTCGATCACCATTGTTGGCCCTGTGTAGACCGGGTTGAATTCAATCACCAGCGCCCCGCCCAGGCCCAGTGAATAGAAATCATTATCGCCGCTGATGGGCGTGCCGTCGTCCGAAACCTCAATGTTGCCGAGGTTCGAGCGGGACGCGTCACCGCAGATCGCTGTGCCACCGGACAAATCGCCGGCCGTTATGGCTGAATTGCTAATGCCATTCAGTATGCTTGTGCCGCCACAAGAGGATTGAACGCCGACTACGGCTGCGAATGCAGACCCGGCGGTCAAAACGGTTGCGGTTGCGGCGCTCAGCGCCAGAAGTTTCAGTTTCATACTATATCCCCGTACTAGTGACAGACAGAAAAACAAAAGCGCCCAACTGTCAGAACGCGTCGACGGTTAAAACAATATTTACTATTTGGAAAGCAATTTCACGGCCTTAACCATGTTTTCCGGACGTTTTCCCGTGACGGTTGCGACCTTAATGTTTACGTTCTGTTCAGAGGTGTAAATATCGCGCTTACTTTTACCTCGCGGAATGCGCACATTGTTATGGGTTAAGTCAAAAGCGAACATGGCACTTGGGGCGCAACCTATCCACAGGGTAATAGTGCCTGTTCCTTATCTGTTCTCTTTTTTTGATTGGCGAAGCGGCATCAAACGCCTATGTCCTTTGTAAGGAAATGGGGGCTCATGATGGCTGAATTGAAAAACATCGAAGTGCGCGGTGCGCGTGAGCACAATCTGAAAAACATTGACGTGGACATTCCCCGCGACCAACTGGTTGTGATCACTGGCCTTTCGGGATCGGGCAAGTCGTCGCTGGCGTTCGATACCATCTATGCAGAAGGGCAGCGCCGCTATGTCGAATCGCTGTCGGCCTACGCGCGACAATTCCTCGATATGATGCAGAAACCGGATGTGGATCATATTTCCGGCCTCAGCCCTGCGATTTCCATCGAACAGAAAACCACGTCAAAGAATCCGCGCTCGACAGTGGGCACCGTCACCGAGATCTATGACTACATGCGCCTGCTTTTCGCGCGCGTCGGCACCCCCTACAGCCCCGCAACGGGCAAGCCGATTGAAGCACAGCAGGTTCAGGACATGGTGGACCGCGTGATGACCATGGAGGAGGGGACACGCGCCTATCTACTGGCCCCGATCATCCGCGACCGCAAAGGCGAATATCGCAAAGAGTTTCTGGAACTGCGCAAGCAGGGCTTTCAGCGGGTCAAGGTGGATGGCGCATTTTACGAGCTGGACGAGCCGCCAACGCTGGATAAAAAGTTCCGCCATGACATTGACGTGGTGGTGGACCGGATTGTCGTGCGCGAGGGTTTGGAAACACGGCTCGCCGACAGCCTGCGCACGGCGCTTGACCTCGCGGATGGTATCGCGATCCTTGAAACGGCCCCCGCTGAGGGAGATCCGGAACGCACGACGTTTTCGGAAAAATTTGCCTGCCCCGTAAGCGGTTTCACCATTCCGGAAATCGAACCGCGGCTGTTCTCATTCAATGCGCCTTTCGGAGCCTGTCCAGAGTGCGATGGCCTTGGTGTTGAGCTCTTTTTTGACGAGCGGCTTGTGGTGCCGGATCAGAACCTCAAGATCGCAGATGGAGCTCTTGCGCCCTGGCGCAAAGGCAAGTCGCCCTATTTTTTGCAGACCATCGAAGCGATTGCGAAACACTACCAATTCAAACAATCGACCAAATGGAAGGACCTGCCGAAAAAGGTGCAGCAGGTCTTTCTCTATGGGTCGGGCGAGGAAGAGATCCAGTTCCGCTATGATGAAGGCGGGCGGGTCTATCAGGTCACGCGGGTGTTCGAAGGCGTCATTCCGAATATGGAGCGCCGATACCGCGAGACAGACAGTAACTGGATCCGCGAAGAGTTCGAACGCTATCAAAACAACAGATCCTGTGGGACCTGTAACGGATATCGGCTGCGTCCTGAGGCGCTTGCGGTAAAGATCGCCGGTTTGCACGCAGGTGAAGTCGTGCAGATGTCGATCCGGGATGCCTTTGAATGGTGCGAAACCGTGCCGGAACATCTGACCGCACAAAGAAACGAGATCGCGCGCGCCATTTTGAAAGAGATCCGTGAACGTCTGGGCTTTTTGAACAATGTGGGCCTCGAATATCTGACACTGAGCCGCAATGCTGGCACGCTGTCGGGCGGTGAAAGCCAGCGCATTCGCTTGGCCAGCCAGATCGGTTCGGGATTGACCGGCGTGCTTTATGTTCTGGATGAGCCGTCCATTGGCCTGCATCAGCGCGACAATGATCGCTTGTTGCTGACGCTCAAGAACCTGCGGGATCAGGGCAATACGGTCATTGTTGTTGAACACGACGAAGAGGCAATCCGCGAGGCGGATTACGTGTTTGACATCGGCCCCGGTGCCGGGGTGCACGGGGGGCAGGTTGTCAGCCATGGCACACCAGAAGTGGTCGCGGCGGATGAAAATTCGATCACCGGTCAATATCTGATGGGCACGCGGGAAATTGCGGTTCCGGCGACGCGGCGTAAGGGCAACAAGAAAAAGCTTCAGGTGGTCAAGGCGACGGGCAACAACCTGAAAAATGTCACCGTCGATTACCCGCTGGGCAAATTTGTCTGCGTGACCGGTGTGTCCGGGGGTGGAAAATCGACCCTGACCATCGAAACCCTGTTCAAAACAGCCTCCATGCAGTTGAACGGGGCGCGCCAGACGCCAGCGCCCTGCGAGACCATCAAGGGGTTGGAACATCTCGACAAGGTCATCGATATTGACCAACGGCCAATTGGCCGCACGCCGCGCTCAAACCCGGCGACTTATACGGGCGCGTTCACGCCGATCCGTGATTGGTTCGCGGGATTGCCCGAGGCGAAGACCCGTGGCTACAAGCCGGGGCGGTTCAGTTTCAACGTCAAGGGCGGTCGTTGCGAAGCCTGTCAGGGCGATGGCGTCATCAAGATCGAGATGCATTTTCTGCCCGACGTCTACGTGGAATGTGAAACCTGCAAAGGCAAACGTTACAACCGTGAAACGCTTGAGGTGACCTTCAAAGGCAAGAGCATCGCGGATGTCCTCGATATGACGGTGGAGGACGCGCAGGAGTTCTTTAAGGCGGTGCCGACAATTCGCGAGAAAATGGATGCGTTGATGCGCGTGGGTCTGGGCTACATCAAGGTGGGCCAGCAGGCGACGACCCTGTCCGGCGGTGAAGCGCAGCGCGTGAAACTCTCCAAGGAACTCAGCAAGCGTTCCACCGGGCGCACGCTCTACATCCTGGATGAACCTACAACAGGGCTGCACTTTGAAGATGTGCGCAAACTGCTGGATGTGTTGCATGAATTGGTCGATCAGGGCAATTCGGTGATCGTGATTGAACACAATCTGGACGTGGTGAAAACTGCGGACCATATCATTGACATCGGACCCGAAGGCGGCGACGGCGGTGGTGAAGTCGTGGCAACCGGCACGCCTGAACAAGTGGCCGAAGCGCCCGGCAGTTACACTGGCAAATATCTGAAACCGATGCTGGAGCACCGCCGAAAAGTGGCCGCAGAGTAGATGTGACCCCCCCTGTCTTACGACGGACTTTGCGCGTTTTCGGTCGGGATTGCCCCGGTCAAGCACCAACGGCGCATCATGGGGGCGAGAGCAGTAAGTCCAGTAATTCAGAAAACGCCTCCGCATTCAGGCTGTCAAACCGTATGCACAGCTGTTCAATCCGGTGCGCTTGGTCGCGGCCCTTCACAGGGTCGGTGAACAGGTGGAATTTGTCTGAAATCTCCGTATCGCTCAGCGGGTCGTCGGCATCGCCGCGCGGGGTGCGCGGCGCGGAAGCATAAACCGTGCCATCTGTCGTCGTAAGCGTCACTTGCGCCCAGCGTTTGCCCGCACTGATCTTTGTCAGATGTGCATCGTCAATCAATGTGGTGGCGTGGCTGATCCTCAGAATATCGGGGTCATTTAGCGTGTCGTTTGTCAGCTCCGCCGCGCCCAATTGCCCCCGCACAATCATTGCAGCGACTGGAAAGGCGATCGAATAAGCGAATTCATCCGGGGTCTTTGGCCTGTGCCCTGCAAGCTGCGTGGCATAGTGGAACGTTTTTATATCTACCTTGGCGATATTACCGTGGGTCAGGTTGTTCGTGCGCATCAGATCGCGGGCGGCATCAATTGACGGATGTGCCCAGCGACAACAGGGATAGGGTTTGTAGTGTGTGTCTTCGACCAGTCGCCAGCGCGTGCCCAGATCGTTCCAATACGCTGGCGCATCTTCGCAGGTCAGGGCAGGGGCACCGGTAAAACCCGCTTGCGCAAGATAGGCGGCGGTCACACCTGTGGGCGCGCCCCAACCCACGCCGTCGCGCAGCATGGTCGGGTGCTCAATGCACCGCATCATCTGACTGCGCGGCCCATGATATTCGGCGATTCCAGCGGCCTGTCTGATGGCATGTGCCGACGAATCCAGCCCGCACGCCAAAGCGGTTGCAACGCCGACGGCAGTCCATGCCCCTGAGGTATGGTAGTCCGCACAGCTTGCGTGCTGGGCGAGCCCCGCGCGGTAACTGACCTCATAGGCGATGGCCAGAAGGAGTGCGAAATCAGACCCGCGCATGTCTTGGCGTGTATCGGCGAAAGCCAAAAGGGCGGGGAAGACGGCCGACCCGGCATGCCCTTTGCAGGGCGAGGTGCCGTCATGGGCGTCCACGCTGTCGATGGTGAACGCTCCGGCCATTGTCGCCCCTGCGGGGCTGAGGGGGGTCCCATCCATGAGAACGCGCGCGGCCCCGGCAGACCCGGCCCCAAAAAGTGCTGTGGCACCCTGACGGGCAATCGCTGCCATTTCGGTTGTCGATCCGATAGCCGCGACGCCCATCGTGTCCAGAAAAGACCGTCGCAAAACGGTCAGTACCTGTTCGGGCAACTGGTCGTATTCCAGATCATGGGCGAAATCGTGAAAGGCGAGCGGCATGATGTCTCCGGCGCTTGTTCGTTTCAGTCTAACGAAGGCAAGCGTGTCGGATCGTTCGTTTGCGACCTCTTAGATGCGCCCTCGTGACGTAAATCGCGGCAGCATGGCTGAAAAGTCTTTGCCCAACCCGTCCTCATCCTCAACAAAAGCGCGATACTGCGCGAGCGCGAGCGCGCCCATTGGGGTATCGGCGTTGACAGCTTCGGCCGCCTGCTGCGACAAGCCGAGGTCCTTGAGCATCAACTCAGCGGCAAATCCCGGTGTATAGTCATTGTCAGCGGGGCTTTGCGGGCCGACATTCGGTGCAGGGCAATAGGCATTCATCGACCAGCTATACCCTGAGGATGTGCTGACGACGTCGAACATCTTTTGGCGATCCAACCCCAGCTTGTCTGCCAGCGCAAAGGCTTCGCAGGTGGCGATCATCGTCGCGCCGAGGATCATGTTATTGCAGATTTTGGCCGCCTGACCCGCGCCTGCGTCCCCGCAATGCACCGCCTTTTGGCCCATGATATCAAACAGTGGCTGGGCTGTTTCAAATGCCGCAGCGCTTCCGCCCGCCATAAAGGTCAGCGTGCCTGCGGCCGCCCCACCGATCCCGCCGGAGACCGGGGCGTCGACAAACAGAAGCCCAGCGTCCTGCGCATCGCGCGCCACCGCCCGTGCACTGTCCACATCCACTGTAGAACAGTCGAGAAACAAGGCACCGGGTTTCATCACTGGCAAAACCGCAGCTGCCACGTCGCGCAGTATCGCGCCGTTTGGCAGCATGCTCAGCACGATATCAGCCCCCTGCGCGGCATCTGTCGCGCTTTGCGCAGGTGTCACACCTTCCGCCGTCGTGCCCGCAGTGTCATACCCGATCACATGCAGGCCTGCTTTGGCCAGATTAGCCGCCATCGGCGCGCCCATATTTCCCAGCCCGATAAAGCAAACGGTCGTTTTAGTCATTCTGACATCCTCCAACGTAAGCGCATTTTTCCCAAGCGGCATCAACATCTTGCTGACGGCAATCGCAGGAACGCGCAGATCTGCATATTGCCACTTTGGCCGACGGTCCTTGTCGATGATAGCGGCGCGGATGCCTTCCAGCAAATCACCATGTTCCATCGCGCGATAGGTAAAGCGGTACTCGTGATCCAGCGCCTTGGCCATGCTAAGCGTTGGGCCGCGCAGTCTGTGCAGCACCTCAATCGTGCTCGCCATTGCCAGCGGGCTGTTGCGTCGCAGCAGCTTCAGCGTGTCCTTTGCAAAGTCACTATCAACCTGTTGCAAAGTCGTGATGATATCCCCCAGGCGTTCCCCTGCGAAGTATTTGTCGATGTCAGGTTGAAGAGCAGACAATAGGCTGTCGTCCGGGGGCTGTGCTGCTTGAGCTAAAATGTCGGGGGATGCCCCGTCTTCAAGCTGCTGGATCACGTCGGACCATTGATCTTGTGGTATGAAGAGATCTGCAAAGCCCGCGAAAATAGCATCAGCGGCGGCCATCCGATAGCCCGTGGTGCCGAGGTATTCACCAACACGACCGGGTGCGAGGGCCAGTATCAGTGTTCCACCCACGTCGGGGATCAGCCCAATGCCGCATTCCGGCATGGCGATCCTGCTGGTTTCTCCGACGACACGGTGGGTGCCATGACACCCCAAGCCAACGCCGCCGCCCATGGTGAACCCTTGCAAAAACGAGATCACCGGCTTGGGATAATTGAATATCTTTGCATTCAGGCGATATTCATCGGCCCAGAATTGCTGCCCAAAAGCGAAATCTCCCGCCATGCCAGTGTCGTAGAGTTGCGCGATATCCCCACCTGCGCAAAAGGCTTTGTCACCTTGTGCGTCAAGGACAACGTGCTGGACATCATCGTCTTTTGCCCAGCTGTTCAGTGCTGCTTCGATCTGCAGGCACATGTCATACGTCATGGCATTGAGCGCATCTGGACGGGCGAGGGTGATGCGTCCGGCATGCGGTGTTTGGCGGATCACGATATCTGGCATGGGGGCACTCTCTGGCTCAGGTTTACGCTGTTTATTGCCCGCCCGCGGGGGGGAGGCAAGCCGCGGTGTTGAGCCTACTCGCGCCTTGGGGCATCGGCAGGCAAAACCTATGCTGCGCAGAGCAAACCACCGCGCAGCATATGCGGTTACTCCATGACCGGGATGGAGAATTCGCCACCTTCTTTGATCCCTGACGGCCAGCGTGATGTCACGGTCTTGGTGCGCGTGTAGAACTTGAATGCGTCCGGGCCATGCTGATTAAGGTCGCCAAAAACCGATTTTTTCCACCCGCCAAAAGTGTGATAGGCCAGCGGCACCGGGATCGGCACGTTGATCCCGACCATCCCGACATTTACCCGGTTTGCAAAGTCACGTGCGGCGTCGCCGTCGCGTGTGAAAATAGCTGTGCCGTTGCCGTATTCGTGATCCATCGCAAGGCTCAGCGCCTCTTCGTAGGACTGGGCGCGGACGGTGGACAGAACGGGGCCGAAAATTTCCTGCTTATAGATATCCATATCCTTGGTGACGTGATCAAACAGGTGGGGCCCGATGAAAAAGCCGTCTTCATAGCCTTGCAGGTTAAAGTTTCTGCCATCCACAACGAGTTTCGCGCCCTGCGCCACGCCGGTCTCAACCAAACGTTCGATGTTGGCTTTGGCGGCAGCGGTCACCACCGGGCCGTAATCCACATCATTGCCCGACGTGTAGGGGCCGACTTTGAGCTTTTCGATCCGGGGCACGAGCTTTTCAATCAGCCGGTCTGCCGTCTCATCGCCTACGGGAACTGCCACGGAAATCGCCATGCAGCGTTCCCCGGCCGCCCCGTAGCCTGCGCCGATCAAGGCGTCTGCGGCCTGATCCAAATCGGCATCGGGCATGATGATCATATGGTTTTTGGCACCGCCAAAACACTGCACACGCTTGCCGTTGGCGCAACCCGTTCCATAGATGTATTCGGCAATTGGCGTCGAGCCGACAAAGCCGATGGATTGGATCACATCGTGGTGCAAAATCGCGTCAACCGCCTCTTTGTCACCATTGACGACCTGCAGGACACCTTTGGGCAGGCCGGCTTCTTCGAACAGTTCCGCCAGCATCAGAGGGACAGAAGGGTCACGTTCGGATGGTTTTAGGATAAAGGCATTGCCGCAGGCGATTGCCGGGGCAAACATCCACATCGGGATCATGGCCGGGAAGTTGAACGGGGTTATGCCTGCCGTCACACCAAGGGCTTGGCGCATGGAATACATGTCGATGCCGGGGCCCGCGCTGTCGGTGTACTCGCCCTTAAGCAGATGCGGCGTGCCGATGCAGTATTCCACGACCTCGAGACCGCGCTGCACATCCCCCGCAGCATCGGGCAGTGTTTTGCCGTGCTCGCGGCTGAGCGCTTCAGCCAGTTTGTCCATGTCGCGGTTCAACAGATCGACGAATTTCATCAAGACGCGCGCGCGGCGCTGCGGGTTGACGGCGGCCCATGCCGGTTGCACCGTGGCTGCAATTTCCACGGCCCGATCAATTTCAGCGCTTGAGGCCAGCGGAACCCGCGCCTGCACTTCACCGGTTGCCGGGTTCATCACGTCGGCAAAACGTCCCGAGGTGCCCGCTACGTGTTCACCGTTAATGTAATGCGTCAGGTCCTGCATTGGTCTCTCCCTAAGTTATCCTAAGTCTGCGCCGATACCAGCGCGTTGGCCACACCTATAGCCTTGCAAAAATCATCTATAAAGGGTCTTTGTGGCAAATTCATTTTGCATAAATGCAAGGTAGGTGGGGTAATGCAGACGAACTGGGATGACCTTAGAATATTTCTCGCCGTCGCGCGGGACAACAGCCTGTCTGGCGCGGGCAAGCGTTTGCGTCTTGATCCTGCGACGGTCGGCAGGCGTATTCAAAAGCTGGAAACGTCTTTGCAAACTGTTCTGTTCACGAAATCACCGCAAGGCTATGCGTTGACCGAAACAGGTCAGGCCCTTTTGGCACGGGCTGAACAGGCAGAAACAGCGATGCGCGCGGCTGTGGCGGAACTGCCAGAGCAATCCGACCGCCTCAGCGGACAAATCCGCATCGGGGCGCCGGATGGTGCCGCGAATTATCTTTTGCCGCAGGTCTGTGCTGCGATCTTGCGTGAGAACCCGGATTTGGAGGTTCAAATTGTTGCTTTGCCGCGAGTTTTCAATCTGTCGCGCCGCGAGGCTGATATGGCCATTGCCGTCAGCGCTCCCACTGCTGGTCGGTTGATCGTGCAGAAAATTACGGACTACAAGCTGCATCTTGCGGCGTCACAAGAGTACATTCGTGAAAACGGGGCGATTCAATCCGTTGCAGATCTCGCGCGGCACAATGTCGTCGGCTACATCGCCGATATGATTTTCGATCGCGAACTCGACTATCTTGAAGAAATAGGTCTGACCAAAGTGCCATTGGCGTCAAACTCGGTCTCGGTGCAGCTCAATCTCATCCGGCAAGGGGGTGGCGTCGGGGTCGTGCATGATTTCGCCTTGCCCTCAGCACCTGAGGTTTCGCGTATTCTGACAGAGGATGTCAGCCTGACGCGGGCCTTCTACCTGATCCGCCACGAAGACGACCGGCGAAATGCGCGACTGCGCCGGTTTGCCGACAGGTTGTGCAACGGTCTGCGGGCAGAAGTCGCGCGCCTTGAAGCGCTTACTTGACTTGTTTGCGCTTTGCGGTGACGTTTGAGGGGTCATAGCCATTTAGCCAAGGGGTACATCATGCTTGTTTCTCAAATCCTGAAATCCAAACAACAACATGATGTTGTGACCGTGCCCCCGACGATGAATATCTCGGAGGCCGCGCGTATTCTCTCTGACAAGGGGATCGGCACAGTTGTTGTGTCGAGCAACGGCAAAGTGGTCGACGGCATTTTATCAGAACGTGATATTGTGCGCGAAATCGGTGCGCGGGGCGCGGGTTGCCTGTCTCATACCGTCGCGAGCCTGATGACTTCCAAAATCGTAACCTGCAAAAAAGACGATGAGGCTGACGCAATCCTCAAACAAATGACGGAAGGCCGGTTTCGCCATATGCCAGTTGTAGAAGAAGGCGCTTTGCAGGGGCTGATCTCTCTTGGGGATGTGGTTAAGGCACGCCTGATGGAACTGGCGATGGAAAAAGATGCGCTCGAAGGCATGATCATGGGCCATTGAGACCTTTGCAAACTCACTCACAAGTACTTGCAAATAGCAGCTAACAGTGGTCGTCTGGCCCGTATTTAAACGACAGGAGGGCCTGATGCGCGTTGGCCTATATCCCGGTACCTTTGATCCCATAACGCTGGGACATATCGACATTATTCGACGCGCGAGCGGGCTGCTCGACAAATTGGTGATCGGTGTTGCGATCAATCGTGACAAGGGACCACTCTTCAGCCTTGAAGAACGGGTGGCCATGGTAGAGGCTGAATCCATCAAGATTGCGGCCCTGACCGGGCTTGAGATTGTGACACACCCCTTCGAGAACCTGCTTATTGATTGTGCGAGCGACGTCGGAGCGACGGTCATTGTGCGGGGGCTGCGCGCGGTGGCGGATTTTGAATATGAATATCAAATGGTGGGCATGAACCGGCAACTTGATGATACCATCGAGACGGTGTTTCTCATGGCCGAGGCAGAGCATCAGGCCATCGCGAGTAAGCTGGTCAAGGAGATCGCACGCCTGGGCGGTGGCGTTGAAAAATTCGTTACACCCGAAGTGAACGCAGCCCTTCTGAAAAAGTTCGGTAGGGATAGTTGATCTATCACCTGATAAAAACGTCGCAAATATCTGACTTTATTATGAAATACACCCTTTAAGTACTGGCTGAGTGGCGCGTGTCGAACTGGTATTCTGCGCCAGAAAATCAGAAATTGCCGCGCCTGACGAGACGCGGCAATTATCAGAGAATTGTATTAGCCAAAGGCCCTGCGTGTTACAGGCGACCCATCGCCACCGCAACGTCGGCCATCCGCGCGGAGAACGCCCATTCGTTGTCATACCACGCCATGACACGCACGGTGCGCCCGCCGACCACTTTGGTCTGATCCGGTGCGAAAATGCAGCTGTGTTCTGTATGGTTGAAATCCACCGACACTTTGGCCTCATCGTCATAGGCGAGCACACGGGACATATGCCCCAAAGCCGCATCCTGCAGCGCTGCGTTGACTTCGTCGACGGTGACGTCGCGCCCGGCTTCGAAGGTCAGATCGACCGCCGAGACGTTAGGGGTTGGCACACGCAGAGCCGTGCCATCCAGCTTGCCCGCGAGGTTGGGCAGGACTTCTCCGAGGGCCTTTGCGGCACCGGTCGAGGTCGGGATGATGGACATGGCCGCCGCACGTGCGCGGTATAGATCATCATGGCGCCGGTCCAACGTTGGTTGATCCCCGGTATAAGAGTGAATTGTGGTCATCACACCGCGTTCAATGCCGAAGGCTTCATCAAGAACCTTCGCCAGTGGGGCAAGACAGTTCGTTGTGCAGGAGCCGTTCGAGACAACCGCGTCCTTTGAGATCATGTCGCGGTGGTTCACACCAAAGACGACCGTGCGGTCGACGTTCTTGGCAGGGGCGGAGATCAGCACCCGCCCGGCACCCCGTTCGATGTGTGTTTTGGCTTTGTCACCGTCATTGTGCTGCCCGGTGCATTCCAACACCACATCAACACCTTCCCAGTTCAGCTCGTTCATATCGTAGCTGGACATCATGCGAATGGGTCCGCGCCCGAGGTCCATCGTATTGGCGCCGGTCACGATTTCGCCCGGAAAGCGACCGTGCACGCTATCGTATTTTAAAAGATGCGCGGCGGTGGCCAGCGGTCCGGTAGCGTTGACGGCGACCACGTCGATGTCGTTGCGCCCGGAACTCACAATATGGGAAAGTGTACAGCGGCCGATACGGCCAAACCCATTGATACCTACTTTGATCGTCATTTCACCTGTCTCCACATCACGCCTCATCTGGGGGCTGTATAACGCCCCTGTGGCCTTCGGGGAATGACTAAATCGACGTGTTTTCCGTGTGTTAGCGTTAAACCTGCTGTCGCCTCACCCCATGTTTGCGCCAACAAAAAGCGAAGGTGGTAAATTGTCTTTGATACAGCGACAGTCTAACACAAGGTTGGAAACAGGGAGTCGCATCCGTGCGGGCATATCAATGAGCGGACTTTTGGCATTACTGGATGATGTTGCTGGCATTGCAAAAGTCGCCGCCGCCTCGGTGGATGATGTGATCGGGCAGGCGGCCAAGGCCGGGTCCAAGGCGGCGGGTGCCGTGATTGATGATGCTGCCGTTTCGCCAAAATATGTGCAGGGGTTTTCGGCTGAGCGTGAGTTACCGATCATCTGGCGCATTGCAAAAGGGTCGATGATCAACAAACTTGTCTATCTGTTGCCCGTCGGTCTGGCGCTCAATCATTTTGCCCCATGGGCGATTGTGCCACTGCTGATGCTGGGTGGGGGCTATCTGTGTTTTGAGGGGGCCGAGAAGGTCGCCCATGCCCTTGGGATCGGCGGGCATGGGCATCTGGATTACCCGCAGGCCGCTGACGAGGTCGAAGATATGGCGCACCTCGAAGAGGAAAAAGCCAAAGGCGCCATCAAAACCGATTTCATCCTCTCGGCAGAAATTATGACCATCTCACTGGCCGCGATCCCCGAAAGCAATTTCTGGATGGAAGCGGCGACACTCGCCACGGTGGCTGTCATGATCACAGTTGCGGTTTACGGTGCCGTGGCCATCATCGTTAAGGCGGACGACGTGGGGCTGGCCATGGCCGCCAAGGGCCGCAATGCCGTGCTGCAGGTTCTGGGGCGCGTCATTGTACGCGCCATGCCGCATGTGATGAAAGCGCTCACGATCATCGGGACAGCTGCAATGCTGTGGGTCGGCGGAAACATCGTCGTGCATGGGCTGGAGGCGTTGGGGGCAGGGTGGCCGTATCACGTCATTCACGATCTGGCCTATGCGGTCGGGCACAGTCTGCCGGACCGGTTTATCGGCATCGGTGAATGGGCCACGACGGCGCTGTTGGATGGTATTCTGGGGTTGATGCTGGGTCTTGCGCTGATCCCTGTAGGGGAAAAACTCGTCACGCCGCTGTGGCGCGCGGTCTTCAGCAGGGGCAAGGCAGGCGCTTCTCATTGACGGTTGTGCCTTGTGCGCAATGTTTGGGTGCGGGTCCTGAAGCGACGTAATGTCCCGCAGGCATCTACAGTCACCGGGTAAAGCATGATGGTCTGTATCAGGCCACGGCCGCCCAATATTGGGTGCTATATCACTCATTGAGACGCGCGATACAAAAACGCCGCGATGGGATATCGCGGCGTTTTGATCATGATCCCCGAAAGTAACCGACTAGATGCGCGTATCTGGTTTCCAGTTGCCCGCCACCAGATCGCGGACTTTCTGCGCTGTGGCCTCTGCGGTGATGCCCAGTTCCTTGAACAGAACATCCGCGGGCGCGGAGGCGCCGAAGTCGTGCATGCCGATGAAACCCGATTTCTCGCGCTTTCCCCGTTCCCCAAAGAGCCAGCGGTCCCAGCCCATGCGGATGCCCGCCTCGATCGCCACACGGACCGGGCCGCCGGGCAGGACACGTTTGCGCAAGGCTTCGTCCTGCTCTTCAAAGAGTTCCCAGCAGGGCATGGACACAACCCGCGTGCCGATCCCTTCGGCGTGCAGAATATCGCGCGCTTGCATGGCCAGTGACACTTCCGATCCGGTTGCCATCAGGATCGCCTGACGTTTGCCGATGGCGTCTGCCAGCACATAGCCCCCTTGGGCAACCATGTTCTTGGTCTTGTGCTCGGTGCGGACCGTCGGCAGGCCCTGACGTGTCAGCGACAAAACGGATGGCGTGCTTTTGCTTGATAGTGCCAGCTCCCACGCTTCTGCAGTCTCAATCGTATCTGCGGGACGGAAGACATAAGTGTTGGGGGTCGCCCGGCTGATCGCAAGATGTTCAACCGGTTGGTGGGTAGGTCCGTCCTCGCCCAGTCCGATGCTGTCGTGGGTCATCACAAAGACCGTCGGGATTTTCATCAGTGCCGCCAGACGCATGGCCGGGCGCGCGTAGTCCGTGAAACACATGAACGTACCGCCATAGGGCCGCAGCCCGCCGTGCAGGGCCATGCCGTTCATGGCGGCTGCCATACCGTGTTCGCGGATGCCCCAATAGACATAACGCCCACCGCGATTATCGGTGTCAAAGACGCCCAGATCGCTGGTCTTGGTGTTGTTTGACCCGGTCAGATCAGCCGATCCGCCAACAGTTTCGGGCATAATCGGGTTGATGACTTCCAAGACTTTTTCGGAACTTGCGCGGGTGGCCAGTTTGGGCGCGCCCTCTGACATCTGTTTTTTGAACGCCTTGATGGTTGCGCTCAGCTTTTTGGGCACATCCAGCGCATAGGCACGATTGAACGTCTCGCGCTTGCCGCGGGGCAGGGTGTCAAAGCGGGCTTCCCACGCCTCGCGGGTCGATTTGCCCCGCGCACCGATGGCGCGCCAGCCTTCCAGAACGGCATCGGGCACTTCAAACGGACCGGTTGTCCAACCCCATGCGGCTTTCGCTGCGGCGTTCTGCTCATCATTGGTCAGCGCGCCATGCCCCTTTGAGGTATCCTGCGCGGCGTGCCCCAGCGCGATATGCGTTTTGCAGGCAATCATCGTTGGTTTCTGATTCTTCTTCGCTTGGGTAAGGGCAGCGTCGATTTCCCTGGGGTCATGGCCATCAATTTCGATCACATCCCAACCGGCAGAAACGAAACGTCCGACCTGATCTGTGCGGTCCGACAGGCTGACGGGGCCGTCGATCGTGATGTTGTTATTGTCCCAGAGCACAACCAGCTTGGACAACTGATGGCGCCCGGCAAGGGTGATCGCCTCCTGGCTGACACCTTCCATCAGGCAGCCGTCACCCGCGATGACATAGGTGTAGTGATCCACGACCTTTTTGCCATAGTGCGCGCGCTGGATCTCTTCGGCCATGGCAAAGCCCACAGCGTTGGAAATACCCTGACCCAAGGGCCCGGTCGTCGTCTCGATGCCGGTTGCATGGCCATATTCCGGATGACCCGCCGTGATCGCGCCCCACTGGCGGAAATTCTTGATCTGCTCCAGCGTCATGTCTTTGTAGCCCGTCAGATGCAGCAGCGCGTAAAGCAGCATGGAGCCATGGCCTGCCGACAAAACAAAACGGTCGCGGTCCGGCCAGTTTGGCGCGGAGGGGTCAAAGTTCATGTGCTTTTCAAAGAGCACCGTTGCCGCATCTGCCATCCCGATGGGCATGCCCGAATGGCCCGAGTTTGCGGCGGCTACGGCATCAAGGGCCAAAGCGCGAATTGCATTTGCTTTGGACCAGTGGTCCGGGTGCGCCGCGGCGCGTGCTTTGAGATCCACGAAGAGGTTCCTTTGTCGGCTGTAAACCCGCACTACCGGGCGTTTTTATTCAGGGCGATGTTGAGCCGCTGCATACCAGTCCGCCCGCAAAGATCAAGTGCTGGACGGGCCAAACCAAGCTGCTCACTTGAAGAGATAGGCGCAACCCGTTGAAGCAATTGAAAAGCGCATTTGTTGTGTGGTTGCGATAGGGGTACGATTACCCAAACAGTTGTCGATTCGCCAAATCGGGCAGGGTGATGGAGCTGATGAACAGAAGACACATGAGGTGGGTATGAGTGATATTGAAGAGTTGAATGGCCGAATTATGGCTGCCATGGACCGTGTGGCGCAGGGTGTTGATGCGCTTGGCAAAAACGACACGGGCCAGATGCAGGCCTTGCAGCAGGCGCTGGACGAAGAAAAGCAGGTGAATGCGCAACTGTCCGAGCGCGTTCGGGTGCTGGCGGAGCGTCAGGATCAGGCAATTGGTGCTTTGGAAACCAAAGCCGAAGAGGCCACATCGCGGGTTGCCGCGCTGGATGAAGAACTGCAAAAACTCAAGAAAGCGAATGGGCTCTTGTCTGATGCTTGCGGTGCCTTGCGCGAGGCCAACGCAGAGGGCGTGGGGGACGCGACCCTGATCAACAAGGCGATGGAGGTCGAGTTGGACGCCATCCGCGCCATGCGCAGTGCCGAGGTTCTGGAGGCCGATCAGATACTTTCAGCCCTGACGCCGCTACTGGCCGCAAGTGCCACATCACAAGACACAGAGGAGGCGCACTGATGCCTGAGGTACAAGTTTCCATCGGCGGGCGTGAATTCGAGGTCGCCTGTCAGGAGGGCGAAGAGCATTACCTGCATACCGCCGCCAAGATGCTGGATGATGAGGCGCAGGTGCTGGCACAGCAGGTCGGACGTTTGCCCGAAGCGCGCATGTTGTTGATGGCCGGTCTGATGCTGGCGGATAAAACCGCGAGCGTCGAAGACCGTGCGGCCGAAATTCAGGCGCAGCTGGATGAAACGGAGGCCGAGCTTTCCGCGCTCAAACAGCAGCGCGCCGAACCCGAAAAGATCGAAGTTCCGGTTGTGCCGCAATCCGTGTCGGACACGCTGGCCGAACTGGCGGCACGGGCCGAAGCACTGGCCGCGTCGGTTGACGAAAAAGTCGCGGGTTAGAAAACAAAAGCGCTGCCGGGGAGGCAGCGCTTTGTAAGATTACAGCGGTTATTTTAGCCGTTGGCCTCGCGGATTTTATCCGCGGCATCCTTGTCAAACTCCACACCGTTTTCGGCAAAAAGCGTGTCCAATTCGCCCGACAGTGTCATTTCGGTGATGATGTCGCAGCCGCCGACAAATTCACCTTTTACATAGAGCTGCGGGATCGTCGGCCAGTCGGAAAATTCCTTGATGCCCTGGCGGATCGTCTCATCTGACAGCACGTTTACGTCGGAAAAATCAACTCCCATGTAGTTCAGCACACCCGCGACGCGGCTTGAAAACCCGCATTGCGGCATCTCTTTTGTGCCCTTCATAAAGAGCACGACATCTTTGGCGCTGATGGCTTCCTGGATTTTGCTTGTTGTCTCGGTCATTTTGAGGTGCCTTTTTTCTGGTTGTACGCGCGATGATATCGCGCTGCGTAAGTTTCATCATCTTTCAGCGGGGCCACCGGGGTGTCCGCAATCTTGAAAAATCCCGATGTGCCTTTGGCGCGAACAATCGGTGCGTTCACCCGCTCCAGTGATGCATTCCGGCGGTTTACGGAGTCGATGGCAGACATATCAATCGCTTCAAGCCCCAAGGGCGTTTGGGCCGTCTGTTCGCCAATCGGTTGCGGTTGACGATAGGACAGGGGCCGCCGCTGGCCGGGTCTGAACGGATATGTCAGCCAGTGCCACAGGGTCATGGGTCAGTCCGGCGCCTTTGTTGTCAGCGCAAGCGCGTGCAACTCACCCTGTGAGCCGTCCATTTTCCCTTTGAGGGCCGCATAAACCGCGCGCTGTTGTTGCACCCGGTTCTTGCCGCGAAAGCTCTCGTCTACGACCATTGCGGCCATATGCACGCCGTCATCCCCGTCAACCTGAATGGTCGCATCGGGAAAGCTCTGGCGCAAAAGCTCTTCGATCTCGTGGGCTTGCATGGGCATGGTCTGGCTCCCTTTCGTTTTGCAGGTTAGATGTAGTCGGAGGCGCGCGTCGGAACAAGATGTCAATTTGACCGACAGGGTGCATATTTCGAGACGGAACCATGCGTTTGCGTGCCACATGCTGCACAAAAGCCGGGTCGGGGGAGAAGCAAGATGGATGTTTTTGAAAACGCACCGGAACAGGCGCTGGCCTGGCATCAGGCGGGGCGGGGTGCCGTTTTGGCCACTGTGGTTGAGACATGGGGCTCTGCGCCACGCCGCACGGGCGCGCAGTTGGTGATCGCGGGGGATGGGGAAATGCAAGGCTCCGTCTCAGGCGGCTGTGTCGAGGGGGCCGTCGTGCTTGAGGCTATGGAGGCGCTGGAGAAAGGCGAGCAGCGCTTGCTGGAATATGGCGTCAGCGACGGGGATGCGTTCGCGGTTGGGCTGGCGTGCGGCGGCACGATCCGCGTGTTGGTGGAACCTGTCGGATCAGTTTTCCCGGCGGATATTCTGGAGGCGTTGGTCGCTGCACGCGCCGCACGTCACGCTGCCGCCTATGAGGTCAACATAAATACCGGAGCGCGCCGTCTGGTGCAGGACGCCTACCCGGAGCGGTTCGCGCGGGACCAGTCCGGGTTCGAGGCAGAAGGCGCGGTTTTCGTAGCCATTCACAACCCGCCTTTGCGCCTTGCCATCGTGGGGGCTGTGCATATTGCGCAGGCGCTGGTGCCGATGGCGCGCACCGCCGGATATGACCCGGTGATAATCGATCCGCGTGGTGCATTCGGCTCGCAAGCGCGTTTCCCGGGCGAGAAGATTCTCGCGGACTGGCCCGATGAAGCCTTGGCTGAGGTTGGACTGGATGCGCGCACAGCACTGGTTTTGCTGACCCATGATCCGAAACTGGACGATCCCGCGTTGCATCTGGCGCTGAAATCCCCGTGTTTCTACATCGGCGCGCTGGGATCGAAACGCACCCACGCGGCACGGGTCGGGCGGTTGCAGGACGCTGGGTTCACTCAGCCAGAGATCGCGCGCGTTCATGGACCTATCGGGCTGGATATCGGCGCGTCGGGCCCTCCGGAAATTGCCGTATCTATTCTGGCTGAAATGACGAAAAAACTAAGGCGCGGCGCGTGAAGTTCGGGTCTGTCCCCTTAAGTGACGCCGAAGGGGCCGTTCTGGCGCATTCGGTTGGGCTGAATGGCAAAAAACGTCTGCGCAAAGGACGAAGCCTTGATGAAGGCGACATCAGGGCGCTTGAGGCTGCCGGCCTCACAGAGGTGATCGTCGCCAAGCTGGACCCGGAGGACGTGCATGAAAACCCGGCGGCACAAGCGCTTGCCGAGGCTTTCGTGCCAAATTCCGCAGCGCAGGGACTGGAGTTGACGCAAGCATTCACCGGTCGGGTGAACCTGCTGGCAAAGGGCCCGGGCGTTGTGCAGCTTGACGTGGCCGCGATTGAGGCTGTGAACAGGATACACCCGATGATCACGATCGCGACGGTGCCGCCCTTTCAGCAGATGCAAGACGGCGGGATGGCCGCCACCATCAAAATCATCTCATACGCCGTGCCGCGCGCGGCGCTTGATGCGGCCTGCGCGCAGGCAAAGGCTGCCATCCGTCTGATCGCGCCGCAGGTGCAAAATGTGCGCCTCTTGGTCAGTGATATTGAAGGGGGGGCGGGGGACAAAGGCTGGCGCGCCATCGCGCAGCGTGTGGCCGCTTTTGGTCTCGAATTGCCGCGCCCCGTTGTTGTGCCGCATTCTGTTCCCGCGCTGGCCAAGGCGCTGATTGCAGAGGAAAGCGATCTGACCCTGATCCTGACGGGATCGGCCACGTCAGATATCGACGACGTTGCCCCGCAGGCGGTTCGGGAAGCGGGGGGCACGGTCGGTCGCTTTGGCATGCCGGTCGATCCGGGCAACCTGTTGTTTATCGGAACGTTGGGTAAACGGGCCATCATTGGCCTGCCGGGATGCGCGCGATCCCCGGCACTGAACGGCGCGGATTGGGTCATGGCGCGGATGATCTGCGGTGTTGCGGTGACGGATGACGACATATCCGGGATGGGTGTCGGGGGGCTGCTTAAAGAAATCCCGACACGCCCGCTCCCGCGCCGCGCCGCCGCTTTGAAACCAGCGGATTGAAAATTTTCGCTCATGCGACTTAAGTCGATGAAATTAGTGGTTCTCATAGCGCCATCGTCGTGCTTAACTCACGCCAAACAAATAACCAAGCTACTAGGGAGGAAGCCATGGCACAGGTCTCAATGACTGTGAACGGCAAAGCCGCGTCCGGTGAAGTCGAAGGACGCACGCTGCTGTCATCATTTTTACGCGATCAACTCAATCTCACCGGCACGCATGTGGGCTGCGACACAAGCCAGTGCGGCGCCTGTGTCGTTCATGTGAATGGCGAAGCGGTCAAAGCCTGCACGATGCTGGCCGCCGAAGCGCAGGGGGCAGAGGTTGCAACCATCGAAGGTGCGGCGAACGCAGACGGGTCTTTGAATGTGCTGCAACAGGCGTTTCAGGATCACCATGGGTTGCAGTGCGGGTTTTGCACGCCGGGCATGGTCATGTCAGCGGCGGCCTTGCTCAAGGAAAACCCCAAGCCAACCGAAGCCGAGGTGCGCGACTACCTCGAAGGCAATATCTGCCGCTGCACGGGCTATCATAATATCGTCAAGGCGATCATGGCGGCATCCGGTCAGAACGTCGACAGTATCGCTGCCGAATAAGCATTCATGCGCGTGCCGTGCGTCGGTGGCCCCCGTGCCTCTGCGTATCGCTGCCGCGCCAGCCGGGTGAGGGCAAGCTTACCGCAAGTTAAGGGAGAAGTATTATGCCAAAAGATGGAGGCATTGGTGCCAGTTCAAAGCGCCGCGAAGACGTCCGGTTTCTGACCGGAGCAGGGAATTACACAGACGACATCAACATCCGGGGGCAGGCACATGTGTTTTTCCTGCGCTCTGACGTGGCGCATGGCACACTGAACAAGGTCGATACCGCCGCCGCCGAAGGGATGCCGGGCGTGGTCCGGGTGTTTACCGGCGCGGATTTCGAAGCCGTGGGCGGCATGCCCTGTGGTTGGCAAATCACCGATAAACACGGGCAGCCGATGCTGGAGCCAAAGCACCCGGTGCTTGCCCATGGCAAAGTGCGCCACGTGGGTGAACCAATCGCGGCGGTGGTTGCTGACACGCTGGAGCAGGCGCGGGATGCAGCAGAGGCGATTGAACTCGACATCTCCGAACTGCCCGCAGTGATGGATATGAAGGTGGCGGTCACGGATGCCTCGCCCAAAGTGCATGATGATCTGACGTCAAACCTTTGTTATGACTGGGGTTTTGTTGAGGAGAACAAGGCGGCAACGGATGAGGCATTTGAAAAAGCGGCCCATGTCACCACGCTGGAACTGATCAACAACCGGCTGGTCGCCAACCCGATGGAGCCGCGCGTCGCCGTCGGCGATTATTCCCGCGGCACCGGTGATCACACGCTGTATACCACATCGCAAAACCCGCATGTGATCCGCCTGCTCATGGGCGCTTTCGTGCTGGGCATACCGGAGCATAAGCTGCGTGTCGTCGCGCCCGACGTGGGTGGTGGTTTTGGCACAAAGATCTTCCACTATCAGGAAGAGGCGTTCTGCACCTTCGCCGCCAAAGCCTGTAACCGACCCGTGAAATGGACCTCGAGCCGCTCTGAGGCATTCATGTCCGATGCCCATGGGCGCGACCACGTGACCAAGATTGAACTGGCGCTGGATGCGGACAACAACTTCACCGCTGTGCGTACGGAAACATTCGCCAATATGGGCGCTTATCTGTCGACGTTTGCACCCTCTATCCCGACGTGGCTGCATGGCACGTTGATGGCGGGAAATTACAAGACGCCGTTGGTCTATGTGAACGTCAAGGCCGTGTTCACCAACACCGTGCCGGTGGATGCCTATCGCGGCGCTGGCCGTCCCGAGGCGACGTTCCAGCTGGAGCGGGTCATCGACAAGGCAGCACTTGAGCTTAAAGTCGATCCGGTGGAATTGCGGCGTCAGAATTTCATCACGGAATTCCCCTACGCCACGCCCGTCGCCGTTGAATATGACACCGGTGATTACCACGCAACGATGGACAAGGTGCTCGAGATGTCGGACCGCGCCGGGTTCGAGGCGCGCCGCAAGGAGAGCGAGGCGCGTGGCAAGCTGCGCGGATTTGGGATCAACTGCTTTATCGAGGCCTGTGGCATTGCGCCGTCGAACCTTGTGGGGCAATTGGGCGCCCGCGCGGGGCTATATGAAAGCGCGACTGTGCGGGTCAACGCGACCGGCGGTCTCGTGGTGATGACGGGCAGTCACAGCCACGGGCAGGGGCACGAGACATCCTTTGCGCAGGTGGTGGCCGATATGATCGGCATTGACGAAAACATGGTCGAGATCGTCCATGGTGATACGGCAAACGCGCCGATGGGCATGGGCACATATGGCTCGCGCTCCATCGCCGTGGGCGGGTCTGCCATGGTGCGGGCGACCGAGAAAATCATCGCCAAGGCCAAGAAGATCGCCAGCCACCTGCTCGAAGCCTCCGAGGGGGATATCGAGCTCAAGGATGGGGCGTTTTCGGTCGCAGGTACGGATAAATCCGTAGCCTGGGGGGATGTGACGCTGGCCGCCTATGTGCCGCATAACTATCCGCTGGAAGACATCGAACCGGGCCTCGAAGAGACCGCGTTTTATGATCCGTCAAACTTCACCTATCCGGCCGGGGCCTATACCTGCGAAGTGGAAGTGGACCCGGAGACGGGTGTTGCGACCATCGAGCGGTTCGCCTCTGCGGATGATTTCGGCAACGTCATCAACCCGATGATCGTCGAAGGTCAGGTGCATGGCGGGATCGCGCAGGGCATTGGTCAAGCGCTTTTGGAAAACTGTGCCTATGACGAAAACGGTCAGCTGCTGACGGCGTCCTATATGGATTACACGATGCCGCGCGCGGATGATCTGCCGGAGATGACCCATTACACCGTGGATCACTCCTGTCAGACGCCCTGCACGCACAATCCACTGGGCGTGAAAGGCTGCGGCGAGGCGGGCGCGATTGGTTCCCCGCCGACGGTGATCAACGCCATCGTGGATGCGTTGCGCTCCGGCGGACATGACATCACACATATCGACATGCCCGCTACACCGGCGCGGGTATGGGCGGCAATGCAAGGATGATCCCGCTGAAGGGGGTGAGGGGTGCTGCCTCTCGCCCGTTTCAGGGAGTTTTAGGTCAGGGAAACGGATTGCGATTCCCGGCTTTGGAAAGGAAAGACAATGTATAACTTCGATGTGGAAATGCCTGCCAGTGTTGGCGACGCGGTCGATGCAATGAGCAAGGAAGATGCGCAGGCTCTGGGGGGCGGTCAGACGCTGATCCCGACGCTGAAACAACGCCTCGCAAGCCCGAGCGTTCTTGTCAGCCTCAGCGGCATCGCTGAGATGAAGGGCGTGTGCAAAAATGATGATGGCCTGCTGTGTATCGGCGGGGCGACCACCCATGCCACCGTGGCGCGCGACGCGGCGGCCAGCTTTCCCGGCCTCGCGGGGCTGGCCAGTCATATCGGCGACCCTGCCGTGCGCAATCGTGGCACGATCGGGGGCAGCCTTGCCAATAATGACCCGGCGGCTTGCTATCCTGCGGCAGCATTGGGCGCAGGGGCGACTATCGTGACAAACGCCCGCGAGATCGCAGCGGATGACTATTTTCAGGGGATGTTCACCACCGATCTTGAAGAGGGCGAAATCATCACTGAGGTCCGCTTCCCGATCCCCGAGGCGTCAAACTATCAGAAGTTCCTGCAACCAGCCTCGCGGTTTGCGCTCGTGGGCGTGTTTGTCGCCAAAACCAACGACGGTGTGCGTGTTGCCGTAACGGGTGCGAGCAACGATGGTGTGTTCCGCTGGACGGAGGCCGAAGCGGCCCTGTCGGCGAATTTTGCGCCCGAAGCGCTGGACGGTGTGACGGCGGACAGCGACGATATGATCAACGACCTGCACGGCACCGCAGCCTACCGGGCGCATATCGTTGCCGTCATGACGAAACGAGCCGTTGCGAACGCGTCGTGAAGTCCATCCGCAGCAGTCCGTGCCTTCGCGCAGCGGGCTGCTGCACCGAGTGTCCAACATAAGCCGATGCGCACCGTTTGTTGCTGAAAATATCCTTGAACCTGATCGGTGGCGAAGTTTCAGAACGGCCAAGAGCGCAGACTTGCAACCTATCCTGACCGGCACGTTTTGATCAGGGCGGTGTTGGTGCAACTGGCGTGTTTGCGTCAAGGATCAGTGGTGATTCGGACCTGTCACATACCGGGCATACGGATCCACGTACCGCCCAAGGCCCGCACCTGTGCCCCGCTGCCAATTTTGAAACGGGCGAGGCCCGGCGTATTTTCGGTGTCAACAGTGCCAATATCCAGTCGTGTGATGGATCTTTCGGCGAAGTAATCTGCGGCGTGCATCAACAATGCGTAATGGGCATTGGCGCCGCGGCCAGCAGAGCTGGTCCATCCCAGATGATAGGTTGCCACAGGGCCATGTTCCAGGAACAGCATCGCTGCAACGGGATTGTCTTTTTGCCTGGCCGTGAACAAAATCACTTTGTCCCGGTTTGTCGCCGCATAGGCATGAATAATGCTATGAGGAAGAGCGCGAAACCCTTTTTGACGTTGTTGGAGGCGATCTTCCGTCAACAGCCAGTCATGCACGGTCTGATCGAAAGATGCGTGTTGCAGCTTGAGCGCGGATTTTTGCGATTTGCGCCACGCATTTCGCCACTTCCCAGTGGCCTTTGTCAGCCAACACGTGTCGCATAGGTTGAGTTCCGCGACATGTGCGGGCGTCATGATGCGGCGAAATCCGGCCTCATGGTAAATGTTGCTCGGGTATTCCGCGTTTATGATCCGAAGGGGGGAGCGGCGCAAAGCGTCTGCATCCTCTACATTCCAGAGGGGCCCGCGTGGTGCAAAAGCAATCCCAAAGCGTTTAATCATCTGCGTCGGGGCAGCGCCACTGATGCTGATCCTTTGAACGTTCGTACCAAGCCTTTTGAGGGCTTCGCCAAAGCTTGGATGTTGTTGAAGGGGCATTTCCATCAATCCATTAAGGCTCTGGAAACCTAAAACATGGTTAATGTCCTTGATGAAAAAGACACGTTTCAAATCCGTCGCCGGAATACTGGCTCCTGCTGTGCGCCCGACACCATTAGGCGCTGCGTTGCTGGCTGCGGTGATTTCGGTGCCGATAGGTGCAGTGCTTTTTTTGGCTGAACTTTTTCTTTGAGGCTCAATGCGTGCCCGGTTGAAAACCGCTGTTGATCGTTTGCTCCTGCCGCCCCAACGCAAAACGCCCTGACCGTTGGGACAGGACGTTGGGTTTGAATAGCGTGTGTGAGGGTCGGCTACCTCGGAAGTGGCCCGATCAGCATGACCATCTGGCGGCCTTCCATCTTGGGGAAGTTCTCCACGCGGCCCGCTTCCTTGGTGTCTTCTGCGACACGCTCCAGCAACTCGCGACCAAGGTTCTGGTGCGCCATTTCGCGTCCCCGGAACCGCAATGTGATCTTTACCTTATCGCCGTTTTCCAGAAATTTGAAAACATTGCGCATTTTGACATCATAGTCATTGGTGTCGGTATTGGGCCGGAATTTGACCTCTTTGATCTCGATGATCTTTTGCTTTTTCCGGGCTTCGCTCTCTCGCTTTTGTTGTTCATATTTGAACTTGCCGAAATCCATGATCTTACACACGGGCGGGTTGGCATTTGGCGAGATTTCGACCAGATCCAGCCCGGCGTCATTCGCCATTTCCATGGCACGTTCGGGTGTTACAACGCCGACGTTTTCACCTTCGGCCCCGATCAGTCTGATATCTGACCCTCGGATTTTTTCGTTCACGCGTGGACCGGTTTCCCGTTGCGGCGGCGCGTTGTGTGGTCTGCGAGCGATGATGTTCTTCCTTCAATTGTTCAACGAAACTGCGCTCATAAATTAGACGCAGGTCGGTGCTACTTCAAGCTGCAAATGCAGGATAAGCGGATGAAAAGCGACCTGAGTTCGCTTAGCATCTCGCTTTGATGTTGCAAACCCACTTTTTAGGTCGGCGAGCGCTGCCACCCCCGGACCGTCCGTTTTTGGCTGATTGGCATCGACAGACAGCTTGGATAGTCAGTCAAGAAAGGCTTTCTCAACCACATATTGCGCTGGTTTCGAATTTGCCCCTTCTTCAAGACCATAGCCTTCGAGCAGGTCTTTAATTTCCAGATTGAACGCAAGGTTGCCACATACCATGGCACGATCCGTCTCTGGGGACATCGGGGAAACCCCGAGGTCCGCAAAGACATCGCCCGAGCGCATCAGGTCGGTGATGCGCCCCATCTTCGGGCTTTCTTCGCGGGTGGTTGTCGGATAATAGCGCAATTTCCTGAGGTTATCTTCGCCGATCAACTCGTTCAGTAATTCATCGGCTTTGATGCTCTCGATCAGATCGGCACCATATTGCAGTTCGCCGACTTCGCGGCAGGTGTGGGTGATGATGACCTCGTCATAATCTTCATAGGTCTGCGGGTCGCGCAAAAGCGACGCAAAGGGGGCAAAGCCGGTGCCGGTGGCAAAGAACCAGATCCGTTTGCCGGGCAGCAAGGCATCATGCACCAAAGTGCCGACTGGTTTGGGACGCAGGATGATCTCGTCACCGACCTGAATGTGCTGCAACCGTGAGGTCAGCGGGCCGTCCTGCACCTTGATGGAGTAGAACTCCAACTCATCGTCCCAAGACGGGGAGGCGATCGAATAGGCCCGCATCAAAGGCTTTTGTTTGCCGGTCTTGGGGTCAGGGTCGCCCATCAGGCCGATCATCACAAACTCGCCGGACCGGAACCGCAATGACGCAGGGCGCGTCACGCGAAACGAAAACAGGCGGTCTGTATAGTGCTGCACAGCGGTCACGGTTTGCGCGTCGGGCAGGGTGGGGACTTTGGTGGCAGTTTCTTTGTTCACGGTAGCTTGCTCAGTCATAAATATGTCAAGGCAGGCTTACACCTGCCGCACCTTTTTAGAAAGTGTTTTCGGAATATTGAAGCAGGACGCTTTGCCGCTTTACCCGGTGGCTGTACCGCGCAGACGGTTCTGATAGTCATGCGCCTGCCAGTTGGCACGGAACTGCCATTGCTCTTCAGGTTGGCGTTTTGCAAGGTTTGCGTCAATCTCGACCTCATCAAAGCCGGCACGCCGCGCCATCGCATATTGATCCGCGAGCACATGTCCACGCGCCCGCAGCCGCCCGGTGTAGCCGCGCAGGCGCAAGGCCCGCGCAATTGTAAAGCCGCGCCCGTCCGCCGAGGAGGGAAAATCAATGCGCACCATATGAAGGCCGTCACAGATCGGGATCTGGTTTGGGTCTGCATCCGAGGGTACATCCAGCGCTTCGGCGTCATTGGCGGCACCAAGAGCCACAAAACCCTCGGTCCAGTCGTCCGGGGCAAAGCCGGTATCAGTCACGATGACAGTCATATCATATCTCCTTGGCGGACCGCTTTGCCGTTCACAAAATGGATTCCGCATTCGTCTTTTTCGGTGTTGCGCCAGCGTCCGGCGCGCGCGTCTTCGCCGCTGCGCACCGGTGAGGTACAGGGCGCACAGCCGATGGATGGGTAGCCTTGCGCGACCAGCGGGTGCCGGGGCAAACGGTTTTCAGCAATGTAATCGGCCACGTCCCCGGCTTGCCAATAGGCGAGCGGGTTCACCTTGATGCGGCCGGTCTCCGCCTCGATCTCGAAATGTTCAAGTGCGGCGCGTTGGCCGGATTGATAGCGTTTGCGCCCGGTGATCCAGCCATTGCTGCCGGCCAACGCCTTTTGCAACGGTTCGGTTTTGCGCAAGGCACAGCATCCGTCCGGGTCATGCAGGTGCATCGTGCCAGTTGGGTCGCGTTGCGCGATATCGGCGCTGCGCACAATCCGCAGGTTGCGCAGGCCCAAACGCTCCGCAAGTTCCTGCTGATAGACCAGCGTCTGCGTGAACAGCATTTCTGTGTCCACAAAGATCACCGGTATGTTGCGATCCACCATGGACGCCAGATGCAACAAGGCCACCGATTCCGCCCCAAAGCTCGACACGAGGCTAAGCGGTGTGATTTCGGCCAGAGCCACCCGCAAGACATCCACCGCCCCATGATGGCGCATGCGCGTGTTCAAATCCTGCACAAGCGCCTGCAGGCCATCGGCCGGGTCGGTGCGCTGGTCTAATGGCTGCGCATCATCAAGCGGCATCAGCCTGCACCTCTGGGTAAAGGGCCGCTTTGAAAGGGGCGAGACCGATGCGGCGATAGGTTTCGAGGAAAGTTTCCTCGGGTGCGTGGCGCAATTCAAGATAGGCCATCACGATCCGCTCGACCGCGGAGGTGATCTCTTCGGCCGAGAAACCGGGGCCTGCACGCTCGCCGATTGTCGCGTCCTCTGATCCGTCGCCACCCAGCGTGATCTGATAGTTTTCGACCCCTGCGCGATCAAGGCCCAGAATGCCAATATGGCCCACATGGTGATGGCCGCAGGCATTGATGCAGCCCGATATCTTGATCTTGAGCGGTCCAATGTCATGCTCAAGCTTGAGGTCATCAAACCGGGTCGCGATTTCTTGCGCAATCGGGATCGAACGGGCCGTGGCCAGCGCGCAATAATCCATCCCCGGGCAGGCGATGATGTCCGAAATCAGCCCGATGTTAGCCGTGGCCAACTGCGCCTCTTTCAGCCGTGCATGCAGTGCGGGCAGGTCGGATTTATGCACATGCGGCAGGATGACGTTCTGTTCATGACTGATGCGCAATTCGTCATGCCCATAGTCCCGCGCGAGATCTGCCATGACACGCATCTGTGCTGACGTGGCATCGCCGGGTGTGGCGGCATGTGCCTTTAGGCTGATCGAAACAATCGCATACCCCGGCGCGCGGTGGTCCGTCAGGTTGGTGTCGGCCCAAGACCGGAAGACCGGATCGTTGGTATAGGCCGCTTCGAAGGTCGCCAGAGACTGTGTTTTGAACTTTGGTGCTGCGAAATCCGCCTCGATCCCGGCCAGAAGCTGTTGGTCAATGCCACCAAATTGCGGACGGATCAGTGCATAGCGCTCTTCGACCCGCGCGCGGAAATCATCGATGCCGTTTTCATGGACCGTGATCTTGATGCGCGCTTTGTATTTGTTATCACGCCGTCCCAGCAGGTTGTAGACGCTTACAATGGCTTCGAGATAGGGCAACAGGTCTTCGCGCGGCAGGAAATCCTTGAGCACTTTGCCGATCATCGGTGTGCGCCCAAGGCCGCCCCCGACGATAACTTCGAACCCGGCCACGCCGTCGCGTTCCAGCATGCGCAACCCGATGTCATGCGCCTTGGTCACTGCGCGGTCATTGGGGGATCCGGTCACGGCGACTTTGAACTTGCGGGGCAGGAACTGGAATTCCGGATGGTCGGTGGACCATTGCCGGATCAGCTCAGCAACCGGGCGCGGGTCAGCAATTTCGTCTGCTGCGGCCCCGGCGAAATGATCTGCCGTCACGTTTCGAATGGTGTTACCGGAGGTCTGAATGGCATGCATCTGCACCTCGGCAAGCGCGTCCAGCATGTCCGGTATGTCGCGCAATTCAGGCCAGTTGTACTGGATGTTTTGCCGCGTGGTGAAATGGCCGTAGCCCTTGTCCCAGCGGTCCGCAATATCTGCCAGCTTGTCCATCTGACGCCCGTTCAGCGTGCCATAGGGAATTGCGACCCGCAGCATATAGGCATGCAGTTGCAGATAGAGCCCGTTCATCAGGCGCAGGGGTTTGAACTCATCTTCGGTAAGCGATCCGTCAATGCGACGCTCGACCTGCGCGCGGAACTGCGCGTTGCGCTCCTTGATGAAGGCACTGTCAAAATCGGTATAGCTATACATTGCTCAATCCTTCTTGCTTGCCATGGGCATAGTTGGAGGGGCCGCGTGCGCGGAAATCTTCGCGAAAATGGATGGGCTTTGGGGTGTCCTCGTTGGGATCGATGTCCGCCAAATAAGCGCCGACCACCACCGAGTGTTGTTGGGCGGCATCAATCAGGCGCAGGTCTGCATCCGCTTCGTCCGTCAGAACTTCGGCCTCGGCCAGATCGCGTGTCCAGCCGGTGGCCGTCTGATAGATTACGTCGCCTTTCAGCAAGTGATTTGCGGTGACGACTTTGGGATTGAACGCTTTGGGCATCAGAGCGCCTCCTGTGCATGTGCGGGCGGGGTGTGAGAAATCAGCGAGGGTGCAAGATCCGTCACCGCAGTGGCTGCCTTGCGTTTGGACAATCCATAAAATGTCAGGGCAGGGCCGGACATTTCTGCGGCCGACAGGGCGGCGGGCAGTGCATCCAGCGTCGTTTCAACGATCCGCTGATCGGGGCGGGATGCGTTTTCAACCAAAGTGACAGGGGTGTGGCGGTCTGCGCCGTGCATGATCAGCCGACCCTGCATGAAGCGCGCAGACTTCTTGCCCATGTAAATCGCGGCCACTTCGCCGGGACGGGCCAAAGCAGCCCAGTCGTGATCAGCAAACCCGGCAATGTTGTGCCCGGTGAGAAATCGCACCGAAGAATTGCGCCCGCGTTTGGTGAGGCTCTGACCGATGGCGGCCACGGCTGCCGAGGCTGCGGTGATACCGGGCACGATCTCCCAGCTGATTTGATGCGCATCAACCGCGTCAATCTCTTCGTCCAGCCGCCCAAACACGGTGGCATCGCCAGATTTGAGGCGGACAACCTGCGCCCCGGTCCGCGCGTGCTTCACCAGCAGCGCGTTAATGTCCTCTTGCGGGGTGGAGGGGCCGAAACCTTCCTTGCCCGCATCAATCATGATGGCTTCCCGGCGGGCCAGCTCAAGAATGGGCTGACTGATCAGGCGGTCATAGATCACCACATCCGCTTCATCGAGGGCGCGTTGCGCTTTAATGGTCAGCAGGTCGGGATCGCCGGGACCGGCACCGATGAAATGCACATGACCGGGGCGCGCCTTGCGGTTCAGATGATCGGCAAGCAGGCCGTCCAAGCCATGGCGAACGGCAACCTCGCCTTGCTTGATCGCTTCGGGGCCGGTTTCAAAGTAAAACGCGCGCCAGAAATCCCTGCGTGGGCGGCCAAAGGGGAGTGCATCTGCCGCTTTGCGAAAGGATTTGCCAATTTTTGCCAGCGCCCCAAGGGAGACGGGCAGGCGGCTTTCCAGATCCGCCTTGATGGCGCGGGCCAGAACGGGTGCGGCGCCTTCGGTGCCGATGGCGATGGTGACGGGATCCCGGTCGACAATCGCCGGCGTGATGAACTGGCTGTCCTGCAGATTATCCACGATATTGACCAGTGCACCGTCAGCCCGCGCGATGGCCGATGTGCGCGCATCTTCTGCGTCATCTTCGTCCGCGGCATAAAACAACGCGGCACAGAGGGTATCACCAGGAGCCAGAGCCCGGCGGTTCAGCGTCAGCTTTCCTTCCTCCTCCCATTTTTGGATTTCCGGGGCGGCCGTCTCGGCAAACACAGTGATGTGTCCGGTGGTTTTGAGCAGCAGCCGCAGTTTTGCTAAAGCAGCCTCGCCACCGCCCGAAACCACGATGCGTCGGCCGTGCACGCGGAGAAAGACAGGAAAATGATCCATATTGATACCTCAAAGTTCTTACCCTCAATATAGAATAAAATTCCGAATATGCGCCATATAGGATGCTTGAAAAGAACGAATGTTCTATTTATGCTGTGTGGGAGAACAGTGAAACACAATGGGGCGTGTATTTGGAATGTCAGTTCGGATTGATGAGACAGACCGGAAAATTCTTGGGGCGCTCCAGCAGGATGCGAGCCAGTCTCTGGATGAAATCGCGGCAAAAGTCGGGTCTTCAAAGACACCGGTGTGGAACCGGATTCGCAAGTTGCGGGAGGCTGGGGTCATTGGCCAGCAAACGGTCGTGCTTGATGCGGAAGCATTGGGGTTTGAGGCGTGCTTTTTCGTGTTGATCCGCACGTCGGAACATGAGGCGGAGTGGCAGGCGGCGTTTCTGAAAGCGTTGCGCGAACGGCCAGAGGTGCAGGAGGCGCATCGGCTGGCAGGAGATATCGATTATATCCTGAAAGTAAGAGTAAAGAATGCGCGCGCCTATGATGCCTTTTATCAGGCGCTGATCTCGGAGGTGCGCGTCCACAATGTAACGGCGCTCTTGTCCATGGAAGAGATCAAATCAACCACGATGCTGCCATTGTGACTTGATCCAAAGGCGCGGCTGCGCCGCATTCCATTCTGGGATTTGTAGCGCCGTGAGCCCCTTAGGCGCAATAGGCGGCGTCAGTAGGTGACGTCCAAGCGCTTGAGGCCGTGAAAGTGGTACGCATTGGCAAATTCGGGGGAGCGGCTGAGGGCGAGATGAGGGCAGGCGGCAAAGAGCCGTTGCAGCCCGATTTGAAGTTCAAGCCTTGCCAGCGGTGCACCGACGCAAAAATGCAATCCGCCGCCAAAAGCCGCGTGTGCGACGGGCGCACGGAAAGGGTCAAAAACATCCGGGTCCTTGCACAGGGTCGGATCGCGACCTGCCGCGCCGAGCACCAGAGCGACCTGCTGGCCGCTGCGGATGATATGGCCGCCGATGGTGGTATCTTGGTAACTGTAGCGCGTGAACATGTGCAAAGGTGGATCGAACCTGAGCACTTCTTCGACCGTTGTGGCGATGTTTTGATCGGTGAGGGCGGAGGCAGGAGTTTCGTGTTCCAGCAAGGCTTTGACGGCGTTTCCCATCGTGTGCACGGTCGCCTCATGTCCGGCATTAAGCAGAAGAATGCAAGTGCCGATCAATTCGTCCCGGCTGAGCTTTTCACCGTTATCCTCGGCGCGCAGCAGGTGGCTGATCAGATCATCTTGTGGGTTACGACGTTTGATGTCGATATAATCGGACAGGAATGCGGTGAATTCGATGGCGGCTGCGTTGGCCGCTTGTTCGGTCTGCAGTGTGCGCCCGGCCTGATACATGGCCACCATTGCATTGGACCACCGCAGTAAATCACCGCTGATGTCTTCGGGTACGCCCAAGAGCCGAGCAATGATGCGCACGGGCAGAGCCGTGCAAAACGCCGGAATCAGGTCACATCCATGCGGGGGCAGTGCAGCGATCAATGTGTCGCATATGTCATGAATATCAGGCGCCAACGCCTTGATTTTACGAGAGGTGAAGGCGCGCAGCACAAGGCCGCGCAACCGGGTGTGATCCGGGGGTTCCAGATCAAGCATGGACACAGCTTCCACAGCGTTGAACGCAGCAAGATGCGGGCGTAGCGGCTCGATCTGATCGGCTGGGGTCGCGCGCCCAAAACCACGGTCCCGCAACACCGACTGCACGTTGGCCGCATCAAAGATTGCTGGCATTTCATAGTCCTGCCAGTAGCGGATCGTGTCCCCGGTGAAAACTTCTGCGTAAAGCGCATAGGGGTTTTGCACAAAGGTGGGGTCCAGCGGGGATTGGATAAGGAGTTGCATATCCGTCTTTAAGGCCAGTTGACAGTGTATGGGAAAGGGGGACTGCGCCGCATTTCAATTTTGGTGGTTTGCCGGTGCGTCCGATCCGATGAAAATCAACTATCCGACAGCGCCTGTATGATCGGAGAGAAATCCTGCGCCGTCAGGCTTGCGCCACCGACCAGCGCCCCGTTCACATGTTCCAACGCGAAAATACCGGCAGCGTTGGCCGGCTTGACCGATCCGCCATAGAGTAGGGGAACTGCGGCCCCGGTTTTGCCCAAGGCGTCGATGAGTTTTGCACGCAGGGCTTGGTGCACCTCGGCAATCTCATCCATCGTGGGGATTTTACCGGTGCCGATGGCCCAGATCGGTTCATAGGCGACAACGAGCGTATCAGCCTTGCTGCCAGCGGGAACTGACCCTGCCAACTGCGTCAGAATAACGTTCAGCGCATCCCCGGCGTCGCGTTGTGAGAGGCTTTCGCCAAGGCAAACGATGGGGATCAAGCCTGCTGCCTGAGCGGCTGTGGCCTTCGCGCGCGCATCTGTATCGGTTTCGCCATACCCCTCCCGCCGCTCGGAATGGCCAACGATCACATGGCTTGCCCCAATTTCCGCGAACATCCCCGCAGAGATATCGCCAGTATAGGCACCGGTTTCGGCGGAATGGCAGTTTTGCGCCCCAATTTTTACGGTGCCCTTCGCCGCCTGCGCGACGGCTTGCGACACGAGATGCGCAGGAGGGCAAAGCAAAATGTCACAGTCGGGGCTCGGATGGCTGGTGTTCAACCTGTCGATCATGGACAGGTCCGCGCGTGCGCCGTTCATTTTCCAGTTTCCCGCCGCCAGTTTGCGCTGCATCTTACTCTCCAGATTTGTGATGTCTCTTGCTAGCAGCCCTGATGCAACTGGGCAAACGCTGTTGTGATAATGTGGCAGGTACCTGACCGTTTCATGTCGTTACGGCGGGGGTATGACCCAAAGGCGTGACGCGTAAAATCTGGTGCGCAGAGATGGCCAAAAAGACATATCCGCGCATCATGCGTCAAAAGAAGTGCGATTTAACTTCCCTGCGTTCGGTTTGTTGCCTGAAAAGCCCGGCGCTGACAGGCACGTACCGCCGTTTTCGCGACCGGGCGCGTTGCCCTAGCCGAATTTGATGGATTCACCGCAGCCGCATGCTTCGGTCACGTTTGGGTTTCTGAACTTGAACCCGGACTCCAGCAGGCTGGTTTCATAGTCGATTTCAGTGCCGAAAAGAAACATCTGCGCCATGGGCGCAATCATCACGCGCGCGCCGTCCTGTTCGACCACTTCGTCGTTCGGGTCGGTATCTTCGACGTATTCCATCGTGTATTCCATACCCGCACAACCACCTTTCTTGATGCCAATGCGCAAGCCGGCATGACCCGCAGACTGCATAAGCTTCGCAACTTGCGCGCAGGCTTTCGGGGTCAATGTGACCGGGGGTTTGCCGGGAATACCAAACATAGGACGTCTCCTTTGCGGTTAATCTAGTTGCTTCACGCGTGCGGAACAAGCGGTCGGGCGGGATTTCCTGCGACCGTGACACCCTGCGCAACATTGCGCGTGACAACAGCGCCCGCACCGACAATCGCATCGTCCCCAATCTCAACGCCGGGCAAGATGAGCGCACCGCCGCCAATCCAGACATTTCTACCGATTTTGACGGGCTGGCCAAACTCAAGACCCGCATCACGACTGGCCGCATCTCTGGGGTGGTCTGCCGTCAGGATTTGCACATAGGGTCCGATTTGCGTCATATCACCGATCCGCACCTCGCAGACATCCAGAACGACGCAGCCGTAGTTGAAGAACACATTGTCGCCCAGATGGATGTTGTAGCCATAATCAGCATAGAAGGGTGTGCGCAGCGCGCAGTTTTCACCCCGACCGCCAAGCCATTCATCCAAGATTGTAATCCGCGTGTCCTGATCTGAACCGGTTGTGGCATTATAGCGACGTTGCAGTTCCTGATTGCGTGCCCGCTCGCGCACCAATTGAGGGTCACCGGGTTGGTAAAACGCACCAGCAATCATCTTGTCTTTTTCGCATGTCATGACAGCGCAGGTCTACATGAACCCGAGTTCAAGACGCGCTTCGTCAGACATCATGTCCATGCCCCAAGGGGGTTCCCAGACAAGCTCGACATCGACCTGCTTGATCCCTGGGATCGGCTCCACTGCGTCCGCAACCCATCCCGGCATTTCACCCGCAACAGGGCAACCCGGAGCTGTGAGGGACATCTTGATCGCAACGGCATTTTCAGGATTGATATCAATCGTGTAAATCAGACCCAGCTCGTAGATATTCACCGGAATTTCCGGATCATAAACGGAGCGGCATGCCTCCACCACCTGCTCATACAAAGGGTGATCCGTCGTTGACGGCGCGATTAGGGGCGCTCCCTCGAGCGGTTCTGGCACGTTGTTCATATCAGGCCTCAATTTTGTTCCTGATCGTTTATATAGGGATTATGGGCTGACCCGTAAAGAGCCAGCGCTGTAGCGGGACACTGATTGTTGTTGTAGCCGGTGTAGCCGGACATTGATAATTGCAGTGAATGACATTGATAATTGCAGCAAACGTGTTTTTCAAAAGCTGCTTTGAATATATCTTTAAAGAGGGTTCAAACCAGAACCGGTTTAAGGGGCGTCTTGGTGCGGCAATCCACGGAGCCAACGTGTCATTCAGTTGGTCGAGCAAAGCAGCTTTGGAGATTTTCTATAGCGGCTCAGAGCTGTCGTTCACCCGAGGGGTCAGTTGCTGCGACGCGGCCCGTCGAAGCGGACCTTGATCGATTGCGCAGAATTAAAGGAAGCAGAGTGATGGCAGAGCGGACAGAGCGGGTGATGACGTCGTTCAATCGGCAAGTGCCGACGGTTGGTTCAACATTCCGGCGCCTACCCGGAGTATTTTGGCGATCTTCCGAGCACCACTAGAGGTAATTCGCCGGCAACGTCGGTTCGCGGGTTACCAATCCTTGCTTTTGCGACGGCTTAGGTACATCCATGTTAGGCTTGGACCTATGAGAAGATCAGATGACGGAAACACACATCTCGGATTTCATGTCCATCCAGAAAACTCGCTACGGCAAGTGTCTGGAGCCAAAAATGGAATGTGGAAATGATGCCATCAGAGCCCACTCTGTACAGAATGCAACGGCACTGAAACTAATCGAGGAAAGCAACCACGTTTACGAAATCGGAATGAAGGTGGTAGCCGGAAAGCCAGAACCAAGCCTCGACCTAATAGGAAGAAAGAAGGCTTCTACGTTCTTGGGACTTTGCGCAAACCATGATGCAAGTATTTTCAAAGCAATCGACACGAAACCGCTATCACCAGACGATATCGAGCAGTTATTTCTCGTTGCCTACCGCTCAGTAACTCGGGAATTGCATACTGTACTCGAAGGGGCAATGAGAGTTCAGTTAGGTTACCAGATGCTTGTCTCGAAAGGTAAGGTTTCGGCTGACAAACCATCAGCACCAGGCATGGAAGCTATGCAGCACATGATGAAGGCCTGGTCTGTATGGAAATATCGCTACAAGTTCTTCGATCCAATTTTTGAAAGCAAAAAGTATTCGCAGATCAAGCATTCAGTATTCAAGTTCGAAGGTGAGCAACCCTGCCTTGCGGCATCGTCTTTCTTCTCGGTAGATTTGAAGCCTTGGGGCAAACCATTTGCTGCGTTAATCCTGAACATTATTCCGTCTGGACCAACTGAAACGACAGTCATCTTCAGCTATGCAGGCGCTCATTCAGGCAGAGCGAGAAAATATACGGCGCCTGTTATGACCCAAAAAGGCGAAGGCAGGAAATATGAGCTCTCTTACATGCTTATTAACAGGGCGGAGAACTTCTTCCTTTCGCCAAGAATTGTTGATGCATGGTCGGGCAAGAAGAAAGAGACAGTAGTTAACGCCTGCATCCAATCTGTGTTTGGCAGCCAACCCAAAAGGGTGTCCGACCTCATGCTATTCTGAGGGCAGCGGCGCAATTTCGATATGTGATTGGAGCCTTGGGTTCTCAGCCGACTTGCGGCGGCGCGTGGATATCCATCGCTCATTGCCGCCTCCGACCGTAGCTCACGGCCCATTGCTGACCTTCACCACCCCATCATGATGCTGCGGTGAGGCCCGCATGGCAGATATTAGTGTATTTTGAACCGGATCAAGCAGCTTCGCGGGAATGAACCGACCTGAGCACCAGTGATGCTAAAGAAAATTGAAGCGTGACTTGAGCTTAGTCATCATCTCTTCTTCTCGGTCATTTATCACGTCCAAGTCCCAGTCATTCCTTGCCAATGCATCTTGGGTCCATATCCAAGAACTGCCACCCTTCTTTTTGATGTACTGTATCTTTTCGGTAAAAGGTTTGCGAGCCATCTGAGTATTTGTTCTACCCGAGACCAGCAGAAGGTTCCCGAGACGGTTCGAATTCTCCGCCCAAGCACCATCAGGGAAACGAGAATCCCAAAATCCCTCATCACCGGGTTTTCGAGGCAAGACGTGTTCAATTGTTACCTCCGAATTTTCAACTGACCTATTGTCGTCGCCAGAGATCCACTCAAGCCACAATAGACAAGCTCTCAAACCGCGAATTGAATAAGCATCTGTTATTAGAGCATTTTCAAAACTATTCCACTCGGAAGGGCTTAGTCGCAGACTATCAAGTTCCGACAGTTGTTTCTTTCCAGCAATTAGGGCTTCGAAGTCACTAATCATTTTACCGAACCTGCCAGCTCTTTGACCATCGGGAGCCTTTGTGATTGCCAAGAAGACAACTATCGCTGCAAGTTCCATCAAAATTTGTTCGTAATTCTTTAACTTGTCCTTCTGTCGGGTGAGGAACAGAGCAGGTGCCTCCCAATCCTTGAAACCGGCGCGACGACCGATCTCCACCAGATTTCGGACAGTTACGTTGTCAGTTGACTGAAGGTATTCAAACGATGAGACAAAGCTTGGCAGTTCAGTCTTTAGGAACGCTTCAGCGGCAGCGGCAGTTTTTAGGCGGTTCAATACATCGTCGTGCAGAGGATTTTGAGTTCTGGCACGAATATAGGTCATTCTCATATGGCCGATTAAATCTTGAAAGCGCTTTCTTTCAAGTTTCCCTTCATATTCTTCCCACTTCTCAGCAAATTTTGCCTTCTGACTATCCGCTAAATTTGTCTTCTCAAGAATACTAGCTTTCAGAATGTCAACAGGATGGAGGTCGATGCCGCGATCGTTCAAGATGGCAAAAATTCGCAATGCGCGCAACTTGTTGTCTGCTCGCAAGACAGCGATGAAAGACTTTTGAAGAATAAACTTACCAAAATCTGCAAGTTCAATTTGGCTTAACTCTGCACATTTACTTTTGAAAAATTTGAAGTTTTCATTGAACCTTACCCCAAGATTTTCTTCAAAATGGTTACCCTCCTTTTTTGTGAGAATTGCTTCGAAGAGCGGCTGGACGCGCGTACCTGGAAGAACAACCATTTCTGCTTTCGTCCCTGCAAACTCATCTTCTTCCGAAATGAAATAGCGGGTGAGTTTTCTGGCTCTGTCAGGATCGTCAATGCTATGGGCAAGCGCACAGAGTAGTAGTTGAAGCGTCACGAATCTCTGTTGGCCGTCAACAATTTCGTCGCGACCTAGGGCCTTATCATGCACTAATACAACGCTTCCCAAGAAGTATCCCGAGCCCTCTTCTCCTTCTTCTCGCCATGCGGAAAAAAGATCATCCCACAAACTCTCGGCATTGTCGCGAAGCCAAGAATAAGGTCGCTGATAGTATGGGACTACATATCGTTTTTCATTGAAAATCTGATGGATGGTTTCCTCTTTTGCGCTAAACATCTTTTGGTCGTTCATCAAAATTGCCCTTCTTATCCCGCCTTCAATGTTGGCAGCCTACATGTATGAGTTCGACAGTTGAAGCTCGTATCTCTATGCACCACGCTAAGGCTCAATAACTCTGAACACGGATGGCAGTTGGATCAGTTCTATCTATGCAAAAGGCGCATGAATGGCGCGTAATGGAAGTCTGCTTTTGCAAGATTGCATTGTGAGTTGGCTACCGCAGCGAATGGCCGCAATCCGCCCGAGGTGCCTTATCGCGATGTCCGCTTAGGGCTGGCAACAGTCAACCGACTAAAACAGTCGGGTGTCGGCTTGGAATCCAGATCGACCGATGCTGCTTGATGCCCGATGACAGCTGAGCACAGAAACCGAACTTTGCAAAGCTCCGTGATTGCCCTTAAGCAGCATTGTAGTACGCCTGTCCATCGTTACAACTAACTGATCTCGACCCATCTTGCGACCGCAGCTGAAAGACAGCAGACTTTCGCAGGTTGAACGGGTCTTGCCATTTTCAGAATAGCCCGAAGAAAGGTATAGATAGATGAGTAAGCAAATACATAAAACCGAGAAAGGTCATCTAGGTCAGTATGAGGATTGGTGGAATTTCGACGAAGATAAGCAAATTGTCACCCACCATTGGGATCATGTAACAGTCAACGGACTTAGCTCAAAATCGGGTCATAAGACATATACCGTGGAAGAATTCCTATCAGGCCCAAACCACGAAGGAGCAAAGGCGGCTCTACGGAAGGAAACTGCTTCTTGAAATTTCCCCGTTTCCCATAAGGCAGACAACGCCTAATTCATTTTTGGTTGGCTTTTCTGATGAAACTGGCCTGTTTCTGCCATTTTCCGATGTATCAAAATGCTGGGATGGCAATTCGCGTTCCCGGCTTGCGGGTTGAAGAATCTGCGCCCAGACGATCATGGCAAGCATGTCCGCTCCGAACTGTACGCTCTCTGATGCCACTGCATCAACGGGGATGCTCTGCAGCGAAGAATGTAGAATCGGATCAAACGCCATCACTGACGATCACCGGAAGGTCGTTGGATTCGCCCGGCATCATTGACCGCAAGGACGGTGCCGGACGCGACGTCCTAGGCAGCGGCATAGTACGCGCCCGCCGAGGTTGGCAATACATGCGCGGTGCCATTGCTATCCTTGGCATACAGTCCGGCTATATACGCAGCCGTCGTGACCTTGGCGCGTGCCGGGGATCCGGGGCGCAGGTTGAAGTTACCATTGGCCGCATTAACAAAGAGCGGGTCATCGCCGACGAACGCACCGTTCCGGACATTGTGGTTTTGCGCAACCGTGAAGCGGGGATCGCCCGCCACATCCGTGGCCATGCGCATCTGCCCGTCCGGGTTCCAGGCGAGGTTGCCGATCAGCTCGATGCCCGACACGATCTGCTGGCCCGCCCGGTTGACACCGAAGGTTGCGATCCCATCGATGCTGATGTCGCGATAGCTGCCATCGGTGTTGGTGTTATAGAGCGTGTTGAACCGCGCCTGGACGCGGCGAAAGTACCCGATGTCCTGCTGATCCTTTGTGCCGTGGCGCTGATAATGGATGCCGACACGAGACAGGTTGGCCAGCCTGTTGTTGACCAGATCAATGTCCTCGACAATCAGGTTGTCACCACTGTCGTTGCCGTCTTCCTCGCGCGCGATCACGATGCCTGCACGGCACCGCTGAATGATGTTGCCATCCACCAGAATGCGGCGCACATCCGTTTCGCCCGCGTCCAGATAGATGCCATACCGGACGACGTCCTCGATCCGGTTGCCGGTGATTTCCCCGTCGACCACGTGGTTCTTGAAGTCGATGCCGTACTGGCGGCTGTTGTGGATGTAATTGTTGTAAACGTAGGCATAGCGCAGGCTGTTGGCGATGGTGATCGCCTCGCCGACGCCGCCGGGTTCACCGAAGGAGTTCGTGACCGTGTCATTGTAATCGGTCACGACATTGGTCTGGGTGACCTCGTTGTTTCGGATCGTTATGTGGCGCGTGCGGAACGCATCATTCGCCGCGACCGCCAGCTCTGGCCGCTCGCCGCAGGCCATGATGCCACTGAGGCCTGTGTGGCGCACCAGACAGTCCTCGATGATGTGATTGCCGGTGACCGTGTTCTCGCCAGCGCCTTTGATGAACACGCCGTTGCGCCACACATATTCAATGGTCAGACCTCTGATGGTCACATAGTTCCTGCCATCGATGCGAATGCCATCGCGGGTCGCATTGTCCTGGGCAACACCAGGGCCGCCATAGGCCAAATGCTGCTGCAGATCTCCCCGGATGATCGCTTGGCTCACCTCGCTGGGCAGGGTTGCGACGGTGATCCGGCTCGCGGCTCCGCCATTCAAAAGTACTTCAAATGGATCATAGACACCGGGGCGCAGGATCAGCGTATCGCCGGGGATCATGACCGCCTGTGCGGCCTGCGGCGTGGCAAAGGGGGCCAGCACCGTGCCGTCGCCGGTCGTGTCGTTTCCGGAGGGAGAGACCTGAACTTCAACGGGTGCGCGCAACGCAATACTCACGGCCAGATCGACCGTCGCCGATCCACCGGAGTTCGTCGCGGTGATCGTCACCATTTCGGATCGCAACGCGTCATCGATGGTGGCGGTGCTGCCGCTGATCGTGATCCAAGACGGGCTGGCGGAGTAGGTCAGATCAGCGCCGGTAAACCCGGCGGCCAGATTGACCGATGAGGTGCCGGTGCCTTGCACCTCCTGCACCGGCGCAAGCGTGCCTGCCACGGGGGCAGGGTATCTGATGATGCTGGCGGGTGTCTGGATGGTCTCTCCATCCGACAAGGTCAGAACGACAAAGAGGTTCTCAAGATCATTTGTGCTGGCATCAGGTGCGTAGGTTGCTGTCGTCGCCAGTTCGCCTGCCGATGACGTGCGCCAGGACTGGCCGGTGACCGTCACGCCGTCCGGCAGACCAGCGACGGCAAAGCCGAGGCTTGCGCCGCTTTGGGCCGTCGGCCCGTATGTGGCGTTGCGCGTCAGTCCCGTGATGCGTGCCGCGATCCCGCCAAGCAGGCCATGACCCTTGAGCAGCAAACCAGCGGATGCAAGCTTATGACCTGTCAGCAACCGCATGATCAGATCGCGGGGTTGCGCGCGATGACAACAAGCGTGCCGGTGCCATCCACAAAGAGGAACTGATCGGCATCAAGTGCCATGCTTTCTGGTTGAATGCCGAGATACGCCCCGTGATCACCCGCATCGGGGGCCGTGTTGGTCTCGAGCACGTAAAACTCGCCCACACCGCGTTTGAAGTTGATGGTGACGTTTTGCTCACCGGATGCGATCAGCGTCGGACCTGTGATGTGTGTGCTCTTCGTCGGCATTATAAATCCCCTTTCGAACGGGCTTTAAAGATGGTGAACACCGCCATGACAGCGCCCATGATGAGCACGCTCCAGACCGGCAAAAGAATGGCAAACCCCGACACATCGTCCATCATGACGGCCAGCACCCACGCCGTGGCTCCGATTTGCCAAAAGAAGTAATCAAGCACGCAATCCCAACCAGCCGCATCGCGCGCTAAGTATTGCCATGCCTCCAGCACCAGCGGGATCACCAGCGCAAGGACGAGGCCCCAGTCTCCCCCCAGCAGCGCGAAGGCCCCGGCAAAGATCGCCGCCCCGGCGATCATGTGACCGCCCTGGTTCAGCCCCGCGACATAGGGCTGGTCTTTGAAAGTCTCAGGATCAAGCAGGCGCATTGAAAGCCTCCATTGCTGTGAAAAATGACGTGAGTGTCTGGGTGATCTGGGAGGCGTTCGTGGCCGTCTCGATGGAGTTGATCGCGCCCAGCCGGACGGTCTCGAGGGCCGCGCCCACGCTCTCCCACTGAAAGGCGAGATTGATATAGACCTGTGCGACCTGCGTGGCGCTCTGGGCCGTGAT
Source organism: Roseobacter sp. OBYS 0001 (assembly GCF_019654895.1). Lineage (NCBI taxonomy): Bacteria > Pseudomonadati > Pseudomonadota > Alphaproteobacteria > Rhodobacterales > Roseobacteraceae > Roseobacter > Roseobacter sp. OBYS 0001. Next base: position 422,803 of record NZ_BPES01000001.1, read on the forward strand.
GCCGATTTCTGCTGCAATTAAGGGATAGGATGTGAGGTCCGTCGGTGTAACCGGCTCAGCCAGAAAGGCGCGCGCCTGCGCTTCCTTGCGCAGATACATCATCTCCTGACCGGGCAGATCGGTGACAAACCGGCGACGGATGATCTTGGCTGCCGCATTGACAGATGCAATGGCCTCGGCGCGCTCCTTGGCGATCTGGTGGTCGAGACTGGACTGGCTGCGGTTCAGGGTCAGGATTGGATGATCCTCCGCTCGGTCGGCAGCGCGGGCAGGGGGGCCGCGACGCGGATCTGATATTCGCCCGGATCGGGCAGCGAGATGACCTCGGTCTGACCTGTGCTGGTGATCTCGGCCATGATTTCATCTCCGGCAACATCCGCGACCTCGATGACGGTGCCCGCCGGGCAGTTCGCGATTGTGTGGACGGTGCCTGCCGAGGTGACGACAGGCGACAGGGGGCGCAGAACCAGCGTGCCGTCAGTCTCAATCATCCGCGCCAGCAGGTCAGACGCAGACAGGCCCGCAGGTGCCGCAACCGCGCCCGCAGGCAGCGTGGCGGCGCGACCGGCCACGGTAATGACCGTGCCCGTGGCGATGTACCAGACGATCATCTGACCACCCCCTGAACCCGCATGACAACCTCGCGGATATTGTGCTGGGCTGGGTTTGAGCTGTTGTTGCTCAGGCCGACACGCAATTGCAGCTGCGCGGCCTCATAAGGTCCCTGAATATGCCCGACCCGCTGCAGGACGCTCCATGCCTGTGAACTTTCGTCTTCCCTGACCAAAGGTACTGACCAATCGCCCCATACTCCGGTCACCAGATACCGTATCCGAAACGACGCCGTGGTGGTGACGCTCGATGAGGATCGGCGCACGTCGCATTTGAGGTACATATGCTGGACCAATGGCTCGGTCTGTGCCCCAAGCAACAGCTCATAGGCGAGATCACCGTCGCCGACCCCGATGCTGTCGGGCGCGAGCAGCTCGTAGATATCCGATATCGCCCCGACCTGCAGCGAGTTGCGCGCGATCAGCTTGTTGAATTCGGCATTGCCCGCCTTTGTGATCTGCCAGCCGGTGGTGCCTGCGACAAAGTCCGAGGATCGCAGCGCTCCGCCAAAGACCGACAGGCCCGAGACGGAAAATGCAGGCGCATCAAGATCATCAGGCCGGATCCGCAGATCAAGTGTCGTCACCGGCAGCAGGGCCGTCCAGGCGGCAGGCCTGAAGACCACGAACCGGGCGCGCACCACATAGTCCTTGGCGGGCAGAATGCCTTCGGCAACCGTGAAGGACCCAGCCGCCACGTTCAGCGTCGATCCCCTGACGATGGAGGTGCCGTCTGCTGCACTGACCTCATATTCAAGACCGCGCACGTCTTCCTGCTCGCCGTCCCATGTCAGCAGGATCGCGGGGCGCGCGGGGTCACCATTCTCATCCTCGATGGAGGCCGCCGCGACCGCAAAACCCGTGACCTCCTGTGGCGCAAGCGGGGTCACAGAACTGGACCCAAGCGTGGTTTCAATCTCAAAGGAGCTGGACCAGGCTGCATCATCCGGATCACGCTCTTTCAGCGTGACACGCTGGGTGCCGGACACCATCGGATCGATATGGGCATCCACCTCGAAGGCCTTGCCCGCATAGCCGTGGCGTTCCGAAGTCCAGGACACCACGTCAAGCGCTTCGAGCATCAGCGCATCGGTGGGCAGTGTGAGGACATGGCGCACCACGCGGCGCTCTTCCTCGACATAGGCGCGCATGATCCGCTGCACCTGATTTGGATAGGGGGCCGCGCTCAGGGTCAGATCGGCCACACGGCGCTGCGCGGGATCGGCCAGCGCATAGTCGGCGTTGTAGCGCGCAGGCGCATCGCGCGGCTCCCAGAGCGCGTCCGGATCGGGATAGGTGACCGCGACGCCGTTGTAGGGTTCCTGCTGGGCGCGAAAGGGGCTGTATTCCTCGCTCTCACTCACGAGGATATCATCGTCAGTAAAGAAATAGACCGGCAGGCCGGGCCCACCGAGCCGGATCTTCCAGACCCCGCCATTTTCCGCAACTTCGCCCGAACAGGCGTTCAGCAGATCGTCGATGATCTCCGCAGGCTCGTCATCGGCAAAGACCTCGAAGGAGGTCCGGTATTGCGGCTCGGTGCCGCCATCGGCCAGCGTGATCGCCACATCCGCCTTGTTCATCGCAGCCCACCAGTTGGCCAGTGGCAGATCGGCGGCGTCACAGCCACCGCCCCAGATATAGCCACCGCCGAAATCGATGCCGCGCTTGATGTTGTAGATCTGCACGGCAGGGTTTTCTGACAGCTCCCAGGTGCTGCGATCCGCCCAGCGGTGCGCGCCAAGCCCGCCGACCGAGCTGTCCTTGCGCGGATCATAAAGCGGGATGCCCCCGCAGATGAAACGCACGTTCGGAAAGCTGGAATAGATCTCGCGGTTATAGCGAAACGTGCAGATCGCATAAGGAATGCCGCGCCCGATCATGTCGGCAGTCCAGGGCCGGTCGGGATGATCGGCGTACCAGTTCATCAGGTTCACTGCAGCAGCCGTTTGGGTGCCGTCGTAGAACTTGACCCAGCCATGGTCCTGGAACCGGCCCTTGAAGCCAAACCCGCGACCCGGCCATTCGTTGATGCCAAGGGTGACGCGCTCACCATCCACGATGATGCCTTGCAGCGTCTGACCGGGAATATCGCCCAGCTCGATGACATAGGTCAGATATGCATTGGGCACATTTGTGCCGGTCCCCGAGCTCATCATAGGTGCTGCCAGCGTGCCTTCGGTGGCATAGACACCCATGATGAAGGACGCCGGATTGGTTCCCCCGGTCTGGGTCTGGGAGGTACGGATACCCGGCGAACGGCTGCGCCCTCCTGCCTTGGGTGTGCGCATCAGTGCCGCGCGCAGGGCCGAGAGGGCAACGGTGGTCAGCAGCTGGGTGGCAATCGGATAGGCCGCTGCGAATGAGCTTAAACCCGCAAAAGCTGCGCCACCGAACCCTCCCGTCGCGACCGTGAGCCCGATTGCTGCGACTGCGACACCGACCTTGCCCATCTCAGACCTCCAACACGTAGGTCGCGGCGGTCAGAGGCACCAGCCCCAGACCCGCACTGCGCAACACGTAGATGCTGCTGCCCTGAACGATGCCAAGGGCGGCGAGGCCGTCCTCCGGAATAACCGCACCATCCCCTTCACAGGCCATTGCAACGGGCTTTGAACGCAGGGCGCTGCGCGCCAGATCGACGTGATCCGCATAGCCTGCGGCGCGCAGCAGTTTCAGACCGCCCTTGGTCGTGGTGTATTTGCCGCGATACTCGAATGCGTAGTCATAGCTCGTCATGGCGCGGACACCGCCTGCCAGAAACAGCGCGCAATCATGCACGCCCTCTTCAAAGGGCCTGCGCGCCGCCTCGTGCAGGTAGGCCAGCAGGTTGGTGCGCCAGTCGGGCAGGCGCGTAGGGTAGTAACCCGCACTCATGACCGGCTCCCTTTGCGCAGCTCGCCCCATGCGGTCTCTATGGAGCCGCTGATATCTGCGTATTTGCGAAAGGCGTCCGTGGCATGGCGTGCGCGCAGGGCCGTGTCGGATTTCTTCAGGGGAAGGGTGCGGGTCAGCACGCGCGCGGCACTTTGCACCGACATTTCGCATTTGGCCTCGCCTCCAAGGGCAGGTCGGGTGAAATCCAGACCCTTGATGTAGCCCTTGTAGCGCCGTACCGGGTCCGCGATCAGCGCTCCCGTCTGCGGATCAAAGTTGGCGATGTGAATGTCGCAGCGCGCATCGTTGGTGTCATAAAGCGCCACCGCCGCCTGGAACTCGGCCGAGGCGGGTGAGAACGTCAGCCGCGTGGTGCGCACCGTCACACCTGTCTCGCCCACAATCGGGGCAATCTGGATCAGCGACCCGGCCCCATAATAGGGTCGGCTCACGCCATTGATCATGAAGTCGCGATGATCTGCGCCTGTCCAGAACCCGACCGAGGTAAGATCACCTGTCGCACGCTCGCGCACTGTGACCCAGACCAGCAACTGGGCATGACGGGCACCGCGCGATTGCAGATGGGCCAGAAGGGCGGGGGGAAGATCAAGCATCGCTCACCTCAAGGTCTGCAGGAAACGAAAGCTCATGCCGTCGCGCATGAACCGGCTCTGTCGGCCTGTCTGGGTGCTCTCGGGCACGATGATGGCCTTGCAATGGGGGCGCACGAGTGTCACCGCCGCGTCGACCTGCGCACCGGGCGCGATATGCGGCAGCACCTCAAAAGCCGGTGTGACACCGGAGCTATCCGCTGTGATCTGTGCGTCCTGCACCCGGTGCAGAGCGTACCGCAGAGGGGTGGCGCCATAGGTAAAGCTGAGCATGTCGCCCCGGCTGAGCGCATAGCCCACGGGCAACCCCTTGAGACTGATCATGCGCGCGTCGGTGCCATCAAGCGCTGCGATCTGCACGGTGCTGGCCCCGAGAACTGAGCCTGTCGGGTCCTGTCTGGGATAGGGGTAGCGGGTATGTGTGGCCAGAAAGGACGACCCGGCACCGCGCATGAGATCGATCAGCGCCTGTGCGTCCTGCGCCTCCCATGGATTGAGCTTGCCGAGCATGACCTCGCCCTGCCAGAGGCGCGCGCCAATCGCCGCCACCAGCAGATCGCCGCCTGCGGTCCGGCTCATCTCTACCGCCTCCGGAAGATCAAACTCGACCGATTTGACGGGCAGCGCGCCCAGAAACTCCGCGTAAGGCATGGGAAAGGTAACTGGCATTATCCGCGCATCCTCGGGTCTTCATTGATCTGGCCGACACGCTGGGGCAGTGTCTCGCGGTCGTATTCCGCCAGCGCGCGCTGCATGCCGCGATACCCGGCTTCCTCGATCTCCCGGTCACCACGCGCGCCCGAGACATCCATGTTGACCTGCAAGGGCGCTGAATTGCCGTTGGCACTGGTGGGTGTACTGCCGCGCCGAGTGCCGACCATGCCGCCATTCGCCAGTCCGGGGATCGGTACACCGGCATTCATCAATTCGAGGATTGGTCGGTAACGACTGGCCGCGCGTGCATTCATCACATGCTCGCCATTGGACCCCATAAACAGAACTTTATCGTCCTTCGGGCCGCCGGGCCCAAAAATCGGACCACCCTCGGCACGTCCGGGGATCAGCATGGGGAACGCCGCGCCGATCAAACCGCCCCCACCGTTACCGAAAGGTCCGGTGCCGAGCAGCTGGCCCTGAATGACCACATCGAGCACCGATGCTGCGAGATTGCGCAATGTGTCTGAGACGCTCTTGCTCTTGTTGGTGATCGCATCAAGAACGCCGGTGGCCGCTGATCCGACCGTGTCCCAGGCGAATTGCTTGCGCTTGAGCGCGCTGGTCTCTGCTGCGTGCTGGCCCAGCAGGCCAGTGATCTGGTTGCGCTGTGCCTGCGTGGCCCCGGCAAGTGTTTCTCGGTTGCGGATCAACTCTTTCTGGATCGGGTCCATCTCGCGCAGGATGGCCAGCTCGTCGCGCAGGCTTTGGGTGTACTGTGCGATCTTGTCAGTGTCCGCACCGCCGCCACTATTGGACTTGTTGTTTTTGCCAGTGAGCGGGCTGCGCGAGATGATATCCGCCTCGCGCAGCCCGCTCTGGCCAAAGAACTCGCTCTGCACGTTCGAGCGCGCCTGATCAGAACCCAGTGGAGCCGAAAGGCTGCTGCCCAGAGCAACCATACCGCGCGCCACATCGAGACTGACACCCAAACGCTCAGCAAGGGCGGCGGCTGCCGCCGCCGCGGCCTCCACACCTTTGGGCATGTCCACAGAGGCAAGATCGCGCCCGGCGTCATAGGCCTCGAGCAGCTGCTGGCTCAGCGCCGATGCCTCAACACGCGTTTCAGCGTAGAGGCGATACTGGGCTTGCAGGCTTTCACGTTGCTGCTGGTCTGACTGCAAACGGGTTCGCGCATACACTTTGTAGGCTGCGGTGATGCGACCTTGAAGAGCCTCTTCTTTTGCAAGCTGACCTTCTACCTCTCTCATCGCGGCAATCTTTTTATCGAGGACGTCGATTTCCTGCTGCGCCAGCGACAAAAGTTTCTCCGACCCTTCCGCGCCTCGACCCTGTTGCGGCAGTTTATTCGCCAACGCCTGCCGCTCTGCCTCAAGCCGGGATATCTCGTTTTGAACTTGCAGTTCCGCAATCGAACTCATGCCGCTTTTTAGCAGTGCCAGGTTGTCCGTTGCTGTGACCGTTCGTTCCTCAATTTCCGCCAGAGCATCTGCAAACTTCTGGGAGTTATCTTCGGCACTCAAGGCACTTTGCGCATACTGAAAGAGGGCCGCACCGCCAGCGATGATGCCGATGGTGGCAAGGCTCACCGGGTTGATCATCCCCATAAAGGCGCTGCCAAGCGCCTTGACCGCCCCGCCAGCTCCCATAGGGCCTATGACCTGCGTGATCTGCGTACCCTGCTGAAGCGCCAGTTGCAGCGGGTTCTGGCCAGCTGCAAGCATCACTCCGATATCGTTAAACTGGGCGGTTAGATTGCCAAGGCTGCCCGCAGCCATTCGGTTGGCGGACGTGAACTTTTTGGCTTCGAGTGTGGCCCCGATCTGTGCGACCTTCAGTTCGGTCATCTTGGCTTTGGCAAGTGACACCTTACCACTAAACACATTGAGCTGATCTGCGCTGATTTTGCCCGCATCGCCAAAAGACTGAGCTGCGGAACCTACACCGCGAAAACTCGCCTTCAGCCGCTCATTCTCGTTGAGCGCCTGTTTGGCGTTCATATCAACGAGCATGGACAGCTTCAGGGTCACTCTTTCTCTCCGTTCATCGCGGCGCGTGCGCCGATCTCGACCATTTGAAGATCAGACCAGAGCGCTGGCGTAATCTCAGTTCCGGCCAGCTCCAGCCCGACCTTGACGCCCTGGTAATCCAATCCCACCGCGTGCAGACCGCCCTCCGCCAAAGACACGATGCGCCACTGTGTGCTGACCTCGAGATAGGCGAGCAGGGCGGGCACGTTTTCCTCCCAGACGGCGGTATCGTCCTCTTTTGTGGCTTGGGGCTGCGGGATCCCCCAGAAGGCCGCGTCGCTCGCGGCATCGTCCGCCGGGGGCGCATCCTGGGGCCGCTGCATCAGCGTGCCCTTCACAAAGGCGCGCCCGGCCCATTTCAGTTTCCCAGGCGGGCTTTGGTCACCGCGCTGATGTAGGTGTTCCACATCGCAAGCCGCGCGCCGTAATTGCTGATTATTGTCTCCAGCAGATCAGGGCTGAAGGCGATGGTGGCATCATCCTCATCCGCGATCTGATCCAGATCGACCACCGTGGCGCGCAGGAACTCTGTCAGATCGCCGCCCGAGTGGAGGATATCGTACTGCTCGACCATTTCAGCCGGCTGCACCTTGAAGCGGGCGCGGAACGTGTCCTCGCGGTGCCCGTCATCGATGGGCACCAGCACTTTGACGTCGGCCCAGAACTTGGGGTTTTTCTCAATCTTGAACATCGGCGGTGTTCCTTTCAGGGCTTCAGGTTCGGGTTTCAGGTAAGGGTCAGCGTCCACTGGTCGTTGCCCGCGTTCGTCCGGGGCACGAGGCGCAGCGGCCATTCGGTGATGTTCTGGGGTTGCTGCAGGCCTTGCGGGCGCTGCATCTGCGCCAGTGGCACGGCGATGGTGGCGATCTTACCCGCGCCCACACCGTGGCGCAGGTTCAGCGCCACATCCGTGGCATTCAGCGCCAGCGTGTAGGGATCGAGCCTGGTCAGCGGCACCGCCTGAATGGTGCATTCGATCTGCTCGGATTTATCCGTGATCAGGATGCTTTCGGGACCGACCAGAAACCGCGTTTCGACCGCGTTGCCCATTTCCATGGTAAAGCTGCGCATCACGGTTGTGACCGCATTCAGCGTGAAGGCGGTGAAGGTCTCGGTGACGTGCTGGGGTTTCTGCCAGCCGGTGAAGACGGGCGTCGGGCGGGTTTCCTCGGAGGGCAGCGCAAAGAGGCCGGTGAACTCGAACATGATGTGCGGGATGCCCTGGGCGGTCAGCTCAAAGCGGGCATTGCCCCGCGTGCCTTTCAGCACATGGCGGGTCGCGCCGATAAAGAAGTGGATCGTCAGGCTTTCGGCCCCGTTCGTGATCGGGTTGTAGGTCACCGAGGTGCCCGCGCTGATCGTCTCGGCAACACCACAGGCGCGCAGCAAAGGCCCCCATTGCGGGGCAAGCCCGGCCGTGCCGGAGGGGGCAAGCTCGACCTTTAAGCTCAGCTTTGAGTGCAGCTCCACCGGGATCGTACCCTGCGAGCCGAAATGGGGCAGTTCCAATTCCCGGTCGAGATCATTGCCCTCCATCGGGGTCAGGCTGACCTCCTTTGCATAGATCGCATCCGCGCCGCCGGGATCTTCGTCGGTGCCGTAGGTGGTCTCGATTGCGGCTGCAATGATCTTGTCGCGCCAGAAAAGCGGTTCCATTGATCAGGCTCCTTTCGCAGGCTTTGAAGGGGTGTTCGAAGCGGGTTTCGAAGGGATCGATTTGATCAGCTTGCCGCCCTTGTCACGGGTATAGCTGCCGCCCGTTTGTGGAAGCTCTTGCGCCATCAGAATATCCTCAGCTGGTCTGCGATGGTGAAATCCATCTGGTAAACAAAGGTGCCAGCGGATGAGCTGACGAGCGTGCCGCGCGCAAAACGAAAGACACCCACACTGTCTGTGGGGCCCCACCCGGCGATGGCCTCGATGATGCGAAAGATGAACCCGCGCAGATCGCCCAGCACGCGGCGGGCCATGGCTCCCTGATCGCGGATGGTCAGAATGATGCCCACGGTCTCCTCGAGCATCTGGGTGAAGGCACCCGCACTGCTGTCGGCGGCGCGCCCGGCAATTCCCAGCGGCAGGACGTGTGCTGCGGGCGTGTGCTGCGGCAGACGCTTGGCGCGCATCATTTCCGCAAAGGCACCTGCGCCCTCGACGCGGTGGTCAAGCTCGGCGATCTCGGCCTGCAATCTGGCGATGACATCCTCGATCATCAGATGAAGCCTTTCATGCTGGCTTCGGTCAGCGGGCGCTCACGGTCGGTCAGACGCGCGCCGGAGCTGCCGGAACCCGGTGCCTCGACGCCGTCAACGGGCAAGGTCACCGACCCTGCAGAGATGGCCTCAAGTGCGCGCATCGCGGCCTTGTAGTCCGCCTCGATCTTGGGGTTGGCGTCATAGACGTGCAGCTTGTAGATCGCGATATCGATGGCCAGCGTGCGGATCAGCGCGGGCGTCGCCGCCATCGGCAGGGCGTAGCGCTTGGCCACATACCCGTCGATCAGCGCGTCGGTGTCGGCCAGCGCGCGGTCGATCACGTCCGCATCGATACTGTCCGTGGCCACATCCCCGCGATCCGTGAGCTGGATCAGCAGGTTTTCACCAAACCGGTCAGTCAGATCTGCGAGGGTTGTGTAGGGCACGGGATCGGCATCCTTTCAAGGCGGTGGAGACGGGCAGCGGACCGCCCGTCGGGCTGATTACTTCAGGGCGACCGACACGCTGAGCGACGGCTCGTCTTCAAGCGCCATGATCTGGCGCACGCTCAGCGTGTCGGCGGGGATCGTCACAGGCTCCAACCCGAAGCGGTGGCCTGCGCGGTAAAAGCCCTTTTCGGGACCCGTGACCGTGATGATCATGTCCGCCGCGCCCTTTTCATCGAGCGGGTCGGGCATCGGGTCGCGGGTTTCGCCCAGCCCCTCGAGGATGACGGCCTGTCCGGACATGGCGCGGGAACGCTCAAGCAGCGACACGCGCCCCTTCAGTTCCGCCAGCTCCTGCAAGATGTGATCCAGAACCTTCATATCCTGTGGTGCGGCATCTTCGTCAGACGCAGGGGAGGAGGGTGCCGAACTGTCCGCCCCTGCGTCCTGAACCGCGTCCTTTTCAGGGGCGGGGTCAGGTGCCGGGACAGGTTCAGGGCCTGTCCCGGTTTGCGTCACGGTGTCAGCTTCGGGCTGATCTTCGCTCGACGCAGTAGAGGCCTCTGACGATTTGTCTGCGGCCTTTGAGCTGGTTGGTTTCTTGCGCGGTGCCATGTGAGGCCCTCCGATTTGAGAATTCAGGTGCAGGCTTCCCACCTGCTTGACCATCGGAGCCGCATCGGGACGCGACCTTGTGTTCAGGCGGGGCGCGATGGCTTCCCCTGGTATCTGGTTGCGGGGGCAGGGATCGAACCTGCGACCTCCAGCTTATGAGGCTGGCGAGCTACCTCTGCTCTACCCCGCAGAACTGTGCTCAGAGCCAGTCGGCCAGCATCATGCGCGCGGTGCCTTTCCACTTGTTGGTGGCACCGTTGGCCTGGCGATCTGAATTCAGCAGCTCGATGGCGGCACCTTCGAGTTCCTGCGGGACCACGAGCAGCTTGCCGCGCAGGCCGAGCTTGCGCCCGTGATCGCCCATCATGGTGCCGATGGCGACGCGCGCGGCCTCGTAGTTTTCCGCCGTCAGCGGCTGCTTGGAGCCATAGGCCATCTGCCAGAAGCCATAGCCTGTGTTGTTGCGGCCATCGACGCCGTAGACGAACTCCTTGTTCATGAAGACGTTCTGATCCGTCGGATTATCCATCGCCACGAACTGCGGTTTTTCGCGATCCTGATAGATGATCGGTTTCAGTGCGCGGCTGTCATCCATGAGGAACCAGGCGGGGCCGGAACCACCGCCGGTGTTGGAGACAGTAACGACGTCACCGTCCGGGCCGATCACCGGGTGGTCGGTGTCAAAGAAGTACTGACCATCATAGCAGCGGCTATCAAAACCCTCTGCCAGCGCGCCAAAGCACATCTGGTCGGGGTGCGCGCCGGTCGCGCGGCCCATCTCCGTGAAGAGCGGGCTGTAGATACCGAGATTGTCGTCGCGGATGTGATTGCGCTGCACCCGAACCGACAGTTCGAAATCCCTGTTCTTGATGGAATACTCATGCTCCATCAACGCCTGCAACTGACGAGGGCCGATCCATTCGCGCATGTTGGGCATGCTGCCGAGCCAGCCGTAGGTGTTCTCCGAGGTGGTTGAAGGCACGTTGGTCGCGATGGCGGCATACTGGCTTTCGACCTGCGAGAGGCCGGATTGATACATCCCGCTGAAGCCGGTGCGCAGAGCCGTGAGGGTTGAGGTGGTAACTAGCATTGTGGGGTCTCCTTACGCCGAGGCGGCTTGTGTGAGGGCTTCGTCAAAGCGGACCCAGACGCCACGTGCGTCCACACCCTCGATCACGCCCGCAGGTGAACGGGTGTTCGATCCGTTGGTGCGCGCGACCGTCTGGTCATCGACCGCGTAAGCGACAGAGCCGATATGCACGGCGGTGATCTCATCCGCACCGGCAGAGTTCGCGAAGGAATAGGTGCCCTGCCGGAAGACAACGGTCACGTCCCCGGCAGACCCTCCGGTATTATCGACATCCGCGAGGCAGACGCCGACGCCAACGGCTCCCGTGCCCACGCGCCCATCGAAGATATAGCCGGACGAATTGCGCATCAGGATCGCGCCGGTAAACAGCGTGGCATTTGCGGCGACCGCGCCTTCGCGCAGATCACCGTCGAGACGGGGCGTCGTGCGCCCTTTGGTCAGAGCAACCATTTAGGATGCCTCCTTGGTTTCAGATTGAAGGGCTTTGGCGAAGTCCTCTTCGGACTGGCCGAGCTGAGCGGCAACTGCGCGCTGATCGGCATTCAGAGACACCTCGCCGTCTTTCGGGGCGGGTGGCTCGATGGTGGTGTTTGTCGCACCCAGCTTGGGCAGCGTTGCCACAAGGGCGACGGCGTTTTCCGGATCCGCCTGGTGCAGCGAAATCCATTTGTCTTTCGACGCCTCATTCACGCCCGCACGGCGCTCGGCCAGGGCATTCTGAAAGAACGTCTCGGAGGCAGCCTCGGACTGGCCGGACTGCAGAGCGGTGACTGTCGCGCTCAACTCGGTCACGCTGGATTGAAGTGCGGCGTTGCTGGCCTGAAGCGCTGCGACCACCGTGTCATCACTTTTGGTCGCGGCCTGTGCGGCGGTCACGATGTCGGCGGGGGCGGCATCAGCTGCAAGCCCAAGGGCTATGCCAATCTCGCCAATAGCGGATTGCAGCGCCGGAACCTCAGCAGTGCTGTCGATCTTGGCTCTCATCGCAGCAACGACCTCGTCATCAGAGGCCGTGGCGGCGACACCCAGAAGTTCGCGTAACTTGTCCATAAGGGTCATTTCCTTATCCTGTTGTTGGTGAAGCGAGGCCATGCCCCGCAGGTTAGGTTTGTTCACAAGGCTGGCGCGCAGGATGGCGCGCACCTCTTTGGGGCCGCTCTTGTCGTGCAGGATCACGGGGCTGATCCCGCGATAGGCACGCGAGCGCACAAGACGTGAACCCTGCGCTGTCCATTCAACACGCCCCCAGATCCCGTCTTCACGCGCCTGCATTTCCGTGATCCAGCCGCGCGCTGGCGCGGGCTGACCCAGAGGGGCCGCGATATCGGTGGCGTGGTTTTCGTCGATGGGAAGGCGGGTGTCGGCCTCAAAACTGGCCGCGATGATCTTGGCGGTGTCACTTACATGATAAGGTCCCCGTGCATCTGATGTGTCGATCACGCCAGCAACACCTGCGGGCAGCAGGTGGATCCATTCAGGTGCGGCATCACCCGCCATTTCAGGCAGGGTCTGTGCGCTCATAAGGGCTGTAAGGCGTTCGGCTGGGCTCATGCAGCCTTTGTGCCGGATCAGGGTTTTGCGATACATCCACAAGCCTGTTGCGGAGGGCGCGTATCCCTTGCCTCAGACTAGGCCGGGCAGGGGGGCGCGGTCAATCGTCGACCGCCTCTTCAAGCCATTCTTCGATGGTCTGCAGGATCGCCACACTATCGGTGTCCGAGATCCCGAGAAAGGGGCGCGCGGGGATATTGCCCCACGGGATCGATCCGCCGCGCGCATCTGTTCCGAACGCACCCTTGGCGGCCCCGAACTGCATCACTGCCGCCTGCACCTTGTTGGTGCCGATCTCCAGCGTGGTGGGGCCTGCATCGTGAAAAAAGCTCTTGCGCAAAGGCAGCGTGTCGAGGTTCGGACCAAAGAGCGGGCGGAAATCGACGGCGAACCCCTTGCGCTCATATGCATCGATTGTGGTCTGTGACTTCGGGGCCCAGGGGATGCCATCTGGCGAGACACCTTCGTCGAACCGCTTTTCGGTCGTATCCTCAAGCAGATCGCCGATTACCTCGAAGGGCTGCGTGAAATCAGACAACCGCTGGCCCAGCTCGCGCAGCCCCGCCTCGATCTCGGCATCGTTGATCTCGACACTGTATCCGGTCATCGGTTGAACCACTCCTCGATCCAGTCGCCCCAGTCGCCGCGCTTGAGCCATTCCGTCAGCAGATCGGACGCGATCCGCTCCGGCAGACCGTCAATCTTGGGCTTGAGCGCGCGGATCGTATCATCGACGCTCGCACCTGGTGCATAGTCCCAGCCCTTGTCGATGCCCGCAGGCGCGCCGGTGCGCGGATCAGGGGCTGCCCAGTTCGCGGGCAGCTTAACATCAGGCTTGCCGCCCACACGGATGGCCCCGGCCAAAGTGCGCGCGCCGCGCACGAAACACGCACAGCCCCAGCCATTGATCGGATAATGCGTGCGCCAGAACGGGTGATCCACCGGCAGGATCAACCCGTCCCACGCCAGATGCTCCGGGCGATAGTTCTCGGCACCCGAATGACGATAGACGAGATATTTGAACGCGCCGCCAAAATGCTGCGCATGCCGCCCCGCCGCGCGCGTGGTGGCCAGATTGGTGCGGTAGATGATCTTCGTGCGCCATGCCTCGCCCTTTGCGGTTCCCTCGCCGGTCCAGCCGTGCCAGCCACGCCGCTCGACGATTGTGCGGAAATCACGCCGGAACTCTTCGAGCGACGTGCCCTCGGTAATGGCCTTGTCGATGGCCGCGCCCAGATCCTCCAGCAGATCGGCCTTGGTCGCTCCGGCCACCATGAACGCGCGGTCGTGCTGCGCGCGGCTGATATCGTCCCAGCGCGACGTGGGCACCAGATCGCCCAGCCGAAGCCGAAAGGCCGCGACCTGCTCCTTGAAGGGTTGCCGGAACGTGGCGCGCAGCGCGGGATCAGCCATCCGCGACCTCGGCCCGCCCGCCAGCCTCCGCCGCGATCATCGCATCGGCCAGTAGTTCCGCAAAGGCGGAGGCATCCAGATCGGGGTAGGCGGCAAGCCACATCTCGCGCACCTCGCCCAGCGATCCGGCGGCTGCCATCATCGCCTCCAGCTGCTCGATCATGCCCTGAATGAGCGGGGCGGCTTCTTCTGCCAGCCGGTCGCTCAGATCACCATCCGGCGTGGGCGCGATATTAGCCGCTCTCAGCGCGGTGGAGGCCTGTAGCGCCTCAAGGGCCGCAGGATTGCCTGACGCCCCGGAAAACCGTTTAAGAATGGCGCTATCGGCTTTAAATCCATCTGCGCCCGTTTCATCCGGCGCACGTTCGGCGGTTTGGCTCAAAATCTCCTCCTCTTCGCCCGGTTCCTCGATGCCCAGGCGCTTGTAGAGGCCCTTGGTGCCCACCCGCAGACCCAAGGGCACGACCTTGGTCAGCGCATCCGTCAGACCGGCGATGTCTTCTGGCTCCGGACGCGCGATGCTGAGCACCGGGTAATTCTGCTGCGGGCCGTATTCCAGATCCACGAACGGGCGCACCAGATCGCGGTTGATGATCGCCGAGAGCGCGCAGGCATCCGCCGTCTCGATGTCTTCCTGTACCTCGCGGTGTTCCTTGCCGGACCCCAGCCCGCCGGTCTCTGCATCCGTGGTTGCGGTCTGGCCGAGCACGGCCTTGGACATCTGCTTGTCAAGCCAGTCCGCACGCCGCTCGTAGTGATCCGTGCTCGATCCGACGTTGCCGCTCTCGATAAACTCGATGGCCATGCTGTCGGGTATGATGGCCGCACAATCGCCCGCGATCTCGGAGACCGCCCGGAACAGCGTGTCCTTGTCGGCCTCGGACGCACCGGGCCCCCACTTGCCGACCCGCAGGGGCTGGCCGTAGGTCTGGGTAAAGATCGCCCAGTCGCGCTCGGTGAAAGCCTTGAACATCCAGTTCCACGTGGCGATCCGTGCCAGACCCGACCGCAGCGCCAGACCCGATTTGGCTTTCATGCGCGCATCGATGAACTTGAAGGCGGGCAAGGGCTGTTCCTGCCCGTTGTCATCCAGCAGCATCGGGGTGGCCAGATCGGTGCGGTCAAACCGGAACCAGCGCGGGTCGCGCCATTCCAGCTTTTGTGGACGCCACTGTCCCATGGACGTTTCCCAGATGATCTCGGTGAAGCTGTAGCCCTTGCCGATGGCATCCAGAATGTCGAAGAGCTCCAGCGCGAGCTCCTTGCGTTTGAGCCAGTTGCGGATGGTCTCGGCGATCCGCTCGTCCTGGGCGCTGTCGGTCGCGGCCTCCACCGTGATGTCGAGCTGGCTGACAGACCGGCGGCGGGTGCCAAGAATACCAAGGTAGTGAGGGTTGCGCTCCTCGATGGTTTCGGCCAGCTCAAGATAGCGGATCGGGTCGCCCCGGTCCGCCGCGCGCAGGATCTCCGCCAGCCGATAGGGGTTCAGCCCGTCACCGGGATAGCTGGTGATCGGCGAGCGCACACCGCCCAGCGTGGGGGCGGCAACTTCCTGCTTCAGCTCAGCGCGGCGCATCGGTCTGCCGTAGTGGTCGTAGATGACGGGTTTATTGGCCATTTAAAGGCTCCTTCAAATAGCAATTCCATTTTTGACAGACCGTGCCATCACGATCAGCAAATCTCTGAACTCCAACGGTGTTGCAATGCGCGCCGTGCTGTCTTTAGGGCTGCGACTTTCGCACTGGAAGAAGAGGGCGACGCAGGATGTATCATGATTGCCGGTCCAGTCGCGCCTGTACCCACGCCAGATCGAGCGAGGTGATGATCAGCTCATGCGCCTCCGTGCTGGCCTTTTGGCCCAGCGAGTAGGTTGTCTTGATCGGTTCGATGTTTGCCCAGGCGAACAACTCGAGGATTTCGGGCGTCTCGTTGATCGACAGGATGAAATCACCCTTCAGGGTTTTCAGCTTGTCGGCGATCCGGGCGAAATCCTCCCGGCCAAAGGCGTCCTTGCCATAATCGCCCTCGCAGCCAAAGTAGGGCGGGTCGAGATAGAACAGCGCGCCGGGCCGGTCGATGCGCGCGATGAAGGCGGCATAATCCAGATTGGTCACCGTGACTCCGGAGAGCCGCGTGTGGAGCGCCTCGAGGTCCGGTTCCAGTGTGGTCAGGTTGAACCGCGCCGTGCGATCCGGTGACACTCCGAATGTGCGCTTGTCGACCTTGCCGCCGAAGGCCATGCGCTGCAGGTAGAGAAACCGCGCTGCGCGCTGCAGGTCGGTCAGGGTCTCGGGATCCACGGCAAGCAACCGCTCGAACCCGGTCTGCGTCGTAATCTGGAACCGCAAGAGGTCGAGGAAGGCAACATAATGCTCCTGAAGAATGCGAAACAGATTGTAGACATCGCGGCTGCGGTCGTTGATGAATTCGGCCCGCGCAGGTTGGGCGCGGCGCAGGAATATCCCGCCCATACCGACAAAGGGTTCCGCATAGGTCACGTGATCATGCGCATCGATGACGCGGCAGAGCCGCTTGGCGAGGTTGCGCTTGCCGCCAATATAGGGGGCGACGGGTTTGGCCCTGTTGCGTTCATTCATGTGAAAGGTTTCCCAGTTACGCCGCCCGGTGAAGGCGACCACATGTGTTTGCTGGTCGGCGGGGGTCATTGGTTGCTCCCCGTGTCGGTGGCTGGTGAGACAGCCGCTGGCCCTTCGCTTTCAGGCGCAGGGATAATGCGGTACCAGGTGGACAAGAGCACCGGGCATGTGGGTGAATTCATCGGCTCAAGATCGGTGGCCTTCGCGATCAGGTCGCGGGCATAGGCGGCGGCATCGATGTCCACGAGACCATGGCGCTTGAGGCATATGCGCAGTTCTTTCTCAGTGCGCTCGTGATAGGGCAGCAACCGCCAGAACTTGTAGGCAGCATCGACACGCTCTTGGGAAAAGGGCATCAGAGATCACCCTTCAAACGCTTAAATCTCTGCATTGCTTCAAAAGGTGTTCGCCCTTTTGCCGCTTCAACCTTGTAGAGGTTATGCCAACTGCCCATGAGTAAATGCACTTTGTGGGGTCCATACCCAACTCGGCTGCCGTCATATGCAACCCAGTCTCCGTCGCGGCCAGAGACCATAATGCCAGATGCTGATTTGCGTTTGTATTTTCCCGGCATTACACGCCTCCTCGCAACCGCGCGCCCAGCGGTCCGGCATATCTGTCCTTCCGGGGCATGTCGCGATCCCGGCGCGGTGTCATGGACATGCGGCCTTCGGCACGCTGGTGGCGTCCGTAGCTGCTCGCGGCGCGGTAGCCGTATTCCACCCAGCGCATGCGCGAGGCAAAATGCGCCAGTGCCAGACCGATGGCATAATCGCCGTGGCGCTTCTTGCCCTTCTTGTCCTTGACCTCGCCCTTTTCGTTGGTGCGGATGTCGGGCACGCGCGGGATGCCGCGCACAACCTTGACGGCGCGCATGTCGCCCAGGTGATCCTCATCCGGTCCGATGGCGATCATGTCGTCCTCAAAGGCCGTTTTCAAAGGCGGCATCTGGATGCGGTACCAGTCCTGTGTGAACTTGATGGCCCAGATCAGACCGGAACCTTCCTCGTCCTCTCGCAGGCCGAACCTGCGCCCCATGTCCTCGGCCACGGTCCAGCCCATGCCGGTCGCATCGAAGGCCGCACCCAGCAGGCGCTCCTTGAGGTGGTCGAGCACCATGCCCACGACCAGCTTTTGTTCGTCGCCCGGCACGTTGCGCATCTCGATGGAAAAGGCCTCGGTGCGTTTCATGTTCTGCTCGATGGCCAGCACCGGCAGACAGGACAGGTCGGCCACGCGCGCAAAGTCGAACCCGGCGGCATAGCTCAGATCCATGTCCAATCCGCCCAGTACCTCCTCGAGCTCTTCCAGAAACGGCGACATCAGGCTTTTCTGCGCCAGCTTGTCGAGGTGCAGATAATCCCCCGGCAGTTCCAGCCGCAGCACGGGGGCCTTGGCTGTCATGCGTGCCTCGATCAACGGGGCAGGGATCCACGAGCCGGAGGACATCGAGGGGACGCAGAACAACTCCTCGTCCGCGCCATCGCCGTAGAAGTCGATCAGGTCCTGTCGCCACTGCGCTTCGCCTTCGGGCGTCCATTCAGTACCGCTGACCAGACAGATGCGCATGTAGAGCCCGTCGTTGAGCGCATCGTCCAGATCGATCTTGAGGTGTTGGTAAGGCAGGCGTCCGCCCAGAATGTCCTGCACCTGTTCGTTGAAGGTGTTGTCGGCACCGTCATGCGTCGAGCAGACGATGACCTGACCACCCCAGATCAGGAAGGCCATGGCGGCTTTGATCAGCTCGCCCAGATCATCAACAAATGCCGCCTCGTCGATGATGATCACGCCCTCCTTGCCGCGCAGACCGCGCGGGGCGGAACTCAGCGCCTTGATCTGGTAGCCGGAGCCAAAGCGGATGCGGAAGGTCTGGATCGACTTGTCGCCGTCGGTGTCGCCTTCCTCAAAGAGGCCGTCCTCGACCTCGGAGGCGGCAATGTTGAAGGCGCGGGCCCACATCGCGCAGGCGTCCACGAACTCGCGGGTCATCTCCTGTGAATAGGAAATATACATCGCATCCATGCCGCGCCGGGATTTGGGCCGCGAGGCGCGCAACACGGCATAAGCCGCCAGCGCCCAGGTCAAACCGATCCGGCGGGATTTCTCGACGAAGAGCACCTTGGTCGAGACGGTATCGAGCAGGCCCACTGTTTTCGCCTGGTAGGGCAGCAGGACCTTAGGCAGCCCGTTGGTATCGGTGTCCACCTTGCCCGCCAGATCGTCCATGACGTCCATCGCCTCGCGGCGCTGAAACTCCCATTGTTCCTTGGAGACGGGGGCGTTCATAGCGACGCTCGATAGATCGGATTTGGTATTGGCGACGGTATCAAACAGACTAAGCTGATGAACACTTTAAAAAAGGATGATTCTAAATGATTGAACTGGCGACCATCATTGCGGGTCTTGCTGCGACAGATACAGGGCTGAAGACCGTCAAAACAGGTGCGGGGACGATCAAGGCCATCCAAGACCTTTTGCGCGGTAAGTCTGACGGCAGCGAAGTAGACGTCACGGCACTTAAAGAACTGATACAGGATTTGCGCGACGATAACCTGACACACCGGGAGGCGCTTCAGGAAGCGCGTGAGAAGCTTCTTGAGATCAAACGAACCGCAGAGAGTAGCGATGCGGCAGAAGAAAAACGGAATCTGTACAGAGTGCGAGACTTTGAGGCTGGTGGAACCGTGATGCAGCTCCGAAACCCGGATGAAACTGGCAGCTATCCTTCGACTGTTTGTTATGTTTGCTTTGAGAAAGAGGAAGTGTATCTGCCCATGGAAAAATTTGAGACTTACTTCGTTTGTCGAAACTGCAACAGAACCTTCGAATTTGCGCGTGAAGATCCCGCACCAACTGATTACGACTTCGATCCACGCAGCGGCATAAACAACACGACTGGCTATTAAACGCTGGTTCGTCACGCGCACACCTCCCAGTACCCATCACGCAGCCAGCCGTGCCAGTGATCAACATGATTAACGGAGGGTTTGAGGGTCGGGGACCCTTCAGGTCCGCACAGGTTCCATGTGGCGTGCCCGACCAGATCGGGCTTGAACTCGCGACCCACGACCAGCGCTGTGACGCAGCGGCACCCGCAGGGACAGCAGTACCAGAAATCGTGGCAGCCGTTGCTGTTGGGTTTCGACAGGTGGAAGCTGCCCGCCTGCCTGGTGTCGTTGAACTCCTCAAAGTCGTGAAACGCGATGGCCCGGATCATACTTCAATCCCCAGGATACTGGCCTTGATCTGGTTCTCCAATTCCTCGGACATGCCCACCTTGCGCGCGGTATCACAGGCTGCCGCTGCAGCCATCTCCAGCCCCATTTGCCGCTCTTTCTTGCGTTCGGCATCTTCGAGTATTTTCTCGCGCGCGATTGTGGACCCCATCAGATCCTTGAGCATCCGCCCGAGGTTCATCAGATCACTGGCGGGCAGGTGGCCATCTCCCTCGCGCACCGAGCGCATCATCTGCATGGCCGACGTGGCGATCATGGTCAGCAACGTGCGGTGCATGTCGCTTTCGGCCTCTAGGTCCATGTCGCTGAGCAAGGTCTCCGCCATGGAAAACGCCTCGCGCTGGTCCTTGAGCATCTTCGAGAAGTTGCCCACCGCCGTTTTGCCCACGCGGATCGAGATGCCATCGACTTCCAGCAGCGTGTTGAACTCCTCGGTGACCTCAACGATGTCACTAAAACCACGATCCGCCAGCATCCGCTTGAGGCGCTCGATCAACTCCTCCGGCACGAGGTCCAGTTTCTTGGGCGGCGGCATCTCAGATATCCAGCCCGAAGGGGATGAGACCCTCAACCACCTTGTGGCCCTGAATGACCTCCCGCCCGGCAGAGGTGATGGTGACCACTTCCATCGGACCCAGATTGGTGCGCTCGACAAAGCGGCGCTCTTCCAACCACGCCCATGTCTCCTTCATCTGGTCCTCGGTGGTCGGCAGACCGGCAGCGCGGCACCCCATCAACAGGATATCCGCATTCAGGCTGCGCGCGGGTTTACTGTCCTCAAGGTGCCTGAGCACGGCCCAGCGGCGTTTCTCGATTTCGACCTGTGCGACATTGTCCCGCCAACTGTTCATTTTGATTTCCCTTCATCTGAAGCGCGCAAAGCGCTTTCCCGGAATGTGTGCAGAATGCCCGACAGGATCCGCAGCTCCGCCGTGACGCTGCCCGCGAGGCCCGCGACCTCGACCTGAAGGCGCGCCAGATCGGATTGGCGCGCGACCGTCTCCATCGACCTCTCCACACCGCCAACGCGCCGCGAGAGAGAGTGGACGTCGTTCTTGACCAGCTGCAGCTCGTCGCCGATATGCTCCACGTCGCGCTCGATCTCGGTGACCTGAGACGCGATGTGTCTGCTGGTTCCGCTGGCCTTCTCGACCGCATCGGTTGCCACGGATTTCATACGCTTGTGCGCCCAGAAGATGATGCCGGAGGACACCCCGAAAAAGGTCAGGATCAGACCGACCACCATCTCGACACTGCGCAATGCGTCTACCCAAGTCGCCTCGTCCATCAGTAAAAGACCCAGACCAGAAGTGCCCAGAGGCACAGAAAAAGGAATGCCTCGACCGAGATCCGCGTCCAGCCCTGTCGCGGTGTCGGTGATTTGACGAACACCAGCGGGATCGAGACGACGAACAAGCCCGCGCCGACAATAAAGGACAGCACCTCCGGGGCCGGATGCAGGTTCCACAGATCGACGCCATGCGGCTTCACGATCCGTGCCAGGACATAATAGGTCCGCTCCAGCATCAAGCCGACGCAGGCGATGGCCAGCGCAGGTGTCAGACCGTGACCCAGCGCCTCCCACGCGATGCTATTGGCCCCGGCCAGCACAAGGCGCACCACGAGCACGATCAGCACGGCGATCATCGTCAAATGGCTCGCGATGGTCAGGGCGTTTTGTTCAAACCCCATCTCAGCGCGCACCTTTCCGGTTTCTGAACACGTCCTTGGCGGTGTGCCCGCCCATGTAGAGCGCCATGTAGGCCGCACTGATCTGCAACAGGATCGCAAAATCCGTGGGCGGCAGCGCGATCTTGAACACGGCATTTGCGATGTGAAGAATGACCATGTTCCAGAGCCAGAAAAAACCTATCAGATACATGCCCGCCGGTCGCCATGCTGCCTGCCATCCGCCGCGTGCGGTTTCCGCAAGCAGCAACGCTTCGCGGGTCTGGGTTTCAGCGAGCGCCACCTGCATCATGTTCGGCGTCATCGCCTCGACCTCCTTGATGGCCGACATGACGACTTCCGGTTCTTTTGCGGCGAAACCCTCCAGCTGATCCGGCGCGACACCGACACGCTCGGCAATGGCCCCGGCGACCTCTTCGGCGAGCTTTGCGTTGCCCGACCCGATGCGGTCGCTGAGCAGCTTGCGCACCATGGGCGCGCCGATCTGGGCGGCGAGTGAAACTAGAGCCATGCTCATGGGATCAGTGTCCTCTCAGTTTGCGGGCGAGATTGGGGAAGCGATGCGCCATTTTGGCGGCAATGACGTCGCGGTAGGACCACGCCAGATACAGCGCGAGCAGCAGACCCCAGCCCGCCACAAGGGCCATGGCGGAGATTGCCTGATCGACAGGGATGGTGTCCGTAGCTCCGGCGGTTCCGGCGGCGCCCGCGCCCGTCCCGGCAACTGCGGTGTTCGTTTTGACCTTGGCGCGCGCGTCGATCCGGCGCTGCAGCGTTGACAGGGTGGCGCGCCCGATGATGCCATCGACTGTCAGGCCGTGATCAAGCTGAAACGCGCCCGCAGCACCCGCCGCGACGCCCAGCACATTGTCACCGGGATCATACCCGAGCAGCTTGAGCTCTTTGCGCAACGTGCCGATTTCGTCCTGTGTCAAAGGCAGCGTAATGCGTGCAAGGCGCGGCTCGACGCGCTGGGAGACCTCTTTGCCGTAACTGGCATGTGCAATCAGATCGAACTCTTCCTCGCGACGTCGCACCAGACCGGGCAGGACACGCCCGCCGCCTTTTTTCCAGAGCTTGATGCGACGCTTGACCTCGCCCCAATCTCCGTCGAGCCACGCCTTGACCCACGAGGCCTTGGCAATCTGCCCGGTGTTGAAGTGAAAGCTGACGCCGCCATCGAACTCATGCTGGTTGGCACCGGGCATTTGCCGCGCGACGCCGGGTTCATAATTGCCAGACAGGGCTTGCGCGAGCAGGGCGCTGGCCTCTTGCCGGGTGATCTTCATGCCCGCTTTAGGTGTGATGATGCCCGTGGCTTTGGTGAGCCCTGCGCCGATTGTCCAGTGACCAGCGGGGCAGAGGTAAGCCTTGAGAACGACGCCCTCGTGGCGTTCCAGAAATGCGATGCCTTCTGCACTTGTTTTCATGATCTGACCCCGGAAATGACACGGGGCCCGGCGCGCCCGCGTTACACGTCCAAGATGACGGCGCAGAGCGTTTGGATACATCCGCAAGCCTGTTGCAGAGAGAGGTTTTCAGAGCAGGGGGAGTTGACGGGGATCGCCCGGATCGCTGCGTACATCGGCGATGTACTTACGCACGGTCACGTCGGACACGTGCAGTCTGCGGGCAATTTCTGCCACGGGCAAGCCCTTTGATCGCAGCGCCTGCGCGATCCAGCGTCGGGGTGTCGGCACGCGGGCTTTCAGGCTGGTCGAGGCCTCCGCCAGCGCGCGGGCTTTTTCGAGGCCGACGAATTTGGCGACGCGACTGCCACCGCCCGGATTGGTTGGCATGTAGAGCTCAGCCCCGCCAAAGTTCAGCAGAAACTCAACGGCCAGATCCTCGCCGAGGATATCGACGTAGGGTTTCACATTGGCGGGCGGGGTAATGCTCATTTGCGCCTCCGCTGCCACCGACGGGCCCGGTTGCTCAGCGGCGCGCTCACGCCGTGGACGGTGACCACACGCCCGCTCTTGCTGATCTTGTAGCTCACACCGTCCGCCTTGATGCCACAGGCACCGTTCTCACGCCCCTCGGCGGTGATTTCGGTGATCCGCGCGCGCACACCATCGATGTCCACGCCGTAGACCCGCTCCAGATAGCGCAGGACCGCGTGGTCCGATACGATATCGCGGGGCGTCTTCATTTGCCGGTCCGCCTGAAATCAAAGTCGATCCCGGCGCGTTTGCCCCACGCCTTGAGCGCGCGGATTACATCGTTGATCTGGTCGGGATCGCGCAGCATGTCGATATCGACCGGCACGGATCCCCAGGCATCGCCGAACTGGCTGCGCAGGAAGGCGTTGAGACCGGCGCGTCCGGGCCTGTCCAGCGCTCCCGCCTCTCCCAGCTTGCGCCAAAGCACGTGACACAGCCGCAGATCGGCACGTGGGGCGGCAGGGCGCTTTGAAGGGGCCTTTGAAGCTGGATTAAAGCCATCGCGCTTGAGCCGAGCCAGCAGCGCGTTCATCTCATCCTCGTCCATGTCCGACATGCTGGCCTTGCCGCAGATTTCAAGCTGGAGGGCGCGGCGGCTGTCTTGATCGATGCCAAGCTCGCGGCAGCCCACATGGATCATCTTGCGCAGGGCGTTGTTCACGATGCGCTCCTGATAAAGAGGGGCGCGCGCGGTTTGCGCACGGTTTTGAAGGGTGCACGGATCACATGGCGTCGCGCATGGGATGCCTCGTTCTTGGCAGCGCGCTTGATGGCGATGATTGCGGCCTCGACCTCTTCATCGCGCCTCTTCTCCAGCCACTTCAGGCCGTGCAACACCGACGTGTGATCGCGCCCGCCAAAGGCCAGCCCGATCTGGACCAGGCTTTGATGTGTGAGATCGCGGGCCACCCGGTAGGCCACCGCCCGGTACATCACGAAGCGAGCGTGCCGCTTGGGTGTCAGCAGCATCTCTTGCGTGATCCCGAAGTATGCAATCGTGGCTTTCTGGACCTCTGCGAGGGTGACTTGGGTCATGCGGCCAGCTCCGCGATATGCTGATCGTGCAGCTGTGCCCACAGAACCCAGATGCCTTTGCGCGGCATCAGATCACGCCTTCGCCATATCGATGGTGACATTCTGCCAGGGCGCATCGAAGCGCTCCCGGCGGCGGCAGCGGATGTAGGTTTTGGAGCCCACGACCCGCTGGGCGTCACGGATGGCATCCATCGCCCGCTGCCAGCGTGCGTCTTCGATCTTGAGGCGCGTCAGCTTGATGATTTCGGCGCGGTTCACCATTCCCGCCTTGTCGGTGTGAAAGGCGTTGCTGATCACGGCGCGGATTTCTGGACGGGCGTCCTCAGACCACTCGGTCAGACACTGATCGACCAATTCCTTGGCGACCTGCAACTCGGGGCCGAAGTCGATGAAGTCGTTGATCCGCACCTCGATCATGAACAGCCCGTCGACGGTCTTCAGCTGCATGTTGCCCTTGGGCCCACCAACGCGCGCCCCATACTCTTCGGTCAACAGATCAACAAAGGTGTCGATGTCCTCGATCACATGCGCTTTCTGGCGCGCGACCTGCTCACTGAGTGCGATCCAGAAGCCTATGATCTTGCGCACGGTCTCGTCCTGAAGCTGGTCCTGAGGCTTGACCATCTCGAGCGGGACCAGCCCGCCCTTTGCGTCCTGCATATAGATTTGGCCATTGGCCTCAACTTTGCCATCGGGGATCGGAAAGGGGGTGAATTCAGTCATTGGGCGTTTCCTTTTTGATTTCGGGTGAAAGGTGTTTGGCGAGGGCAGCGCAAAACTGCTGCAGCGCCTCTTTCTGGCCGCCGTCCAGATTATCCACCAAGTCACAGAACTCGGTGAAATAGGCGCTGTCGGGCACAATGTCCTTGGCGACCTCGGCAAAGACGTAAGGCGTCTGCTCGAGGTTGTCGGAGAGTTTGGTCGCCATCTGGTCGCGCAGAACATCGACCTCAAAGTAATAGTCAGACATTGCGAGCCTCCTCTACGCGCGCATCGCCACGGGCCTGCGTGTTCAGAGCCTTGGCGATCTTCTCTGCCATCGCGTTTGCATCGCCTGCCTGCTTGTGGATTTCACAGATCACGCGCTGGTCCGAGACCAGTGTTTCGGTGCCGTCATGTGCGCGCACCTCGTGGCGTTTGATCACGAAGGGGCCCGAGGCCTGATAGCGCCCGTCGGCGGGGTGTTTACGTTTCATCGCTTGTCCTTTTCGAGTTCAGGGTAATGGGGCTGGCGCGCGGCATCTGCTGGATGGCCGGGCAGAATACCGCTTGCGACGATCATCAGCGCCATGGCCTCGATTTCATCCATGGTGCAGAGCGTGGTGCCGCGTGGGCCCATCAGATCGACCTTGGCGACACCGCTGGCGGCAAGGCGGATCATGCGATCTGCGGACATGGGCTCAATCTGCTTGGGCATCGGGGTCATCCTTCTTGAAGCGCGGGCAGGTCTGACACGCGCGAAACATCATCACGCGGTCCGGGCTGGGTGAGGTGAGTTTCACGGCCTGATCGCGCCAGTTCAGGCAGTCCGCGGACGTGATCCAGTCGAGGGCAGGGCACTTGACCTGGCTGATGCAGATCGTGGAGCGCACGCGGTCCTCAAGGTTGGCCATGTTGCCGCGATAATCATTGCGCAAAAGCGAGCTGATCACGCCGGGCGAGCGGTCGATCCGGGCCGCGACCTTGCTTTGGGATGAACCGGGCGCATCACAGGCCGCAACCAGCGCTTCGATCCAGTCGGGGACGGTGCCCCACGCCTCGCGGGCGATTTGCAGACGCGCGCTCACAGCCGGGCTCCCTGTACATGCACAACGCGGTCTTCGTTGGCGTCGATCACGACTTCGCGGCGCTTGACGTCGGGGGGCAGAGGGCCGCTGTCGTTGACCAACTGGTAGCGCGCCGGGCGGTTGCCGGTGGCGCGGGCCTTCTGGAGGACCTTGAGATATCCGGCGGCGAGCAAGGAGGATGCGAACTTGCGCACATCGTCTGCGCTCACAGCCTTGTCGGTTGCCGCGAGGGCGGCGACGACATCGGCTTGCGTGAACTGGCGCAGAGCGCGCATCGCGCCCCACATGGAGCCATTGGGCGTGGCGCGTTTGATGGCGGCGCGCTGCTGGGCGACCTCTGTCGAGAGCATCGTGTAAAAGGGCGTGCCCGCCTTGCGCGCGACTTCGTTGATCTTGCCCTGCGCGCGCAGGGTGCGCAGGAAGTGTTTGCGCCGTGTCGTGGGCCCGCCAACCGTGGCCAGAACCTCTTTGTTCGTAAATTGCGGATGGGCGTTCATAAATGCCATCATCGTTTCTTTTTCCTGCTCGAAATCAGCCTCGAAAGTGTTCATCCAATGCCCCTCCGTGGTGCGGGTGCGGTTGTGTGGAACAGGGGCCTGTTGCCCCATGTCTTGTGCGTGATCGCGGTGACGCCCTCGGTGCGGCAGACCTCGACCACATAGGCGATGTCCTTGCTGATGTTGCGGGCGTTGCCGTTTCTGCTGTTCATGATGTGGGTCAGCATCGTGTCGTCGATATCCAGACCGTCGGCATAGTTCTCAGCCAGCAGGCGCACGTCGCGCAGGTTGGCAGGCTCAGCCCCGACCCAAGACAGCACCCGCCCGTCGACCAACTCATGGCGCTGGATTTTCTGCGGGAACTTTTCCATGCCGATCAGGATCACCGGCACGCCGGAGCCGTCAAACATGTCGCGGATGATTTCGATCATGCCCCGGTCGACCGCATAATCTGCCTCGTCGATGATCAGCGGTCGGTCAGACGTCGCCAGACCATAGTTGACCTGTTTCTGCATGTCGCTGAGTGTCTTTTCGGGGGCAATCGACAGCTCCCGCAGGATCTCGGTCAGAAGGGTCTTTTTCGTCCAGAGCTTCTGCACCGAAATGTGGATCGCGTCGTGCTGGACCTTGGCGAAAATGCAGGCAAACGACTTACCCAAACCCGGCGGACCATAAAAGACCGCCATGCCGGGCAGGCCAAACTGCCGCCTCTTGACCCGCTCGATGAGCTGGTTGAGTGCCGCCACATTGCGCAGAGGCTTCACCCTGTTGCCTATTGAAGTATTTCGTGTCATTTTGCCTCCGTTGAAGGTATCTACTGAACCGTCGCTCGGGTGCTGCCGAGCGGCGGTTTTCCTTTGGTGCCTAGCCGACACCGTCTTCTCCAAATGCGCGGTACATGCCCATCTGGCTTTCGTATTCGGATGATTTCACATACTCACGGTACCGCCGTGCCTCCTCCGTACCGACCTCCTGACCGGCGTCCGAGCGGGCGATGATGGACAGCGCCCACATGAACCGTGCCCTTGGCGTCGACATGTCGATGGCAGCGCTCTCGGCTGCTGGTTTCGGGGTGTCTTTCGGGACGCTCATCTGCAGGATCAGCGCTTCCTGTGCCTGATCGATGTCAGGGTTATCAGGGGCCTCATAGAGCGGGCTGTGCGGGTTGGATGTGGCGCGGCGCGTGCCAAAGACCGGGGCCACGATCTTGGCCTCGAGAGGCTCGGCGGGTTCGGGTGCGCGGGCATTCTTGCGTGCGGCCAGCTCGTCGATGGGCACCGGTGCGTGCGCCTTGACGAGCGCCTTTTCGGCGCGCTTGATACGGGCATTGCGGCGGCTGGTTTCGCGTGCACCGACCAGATCGAAAAAGCCGATCTTTTCGCGGCATTCGGCTTGCCCGAGGAACGTGCCGTCCGGGTCATAAATGAACACTTCGGCGTGCAGGTCTTCCGGGTCAAAACGGGCCACGACCTTGCGACCTGCATGCTGAGACATCCAGTCAGCATAATAGAAGTTGCCGTGGATGCGGATCTGGCCATCGTTGCTGTTCAGCTTGCCGACATGCTGACCCATCATCCACAACCGGCGCTGCTCTTCGGTCGCCTTGCGGATCCGGGCCGTCTTGAAACTGTCTTCGAAGGTCGCATCGAAAGAGCGTCCGTTTGCCGTAGCGGATAGCCTGCCATCGCGGGCGTTGTGCTCTGTGATGCCCTGGTCAACCACCCGCATGAAGTCCTCAAGCGGGACGGCGCGTGATCCGTAGTTCTCGGGCTTGGCGGTGGGCTTGTTGCCCACATAGGCCCCGGCAAAGCGGATGTCCTTGGCGATGCTACTGGCAAAGTCACGAAACCCGCGTTCGATGGGCTTGGCCTGACCGTGCGCGGGCGTGGCCCAGTGCATCTTGATCCCCAGCAAGGGCAGCACGCCGAGCGGATCACCCTCGCGAACCTTGAAGCGGAACCGCGTGGGCGCGCCTGCTGTCATCCATTTGTTGGCGAACTCATGTCCGTTGTCGAACAGGCAGTGACTGGGGATGCCCCATTTCTCGATCATCTCACCAAAGGCGGACATGACCATGACCTTGTTGGGGTCATGATCCACACGCCAGCTCAGTATTTTGTTACTGTAGAGGTCTTGGAACCCAACGATCTGGGGCCGATCCACGGTGCCATCGGGCCAGCGGACAAAGACATCGATCTTGTGGCAATCGGCATTGACGCCCTCAAGGGCATGCAATCCGCTGCGGTCACGGATCTGTGCAGGAAAGCAACGCCGCAGCCCCTTTTCACCTTCACGGGCAAAGACGCGCGTCACACGCGGCACTTCCGCGTCTAACCTGCGCTTGGCGGTGCGCTCTCTGAGGTACTCCCAGCCCTGCTTCACGGCTTCGGCGACCGCATCGCGGTAACAGTCCGTGAAGGCCGGACCCTCAAGGCGCAGGAAATCGCTTTTCAGATGATCCATGAAGGCGCGCACGTCCGCTTTGTTGCGACGGGTGCGCTTCACCAGCTGATTGCGCGGCACCAGATAGGCCAGACGGTCGCTTTCTGCGACGCCTTCAACCATTGCCCACCAATTGTAGATGGTGCGGGCAGAGACTTTGTAGCGCCGTGCAACCGCGTCCACTGAGGCGACGTGCGTGTTGCCGGTATCGTGCAGGGCCTCGACCAGGCGGATGGCTTCGAGGCGCTCTTTTGCCTTGGCCTTCGCCGTCTCTTTCAGCCCATCAAAGGCCTCCCATGCGTCATTGGCATCAGCGCGCGATTTCTCGACCTCGATCTGTCGGGTCAAAAGCACCCGGCGCGCCTCTTCGGGCAGAACCGACCAATGATATTGCCACCCGCCACCGCGACCGGGCTTGCGGCGCGCACAACCGGGCGCTGCCCGCCAGCCGCCCCGCTTCACCATTGCGTTCACGGCCTGCTTGGTGCCGGGAAGCATCGGCAAGCCGGAGCCCGCAAGATCATCAGCCGTCCACCAGAGTTTATCGGGTTCAAGGCGCGCCATATTCAACCACGCTCCCGCGCTTTGAATTCGACAACCTCGCCGTCACCGCCCTTCATCACATCGCGCGCCATCAATTCCTCAAGCGCGTCGGAATGGGCGCGCACAAACTGCATCCGTGCCGCCTTGGAGGCGCGGGCAAAGGCATCGTTCAGCTTCTTGAACTCGGCCTCCGCCGGGGATGTGGTCACCACCGAGCCGGGCTTCTTGCTGCGCTCCAACGCCTCCTTGACCGATTTGATCTTGCCTAAAGATAACTCCCGGCAGACGAGGCTGCGCAGGCTCGCGTCCAGCTTTGCCATTGCTTGCAGGTCCCCGAATTTGACCTTCTTCGGGGCCTTTCGCAGCATCTTTACATCCTCGCCTGTCAGCGACTTTCCCACGCTGACAAGCTTGAATATCTTGGATGTAGAGACGTTGAAAATGTCAGCTGCGTTATCGGCGAATGACCGTACTGTATTTTTTACAGTACGATCCCCCTGAAGGGTTGCATTGGCGGCGTGAAGGCGTTTCGCCTCCGGAAACTCCTCTTCATAGAGGTCCTTTTGCGCTGCCAGAAAGACTGCCATCGACAGACTGTCGAGTGGGGCGGCGGCAAGGGCTGTGTCTACTTCGATGTTGCGCGCCTCGCGCATGGAGCAGTTCCGGATAATGACCGGCACCTCGTCAAGGCCGCAGCGCCGCGCACCCTCCAGCCGGTGCAACCCGTCCATCAGGCAATAGGTGCCCTTGACCAGCTGGACCTGAAGCGGGCTTAAAATGCCACGCTCCGGGATCGAGGCCTCAAGGGCGGCAACAGCGGCTTCGGACGTATCTCTCAGCCGGTCGCGCACCTGAATGTCGCTGACGGGCAGGAAGGTGATCTGAGGCGTGTTGCTGCGCGTCATTTTGGAGTCTCCGGCGAGTTTAAAAGGGTGTAGTAAAAGGTGCGTTTGCCGTTCTCGACTTGCTGGCGGCACGTGATCTCAGCGCCGTTCACGCGCAACTCGGCCACACAGGAATTCACGGCGCAAATCTTGGCGCTGCGTGACAGATCATAGGTGCTGATCTCGCCATCAGCGCGGCGCAGCGCATCAAGGGTGCGCTGCAGGCGGGGACTGGTGGCGAGGCGCGCGCTATGCATCAGAATGTGCCCTCGTTCGCCAAGGCGTCGGCGGCACGGTCAAGCAGGCCCGATGCTGTCAGGATCTGGGCCTTCGCAGCGATTATGTGTCGCGCGTTGTCCTCGGCAATGACCGCCAGACGCAGGCGCTCCGAGAGGTGTTCAGGCACCGGTGTTCCGGCGGCTGAAACGTCGAGCCCAGCCCGCCGCACGGCAGCGCGCGCCAATCCATATTCTGATACGGCATTCTCGAAATCCATGATCCGCGCCGATGGCGTCAACACAGGCGCGCTCAGCTGCTCGATATCCGGGTTCACGTTCATTGGAACACCGCCCCGATCCACAGACCTGCAAATAGGATCACAAAGAGACAGACGCAGCCGATCAGATCACAAATAAGGGTCAGCCACGCCTGACGTTCGGTTTCGTCTTGTATTTTTGAGAGGTCCATCATCGCTTTTCTCTTTGATGATTGAAAAGGCGCAGGCGAGGGGGGAGCCTCGCCTGCGCAGGTGGCCGAGACCGGCAGGCCCAAGGGAGGTTGGGAAGTCTCGGCGGCAGTTTCGGAGCGGTGGGTCATGAGGCCCTCCGGGCTTCTTCTGGCTTACTGGGTCGTGGGATGTCTCTCGGCCACTCGAGGTCGGTGGGCCAGTTTTCGCTGAACCAGTTTAGGACATCTTCATAAGCATGAGCGCTGCAGCCTTTTCCGGAACGCAATCGCGCAAAGAAGCGAGAATGCACGCCAGCCCAGCCAGCAATCGTCACCTCTTTTCGGTCTACGTGTGAGCACATGACCGAGACGAGGTTGATCAAATTTCCATACTTCATCGGGGTGTGAATAACTCGTTCCATATCTAAAACTTGCAAATATACAGATTACATGCAAGGTATAAATACAGATTAATTATTTTTTAATATTTATTGGTGTCGGAGATGTTTTTTTTCTGTATTTATACAGCATGGAATTGACTGAGCTGTACGATGTTCTGGATGTGAGGCGGAAAGAGCTTGGTATGACGCAAGCTCAAGTGGGTAAGCTCGCTTTCGGCAAGGCGTCAGATACTGCCTTTCAAAACATAAGGCGCGGGGCGTGGCCGTCAGTTGACAGGCTGAAATCCATTGGAGATGTTTTGGGGCTCGAATTTTATTTCGGTCCCGCCCGTGTAATCGAGGGTCCGTCTTGGGAAGTTGCTAATGGCTGGTCCGAGAGCACTGTGCCTTTCATCGGGCTCGCAAAGTGCAGCGTCAAAGGGTGGGCTGATGATTTTCGCGAACGCGATCCTCTGCCAAAGCCTGCGTGGATTGACGACGAGAAGTCTTTCTGGGTTATGGCGACGGGTCAGTCCATGGAGCGCGAAGGAATTATTTCAGGCGATCACTGCTTGGTTTCGCCCGACCAGCAACCCAGAATTGGAGATCGTGTTTTCATTAGGGATGCGCTTGGGGCTGTTGCTATTAAGCGTCTTATCGACATGAACGGGCGCACAGTTAGGTTGCGCGGCTGGCAACCCATTGAGGATGAAGCCCAGAAAGAGTTTCTTGAAGAGCGACCTTTGAAAATGGTGAAGGAGCTTTTCCCCGTGGTGGCTGTTTACAGGGGCAAGCCCGGCTCCGATAACCACGACGCCGTGTTCATCCCAGATCCACGCGCGCCGGGATTGCCGCGTCATGATGGCATGGTGCTGGTCGAGATAATGATCGACAGCCTCAAGGCGGGCCGGTTTCCGGGCGTTCCCTCAACTTTGGGGTTTCATGAGCGCTGGCTGCATGCAAACGGGATCGCCGCAAAAAACGCCGCCCTAGTAGCTGCTATCGACGACGAAATGGAGCCGACACTTGGCTCCCATTCAATTGCCCTCATCAATCGAGCACTGGTCAATATCGAAGCCAACCAGATTTACGCAATCCGCCGCGAAAAAAAGGTTCTGCTGCGCAGGCTCGAAGTCCTAATGGGCGGCGTGCTGATCATACGCGGTGACAACCCCACATCGCAGAGCGATGTGTTGCCGCCGGAACGGGCAGGGGATATTGAGATCATAGGAAAGGTAATTTGGTCAGGGCATCACAGTTAGACGCCCTGTTTTTTAACATTCATTCGCCTTATTTTGACAACCGTATTTTTGGCCTGCGCTTCAGTCAGCAATGCTGCAACGAACCATTGCCAGACTACCGGATCGGTAGCAGAGGATATATTGCTGCTGCGCTTTTTGAATAAGTCCGAAGGAAGCGGATCGTTCGTCAAGGTGATGCCAGTCCACGGTAGTGTCTCAGTTTGAATTATCTTTTTTCTTATAGGGTCCGCGCTTCTTGGGCGCGGGTGCATTGGCGTCGATCAGTCCAACGATCCATGCGGTGTCGTGCAACGTGTCAGATACACCAGCGGCCATTGCAGGTGTCACTTTCAGCGTTTTGTGGATGCGCACAAAGTTGTAGTGAACGAAATACAGCGACAGCATGTGCAGGTGGTTTTCCAGCTTCTTGCTGAACCCGTTGGTCAAGCGCGTGAAGCGGCGCATCCCCATGCGCATTGTGAGGTTTTGGCGCTCTACGTAGGAAGTGCTGACCAGTTCCTCGATTGGCTCACCAAACACCTGTTCTTTTTTGATACCGATGCACTCAGCAGGGCTGTACTTCTTTTCGTGGCCTTGCTTGCCCGTTGAGCCGCCATATTGCTTAACCAGCATGGCATAGTCGATGTCACCACCAAATGCGCCCTCTACTGCGTCCAGATAGGCCCTGTGGCCGTCTGTAGTGAGTTGCACACGGTTTGATAGGCGAGACGCTAGGTCGACCATGAACTCGTAAGCGGTATCGCCAGAACGATCACCAACTTCATAAGACAGGATCATTTTGCTATCTGCGTCGATTGCGGTCCATGTCCATACATCACCAGAACCGTCAGGTGCAGACTTAGAGGTCTCCACATTCTTCGCCTTGGCATACACGAATGACCAGATTTCGTCGCACTCTACGCGGGTGGTTTTGACGTTGCGCACTGTGTTGTTGTGGTACTTAGCACAGGCCTCACCGGCTTCAATCAACAGCTTGGTAACTGTGTTGATTGATACACCCACAACGCGGCTGATTGAGCGCATGGAATTGCCCTCCACCATCATGTTGAGGATCATTGCGCGAGTTTTGATATCAAGCTTGTTCATACCATTGATATAGGTATGTTATTTCACTTTATTAAGCAAAAAGTTCAGTTTAAATCCTCAAGCCTGCCTCTTAACCCAATCACAGCCTGATTGTAAGTCGGGCGACAGGCGAGCCTTGCATAGATCAGCGGAATCCTAAAGCGCTCTGAAAGCTCCAGAATTACATTTTCTGGCGCTGGATTTTCCAGATAATCCAAGCGAAACTCAACTGGGAATAGCGTTTCTAGGGCGAGAAGTTCAGCTTCTTGCTCTCTGTTCAAAGGGGCAAAGTTCCCTGTCAGGGCCGTAGTGTCTGCGGCAAGAAGCTCCAGAAGTGCCGTCAGCGACGAAAGTGTAGCGACACGATCAGCCATCGTGCGATCAATCATACAGTGATACATTTCTTTACATACACCAAAGCGTCGCCAGCAGTAGTTGTGGTTCTTGGCGTAATAGATGCGCGCCAAGTCTAGCGTGCCACTATACGGCGTAGTTTGACCCTGAAACTTCTGAACTTGAGCTACAATATGAGTGGTTTTGATGTCTGCTTCGAAGATCGTAATCTTGTCTACAACCCCACGAGCCTCGATGTACGGATGCAATAGAGAAGTTCGTACGGGCGGACCGCCATCTTTACTCATGTCTAGGCCATGCTCGGTATGGTAGTCTTTGAGGATATTTCCCACGTTTTCAAGCATGTCTTTTCCAACAAAAAAGGAGGCCGTCAGGCCTCCTTATAGCAAAGTGTTGATGTGTAAAAGTCAGAACTAACCAAATATTGCTAGTCCACACCACCCACTTCTTTCACGTTCCCACAATCAATTGCCTCCTGAAAGGCCAGGGCATCACTTCTCAATGCATCGGGAGTAACCGATGCATCACGCCGAACAAAAAACTTGATGTCGGCAAGACCTCCATCGAAAGCTTTTTGAAAGCGTTGGTCAAATGTCATCTCTGTCATTTCGCTCTCCATTTTCCATCTGGCCTCTGCGGCCCTCGTTGCAATCTCTGAACGTTGCTCGGCGTCCAGATTTTTTGTCCGTGCTTTCGCACCAGCTACACCGCTTTTACGGCGATTCCGTGACACGTAACCCGTATCTTCGTCTTCTCCTGTTGCGATCCTCGCAACTGAAACGGCGCAACCGATAGCGTCGGCGGGCCGTTTTTGTCCGTTCGGGCCTTTCGGCATTGTCAACCCCCGTTTCGCTGCCTAATAGTGATTCACTGTCAACAGCTTTTTTCTCTTGTACACATTTTATACATACCACAACAAGACGATTCCCTAACTATTTTATGACTTGCGGCAGAAAAAACATACTGTGTCAATATACTTCATTGCATAAATGTGGAGTTCTGTTTGTTAATTTCAACCTCCACAGTCAACACAATTCAGTTAACATCCGGTGACTTTTCTTGGAGGCTTGCAATCGATTATAAGGCCTCAAATTCAAACTGAGACACTACCCAGTCCACAGATGGTTCGCATAATGGACGATGCACTTTTGGTCAGAAGACCGAACAACAAAAGCGACCAGAAAACGTTGTTTGTTTGGTTCGGTAGGAAGTGGGAAAGCATGTGTGAGCTTGGTCAATCTGAATAAGAATGCAGCCAAAATCGCTTTCAACTTCCAAAGCGGATTTCATCATTTCGAAAACCGACTTCATGCTGTTTTTAAACGGTAATTCCCATTCTGGAAAGTCTGAGACAAACTTGAAAGCCGACTTTCCACTTCTCGTCCATCATTTTGCTTCATTTGGTGCCAGTCACTCGCGCTAGAAAGAGGTTTAAACCCTATTTTAAAGGGCCTTCGAACACCTCAGCGCTTTTGCAATTATCAATGTCATGAATTTCGCAATATGGCCGGAAACGGCCGATTTCTCGTTTACTGAAAGACATTCAGAATAACGGCCAAATTTGCCGCGCCTCACACTAAACGCCTTTTTTATAGGGTTTCATCCGCATTGTTCCGGGTTCTTCGGCTCTCTTCCGGTTACTGCAGTTATTAGTGTCCTACTACATGCAGTGAATGACATTGATAATTGCAGCAAACGTGTTTTCCAAAAAGCTGCTTTGAATATACCTTTAAAGAGGGCTCAAACCAGAACCAGTTTCAGGAGCGCCTTGGGGCGGCAATCCACGGAGCCTCCTTGTCGTTCAGGTTGTTGAGCAAAGCAGACTTTGCGAAGTTTCTACATCGGCCCTCAACAGAGATAGTTGCGGAACCCGACTAATTATCGCTCCCAGCCCAAAGCAGACTTTCTGAAACGCCTGACCATCACATATAAGGGCTTATGCGCCAACATCGCTCATTTCGCTTCGTGCCAGTCCTTTATGTCTTCTTTGAACCTATCTAGACTAGGACTTTCGAAATCGATGTACCCTTCAGTTACTGACTCAAAGAAGTACGTCCCATAAACTCCCTTTTCCCAGTGGCCGACGAGTTCCTCCCCCCAGAATACTTTGCCGGTGTACTCGAGGTGTAAGACCTTCTTCTTATTTAGAGGCTTTATGTCTTTTGGAAGAAAACTCAAATCCAGGTTGTCTATTGCCTTCTTTGAGGGCGGATGTCTGGGCCCCTCTAGATCATCGAGCACTTTGAGGAATTCGCGGGTGTCCGCGAAGTAGTTTGGGTATGCCTGCCGAAGCGCCTCCATGTTATCAACGCTGACCTCCAAGCTTTGTTTGGTCTCCTCAAAGTCATCTTCCAAGTCGTCAAACGCAAACATCTCGCGCCAGGCCGGTCTGACATCAACATTCCCCGTCGAAGCATCCATCTTGAGCATGTACCTTGAGCTGTGAAACCCACCGTACCTTTCGGCTTCATGCATGAAACTGCTGAAAGTACTGAGGTTCTGCCTAACATTCAGACTATCGGAGAGCTGTTTTGCTTCAGCTTTTAGATCTTTGTAGCTCATGGATAGGTGATCACCGCGAGGCTGCTTCTCAACTTCCGCTATGTGCCCGCTCATCAGGGTCAAAAACCGTAACCATTCAGCACTGCCTTCGCCTGCCTTTAGATCCTCATTACGCATCGCGCCTGCAGCCTCAACCGTGGTTCCCCAGACGTGCTGAAGCTGAGTTCGCAATTGAATCTCAACATTGCACCCGGCGTGCTTTTCTCCAAGTCCACGCTCGTCGAACTTTACAATCAAATGAGCGCTTCTATAACCACTCGCCTTCGGCGTCTTGATGTAGTCCGTTTTGCGTCGAACCCGCCCACCTTCTTCTATGCTTCTGAATTTACTTAATACTTCTTGGAGATCGCTCATGTTATCAACGATAGCTCTACAACCAACCAAGTCTTGCATCTGGTCGAGTTTGGTGCTTCCGCGAAACAGTTTCTTTCGGATTGAGGAAGTGCGCTTCAATCGTCCCGCAGTAATACCGCCAAGTGGCTTCACCAGACGTGTGAGCTTTGCTCGCTCGCGCACCATCGGATAGGCATGATGCAATCTCCAGTTATGAAGGATGCGAAAAGCTTCTTCGATCTCTGAGTTTCTTTGCACAACACCTCCGAGGAGACGTCCGGCGTCCTTTATCTGTTTCTTCGAAAACACGCGCTCTATGCTCAATAAGT
The DNA here is from genome assembly GCF_019654895.1 of Roseobacter sp. OBYS 0001. Taxonomy (NCBI): domain Bacteria; kingdom Pseudomonadati; phylum Pseudomonadota; class Alphaproteobacteria; order Rhodobacterales; family Roseobacteraceae; genus Roseobacter; species Roseobacter sp. OBYS 0001. Next base: position 460,518 of record NZ_BPES01000001.1, read on the forward strand.
GCATGACTTGGGCGACTCCGGAGGATGTTGGAACATACGCATAGCAGACCCACCGCTAAATGTAGAGCTACGCCAGTGCGGTGTTTGGAGTCCAAGCCAGCTTGGCGGTGCGCAAATCATGATCTGTTTGCCGCGATCAAACTGTTACCGAAATCAGCTTAATGAGGTGGTGCTTAAGTCTGGTGCGAGTCATTGCGCTCAACTTGCGGTCCTCTCGATTTGATCTGTCTACCACCGCTACAGTTTTATTGATTGACCCGAGCTCCCTATATCTCATTATTCAAATAGTAGCAGATTGGGGTGTGACATGAGCGACCGTCAACAACTCGCCGAACATGGTACGAGCTTTTGTATTGCCGCCCTTGGCTTCATTGCGGGTGGCGTCACTGTTGCGACGGTCTTGGTTCCTGTCGCGGTACTCACCATGATCGGCTATGAGAAATGGGAAAACTGCGACCGCGCCACTGTTCGCCGTGCTCGTAAAACCACCGAAGACGCCCTACGCGCAGCCAGTGACATCTCCGACGCTGATATCAGCATTGCCGCCGCACTGCTCACGGAAAACAAATCGCGCATCACTTTTGAACCTCAGCGCATGGCGCGAGCGGTAGCCTCCGGGGATATCGAGGCTGCTCTGCTGAGCGATACCTTCGGTAGGGTCCTGACCGATCTGGATCACGGACCTCGTCGCGCCATATCCCTGACACTGAAAACCGCCTTTGACATTTTTCGACAGAACCCGAAATATCGTGACGTCTTCACACAAGCCATGGTGATGGATTTGCTCGCGCAACATTGCATCGAGCATACGGTACTGGAAAGCATCAAGGCCGACACTGCTGCCCTTCGTAAGATGGTCGACACCCTTGTTGCCCGGGAACAGGACAATGCCCGCGAGTTCGGCATCAAAGAGGGTATGCTGATCGCCTTGGCGCGCCGCTATGCCGAGGGCAGTCCGGGTGATTTCGATACGGCTTTGGCCGGGCTTGAACGCGCACTTGAAGTCGCACGGAGTGAGCGCGACAGGGGGCAACTTCCGTCGAATATCTCCGATGCGGTTGATGCGGTCGTGGCCCGGATCAATGCGCTCAACGAAACCGGTGATCTTGATGCGGGACAGGCAACGCTCGATGATGAGATTGCCGCACTTGACGCAGAAGATGCCCGGCGCCGGGCAGCCCGAGCGCGGCTATACGAAAAAGGTATTGCGCAGGCGATTTTAACGCGCAGTGTTGCGAATGCCTGCCGTTTTGCCTTGGCTGAGTTCGATCTGGATGCACCCTCTGATCAGTCGAAACGGTTTGTGGCCCTGTTTAAACTGCAACAAAAATGGCTTGATCAGGGTCGTGACAAAGGGCTTAATTTCGATCTCGAAGTTTCAATCTCACTTGCGGAGGCTCTATTGCTTAAGGCACAAAATACCTATGGGAAAAGCTTCTCTCATAATAGCATTGGCATTGCGCTTTTGACCCTTGGGGAGCGGGAGCGCGGTACGGCGCGTCTGGACGAGGCCGTGGCAGCCTTCCATGCAGCGCTTGAAGGGTGGACCCGTGAGCGCGCGCCCCTCGAATGGGCCATGACACAGAATAATCTCGGCAATGCGCTTTTGACCCTTGGGAAGGGGGAGAGCGGTATGGCGCGTCTGGACGAGGCCGTGGCAGCCTACCGCGCAGCGCTTGAAGAGCGGACCCGCGAGCGTGTGCCTTTCGAATGGGCTGGGACTCAGATGAATCTCGGCAATGCGCTTGCGATGCTTGGGATGAGGGAGAGCGGTATGGCGCGTCTAGAGGAGGCCGTGGCCGCCTACCGTGCAGTTCTTGAAGAGTGGACCCGTGAGCGCGCGCCTCTCCAATGGGCTTTGACACAGAATAATCTCGGCAATGCGCTTAAGAGGCTTGGGGAGCGGGAGAGCGGTACGGCGCGTCTGAACGAGGCCGTGGCAGCCTATCGCGCAGCGCTTGAAGAGCGGACCCGCGAGAGCGTGCCTCTCGATTGGGCCATGACACAGATGAATCTCGGCAATGCGCTTTTGGCCCTTGGGGAGCGGGAGCGCGGTACGGCGCGTCTGGACGAGGCCGTGGCCGCCTACCGTGCAGTTCTTGAAGAGTGGACCCGTGAGCGCGTGCCTCTCGATTGGGCCATGACACAGATGAATCTCGGCAATGCGCTTTTGACCCTTGGGGAGCGGGAGAGCGGTACGGCGCGTCTGGACGAGGCCGTGGCAGCTTACCGCGCAGCGCTTGAAGAGTTGACCCGCGAGAGCATGCCTCTGGATTGGGCTATTACACAGATGAATTTGACTGAAGCTTTGGCCACATCGGCTGAGCGAACTCGTGAATGCGCTGCGCTCAAAGACGCAATCTCATCTTGCCAAGCTGCCCTCGAAATTTTCCGAGATTCCAATCACCAGCCAAACATCGAGAATACTGAGAGTATCCTAAACAGCTCCCAAATTTTGCTTAAGCAATTCGGTGATGTTCCATAAGTTAGAGATAGTAATACATTATGAGGCGTGGCCTTAACACTATGTATAATTGTGTATAGCAATCGGCGTTGCAACGCCCCCTTAGCAGACCAATTCACGTCTAGTCGCTTGGCAATCCTTAACAGAATTCCCGTATTCTGTTAAATACCTTAGCCGCTCAAATCGCAACTTTGCAAAGTCCGCTTTCTGCGCTGTGCCGACCTTGGCGGCATTGACGTTTTGACCTTCCTATTATTTCAGATCCCAACAGAAATCCAACAAATCAAACTAAATGGCCGCATCCAGCCCATTTTGCCCGATGCTGCGGAATGCATGAACGTCTGTTCTTCTCGAATGGCGATTAACTTTTGGCCTTACTTTTCAAATATTGTTGCGACCGCCAGCTCTTGAACGCGACTTCCTCGCCTGCGCTGAGCGGTTAGTGACGGCCTCAGAGGCTTCCGAGAAGGTCTTGACCGCCTTGGAGACACGCTCGACCGGCAGGATCGAGAAGGAACTGGCTAGCTTGAAAGACTGCGTGGCCTTGCTCTTTAGTTGAAAGCGCCACTAAAGTGAATTCTGGCGGCCCGCAAAACGCTAATAGCACTGGATTCATGGTCAAATCCATCCCTACATTATGAAACTTCATTTATCTCAGAATGAAGGTCACTGAACAGTAAGGATAAGTCAGTATGAAAAAATACGAAACTTTTCTTCGCACCGCGAGCTTGATGACGGTTGCGAGCACAATCTGGGTGATTTCTGGAAATGATATAGACGCTAAGGATGCCTCCCCTCAGATCGCGCGAACGACTTTTGACGCAAACAATCGTTCGCACGTCCCACAAATCGACTTCCTAAAGGGTGAAGCGATCGACGTGTATACCATAGGCAGTGATACAATCTACGTTCCACGCCCGGTTCCTGATTGGGCGGGCTTGGAAGCAGAGATTGACGCGACTTGCGAGAAAGCCAGCGCCTTGGATGAAGCGATACCTTTCCCGCGTCTTACAGTTCTTTACTACAACAACGAAATACTTTCTGAGCTCTCGCGTAAAGTCGGTGTGGAGAAAACAAAGTTGCAACCGTTGCCGCACTACGCCAAGCGTGTGCGGCTAGAGCGCGGTCGTGACTCTAAGGTCATTTATCAAACCAGCTACGAAGGTCTCGTTGATGGCCAAATTGTGACAGAGAGCACCCCACTTCAGGCTATTGAAACATATGAAATCGAGGCGACCTGCGGCTGGTTAAACGCGTTTCTTAGAAACCCAAAGCTTCAGGTCGGATATCAAGTATTTTCATCCACTTATCAGGCACAATCCATCTCGATAACTGCAGACTTTGATGCTCAGTTCTCATCAATGATTGAAAACAAAAGCCAAGAAAGCGAAACGGACCGGGTCACAGTTTCGATACGCAACCGTGGTGGACGTTTAAGTTTTGAACTTGGGCCGCTCAGCCTGAACGGCGGAGGTGGCGGCCAGACGACCGAAAGACAGGTAGAAAGATCGCGGGTTGTCAGCAGGGACTGGCTATCAGAACGCATTACAAGCATGTCGACAGCCTACCAGATTGAAGAGCGCTGCGAAGGTGAAGCGGAAGCTTGCGGCACGCCAGATTTTCGGAATGCTGTTTTGAACTTTATCAATCAAGATGCAGAGCGTCTGCGAGCAGAGGTTGCCTCAGTCTCAGCTGAAAACACCAAACTGGTCGCGGCCGGCATTGAGAGGCCTGCAGATGCGACTGTCGACGAAGACATCAAGGCTTTCCTCAAGTTCGCCGCCGAGAATGCCACAACCGAAGAAGCGGAACTAACGGACGGAAAAGTCAAAGCTAAAGCGAAGAAGTCAGCCGACGACAAAATCGAGATTGATGGAAAGTCTGAATGGTCTCGAAAAGGAGATGCATGGGTTCCGACAGACTTTGACTTGGACCTTGTTGACGTTGCGAAAATGGAAGCCCGTGTTCAAGCGGGATACCGAAGGCTCGCTATTAATTCTGCCGTCCGCGCAACTGTACGGGTCCCACATGTTAACACCGAGTTCCCGGCAGGCTTCGCAGAGCTTTCCGCTATAGAGAGATACAGAGAATTCGAGCAAGACAGCCACCGGTTGCCAAGTGTTGAGGCGGAATTGGCAAGAGCGCAAGATATGATCAAAACGCTCAACAAAAACATGAACAATCTGTTTGTAGGCCAAGCAGCCATCTATCGGAACTCAGCGCTTGACGATGCTTGCAGCAATTCAGGCGGTCGCCGGGTAAGCGAAAGGCAACGCGTAGCTCCGTTTGGCCTGAGTAACCAAGCATTTGTCGCGGTCTGTACCAAAGACTAGAAGGCAAAAAAGGTGAATCTTGAACGAAGCTGCCCCGCCAAAGCGGGGCATGCAAATTAGCGGCTAAAAATGAGCAGACAAAGATTGGTCGATACACAGATGCGCCACTGCTTGTTGACCGACACGGACTGTTGCCCGTTCCGTCAATAAATATAACGGTTCTCAAGTAGCGCCGAAGCGGTCATTGGTGCACTAGCAGTGAAATGGCGCTTCGGCCCGCTGACCCGTCAATGGCCATCCAAACCCAAGGTCTGCTGGGACCTAGACGCTCCCTGATGCCACTGCATCAACGGGAACGATCTGCAGGGATGAATGCAGAATCGGATCGAAAGCCATCGCTGACGATCACCGGAAGGTCGTTGGACCCGCCCGGCATTATTGACCGTAAGGACGGCGCAGGACGCGACGACCTAGGCAGCGGCGTAGTAAGCGCCCGCTGAGGTCGGCAATACATGCGCGGTGCCATTGCTATCCCTGGCATACAGACCGGCAATATACGCAGCTGTCGTGACCTTGGCGCGTGCCGGGGATCCGGGGCGCAGGTTGAAGTCACCATTGGCCGCATCAACAAACAGCGGGTCATCTCCGACAAACGCGCCGTTCCGGACATTGTGGTTTTGCGCAACCGTGAAGCGGGGATCGCCCGCCACATCCGTGGCCATGCGCATCTGCCCGTCCGGGTTCCAGGCGAGGTTGCCGATCAACTCGATGCCCGACACGATCTGCTGGCCCGCCCGGTTGACACCGAAGGTTGCGATCCCATCGATGCTGATGTCGCGATAGCTGCCATCGGTGTTGGTGTTATAGAGCGTGTTGAACCGCGCCCGGACGCGGCGAAAGTACCCGATGTCCTGCTGATCCTTTGTGCCGTGGCGCTGATAATGGATGCCGACACGAGACAGGTTGGCCAGCGTGTTGTTGACCAGATCAATGTCCTCGACAATCAGGTTGTCACCACTGTCGTTGCCGTCTTCCTCGCGCGCGATCACGATGCCTGCACGGCACCGCTGAATGATGTTGCCATCCACCAGAATGCGGCGCACATCCGTTTCGCCCGCATCCAGATAGATGCCGTACCGGACGACGTCCTCGATCCGGTTGCCGGTGATTTCGCCGTCGACCACGTGGTTCTTGAAGTCGATGCCGTACTGGCGGCTGTTGTGGATGTAATTGTTGTAAACGTAGGCATAGCGCAGGCTGTTGGCGATGGTGATCGCCTCGCCGACGCCGCCGGGTTCGCCGAAGGAGTTCGTGACCGTGTCATTGTAATCGGTGACCACATTGGTCTGGGTCACCTCGTTATTCCGGATCGTTATGTGGCGCGTGCGGAACGGATCATTCGCCGCGACCGCCAGCTCAGGCCGCTCGCCGCAGGCCATGATGCCACTGAGGCCGGTGTGGCGCACAAGGCAGTCCTCGATGATGTGATTGCCGGTGACCGTGTTTTCACCCGCGCCTTTGATGAACACGCCGTTGCGCCAGACGTATTCAACGGTCAGCCCCCGCAGGGTGATATAGTTCTTGCCGTCGATGCGAATGCCATCGCGGGTCGCATTGTCCTGTGTGATGCCCGGTCCGCCATAGACCACATGCTGCTGCAGATCGCCCCGGATGATCGCTTGGCCCACCTCGCTGGGCAGGGTTGCGACGGTGATCCGGCTCGCGGGGCCGCCACCCAACAGCATTTCGAAGGGATCATAGACACCTGGGCGTAAAATCAGCGTGTCGCCGGGGATCATGACCGCTTGTGCGGCCTGCGGCGTGGCAAAGGGGGCCAGCACCGTGCCGTCGCCCGTCGTGTCGTTGCCCAAGGGCGAGACCTCGACGTTGATGGGTGCGCGTACCGCAATACTTACAGCCAAATCGACCGTCGCCGATCCACCGGAGTTCGTCGCGGTGATTGCCACCACCTCCGAGCGCAGCGCATCTGCAATCGTAGCTGTGCTGCCGCTGATCGTGATCCAAGCGGGGGAGGCCGAATAGGTCAGATCAGCGCCTGTGAACCCGGCGGCCAGATTGACCGATGGGGTGCCGGTGCCTTGCACCTCCTGCACCGGCGCAAGTGTGCCTGCCACGGGGGCGGGGTATCTGATGACGCTGGCAGGCGTCTGGAGCGATCCGCCATCCGACAAGGTCAGAACGACAAAGAGGTTCTCAAGATCATTTGTGCTGGCATCAGGTGCGTAGGTTGCTGTCGTCGCCAGTTCGCCTGCCGATGACGTGCGCCATGACTGGCCGGTGACCGTGACGCCGTCGGGCAGGCCCGAGACAGCAAAGCCGAGGCTTGCGCCGCTTTGGGCAGTGGCCCCAAATGTATTGTTGCTGGTCAGCCCCGTGATGCGCGCGGCGATCCCGCCAAGCAAGCCATGGCCCTTGAGTAGCAAACCAGCGGATGCAAGCTTATGACCTGTCAGCAACCGCATGATCAGATCGCGGGGTTGCGCGCAATGACAACAAGCGTGCCGGTGCCATCCACAAAGAGGAACTGATCGGCATCAAGTGCCATGCTCTCGGGTTGAATGCCGAGATACGCGCCGTGATCACCCGCATCGGGGGCCGTGTTTGTCTCGAGCACGTAAAACTCGCCCACACCGCGTTTGAAGTTGATGGTGACGTTTTGCTCACCGGAGGCGATCAGCGTCGGACCTGTGATTTGTGTGCTTTTCGTCGGCATTATAAATCCCCTTTCGAGCGGGCTTTAAAGATGGTGAACACCGCCATGACAGTGCCCATGATGAGCACGCTCCAGACCGGCAAAAGAATGGCATGGCCCGAGACATCGCCCGTCAGGATCGCCATGAACCAGGCGGCGGCACCGAGGTACCAGAACAGCAGATCGAGCAGGCTGTCCCAGAGCGCGGCACCCCGCTGAGTATATTGCCAAAGCTCGAGCGCGAACGGCACGATCAGTGCCATCGCCGTGCCGACCGCGTAGTCACCCAGACTGAACCCGCCCGCAAAGATCGCCGCCCCGGCGATCATGTGACCGCCCTGGTTCAGGCCCGCCACATAGGGCTGGTCTTTGAAAGTCTCAGGATCAAGCAGGCGCATTGAAAGCCTCCATTGCTGTAAAAAACGACGTGAGTGTCAGGGCGATCTGGGAGGTGTTGGTGGCCGTCTCGATGGTGTTGATGGCCCCCAGCCGGACGGTCTCGAGGGCCGCGCCCACGCTCTCCCACTGAAAGGCGAGATTGATGTAGACCTGTGCGACCTGCGTGGCGCTCTGTGCCGTGATGCCAACCTCGGCTGCAATCAGCGGATAATCGGTCAGATCGGTGGGCGTGACCGCCTCAGCCAGAAACGCCCGCGCCTGAGCCTCCTTGCGCAGATACATCATCTCCTGTCCGGGCAGATCGGTGACGAACCGGCGACGGATGATCTTGGCTGCCGCATTGACAGATGCAATGGCCTCGGCGCGCTCCTTGGCGATCTGGTGGTCGAGACTGGACTGGCTGCGGTTCAGGGTCAGGATTGGATGATCCTCCGCTGTGTTGGCAGCGCGGGCAGGGGGGCCGCGACGCGGATCTGGTATTCGCCCGGATCGGGCAGCGAGATGACCTCGGTCTGACCTGTGCTGGTGATCTCGGCCATGATTTCATCACCGCTGATGTCAGCGACCTCGATGACGGTGCCGGCAGGGCAGTTCTCGATAGTGTGGAAGGTGCCTGCCGAGGTGACGACAGGCGACAGGGGCCGCTCGATCAGTGCCCCTCCAGCATCCTGCATGAGCCGGACGAGCTGGGCTGGCCTCAGATCAGGCGGGGCGAGCGCCGCGCCCGTGGGCACAGTGGCACTGCTGCCCGCACTGGTCACGATGCTGCCCGTTATTTTGTACCAAACGATCATCGCACGACACTCTGCACACGCATGACGACCTCGCGGATGTTGTTCTGACCGGCAGTCGAGCTCCCATTGCTGAGCGTGGCGCGCAACTGCAGCTGTGCAGCATCATAGGGCCCCTGTATGTGACCCACCCGCTGCACAGGTTGCCATGACTGCGAGCTCACATCCTCTCTGTTCAATGGGTTTCCCCAAACGCCCCAGATGCCATCAATTAGAAACCGAATTCGGAAGAATGCCGAAGTGGTCACCGTCGATGAGGACCTGCGCACATCGCACTTGAGGTACATATGTTGCACCAGTGGTTCACTCTGGGGCCCGAGGCTGATTTCGTATGCGACCTCTGCGTGGCCCACGTTGATGCTGTCAGGTGCGATCAGTTCAACAACAGGCAATTTTTTCACGCCTCAGACCAAACGCCTTTTTTATGGCTTCATCCGCATTGTTCCGGGTTCTTCCGCCTTCTTCCGGTTACAGCAGTTATTAGTATCTTATTACAGCCATGCGGCCTTCTCGTTTCAGTGCCCTGCGAAAAACAATCGCGCACCGATGCCCGCTCACGAGGTGGGGGCAGCAGCATGGTGTCCATTCAATCGATAGCGTCCATCACTGCGAGAATGGTGGTTTCGCCTGTGTGTTGAGCGGTTCAAAGGAGCTTTGGGTCTGACTACGACCTCCGTTTGCGCGCAGGTTGTGGGCGCACGCGGGTTTCGATCTCATCATAGAGCTTGCCGACAATGTCTTTGCCGGTCGCTTTTTCGATCCCTTCAAACCCGGGGGAGGAGTTAACCTCCAGCACCTTTGGCCCGGACGTGGAGCGCAATAGATCAACACCTGCTTTACCGAGGCCAAACGCCCGTGCGGCGCGAACCGCTGTGTCGCGTTCTTCTTTGGTTATGCGCACGACTTTCGCCGAACCACCCCGATGCAAGTTGGAGCGAAAATCGCCCTCCGCCCCGGTGCGTTTCATCGCCGCGACCACCTTGCCTGCGATCACCAGACAACGGATGTCTTCGCCTGCGGCTTCCTTGACGAAATCCTGCACCAGAAAATTCGCCTTGAGACCCCGGAACGCATCAATCACTGATTCCGCGGCTTTCTTGGTTTCGGCAAGGACAACGCCTTTGCCTTGCGTGCTTTCGAGCAACTTGACGATCAGCGGAGCCGTACCCACCAATGCCATCAGGTTGGACGTATCCTTAGGGGAAGCCGCAAAGGCGGTCGATGGCATCCCGATCCGTTTTGTGGCCAAAACCTGATGCGCGTGCAGTTTGTCGCGGCTCGCGGTGATCCCGGCAGAGCCGTTCACGCAGTAGGTCCCGATAGCTTCGAACTGTCGGATTACAGCGGTGCCGTAGGGCGTTACAGATGCGCCAATCCGTGGAATCACGGCATCGTAGCGTGGCAGGCGTTTGCCGTCGTAATGCACTTCGGGTGCCATGGTATTAATGGCCATATAACAACGGGTTGTGTCGATAACTTCAACCACATGGCCGCGTGTTTCACCAACCTCTACGAGGCGCCGCGTTGAATAGTTGTCTTCGCGGCTGAGAACAGCAATACGCAGCGCGCGTTTTGGTGCGCCCTTTTTCAGGGAAGCGCTGTGATAGTCCTCATAGCTGAGTTCAGGTTGCAGGTGACGTTCGGTCGGCGATATTGAAATATGATCATTCAATGCCTGTCGCCCCAGAAGCATACGGGAATTCATCGAGGCGCGATTGGTGAGCGTAATCTCTATCGGCCAGGTTTGCCCCCCGACATGCAGCTCTGAGGATATCACGAAACGCTGTTCCGCCTCGCCATTTGAGGACGTGACTTCCCTGCGGTCAACAAGCGGTGCGGAGCAGGTAATGGAAATATCATCCCGTCCCGAAACCGGATGAACATTAAAGCGGACCTTTGGCGTCTTGGCGGGGCCAAAGACTTCGATGTCGTGGGCATGCAGGGCCGAGGTGCGCGCGCCTGTGTCGACTTTTGCCTTGATCGCAGGCAAACCGAGGTCGGGCAGAGATACCCATTCCTCCCAACCGAATGTAAGCTTGTCCATCGCTGTTCCCCCGAGCCGAAAATGAACCCTTGGGTAGCAGGTGGTACCAGCGACCTCAACCGAAAGACGGCCTGATCAGTTGTCGTTGATATCTTTGGTGACGATACGCGCGCCGCTGGACTGGTTCCTGAACACAACGCGTAAGCCGATCCAGCAGATCAACGCGCCGCCGCCGTAGACCGCGAGCAGGGCAGGCGCGCCGAGTTCCGGCGCGATGAGGACCACGCCAGACATGAGTATGGCCGCGATGGCGAAGCCCAAAAAGATGAACCCTGGCAGCAGCACTTCGGCCAGTCCAAGGACCAAGGCTGCGGCCAACCAGACCCACCAAAGACCCAGTGCGCCGATCATACGCCACGCCCCTTGAGCAGCTTGAAGGCATCCCCAAAGGCTTCGATCGCTTGCGCCGGCACCACGATGGTCTGCTTACCAGAGCCAGCCCCCAGCGCCGTCAGGGATTCGACTTGCTTCAACGCAATCTGGTATTGCGCGGCTTCAAGGCCGTTTTCGTTGATTGCATTCGCGACAACCTGTGTTGCATAGGCTTCCGCATCCGCCAATATTCTGCGCGCCTTTGCCGTCTGCTCAGATGCGTATAGTTCAGCATCGGCCGCCAATTCGACGGCGCGCTTTGACCCTTCGGCCTCTGTCACCTGAGCGCGGCGTGCCCGCTCTGCATTGAGCTGTTGAAGCATGGCATCCCGGGTCGCCTGATCGAGATTCACATCGAGAATTTCAGCGCGGGTGACCTGAATGCCCCAATTATCCACCGACTCCTCAACCAGTGCCTTGATCGTCGTGATGAGATGTGCGCGATTGGCCTGCACGTCATCCAGATCCATTTTGCCGATCTCGGCGCGCACAATGCCTGCAACGGTGGTGGCGATTGCGGCATCCACATCCCTGATGCGATAAACTGTGCGCTCGGGTTCCGTAATGCGATAAAAAACCGACGTTTCCACCTGTAAAAGCACATTGTCCTTGGTGATTGCGTCCTGACTGGCGTTGGGCAACTGGCGTTCCAGAATGGATATTTCATGCGCAACCCGATCAATAAAAGGGACGATCAAGTTGATGCCGGGTCCAAGCACCGAGCGCAGCCTGCCAAAACGCTCAATCACATATTGCTCGGACTGAGGCACGATTTTGACGCCCTTGACCACAACAATGATCAGCAAGGCCGCCAGTAGCAACAAGACGATATTGCCAGATAAAAGATCAACGATCAGGGTTTCGATATCCATGCGAACGGTCCTTTCAGTCATGCCACACAGATGTGCGCATTGGCAGCCATAAATGCAAGAATTGAAAAAGTTCTTACTGTTCAACGTCCCCGTTCGATTGCGCGCGCGGCGCAGTATTGCCCAAGCTCCCGCCCGGTAGTAACCCTGTTGCGCGCCCAAAGCGGGTTGCGCACCAAAGTCACTGAATAAATCTGTTGCCATAGGCTGCTTTGGTGTTTCCACGCGGCCTTAAAGGGGTGGCGCCGGGAAAACACAGCGCCAAGGGCTTGGAAAGGGGGGGGATTTGCGTCAAACCGACAAAATGAGATTCAATTTTGACCTTCAGGCTACCGATGGTCGCGCACGCACCGGCGTGATTTCGACGCCGCGGGGCGATATTCGCACCCCTGCCTTTATGCCCGTGGGCACCGCCGCGACCGTCAAGGCGATGCTGCCGGGATCCGTGCGTCAGACTGGTGCGGATATCCTGCTTGGAAATACGTATCATTTGATGCTGCGCCCGACCGCGGAACGGATTGAGCGTCTTGGAGGTTTGCACAAGTTCATGGATTGGGACCGTCCGATTTTAACGGATTCGGGCGGTTTCCAAGTCATGAGCCTCGCCGCTTTGCGCAAGTTGACTGAAGAGGGCGTCAGTTTCAAAAGCCACATTGACGGTTCGCGACACATGTTGACGCCGGAGCGTTCCATGGAAATCCAACGGCTGCTTGGGTCTGACATCGTCATGTGTTTTGACGAATGCCCTGCCTTGCCAGCAGACCGGGCTGCCATTGAGAAAAGCATGCATTTGTCCATGCGCTGGGCTGCACGGTCCAGGGACGCTTTTGGTGACCGCCCGGGGCATGCGCTTTTCGGTATCCAGCAGGGTGGTCTGGAAGAAGATTTGCGCGCGCAAAGTGCGGCGGCCCTGCGCGACATTGAATTTGATGGCTACGCGGTCGGCGGGCTGGCGGTTGGCGAAGGGCAAGAGGCGATGTTTGGCTGTTTGGATTATGCACCGGAGCAGTTACCGCACGATAAGCCCCGGTATCTTATGGGGGTGGGCAAGCCCGATGATATCGTGGGTGCCGTGGCGCGCGGCATCGACATGATGGATTGTGTTTTGCCCAGCCGCTCAGGTCGAACGGGGCAGGTGTTTACGCGTCGGGGTGTTGTGAACATCAAGAACGCGCGCCATGCCGATGATCCGAGGCCGCTGGATGAACAGTGTACATGCCCTGCGTGCCGCAGTTATAGCCGGGCCTATCTGCACCACGTTTTCCGGTCGCAGGAGATTATCAGTTCGATGCTCTTAACGTGGCATAACCTGCATTATTATCAAGAGCTTATGTCAGATATGCGTGCCGCAATTTCGCAAGGTACATTCGTAGAATGGACAGCGGCTTTCGCGACTGAGCGTGCTCAAGGTGATATCGAGCCGGTGTAATCACACGACGTGTCGGTTTTCCGCCTGTCCGCCCGGATTTCAGCTGCGATTAACCTGTGCTTAAACCAATTGATTGTACACAGGCGCGAACAAACGCATCGGGAGAGAGCAGATGAACGCGGTTACCGCTCAATTTAACGCAGAAGAGTCTGTTTCGCTGGAAAAAACACTGCACGATATCCGGGACAGTGTCGCCGCCGCGCGCGTCGCTGCAATGCAAGTCCTCGTGTTCCACATGCAAGGTGACAAGGCAGAAACACAAGTGGTCGCACCCGACGAGTTGATGCAGGCGCTGAGTGATGTGAAGAGAGCCCATCAGAGCCTCGGCAAAATGGAGGTTGAGCATCTCAAGCCACTGCAGATCGAGTTGCCCGAATCGATATCCAAAAGGGTGCAGCACGTCACAAGGGATTTGGCGGAACTGACACGGACGCTTGAGCGGTGCAGCCCCTGCGAATCAGACGGCATTCGCGGGTTCAATCCCTCGCAGGACATGTATGATCTATGTTGTACGCGGGTGGCGAAAGGTCTCAACAAGCTCACCAGCGAATTGGCAGGGTTCTTTCTGGAGCTGACCGAAGCCGACAAATCGAAGACGATGGAAAAAACCAACAAGATTGCGCTTGAGATCGGGAAAATTGGACGGGTCATCAACATGGTTGCGACCAATGCCTCTATCGAAGCGGCCCGTGCCGGAGATGCTGGAAAAGGATTTACCGTCATCGCAGATGAGGTGAAAACCTTGTCATCCCGTGTTTCTTCGCTGTCGGTCTCGTTGACAGATCAACTGTCCTGACCCGCGATGCGGCATAAAACTAAAAGTGCGTTGAGCACCTTGTGATTTGGACTTTCTAAAGCCATTCTGTTCACCAGATCGGCACCTAGGTTGATTTCAGGGGCAGAGCGCCCCATTTTAACTTTCGTGAAACGGAGATGGACAAGTGTTGCTGCTTAGGCGGGACCGGTTCCATCTTGCCAAAAACAAGGAAAGAGCATGCAAGAGCCTCTTAACGCCTCATATCCAGTATTGCCGCTGCGCGACATCGTGGTTTTTCCACATATGATCGTTCCCCTTTTTGTGGGGCGCGACAAGTCAGTGCGCGCCCTTGAGGAGGTGATGTCAGATGACAAACAGATTCTGCTGTCGAGCCAGATCGATCCGGGCGAAGATGATCCAGACAGCGACGGAATTTTCAAGGCAGGCGTTCTCGCCAATGTGCTGCAACTTTTAAAGCTGCCCGATGGAACGGTTAAGGTACTGGTCGAAGGGCAAGCGAGAGTTCGGATAACTGAATACCTCGATAACGACAGCTTTTTTGAAGCGCGGGCGGAGTATCTCACCGAAATGCCCGGTGACCTGGCCACGACTGAGGCACTTTTGCGCACGGTCACAGATGAATTTGAGCGTTATGCCAAAGTGAAAAAGAACGTGCCGGAGGAAGCCCTCTCGGCCGTTGGCGAGTCAACCGAACCTGCCAAGCTTGCAGACCTCGTTGCTGGCCATCTGGGCATTGAAGTCGCACAAAAGCAGGATTTGCTTGAAACGCTGAGCGTGTCTGAGCGGCTTGAAAAGGTCTACGGGCTGATGCAGGGCGAGATGTCCGTGCTTCAGGTCGAAAAGAAAATCAAGACGCGCGTCAAATCGCAGATGGAGCGTACACAGCGTGAATACTATCTGAACGAGCAGATGAAAGCGATTCAGCAAGAGCTCGGCGATGGAGAGGACGGCAAGAATGAAGTTGCCGAACTCGAGGCAAAGATTGCAGATACCAAGCTGAGTAAAGAAGCGCGCGAGAAAGCCGATGCCGAGATTAAAAAGCTCAAGAACATGAGCCCGATGTCAGCGGAAGCGACCGTCGTTCGCAATTATCTAGACTGGATGCTTTCGATCCCTTGGGGAAAGAAATCACGTGTCAAAAAAGACCTGACACGTGCGCAAAAAGTATTGGACGATGATCACTTTGGCTTGGAAAAAGTCAAAGAGCGTATTGTGGAATACCTCGCGGTGCAGCAGCGATCGACCAAGATAAAGGGCCCGATCATGTGTCTGGTTGGACCGCCCGGTGTCGGGAAAACGTCGCTCGGTAAATCCGTGGCGCGCGCTACGGGGCGTGAGTTCATTCGCATCAGCCTTGGCGGCGTACGCGACGAATCCGAAATCCGGGGTCACCGGCGGACTTATATTGGTTCCATGCCCGGCAAAATTATCCAGGCCCTCAAAAAGGCCAAAACAACCAACCCGCTTATCCTTCTGGATGAAATCGACAAAATGGGTCAGGATTTCCGTGGTGATCCTGCATCTGCAATGCTTGAGGTGTTGGATCCGGAACAAAACTCCACTTTCGTGGATCACTATCTCGAGGTCGAATACGACCTGTCAAACGTGATGTTCCTGACCACGTCCAACAGCTACAACATGCCGGGCCCGCTGCTCGACCGGATGGAGATCATACCGCTGGCCGGATATACTGAGGATGAAAAACGTGAGATTGCGAAGCAGCATCTGATTCCGAAGCAAATCAAGAACCATGGACTTAAATCCAAGGAATTCGAGCTGCAAGACAGTGCGTTGAGCGAGATGATTCGTACCTACACCCGAGAAGCGGGTGTTCGGAATCTGGAACGTGAGATCGCCAAAGTCGCCCGTAAGTCCTTGACGAAAATTATCAAAAAGGAGGCTGAAACTGTTTCGGTCACCGACGAGAACATCGATGATTTTCTGGGTGTCAAAAAGTACCGCTATGGGCTTGCCGAAAAGGAAGACCAAATCGGGGTGGTGACGGGGCTGGCATATACTTCGGTTGGCGGCGAGCTTTTGAGCATTGAGGCGCTGCGATTGCCCGGAAAAGGTCGGATGAAGACCACGGGCAAGCTGGGTGATGTCATGAAGGAATCTATTGATGCCGCATCAAGCTACGTGCGTTCCATCAGCCCAAAGATTGGGGTGAAGCCTCCGCAATTTGATCGGATCGATATTCACGTGCACGTTCCCGATGGGGCCACGCCCAAGGATGGCCCGTCGGCTGGTCTGGCAATGGTGACATCAATCGTGTCTGTGCTTACGCAGATTCCTGTACGCAAGGATATTGCAATGACTGGCGAGGTCTCTTTGCGGGGCAATGCGATGCCGATTGGCGGTTTGAAGGAAAAGCTCCTTGCGGCTTTGCGCGGTGGGATCACTACTGTGCTGATCCCCGAAGAAAACGCCAAGGACCTGCCGGAGATTCCCGACAACGTGAAAGAAGGGTTGAACATTATCCCGGTGACACATGTGTCCGAGGTGCTTGAGCACGCCCTGATCAGGAAACCTGAGGGCATTGAGTGGGACCAAGAGGCAGAAGATGCCGCTGCCGCTGCTGCCTTGGCACCAGCACCTGAGACGAATGATAGTGCAACGGCGCATTGAGTTCTCAAAATCGAAGTATGACAGGCGCGCCTCAGTGGCGCGCCTTTTTTATTGGATCAAGCTGGATGGCCCGTTCAGCGATGTTAGATAAGCTGAACTTAAACACTGGCGATTTGACGACAGCATCTTTCATTTCGGCGGTTCGAGGCACGGCAGATTTTATTCAGGTCCTATGTCCGCTCCGACCCGCTGGTTAAGTGAACAGCAACGATGAGGCTTCATCGCGCTGACCAGTTGTTTGTTGAGATCGCCGCTTTGCAGGGCTTCGATACACATTGCCAAGGGATCGCGTTGTAAGACAAGGAGTGGCGGAACGCATGTGTCGCGTCATAGGGGTAACCTGTGCGTTGCCACTGTCTGGGCACCCTGAACACTTTCAGCGGACAAGGTTTTTCTGTTTCAATCCCCGTCTGCAATCCCATCCGCGCGCAATCTTGCGCGGCGTGCGCGGTAGCTTGGCAGGATGATGAGAATGGCCGCAACGATCAAAAGGCCCAGCGTCATCGGGCGTTCCCAGACAAAGGAAATACCATCATAAAGCTGCATGGAACGGGCAAAGTTATCCTCCAGCATCCCGCCGAGGATGAAGCCGATCAGAAGGGGAGCAAGCGGATAGTCAGCAAATCGTAAAATGGTCGCGCAGATGCCAAAACCGACCAACAACAACAGCTCGGTTGCATTATTCTGCCCGATATAGGCCCCCATCAGCGTGAAAAACAGAATAAACGGGATCAAGAAATTGCGCGGGATGGACAGGACCTTGGCGATGTAGGGGATAAGGGGCAGGTTCAGGACCAGCAAGACCAGATTGCCGATGAACATCGACATGATGACGGCCCAGAAAACCTCGGGTGCGTCGATCATCAATCGTGGCCCTGGCGTCACGTTCAGCGCGATCAAGGCACCCAGCAGGATCGCTGTCGTGCCCGAGCCCGGAATGCCGAGCGTGAGCAAGGGAACAAATGACCCGGTGCAGGCTGCGTTATTGGCTGTTTCAGGGGCGGCGAGGCCCTTGATGGAACCTTTGCCGAACTCTTCCTGTTCTGCCTTGGTGGCGATGTTACGCTCCACCGCGTAGCCGAGAAAGGACGCGATTGTGGCTCCCGCACCGGGCAAAACACCGATAAAGAAGCCCTGCACGGACTGACGTCCGATCACGGGCGCGATGGCCCGCGCCTCTGCACGTGTGATGCGCAGGTCTTTGATGTCGCCATCGCTTTCTTTGTTTTCGCGGGGCTTGAGCACCAGAAACAGCGCCTCGGGCAGCGCGAACATCGCCATGGCCAGCGTGATGAAGCCGAAGCCTGATTGCAGGTCCATCAGCCCCATAGTGAAGCGGGGCATATTAAACAGCGCGCCTTCGCCAACGGTTGCCATGATCAGGCCGAGCACGGTCATCATGATCGCCTTGGCCACCTGACCCGTGCCTGCAAAGGCGGCGATGGCGGACAGACCGACGACCATCAACGCAAAATACTCAGCTGAATGAAACAACAAGGCGACGGATGACAGCATCGGCGCAAAGACCATCAAAAGGATGGCACCGATTGTCCCGCCTGCAAAACTGGCAATCGCCGCGATGGTCAGGGCCTTGCCCGCCTTGCCTTGCCGGGCCATGGGAAATCCGTCAAAACTGCTTGCCACAGTACCCGCAACGCCCGGTGCATTCAGCAGGATCGACGAGGTTGAGCCGCCAAAGATCGCGCCGTAATAAACGCCTGCCAGCAGGATGAGCGCCGCAGAGGGATCGCCCAATGATATGGCAACCGGGATCATGATCGCGATGATGGACATCGGGCCAAGGCCGGGCAGCATCCCGATAAACGTCCCGATGAGGCAGCCACCGATGACCATCAGAAGATTTTGGATCGACAGGGCCGTTTGAAGGCCGATCAGCAGTCCTTCGAGCATATCATGTGGCTCCTAGAAAAAGCGGTAGTGGCCGCAGGAATATCCCCAGAACGACCTGCACCAGATACCACACGATGCCTGTGGCGACGGCGGCAATGATCAGGGTAAGGAGGATCCTGCGCTCGCCCAGAATGACCGAGCCAAGGATGAGAAACCCTGAGGTAGAAATCAGAAAACCCGCCGGGCGCAGCAAGAGCGCATAGGCCGCCATTAGCGCCAGAAGCAGCAGGGCCTGACCCAGATTATATTCCCAGAGTTTCCGGTAATCAATGTCGCCGATCTTTGCCTCGCCCTTTTCAAACCCCAGCACAATGATCAGGGATGCGATAATGCCCATGATGGAGAGTACTTTGGGAAAGGTTGAGGGCCATATGGGGTTGCGCTGCATGAAGGGGGCGAGCCCGCCATCCATCGTGAACCACGCGGTGTAGCCATAAACAAGGCACACACCCAGCAACACAAGTCCGATCCAGCGATCCAGCGCCATTACACCCTCCCAGCATTCAAAACGTAAAACGACCGGGACGCCACATTGCGCGCGCCCCGGTCACAGGGCGTTACAAAAAGCCCAGTTTCTTCATCAGGTCCCCGATGACTTTTTCCTGTTCTTCGAGGAAGGTTTTGAAGTCATCACCGGGGTTGTGAATGTTGACCCAACCATTGCGGGCGCGCACGTCTTCCCACTCCGGCGTGTCGTACATCTTGGCGATCGCATCCTGATAGGCAACGACTTTGTCCTCCGGCAGACCCGGCGCGCCAAAGAAACCACGCCAGTTGACGAATGTGGTGTCGATGCCCTGTTCCTTCATCGTCATGGCGTCGGGGGCTGCGCCTACGCGCTCATCCGATGTCACGCCAATGATTTTGACTTCGCCTGCATCGGCAAGATCGACCGCCTCGGAAAATCCGGTCGACAGGGCGGCGATTTCGCCAGACAGCAGGGCTGCCATCGCTTTGCCACCCGCGTCATAGGGGATGTATTTGACGCCAAGCGCATCTTTGCCCGCCGCTTCCATGACCATTGCCGCCACGAGGTGGTCCATGCCGCCCGGAACCGATCCGCCGCCGATGGCTGTACCGTTCGGATCAGCATCGAAGGCCGCCAACAGGTCCGTCATGTTGTTAACGGGGCTGTCTTTTCCAACAACGATGGCGGCATAGTCACCAATTGTTCCCGCAACCAGCGTCAAATCCCGAAAGTTATGCGGGAAAACGCCCGTCAGGGACCGGATCACGATGGGTGTGGAGTTCACCATCAAGGTGCCGTGATTGCTGTCTGCGTTCTCGATCAGGTAACCGATGGCCTTGCCGCCCCCGCCGCCCGACATGTTTTCATATGACGCTGTGCCGACCAGACCGGCGGCTGTCAGTGCTTCGCCCGTGCCGCGCGCCGTACCATCCCAGCCGCCGCCAGCACCACCGGGGATCAGGAAATGGATGCTCTCAACGGCTTGATGACCGTCCGAAAAGGCTGGTGCGCCAAGGCTCATCGCGGCCACAGCCGCTCCCATCAGGGCGCGACGGCCCAGTTTCAAAGTACTCATGTGTTCCTCCCATTTGACAACTGTACCGGTTCCGGCTCAGTTGATTGCACTCAAACATGGCAACCTGACATGGACCTGTCACGCGGCCGCCTCATGCGAAATGCAACGATGAAATTTCTTTTGGTAGAAGACAACATTGAATTGGCGCAGGCGCTGTTGGCGCGTTTGCGTCTGGATGGCCATGTGATTGATCATGCTGAGAGAATTGAGGACGCCATGGCCTATGCGCAGGTGGGCGACTATGATCTGATCCTGCTTGATATCATGTTGCCCGATGGCGACGGGCGCGATTTTCTGCAACACCATCGTCAAAGCCAGAAGGACACGCCGGTCATCATTCTGACAGCGCGCTCACAGGTTTCAGACAGAATCACCCTGCTGGATCTGGGCGCGGACGACTATGTCACCAAACCCTTCGATCATGCGGAACTGGAGGCGCGCTGCCGTGCGGTGCTGCGCCGTCGGGTGGGGTCGGCGCAGACGGTCACGCAGCTGCGCGATGTGATCTTTGACCCGGTTCGGGGCAGTCTGAGCGTGGCGGGCCAATCCGTAAAACTGCGAAACCGCGAGTTGCGGCTGCTTGAGCTGTTTATCAACGCACCGGGGCAGCTTTTTTCGAAACAGAAACTGGTGGACCGGCTGTTTTCCTACGATGAAGACGTCTCTGACAATGCCATTGAGGTATATGTCGGGCGGCTTCGAAAACACCTTGAGCCGTCACAATTGCGGATCAGAACGTCGCGCGGTTTGGGGTACAGTCTGGAACATGTCTGAGGTGGTACGTTCATCCGCCTCATTGCGCCGCCGACTGACTGTGGGGTTGATCGGCGGGGCGGCGGTATTGGCCGTTTTGATTTATCTGTTCACGCGCGCTTATGCTACGCAGATTGCCCAGCAGGGGCAGGACAACATCCTGAATGCGTCGGTTTCATCCATCCTCGATTCAGCGGTCATTCGAAATGGTAATCTGGAGATCGACTTTCCCTATGCGGCTCTGGCGATGTTGAACACTGAGCTGGATGACCGGGTGTTTTATGCGATTTACCGTGATGATGCGCTGCTATCGGGCTATGCGCTGCTGCCGCGCCGTGCGCCGGATGGGGTTGAGGCCATATCGTGGACGGATGAGTTCAACGGCGCCGCTGTGCGTATCACTTCTGATGCGCGCAGGCTTTTTGCGACGGACAGACAAACCGTAATTTCAGTTTCCATGGCACAGACGCAGGATGCTTTGTCGGAAACGTTGCGCGATATCTCGAATACGGTTGCTCTGTTCGGGGTCAGTTTTTTTGCGCTGGCGGCCGCGTTATCCTTTTGGGCGTCCTCGGCAACCATCAGGCCGCTGAACCGTCTGACGTCGTCCATCACGCGGCGCGGCCCGCAAGACCTCAGTCCTGTGGAAAAGCCGGTGCCCAAGGAAATGGTGCCGCTGGTGTCTTCCTTGAACAACCTGATGAGCCGACTGGACCAATCACTGCAACGCTCCGAGGATTTCATCGCTGAAGCCGCGCACCGGGTCCGCACGCCGCTGGCCACGGTGCGCTCGCACGCCGAAGCAACCCTGCAGCGCGTCGAAAAGGAAGAAAACCGCAAAGCGCTGCGCTCGATGGTGCGGGCGATTGACGAAAGCTCGCGTGCGGCGGGGCAACTGCTGGATCATGCGATGATCACGTTTCGGGCGGATCATCTGGAACGACAAAGCCTTGATTTGACGGAGCTTGTGATTGAACTGGTCAGCCGCCTTGAGCCTGTGGCAGAGATGAAGGACATCGCATTTCACCTGGAAACGGACCCGCAGGTTATCGTTCTGGCCGATCCGATTTTGGTGCAAAACGCCATTCGAAACCTGATTGATAATGCATTGAAATACGCGCCCGCTGAAAGCGAGATTACAATCCGCGTTGATCAGGAAGCCGCCGGCCGTGTGACGATCTGTGATCAGGGCCCGGGTTTTCCGTCCGATGAGATGGCGAGCTTGGTGGATCGCTTTGCACGCGGACGCAATGCGACTGGGATCACAGGCTCCGGGTTGGGGCTGACCATTGCGCAGGATGTGGCAAAGGCCCATGGCGGAGCGTTGACCCTCAGCAATCGAAAGGAGGGGGGCGCATGCGTCATGCTCTCGTTCTGATCCTCGCTCTTATTCTGTGCGGCGACGCTGCATCTGCGCAGGAATGGGAAGACAGGCAGCGTTTCGGCGCCGCGGATGCGTCAACAACGCTGCATATTCTCTCAAGCACGGATACAGCGCTTTTTGCGCCCGTCCTTGCGGCATTTGTCGCAGGCCGCGACAGCGTGGCGATTGAGTATTTTGTGGCCGGGACGGCGGATTTGAACAGCATCTTCCGCCAGTCCCCGAACGCCTATGATGTTGTTATCTCCAGCGCGATGGATTTGCAGTTCAAATTGGCGAACGACGGGTTTGCGCAACCTATGGAAATGCTGGGCTACCCTGACTGGGCGCATTGGCGGCACACGCTTTTTGGCTTCACATCTGAACCGGCGGCGATTGTCCTGAACCGGCAGGCCTTTGACGGACGCGATGTGCCCCAAACGAGGCAGGCCGTGATCCGGGTGCTGCGCGAAAGCCCCGATCAGTTTCGCGGGCGTGTCGGCACTTATGATGTGCGCCAATCGGGCCTTGGATATCTGTTTGCAACGCAGGATGCGCGCACGTCCGAGACCTACTGGCGTCTGATGGAGGTGATGGGCAATCTGGAGGTACAGCTTTATTGCTGTTCAGGGGCGATGATTGAGGATGTCGCAGCAGGTAAGATCTTGCTGGCCTATAACGTGCTGGGTAGCTACGCGGCTGCGCGCGAGGATTTGGCACACCAGCTTGAGATCGTCTTCCCGAGTGATTTTCAGACCATCATGATGCGTACCGCCCTGATTTCTGCGCAGACAGCAAACCCCGAAGTGTCGAGGGATTTCATGCGGCATCTTTTGGGTGCATCAACCCCGCCCGTGCCGGGATCACGCGCGTTGTTGCCCATGCTGGAATTGGACGGTGATGCGGCGGGGCAGGCCATGATTGAGCTGAGCCCCGCCTTGCTGACCTATCTGGATGCTCTCAAAAGCAGAGGGTTTTTGGCCGAATGGGTCAATGCCATGATCCAG
The DNA here is from genome assembly GCF_019654895.1 of Roseobacter sp. OBYS 0001. Taxonomy (NCBI): domain Bacteria; kingdom Pseudomonadati; phylum Pseudomonadota; class Alphaproteobacteria; order Rhodobacterales; family Roseobacteraceae; genus Roseobacter; species Roseobacter sp. OBYS 0001. The sequence continues at coordinate 483,853 of NZ_BPES01000001.1, forward strand.
TAAGTCCTTTTGCCATCAGCGCGCATGCCGGATTAGCCCAATTGATAGCCGGGTGTGGAGTGTGAGATCGCCTGCTCTTCGGTGTCCATCTCCTCACCGATGCCTTCAAAAAGCGGGGTGGAAAGGTAGCGCTCGCCGGTATCAGGCAGCATGCACAGGATCACCGAGCCGGGTTCTGCCGTTTTGGCAATTTCCAGCGAGACGGAAAAGGTCGACCCACCAGAAATGCCGGTAAAGATGCCTTCTTTCTGTGCCAAGAGCCTTGCGCATTTCACGCCGTCAGCGCCCGCCACGGGCAGCAGATCGTCATAATAGGCGCCATCGACGGCTTCTTGCAGAACGGCCGGGATGAAATCCGGAGTCCAGCCTTGGATGGGGTGCGGCTCGAACGCGGGATGGCTGACGGCGGGGGAGTTGTCGGCGTTGCGTTCCTGCGCATGACCGCTGCCCAAAAGCTGCGCGTTGTTGGGTTCGGTGAGGATGATTTTTGTCTCTGGCCGTTCTTTGCGGATCACACGCCCAAGACCCGACACAGTGCCCCCGGTTCCATAGCCCGTTACGATGTAATCGAGCCGCTCGCCTGCAAAATCGGCGACGATTTCCGGCCCGGTCGTGTTTTCATGGATGTCTGCGTTGGCGCCCGTTTCGAATTGATGCGCCAGAAACCAGCCGTTCTTTTGCGCAAGTTCGACTGCTTTCTGATACATCCCAAAGCCTTTTTCACTCTTTGGGGTCAGAATGACCTTCGCCCCAAGCATCCGCATCAAACGCCGCCGTTCCACCGAAAAGCTTTCTGCCATGGTCACCACCAGCGGATAGCCCTTCTGCGCACAGACCATCGCAAGGCCGATCCCGGTGTTCCCGCTTGTTGCCTCGACCACCGTTTGTCCGGGTTTTAACGTGCCTGCACGCTCCGCCGCTTCGATGATGTTCACCGCGAGACGATCCTTGACCGACCCCGCGGGGTTGAAAAATTCAGCCTTCACATAGATCGTCACATGTTCAGGGGCGAGGTGGTTGATCCGAATGGCGGGGGTGTTCCCGATCGTGTCAAGAACGCTGTCATAAAGCTGGCCCCGGCCTTTTGTCTGACGGATTTGATCTGCTGACATCTCTGTGCTCTCCCATGGTATGCCGCCAGCCAGGCGCGTATCTCAAAACAGGATTGCTCTGGCCTTGGCTGTGCGTTGTCGTGTTACTATGGCATAGACGGGGCCGGCTTTCACGCCTTGATAAAAACCAATCGAGATTGGCGACAACGCAGCCACGGAGGAAGAGAAACTGGATCACGAAAGATCAACGCCGCATTCGGTCTGGCTGTGTCCCGATACAGGGCAGGGACCATCCCTCACCGACGAGATCGCTCGATACGCGGAACGCTTCGCCGCGCCTGTTTTTGAACCGCACCTGACGCTGTTGGGGGATGTGCGCAGTGCGCCAAAAGCGACTGTGGCGGCTTGCCGTTCCTTGTTGGCGACATTGCCAAAATCGTCCGCGCGTATCAGTCGCGTATCGCAAACGGCAGATTTTTTCATGTCGCTGTTTCTTGACCTCGACATCGAAAGTTCCGTTGCATCTGCGCGGGAGGATTTGGCGGCGCGCCTCGCCATTCCTTTGCCGCAGCCTTTTCGACCGCATCTGAGCCTTGCCTATGGTTTGCCCGCTGGTGAACCGGGACAACAGGCCGTGCACGAAATGTCCCACCGCTTTGTCGGCAAAACGATAACGTTGAACGAAATCAGGGTTGTTCGCTCGGCCAAAGAGCTTGCGATTGACGAGTGGCGCGCGATTCACATCGAACGACTGAAATAGAGTGCCGTCTCAGAAACGCGAACATGGGATTGTTTGAGCGTTTTGGTTGACAGTCGCGGGTTTTGGGTCATTCTCTGCGCGGTGACTTGGATTGTTGCGTGACCTTGCCCTGTCATGGAAGCGTCACCATAAGATCATAAGAACCAAAACTGTATGAAGCAGTTCCAACTAGGGAGTATCCGATGAAATCTATTACCTTGCTCACAGCAGGTTTTGCCACCTTTGCAACCGGCGCATGGGCACAGACAGAAATTCAATTCTGGCATGCCATGGGCGGCCGTCTTGGCGAAGTCGTTGAAGAAGTTGCAGAAAAATATAACGCCAGCCAAACCGATTACGTGATCGTGCCCACTTACAAAGGTGGATACGAGGATACGATGACCGCTGGTATTGCGGCGTTTCGCGCCAGCCAGCAACCAAACCTTATTCAGATTTTTGACGCTGGTGCGGCAACGATCATCAACGCACCGGGCGCGACGATTCCGGTCGCTGATCTGTTGACGCAGTACGAGGGCGGTTTTGACGCGAGCGATTATATCGAGGGCGTTCGTAACTTCTATGCCGACAGCGAAGGCAAGATGATCGGCATGCCGTTCAACTCTTCCACACCGCTGCTCTATTATAACAAGGAAATTCTTGCCAAGGCCGGTATCGACGCACCGCCCACCACATGGGAAGAGTTTGAGGCGATGGCACCGACCATCAAAGAGGCCGGGTATCAGGCACTGGCGCAAAGCCACAGCCCCTGGATTTTCTCCGAGAACTTCCACAGCCGTCATAACCTGCAACTTGCCACAGGCAACAACGGGTATGACAGCACAGATGTAGAAATCCTGTACAATAACGATGCGATGAAAACGCATTGGACCAAGGTCAAGGAATGGCTTGATGCTGGGTATTATGGCTTCTACGGTCGTGGCTGGGGTGACAACCAGGACGCATTCGTGCAGCAGAAAGTTGCAATGTGGCTTGGGTCTTCCGGGTCATTCGGTGGGTTGAAAGCGAGCACGGAATTTGAGTTCGGCACGACCTATCTGCCATACTGGAAAGCGATCATTGACGAGCCCAAAGCCACATTCATTGGTGGCGCTGCCTTGTTTGCGATGGCCGGCAAAAGCGACGAAGAGAACGCCGCAACTGCTGACTTCCTGAACTTCCTTGCGAGCCCTGAAGTGCAGTATTTCTGGCATAAGGAAACAGGCTATGTTCCTATCACGAACGCAGCCTATGAACTGGCCAAGTCGGATGGGTACTACGACTCCACGCCAGATGCTGAGGTTGGTGTTCTGCAACTGAACCAGCCATCAGGCGAATGGACCAAAGGCTACCGTTTGGGTTTCTACGTCCAGATCCGTGAAGCGATGTACAATGCCTATGAAGACATCTTTTCCGGTTCAGCAACGGTTGATGAAGCCTTTGCAACCATGGAAGAAGAAGCCAACGCCTTGCTTGCCCGGTTCCACGCGACCGTCAACTAAGCGCTTGTAAAGAAAGGCCAGCAGGCGATACAGCCTGCTGGCCCAATCATAAAAACCAAAGGGGTCGGAATGTATGAAGCGCGTTCAATTTGAGCACAGCGCCATTCCTTATCTGTTTATTGCGCCGCAGATTATCATTATCGCTATCTTTTTCCTCTGGCCGTCTGCGCAGGCGATTTACCAGTCGTTCCTGCTGGAAGATGCCTTCGGGCTGTCTTCGAGGTTCGTCTGGTTCAAGAACTACAGTGATACAATCCTGAATTCCTCATGGCTTCAGGCCGCAGGCTTCACGCTGGTTTTCTCGTCTCTGGTGACGTTTCTGTCCCTCGCACTGGCGCTGCTGCTGGCGGTCAAAGCCAACGAAGTGATCCATGGTGCAAGCACCTACAAAACGATGCTGATGTGGGCCTATGCGATTGCGCCGCCCGTCGCGGGCTTGATGGGCAACCTGATGTTCAATCCGCTGATCGGTGATTTGTATAACTTCATGAACTTCATCGGGTTCGATTTTGATCACAAACTGGATGCCTATGATGCCAGTTTTGTTGTCATTCTGATTTCGGTCTGGAAACAGATCAGTATCAACTTCATCTTTTTCCTTGCGGGTCTGCAGGGTATTCCCAAATCCGTGCAGGAAGCGGCCAAGATGGATTGCAACAGCTCCACCCGGCGGTTCTGGACGATCACCTTTCCGTTGCTCGCGCCGACGACATTCTTTCTGGTGGTCATCAACATCACCTATGCCTTCTTTGAAACCTTCGGGATCATCGACACGACAACGCAGGGTGCGCCCGGTGGCTCCACCGCAACGCTGGTCTATAAGGTCTATCAGGACGGTTTCCGGGGGGCGGACATCGGCGGGTCATCTGCGCAATCCGTTGTGCTCATGATCATGGTGCTGGCCCTTACGGTGATCCAGTTCCGCTATATTGAGCGAAAGGTGCATTACTGATGGACCGTACACCGATCTCCACCCACATCATCCTGATCATTGGTGCGCTGTTCATGACGTTGCCGGTCTGGGTTGCCTTTGCAACCTCGACCCATGCGCCCGAGACGATCCTGCGCGAGGGGCTGCAATTCTGGCCCGGCCCGCATCTGATCGAGACCTACAACGAAGTTCTGTTTGTTGAAGGCGGCGTGATGAAACAGGTCACGGCGACAACGATGCTGAAAAACTCCATGATCCTCGGCATCGGCTTTGCCATTGGCAAGGTCATCATTTCGATGCTGGCGGCCTATGCGATTGTATATTTCCGCTTCCGGTTGGGCGTGCCGCTGTTCTGGATCATCTTCATGACGCTGCTCTTACCGCTGGAGGTGCGGATTATCCCATCTTACGAAGTGGTCGCGAATATGGGGCTCTTGGACACGCAAACGGGGCTAATCCTGCCACTGATCGCCTCTGCCACGGGGACGTTCTTTTTCAGACAGTTCTTTCGATCCGTCCCGGATGAGCTGCTTGAGGCGGCCCGTCTGGATGGTGCCACGGCCTGGGGGTTCTTCAAGGACATTCTCGTGCCGCTCAGCCGCACGATGATTGCCGCGATCCTGATCATCATGTTTGTGGTGGGGTGGAACCAGTACCTTTGGCCACTCATCATGACCACGAAAGAGGAAAACTACACGCTGGTGATCGGCATCAAGCAGATTTATCAGGTCCTCAATGAGGGGGGCGAACTGCCTCAATTCCAAAAAGCATTTGCACTGACCATTCTGGCGACTTTACCCCCTGTGATGGTTGTGCTGATTTTCCAAAGATGGTTCGTCAAGGGCCTCGTCGAGAGTGAGAAATAATGGCTCAGGTAGAACTTAAACAAGTCCGCAAAACATATCCCAATGGTGCCGAGGCGATCTTTGGGGTTGATATGAAAATTGACGATGGCGAGTTGATCGTTTTCGTCGGTCCCTCTGGCTGTGGCAAGTCAACCTTGCTGCGGATGGTTGCCGGGTTGGAGTCTGTGTCGTCAGGGGAGATTCTGATCGGTGATCGGCTGATCAACGACGTCTCACCGTCCGAACGTGATGTGGCGATGGTGTTCCAGAACTATGCGCTGTACCCGCATATGTCGGTCCGCGGAAACATGTCCTATGGGTTGAAAAACCGCAAAATGGACAAGGAAGAAATCGAACGCCGCATCATGGATGCGGCCACGATGCTCAAGATCGATCAATATCTGGATCGCCAGCCCAACCAGCTTTCGGGCGGGCAGCGCCAGCGTGTCGCCATGGGACGCGCGATTGTGCGCAACCCGCAGGTGTTCCTGTTTGACGAGCCACTATCGAACCTGGACGCCAAGTTGCGCGTGCAAATGCGGATCGAAATCAAGAAACTGCAGCGCCGCATGAATGTGACCTCGATCTACGTGACGCATGATCAGACCGAAGCGATGACCCTTGCGGACCGGCTCGCGGTCATCAACGAGGGGCAGGTGGAGCAGATGGGCGCTCCAATGGAACTTTATGCAAATCCGCGCACCTTGTTTGTGGCCTCTTTCATTGGCGCGCCGCAGATCAACCTGATCCCGGTGACGTTCGATGGCACGGCGATTGTGAATGGCGATCTGAGAATAACCGGCTTTTCCGACCTGCCGACGGGCACGGATCTGATGCTCGGTGTGCGCCCGGACGTCATGACAATTGACCCGGAGGGACAGGTCACCATGAATGTCGACATTGTCGAGCAGCATGGCGGCGAAAACCTGATCTATGGGACCATCGACGGCGTAACCTCAGCCGAAGGGGAGCCGCAGGAAATCTGCCTCAAGGGTTCGCAAACCCTGTTGCCCAAAGCGGATGATAAGCTGAAATTGCGATTCGATGCTGATGTCGCTTTTGTTTTCCGGACTGACACGGGTGAGCGGCTCAAATGACCATCTGATGGTTCACGGCACCAGCGCGCGGCGGATGGCATTCGACCATCTTATTTTGATTGCAGGCACAGGATTTATGATCCTGCCGATGTTCCTGCTGTTTGTCGCGTCCACCCACAGCAGTCTTGAGCTTAATGTCGGTGGGTTGCATGTGGTACCGGGTTTTGACGCACCGCAAAACTATACCGAAGTGATCAGCCTCAAGGCAGGATTTACCGATCAGATCAGCGCGATCGCGATGCTCAAGAATTCCTTGATCGTGGCGACGGGGCTTGCCAGCCTGACAACGGTGTTCTCGTTATTTGCAGCCTACGCATTGGTGTATTTCCGACTGCCTTTGGCGGGCTTTTTGTTCTGGCTTACAATGGCCACGCTGCTGCTGCCTTTGGAAAGCCGCTTTGTGACGACCTTTCAGGTGGCCGCTATGCTGGGGTTGGTCAACACACAACTGGGCATGATCCTGCCCGCGCTTGCGCTGGCTTTGGGTACTTTGTTTTTTCGTCAGTTGTTGCTGTCTTTCCCGAATGAATACCTTGAGGCGGCCAAGCTGGATGGCGCAGGGCCTGTGTTGTTCTTCCGCGATTTCATCGTACCGTTGGCAGGCCGTCGGGGCGGGGCGATTTTCGTGGTGTCCTTCATGATCGGCTGGCATCAATACCTCTGGCCGCTGATGCTCAGCACGGATGAAACCACCTATACCGTTGTGCGCGGCATCCGCCTCATCGGATTGGAGAGTGGCCCCGGCATGGCGCTCGCTGTCCTGACGCTCGTGCCGCCGCTCATTTTGATCATCATTTTCCAAAGGTATTTTTTCCAGTCTTTGGCAGACAGCAAGGACTCTTTCTAAAGTCTGCAAACTGACCTATCACTGCCGCGTTAAACCTATTGAGGACCAACCCATGAGCCTGACAGACCCGGATCGCCTGTTTCCGATTGAGCCATCAGCACGGGCCTTGGCGCGCGATCTCCACACGTCGGTGTGTGATCTGCCGATCATCAGCCCGCATGGTCATTGTGATCCGCGCTGGTTCGCTGAAAACGCGCGATTTGAAAACCCCGCGGCTTTGTTCGTTATTCCGGATCATTACGTTTTTCGCATGTTGATCAGTCAGGGTGTCGCGCCCGAAGATCTGGGAATACCGCGTGTTGACGCAGGGCAGGTCGAAACGGATTCGCGCAAGATATGGCGCTTGTTTGCGCAGCATTTCCATCTCTTTCGGGGCACCCCTTCGGCGATGTGGCTCAACCACTCGTTTGAGCATGTGTTTGGTCTGAACACGCCCCTGAGTGCTGAGACAGCAGATGCCTGTTACGATCATATTGAAGCGATGCTGCAGACAGATGCGTTTCTGCCGCGCGCCCTTTTTGAAGACTTCAATGTTGAAATGCTCGCCACCACCGAAGGGGCGCTGGATGGCCTGCGCTGGCATCGCCAAATCCGCGAAAGCGGCTGGTCGGGCCGGGTTGTAACGACCTACAGACCGGATGCGGTGGTCGATCCCAGTTTTGAAGGATTTGCGGAAAACGTGGCCCAACTGGGTGCGTTGACCGGCGAGGATACCAGCAGCTGGCAGGGCTATCTGAACGCGCATGCGGCGCGCCGGGCTTTTTTCAAATCCTTCGGGGCGACGGCATCAGATCATGGGCATCCCTCGGCACGCACGGCCGATCTGTCGCAGGCCGAGGCGGCGGATTTGTTTCAAAAAGCTTTGCGCGGCACCTGTTCCCCAGAAGAGGAGGATGTGTTCCGCGGCCATATGTTGACCGAGATGGCGCGGATGAGCCTTGAAGATGGTCTTGTGTTGCAAATCCATCCGGGATCACGGCGAAATCACAGCGCACAGATGTTCGCGCGCTTTGGCCGTGACAAAGGGTTCGATATCCCCGGTCGGACGGATTACGTGCAGGATCTGCGCCCCTTGCTGGATGCGGTTGGTATGGAGCCTGCGCTGAATGTTATCCTGTTCACATTGGATGAGACCACATACGGGCGCGAACTTGCCCCGCTTGCGGGGGCTTATCCGGCGTTGAAACTCGGGCCGCCCTGGTGGTTTTTTGACAGCTATGAAGGCATCAAAAAGTTCCGAGAAGCCACAACCGAAACCTGCGGGTTCTATAACACGGCGGGCTTTAATGATGATACGCGGGCCTTCTGCTCGATCCCGGCGCGTCATGATGTGGCGCGCCGCTCGGACTGCGCCTACCTTGCGACGCTGGTGCGAACCGGCCGGTTAAGCGAGGCCGAAGCCTTTGAACTGGCGCATGACCTGTCTTATCGTTTGGCAAAAGAGGCGTATAGATTGTGAGTAATTTCCCGCGTTTGCAGCGCCAGACCGATGCCCCTGTCATTGGTATGGTGCACCTCGGCCCCGGCGCTTTCTTTCGTGCTTTCAACGCCATCTACACGGATGAGGCGATGGCCATCGACGGGGGCGATTGGGGCATCCTTGCCGTGAGCTTGCAAAGCGCGCGCGCACAGCAGGAACTTGAGCCGCAGGGCTGCGTCTATACATCCGTTGCAATGGGGCCTGAGGGAGAGACCGCGCGTGTCGTGAATGCCATTTCGGGCGTCATGGTTGCGCCGCAGAACCCGGAGGCGGTGTTGAACGCGATGGCGCAAGACGAGGTTAAAGTAGTTTCCCTCACAATCACAGAAAAAGGATATTGCCGTCATCCGACCTCAGGTGGTTTGAACGTGGAAAACCCGGATGTGCAACATGATCTGAACACTCCGGCGGCTTCCAAAACCGCGCCCGGCCTGATCGTTGAGGCGCTGGCACGGCGCAAACAGGCGAATGTCAGACCGTTCACCGTGTTGAGCTGTGACAACCTGCCGGAAAATGGGGCGACGACACGGCGTATCATTCTTGAGTTTGCGCAGAAACGTGATCCCGAACTGGCCGCATGGATATCAGAACATGCACGTTTTCCATCCACGATGGTCGACCGGATCACCCCGGCAACGACACAAGGTGACATTGACGCGCTGGCGGCGCGCAGCGGTTACTATGATGCGGCGCTCGTGCGGCATGAAGGGTTTCGCCAGTGGGTGATTGAAGACGACTTCGTTGATGGTCTCAGACCGGCGTGGGAAAAAGCGGGAGCGCAATTTGTGGGCTCCGTCACCGCGCATGAAGCGATGAAGCTGAGGTGCCTTAATGGCACCCATTCGACGCTGGCATATCTGGGCTATTTGGCAGGCTATGAAACAATTGCCGAAACCGTGGCTGATGCGTCCTTTGCCTCATTGTGCAACACGCTCTGGCATGATGAGATCCTTCCAACCGTGCCCGTGCCCGAAGGTGAAGACTTGCAGGCCTATGTGGCAGCATTGCTCGCGCGATATCAAAACCCTGCAATCCGGCATCTGACTTGGCAGATCGCAATGGATGGCTCACAAAAGCTGCCTCAACGTATTCTTGGCACCATTGCGGACGGGTACAGGGCAGGGCGCGCGCCGCATGGGCTGTGCCTCGCCGTGGCGGGTTGGATGCGGTATGTCGGGGGCGTGGATGAAAAAGGCGCAGCGATAGATGTGCGCGATCCCTTGGCCAAAGCAGTGAAAGCGGCCTCGGACAGTGCTGAAACATCATCCGGAAAAGTGGACGCGCTGCTTGGGGTCCGTGATGTCTTTGATGATGAGCTCTCTTCAAACCCGGATTTCAGACAGGCAGTGTGCAATGCATATGAAACGCTGGTGTCGAAGGGCGCAGCCGGGGCTGTTGCTGAATATGTTAAAGGCGCAGATCAGGCCTGAGTGGACACGCGGGGCACCAGTGCCCTGACCAGTTCTTTCATGTCCAGAATACCAACCGGAACGCCATCCTGCATCACCCGATACGAGAGGGTGGTGTCCCCCCCGGACCGCGCGATCAGATGCTCCAGCGTATCATCCGCCGCAACATCACCGGCAAAGGGCATATCGGTGAGCGGTTTCATGACCGAGCGGACACGCAGGACGCGGGCGCGGTTGATGTCGCTGACGAAGTCTTCGATGTAAGGGTCGGCAGGATTCAGCAGGATGCCTTGCGGCTCGCCCTGTTGGATGACAGCGCCATCCTTGAGGATCACGAGATGGTCCGCCAGTTTCAGAGCTTCATCAAGGTCGTGCGTGATAAAGACGATCGTCTTTTTCAGCTCGACCTGTAGTTCGAGCAGCAAATCCTGCATGTCCGTCCGGATCAGCGGGTCCAGCGCGGAAAACGCCTCATCCATCAGCATGATGTCCGTCCCGGCAGTCAGTGCGCGCGCAATGCCCACCCGTTGTTGCATGCCCCCCGAAAGTTGCGACGGATACCGGTCCTCATACCCCCCCAAGCCCACACGCGTGAGCCAGCGCCGTGCCTCTTTGTCCTGCGTCGCACGATCCGCGCCCTGAACCGCGAGGGCCGTGGCGGCGTTTTGCAAAACCGTGCGGTGCGGCAACAGGGCAAACTTCTGAAAGACCATCGCCATTTTCGTCTGGCGCAATGCCCGCAGGTCACTGTCGCTGAGCTTGGTGACATCCTCGCCATCCACAAGGATTTCGCCAGCGGTTGGGTCGATCAGGCGATTGAGATGCCGGATCAGCGTGCTTTTCCCCGACCCTGACAGCCCCATGACGACGGTGATTTCGCCCGCTTGCATGTCCACATTGATATCCTGTAGCCCCAGAACATGACCGTGATCTGCCAGCAGGGTTTCCTTGTCCAGACCATTGCGGACCTGCGTCATCATCTGCGTGCTGCGCGGGCCAAATATCTTGTAAACACCGCGCAATATGACTTTGGGTTCAGGCTTCATTTCACCGGTCTCAATGCGCATTCTTGTTCTTGTCGATACGACCGAGCGCCGCTTTTGAGGCGCGATCAAGGATCACGGCCAGCAACACGATGCCAAAGCCTGCCACAATACCGACGCCCAGTTCCAGATTGCGGATGCCACGCAGCACCAGCACCCCAAGACCGGGGGCAGAGACAAGCGACGCGATCACAACCATTGCAAGGCTCATCATGATGGTCTGATTGACGCCCGCCATGATATTGGGCAGCGCCAGTGGCAATTGCACCCCCCAGAGTTTCTGGTGTTTTGTCATGCCAAAGGCGTCTGCGGCTTCAATTACGTCAGGGTCGACGAGCCGGATGCCAAGGTCGGTGAGGCGGATGACCGGGACGATGGCGTAAAGGATAATTGCGATCCCGTAGAGCTTTGATTCTGTGACGGAAAACAGAAAGATCAGCGGAATAAGATAGACGAATGTCGGCAAGGTTTGCAGCAGATCAAGGATCGGCACGACGATGCGTTGCAGGGTGTTGGAGCGCGACATGGCAATTCCTATCGGCACGCCCAAGGCAACCGACAGCCCGGTACAGACAAAGATGATCGACAGGGTTTCCAACGCCACATCCAGATGATCAATCAGCCCCAGAAACAAGAACGACATGGCAACGAAAACGGTGACGCCGATGGATCGCGCGACGTACCACGTCAGGGCCACAAGCAGGGGCACGATGATAAACCACGGCGTCGTCGTGAACAGCCACAAGGCACCATCAAGCATCCACGACAGCGGTTGCGTGATCGGGTCCAGCACCAGTTTGAGGCTTTCGCGTGCGGCCAGAAAGGCGTTTTCGACACCTGCGGTCATGTCGCGGGTTTGCGGGATCTGCGTGCAGGACTCATGCAGCGTATCGAGAGAGGGAAAGGGGATGCTGCCAAATGACCGCTCTGTGTCGTCACCGCCCAACTGGCCAAGCAATGCCTGCATCGACGTGGGCGCGGTTTCGACGCTTTGATCGCACCACGCGCGCAGACCCAATGTATCAAAGAGACCGTCGTAATACGCCATTAAATGCCCTTTTGTTTCAATGTGCAGCGCCCGTTCTCAGAGCGCTGCACTGTCTTTTGATGGTGCAAGCTTATTGCAAAATGGCGCTCAGATTTGCCTTGGCATCGTCGTTGAGCCACGCAGCCCATGTGTCTTTATGCGTGGTCAGGAAATAGACGGCGGCCTCTTCGTTTGAGGCGTTGTTTGTTTCCTGCCATGCCAGCACTTCGCCCATCTGCGCATTGGTAAAGCTCATCTTGCTGAGCATTTCCGCGACATCTGGTTCGCGTTCCGAAAAGGTCGTGGTAACCGCTGTCACAACATTCGATGTGGGGTAGGCGGAGAGGCCGGGTGTCGCGCAATCTTCCAGCCCGTTGCAGGTGTGCGTGGCCTCATCGTAGGCAGGCATTTCAACCTGAACCATCGGGTATTTCCCAAGCACGGATGTGGGCGCCCAATAGTATCCAAACCAAGGCTCTCCCGCTTCGTATGCGGCTGCAATGGCCGTGGCGAGCGTCTCACCAGAGCCGTGTTGAAATCTTTCAACCCCTGCATCGGCCAGACCGGACGCCTTGAAATTGTTGTTGTTCGTGATGTCACAGCCCCAACCCGACGGGCAGTCATGAAAAAGCCCGCCAACGAGGTCTGGGTTGGCTTTGATACCGTCAAGGGTTTTCAGTTCGGGATGCGCGTCCGCAAGGTACTGCGGGATCCACCATGCCTCGACACCACCATCAGACAGCACCTTGGACACTTCAACAAGTTTGCCCTCAGCAACCAGTTCCTCATAGACTTCGGTGTAGCTTGTCCAGAGTTCGGTCAGGATATCCGGCTGGCCGGTTTCCGCGACGGATGTCATCGCCGGCACCGTTGTTGTGGGCACGACAGTTACATCGCAGCTATAGCCTTGGGTCATCAAAAAACTGGCAACTGATGTGACCACGGAGGCAGACGCCCAGTCCATTTCCGTGATCGAAACGGCACCGCAGTCAGCATAGGCGGCACCTGCTGTCATACCCGCTGACAGACATAGTCCGGCTGTGAATGTCTTGAATTTCATCGATAACTCCCGTTTTTAAGATCCAAGCGCCTCATTTTTAAGCGCTGATCCAATTTTTTTTGCTTCAGCCTATCACCCGGCCCATTATGCAGGCCAACGGAACACGTGTTACCCTGACCGGTGGCACAAAAACACACCTGAATGAGTAGGTAGCTGCGCCGCTATGGTCAAGTATTGAACGTACGGCGGCGGTGGGGCGCAGTTGCTGTGCAGGCAATGGCGCTTGTTTAGGCAGCACTTGTCACACAGTGCGCGGGCTTGACAGGGAGACACGCATGACGGAACGATTGCGCCAAGCATATTGGGGATATTTTAGATGGCTATTGGACTTGTCTTGGGGGGCGGTGCGCCCAACCTTCCGTTGATGTCGGGTGCTCTATTGGCGCTGGATGATGCAGGCATCGAATTTGACGTGGTTTCAACAACCGGCGCGGGGATGCTGATCGGGTTGCTGTATGCGGCACCAAGAAACGGTACGCGCAAGGAAACGTTGCAGGCAACCCGCGAAATGGGTGTGCACGACAGCATCTACAATATGTTCCCGGTCAATTACAAAATCTTCCACAAGGCCGGTCCCATGGCCGAGGCCTATACGAAATTCCATCAGACATGGTTGGCGGCCATGCCACGCGAGAACGAAGCGCAGCGTTTCATGTCGGATATCACGCAATTCTGGGTCGCGGCCTTTTGTCCAAGCGATATGAACCCCAAACAAAACGGGATGTGCCAGCCACCGCCATGGATTGATCTGGTCGTGGATTTTGACAAGCTTACTGATTTTGATGGCGAGTTTCTGATGTCTGCCTACTGCATCGAAGACGAAGCAGAAGTGACATTTGCCAAGGAGGAAATTACATCCGACCATTTCAAGGCGGCCTTGGCGATGCCCTTAATTTATGCGCCCTATAAAATGGACGGCAAAACATATCTTGAAGGATCGGCCTTTGACACACTGGCCTTTAGCCCGGGCTATGTGATGAGCCGCAATCTTGTGGATACGGTTATCTATTTCGATATCCTGGGCCAGAGAAAGCTGATTGCCGAGCCTGACAACCTTTATGATGCATGGGTGCATTCCATCATCAACCCACTGACGCGGATCGCTGAAATGGATTCGGCAAATTATGAAACCACGGGCTCCCAGCTTGAAGGGATCGATGTTTTGCGCATGCCGTTTCGTGACAATATCTCCGAAGAGCAATGGCCCAAGGTGCTGGACTGGTCCTACTCAAACATGTCCACATTGTTTGACATCGGGTATAAGACCGGAACGGAATTTGCACAGACGCACAAAGCCAAGCTCGAGGCCACCAACGTAAAGACACCCAAGAACACCATTGAGACGATTGCGAAAAAAGGGATGGGCAAGGAGATGATGGATATCGTCAAAACTGCCAAGAAGAGCGCCGCCCCGGCCAAAGGGTCGGAACTGAAAAAGCAGTTCGAGAAACTGGCCAAGGCTGAAGGCAAGGAAAACGACAAGGACCTGATCACCGCATTCTCATATGCGGCGCAGATGTTCGAGCAATCCTATGGGCCGGAAAAAAACGCTAAAAAACAATCGACGGCAAGCAAAGACAAATAGAGCGCGCTTTGCTACCCTAAGGGATATAGGGGAGAACCGTTGAGTATAAAAAGGTGCGATCAAGCGCCGCCAAGGGAACGGACGCATGAGTATTGAATGTCTGAATTGCGACACCGCAAATCGTGCGGGACGGCGTTTTTGCAGCAGTTGCGGAACCGCGCTTCCGGTTGCCTGTGCCTCTTGTGGGTTCTCCAATGAACCTGATGATGCCTTTTGTGGGGGCTGCGGTGTTGCGATCGTGCAGAGTAATTCTGCGCCTGTTCCAGCCCGCCGACAATCCCCTGTTGATCCGGCCAAACCATACGCCTTCGAAGGGGACCGCCGCCAGCTTACGGTGATGTTCTGCGACCTCGTTGGCTCGACAGTTATTTCGGAGCAGTTGGACCCCGAAGAGATGACCGGCTTGCTGACAGCCTACCGTGTGGCCTGTGCCGAAGTCGTCGAACAATTCGGCGGTTTCATCGGAAATTTCATGGGTGACGGGCTGCTGATCTACTTCGGATACCCGCAAGCGCATGAAGATGACCCGCAGCGGGCGATCCGCGCAGGTCTTGCCATCATTTCCGCTGTTGAAGCGCTGAACAAGGATTTCTCCGCACCTGACGTCTGCCTGAATGTGCGGATCGGGGTGAATACGGGGCTAGTCGTTGCCGCCGATATTGGTGCCGGTGAGCAGCGCGAAAAGATGGCGATTGTGGGGGACACACCCAATATTGCGGCCCGCTTGCAGTCCCTCGCGGAACCCGGCACCGTCGTGATCGGCCGGCGCACCCACCGCCTGATTGAGGGTCTTTTTATCTGCGAGCCGCTTGGTGCGCAGTCTCTCAAGGGCGTTTCAGACCCGATCGAAGTTTTCCGCGTCTGCGAAAGTACCGAGGCGCGCAGCAGTTTTGAAGCAAAATTGCAGCGGGGTCTGACCCCAATGGCGGGGCGCAAAGAAGAACTGAGCCTGCTTGTGAACAGGTGGGATCAGGCCAAGGGCGGCGACGGGCAGATCGTTCTTGTGTCAGGCGAGCCGGGCGTCGGTAAGTCACGCGTTTTGCAGCATTTTCAGATGCAGGTGCTGGCCCAGAATTGCACGGCGATCAGTTTTGTCTGTTCGAATTACAGGCAGGACACGCCGTTCCACCCCGTGATTGATTTCTTTGAACGCACCCTTCAATCTGAGGCGGATAACGCGCCTACGGCCATGCTGGACAAGTTGGACGCGTATCTGGCCGAGCTGGGGTTTGACGTGGCGGAGTACGGCTCCTTGCTGGCCGCGATGCTTAGTTTGCCCGCCGCAGGGCGATACAACACTCCGGTTCTGACGCTTGAGGACCAGAAAAAACAAACACTCAAAGCGCTTGTGTCCGTTGCCAAGGCGCTGTCCGAAAAAACTCCGTTGCTGATCCTTGTCGAAGACCTGCAATGGGCGGATCATTCAACCCGCGAGTTTCTGGGGCTTTTGGTCGAGCATGTGCGCACGTCCCGAATTCTGGTTGTCCCCGCGTTCCGTGCTGATTTCGAACCGCTCTGGAGCAAGCAGCCGCATTTGACGGTGTTGCGTTTGCGCCACCTCAGCCGTCCTGAGAGCATCGAGTTGATCGAAGGGGTGACGGGCGGTCGGCCGCTGCCTGATGAGGTGCTGGATCATATCTGTTCAAAAACGGACGGCGTGCCGCTGTTCATCGAGGAATTGACCAAGCTGGTTCTCGAGATGGACCTGCTCAAGCTCGTGAACGGGCGGTATGAATTGACGGGGCCGCTCGGGGCGACGGCCATCCCGGATTCGTTGCAGGATTCGTTGATGGCGCGTCTGGATCACCTCGGATCGGCGAAAGAGGCAGCACAGCTTGCGTCGGTGCTGGGGCGCACCTTTGGCCACGCGCTGCTTTTGGCGGTGACACAAAAGAGCGAGGATGCGCTGGATGTCGCGTTGACGCGCCTTGTGGATTCGGAACTGCTCTATCGGCGCGGGTTGGCCCCCGAGGTCGTCTATGAATTTAAACATGCGCTGATCAAGGATGCGGCCTATCAAGGCCTGCTGCACAGCAAGCGGCGCCAGCTTCATCTGGACATCGCGGAGGTTCTGGAGGGGCGGTTCCCGCAGGTGAGCGAGCGCAGCCCGGAAGTTTTATCCTATCATTACAAGGCTGCGGGTGATGTGGAAAAAGCGATCCCCTTCAGTTTTCGCGCCGGGGATGCGGCGGCGGCGCGCTATGCGTCAACCGAGGCCTCCGCGCATTACCAGTCCGCATTGGATATGGCCAAATCCATTCCGTCGGACGAATTGTCCGCGAAGCTGCAAATCCGTGCGATCCTGAAACTTGCGAATGTCGCCTCGTCACGCGACCAATTCGAGCGCAACCTTGGCAATCTTGGCATGGCGCGAACGCTGGCTGAGAAAATAGACCACAAGATCCGTTTGTGTCAGATACAGTATTGGACGGGTCGGACGTATTATGTGCTGGGCCGGTTTGCGCTGGCGGCTGATCTGGCCCGTCAGGCACTGGAACTGGCCGAACAGCTGAGTGATACCGACGAGCGGATGAAGACCGGACCCGTCAACCTGCTGGCGCGTGTACATTGCCTGCTCGGAGAGCCCGTGGCGGCGATCAACTATGCCTCGCAAAGCGTGCGCCAGATGCACGATGTAGGCGACCACCTTGAGGAAGCGGCCGTTGCGGGTGTTCTGGCCTTTGCGCTCGCACAACATGGTCAATACCAGCAAGCGATGGATGCGGCCAATCACGGTGTGGCGCTGGCACGTGAGGTTGCACATCTGCCGACAGAAGCGGCCTGTCTGATGTTTCGCGGGCTGGTGAACGGATGGTTCGGCCATCTGTCAGACGCCACGCCTGATTTTGAACAAAGCCTCTATATCTGCGAACAATCGGGTGATGTGTTCCGCAAATACCTGACCTTGGGATGGCGCGGAGAAGCCTGCCTTGTCGCAGGAGAAATCGTCGCTGCGCGCAATCATCTGGAACAATGCCTTGAACTGGGGGCCACCCTGGGCACCTCATTTCACCGCGGCGCGTTTGAGGCTTTTCTGGCGAAGGCGCTTTTGTCCAAGGGTGACATCAATACGGCAATGCGGCTCAGTGAGGCGGCGGTCGTGACGGCCACCGAAAGCGGCGAAACCTGGCCGCGATCCATCGCGTTGCGCGTGGCCACCGAGGTGCAGATCGCGAGCAGTACGCCGGATATTTCTGCCGCGCAGGCGTCGATCACCTCGGCCATCCAAATCCAGACAGAACGTCAGTGCAAATGTGATCTGGCATGGTCCTATCTGGTCAATGGGCATGTCCTTGCTGCTAAAGGCGAACATAAGGAAGCTGCGCAGGCCTACGCGGTCACACGCCGTATGTTTGAAGATCTGAACATTGAGCGTGGGATCGAATTGGCCAAAACGGCTTTGGTCGCTTTGAAAGGTGTCGGCGCGACGGCTGATTGACATCATGGCAGCAATGCAGTGCTGTTATTGGCGCGCAATGTGCATGGACAATTGCCCCGAATCCCAGCACCGTCCAACCGGCAAAATGAGTGCCTGTAGCCGGAACTGAGGACGACGAAAATGGATCGTGCTGGGATCGTTCACGAGAACTTTCTGAAACGCGTCGCGGCGCATGATTTTCCGGATGGGTCCGCCGCGCGGCGTGATGTGCCGCAGGAAAAAATGGTTGAGGTTTTCCGCGCGCAATGTCTGTCGCGCCAGCTTGATCGGACGAGCCGCGCAATGCAAAAGGCGGGGCAGGGGTATTACACCATCGGCTCCAGCGGGCATGAGGGCATGGCGGCGGTTGCTGAAAGCCTGCGCCCGACAGATATGGCCTTTTTGCATTACCGCGACGCCGCTTTTCAGATCCAACGCGCGGCACAGGTGCCGGGACAGACGCCCGCATGGGATATCCTGCTGAGCTTTGCCGCGTCGCGCGATGATCCGATCTCAGGCGGGCGGCACAAGGTCCTGGGGTCCAAGGCGCTCAACATCCCGCCGCAGACCTCGACGATTGCAAGCCATATGCCCAAGGCGGTGGGGGCCGCCTATTCGATTGGTCTGGCGCGTCGCCTGAAACCTGACCAGTCCACGCTGCCCCATGATGCTGTGGTCATGTGTTCATTTGGCGATGCATCAGCCAATCATTCCACGGCGCAGGGCGCAATCAACGCGGCCTGCTGGAGCAGTTATCAATCGGTGCCCATGCCACTGCTGCTGGTCTGTGAAGACAATGGCATCGGCATTTCGACCCCAACGCCTGAGGGGTGGATTGCGGCCAATTTGGCGCACCGTCCGGGCCTGCGCTACTTTGCCTGCAATGGTCTCGATATGACTGAAACCCTCGCTGTTGCGGGGGCTGCGGCGGCATATGTGCGGCGCCATCGCAAGCCTGCGTTTTTGCATCTGCGCACTATTCGTCTTTATGGTCATGCAGGGTCAGATGTTGAGGCGACCTATCGCAGCCCACAGGCCATTGCGGCGGATGAAGCCAATGACCCCTTGTTGCACAGTGTCCGGCTGATGCACGAACGGCAGGCCTGCGCGCCCCAAGAAGCCTTGGAAATCTATCAAAACGCGGGCACACAATGCACGCGACTAGCCGCACAAGCGGTGACGCGACCGCGCCTGAAAACCAGCGAAGACGTCGCCGCCAGCCTGATCCCGCCAGCGCGGCAGGTCGTGCCCAGCAACGGGCCGGATGCCAGCGAACGCGACGCGCTTTTCGGTAGTGACTTGCGCGCCATGGCAGAGCCACAGCCCATGGGGCGGCTGATCAGCTGGGCGCTGGCTGATCTGATGCTTGAGCACGGCGAGGTTATCGTTGCTGGCGAAGATGTCGGTCGCAAGGGCGGCGTTTACGGTGCGACGCAAAAGCTGCAGGCGCGATTTGGCCCGGACCGGGTTATTGATACGCTGTTGGATGAACAATCCATTCTGGGCCTCGCGTTGGGACTGGCGCACAACGGTTTTGTTCCGATCCCGGAAATCCAGTTCCTCGCCTATCTGCACAATGCCGAGGATCAACTACGTGGTGAGGCTGCGACGCTCAGTTTTTTCTCGGATGGTCAGTTTACCAACCCGATGGTGCTGCGGATTGCGGGGTTGGGGTATCAAAAGGGATTTGGCGGACATTTTCACAACGACAACAGCCTTGCCGTTCTGCGCGACATTCCGGGGCTTGTGATCGCATGTCCGTCCAATGGGGCGGATGCGGCGATGATGCTGCGCGAAGCGGTGCGGCTGGCGCGCGAAGAACAGCGCGTGGTGGTCTTTATCGAGCCGATCGCGCTTTACCCGATGCGCGATCTGCACGTAGCGGGCGACGGCGGATGGCTGCACCACTACCCCGCACCGGATCAGCGGATCGATCTTGGCGATGTGGGCGTGGTTGGGGATGGCACGGATATCGCGCTGGTTTCCTATGGCAACGGGCGGTATCTGTCCGAAAAAGCGGCCAAGGTGTTGGCAGAAAAGGGTGTTGGGACCCGCGTGATTGATATCCGCTGGCTGGCTCCGCAGCCCGATGCTGCGATCCTTGCGGCCACGCAGGACTGTGCTTCGGTGCTGATCGTCGATGAGTGCCGCCGCACGGGCAGTCAGTCCGAGGCTTTGCTGAGCCTTTTTACCGAAGCGGGGCGGACCCGGGTGGCGCGCCTCACCGCAGAGGATTGTTTTATCGCAACCGGGCCTGCCTATGCGGCGACGCTTCCCTCGGTCGAGGGTATCGTGTCTGCGGCACTCGGACTGGCGCAGGGTGCATCATGAGCAAAACCGCAGTTGTGATTTGCCCCGGTCGCGGCACCTATACGAAAAGCGAACTGGGATATCTTGCGCGCCATCACAGCGATGCCTTGGACCACCTCGCGGCGTTTGACCGCGAAAGGACCGCGCTGGGACAGCAGACGCTGGCCGACCTCGATGGTGCTGCGCGCTATCAGCAGGCCCTTCACACACGGGGCGATCACGCCTCGGCCCTGATTTATACCGCGTCGTTTCTGGATGCGCAGAAAATACCGGAGCAGATCGAAGTGGTCGGTGTGACCGGAAATTCGATGGGGTGGTATTCGGCACTGGCCGTTGCGGGGGCCGCGAAACCAGTCGATGCGTTCAGGATTGTCAACACGATGGGCACGCTGATGCAAGACAGCATGATCGGCGGGCAGTGTCTCTATCCATTTGTGGATGAGAATTGGCAGCAGATACCGGGGCTGCGTGACACGTTGCTGGAGCAGGTCGCGCAGATCGGGCGGCGCCCTGATCACAGTCTTGCGGTCTCCATCCACCTCGGCGGTATGCTGGTCGTCGCAGGGAATGAAGCCGGTCTGTCCGCATTTGAACAAAGTGTTACACCTGTGCAGGGGCGTTATCCGATGCGGCTTCCAAATCACGCCGCGTTTCATACCGCCCTGCAGGAACCTGTCGCGGCGCAGGGGCGCGCAGCCCTCAGCGCGGCACTTTTCCAGCCGCCGCAGCGTCCGATCATCGATGGGCGGGGGGCAGTCTGGTATCCAAAGTCGTGCACAACAGAAGACCTTCGCGATTATACCCTTGGCCATCAGGTGGTAGCCCCCTACGATTTCACCCGCGCAATCACAGTTGCAGCCCGTACATTTGCCCCTGACGTCTTTATCATCACAGGTCCGGGCACCACGCTGGGCGGGGCGGTCGCGCAAGCGCTGATCTCGATCGAGTGGCAGGGTCTGATCAGCAAGGAAGACTTCCAAACCCGCCAGCGCACGGATCCTGTGCTGCTGTCCATGGGATTGGCCGAGGATCGGGCGCGCCTGATGTGCGTGGGTTTTTGAAACGCTGCTAGGTCGTACAGACCTGACATGTGTCACGCTTTGCCAGCGAAATAGCACAATCCGTGCGGCGGATCTGGCGGTCTTCCTGGATGATGGATTGGGCCAGTTGTTCGCCTGCAATCTGCCCGATTGTGCGCGCGGGCAGGCTGATGGTGGTCAAGGCCGGTTCCATTTCTTTTGACCCTTTGAAATCGCCTATTCCGATGACCGACAAATCCTCTGGAACACTTAGGTTCAGGCGTCGTGCCGCATGGATGGCCCCCACGGCCAAGACGTCATTGCCACATAAAATGGCCGTGGGGCGTCTGTCGGCAGACAGCAGATTGATCACGGCGTCCTTGCCATCGGCGATGCTATAACGCGCCTGTTGGGTCCAGGACGGGGGCAGGTCGGAACAGTGCAGGGACAGGACCGAAAGCGCGCCGTCATGTCTGGCGCGCGCCCGGTCATTACCGGCAACAGGGGGGAAAACCACGGCGATTTCGCGATGCCCCAGATCGATGAGGTGCTGTGCTGCCAAACGGCCCGCCTGCCAATTGTCCGCCCCAACGCAGGAAAGCCGGGAGGCCGCATCATAGTTCCAAATGGTGATCGCCGGAATGGCCTGACTGTTGATCAATTGGTAGGTTTCGTCGCTGTGATCCAGCCCAATCAGGGCAACGCCATCCACGCGGTGTTCCAGAAACTTGCGCAGCACCGCATATTCGCGTTCGAGATCATAGCCATGGGACGCGACAAGGATCGTGAACCCGTGCGCATCCACGCTTTCGGAAAAAGCCTGTATCACTTCGGCGAAAATCGTATTGTCGATGGTCGGCAGTACAAGCCCTATTGTGCCACTGCGAATGCCATGCATGGTCTGCGCGGCCCGGTTGCGGATATAGCCCAGTTTGCGCACCGCGCGGTCGATCTTTTTACGAGTCGCAGGATTGACTAACCCGGGGTGATTGAAGCTGCGCGACACAGTGGAAATCGAGACCTTCGCGGCATTTGCAACCGCCACAATGTCAGCATTTTTTGATTTTTTATCAGTCATATACAGTGCCTAATTCATGCATTTTATGAAAACATTTGCAAAACTATTTTCATGCCTTAGCCTGAAAGGTCAAGAACGTCCTGACGGGAGGGGGCCTGAATGGAGTTTATCTATTATTTCGGTGATGTATTCACGCCGGTCAACTTTGCGTTGTTACTCTTGGGCACGATTGGCGGGCTTGTGCTTGGGGCCACGCCGGGTTTGTCCCCGACCATGGCCGTTGCCTTGCTGATCCCCTTCACCTTTCAACTGGACGCGACGCAGGGTCTGATTTTGCTGGGCGCAGCCTATACATCAACCGTTGCAGGCGGGGCAGTTTCGGCGATCTTGCTCAAGATTCCCGGCGCACCTGCCAATATTGCCACCACGCTGGACGGCCACACGATGGCGCAGAATGGTGAGGGGACCAAAGCCCTGCAACTTAGTTTTCTGTCTTCTGCAGTGGGGGGCATTTTCGGGGTCCTGCTGTTGATCTTTCTCACGCCCGTTCTGGCCAAATGGGCCCTGGCGTTCGGGCCTTCGCATCTGTTCTGGCTGGCCATTCTGGGGGTCACTGTCATCGGCACGCTCGACAGTAAATCCGTGGTCAAAGGACTGTTGTCGGGCTGTATTGGCCTGTGGCTGGCGACCATCGGGTTTGACGATATCATGGGCGCGCAGCGCTTTATTTTTCATGATGCGCTTGGGGGCGGGATTAACATTATCGCCGCGCTGATCGGGCTTTTCGCGATCCCGCAGGTCATTACCATGTTTGCAAAGGGGCGGCGGGATGACGGCACCGAAGTGCTGCAAGTGCAAAAGCATTCCGTAGTAGAGGCCATGCGCGCCTTGTTGAAATACCCGCGTGCGATGTTCATCGGCATGTCCACGGGGTCGATCATCGGCCTGATCCCCGGCGTCGGCGGGCAGATCGCCGGGCTGGTTGCCTATGATCAGGCCAAGAAGTTTTCGCCGGAGCGTGAGAAATTCGGCAAGGGCCACCCCGAAGGCGTGATTGCGGCTGAATCTGCCAACAATGCAATGGTCGGCCCCTCACTCGTGCCACTGTTGACCTTGTCTATTCCCGGCTCACCCACCGCTGCGGTGCTTTTGGGCGGTCTGCTGATCCATGGGATTTTCCCCGGATCGGACCTTTTTGACAATCACCCCGATGTCGCGTGGACCTTCATCAATTCGATGCTGATCGGGCAGGTGCTGATGTGCATCTTTGGCCTTTATGTTGCGGGATTTGCGGCGCGTGTCGCTCAGGTGCCGCAGTCGCTGATGGCGGCGGTCGTTCTGGGGCTTGCGCTCTTTGGCAGCTATTCGGTGCAGTCCAGCATGGGCGATGTCTATGTCATGGCGGCCTTGGGCATCATGATGTATTTTCTTGAGCGGTTCGGCTTTTCGGCGGCCCCTCTGGTGCTGGGTCTGATCCTTGGTCCGATTGCTGAATCCAACTTTATCCAAGGGTCGATGATTGCCAATGCCACCGATGGGCTGGGGCCTTATTTCCTGGGCGGTCCGCTGAACCTGTTCCTGATCGCCGCCGTGATTGCATCCATCGCTTATTCCGCATGGATGGAGGTCCGCAATCGTCGATATGTCTCGAAAGAGGAGATCATGGTATGAGCGACATCAATCTGCCGCGTGTCCAGCATATCGTCGCATCTGGCTGCGTTGTGGTAGTGGGCCTGTGGGTCACATACCTGAGCTATACACAACAACCGGCTGAGGCCTTTCTGTTTCCACGGCTGATTTCAACCGTCTTTGCCGTGCTGGCCATTTGGACATTCGTCAAGGCCTGCCTCGGGTGGACCAAGGTCGGGGCGGGTGTCTCGGGAGATGCCTTTATCCGCATGCTGCCGGGCCTCATCGTCGCGATTGTCTATATCTTCTGGGCCGCGAAAACGCTGGGGTTCTACACGGCCACGGCCATCGCCTTTTTCCTGCTGTTCAGCCTTTACGACCCGGCGCCGCATTCGCAGGTCAAGTCATGGGGTAAGCGCGTTTTCGCCACCGGCTGTTTCATTGCAGTCATGTACGGCCTCTTTGCCGTTCTTTTGAAAGTCTACACACCGCGTGAGGTCTTTTTCTAACGACAAACACGCGGATCATATAACCTTTAGGGAGGATTGAAGAATGAAGAAACTACTGGCAGGTGCGGCAATCGCGCTGATGGGAATGACGGGGGCCGCGCTTGCGGATGGGCATGAAAACTACCCCGACCGTCCGGTGATGATGATGGTGAGTTACGGCGCAGGCGGAGCGACGGACTTTCAGGCGCGTATCGTGACGATGACGTCGGGGAACGAGGACGCGCTGGGGATGCCGATTGCGATCCTGAACAAGCCGGGTGCCGGGGGACGCGTGGGCTGGAACTGGCTGGCGACGCAGGCGGATGCAGATGGCTACACATTGGGCGCTTACAACGTGCCGCATTTTATCGCGCAGTCTATCAAGGGCGGTGTCTCCTACAGCGTGGACAGCTTTGAACCGATTGCAAACTGGGGGGCGGACCCGGCGGTGCTGGTGGTCGGTGCAGACAGTGAATTCAACACGTTGCAGGACGTTGTTGATTTCGCCTCGGCCAATCCGGGCAAGCTGACAACCTCCGGTGCCGGGCTCTTCGTCGGCCACCATATCGCCGCGTTGCAAATGGAAAAAGCCGGTGACATGAAGCTGGCCTATATCCCGACAAAAGGCGGTGGCGCGGCGGCAATGAAAGCCGTGATCGCAGGCGAAGTTATGGCGGGCATCAACAACCTGTCTGACGCATTCCGTGCGCGCGAAGCGGGCAACGTCAAGATCCTTGCGGTCGCTGATCTGGAGCGCAACGAATTTCTGCCCGATGTGCCGACGATGATGGAAGCAGGACTTGATGTGGATAACGCTTCGGTCAATTTTCGGGGCGTGATGGTCCCAAAGGGTACACCGCAGCCGATCATTGACAAGTTGGCGGCAACAGTCCCCGCCATGTTCGAAAACAGCCGTGTGCAGGGTAAGATGCAGGCTGGCGGCTCGCCCATGAATGTCATGACCCGTGACGAGGTGCTCGAGATGTGGGCGCAGCGTCAGGAGACGCTGGCAGAATTGCTCGCCGGACTTTGAAAACGACTGTCCGCGCCTCTTGTCTGAGGCGCGGATCTTATACACCAGCAGGACGTCCAAGATGAATGCCCATGAAGACATTGGAGAAGTCGAAAGAACGGTGGCGCGCGCGCGTGCCGCCCAGCAGGAGTATGAGGCGAAGGGCTCGCAAGCGCGCTATGACCTGGCAGCCCAAGCCGCCGCCTGGGCCATTATGGAGCCTGCGCGCAACCGCCACCTCGCTGAACTCTCTGTGAAAACCACGGGCCTTGGGAATGTCGCCGACAAGATCACCAAGAACCATCGCAAAACGTTGGGTTTGATGCGGGACATTGCGGGTGTAAAGACGTTCGGCGCGGTTACACACAGTCCGGAAACGGGGATCACTGAGATCGCCCGCGCAATTGGAGTGGTGGGGGCGGTGGTGCCGTCGACGAACCCTGCTGCAACGCCTGCAAACAACATCATCAATGCGCTGAAATGCGGAAACGCGATTGTGTTGTCGCCGTCGCCCAAAGGGGTGCCCGCCTGTGAAACGCTGCTTGAATACGTCCATGCAGAATTCGCAAAGATCGGTGAAAATCCGGATTTGGTGCAGATGGTCTCGGCACCGGGATCCAAGGAAAAAACCCAGCGGCTGCTGGAGATCAGCGATCTGATCGTGGTGACGGGATCGCAAAACAACGTCCGGCGCGCCTATACCAGCGGCACGCCTGCATTGGCCGTTGGTGCGGGCAATGTTCCGGTCATTGTCGATGAAACCGCAGATCTAACGGCGGCAGCGCGAAAAATCGCGGCCTCAAAGACTTTTGACAATGCCACCTCCTGCAGCTCTGAAAATGCGCTTGTGGTGGTCGATGCCATCTATGACGCCTTCATGATCGAACTTGCAAAAGTTGGCGGCGCGCTGATCCGCGACGAAGACCGCATTGTGCAAAAGCTCTGGCCCAACGGTCATCTCAACCGCGCGGTGATTGCGCAGGATGCGGCACAAACAATCGCCGCTTTGGATGTTGAGGGAGATGTGCCAGCAGACACGCAGTTCATTCTGGTCGAAACCACTGGCATTGGCCCCGAGCACCCGTTGTCCGGGGAAAAGCTGTCACGCGTCGCGGCGCTTTATCGGGCTGACGACTTTGCGTCGGCTTGCGAAATAACGGCAC
Organism: Roseobacter sp. OBYS 0001; assembly: GCF_019654895.1. Lineage (NCBI taxonomy): Bacteria > Pseudomonadati > Pseudomonadota > Alphaproteobacteria > Rhodobacterales > Roseobacteraceae > Roseobacter > Roseobacter sp. OBYS 0001. The sequence goes on from NZ_BPES01000001.1 coordinate 510,524, forward strand.
AGATTCTGGCGCATCAGGGGGCAGGGCATTCGGTTGGGTTGCATTCGGCGCGGGATACCCGCGCGATCGAATTGGCAACAACCTTGCCGACCTGTCGGGTGATCGTCAATCAGGCGCATTGCTTTGCAACCGGGGGCGCTTTTAACAACGGCATGCCTTTTTCCCTCTCGATGGGATGCGGGTCTTGGGGCGGCAATTCCATTGACGACAATCTGCACTGGAAGCACTTCATGCAGACGGCAAAAGTCATCCGCGAAATCCCCGCGCGGGAACCCAGCGTGGCGGAAATTTTTGGCGAGTATTGGAAAGCCGCTGGCGCATGAAAACGGACCTCGAAGCGCCGCCTGCCGGGACGGTGCGCAACTGGCTTGATCATCGCGCGACGCAGGCAGGCACTGCCTTGGTGTTTTCACAGGATGAAACGGTTCTGTCGTGGCGCGCGTTGCGGGCAGAAGCCTTGCGGGTGGCATGGGTTTTGACGCGCAAAGGGGCGCGCAAAGGGGAAAGCATCGCGATCCTGCATCCGAACGGGCGCACGGGGCTGATCGCTCTTTATGGCGCTTTATATGGCGGGTTTCGCGCGACCATGGTCAATCTTGTGGCTGGCCGCGATGCCATCTCCTATGCGCTTGAGCATTCTGAAGCGCGTTTCGCCTTGGTTCACGAGGAGGCACAAGCGCTGTTTGACCTCGCCCGCCCTGACGGGATTGAACAGGTTGATTTGAACGCGGATCCGCCCGGTACACAGCTTCACAGCATCTGCGCGAGCGATCATGCGCTTTTGATGTACACCTCCGGGACGACGGGCCAGCCCAAGGGGGTTGTGCACACCCATGCAAGCCTTTTGGCCGGGGGCTGGACGGCCACCGTGGCCCATGACCTCAGCCCGCATGACCGGGGCCTTTGTGTTTTGCCGATTTATCATATCAATGGTCTGTGCGTCAGCGTGATGGGTGCGTTGGTGTCTGGCGGGTCACTGGCTGTGTGCCCCCGTTTCTCGGCGCGCAGTTTCTGGCAGGACGCCGCGCGCGCCGAGGCGACATGGTATTCCGTGGTGCCGACCATCATCAGCCATTTGCTGCACAGCCCGGCCGAACCGGATGCGGATACCAAAACGCGCCTGAGGTTCGGACGCTCCGCCTCCTCAGCGCTGGCGCCGGAAGTGCAGACGGCTTTTGAACAGCGCTTTGAGGTGCCGATCATCGAGACCATGGGGCTCACCGAAACGGCGGCGCAAATTCTGTCGAACCCCTTGCCGCCGGGGGTGCGCAAAATCGGCTCACCGGGGTGCGCTTATGGAAATCAGGTTGCTGTTCTGGATTCTGCGCACAAACCCTGCGCCCCCGGTGTCGAAGGTGAGATCGCGGTGCGAGGCCCAAATGTCATGCTGGAATACCTGAAGAACCCGCAGGCAACACAGGAAACCTTTGCGGGCGATTGGCTGCGCACTGGTGATTTGGGCCGCATGGACGCGGATGGGTATTTTTTCGTGACGGGTCGCCTCAAGGAATTGATCATCAAGGGCGGGGAAAACATTGCGCCGCGCGAAATAGATGAAGCGCTTTACGCGCATGGCGATGTCATTGAGGCAGCGGCGTTTGGCCGTCCGTGTCAAAGCTATGGTGAAACGGTGGAGGCTGCGGTCAAAGTGCGTGCAGGATCGCAGCTGTCGTCTGAGGATCTGATACAGTTATGCCAAGCGCGTCTCGGACCGTTCAAATCACCGGATCATGTGCATTTTCTGGATGATTTGCCCAAAGGCCCGTCCGGGAAAATTCAGCGCCGCAAGCTGCTTGAACTGATTGATACCCCCTAAGCGCAGCTTTTGCTGGAAACCGGGTTTATGCCGGGTGTATGACGCGCCTGCAGCTTTTGCATGTTTACGCCCTGAACGGAGACCCCGGTGATGAAACGCTCTGATGTCAATGAAATCGTGAAATACAGTGATGCCTTCATCCGCAGCTTTGGCTATATCCTGCCACCCTTTGCCTATTGGACGCCGGAGCAGATGCGCAGTGACGCGGCACAAATCCTGCGCGCGCGGGGGCTCGGGTGGGACATCACCGATTACGGTCAGGGTCGTTTTGACGAACTGGGGTTGTTTCTGTTTACCACCCGGAACGGTACGGCAGCGGATTTGGCGCAGGGCAGCGGCATGCTATACGCCGAAAAGATCATGATTTCGCGCGACAGGCAGCTGTCGCCGATGCATCGCCATAACATCAAGGCCGAGGATATCATCAACCGCGGCGGGGGTGATCTGGTGATCGAGCTTTTCCAGTCTGACCCAGAGGGCGGCATTGACCGCGATAGCCCCTTCACCGTGCCCTGCGATGGCATATCGCGCAGCTTTTTACCGGGCGCGCATTTGCGCCTCAAACCGGGAGAGAGCGTGACGCTAATGCCGGGCATCTGGCACGCATTCTGGGCGGAGAAAGGCGATTGTCTCATCGGTGAGGTCTCAACCGTGAATGATGACCGCACAGACAATGTGTTTGAGATGCCAATTGGTCGGTTTTCCAACGTGGAGGAGGACGAAGAACCGTTGCACCTGCTGGTTTCAGATTACCTGTAGGGGGCGTTCCTATAGGGTCGGATGTTGATCGCCGATCGCGCCGCGCGGAATAGAGACCGCCTTCAGAACTGCATAGACGGGCGTGCCCACTTGCAGGTTCAGCGCCTCGACGGACCTGCGCGTAATCCGCGCCAAAAGCAGGTTTTCGCCCGCCTTGATCTGCACAAGCGCGCCGGGACCATCGCCAAGGCGCAGCGTTGCAACCGTGGCGGGCAGAATGTTGAGGGCGGATATGGCATTGGGCTTTTCCGTGGCCAGCATCACGTCCTGCGCTTCGATCCTGAGGCGCAAGGTGCTGCCGACAGAATAGGCGGCGGCAGGCACCAGCAAGGGCAGGCCACCGGTTAACACCTCCGTCAGCCCGTCATTGTGCTGGGCCGTCACACGCGCCTGCACCATGACCCCCGCCGCTGTTGCCCCCAAAGGAGTGACGTCGGGATCGCTGAGAACCTCGCCGGCAGGGCCTTGCCGCACGACACGCCCGTCCTGCAGCACCACGATTGTGGTGGCGAGCCGGGCAACTTCGGTGCCTGCATGGCTGACGTATAGGATCGGGATGCCCAACGCGTCGCGCAGACGCTCGAAATAGGGCATGATTTCTTCTTTTCTGGCGTCATCCAGCGCCGCCAAAGGCTCATCCGCGAGGATCATCTGCGGGCTGGACAGCAGGGCGCGGCCAATGGCTACGCGTTGTTTTTCACCACCGGAGAGCCGGGCTGGGCGCCGGTCCAGAAGAGCGGCGATCCCCAGCATTTCGACAATCTGATCAAAATCGCTTTTTGGGGCTGATTTCGGTGCAAACCACTGGCCGTATTTCAGGTTTTGCCTTACGGAGAGATGCGGAAACAACCGTCCCTCCTGAAAGATATAGCCGATGCGCCGCTTGCTGGCGGGCAAATGCTGCCCGGTCTGGCTGTCAAACAAGGTTTGCGTTCCAATGGAAATATGGCCTTGATTTGGATGAAGAAGGCCTGCCAATGCGTTGACAATGGTCGTTTTCCCTGACCCTGATCGCCCGTACAACACGGTGATCCCGTTGGGTGCATCAAAGGATGCATCAAGGGTAAACCCCGCAAACGCGTGTTTCAGTGAGACAGCCAAGCTCATGATGCGCCGATCCGGGCGGCGACCCTGCGTGACAGGATTTCTGACAGTAAAAGAGCGCCCATTGCGATGACGATCGAAATCACGACCAGCCGAAACGCTGATCCTTCAGCCCCCGGAACCTGCAAGAAGGCATAGACGGCTGAGGGCAGGGTTTGTGTCTGGCCGGGAATGTTGGACACGAAAGTAATCGTAGCGCCGAACTCACCGATCGCCTTGGCAAAGGCGAGAATGCTGCCCGCCAGAACACCGGGCAGGATCAGGGGCAATGTGACGGTCAGATAGACCCACATCCGCGAGGCCCCAAGGGTTGCTGCGGCTTCTTCGAGCTTGGGGTCCACGGCTTCAATGGACAGGCGGATGGCGCGCACCATCAGCGGAAACGCCATGATTGCCGCCGCAAGCGCCGCACCCGTCCAGCGAAACGCAAAGACGATGCCGATCTGGGACAGCGCATAGCCGACAGGGGCCTGAATGCTGAATGTGAGCAGTAAAAGATATCCTGTCACGACGGGTGGCAGGATCAAGGGCAGATGTACGATGCCATTAAAGAGCTGTTTGCCGGGAAAACTGCCGCGCGCCAGCAGATGGGCCGTGAGCAAGGCAAAGGGCAGGCTGCACAGCGTGGCCCAGAAAGCGACACGCAGCGACAGTGCCACGGCGCTCCATTCCTGCGGGCTTAACCAGTCCATTGCACGCTCTAGTCTGCCTCCAATAGAAAACCCAATTCCCTGAATACCTTATCTGCCGCGTCACCGTTGAGATAGTCAAGAAAAGCCTCGGCCTGCGGGGATGTCGCCCTTTTTGTGAGCGCAACAGGGTAGATGATCGGTGGATGCGCGTGGGACGGGAAAATGGCGCGCACGCTCACTTTGTCATCGGCCAGCGCATCCGTGGCATAGACAATGCCCAGCGGAGCTGCGCCAAGCGACACCAACGACAAGGCAGCGCGCACGTTGTCGGTTTGCGCGACCATGGGGGCGACGTCGTCCCACAGGTCCAGCGCTTGTAACGCAGCCTTTCCGTATATCCCCGCCGGGACCGCATCGGTCAGCGCCATCGCCAGTCTGCCACCTGCCAGCATTGCGATCAGATCGGTATCGGCGGCGATGTCAAAGGCTGCTGCATCTGACGACGGGCCAATCAAAACCAGCCGGTTACCCACAAGATCAAAGCGTGTGGCCGGTTGTATCCAGTTGTTTTCCTCAAGATGTTTCATCCAGTCGGTGCTGGCGGATATAAAAACATCAGCCGGGGCACCAAACCCGATCTGCCGCGCCAGCGCGGAAGACCCGGCATAGGACGCCGCCACATCGATACCTGTGGCGCGTGTGAAGTCGGATGATATCTCGTCAATCGCTTCCTTCAGGCTCGCGGCCGCAAAAACCGTGATTTGCTCTGCGGCGGCAGGCAGGCTCGCTGCAGACCACAGTAAGGTCACCAATACCAAAGAGATGCGCCGCAAAATGTCAGACATGTGCCAGTCTTCCCGCAGCAGGATGCGAGGTGCAAGAGGCTTCGGTGCGTTGTGCCGTGATCTACAGGATTTCGCGGATCAGCAGGACACATCCGGATACGAGCGTGAGGCTGATCAGCAGTTGGCGGAAAAAAACATCGCTTATGCGGCGGAAAACCTGAATACCGATCTGTGCTGCGATTACTGAAACAGGAATTGCCAATAGCAGGAACGCAAGCGTTTGCGCAGTGAAGGCCCCGCGCAGGCCAAGCATGACCGCAGTGCCTGCAAGGATGACCAGATTAAAGGGTTGCAGCACCGCGCGCGTTTCCATTTTTGGCCAACCCCGGACCGAACACCACATCGTCGGCAATGCACCTGAAAGCGACGCCGCGCCGCCCAGAACACCGCCACAAAACCCCACCGTCGCATCAATGATTGGTGTTTTTTCGCGAATTTTTGGCAGGTTACTGCGCCATGTGAAATATCCCCCATAGAGGATCAAGAAGAAGGCAATGACCAGTTTGAGCACGCTCACGTCGATCAGGTGCAGGGACCAAACACCCAACGGTACGCCCAAACATCCCGGTACAATGAACCGCGCCAGACGGGCGGTGTTTTCCAGCATTGCATGGCGCACGACCCAGGCACCTTGCAACCCGCTGAAAATAGTGAGCGTTACGGTGACGGTCACGGCCTGAACAGGTGTCATCACCGTCAGGAAGAAGCCAAGGGCAAACAGGGCCGTACCAAAAGCGGCAAGCCCATTGATAAAGCCGCCCGCAGCAGCCCCAAGAACGATGTAAAAGACCTGTTCACCTGTCATGGTGTTTTATCGCCCCGGCATGACGCAAAAGCGCGGACGCATTATCGTGGTGCGTTTTCATACTGCGGATATGGGTCGCGGGAGGGCGCGCAGACACATAGGGCGATGCAGGGTTCAATGGGTTTCCAAACTTGGTGTAGGGCTCAGTCTCCTTGGCAGAACTGTGGAGTCAGCAAAAGCGCATTTGTAAAAACTGGCGGCAGTGCAGGGGCGAATGATTGCAGTCGCGCGGCGCATACCATAGTCTCGGCAAACCGAAGCGAGCATGGGCATTACGCGTAAGATGAACGATATTTTCGAGGGCTTGTCCGCCGCTTTCTGGCTTGTTGTGACGCTTGACCCGGATCTCATTGAAATCAGTTTGCGCTCTTTGGAAGTGACGTTGACCGCTCTGGTGATCGGCTCTGTTATTGCGTTGCCGCTGGGGACATTTCTGGCGATCCGTCGGTTTCGGTATCGGCGTCTGGTGATTTCGGTGTTGAATGCGCTGATGGGGTTGCCGCCGGTCGTGGTCGGGTTGATCGTGTATATTCTGTTGTCGCGTTCCGGTCCGTTTGGCGTTTTGGGCTTGTTGTTCACACCCACGGCGATGGTGATTGCTCAGGTGATCATCATCACGCCCCTGATCGCCTCGATCACCCATCAGGCGATGCGCGAGTTATGGGCGCAGTACCATGATCTGCTGATTTCGCTCGATACGTCGCAATGGCAACGTATCAAGACGCTGATCTGGGATGGTCGGCGCAATCTGTTGACGGCGTCCCTTGCAGGTTTCGGACGCGGGATCGGAGAGGTGGGTGCGATCATGATCGTCGGGGGGAACATCGATCATGCCACGCGGGTGCTGACCACGGCCATCGCACTTGAGACGGGCAAGGGGGATTTTGCCCTCGCGCTGGCGCTTGGGTTCGTGCTGATTGCGCTGGCGATTGGCATCAACATCAGCATTCACTGGCTGTCCCGGACGGAGCGTGAGGGCCAATGGTAAATACGATCCTGCCACTTGTGCTCAAAGATGTCTGCGTGCGGCGCCGTGGAAAGCGGCTGCTTGGGCCAGTTAGTCTGTCGCTTGCACCGGGGGGGTGCACGATCATTCTGGGTCCGAATGGAAGTGGCAAAACCACCCTGTTGAAAGTCATGCACGGCGTGGAACGCATCAGCAGCGGTGCGGTCGCATGGGCGGTGCCGGACCGCGAAGCGCAGCACCATCAGGGCTATGTGTTTCAGACACCCATCATGCTGCGTCGCTCCGTGGGGGACAATCTGCGCTATCCGTTGCAATTGCGCAAAACCCCACGCGCCGTGATCGAAGAACAGGTCAGCGACTGGGCGCGCAGGACCGGGCTGGAGGATCGGCTGATGCTTCCCGCGACGCGGCTTTCTGGTGGTGAAAAGCAGAGGCTCGCCTTGGGCCGGGCGCTGATCCGCCGCCCCGAAGTTCTCTTTCTGGATGAGCCTTGCGCCAACCTTGATGGCCCTTCCACCCGCGACATCGAAACCCTGTTGCTGGAGGCGCAGGAGGCGGGCACGCGGGTCATCATGACGACGCATAACTTTGGTCAGGCAAAGAGGCTTGCGAGTGATGCGATTTTTATGCTGAATGGCACCGTAAGAGAATCCGGGAAGGCGCAGGCATTTTTCGAAACGCCGCAGACGCCTGAATTACAAGCATTTTTCAGAGGGGATATCATCGGATGATACATCGGGTCTTATGTGTAATAAGCGTCGTGATGATGGCCAGCACCAGCATGGCAGAAGAGATGAAACTGGCCGTCACGACCTCCTTTGAAAATTCAGGACTGTCGGATGTCTTGTTGCCCGCGATCAAGGAAGATCTTGATCTGGACGTGCAATTGCTGGTGGTCGGCACCGGGCAGGCATTGCGGCTGGGAGAGGCCGGGGATGTGGATGCGATACTGGTGCATTCTCGCTCTGCCGAAGAGGCTTTTGTCGCGGATGGCTATGGCACGCATCGCCGGGAAATCATGTATAATGATTTTGTGATGATCGGCCCCTCTGACGATCCGGCGGCGATCGGCAATGCGGCTTCGGCCGTTGAGGCGCTGCAGAACATCGCCACCACCGAACCTGCCTTCGTCAGCCGGGGCGATGACAGCGGGACGCATAAAAAGGAACTCGCCCTGTGGCGTGATGCCGGGTTTGACGCTGAAACCTTCGGTGATTGGTACCGCGAAGTGGGCGCCGGTATGGGCGCGAGCCTGAACACTTCTGCCGGTCTCGGGGCGTATATTCTTGCGGATCGCGCCAGTTGGCTGAACTTTGGCAACAAGGCGGATCTGGCATTGCTTTATGCAGGCGATCCGGTGTTGTTCAACCAATATGCCTATCTGCCTGTGAACCCTGAGAAACACGCCCATATACGCAACGATCTTGCTATGGCGCTTGAGGGCTGGCTTACCGGCCCGCGCGCAGCGGACCTGATCAACGGCTATATGATCAACGGTGAAACGCTGTTCACGTTCAATGCGCAACCGAAATAGGCTTTAGTGCTGGTGCGGCTCTTCATCGAGGGAGCCGTGCACGGCAAACTGGTCTATGCCGGCATCTTGCGGCTCGATCATCCCATAGCTTTCCTTGACCCCTGCGGGGGTCAGTTCGCGCGTGATGGTGAGCAACGTGTTGGGCGGTTGATCTTCGCAAAGCTCGATCATCTGATCGATTTCATCAAAGGCTGTGCCCATCGCGGCCTCGACTGAGGGTGCGCCATAAATACTGACAAAGTGCTGCGCCAGCGATTTGGCCAGCGCGTCGCGTTCAAAAGGCTCGAGCGGTGCGACGGCCACAAAGGTCGTGCGCCCGAAGGTCTCAAGCCCCATCCAGCCATTGGTAAAGGCTTGGCGGGCCTTGCCCACCATATCCCCATCCGACCAGTTGGAGAATTCAAAGCCGCCGGACAGGCACCACTCGCCGGTTCGGGCCGGGCTGTGAAAGACGCGGGTATCGCTTTCGTCAAAATGGATGGCGCGTGCGAGTTTCATGGAACCTCCGTCAGAATATCAGTGATCGCAATGATCTGATTGCCGTCGTCATTGTGCAAGATCATCCCGAAGTCTTCGTCAACGCCTTTGAAGACACCCGCGATGTCACGCACTTGTGCTTCTTTTTCCAGACCGTGAACAAGTCCGGACCATTCGCTGTGAATAGCGCGCGGGCCATCCTCGCTCCAGCGGTTGATCCAGACCAATGTGTGGCGCACCCATGCTTCGAGCAGGGCAGGGGCCTCCACATCGCCGCATCCTTCGGAAATGAGCGCCGTCACGTCGGGCGTATTGCCGGTTTCGGCGCTGGCGGGCCAGATGGCCAGATCAAGGCCAACCACCATCCAGTCCGGCACCTGATCAGGACTGGCGGGCGAGGCAACCATCTTGAGCAGTCCAGCCGTGCCACCGTTGATCCTTATGCCGCCGGTCCAGTCCAGATGCACAGCGATCTCCGGGGGGGCCAGCGCGCCGAGTGCATTCTGAAACCCGATACCGCAAATCGGCAGCATGATCGCAGCCTTTCGCAGGGGGACCTCAGGGGCAAACACAAGCGCTGCGTGCAGGACATCGGCGCGCAAATCATAAGCGACCAACCCGGCGTCGCACCGGGCCTGTGCGCGGGCGCAGGCAAAGTGCAGCGGATCTTCGCCCCGGGTGTCCTCGCCGGTAAACAGGGGTGGAAATGAAAGAGGTGTCATGCTTTTCCGTCAGCAATAAGCCGCTTGGCAACGTCACGAAAGGCAGTGGCTTGCGGGCTGTCGGGTTTCGAGACGACGATGGGCGCGCCGCCATCTGCCGCCAGTCTGATATCAAGGTGCAGCGGTATCTCAGCCAAGAGCGGCACGCCAATTTTTTCGGCTTCTCTGGCGACACCGCCATGCCCGAACACATGTTCTTCGTGACCGCAGTTCGAGCAGGTATGTGTCGACATGTTTTCGATCATGCCCAATATCGGCGTGCCCAACTGGTTGAACATGTCAATGCCCTTGCGCGCATCCAGCAAAGCCACGTCCTGCGGGGTTGAGACGACGATTGCGCCATCCACCTGAAACTTTTGCGTCAGCGTCATCTGCACATCACCGGTGCCCGGCGGCAGGTCCACGATCAGCACGTCAAGCGCACCCCATTGCACCTGATTCATCATCTGCTGCAACGCGCCCATCAGCATCGGCCCGCGCCAGACGACCGCTTGGTCTTCGTTCTGCATCAGGCCAATGGACATCATCGTGACGCCATAGTTGCGCATGGGCAGGATAATTTTGCCATCGGGTGAGGCGGGTCTGCCCGACACACCCAGCATGCGCGGCTGGGATGGCCCGTAGACATCGGCGTCCAGCAAGCCCACGCGGCGACCCTCTGCCGCCAGCGCGCAGGCGATATTCGCCGACAGCGTGGATTTACCAACGCCGCCCTTGCCCGACGCGATGGCAAGAATGCGGTCGATACCCGGAATCTTCTGTGGCCCGGACGGTTCAGAAGACCGTTGCGGTTTGAGGTCGGGCGGGGCTGCGGGCGTGCTATGTGCGGTCATCAAGACCTGAACGGCGGATGCACCGAGGTCCTGCACGGCTTTCTCGGCCGCATCCTTTACCGCTTCGTAAGTCTTTACCTGTGAGGGGGAGACCTCCATCACAAAGCGTACGGCCCCCTTGTCATCAACGGTGAGCGCCTTGACCAGACCTGCGGCCACGATATCGCTGTCGGATATGGGGTCCGACACTGTTTTCAAAGCGGCCAGCACCGCATCACGTGTCAGGCTCATCAGTCTGAAGCGCCCGTGATCTGACCGCTCACCACATGCTCAATGTCCAGACCATCAACGGTCAGCACAACTTTGGCCTCATAGGTTTTTCCGGCAGTTTCACCCGCATTTCGCATGGCTTCTTCAATGGCCTGCTGCGAGGTCACGCCAACTTGTTTGAGGAATTTGCGCATGGACATGTTGAAATCTTCGTTCATTCTATCTCTCCTTGGTCGGGCTGGAATGCTTGACGGTTGTGTAAGGGGGCTTTTAGATGGAACCCAGAGGGAAAGCCAAAGGAACAGCCATTTGAAAGCCATTCTTGGGTCGTTTTGTGTCAGTATGATGTTGGCCTTCGGTGCGGTTGCACAGGAAAGCAACCTGCGACTGGCTGTGCCAGAAGTGCTGGAAGCCTCTGGTTTCATGCAGTTTCTGCTGCCGCGGTTTTCGCTCAAGACAGGCGTTCGGATTGATCGCGATGCCGCTGCGGATGATGCGGACATGCAGTTCGGGACGCAGGGCACTGCGGTCTTTGAGGGACTTGGCCAGACGTGGCATCTGTCGCATGCAGGCGACGGGCGGGCCGAAAGGTTTCTTGCATGGCTTCAGTCGGATTTGGGTATCCGCACGATCGAAAGCTACGCCAGCCCGCAGGGCGATGGGTTCACCGCGCCCAAAGAAGAGGTGGCAGTGGTTGAGGCGGTTGTTCTCGACGGGGATGTACTGGCTGGTGAAGCACTGTCGTTGTCGCTTTGTGGTCGGTGCCATGTGGTCAATGAAACGAACCGGATGAAGGGCATGGGCTCGACCCCGTCCTTTGCGCTGATGCGGTCGTTCAAAGACTGGCACACCCGTTTCGCGACATTCCATCTGCTCAAGCCACATCCCAGCTTTACCCAGATCGAAGGCGTCACAGCGCCCTTTGACGAAAGCCGCCCGTCGCCCATGGTGCCGATGTCGATGACGACGCAGGAGCTGGACGCAATCCTCGCCTATGTGTCCGGCATTGCGCCGGCTGATCTTGGGGCCCCGCTGAAGCATCAGTGATCCTTGCGCTTGCTCAGATAGTCTTCAGAGGTGCGCACGCGCGGGCGCTCTTTGCCTGCGAAGGGATTATCCGTTGCGTGAAACTGTGCCTGAATACGGCAGTTGTCGCACATCTGGATCATCCGGATCGTCTCGGGGCTGGAAAACATCGCGTGATTGCCTGCCAGTTTCTCCGTGATCCGCTCAACCGTGGATTTCACGCCGAAAAGGCTGCCGCAGTCGACACAGGCAAAGGGTTCTTCTTCGTGCACCACCTTTTGGGTGAAGGCAGCGTCCGTCAGGTCAAACTGCGGCTTGAGGGTGATCGCCTGTTCGGGGCAGATGTTGCTGCACAGACCGCATTGCAGGCAGGCATCTTCCTGAAACCGTAGCTGCGGATTGTCTGGGTTGTCGCCCAACGCACCAGAGGGGCACAAAGAAACACAGGACAGACACAGCGTGCACGCGTCGGTATCGACCAGTATCGCGCCATAGGGGGCCGCGTCCGGCAGTTCCAACACCTCTGCCTCTGGTCTGAGGGCCTTGGCGGCAAGCCGCGCGACCTGGCGGCGGCTGCCCAGTGGCAAAATCGGGTCCGCAACGGCAACGCCGTTTTCGGCGGCGTATAATGTGTCTGACAATGCGTCGGGGTCCGACAGGTCGAGGACACGGACGCTGTCTTGACCCGAAACCGCATTGGCAAGGGCCGCTTCGCTGGTGATCACGTCGCCTTCGGTTGTGGGGGCCAGAAGCACATTCACCGATGTAAAGCCGGTGGCGAGGGCCGCGAGCATTTCCGCGTGTCCGAAACCTGCCAGTGCTGAGACGTTCAACGGGATCACATCCGCAGGGAGCCCGCGTCCATGGCGCGCGCTGAGGGATATCATCTCAGTTCCGAACTCACCATCATGCACGAGCAAGCGCGGTGCATGTCCGCCCGCGTTTCGATAGGTGGTGGCAAGCGTGTGCAGTCTGCTGAAGACCGATCCGACGGGCGGCGCGTCATACGTAATCGCACCCGACGGGCAGAGTGCTGAACAAGCACCGCAGCCTGCACAGATCAACGGGTCGATCGCGACATGATCACCCGCAGATGTGATTGCCCCGGTTGGGCAAACATCAAGGCATTTTGTACAAGCTGACTGACCGGCCCGGGAGTGGGCGCAGATTGGTTCTTCCAGTCGAACGTAAAGCGGTTTTTCAAAGGTCCCGACAAGTTGCGCTGCGGCAAAAACAGCCTTGGCGACGGCGGGTGCGCTGCCGGGGTCCGCACGCAGGTATCCGTCCCGTTTCGCGGGGGCGGGGAAAAGGGATGTGCCACCAGACAAATCCAGAATGACATCGCAGGATGATCGTGCGGCGTCCCTGGGGTCTGTCCAGGTCGGGCTGCCGCGCCCTCCCGCGATCATCTGTTGAAAGCTGTCGATCCGCAGATCGAACTGGCCCAGACTGCCCTGCGCCCGTGCCAATCGCCCTGATACAATCTCAAAGACGGACGCCTGCTCAGCGTCGCCCGCTGTTGGTGTCAGAAGGGTGACCGCCAGTGTTGCGCTCAGATCGCGTGCTGCGCTCCAGGCCGCCTCGCTGTCCCCGATCACCAGACAGGTCCCGTGAGATACGATATCCAATGTTTTTTCTGACGGCACCGGCACAAGCGCCTCTGCTACGAGAGCGGCCATCTTTGGGGTAGGGTTCTCACCTGGTGCGGTCCAGCCCGCGCGATCGCGAATGTCGACAAAACCCGGCGTCTCTGCCTCCAACTCTTCGGCCAGTTCCGTAAAAAGCCGCGCCTGCTGCTGGCACGCTATGACAGCATCCCCGGACGTGATCAGCTTTGCGGTCTGTTCAATCTGGCTGCCGCATGCGTCGGAAAAAACTCTGGAGCAGGAAAAACCGGTCCCTGCTTCGAGAGCCGTGACATCAATAGACTGGCTGCCAAGGCAGTCGCATACGACAAGCGTTTTGGTCATGTCTTCCTCCGCAGGGCGCTGATTATTGCTGTTTTGGACGCGCGCTGCGGCATGATTACTCAGGATTACCCCCGCGCGCAAACCGGAATTCCAAGTGTTTTGACGAACTTAAGAGGGGTGCTGTGCAAAATCAGGGTATGTCAAAAATACTTGATTCAATGCAATATTTATAAACCGTAATGTTTTCAATTTGTTGGCTGAAAACAAAAAACGGCGGCATTCGGTAAATCACCCTCTGTGTACCCGCGTATGCAAGATTTTCCTAGGAACAGCGGCGTGATTTGATAAGGTGTAAGGGCAAGGGAACAGTGCGAGGTACCCTTTTGTTTGTGAACTATCCGAACGCTCAGTCAATGCGACTGGGAGTTGTCATGAGAAAAGCGCCCGGCGTGACCCGCTGGGTAAAGTGGTCTTGGAAGGCCATCGCGGTCTTGCCGGGTGCGGCAGACGCTGATTGGAAGCGTTTGCGCTCTGATGGGGACGTGACCGAGTATCATGCCGCAACCAAGGAGCTTTGGCTTTACGTGTCCGACACGGAGGCCTACGCGCATGAGTTCGGAACAGAGATGCCTTCAATTTACATTGTGCTGCGCCCGTCGAAGGCGTCCGGTGACGGGCAGTTGGACGTGATGCATGTCACCGTTTCACCCTACGAGGCGCAGGACTACTGCGATTCGGGCGAGGAGATTGTCGAGAAGGTGGCGATGCCACCAGCGGTCTATGCGTGGGTTCAGGATTTCGTTGAGAAATACCATGTCGAAGAGCCGTTTGTGAAACGGCGGCGCAACAAGCAGCGGGTGGATCGCAAAGATGATGGTATCGGTGATCGACGGATTGCGCAGGCAACGGATGTATACCGAGCGCCCGTCACGCAACCCCGTGAGGCCGCAGAATGAGCGGCAAGACAACGTTCTGGGCGCGCCGCCGCGCCGCCGTTCAGGCCGAGGCAGATGCGGAACTGCGCGCTGTTGAGGAAGCCGAAGTTCTAACCCGTGATGAAGCTTTGGCGGAGAGAGACGACGCCGAGGTTCTGGAGGAAATGGGCTTGCCCGATCCCGCCGGGATGCAAAAAGGCGATGACTTCTCAGCTTTCATGGCGCGTGATGTGCCCGAACATCTGCGCCGTCAGGCGCTGCGCACCCTTTGGCGCAGCAACCCCGTGCTGGCCTGTGTCGATGGTCTGAATGAATACGACGACGACTACCGTGCTGCGATGCTTTTGAACGAACCGATCAAGACGGCCTATCAGGTGGGCAAGGGCATGACGAAGCATATCGAGGAAATGCAACGTCAGGCAGATGCCAAGCTCGCCAAGGACTCTGCCGAAGAAGAAATAGAAATAGAAGAAGAACTGATTGCCGAGGCACGCGAACCAGACGTGACAATCGTGGACAGCGAAGAAGCCACGCCAGTATCAAGCGTGCAAGAAGAACAACCTACAGAACCGGAAGCTGCGGCACCCACGCCAAGACGCATGCGGTTTCAGTTTGAGGAGGCGAGCGCATGACCGCTTCCGCCCAACCCATTGAAGTCGATGCCGAAGACCGCCTGCGCGCGGATTTGTACAACTTCCTCGGTCTGCTGCTTGCACGTCCCGCGGATGAGATGCTGCTGGAACAAACGGCCGCATTGAGTGGCGATGAAAGCCCGCTGGGCGAGGCGATTGCGGGGCTGTCTCGTGTGGCAAAGGCAAGCAAGCCAAAGAGTGTTGAGCGTGAATTCAATGCGCTGTTCATCGGCTTGGGGCGCGGCGAATTGCTGCCCTACGCAAGTTACTATCTGACCGGGTTCCTGAATGAAAAGCCGCTGGCGCGGTTGCGTCAGGATATGGCGTCTTTGCAGGTGACGCGCGCGGACAATGTCTTTGAGCCCGAAGATAGTATCGCATCCTTAATGGAAACCATGGGTGGCTTGATCGTCGGCCGTTTTGGTTCAAAGGTCTCTTTGGATCAGCAAAAGACGTTTTATAACAACCATCTGGGCCCTTGGGCGACGCATTTCTTTACCGATCTGGAGGCCGCGAAGTCGTCGGTTTTCTACGCATCTGTCGGCGCGGTCGGGCGTGAATTCATGAGTATTGAACGCGAAGCATTTCGCATGACGGCAGGATAACCTGCACCACTGGGCAGGACGCTGCCCGAGACAAACGAAAGGAAGTGAAACATGGCTAAGAAAACGGAAGGCGAGGCAAGTCGTCGCGATTTTCTGAAACTGGCTGGGACAGCAGCACCGGCAGCAGTTGCTGCGGCTGCGGTCGGCGCAACATCCGCCGAGGCCGCCGAGCCCGATCTTGACCTGAACAGAATTCAGGACACCGCACACACGCGCGCTTACCTCGACAGCACGCGCTTTTGAAATCGCGCTTTCCGGTGCGGCGTGAGTTTCACGCACATCGGGATGCACGACAAACCTAGTAACCCAGCCACCTATTTGGGGCAGCAAGGGAGAGAAAAATGCTCAGGAAAAAGACCAATTCGGTCGGACAGCGGGCGGGACGCACAAGCATCCTCGCTGAAGGAACCTCATCATCTGTAGACCGTCGTGCGTTTCTGCGCGGCTCAGGCCTCGCCATCGGTGGTCTGGCTGCCATATCCGCAACGGGCGGATCTGTCACTCAGGCCTCCGCCGCAGCAAGTGTCACAGGCGCTGTTGAGCTGAAGAAATCGGTATGCACGCACTGCTCCGTCGGCTGCACGGTCATCGCCGAAGTCGCCAATGGTGTCTGGACAGGGCAGGAGCCCGGCTGGGACAGCCCTTTCAACCTTGGTGCGCATTGCGCCAAAGGGGCCGCGGTACGCGAGCACGCCCACGGTGAGCGTCGCTTGAAGTACCCGATGAAGAAAGAGAATGGCGAGTGGGTCAAAATCTCTTGGGAGCAGGCGATCAACGAGATCGGCGACGGCATGATGAAAATCCGCGAGGAAAGCGGACCGGATTCTGTCTACTGGCTGGGCTCCGCCAAGCACAACAACGAACAGGCCTATCTGTTCCGCAAATTTGCCGCCTACTGGGGCACGAATAACGTCGACCACCAGGCGCGGATTTGTCACTCGACGACCGTTGCGGGTGTGGCGAACACATGGGGCTACGGCGCCATGACCAACAGCTACAACGACATGCACAATTCGCGGGCGATGTTCCTTATTGGTGGCAATCCTGCCGAAGCGCACCCTGTGTCGCTGTTGCACATGCTGAAAGCCAAAGAGCAGAACAACGCGCCGTTGATCGTGTGCGATCCGCGCTTTACGCGCACGGCGGCCCATGCGGATGAATATGTCCGTTTCCGTCCGGGATCGGACGTGGCTCTGGTCTGGGGTATCCTGTACCACATCTTTGAAAACGGTTGGGAAGACAAGGAATTCATCCGCACCCGCGTCTGGGGCATGGATGAGATTAAGAAAGAAGTCGCCAAGTGGAACCCTGAAGAGGTTGAGCGCGTCACCGGTGCCCCCGGCAGCCAGCTCAAGCGCGTTGCGCGGACGCTCGCGAACAACCGTCCCGGCACCGTGATCTGGTGCATGGGTGGTACGCAGCACACCAATGGGAATAACAATACGCGTGCGTATTGCATCCTGCAGCTTGCGCTTGGCAACATGGGCACAGCGGGTGGCGGTACGAACATCTTCCGCGGCCACGACAACGTTCAGGGCGCCACGGACCTTGGTGTTCTGGCGAATACACTGCCGGGCTACTATGGTCTGTCCGATGGGTCCTGGGCGCATTGGGCACGGGTCTGGGATGAGGATCTGGACTGGCTCAAGGGTCGTTTCTCGGACGCCGAGTTTGACGGCAAGAAGATGATGAACCAGACCGGTATCCCGGTGTCACGCTGGATTGATGGCGTGCTTGAAGATGCTGAGAACATGGACCAGCCGGACAACACCCGCGCCATGGTTCTGTGGGGCCATGCGCCAAACTCTCAGACCCGCATGAAAGAGATGAAGACGGCGATGGAGAAGCTCGACATGCTGGTCGTGGTCGATCCATTCCCGACCGTGTCTGCGGTTTTGCAGGACCGTCAAGATGGCGTCTATCTGCTGCCTGCGGCCACGCAGTTTGAAACGCGCGGCTCTGTCACGGCGTCCAACCGGTCCTTGCAGTGGCGCGAGAAGATCATGGAACCGCTGTTTGAATCCAAGACGGATCACGAGATCATCGCGATGTTCTCGGAAAAGTTCGGGTTCAAGGACCGCATCTTCCGCAACATCGGTTTTGAAGGCAATGAACCGATCATCGAAGACATCACCCGCGAGTTCAACAGCGGCATGTGGACCATCGGCTATACCGGCCAAAGCCCGGAGCGCCTGAAACTGCACATGGCGAACCAGCATACCTTTGACCGCACAACACTGCGTGCGGTTGGTGGACCGGCAGATGGCGATTTCTACGGCATGCCATGGCCTTGCTGGGGCACGCCCGAGATGAACCACCCCGGAACGGCGAACCTCTATGATATGTCCATTCCGGTGGCCGAAGGCGGTCTTGCCTTCCGTGCGCGCTTTGGCGTGGAGCGGGACGGTGACAACCTGCTGGCAGAAGGGGTGTCCAACCCCGGTGCGGAAATTCAGGACGGATATCCCGAATTCACCATGCAGATGTTGATGGATCTTGGCTGGGACGGTGATCTCACGGCAGACGAACGTGCGGCCATCGACGCCGTGGCAGGGCCTAAAACCAACTGGAAAACCGACCTTTCGGGCGGCATCCAGCGGGTCGCGATCAAGCATGGCTGTGCGCCCTTCGGGAATGCCAAGGCCCGCGCGGTCGTCTGGACCTTCCCCGATCCGGTGCCAATCCACCGCGAAGCGCTTTATACCAACCGTCGCGATCTGGTGGCTGATTATCCGACCTATGAGGATAAAAAGTTCTGGCGCCTGCCGACCATGTACAAGTCCATTCAGGATCAGGATTTCTCCAAGGAGTATCCAATGGTGCTGACCTCCGGTCGATTGGTCGAATATGAAGGGGGCGGGGATGAGACACGTTCCAACCCATGGCTGGCTGAGCTTCAGCAGGACATGTTCGTTGAGGTCAACACGCGTGATGCCAACAACCTTGGCATTCGTGATGGCTCAGACGTTTGGGTCGAGGGGCCCGAAGGGGGCAAGGTCAAAGTGAAGGCCCTGATCACCGAACGGGTCGAATCCGGCGTGGCCTTCATGCCATTCCACTTTGGCGGACATATGGAAGGTGTGGATCTGCGGGACAAATACCCCGAAGGTGCCGATCCCTATGTATTGGGTGAATCCACCAACACCGCACAGACCTATGGCTATGACAGCGTAACCCAGATGCAAGAGACGAAAGCCACTCTTTGCAAAATCTGGGCAGCATAAGGGAGGACATGAACAATGGCCGCTAGAGCAAAATTTCTCGTCGACGCTGAACGCTGCATTGAATGCAACGCCTGCGTTACCGCCTGTAAGAACGAGCACGAAGTGCCGTGGGGCATCAACCGCCGGAAGGTCGTCACCCTGAATGACGGCAAGCCGGGTGAACGGTCGATCTCCGTTGCCTGCATGCACTGTTCGGACGCGCCGTGTATGGCCGTCTGTCCGGTGGATTGTTTCTACCAGAACGAAGAGGGCGTGGTCCTGCACTCAAAGGACCTCTGCATCGGCTGCGGGTACTGCTTTTACGCATGCCCCTTCGGCGCGCCTCAGTTCCCGCAGGCGGGCAACTTCGGATCCCGTGGCAAGATGGACAAATGTACCTTCTGCGCCGGTGGCCCCGAAGAAAACCACTCCACCGCCGAATTCCAGAAGTATGGCCGCAACCGGATCGCGGAAGGCAAACTGCCGATCTGCGCCGAGATGTGCGCCACCAAAGCGCTTCTGGCCGGTGACGGCGATGTGGTCGCGGGCATCTACCGCGAGCGTGTCGTGGCGCGTGGCTTTGGCTCCGGCGCATGGGGCTGGGGAACAGCATACGACCAAAAAGGCGGCTGATAGGCCCCTTTGTCGCACTAACTTACAGGGGGCGGTTCTTTTGAGGGCCGCCCCTCGCTATCTTGGATAGGATAAACACATGCTGCGTTTGATCTACGCTTTGCTGATCACTTTTTCCCTTTGCCTGCCTGCGTTCGCACAGGAAGCGCCTGTTGCTGAAACCGACCGCTCTGCGACCGGGGGGGCAACAACGCTCGAAGACATCATGAAGCGTCAGGAAGGCCAGAAAGTCGGGAATGAATTCCGCAGCGGTCTGACCGGGAACCCCGCTGCGGCAAAACCGACGACGGACCAGCTCGGCACGCTTGGCGGCGCGTCTGATCCTGACCTGTGGCGCGCGTTGCGCTTTGACAGCGCCGATATCACCACGCAGGTGCAACACCCCGCAGCGACGGTTCTCATTCAGGACACCGGCATGTGGTGGTTGCAGTTTCGTGAGGGGCCGCTGTCGACCTACGGCTTTGGCCTGATACTGGTCACCATGGCGTCGCTGGTGTTGTTCTACCTGATCCGTGGGCGCATCCGCATTGACGGGGAAAAAACGGGCAGAACGATCCTGCGCTTCAAGTCGATTGAGCGTTTTGCCCATTGGCTTCTGGCCGGGTCGTTCATTCTCCTGGGTCTTACAGGAGTGATATCGCTTTTGGGGCGCAAATTTCTCATCCCGGCCTTGGGGCCAGAGGCGTTTTCGACCATCGCGATCGGCGCGAAATGGATCCATAATAACGTGTCATGGGCCTTTATGCTGGCCATCGTGATGATCTTTTTCCTCTGGGTCGTGCATAATCTGCCGCACCGCTCAGACATCTACTGGCTGCGCAAGGGTGGCGGTATATTTGGTGGTGGGCATCCGCCGGCCAAAAAGTTCAACGCCGGCCAGAAGTTCATTTTCTGGTCCGTGATCGTCTTGGGTGGCTCTATCTCAGCCTCCGGTTTGTCTTTGTTGTTCCCGTTCGAGTTGCCAATGTTTGCCGCGACTTTTGCCAAGCTGAATGACTTTGGCATCCCTCAGTTGATCGGGTTGGGCGAATTGAACACAAACCTCGCGCCGCATACGGAAATGCAATACGCGCAGCTCTGGCATTCTATCATCAGCTTCGTCCTCTTTGCGATTGTGATTGCGCATATCTACATCGGGTCGGTCGGCATGGAAGGTGCCTATGACGCCATGGGGTCCGGAGAGGTAGAAGAGCAATGGGCACGTGAGCACCACAGCCTGTGGGTCGAAGAAGTCAAAGCCAAAGAAGCGCAAGCGGGGAGGTCGTCATGAGAGAGATTTTCCTCGCCTTTGCGACGATGGGTGTGATCGCGTTCACGGCCAGCTACGTTTTGCCGGAATTGGGGTTTTCTTCGCAGGCCCAGACAACAGGCGACGCCGTCCGTCTGGACTGAAGATGCGTGTTCTATAGCATTTCAAGTTTAACTTGAGGTAGTGCATAACACGTTTCGCGTTCGACCGCAGGGAGAGGCCGCGAACAAGTTATTCAGGACTAACCCGAAACGCTTTAGCTCGCGATCCGGATGTCCGGGTTGCGACGCAGCTGCGCCATCTGGTGAAAAAACCGCTCGCCCTGGGTTCCGACATGTGATCGCAGAATGTCGCAGGCGCGTTCCGCATGGCCAACAGCGAAGGCTTCTACCAGGGCTTCGTGCTCCTTGACAGATTCCTGCATGCGCCCGCGCATCTGGAATTGCACGCGCCTGAACGGCTTCAGACGGCGATACAGACGCAAGGCTTCGCCTTCCAAAAAGGCATTTCCGGCAGAGCGGTAAATCAAATGATGAAAGCTCTCGTTGTGGCGCGAATAGCCGTCCGTGTCGTCCTGTTCGATTGCATCAAGACATAAGCCATTGAGGGTCTCAAGCGTGGCAAGCCCTTCGGCTGTCATGCGCTGCGCGGCAAGGCGACCGCAGACGCCTTCGACCTCGGCCATGGTCTCGAACATCTCTGTCAGCGTGATCGAATTGGGTTGGCGCACAAACACGCCGCGTCTGGGCATTTGTTCTGCAAGGTCCGTCGCGACAAGGCGCTGCAATGCCTCGCGCACAGGGGTGCGGGATACGCCAAACTTCTTCGCCAGACGCATCTCGTCCAGGCGCTCGCCTTCTTGGAACTGGCCTGTGAAAACCATTTCCTCCAAAGCATCTGCAATCCGGTTGGCTTGCTTGGTTCCCATGTTGCGCCCTGACTTACATTTGTTTATTTGGTGACAGGCTTGTTTGTATACAATTTAGGTATTCGTTATTTGCAAACAAGAGGTTGAGACGCGCAAAGGCGCAGAATTTTCACCGCGAGCACCGATCAGCCCGCGGGATCTGTTGTCGGGTCCGGCGCAATATCGTCTGCGTGAGGTTCGCGCCTGCGTCCCCCGATCAACTGCGATATCTGACCAGCCGCTTCTGCGACGATGGCACCCAGTTCAGGGACGCGCATACTGTCAAACCGTGTGCTTGGCCCTGAAATGGACACGCCGCCACAGGCTTCGCCGCGTTCGTCAAAAACAGCACTGCCGATGCAGGACATGCCGAGGTAACGCTCTTCGCGGTCATAGGAATAGCCGCGCGTTTTGGTCTCGGCGAGGTCTGAAAAAAGCGTTGCCGGGGATGTGAGTGTATTATCGGTGAAAGCCTGTAATCCTGATGACATCAGCAGCCGCCTGACATGATCCTCGCTCATCGTCGACAGAATGGCCTTGCCAATACCAGAGGCGTGCATAGATGTGCGCGCGCCGCGTGCGAAAAACGCGCGGATTGGGTGGGGCGTTTCGATTTGTTCGACGAACACGACTTCGGCCCCATCGGGGATTGCAAGATTGGCCGTCTCACCTGTTTTCTCCATCAGGAAGCGCATGATCGGGCGGCTCACTTCGGTCAGGCTGGTCCGGTTCATGAAAGACGCACCTGTGCGATAGGCTTCGATCCCGATGCTCCAACTTTGGTGTTCTTCGTTGAAGATGACAAATCGATGCTTTTGCAAAGTTGTCAGAATGCGGTGCGTGGTTGCCGTTGGCACCCCGAGGGAAAGTGACAGATCGGTCAGGGTCGACTGTTCTGATTTCGCAACCGCCACAAGAACGCCCAAGGCACGATCCAACGACTGCATCGTTCCCGCTGAGCTCTCCTTGAACTGCGATTTGGGGCGCCCGCGCTGTCTTTTCTGGGTATTCATCTGTGGGACCTCGGTTATTCGTTAATATATAGTACGTGAAGTAAAAATATTTTTCAATTTACGTTTAAGGTGAAAATTGAAAAGAATAAAATATAATAATATCAGTGTAATAAGTAATTATAGTTCATAATGAAAAACAATTTCGAGAAAATTGAAAAAGGAGGGTTTGTCGTGTAAAATATTTCGTAGATCAGGAGGACTTCGCCATGTCAGACCAAAATCCAGTGTTTATTCCGGGGCCAACAAATATTCCAGACCGCTTGCGGGCCGCAATGCATGTCCAGACGCGCGACCACCGCGCTCCTGACTTCGTGGAGACCTTCGCGCCTGTTCTGGAGGATACCAAGAAAGTGTTCGGCACAACATCGGGCCGGGTCATCACTTTCCCCGCCAGCGGAACCGGCGGCTGGGAGGCGGCGTTGTGCAATACGCTGAGCCCCGGCGACAAGGTACTCGTGGCCCGCTACGGTATGTTCAGCCACCGCTGGATCGACATGTGTGAACGGCACGGTCTGGATGTTCAGGTGATCGAATGTCCGTGGGGCACCGGCGCGCCTGCCGACAAGTTTGAAGCGGCGTTGAGCGCGGACAAGTCACACAGCATCAAGGCCGTATTGGTGACGCACAACGAAACCGCAACCGGGGTTAAGTCCGATGTGGCTGCGGTACGTGGCGCGATGGATGCCGCCGCGCACCCTGCGCTTTTGTTTGTGGATTGTGTAAGTTCGCTCGCCTCCATGCCTTTCGAAATGGACGCATGGGGTGTCGATATCGCTGTGTCGGGTTCGCAGAAAGGCTTCATGCTGGCAACGGGTATGGCCATTCTGGGCGTAAGCGACAAAGCACTTGCTGCGATGGAAGCGGCCACTCTGCCGCGTACGTTCTTTGACTTCAAAGACATGATGGGGGCCAATGCGTCGGGTGGTTTTCCGTATACGCCGCCGTTGCAACTGATCTACGGGATGCGCGAAAGCCTCAAGATGTTGCTCGAGGAAGGGTTGGACAACGTCTATGCACGCCATACCCGACTTGCCGAGGGCGTGCGGCGTGCCGTTGGTGCCTGGGGTTTTGAACTGGTTGCCCAGTCGCCGGATCTCTATTCCGACACGGTCAGCGCAATCTATGTGCCATCGGGTTTTGACAGCAACGCTTTGACGGATCAGGCGTTCAATCAATACGGCGTGTCCTTTGGCGTGGGTCTCGGTGAAATGAATGGCAAGGCGTTCCGCATTGGTCACCTTGGCAGCCTGACGGATGTGATGGTCCTGTCTGGCTTGGCGACGATCGAAATGGCGATGGCCGACCTTGATTACCCGATTGAGCTCGGCAGCGGTGTTGCGGCAGCGCAAGAGCATTTTCGCTCAAAGACCGGTGCTGCTATCAAGTCGGCAGCGTAAGGAGGGCGAGATGTTGGATTCCATGATCGGTTCTGATTTGACAATTGATGATGTGCGCGCCGCACATGATCGGATCAAACCCTATATTCACGAAACACCCATCCTGACGTCGTCGTATTTCAATGCGTTGACGGGGGCGGAGCTGTTTTTCAAATGCGAGAACTTTCAAAAGGCCGGTGCCTTCAAGGTGCGCGGTGCCTCCAATGCAGTTTTTGGCCTGAGCGATGAGATGGCTGAAAAGGGTGTGGCGACGCATTCGTCGGGCAACCACGCCTTGTCTTTGTCCTATGCGGCAGGGCGGCGCGGCATTCCCTGTCATGTGGTGATGCCACGCACGGCACCAGAGGCGAAAAAAGCGGCTGTGCGCGGATACGGCGGGATCATCACGGAATGCGAGCCTTCCACTACCAGCCGTGAGGCGGTTTTCGCCGAAGTGCAAGCGGCCACGGGTGCAGAATTCGTGCATCCCTACAATGACCCGCGTGTGATCGCAGGGCAGGCGACCTGTTCGCTTGAGATGTTGTCGCAGGTTGAGAACATGGATGCGGTTATCGCCCCAATCGGGGGCGGTGGTATGATTTCGGGCACTTGTCTGACCCTGTCAAACCTTGCGCCCAAGATCGAAATTTATGCAGCCGAGCCCGATCAGGCTGATGATGCGGCGCGTTCGTTCCGGGCAGGGCATATAATTGCCGATGATGCGCCGGTAACCGTTGCCGACGGGTTGAAAGTGCCGCTCAAAGAGAACACTTGGCATTTTGTATCCAGCTTTGTCACGGACGTGCTGACCGCCTCCGAGCAAGAGATCATCGACGCGATGAAGCTGACGTGGGAACGGATGAAGATCGTGATTGAACCGAGCTGTGCGGTTCCCATGGCTACGATCCTGCGCAACCCTGAGGTATTTCGGGGCAAGCGTGTGGGCGTGGTCATCACAGGCGGCAATGTGGATTTGGATAAACTGCCCTGGACCTTGGGCTGAGGAGAGACTGACATGAACAAACAAGTAAACTTTGAAGACTTTGAGGTCGGCTATGACATTCCAGCAGCGATAGGCATGGATGAGGCCGACATTCAGACGCCCTGCCTTGTGCTCGATCTGGATGCACTTGAGCGCAACATCAAAAAGATGGGTGACTTTGCCAAAAGTCATGGCATGCGGCACCGGGTCCACGGCAAGATGCACAAATCCGTCGATGTGGCGCTCCTGCAGGAAGAGCTTGGCGGGTCTGTCGGTGTGTGCTGTCAGAAGGTCTCCGAGGCCGAAGTTTTCGCCCGCGGTGGCATCAAGGACGTGCTGGTGTCCAACCAGGTGCGCCAGCCCGAAAAGATCGACCGCCTTGCGCGCCTGCCCAAACTGGGCGCCCGTGCGATTTGCTGTGTAGATGACATCGACAATGTGGCCGATCTGTCAGAGGCCGCCATGCGCCACGGCACGGAAATCGAATGCCTTGTCGAGATTGACGTGGGCGCGGGCCGTTGCGGTGTGCAATACGGCCAGCCAGTCGTTGATCTCGCACTTGCGATTGACGCGGCAGAAGGTCTGAAGTTTGCAGGTATCCAAGCCTATCAGGGCGCGATGCAGCACATGGATTCCTATGAGGACCGCAAGGGCAAGACACAGGTTGCCATCGATCAGGTGCGCGAAAGCGTTGATCTGCTCAAGGCGGCTGGTCTGGAATGTGACATCGTCGGGGGCGGCGGTACAGGGTCATATTATTTCGAAAGCGCTTCGGGCGTGTTCAACGAACTGCAGTGCGGGTCCTATGCGTTCATGGATGCGGATTACGGTCGTATTCTCGACAAGGACGGCAAGCGCATTGATCAGGGCGAGTGGGAAAACGCGTTGTTTATCCTGACCTCTGTGATGAGCCACGCCAAGGCCGACAAGGCCATCGTGGATGCGGGCCTAAAGGCGCAATCTGTCGATAGTGGTCTGCCGACGATCTATGGCCGCACCGACGTTGAATACGTCAAATGCTCGGATGAGCATGGCGTTGTTGCCGACCCGGATGGGGTGCTCAAGGTCAACGATAAGCTGAAACTGGTCCCGGGCCACTGTGATCCGACCTGCAACGTGCACGACTGGTATGTCGGTGTGCGCGGCGGCAAGGTCGAAACGCTTTGGCCGGTATCGGCGCGTGGCAAGGCCTACTGAGCCGCACCCGGCATCAGCAATAACAGCACGCCCGGCACTCCCGGGCGTGATTTACAATAAAGACAAAGACAGGAATACCCGATGTCCAAAGGACTTTTGATCGTAGGCGAAGATATCTGTGCCGAGGTCGTCAGCAGTGCCGATGCCTTCACCGCCGTCGAGGCCGTTTTCGGGGCCATGGCCAAGGGAGACGCCTATAACTTCCCGGTCATCCGCGAAGCGATTGGATATGCCGATGCGCTTTATGGGTTCAAATCCGGGTTCGACAAGGCGGGCAAAACGCTGGGTGTGAAATCCGGCGGATACTGGCCGGGCAACATGGACAAGGGGCTGACCAACCACCAGTCCACGATTTTCCTGTTTGATCCGGACACGGGGATGCTTGAGGCACTGGTCGGGGGCAACTATCTGACGGCTGTACGAACGGCGGCATCATCGTCGGTGTCCATCGCGCATCTGGCGCGCAAAGACGCTAAAGTTCTGGGTATGGTCGGGGCAGGGCACCAATCCACGTTTCAGTTGCGTGCCGCCGCAGAGCAACGCAGTTTCGAGAAAGTCGTCGCATGGAACCCGCATCCCGATATGCTACCGCGCCTCGGTGCTGTCGCCGAGGAACTTGGGCTGGAATTTGCGGCCGTCACTCAGGAAGAGTTGGGCGCGCAGGCGGATGTTATCATCACCATCACCTCGGCCTTTGAGCCGCTCTTGATGAAAGACTGGATCAAGCCGGGAACGCATATCGCCTGTATGGGCACAGACACCAAGGGCAAGCAGGAGGTTGATCCGGAGCTGCTCGCATCCGCAACCGTATTTGCCGACGAAATCGCGCAGTCCATCACCATCGGTGAAGCGCAGCACGCGGTTGCATCGGGCCATCTGTCAGAGAGTGATATCACGCCAATCGGGGCGGTGATCAATGGCACACACGCCGGGCGCAGCAGTGATCAGGAGATTACGTTGTTTGACGGCACAGGCGTCGGTTTGCAAGATCTTGCCGTGGCATCCGTTGCGGCACGCGAAGCCGAAAGCCGGGGCAAAGCCACGCGTATCGCGTTGTGAACCCTTCGGGGTCTTGATCTTGCGTCACAACAGGGGCTTGTCACGCAAGCCTCTGTTGTTGTCTGACCCGTAGAGTTAGGTTTCTCTTATCCTTCCGTAAAATTGCTTTAAAAGCTGACGCGAAATACACGGCCGCTCCGCCTGTTTGCCATGATTTGAACACAGGGTTTCGTTTCACTCGCTGCAAGACTTGTCCTGCGTTCGCCGGGGCGTTGCATTTGCGAACACTGCAGAACAGTGCTTTTGAAGTGAGTGGATGAGCCGTGAGCGATGACGATGCACATCAGATTGAGCCCGCAAACAGCGGCGCGCTGACCCCTGGCAGTACCTTGCTGAGCGGTCAATATGAGATATTGCAGTATCTGAGCAGCGGCGGCTTTGGCATCACCTACACGGCGCGCGACAGCCTGAACCGCACCGTCGTCATCAAGGAGTGCTTTCCCGAAGCCTTCTGCAGCCGCGTGAACAAAACGGTCCGGGCGCGGACACAAAGCTATGCAGAAGAATTCCGCGCCACGGTTCAGCTGTTCATTCGCGAAGCGCATGCGATGTCGCGTCTTGATCACGCCGGCGTTGTCGGTGTGCATCAGGTGTTCGAGGACAACGAGACGGCCTATATGGCGCTGGATCTGATCAAGGGCAAAGATCTGCTGGACATCATTGACAGCGGCACGCCAAAACTCTCGGCGGATGAAATCCATGGCATCACGCTGAAACTGCTGGATGCAATTGGTCACGTGCACAGTCAGGACCTGTTGCACCGGGACATATCGCCTGACAATATTCTGCTCGATCAACGGGGTCGCCCTGTCCTGATCGATTTTGGTGCCGCGCGCGAAGAAGCCAGCCGCAAAAGCCGCATTCTATCCGCGGTGTTGGTCGTCAAGGATGGATACTCGCCGCAGGAGTTTTATGTTGCAGGCAGCCAGCAGTCGCCAAGCAGCGATCTTTATGCGCTGGCTGCAACCTTGTCGCACCTGATCTCGGGCGAGGCACCGCCCAACAGTCAGGCGCGGCTGGCGGCACTTGCGAACAATCAGCCCGATCCCTATCAGCCGCTGTTCGGGCGCTTTCCGGCTTATGAAGATGCATTTTTGGCGTCCATAGACCAAGCCATGCGCATCATTCCCGCTGAACGGCTGCAATCAGCCGAAGACTGGGCCCTGAAGATAGATCGCAGAAAGCGGGTCGAGCGTGCGCGCGCGCAGGCGGATCAGGACAAGTCGATTGATGAGACGATCATGAACCTCGTGGCATCGGTCCAGATCGAGCGGCGGGCACAGGGCGCGGTTGAGCCGCGCACCGCACAAGGCCCCGCCCCGGCGCCGGCTTCCGAAGCGGGCGAACCCGACACCCTGCGCGATCTGGGTGAGGATGCGATGCCGGCGGACCCTGCGGACAGTGAGGCGGGTTTGGCGTGTTGCGAATTGCCAGATGCGCAGGACGCGGCCCATGTGGTGCACCTGCCAGCCCCCGAGGCGGAAAAGCCAACGCCCTATGCGCGCGTGACATCAAAAGCGGTCGAAGCCGCGAACATGCCCAAACCGCCCGCGCCGCCAATTTTCACGCGAGAACGCATCATTCGCGCCGTGACGGCACCGGTGATTTTCTGCGCCTTTCTGCTCTACGGCCAAACGGTTCTGAAGAATGAACAGGTGCAGGCCGCAACGCTGCAACCGCTGCTGATGTGGGGGCAGGGCTTGGGGGGATGGAAAGCCTCCGAGCCGGCACCGGTCACAGTGCGACGCGGGCTCGGGGATTGAACGGGCAAGGCATTTACAGAGGTTTCATACCCAGCGGGCGGGGGCGGTTGTGCCTGACCCAAATTTCAAAGACGCAATCGAAAGGCAGACCAATGACGCTCTTCAAGAAAGTTTTTCAGAACCAATCGCGCCCGGCCACCGCAGACGAGGCGCTGGATGAGGCCGCTTTGCGCAGTGTGTTTGTGGAGACGGCTAAGCCTTCGCAACCGCTCGTGCTCGATCCGTTTCAGCATGGGTTGCCATCGGACGATGGCGACGTTGCACCGGGTGTCGCACCGGAAGCCGTGGTGCATGACATCACGGATACATCAGAGGCAGAGGACGCTCACGCAGGGCGAAACATGGCCTGGGACGCGGATGTGCTCGACGCAGATGCCATCGAAGAGGTCGATCCACTGGAGCATGACATGGATGCGCCCGATACGCTGTGTGATGAGAATATCGTCGCGCGTCTCGACCGTGCGCTGGCTGCAGAACCCCCGGTTTCGCACAAGGTGAAGGAAGACGCAGACGATACAGTCGTTTCTGACGAGTCAACAGATCACCTTGCACCAGATTTGTGTGTTGAAACCGGCACTGACGCCGCCAACTGGACCAAGGAAGAGGGGCTTGACACTGCAGCCTTTGCACAGCGTCAGATGGCCACCTTGGGGGATGCTGAACAGCAACCGGAGCGCAAGGCGGATGCCGACAAAACGGTGTCTGAGCCACTGGATTTGTCAGGCGGTGCCCTTGCATCCCCTGCAACCGGACGCGGCCGCCGTGCAGGGCGTGTCAAGACGCGGCTTTTGGGGTTCAACCACGCACCCGAAGATCAGACTGATCCGTTTGAACAGGCACAGTCAGCGACCGCGACAGCGCAACGCGAAAAGTTTCCAGTGGGTTGGCTCGTGATCGTTGAAGGTCCCGGGCTGGGTCATGCGTTCAGTATCTTTGCTGGCGCTTCCATGATTGGGCGGGGGGAGGATCAGGTCATCCGCCTTGATTTTGGCGACAATGCCATCTCGCGCCACCATCACGCCGCTGTCGCCTACGACGAGGAGCAAAACAAGTTCTACATCGGCCACGGTGGCAAATCGAATATCATTCGACGCAACGCGCGCCCTGTGCTGAGCACTGAAGAGCTGCACCATGCGGACCTTATTCGCATCGGAGAGACGACATTGCGCTTCGTAGCGCTCTGCGGGTCTGACTTTCAATGGCACGGTGCAGGGGGGCAATAATGCAACCCGGGCTCCACGCAGATGCTGCCAGCGCGCTGAGCAAGGGGCAGCGCAGCTATCAGGAAGACGCGGTGATTGCAGATTTCGCAAGGGGGAGCGATGTCGGCCTCATCGTGCTTGCCGATGGCATGGGCGGGCACGCGGCGGGGGATGTGGCGAGCAAGATTGTACTCACCGAAGTCTACAGCGCCCTGGTGTTTCAACGTGGCGAGGGAGCGGGGTTGGAGCCGCATGTCACCGATCTGCTCCATACCGCTGCGATGGAAGCAAACACCTGCCTGAAAGAGCATGTGGCCGCCTATCCTGACACGCGTGGTATGGGGGCGACCCTTGTTGCCTCCGTGATCATCAATCGCAACCTCTATTGGATTTCCATCGGGGATTCGCCGCTCCTGTTGTTCCGCAACGGTAAGCTGCGGCAGTTGAACGAAGATCACTCAATGGCCTCTCAGATCGATTTTATGGTCAAGACTGGTCTGATTGGGGCGGATGAAGGTGAGAACCACCCGGATCGCAATACGTTGACGTCGGTTCTGTTCGGGGGGGACGTGGCGATGATTGACTGCCCCCAAGAGCCCTTGGAGCTGCGGGCGGGGGATATTCTGATTGTGGCCAGCGACGGTTTGCAGTTCCTGACATATGATCAGATCGAAGAATGTCTGCGGCAGAACCAGCATCGCCCCAGCGCTGATATCGTGGAGGTGTTGCTTCATGAAGTGGACAGCCTTCACGATCCGGATCTCGACAACGTTTCCTTTTCCGTGGTGTGTTTTCAAGACGTGAGCGCACCAGCGGTGCTGAAAGAGCAAGAGCGACGACCGGAAATGCGCCGTGTTGGATGACATGTCGACACGAGACACCGTGGCGCGCCTGCACGCGGCGGCTGTGGACGGGCGGATTTGCGAGGTCGCAAGGTCACGCGCGGACACGCTTGCCACGCGGCTGGAGCAAGGCGCACGCATTGTACTGCTTGGGCCGGATGGCGTCGGCAAATCAGAGCTGTGCAACGCAATTCTGGGATGTGTCGACGATGGGTCCAGACCCAAGACAACAAGGGTTTTTGCGCCGCCAGGGGCAGCTGCGGATTCCGCGCCGCTGAGCGGTGACAAAACCCTGCATGAGATCCCCCAAGGCCCGTTTGGTCATGCCTTGGTTTTTGATGTATCGCTTTCAAGCAGCGCAAAAGGTTTTGCGGCCACCACTGCGGAAGCGATTGATGCGGCAGACATCGTCTTATGGTGCACGCAGTCCTTTTCGGCTGACGAAGCGCTGCTTTGGTCGCACGCGTCCGACGTGTTGAAAGACCGCAGTTTTCTGGTCCTGACGAAAGCTGACCTTCTGGCGGAGGCGGGTGTCTTGCAAGCGCGTGTTGCGGCGCTGCAAGTCACCGTCATGGAGGAGTTCCACAGCCTCTTTGCCACCACCACGTCACAGATTTCCGCCCTGCGTGCGCAGGGCTTAAGGGTCACCGAGCAGCATTTGGCGGCCAGTGGTCTGAAAGCGCTGATCGATAGGGTGGCGGGAATTGTAACCGCTGGTCACCGCGCTGATTTGGACAGCGCCCAACTGTTTCTTGAGCGTCAGGGTCTGAAGCCCTGCGATCCGGTCGCCCTGCCTGCGCAAGAAGCTGACTGGCCACATACGCCGTTTCAGATGGTGCATGATACGGTGATGGCGCGGGCCGTTGACCTTGCCGAGGTTGGCCTTGGGGACGCCGATGACGCTATATCCGACGTGCTTGGAGAGTGTGGTGCGATCTGCGAAGAGCTTGCGGATGTCATGCGCGCGTCGTCTGAGGTCAGCCCTGACATGGACGAATGGACGTCCGTTTTCGAAGACGCAAGTGATAAGATTATGCTGATGACAACGGAGAATGACACTCGATCGGCTGCGGATGCGGTGACGATCCTGTTACAGTTGCGCCGCGATCTCGAATACATGGGCGCTCGTTAAACCTTTAACGACGCGCAGCCTTTACGCCCGTATCAAGCCATACCAACGGCACAATTCCCGCGCATGATAGCTTTTGGGGTATTGGGACCTTGGGCGGGAAAATGACACAACACTCTGACAGATATGGCTGCGAGAAACGACGCCCCCGCTGCGTCGCGGCGACGGGGCGGCCAATATGAACGCGCTCAATGCGTCAAACGAGGCCGGGTTTGTCGAGGCGAAACAGGCCGAGCTCTTGGGCAGCGGCCTCGATGCGTTGCGTACATTTGCAGTGTCATTTGATCGCGTTCAAACCGCATTGCGAGGGTTGGCTGACCTTGGCGATGAAGCTGCCGCGCGGCGGGTAGAACGGATGTCCCGCGAACTCGAAGCGCTTGAGCCTTCCGTCACGATGATCGGGCAGATCAAATCCGGGAAAACCTCACTGGTCAATGCGCTGATCGGGGCGCCCGACCTGTTACCTTCGGACGTTAACCCGTGGACCTCCGTTGTCACTTCGCTGCATCTGCACCCCGAAAAACCCGGTTTTACGCAGCGCGCGACTTTTCGGTTTTTTGACAAGGATGAGTGGGACCGCCTGATCTCTGGCGGAGGGCGCATTGGTGAACTTGCCAGCAGGGCAGGGGCTGAAGATGAGCTGGAGAAAATCAAGCTGCAGGTTTCGCAGATGCGCGAGAAATCCCGGCTGCGATTGGGGCGTAATTTCGAAATGCTGCTAGGTCAGCAACGCGATTACGGCTACTTTGGTAAAGACCTGATTGAACGCTATGTGTGCCTCGGTGACGCGGTAGATGAGGCCGATGAGACATCCGGCAACATGCAGGGGCATTTTGCTGATATTACCAAGGCCGCAGATCTGCATATGACGCGCGCGGCACTGCCGATGCCGCTTTGCATACGGGACACGCCCGGCGTGAACGACACGTTCATGATGCGCGAACAAATCACGATCCGCGCCATCCGGGACAGCCGAATTTGTGTGGTCGTCCTGTCGGCGCATCAGGCATTGTCATCGACAGATATGGCGCTGATCCGGTTGATATCTCTTGTGAAATCCCGTGATATCATCATCTTTGTCAACCGCGTGGATGAGTTATCCGATCCGGCGGCTCAGATCCCGCAGATCCGTGACAGCATCATCGCGACGCTAAAAAAGCACAATGGCCCAAAAGAGGCCAAGATCATCTTTGGCAGCGCATTGTGGGCCTCTTACGCCTTGCAAATGCGGCTGGATGATCTGCCTGCCTCAAGTGCGGCATCGTTGGCCAATTGGGCGGCCCTGTGCGATGATGATGCATGCACTGGCGTGCTGGATGAAACAACCGCCTGGCGCCTATCCGGACTGCCCGTTTTGCAGGATGCGATTTCGCAACGCGTTGCACAGGGCATTGGTGCCGCATTGTTACAGCGGATTGGGGCAAGTGCCAAAAACCTCGCATCTGGGCTTGCTGCAGCCAATCAGATCGGTGCCCAACCTGAGGAAAGCCGCGTTGTGGCGCGCATGCAAAGTTGTGAGGCCCAAGCGCGAATGGCGTCGCTCATCAAGACCCGGAAAACAGAGTTGCGCGCAGAGTTTGACGCAATCCTGTCGACCTTTGAAGCGCGTATGGAGCGGGTGCAGGCCAGCTTTCTGGACCGTGCAACCGCATCGCTTGTTGAACATCTCGAACGTCACGGCGATCAGACGATCTGGAACTATGATCCGGCAGGCTTGCGTGCGTTATTGAGTGCGTCACACAAAGTGCTGGCGCGCAACAGCCAGTCCGCGTTCGACAAGGCAACCAAGGCCGCAGCAGCGGACGTGATGGACGTCTATGCGCAGGCCTTTGACCTGGGCGGCAATACGTTTGACATCGCGCGCCCTCGGCCACCGCTGGTGCCGCCGCCCGTCACTTTGGGGCGTACGATCGCGCTGGATTTGAGTGGCAGATGGTGGAAGCGCTGGTGGCTTCAGCGCCGGGGTCATAAAGCCTATGCCGAGAGCTTTTTTGATCTGATCAAATCGGAAACCAGCCCTGTCATCAAAGAGTTGCGGGACGATCTTGCCCAATCGGTTCGGGATGAGGCGATCGCGGTTTTTGATGCGTTCTTATCTGAACAACTGGCCGTATTCGAGAGATTGGACTGTATGCAGACTGCCAGCCCGGCGGAGCTTACGGACTACATTGCCCGACATGCCCCACAGGAAAAACGCGCGCTGTTGGAAAGGGTGATGGCAACATTGAACGAGTATGCAGAATCATGACAGAGGCCCCCCCCACAGAGATACCTGATTTTTGGCCATGTACACATGGTCCGCGGTTGCCGCGCATTGCGCTGATGGGCGAATTCAGTGCGGGCAAAAGCACACTTGTCAATTTGATGGTTGGGGCAAATCCCTTGCCGGTTCAGGTGGTCGCAACGCAACTGCCACCGGTCTGGATGGCATATGGATCGCAACCGTCAGTGATCGTCGATTTGGCGGGCAATGAAGTGCCTTGTCGTCTGGACGAGCTCAATGGCATGTCCCTCGATGACGTGGCCTTTATCAAGTTCTATTGCGAGGAGGAAATCCTCAAACGCTGTGAACTGATTGATATGCCCGGAATTTCTGACCCAAACATGGCGAGTATTATTTGGGAACGTATGATGCCATTCGCAGATGGTGTGGTTTGGTGCAGTCCCGCGACCCAAGCCTGGCGTCAGAGCGAGGCGGCAGTGTGGGAAGGGGTCGAGGCAAAAGTTCAGGCAAACTCCATCCTTCTGCTGACGCGCGCTGATATGCTGCTGACTGCACGGGACAAGGCGCGGGTCATCACGCGCGTAAAATCAGAAGCTGATGCGGCCTTTCGGGACATTCTCATGATGTCGTTAACGCAAGCGCGGGACGCGATGGACAATGAGGAGCTATGGCACGAAAGCGGCGCGGATGACTTTGTGCTCGCGTTCTTGTCGCTGGTGGAAGGTTTGGCAAGCAGCCTTGAGGATGCGCGCGTTGAGCGTTCAGACACCGTGCTTGAAACGCCTCGTGCGGCCAGTATCGATGGTGAGTGCGCCACGGGCCATGTCTCCGCAGATGCCATTGTGCCAAGGCGTCCTAAATTGCGTCGCAGCGTTAAGGTCGAACGCCCGGCGTCGGAAGCATCAACAGCGCAATCGCTTGCATTCATGCCAAAATTCTCGTGACCCGTTAACCGGACAAACACCTTCCGGGTCTAAGGCAGAAGCATCTGTGAAAAAGGCAAGGTGAGCCATGCGCGCGCAACCGGGTGAATCGCATGACGATCAATGAGGAGTTGACGGCTTTTCGCAGCCAGTTCCCGGGCTGCAGTGTCATGACCTTTGCTGATGCGTCGACCGGTATGGTTTTGGGGGCCAGCGCTGCGGTGAGAACAACTCAGGAAACCCTTGATGCGCTTTGTCTTGAGGGACGTGATGCATTGAGCGGGCAACTGGCGCAGGCCGTTTCGGCACATTTTGCAACCAGTGCGCAAAGCTTGATTGGCGTTGCAATGCATGCCGATGCGGGTGGGATCAAGTGCTTTGTCAGGGCACCGCTGCCTGCACCTGAGATGTTGTGCTTTGTCGCAGGGGAGAACACTGCGTTCGACGATTTGTTGAATGCCGCCAAAGGCCTGCTCACCCGACTTGTGTCGGAGGGCTGAACGTGACGATGGACAACGCTGCAGATACTGAACGCCTGTTGCAGACCGTCGCAGCGCTGTCAGCAGCACCGGAAAAAATGATGCCGCAAGGCCGCGCGCTTGAGGAGGCATGCGCATCAACCGATCATGCGCTGCTGAGAGAAATAGATGAAACCGTCCTTCGACGTCATTTGGTTTTTTCCACAAAGCCCGGTGAAAGTTTGTCACTTGTTGTCGCTGAAAGGCGTATTTCTGAAATTTTGGCGGTGCCGTCTGCTCTTACGCAGGACCACCATGACCTACTGAACAGAAAACTGGCAGACCGGGACGCCTCAGCCGTAGCCAGCCTGATTGCGGCCTATTGCGCCTCGGGACAGCCGCTTTTCGTTGCAGCACGCTTGCCCGAGGGGGTGGAACGTGCAGCGTATGGCGGGCTGTCATCGCATGCGTTGCATCAAGCACTTTCGGCGGCACGTATCTCGACAAGCCTGCCGGCGGCGTTGGTTGATGGGTTCGAGGCTGGCAAATCACAGGCGATTGCGGTTCTTCTGAGTGCTGCAAATGGCGTGTTAATGGAATGGGGCGCGCGCGGATGCGAAAAACAGTTGCGCCACATCGCTATGACTGCGGGCGCGAGCGGCCCGCAGCACGGCGTGACCCTGTGGCAATGGGGGGCGTTGGGTGAAAACACCGTCGTGTTGGGGCATTACGAAGGGCGAACCATCGTTGCCCTGTGTTCAGTAGATCACGCGATTGGGTTGTTCCTGACATGGCGAAAGCTGTTTGTGGCAGAGCGTGAGGTTTCAGGCGGTGTATCAACCGGTTAAGACCGTCTCAACCCCCCAGTCCTCGCAGCGCTGCGCCAATGCGGGCGGGAACGGCGCATCGGTGAACACACCCGTCAGCGACCGCAGCGAAGCTATGCGCACAGGCGCTGACCGGCTGAGTTTCGAGTGGTCGGCGACAAGATAGCATTTGCGCGATTGCGCAATAATTGCACGGCTGACACTGACTTCTTCCACGTCGAAATCCAGAAGGTCGCCGGAAACATCCAATGCCGAGCACCCAATAACCGCGACGTCAAATTTGAAATGGCGTATGGTTTCGACCGCCACATGGCCAATCAGACCGCCATCGCTGCGCCGCAACGCACCGCCAGTCACAATCGTCTGGCTGGAGGTGTTGTGACCCATGATGCCGGCCACGTTCATATTATTGGTAACCACCATGAGGTTTTGGTGATGCAGCAGATGTTGGGCCACGGCTTCGGTCGTGGTGCCAATGTTCAGAAAGACCGAACTGCCATCGTCGATACCGGCCGCACAGGCGCGCGCAATCGACGTTTTGGCATAGGCATTCAGCCGCCGTCTTTCGTCATATTCGATATTCGTGGTGCCTGATGGCAAGACCGCGCCCCCGTGCACGCGTTCAAGCTTGTTGTCTGCCGCCAGTTCGGTCAGGTCGCGGCGGATTGTCTGTAGGGTGACGCCGAAGCGGTCCGCGAGGTCATCGACGGTTACCTTACCCTCTCTGTGGGCGATGTTCAGGATGTCTGCGTGCCGAAAGTTCTGTGTCATGAGTGTCTTGCTTTAACTGTGTTGCGGAAACCTCAGGCGGATTTGCCGGCGAGGAAACAGGAATGAGCGCGGTTGAAATTGTTCGTTTTCCCTCTTTTGAACAGTAAACGAAAAATTTCGAAGATAAATGCTTGAATGCGAATGACGGCTGCGGTACGCGCAATCCTATTGGGTGACGGGAAAGACACTATTGTGCCACAGGATTCAGAGAAACCTTATGATCTGTTCATCATCGGTGGTGGCATAAACGGCTGCGGCATCGCGCGCGATGCGGCCGGACGCGGGTTGCATGTCGCGCTGGCCGAAATGAACGATCTGGCTTCGGCCACATCTTCTGCATCGACCAAGCTGTTTCATGGCGGGCTGCGCTATCTTGAGTATTTCGAGATCAATCTGGTCAAACATGCCTTGGCAGAGCGTGAAGTTCTGTTGAAAGCGATGCCACATATCAGCTGGCCCATGCGGTTTGTGTTGCCCTATCACCGCGACATGCGGTTTGAGGGCAGCACCCCAACCTCGCGCATTCTAAACGTCGTTATGCCTTGGATGAAGGGGCGACGCCCGTCATGGCTGATCCGGTTTGGTCTTTTCTTATATGACAATCTGGGTGGGCGGGACATCTTGCCGGGCACAAAAACGTTGGATTTGCGGGCTTCTCCCGAGGGCGCGCCTTTGGTGAAAAAGTTCGAAAAGGCGTTTGAATATTCAGATTGCTGGGTCGAAGATTCCCGCCTC
Organism: Roseobacter sp. OBYS 0001; assembly: GCF_019654895.1. Taxonomy (NCBI): domain Bacteria; kingdom Pseudomonadati; phylum Pseudomonadota; class Alphaproteobacteria; order Rhodobacterales; family Roseobacteraceae; genus Roseobacter; species Roseobacter sp. OBYS 0001. Next base: position 548,829 of record NZ_BPES01000001.1, read on the forward strand.
GTAGTGCTTAATGCGCGCGATGCTGCTGCGCGGGGGGCATCGGTGATGGTGCGCACCAAAGTGGTTTCTGCCGCGCGGGTCGACGATCTGTGGGAGGTGAGCCTGCAGGACGTGACAACGGGGCAGACGCGCAAGCTGCGGGCGCGCATGCTGGTCAATGCAGGCGGGCCTTGGGTCGGCGATATCATCCAGCAGAAGGTGCGAATAAACTCCACCGAAGGCGTGCGATTGGTGCGTGGGAGCCATATCGTAACGCGCAAACTCTATGATCATGACAAGTGTTACTTTTTTCAGGGCATGGACGGGCGCATCATCTTTGCCATTCCCTATGAGACGGATTTCACGTTGATCGGGACGACGGATGCAGAACATCCTGACCCGTCGGTGTCGCCTGAATGTACGCCGCAGGAGTGTGACTATCTGATTGATTTCGCCAACCAGTACTTTGCCCACGAGATCACGCGCGATGATGTGGTCTGGACCTATTCGGGGGTGCGACCGCTTTACGACGACGGCGCCAGCAGTGCGACGGCGGCCACGCGGGACTATACCCTCAAGGTGGATGAGGCAGGTGGCGCGCCGATCCTGAATGTCTTTGGCGGTAAGATCACGACCTACCGCAAGCTGGCGGAGGATGCGATGGATCGGATCGTGCCGTTCTTTCCCGGCACCTCAGGGCATTGGACGGCGGGCGTACCCTTGCCGGGCGGTGATTTCGCCGTCGGTGATTTCGACACGCTTGTCACACGACTGCGCGATGATTTTCCCTTCCTTTCGCATTTTTGCGCGCGCAGACTTATGCGCGCCTATGGCACCGAAAGCTGGGACATCATGGCGGGTGCGCAGAAGGTTGAAGAATTGGGGGAACACTTCGGCCATGGGTTGCGCGCGCGCGAAGTGCTCTGGCTGATGACCCATGAATATGCGCAAACAGCCGAAGATATCGTGTGGCGGCGCAACAAATTGGGGTTGCGCTTGAGCCCGCAGGAGGTTTCGGTTCTGGATGACTTTATGCAGGCACAAAGGGTAAGAAAAGGCCCTGACGCTGCACAATAACTTGGGGGAGGGGTGCATGACCCATATTCTGGCCATTGATCAGGGAACCACGTCGTCACGTGCGATCATTTTTGATGGGGCGATGAACATCACCGCATCCGCACAGGAAGAGTTCACGCAACACTATCCCGACAGTGGCTGGGTTGAGCATGATCCCGGTGATTTATGGGCGACAACGGCAGGAACGTGTCGCGCGGCCATCGAAAAAGCAGGTCTGAAGCCTGAGGACATCGCCGCCATCGGGATCACAAATCAACGCGAAACGGTGGTGGTTTGGGATAAAACCACAGGCCAGCCCGTTTACAATGCGATCGTTTGGCAGGACCGGCGCACAGCGGCCTATTGCAAGACGCTGCGCGATGAAGGTCATGACAAGATGATCACGGCGCGCACCGGGCTGCTGGCGGATCCGTATTTCTCGGCGACCAAGCTGAAGTGGATATTGGACAATGTGGAAGGTGCAAGGGACCGCGCAACGCGGGGTGAATTGCTGTTCGGCACGGTTGATACCTTTCTGATCTGGAAACTAACCGGCGGGGCGGCGCATGTCACGGACGCCACGAATGCCGCGCGCACGTCCCTTTATGACATCCACAAAGGACGCTGGAGCCAGACGATCTGCGCGCTGTTTGATATTCCGCAACAGATGTTGCCTGAAGTGAAAGACTGCGCCGCGGACTTTGGCGTGACGCGCTCTGATCTGTTCGGCAGGCCGGTGCCGATCCTCGGCGTTGCGGGTGATCAGCAGGCGGCGACAATCGGGCAGGCGTGTTTTGAACCGGGCATGTTGAAATCGACCTATGGCACGGGGTGTTTCGCCTTGCTGAATACGGGCGACACGGCAGTGGCCTCCAGCAATCGGCTGCTGACTACGGTTGCCTATCAGTTTGACGGCAAACCGACCTATGCGCTTGAGGGGTCGATTTTCGTCGCCGGGGCGGTGGTACAATGGCTGCGTGATGGGCTGCAAACCATCCGTGATGCCAGCGAGACCCAAGCGATGGCAGAGCGCGCAGACCCCACCCAGAATGTGGTGCTGGTGCCTGCTTTTGTGGGCTTAGGCGCGCCTTATTGGGATGCTGAGTGTCGGGGTGCGGTTTTCGGGCTGACGCGCAATTCCGGACCTGATGAATTCGCCAGGGCCGCGCTGGAAAGCGTGGGGTACCAAACCCGCGATCTGTTGGATGCGATGACAGCGGATTGGCAGGGCAGCGGTGCGCGCGCAACATTGCGTGTGGATGGGGGAATGTCGGCCTCGGATTGGGCGATGCAATTTTTGTCAGATATCATAGATGCCCCTGTGGACCGGCCCAAAGTGCTTGAAACCACCGCATTGGGGGCTGCTTGGCTGGCAGGGCAGCGCGCCGGACTTTACCCCGATCAGGTCGGGTTTGCGGCAAACTGGGCACTGGAAAAGACCTTTGAGCCTCAGATGAACGCGGAGGATCGTGATCAAAAATACGCGGCCTGGAAACGGGCGGTGGACGCCACTTTACGTTTTTAATCAAGCGCATGGGAGAGCCAGCTTTCACATTTCAAACTGCAGGTCGGATATCCTTCGGCCGCGGTGTGCGTGCTTCAGCGGCACATGATATTTCGTCCTTAGGCAGCAAGGTGTGTTTGGTGCGCGGGCAGTCCGTGGCATGGGTGGAGGTCCTCGCGGAGGAGCTATCCGCATTGGGCTGCACAACGACTCAAATCATGTGTCGGGCGGAGCCGGAAATTTCTGTGGTGGAGGCTGCGTTGGCCAAGATCCGTGCGACACGGGTTGAAGTCGTCGTCGCGGTCGGTGGCGGGTCCGTCATTGATCTAGGCAAAGCGCTCGCAGCGCTTGCACCGGGAAAAGGCCCCCTCATGGATCACCTCGAAGGCGTGGGCAAAGGTCTGCCGTTGCAAGCACCGCCACTGCCTTTTGTAGCGGTCCCAACGACGGCGGGAACGGGATCAGAAGTTACCAAGAACGCCGTGATTGGTGTGCCTCAGTCTGGACGCAAAGTCAGTTTGCGCGATGACAGGATGCTGCCGCGTCTGGCAATTGTTGATCCCGACCTGATGGACGGCGCGCCGCAATCGGTCACTCTGGCCTCTGGCTTGGACGCGCTGGTGCAGGTCATCGAACCCTATCTGAGCAATCGCAGCAATCTGATAACCGATGCCTTGTGCCGCGATGCGATTCCCAAAGCCGCGCATGCACTGGCGCGCCTTGTTGAGGGCGAAGATCGGCAGGCGCGGGATGACATGGCCTTCGCAAGCCTGTGTGGAGGCATAGCACTTGCAAACGCGGGTCTGGGGGCGGTGCATGGCCTCGCAGGTGCGATAGGCGGGCGCACTGGTGCGCCACATGGTCTGATCTGCGGCAGGCTCTTGGGCGGTGTCTTGCAAGCCAACCGGGATGAGTTGACACGGTTAAACCATGAGACTGCCCGGTTTTCAGAGGTGACGGACCATCTGTCCAGTGCTTTGGGAGTAACGACGCCAATCGATGCAACCGCATGGGCAGGTATGCTCGATGCTTGGGGCCTTGCGCGGTTGAGGCGCTGGATTACCCCTGATATTTGCCTGAAAACGATTGCTCAGGATGCGGCTGCCAGCTCGTCAATGCGGGCCAATCCCTGCCTCCTGTCACAAGCCGTTTTGGTGCGCGTCGTTCAAGCGGCTATGTAGGCGCGCCTTGTTTGTTGACGGCGTACGCGGCAAGCTATGTTCACGGGGCAAAGCGGCCCCTGCAAAATAGCCATTGAAATTCCGCTGGTTTTGTGATCGTTAGCGCTAACAAGTATACGATGCTGGTTGCCAGCAAATGCAGATGCAGTCTCAGGAGGATAGGATGTCCCATACGGTAGGTATCAACGGCTTTGGACGAATTGGGCGCGGTGTGTTGCGCGCATTGGTCGAAAACAAGGTTTCTGATGTGGAGGTCGTCGCCATAAACGATCTTTCCAGCCCCGAAACACTGGCACATCTGTTGAAATACGACAGTGTGCATGGCCGTTTTCAGGGTGACGTCGAGGTGCGCGATGACGCGCTCATCGTGAATGGCAAGCTGATCAGGGTGAGCGCATTGCGCGACCCGGCGGAACTGCCATGGGGCGATGTAGACGTCGCGATGGAATGCACGGGGTTTTTCACGGCGCGCGACAAAGCGGCGCTGCATCTCAGGAACGGATCGGGCCGGGTTTTGATCTCGGCACCCGGGGCGGATGCGGATCGCACCGTTGTCTTTGGCGTCAACGACCACGAGTTGACCAAGGATGATGTGATCGTCTCCAACGCCTCCTGCACGACAAACTGTCTGGCTCCTGTGGCGGCGGTTCTGGACAAGGCGGTTGGTATCAAAACCGGTTACATGACTACGATCCACGCCTATACCGGCGATCAGCCCTCCCACGATTCAGCCCATAAGGATCCCTACCGGGGCCGGGCGGCGGCCTTGTCGATGGTGCCGACTTCTACGGGTGCGGCCAAGGCCATCGCGCTGGTTCTGCCGCACCTCGAAGGACGTCTTGAAGGGTCCGCCGTGCGGGTACCGACACCAAATGTATCCTTGGTGGACCTGAGCTTCATGCCGGAAAAAGACACAACCGTCGAAGAAATCAACGCCGCGATCAAGGCTGCGGCTGATGGACCCATGCAGGGAATTCTGTCCTATGAAACGGACCCGATGGTATCGATTGATTTCAACCATGACCCGCATTCATCCTGCTTTGCCGCGCCGCAAACCAAAGTGACGCGCGACGGGCTGGTACGGGTGGTCACCTGGTATGACAATGAATGGGGATTTGCCAATCGCATGATTGATACCGGACGCAAACTGGCGGGCTTGGCCAAAAGCTGACGCGTGTCGGTCGTGTGAACGACACAGCCATTGGAGAAAGCGAAATGTCACTGAACGATACGATTGATCGCGTTACCCAGCGTATAATCGAACGCAGCCAGGGCCCGCGGGGCGACTATCTGGAGCGTATGAACGCGGCGCGGGTCAAGGGTCCGGCGCGGGCACATCTGAGCTGCAGCGGGCAGGCGCATGCCTACGCGGGTGCGGGTGAGGATCAGGGCAAGCTGGCACATCAGAGTGCCGGCAATCTTGGCATTGTCACCACGTATAACGACATGCTGTCCGCGCATCAGCCGTTCGAACGCTTCCCCGATCTGATCCGGGAAGCGGCGCGCGAAGCTGGCGGCACGGCACAGGTCGCAGGCGGCGTTCCGGCGATGTGTGACGGGGTGACACAAGGCGAACCGGGCATGGAACTCAGCCTGTTTTCGCGCGACGTCATTGCCATGGCGACTGCTGTCGCGATGAGCCACAACACATTTGATGCGGCCGTCTATCTTGGCGTTTGTGACAAAATCGTGCCGGGGCTGGTGATCGCAGCACAAACATTCGGCCATGTGCCGACGCTCTTTCTGCCCGCGGGTCCCATGACCTCGGGTCTGTCCAATGACGAAAAAAGCATGGTGCGCCAGAAGTTCGCTGCCGGGGAAGTGGGCCGCGCGGAATTGATGCAGGCCGAGATGGGCGCCTACCATGGGCCGGGGACCTGCACCTTTTACGGCACCGCAAACACCAACCAGATGCTGATGGAATTCATGGGGCTGCACCTTCCCGGCACCAGTTTTGTAACGCCGAATACCGGCCTGCGGGACGCGCTGACCAAAGCGGGGGCAAAACGTGCCTTGGCCATTTCTGATCTGGGCGACAGCTACACACCTGTGTGCGATATCCTGACCGAAAAGGCCTTTGTGAACGGGATTGTCGGGCTGAACGCGACCGGTGGGTCGACCAATCTGCTGATCCACCTTGTTGCGATGGCCCGTGCGGGAGGGATCATTCTGGACTGGCAGGATTTCTCGGATATCTCGGACGTAACGCCTCTGCTGGCGCGGGTCTATCCGAACGGTCTGGCCGATGTGAACCATTTCCACGCGGCGGGTGGTCTCGGCTATATGATCCGGGAACTTCTTGGGGCGGGGCTGCTGCATGCGGACACAAAAACCGTCGCGGGCGGGGGGCTGGAGCTTTACACGCAGGAACCAAAGTTGATCGCGGGCGAGGTCGTCTGGGAACAGGGGACCGAAGAAAGCCTCAACATGAAGATCGTGCGCCCTGCAGCAGATCCGTTTCAGGCGACAGGGGGCCTCAAGCGGCTGTCTGGCTCTTTGGGCAACGCGGTGATCAAGGCGTCGGCGGTCAAACCAGAACATCAGATCGTTGAGGCGCCGGTGCGCGTCTTTCATGATCAGGACTCGGTCAAAAACGCCTGTCGGGCCGGTGAAATCACGCAAGACACCATTATTGTCGTGCGCTTTCAGGGCCCCAAAGCCAATGGGATGCCGGAATTACACAGCCTGACGCCCGCCTTGAAAAACCTTCAGGCCAAAGGGCTTAACGTGGCCCTCGTCACGGATGGGCGGATGTCCGGTGCCTCGGGCTCCGTGCCTGCGGCCATCCATGTCAGCCCCGAAGCGCTGGATGGCGGGGCAATTGCGAAATTGCAGGATGGTGACATTGTGCGCGTGGATGCGGTTGCTGGTGTGCTTGAAATCCTGACGGATGGCGTGTTGGAGCGCGCAGTTGCGCAGGCTGATATGTCGGGTAACTACTTCGGTCTGGGGCGCGAGCTATTCGCCAATTTCCGCCGTCAGGTGGGCTCAGCCGATACCGGTGCCTGCGCATTGTTTTAAGAAAGGAAGACGTTGATGACCCCTCAGGAAGCAAGCAGACGCGCCCGCGAAATCTGTAGCCTTGCACCCATTGTGCCCGTTCTGGTCGTGGAGGATGCAAGCAAAGCGAGGCCATTGGCCGAAGCGCTGGTCGCTGGCGGATTGCCTGCCCTTGAGGTTACGCTGAGAACGCCCGCAGCCCTTGAGGTGATCGCCGAAATGGCGCAGGTCAAAGGCGGTGTGGTTGGGGCAGGTACGCTTGTCACGCCGGATGACGTGCGCGCCGCGAAAGAGGCCGGGGCAACCTTTGGTGTTTCGCCGGGGGCGACGGACGACCTGATTGATGCCTGTGAGGCGCTGGATCTACCACTTTTGGCAGGGGCTGCCACGGCGACCGAAGCGATGCGCCTGTTGGCGCGGGGCTATGACATGCTCAAGTTTTTCCCGGCTGAGGCATCGGGTGGCGCACCCGCGCTCAAAGCCATCGGCGCGCCCTTGCCGCAGATTTCATTTTGCCCGACGGGCGGTGTCAGCCCAGCAAATGCGGAAAGTTATTTGACGTTGCCGAATGTCCTTTGTGCTGGTGGCAGTTGGGTCGCGCCCGCAAATTTGGTTGCGCAAAACGACTGGGCGAGCATTGAAGGCCTCGCGAAAGCGGCCAGCACATTGGGCCAATAAGGCGTTCTGGACAGTTGTTAGTATAGGAATAGCGGAATGATACTGTGCTGCGGCGAAGCGCTGATTGACATGATCCCGACGCCCACCAGCGCGGGCGCGGACGGGTTTGTCCCACATTCAGGTGGCGCGATTTTCAATACCGCCATCGGTCTGGGGCGTCTTGGTGTTCCGACCGGCTTTCTGACCGGGTTGTCGACGGACCTATTCGGGGAACAGCTGGTATCGGACCTCATCGCCAGCCATGTGAACGCCGATTACGCGGTGCGATCAGATTTGCCAACCACGCTGGCCTTCGTGCGGCTGACAGGGGGGCAGGCCACCTACACATTTTATGATGAAAATTCCGCTGGCCGCGGCTTGCAGCCAGATCAATTGCCGCAGATATCACCGGATGTCACCGCGCTTTACTTTGGCGGGATCAGCCTGATCAGCGAGCCTTGCGCGGAGTTCTACGCGGCATTGGCCCTGCGTGACAGCGCGCAGCGGGTCATCATGCTGGATCCGAACATCCGGCCCGGTTTTATCCGGGATGAAACACGCTACCGCGCCCGGCTGGATCGCATGATCGCTGTGGCCGATATCCTCAAGGTGTCGGACGAGGATCTGGACTGGATTGTACCGGGGTCTGGCACGCCAGAGGATAAGGCCATCGACATGACCGCAAAGGGGCCGCGCATCGTCATCGTCACACGTGGCAGCGCGGGGGCCTCGGCCTATTTCGCGGATGGTCGCGTGGTCACCGTCGCTGCACAAACGGCTGTTGTGGTTGATACGGTCGGTGCGGGCGATACATTCAATTCCGGTGTTCTGGCGCATCTGTCCATGGCCGGTCTGCTGAGCAAACCGCGCGTGCAGGACATTGGCCCCGCTGACATGGAAAACGCGTTGGCACTCGGTGCGCGCGTGGCAGCAGTCACCGTCGCCCGGGCCGGTGCAAACCCGCCCTGGGCACAGGAACTGAATATATGAAAGCTGGTAACAGAGCCCTGAAAACTGTTACGCCCGTTGAAATGAGCTAAGGTGCGCATGTCCGCGCCACAAACGAGAGTATATGATTGCGATGCCCACACCGAGTATATCTGCCCCGTCCGTTGATGATTTTAGCGCGGCGATCCTGCGCCACCTGAAACTGTCGTTGGGCAAGGATCCTGATCATGCGTCGCTCTATGACTGGCGCATGTCTCTGGCGCTGAGCTTGCGTGATTATGTGGTGGACCCTTGGTTTGACAGCACCAGAAAGACCTATGAGGCACGTGGCAAGCGCGTCTATTACCTGTCGATGGAATTTTTGATTGGCCGTCTGATTGAAGATGTGGCTGTCAATCTGGGGCTGGAAGAGATCGCCGAAGACGCCATCACAGCCCTTGGTCAACACTATGGGGATGTGGTTGCAAACGAGCCGGACGCTGCCTTGGGCAACGGCGGGCTGGGGCGTTTGGCGGCCTGTTTCATGGATTCGCTGTCGACCCTTGGGATACCAGCCTACGGCTATGGTATCCGCTACGAACATGGTCTTTTTGAACAGCATTTTGAAGACGGGGCGCAGATCGAAACCGCCGAAACTTGGCTTTCACAGGCGCATGTCTGGGAATTTGAGCGTCCCGAAGTCGCCTATCCCATTCATTTTGGTGGCCATGTGGCGGATGAGAACGGCAAGACCGTCTGGCACGCGGGCGAAACGGTCATGGCCTCGGCCTATGACACGCCCGTGGTCGGCTGGCAGGGGCGGTGGGCAAACACGCTGCGTCTTTGGGCGGCGAAACCGACCACGAATTTCGATCTCGAGAGCTTTAACCGCGGCGATTATATTGCCGCCAGCGCACCCGAGGCACTAGCACGCACGATCAGCCGGGTGCTCTATCCGGATGACACCACCGACGTTGGCAAAGAGCTGCGCCTGAAACAGGAATACTTCTTTACCTCCGCCTCCCTGCAGGATTTGCTGCGCCGCTTCCTCAGTGAGGGTGGAGCGCTCAAGGATCTGTCAGATCACGTCGCGATCCAGCTGAATGATACGCACCCGGCGATTGCGGGCCCTGAGCTTGTGCGCCTGTTGATTGATGAGCACCAGTTTGAAGTGTCGCAGGCCATCACGACCGCGCGCGCCTGTCTCGCCTACACAAACCACACGCTGCTGCCCGAAGCGCTGGAACGCTGGCCCGAAGACCTGTTCGCGCGCGTCCTGCCGCGCCATCACCGCATCATCCAACTGATCGAGGCGGCACATTTCGCCACGGCAGGGGACACTGTGCGCATCTTTGAGCATGGCGAGGTGAAAATGGGGGAGCTGGCGTTCGTCATGGCCCATCACGTCAATGGTGTGTCCGCGCTGCATTCCGAGCTGGTAAAGGAAACGGTGTTTTCTGACCTGAACGCGGCCTATCCGGGGCGGATCATCAATCAGACCAATGGAATAACGCCGCGCCGCTGGCTTTATTCCTGCAACAGACCGCTGCGCACGCTGATCAACGACACGATCGGGACCGCATGGCCGGACAATCTGGATCAGCTTTCGGGTTTGACACCGCACGTGGATGACAGTGCTTTCCTCGAACGGTTTCAGGCCGCCAAAGACACGAACAAAGTGCAATTGGCCAATTGGCTTAAGGCGCGCAATGGGGTCAGCATCGACCCCGCCGCCATGTTTGACGTGCAGATCAAGCGCATCCATGAATACAAGCGCCAGTTGATGAACCTGCTGGAAACGGTTGCCCTGTGGAATGATATCCGAGCCAATCCAAATGGCGGTTGGACACCGCGCGTCAAGCTGTTCGGCGGCAAGGCGGCACCGGGGTATGTGGTTGCAAAAGAGATCATTCACCTGATCAATGATGCCGCACGCGTCATCAATGCAGACCCGGTCACGCGTGAATTTCTGCAAATTGTCTATCCGGAAAACTACAATGTCTCCATGGCCGAGATGCTGATCCCGGCGGCTGACCTGTCAGAACAGATCTCGACCGCCGGAAAGGAAGCGTCTGGCACAGGCAATATGAAATTTGCCCTGAACGGCGCGCCCACAATCGGCACGCTCGATGGCGCGAATGTGGAAATCCGCGACTGTGTCGGGGCTGAGAATTTCTTTTTGTTCGGTCTGACGGCGGCAGAGGTCACGGCGCGCCGGGCGGAGCCTGACTATGCCCGCACCGCAATTGCTGCGAGCCCCCGATTGAGCGAAGTGCTGGATCAGATCAAATCAGGATTGTTTTCCGGTGGAGATACAGATCGCTACGTGAACCTTGTGAATGGCCTTTATGATCACGATTATTTCCTCGTGACCTGTGATTTTGACGCCTATTTCGCGGCGCAACGGCAGGTTGATACGGCCTTTGCTGACAGCCGCCACTGGACGCGGATGGCCGCGTTGAACACGGCGCGCGTGGGGTGGTTCTCCTCCGACAGAACCATCAGCGGTTACGCCAAGGACATCTGGCAGGCCCATAGCCTGCTGGAACAACGCGACGCTGATCAGAACGTCGCCTGAAGGAAAGAATGCTGTGAACATCTCAGTAACAGACGCTGAAAAGCTTGCTGAGGGGCGTCACAGCAATCCGTTTTCGATACTTGGCCTGCATGAGGTTTCGGGAAAGCTCTGCGTGCGGGCTTTCCTGCCCGGTGCGGATGCTGTCGAGGCAATCGACCCAAAGACCGGGCGTGCAATCGTGAAACTCGATCCCACGGAAACGCCGGGCCTTTTTGCCGGCACTGCTGCGCGGCGCAAAAAACGATTTGCCTACCACCTGCGTGTCACACAAGGCGCGCATCAGTGGCAGATGGATGATCCGTATCGTTTTGGTCCTGTCATGGGCGATATGGATGAGTACCTCCTCGGCGAAGGATCACATCGGCAACTGTGGACTGCACTGGGTGCTCATGTGATTACTCATGAAGGGGTTACGGGCACGCATTTCGCCGTCTGGGCGCCAAATGCCGCCCGTGTGTCGGTGGTTGGGGAGTTCAACGTCTGGGATGGCCGTCGCACCGTGATGCGCCAGCGCGGTGCCAGCGGTGTCTGGGAGATCTTCATCCCGGGCATCAGCGATGGTGAGATTTACAAATACGAAATCATGACCGCAGACGGATCAATTTTGCCGCAAAAGGCGGATCCCGTCGGATTTGGGTCAGAGCACCCCCCGCGCACCGGATCGGTCGTGCGCAAGATTGACGGTTATGCATGGGACGACAGCCCGTGGATGTCCCGGCGCGCGCAGTTGCAGCGCATCAACCAGCCTATTTCGATCTATGAAGTGCACCTTGGATCGTGGCGGCGTGTGCCGGAAGACGCAAATCGCCCGCTTAGCTATATCGAACTGGCTGAGCAACTGGTCGCCTATGTCAAGGATATGGGATTTACTCATATCGAATTGATGCCGATCTCGGAGTTTCCCTTTGATGGCTCGTGGGGATATCAGCCGGTTGGTCTTTTCGCGCCGACGATCCGGCACGGCACAGTTGATGAGTTCCGCGCGCTGATATCGGCCTGTCATCGCGAAAACATCGGCGTGATCCTCGATTGGGTGCCGGGGCATTTTCCCGAGGATGCGCATGGGTTGGGCAAGTTTGACGGCACAGCCCTTTATGAGCATGCGGACCGCAAGGAAGGGTTCCATCCCGACTGGAACACGCTTGTCTTCAATTACGGGCGTGCCGAAGTCGCAAACTATCTGGCGGCGAACGCGCTTTATTGGCTGCAGGAACATCACGTCGATGGCCTGCGTGTCGATGCCGTCGCCTCGATGCTATATCGCGACTATTCCCGCAAGGACGGCGAATGGATTCCGAATAAGGACGGCGGGCGCGAAAACTACGAAGCCATTTCATTTTTGCAAAAGGTGAACACTGAAACCTACGGCGAGGTTTCCGGGATCATGACCATTGCCGAAGAATCCACCGCGTTCCCGGGCGTGAGCGCGCCGGTGGACGCGGGGGGCCTCGGCTTTGGGTTCAAGTGGAACATGGGCTGGATGAACGATACGCTGAGTTACATGCAGCAGGATCCGATCCACCGAAAATACCACCACGACAAGATGACCTTTGGCTTGCACTATGCCTTTTCCGAAAACTTCATCCTGCCGCTCAGCCATGATGAAGTTGTGCATGGCAAAGGCGCTTTGCTGGACAAAATGCCGGGGCAGGGCGATGATAAATTCGCTAACCTGCGCGCCTATTATGGCTTTATGTGGGGGCATCCGGGCAAAAAGCTGCTGTTTATGGGCTGCGAGTTTGCACAGGGCATCGAGTGGAACCACGACAGCAGTCTTGACTGGCATCTGTTGGACCACCCGCAACACCGCGGTATGCAAAATCTTGTGCGTGATCTGAACGCGCTCTACCGGAATAGCGCGGCGCTCTACGCGTTGGATTGCGCGCCACAAGGCTTTGAATGGGTTGACGAAAATAACGCTGAGGCGTCAGTCTTTGCCTGGCTTCGACATGGTGGGGATGGCGTCGCACCGATGCTGGTGGTGAGCAATTTCACACCGGTTGCGCGATCGAATTATCGTCTCGGCGTCCCAAATGCCGGACGGTGGGTGGAGCGGCTGAATACCAATGCGGATTGCTATGGCGGTACCGGTCTGGGCAATTTGGGTGGAGTGCATAGCGCAGAGATTGCGGCGGACGGCAAGGCATTTTCGATCGAAGTGGTTCTGCCTCCGCTCACGACACTGTTTTTTCAGTTGGAAGGTATTTGACGACGCCCGCAAAGAGGCAATTACACTTTAGGGGAGGACGACACGATGAACAGAGAAGAGCAACGATTGGCGCAACAGACCATGGCCTTTGTTCTGGCCGGGGGGCGGGGCAGCCGCCTTTATGAGCTGACGGACCGGCGCGCCAAGCCTGCGATGTACTTCGGTGGCAAGAGCAGGATCATCGATTTTCCCCTGTCCAATGCCGTGAATTCCGGAATCAGGCGGATCGGGGTCGCAACCCAATACAAGGCGCATTCGCTGATCCGACACCTGCAACGGGGCTGGAGTTTCTTTCGCGCGGAACGCAACGAGTCGCTCGACATTCTGCCTGCCTCGCAACAGATGAATGATGAAAACTGGTACAAGGGCACGGCCGATGCGGTCGCCCAGAACAAAGACATCATCGAAGGGTACGGCCCGAAATACATCATCATTCTGGCGGGCGATCACATCTACAAGCAAGACTATGCGGAGATGATCCGCCATCACGTAGACAGCGGTGCCGATGTCACCGTCGGCTGTATCGAAGTGCCGCGCATGGAAGCCACCGGTTTCGGCGTGATGAAAGTGGACACCGAAGACCGCATTCTCGATTTCGTCGAAAAACCCAGTGATCCGCCCGCGATGCCAGGACATCCCGACCAGGCTTTGGCCAGCATGGGGATCTATGTCTTTGAAACTGAATACCTTTTCAAAATCATGGAAGATTGTGCAGCAACGCCGGGGTATTCCCATGATTTCGGCAGTGATATCATTCCGCTGATTGTGCGAACAGGAAAGGCCGTCGCGCACCCCTTCAGTCGCTCATGCGTTCTCACGGTAAACGAGGAAGCCCCCTATTGGCGTGATGTTGGCACGGTTGATGCCTTCTGGCAGGCCAACCTTGATCTGACGGATTTCAAACCGGCGTTGGACCTATACGATACCGAATGGCCGATTTGGACCTATTCGGAACTCACCGCGCCGGCAAAATTCATCCATAACGAAGAGGGGCGCAGGGGATCTGCGGTGTCTTCCATGGTCTCTGGCGGGTGTATCATCTCTGGGTCCAGTCTTGAGCGCTGCTTGCTCTTCACCGGCGTGCGCACGCATTCGTTTTCGCAACTGCAAGGGGTGGTGAGCATGCCCTATGCGGTGATCAATCGCAATGCACGTCTGACCAATGTGGTAGTGGATCGCGGTGTGGTCATTCCACAAGGGCTGGTCGTGGGTGAAGACGCAGCCCTTGATGCAGAGCGGTTTCGGCGCACTGAAAGTGGCGTCTGCCTGATTACGCAACCGATGATCGACAAGCTGGATATGTAACGTGAAAGTACTTTTTGTGGCGTCGGAATGTGCGCCGTTTGTCAAAACGGGCGGTCTGGCGGATGTGATCGGCGCGGTTCCCAAAGCGCTTGCGCCTCTGGGGGTTGAGGCGCGCGTGATGCTGCCGCTTTATCCGGCTTTGAAGAAAATGTCAGTCAAAGGCCAGACGGTGTGGAAAACGCCTGACCTGCACGGGGGCAAGGCGCGTCTCATCCACCTTGTGGCGGAGGGACTTGATTTGCTGCTCCTTGATGCGCCGCATCTTTTTGATCGGGGCGGTAGTATCTATCAGAATGCGGATGGTGAGGATTGGCCCGATAATGCCCTTCGTTTCGGGGCGTTATCTTATGTCGCCGCTGAAGTTGCGGCAAACGGCGTCGCAGGCTGGCAGCCGGATATCGTGCATGCGCATGACTGGCAGGCGGGACTGGTCCCGGCCTATCTGCATCAGATGAACGCGCCAACGCCGCCCTGCGTGTTGACGATCCACAACATCGCGTTTCAAGGACTTTGTGCAGCCGATCTGATGGAACCTCTCGGGCTGGATGATGCGCTTTATACCCAGGACGGGGTCGAGTTTTACGGCAACCTTGGGTTCTTGAAAGCTGGCGTTGCATTTGCCGACAAGATTACGACCGTCAGCCCCACCTACGCGCGCGAGATCATGCATCCGGAATTTGGCATGGGCCTTGAGGGGTTGCTGAGCGCGCGGGCGCGTGATGTCAGCGGCATTCTGAACGGTATCGACCTTGATGTCTGGAACCCGGAAACTGACCCGGTGTTGCCCAACCCGTATTCGGTCAAGCGTCTGAAACCAAAGCAGCAAAGCCACAAAGCGGTGATTGAGCGGTTCGGCCTGACACCGCCTGAGTACGCGCCGCTGTTTTGTGTGATCAGCCGGTTGACCACGCAGAAAGGCGTCGACGTGCTTCTCGATGTGTTGCCCGGCCTTGTGGCGCGTGGCGCGCGGCTTGCGGTGCTGGGCAGTGGGGATCGCGACCTTGAGGCGGGCTTTGTCGCCGCCGCGCATCGCTTTCCGGGGGCTGTTGGGGTGATCATCGGATATGACGAGGATTTGTCCCATTTGATGCAGGGGGGCAGTGACGCGATCCTGATCCCGTCGCGGTTTGAACCATGTGGCCTCACGCAGCTTTACGGGTTGCGCTATGGCACAGTGCCGGTCGTGGCGCGCACCGGCGGGCTGGCCGACACCATCGTCGACGCAAACGAAGCCGCTCTTGCTGCGAATTGTGCGACGGGTGTGCAATTTGCGCCGGTGACACCGTCCGCGCTGTCCCATGCCATCGACCACTGTTGCGATCTTTTCGAGCAGCCGAAAATCTGGTCCGGGATGATGCGACGCGCAATGCGCCACCCCGTCGGCTGGGAGACTTCCTCCAAAGCCTATCTTGAGGTTTACGACAGCCTTCTGGGCGGATAACCCAACCTCATGGAATATCAGATCACATCCGGGAGCCCGCTGCGCATGGGCGCGCATCATGATGGGCGTGGCGTGAATTTTGCCGTGTTTTCGGCGCATGCCAGTCAGATTGATCTGTGTTTGTTTTCGCCAGACGGACGCACGCAGGTCGCGCGCCTGCCTTTGCCGGAACGCAGTGGCGATATCTGGCACGGTTATCTGCAGGGACTGCCGCTTGGTACTGTCTACGGATACCGCGCCCATGGGGTCTATGAGCCCGAGCAGGGGCACCGGTTTAACCCCAATAAACTCTTGTTGGATCCCTATACCCGGCAGCTGTGCGGCGCGTTTGCCGATAATCCTGCGATGCTTGGCTATGTCGAAGGGGACGCCGCGGAAGATCTGTCTTTTGATCCGCGCGATTCCGCGCCCTATGTTGCCAAGTCGATTGTCAGCGACCCCGCGCTTTTTGCGAAAATTACCGATCAGCCACAGACGCCTTGGGAAGACACGTTGATCTACGAAGCGCATGTCAAAGGTCTGACGGCACAAAACGACCGCATTTCCGCTGCTACCCGCGGCACATACGAAGCGCTGGCCAGTGATGAAATGCTGGACCACTTCGAGCAGCTAGGCGTCACAGCGCTTGAACTTCTGCCGGTACATGCCTTTCTGAACGATAGTTTTCTACTTGAGAAAAGTCTCACAAACTACTGGGGTTACAATACAATTGGCTTTTTCGCACCCGAGCCGCGATATTTTGGCCCCGAAGGGATCGCAGGTTTTCAGCGGATGGTGCGACGGCTGCATTCTGCCGGGATCGAGGTCATTCTGGATGTGGTCTACAACCATACGGCCGAGGGCGATCAGCGCGGCCCGACGCTGAGTTTTCGAGGTCTCGATAATGCCTCCTACTATCGGCT
Organism: Roseobacter sp. OBYS 0001; assembly: GCF_019654895.1. Classification (NCBI taxonomy): domain Bacteria; kingdom Pseudomonadati; phylum Pseudomonadota; class Alphaproteobacteria; order Rhodobacterales; family Roseobacteraceae; genus Roseobacter; species Roseobacter sp. OBYS 0001. The sequence goes on from NZ_BPES01000001.1 coordinate 565,568, forward strand.
GACCGATGAGGACGCTCGATATTACGTGAATGACACGGGTACGGGCAACACGCTGAATGTCGCGCACCCTCAGGTGCTGCGCATGGTGCTCGACAGCCTGCGCTTCTGGGTCGAGCACATGGGCGTCGACGGGTTTCGTTTCGATCTGGCAACAACGCTGGCACGCGAAGCGGATGGGTTTGACCCGCAGGGTGGGTTCATGGATGCGCTGCGTCAGGACCCTGTGCTGGCCGGGGTCAAACTGATCGCGGAACCTTGGGATATCGGACCCGGCGGATACCAGTTGGGGGCATACCCGCCCGAATTTGCCGAATGGAACGACGCGTATCGTGATACGGTTCGCCGCTTCTGGAAAGGCGACAGCCACAGCGCGCAGGACCTTGCCGCGCGGTTGCTGGGCTCTGCTGAAGTGTTTGATCACCGTGGGCGGCGTGCGTGGTCGTCGGTGAACTTCATCGCAGCGCATGACGGGTTCACGCTGGCGGATACAACGAGTTATGCCAAGCGGCACAATCAGGCAAACCGCGAGGGAAACCGAGACGGACATCATACCAATCATTCGGACCCTTGTGGCGTGGAAGGGCCCACATCTGACCCGGATATTCTGGCCAGACGCGCGAGACGGCAACGCAACATGCTTGCCACGATGTTTTTGTCACAAGGCACCCCGATGCTGCTTGCGGGCGATGAAATGGGCAATGGGCAGGCGGGCAACAACAATGCCTATTGTCAGGATAATGCCATCGGATGGGTCGACTGGCAGGCAGATCAATCCGGCCTTGCCCACTTTGTCAAAGAGCTTTCCGCGTTCAGGGCCGCCCATCCGGTGCTGCGCCAGACGCGGTTTCTGCACGGGGCAATGCGTGTCAGCGATGGGCTGCCCGATGTGGCGTGGTTTGATGTCTCGGGCGCTGCCCCTGACTGGCATGATCCGGGGTTATCGACGTTTTGTCTAATGTTGCGCGGGTCCGCGGATGCGGTGGTTAATACGGTCCATGATGATGCGGTGCTGGTGATCATAAACCGCGCGCCTGAGGCTGTGAAACTCAGGCTGCCAGACACGCCAGACGCGCAGGGCTGGAAGGTCGGGCTTCGAACCGGGGCCGCATCCAGCGTCGCCAAAGTCGAAGCGGAATTCGTGGTCGAGGCCGAAGAAGTTGTCGCCCTGACGCTCGCGCCTGTGGATGACGCGCATGAACGCTGATCTGTATTTGTCCCAGCTCGCTGCGGAAGTGGGTGTTTTCGCCGAGTTTAACGACATGCAGGGCGTCACTCATGTGACCTCGCCGGAAACGCAAGCTGCTCTGATACGCGCCAATGGATATAGCGCGCAAACACCGGCAGAAGTTCGCGAAACACTTGAGGCTCTGCGCGCTGAAAAGGACGCAGCCTACGTGCAGGATGAGATCGTCGTAGCCTGTGATCACCCGCAACACATCGTGTGTACCCGTCCGGTCGCGTGGTCGGTTTTGGCCGAAGGGTCGCATCAGGTTCTGGCAGAAGGACGGAGCGAGACGCATATTTCACTGCCCGCTTTGCCGATGGGGGTGCATGCTCTTGTGCTTAACGGCGCAAATGGTCCGCAGGAAGCCTGCCTGATCGCGGCACCTGCACAAGCCCCGTCACTGCAGCAGATCGCCCAAACGAAACGCTGCTGGGGGGTGATGGCAGCATTATACGGGCTTGGGTCACGCAGCGGACAACACATCGGTAGTTTTGCGGACCTGTCCGAGGCTGCCGCGATCTTTGGCCGATGTGGCGCGGGGTTTCTTGGTATCAACCCGGTACATGCGCTCGGGATGGCGGCGGGGGACACGATCAGCCCGTATTCCCCCACACATCGCGGCTTTCTCAACACCGACCATATCGCGCCTTTGACGCCAAACCCGGCTGAAACCCCAGTTGGTGATCTGCTGGATTATGCGCAGCATCGCCGGCTTCAGCGGCCTGCTTTGCAACGTGAGTTCGAAGCGTTTCTGGGCTACGCCACGGTGCCGGAAAGCAAAGCGTTCGATGCGTTTTGCGATGTCGAAGGGGCGCGACTGGTCGAGTTTGCAGTTTTCGAACAGGTCAGCCAGAAACATGGGCCCGATTGGCGCGACTGGCCGCAGGCTTTGCATGACCCGAAAAATGCACTGCACGAGACATCAAACGTGGATTTGATGTTTCACAAATGGCTGCAATGGCGCGCTGATACACAGCTTGATGTGGCACAACAGACGGCGCGTGCTGCGGGGATGGCGTTGGGGCTATACCTTGATCTGGCTGTGGGTGCGCGCGTCGGTGGCGCGGAAACCTGGGGCACAGAGACGGCCACCGCCGAGGGCGTATCCCTTGGTGCGCCGCCTGATCACCTCAGCCCGGCGGGACAGAACTGGCAGCTCGCGGCGCTTTCTCCGGTCAAGCTCAAGGCGACGCGCTATGCCGCCCTGCGCGCTATCCTTGCGAAAAACATGAAACACGCAGGCCTTATGCGGATAGACCACGCCTTGGGGCTGAGCCGCAGTTTCTGGATACCGCAGGATGGCAGCCCCGGTGCCTATATGCGTCAGCCGCTGAAGACACTGGTCGCACTGATCGCGATCGAGGCGCAGCGTGCCGGCACGGTGATTGTCGGCGAAGACCTCGGCCTTGTGCCCGATGGATTTCGTGCTGAGATGGCGGGGCATGGCTTTTATGGCTATTCCGTGCTGCAATATGAAAAAGACGCAAAAGGCGTGCTTTTGCCACCGGATCGTTTGCGCGCGCAGTCTCTTGCTTGCTTTGGCACGCATGACACACCGACGCTGTCGGGTTTCTGGCAGGGGCGTGATATTGACTGGTGGCACCGTCTTGGCTGGATTGATGAAGGCGCGGCAGCGCGTGCGCGGCGTTCCCGGTCAAAGGAAAAGCGGCAATTGTCGGCGATACCCGCACCTGAACGCCTGCCTAAAGATGTGACGGCGGCTGTGCGAGACAAGGTGCATGCGGACTTGGCTGCATCGCCTGCAGCTTTGGTGGCAGTGCAGCTTGACGATGTTTTATCTTTGACAGAGGCTCAGAATCTGCCGGGCACGATTGACGCGCACCCGAACTGGCGGCGGCGGTACCCGGTGAGCGGTGCAGCACTCGCCAAGAATAAAGCGTTGAAGGCCACGGGCATGATCATGGCCCGTGCGGGACGAAACATAGCAGACCGAAAGGAAGATGGATGACCCTGTCGAGCATACAAAAAGGCCCTTTTGAGGGTCAGAAACCCGGCACGTCGGGGCTGCGCAAGAAGACCCGGGTATTCATGGAACCGGGCTATCTGGAGTGTTTTGTGCAATCCACCTTCAATGCAATCGGTGGGGTCGCGGGCAAATCACTGGTCATCGGCGGCGATGGTCGGTTCTATAATGACAAGGCGATCCAGATCATCCTGAAGATGGCCGCGGCCAATGGCGCGGCGCTGGCGATTGTCGGGCAGGGCGGCTTACTGTCGACGCCTGCTGTCTCTCATCTGATCCGCAAACGCAAAACCGACGGCGGGCTGATCCTGTCGGCCAGCCATAATCCCGGCGGTATCGATGAGGATTTCGGCATCAAATACAATGTTGCCAATGGCGGCCCGGCACCTGAATCCGTGACCGCCAGCATGTTCGATGAAACGCTCAAGATCACCGAATACAGAATATCGGATGCGCCGGATATCGCGTTGGACCAGATTGGCCAGTACCAAATCGGCGAGATGCGGATTGAGATCATTGATCCGGTCTCTGATTATGCTGCCCTGATGGAAGACCTGTTCGATTTTGACAAGATCAAAGGGCTGTTTTCGGGTGGGTTTACAATGCGGTTTGATGCGATGCACGCCGTCACCGGACCCTATGCAAAGGCTATTCTGGAAGACCAGCTTGGCGCGGCGGCCGGATCGGTGATCAATGCGGTCCCCAGCGAGGATTTTGGCGGTGGTCACCCCGACCCGAACCCTGTCTGGGCCAAAGTGCTGATGGATGAGATGATGTCGCCTGCCGCCCCCGATTTCGGTGCGGCCTCTGACGGGGACGGGGACCGCAACATGATTGTCGGGCGTGGCACCTATGTGACGCCCTCCGATAGTCTCGCCGTTCTGGCGGCCAATGCGCATCTGGCACCTGCTTATGCAGCGGGGCTTGCGGGCGTGGCGCGCTCCATGCCCACAAGTGCTGCAAGTGACCGCGTCGCTGAAAAGCTGGGTATCAACAGCTTTGAGACACCGACGGGTTGGAAGTTCTTTGGCAATCTGCTGGACGCGGGCAAGGTCACGCTCTGCGGTGAAGAGAGCGCCGGTACAGGCTCAGATCATGTGCGTGAAAAGGACGGACTGTGGGCGGTCTTGCTTTGGCTGAACATTCTCGCGGTGCGTCAGCAATCCGTGGCGGATATTCTTAAGGACCATTGGGCAGAATACGGTCGGAACTATTATTCACGCCATGACTATGAGGCTGTGCCGACAGAGGCGGCCAATGCCCTGATGGCCCAGCTGGAGGCGAAGTTTGACGCTTTGCCCGGCACGGTCTGGTCAGGATTGACGGTTACCACTGCAGATAGTTTTTCCTATCATGACCCGGTGGATGGTTCGGTCAGTCACAATCAGGGATTGCGGATCAGCTTTGGCGGTGGCGCACGCGCTGTTTTGCGGCTGTCCGGGACGGGCACGGAAGGCGCAACGCTGCGTGTCTATCTGGAGCAATATGCGGGGCCAGAGGCTGATCATTCGTTGACGGCCGAGGCCGCATTGGCATCTGTACGCGCGGCAGTTATCGAAATGACCGCCATGCACTCCCACATTGGCCGCACGGAACCGAACGTGCGCACATGAAGTCACTGCCGCGTGCTAAATCGCAACCCAAGCCACACCAGCGGCGGGCAGGGTCAGGCCATCAAACTCACAGGGTGCATCGCCGTAGTTGAAATAGAAACGGTGCGTTTTGGTCTCTCGGCAGCGCAGGCCTTTGGGCATTTGCCGTGTTTCTATCCCGCAGCGGGCGGCGGCATCGGCGATCAGATGATCCCAGAGCGCTGCATCCGGCCAACCGCCCAGATACGAAAGCGCCCCGCTTGAGACCACCAATGCGGCCCCATCCGCATCCTGCAGGGTTACCTGCGCAGACCCCTCCAAGGTCTCAACCCAATGCTGCATAACACCGATCCCCGGAACGGTGCGGTGCGCGCCAGGTGGCAGGCTTTCCACCCGCGTCACGGTCACATCCAGACCCGGCAGACCGGGGCCCATTGGGGTCGGTATCGTCAGCTCTTCTGTGACGCAATTGCTGCGTGGCCCAACAATGGCGGTCGCCTGGCCAAGGGCATGGCGCAGACTGTCGGGCAGTGTGGCGAGGCCAGGCACCAGCACCAGCCTGTACCCGGACAGATCAGATGTGGTGGACGGCAGGATATCGACCGACAACCCGCGCTTGCGCAGCGCACGATAGGCATTGAGCATCAGTCCAAAATATGTGAACCCGGCGCCTTGTGGCAGCGTGGCCCACGCCCATTCTGATGGATAATCAAAGATCAGAGCGACCTGCGCTTGCTGCACAGATACCTCAGGCATTGCGCTGATTTCTGTTGCGACGGCTTCTGCCTCGGCCAGCCCGGGGGCGGCCGCATCGTCAGGCCGCAGCAATCCAGAGTGCATCTGTTCCTGCGCAAACGGGGCTTGTCGCCATCGAAAATAACTGACCACTTCTGCCCCATGGGCAAAGGCCTCCCACGTCCAGAGCCGGACCATGCCGGGCAGCGGGGCAGGGTTGTGCGGTGCCCAGTTGACGGGCCCCGGCTGCTGCTCCATCACCCACCAGCGGCCGTCCTTGCCGACCGCCCGGTACAGGTCGTGGTGAAAGGCCTGCATATCCGGATCACCCTGCTGCAAATAGCGGGATTTATGCGCCGGCGTCGCCTCCAGCCGGTCAGAGAGAAACCCGATCGGATAGCTGTCCCAACTTGCGATTTCAATCGAGCGTCCAACCTCGAAATGGTCAAAATCCAGCACCCGGCCCATGTAGTTGTGGATCAGCGGCGCATCGGTATGGGCGCGCAGGGCGTCGACCTGTGCCATGTGATAGGCAACCACCTGATCGGAACTGAAACGGCGAAAGGCCAGCGCGTGGCTTGGGTTGGGTTCTGTGACCGTCAGGTTGGGCAAATTCACCTGCGCAAAACTTTCGTATTCCATCGACCAGAACACATTGCCCCAAGCGGTATTCAGCGCGTCGATCGTACCATAGCGCGTGGCGAGCCAATCCTGAAAGGCGAGGCGCGCGGCCTCCGAATAGGACAGAACGGTGTCGTGGCAGCCGTATTCGTTATCCAACTGCCATGCGTGAATGTGCGGATCTTGTCCGTATCTTCGTCCCAAAACATCAGCAATCGCGGCGGAGGCTTTGCGATAGCCTGCATGGCTAAAGCAATAGTGCCGCCGTGAGCCGAAATTGCGCGTTCGCCCCAGTGCATCGACGGCCAGCATGTCCGGAAACCGATCCAGCATCCAGCGTGGCGGGGTACAGGTCGGTGTGCCCAACACGATTTTCAGGCCAGCACTGGCCAAAACATCAATCGCCCGGTCCAGCCAGTCAAAGGTGAAACGCCCCGGCTCCGGTTCCATCCGGCTCCATGCGAATTCGCCTATGCGGACCCATGTGATGCCTGCCGATACCATGCGTGCGGCGTCTTTGGCCCACATGTCTTCGGGCCAGTGTTCAGGGTAATAGCAGACGCCAAGGGCGCGTTTCAGCGGCGCGCTCATAATATGACCTGCGGTTCCGGCAGGCCTGCGCCGACCCCTTTTATGGCAAAAGTCATACCATGCTGGGTCGCCTTTCCATCTGATGTCTCAGGCAGGCCATTGGCCGATGAGGTGACAAAGAGAGTATCCATGTTATCTCCGCCGAAGGCCGGGCAGGTCACGTTTTGCGCTGGCAGTGAAATGCTGCGTTCAAGCTGTCCCTGCGCGTTGAAACACATCACTTTGCCAGCCCCCCACATGGCAATCCAAATATGGCACGCTGCATCCATCTGCGCACCGTCCGGGTTCAGCCCGTCCTGCGTCAGGTCAAGAAACACAGATACCTCACCTTGCGGCCAGCCATCGCTATCCAGCTGCGTTCTCATCACCTTCTGCGTCGCGGTATCGGTGAAATAGGCGCAGCTTTTGTCAGGCGCGAAACAGATCGCATTCGGGATTGTGATCTGGCCGAACAGCCTGCGCAGCGATCCTTTGAAATACCGATAGATTGCGCCGGCTTCATATTGTGCATCACGCCCCATGGTGCTGATCCAGAACCCTCCCCATGGGTCAGCGCGCCCGTCGTTGGGTCGCGTCTCCGTGCGGTCCTGTTCAAGGGGGGCGATCAGGCGGCGCTGTTGCGTGCGCAGATCAAACTGCCACAAACCCGTAGCAGAGGCGACAAGAAGCGTCCTGTCATCTACCCAACCAGCCGCTGACACGGTTTCGTCAAAGAGCCAGTGCCGCAGGCCAGTTTCGTCCCTGCTCAGAAGCGCGTTTTCCAGAATATCAAACCAAAACAACTGACGGCGCTGTGGATGCCAGAGTGCCCCTTCGCCGAGCGTGCAGACGCGGGCATCATGGACCTGCGCCGTCATGCAACGGCTTCCCGATAGGCGGAGACGATGCCACGGGCGTTTTCTGCAACCTGTTGCGCGCTCATACCGGGCTTGAACAGGGCAGACCCCAGTCCGAACCCATCCGCGCTCGCGTCGATCCAGGTTTGAAAGTTTTCAGGACCCGCTCCACCGACAGCATAAACGAGGGTTCCCGCAGGCAGAATTGCACGCATGGCGGCCAACCCCGACGGGCCGGCCATCGCACCGGGAAAGAGTTTCAGCCCATCAGCCCCAGCCTTGAGCGCTGAAAAGGCTTCGGTGGGGGTGAATATGCCGGGCCAGCTTTGCATGTCCCGTGCTTTGGTGGCTCTGATCACATCGGGGTCACAATTGGGCGATACAATCAGTTTGCCCCCTGCATCTGCCACCGCCGCGACGTGTTCGGTGTCCAAAACAGTGCCGGCACCTATCAACGCGGCATCGCTCAATTCCCGCGCCAGACGGGTGATGCTTTCCAACGGGTCGGGCGAGTTCAGGGGCACTTCGATCTGTGTGATCCCGACATCGACTAAGGCATGGGCGACGCTGCAAACCTCATCGGGGGTCACACCGCGCAGAATGGCAATAAGAGGCAAGGTCATGTGCAGGCTTTCAGTTGTCGGTGGGCGGCCGTTAACCCGGCCAGAGTGGCACGTTCCGCATCGACCATGGTTGCGGGCACGCCCTGTGCGCTCAGCGCTGTCTGATAGGCGTGCGCCTGCGGGTTCATGCCCAGAATTGCCAGATTTTGTCCCAGCCAATAAGGGCGTGTGGCGGCGATTTCCATGCCGATCAGATATCCTGACAATGTCGCACGGGCGTTGTCCGGCGCGGTCAGGCTCAGCAAATCACCCGCCCGCAGCGCAAAGAGCTTGGCAGCCACGCGTTCGGGACGGCTCAGGCTGTCGGCGACGGCGTCCTGAAACACGGCCTCATCCCATGTGTCTGGCGCGACCGAGTGACGCAAAACTGAAACCTCGCTGAGCAGAGCAAAGATTTCGCCCGTCATAAAGGTCTGAAAACTCACGACTTCACCGGCACTCAGATGCACCCATTTGGTATGCGTGCCCGGCATGCACAACACGCCGTCCCATTGCGGGTTGAGGCTGAGAAACCCTGCGATTTGCGTTTCTTCACCGCGCATCACGTCAGGGGGCGCGTTTTGGGACAGGCCTGATACGATATGAACGCGCTGACCGGTGTGCATCGTGATTTGCGTCAGCCCGTCGGCAATGGGCGCGCAAGGCACCGCGCGGTAGGGGGCTTCTGCCCAGCCTTGCCGCGACCCCACCATGCCACAGGCGATGATGGCACCCAAGCCATCATGTATCCAAGGGTCGATCAGTGTGCGCAGCGCCGGTTCAAAGCCTGTCGGTTCGAGCTTGCTCATCCCGGCATCCGAAGCTGCGCGCGCCAGAACCGTAGCCCCCTGCATCGCAAAGGCGCGCAGGTTCGACGTGCCCCAATCCAGGGCGATCCACTCTGGTGTGCATGTCCCGCTCATTGTGCACTCACCCTGTTGTGACCACGCCGCCGTCCACGACCATGCATTGCCCGGTCATCATGCGGCTCGTTTTCGAGGCCAGAAACAAAACGGCGTCAACAACATCCTGTGGCTCCAGATGGGTCTTGAGGCATTGGCGCTCAAGGTGTGCGGCCAGTCCTTCTGGTGTGGCCCATTTGTCCAATTGTTTCGGGGTCAGCACCCAGCCCGGTGCCAGCGCATTCACGCGGATGCCGTTTGGACCCAGTTCGCGTGCAAGACTGCGGGTCAGGGCTGTGATGCCGCCGTTGGCCGCCGTGTAGGCCGGATAGCCCGCGTTGCCCATCATGTAGCTGATGGAGCTGAAATTGATGATCGACCCCGCACCGCGTTTGATCATCGACCCCGCAACCGCTTGCGCTGCGAAAAAGTAGGCTTTGAGGTTGATGTCCAGATAGGCATCCCATTCCTCGGGTGTGGTTTCGAGCCAGTTGTGGCGCTGGTCGTTGGCTGCGTTTGATACAAGTGCGTCAATCGGGCCATGCGCCTTTTCGGCGGCGGCAATCGTTTCGCGCAGTCGGTCCGTGTCGGTGATGTCGCCTTGTAAAAACAGTGGTGCAACCCCGTGCTTTTCTTCCATTTGCGCGACAAACGCAGTGGCGTCAGAACGACCGATAAAGGCGACCTTCGCCCCCTGCGCCAGAAATCCATCCGTAAGGTCCGCACCTATCCCAGAGCCACCGCCGGTTATGTAGATCGAAGCGCCCTTGAGGTCATGAAAAGTTGCGGTTTTGGTCATGAAAATCTCCAGTCTGGTGGGCGACGTAGGCGTCTGCGATACACTGCTTGGTGACGCAGGGCCATTGTAAATTCCGTGTTTCGTGTCACAGGCGGCGGCCCTCCAGCACCCACATGGATTCGGGAAAACTCCATGGCAGCGTGAGGCCGTTTTGCATCAGGGCTGCCCCGCTCAGCGTGACAGGGCCGTCCTTGAGGGCCAAAGACCCCCGCGACAGATGCGATGCGGCCTTGCGATTGCGCAGGCTGACCTCGTAACGCGCCTCTGGCTCCAGCCGGGTCAGGCGCAAAGGGCGCGGGGCGATCTGATCCGACGTGCCGGATTTGCCGACAAAGACCACGAATTGGCCGCCGTTCCGGGCAAGTTGCTGTTCGGCAATGACCGACGGGTCCGCCGCGTCCAGCCGCAGGATATCGCCTGTGTCCATCCAGTCGCGGTTGTTCTTCCACCATTGGGAAACATCACGCAGAACGTCTGCTTCCTCGTCGGTCAACTCGCGCGGGTCCATCTCAAACCCCATATGGCGTTGTGCGGCCACCCAAGCGCGGAATGCGATGTCCAATATACGGCCCGAGGTATGGCATTTGCGCGGCCCCACATGGCTGCCGGTGACGCAGGAAGGTAAAAAAAGCGCGGCGTTGTGCTGCATCTTCAGCCGTTCCAGCGCATCATTGCTGTCGGACAACCAGACCCTTTGCGTGCGGTGCAGGATGCCGAAATCAATCCGCCCGCCACCCGAGGCGCAGCTTTCAATTTCCACATGCGGAAAATCGGCGCGCAGCCGATCCATCAGCGCATAGGAGCCGCGGGTCTGGGCCGCATCGGGCATGGGTAAGACCCGGTTGTGGTCCCATTTGATGTAGTCGATGGGGTGAGCAGAGAGCAGCGCAGATATGCGCTGATAGAGGAAATCGCGCACCTCCGGCAGGGCCATGTTGAGCGCCTTTTGCTGACGGCCAAGGATTTGATCCTCTGCCCCCAACGCCCAATCGGGATGGGCGCGGTGGATGTTGGAGTTCGGATTGATCATTTCCGGCTCGAACCAGATGCCAAAACTCATGTCTTGTGCATGTATAAAATCGATCAGCGGCCCCAACCCGTCCGGGTATTTGCGCGGGTCCACTTCCCAGTCCGACAGCGACGAGGTGTCATCGTCGCGCTGCCCGAACCAGCCATCATCCAGCACGAAACGCTCCGCACCAAGGGCGGCGGCCCGTGTGGCGATGTCCTTGAGCACCGGCAGGTCGTGTTTGAAATAGACCGCTTCCCAGCAGTTATAATGCACCGGGCGCGGGCGGCCCGTGTCGGTCCAGCTGACGATCCGGTCGCGCACATGGCGTTGAAAGGAGACCGCGCAGCCGTTGAGACCGTCGCAGGAATAGACCGCATAAAGCGGGGCGGTACGGAATTCAGTGGCGGCAGCCGTTTCCATGCGGGCGGCGTGGCCGAACTGGATCTGGCGACGGCCATCGGGCAATTCTTCGGCGATCATCCGGTGCCCGCCGGACCATCCATAGTGAAAGGCATAAGCCTCACCTGCGGTATTGGTCGCCCCCTTGCAGGGCACGACCAGACCGGGAAAATGCTCGTGGCCGGTGCGCCCCGTGCGGTTTTCGCGGTAGCGGATGCCCGGCGACCATGCGGTGCGGTTCATCTGGAATTCACCACACCAGCGGCCTGCGAAATCAATCATCTCCTCGCTATGTTGCGGGGCGGGCAGGACAGGGGCGGCCAGCCAGTGCAGATGCAGCGGTCGGTCAGCAGATAGCCGTGCTGTCATGGCGATCACATGGGTGTCGGCATCGAGCGCAAAATCCGCCACATAGGTCAGTTGGTTGGCCGCGTCGATGCAGGTCACGGTCAGGGTCAGCTCGGACTGCGTCACGTGATCCAGTCGGAATTTCGGTAGGAAAGGCGTGCCGTCCCGGTCACGCACAATGAGACCGGGCTGGCCCGGGAAGCTGCGTGCAGCCTCAGGGCAGAGCGACAGATCCGGGTTCTGATCCAGCATGCCACCCGTCACATCGAGCGTGCTGACATCGCTGAGCGCGCACAGGTCTTCGCCCGGTGGCAGGGGCGCGCCCCAGTAAATGACCTGCGGGCACCGCCCATTTGTCGAGGCAAGCGCCAGCGTCTGGCGCGCGTCATCCAGCCGCCAGCACTCTGTCACTTGACGGCGCCCAGCGTCAAACCTGCGATAAAGTGCTTTTGCATCAGAAAGAACATCAGAACCGGGGGCAGGGCGGCGACAATGCTGCCCGCGCTCATCAGGTGATAGGCCGCACGGAACTGCGCGTTGAACGAGGTGATGCCCGCCGTGACAGGCTGGCTTTCCGGTCCTTGTGTCAGGACCACCGCCCAGAAATAATCGTTCCAGATAAAGGTAAAGATCAGCACCGACAACGCCGCAATCGCGGGTTTCATCAGGGGGATCACGACGTACCAGAAAATCTTCCACTCCGCGATGCCTTCAACACGCGCGGCTTCGATCAGCTCGAACGGCAGGGCGCGGATGAAATTGCGCATGAAGAGCGTACAGAACCCGGTTTGAAACGCGATGTGAAACAGTACCAACCCGGTTTTGGTATTATAGAGCCCCATATCGAGTGTCAGATCACGCACCGGCACCATGAGGATCTGGAAGGGCACGAAGTTGCCCGCCACGAACATGAAGAATATCCAGATGTTTGATTTGAATTTGTAAATCCCCAGCGCAAAGCCCGCGAGGCAGGACAGCGCGACGGCACCGACGACAGTTGGGACAGTAATCAGGACCGAATTCAGCATGTAGCGCGGCATGTCAGAGTTGAAGAACACCTGCCCGTAGTTGTTGAACAATTCGAAAGACGACGGCATGCCCCAGTAATTCCCTTGGGTGAAGTCTTCGGCCGGTTTGACCGAAAACACGGCAACCGCGATAAGCGGCAGCAACCACATGATCAGCGCCAGCGGCAGCAGGGACTGATAGGTCAGCTGTGCAGGGCGGGATCGCTTTTCAATGGGGGTGGGGAACATCTCTTAACCCTCCGTGCGGGCTGGCAGGACCGCGTGTTTTGCCTCAGGAAAGGGGGTACGCAAATGGGTCATCGTCCACGCTCCTCTTTCCACATGGACCACAGGAAATAGGCGATAAAGACCAGCATGATCAGAAACAGCACCACCGCGATGGCAGCACCGTAGCCCATGCGGAACCCGTATTCGGACAACGCTTTTTCAAACATGTAAAATGACAGCACCCGGGTCTGCCCGAACGGCCCACCGTTGGTCATGATCGAGATCAGATCGAACGAGCGCAGTGCGCCGATGATCGTGACCACAAAGGCGATGAAGGTGGCGGGTTTGAGCTGCGGGATGATGATGTACCACAGCATTTTCCAGCCCTTGGCCCCATCCAGTCGACCCGCCTCGATCTGCTCGGGGTCCACGGCGTTCAGCCCTGTGAGGTAGAGGATCATGCAATAGGCCGTCTGCGGCCAGAGGCCGGCGGCAATGATGCCATAGGTCGCCCATGACGGATCGCCCAGCACATTGACGGGACCAAGCCCCACAAGGCCCAGCATTCCATTGAGCAAGCCCTCATTGGGCAGGTAGAACCATGAAAAAACGAGGCCGACCACCACCTGGCTGATCACGAAGGGAAAGAAAAACAATGATTTATAAAGGCGTATGCCGGTGACTGTCTGATTGAGAAACAGCGCGATAAATAAACCGCCGGGAATGGCCAGCAGATAAAACAGCAGCCACTTGAGGTTGTTCCAGAGCGACACCTCGAACGCGCCGTCGTCCATCAGTTCGACGTAGTTGCCCATGCCAATAAAGCGCGCCTCGCCCAGCCCGTCCCAGTCGTAAAACGAGATCACGATGGATTGGTAGATCGGCCAGATCACATAAAAGGCAAAGAACAGGATTGCAGGAGCCAAAAACAGCCAAGGCGTTACGGCGATTTCGTTGCGCTTGTACCAGCTGCGATCTGCGGTGCCGGATGTGATGGTGGGATCAACTGTTGACATGAAGCATCTCCTGCGGCGTGCGGATCCGCCATGGCCAGCGTGCTAACCTGCGGGGGGCGCAGGCCGGGCACATGTGCGCCCAGCCCGATGTCGGTTTTACTTGCTGTAGACGCGCGCGGCGACTTTATCGAGACGGTTCAGGATATCGTCGAGGTTGTCCGGGATCACCATGAATTCCTGCAGGCCCTGCATGGCTTCCGCCGCCATTTCTGCTGGGTAGTCGCGGTCAAAGAACTGCGCGACGCCACCCGGTGAATTGGACGACAGCATCTCGAAACCCTCGTTCAGGAATTTGTCATCATCCACCGACGCGCTTGCGTTAATCGGCAACTGACCCAGATTGGCCCCGTTGTTGATCTCGGTCTGAACATCCGCAGAGACCACGTAGCGCAGGAATTCGCGCGCGGCTTCCTTGTTCTGAGCCCCCGATGGGATATGGAACGTATCCGTCGGCGCATCTTCGGCCAATGCGACATCGGGGTTGATTGCGGGGAACTGGTAGAAGTCCAGCTGATCATCCGTCAGGCCCGCCTCGCGCAGGGGGGCTACAGCGAAGTTGCCCATGAGGTAGGCGGCAGCTTCACCATTGACCATGAAGGGCAGGGCCTCCTGCCAGGAATAGTTCTGGTGGTTGGCCACAAAGGCCCCCATGTCGATCAACTCGCGCCAGTTAGCAAAGGTGGCCCGCACACGGTCATCGGTCCATTTCACCTCACCGGCGGCCAGCGCCATGTGAAAATCAAAGCCGTTGGTGCGCATGTTGAGATAGTCAAACCAGCCGCCCGCCGTCCACAGAAATTTGGAGCCGATGGTATAGCAGGCACGGCCTGAATCGACGATCGCCTGACAGTTGGATTTCATCTCATCGAAATTCGCCGGTTCGGACAGGCCCAATTCCTCATAGATGTCTTTGCGATAATAGACGCCCCATTGGTAATAGGTGTAGGGCACGCCCCACTGCTTGCCATCGATGGTCATCGCACCTTTGGTGGAGGCAAGGTTTTCGGCAATCTCAGGCTCTGCCCAGAGGTCAGAGACATCCTCAAACAACCCTGCGGAGACGTAGGGTGTCATGCGATTTGCAGCGTACCATGTGGCAACGTCCGGCGCGTCCGCGGTCAGAAAATTCCGGATCTGGGTTTTATAGGCTTCGCGGTCAATCACCGTGGTCTCAATGTTGAGATCGGGGTGCAGCGTACCGAAATCGCCAATCATCTTTTCCATCGTCGCGCGGGGCGCGGGGTTGGAGGTATCAAGGAATATTTTCAGATCACCCGTCAGCTCAGCCTGTGCGGCCCCGGCAATTATGGTTGATCCGGCCAATGCCAAAGCCATGGATGTGGTGGTGAAGCGCATGGTGTCCTCCCTAAGGTACGGTTGCTTCTTGCAAGACTATCAGTTCCATTATGTGAAACTTGGTTTTATATATTGAAAACTACAACGCAATCTGCCTAAAGTGTCAACAGTGTTCTTTTCCCGGTGGGCGAGAACATGCGGTGGGGTACGGGTGCAAATGCGCGTGGTCGGATCAAACGATGCAGCGTTTTGTGCCGTCTACCCCGGTGAGATGAAGGGACCCGCAGGGCATGTCCGGTGATGGAACGGTAGGCAAGGCACTTGATGTGCTGGATCAGGTTGCGGAATTTGGCCAGCCTGTGCGGTTTGCCACGCTGTTGGCGCAAAGCCACTTTCCCAAGGCGACGCTTTATCGGTTTTTGCAGACGCTCACATCGCAAGGCATGCTGAGTTATGATCCGGAACGTCAGACCTATAGTCTGGGCGTGCGTCTGGTGCGGCTTGCCCATGCGGCCTGGGCGCAAAGCTCGCTGGCACCGATTGCGCGACCGCATCTTGACCGGTTGAGCGCAGATATTGACCAGACGGTGCATCTGGCGCAGTTGGACAATGCACAGGTGCTCTATGTGGATAAGCGCAACGCGGCCCAACCCATTGAGATGTTCAGCGATGCGGGCAAGGTCGGTCCTGCCTATTGCACGGGCGTGGGCAAGGCGATGCTGGCGTTCCTGCCGAGCGGTGACTTGGAGGGGGTCCTTGCGCAGCAGTCCTTCCATCGCTTTACGCCCAATACATATTCTACCGCCGACGCACTCCGCGCCGAGCTGACCAATATCCGTGCGCGCGGTTACGCTTTTGACCGCGAAGAACACGAACCCGGGATCATCTGCATCGCGCAACCGATCCTTGCACCGGGGGGGCGCGTGCTGGGCGCGCTTTCGATCACGGGGTCAACGCGGATCATCTCGTTGGATCAGCTGGAAGCGCTTGCGCCATGCCTCGCCCGGACCGCCACTGCCATTGCTGCCGATGTGCAGGACTGGCGCTTTCCCGATGCAATGCCTCAAATGACAGGGACGTAATCAAATGACAGGTGTCACGCTTCAGAAGACGATCAAACGCTATGGCGAAACGCAGGTGATCCATGGAATCGACCTTGAGATCGAAGATGGTGAGTTTTGTGTGTTTGTTGGCCCATCAGGATGTGGAAAGTCCACGCTGCTGCGCATGATCGCCGGTCTGGAAGAGACAAGTGAGGGACACATTCATATCGGTGAGCGTGATGTGACGCGCATGGATCCTTCAGAACGCGGTGTTGCCATGGTGTTTCAGACCTACGCGCTTTATCCGCATATGACGGTTGAGGAAAACATGGGGTTCGGCCTTAAGATGAACGGCGTGCCCAAGGATGAGATCGCCAAAAAGGTGAATGGCGCGTCTGATATCCTCAAGCTGGATGAGTACCTCAAGCGCAAACCAAAAGCCCTGTCTGGTGGTCAAAGGCAACGGGTCGCCATCGGACGCGCCATCGTGCGCGGGCCGGAGGTTTTCCTGTTTGATGAACCGCTGTCGAACCTCGATGCAGAGTTGCGCGTCGAAATGCGGGTGGAGATCGCGCGCCTGCACAAGGAAATCGGCGCGACCATGATCTATGTCACTCATGATCAGGTCGAAGCGATGACGCTGGCGGACAAGATCGTCGTGCTGCGCGCCGGTCATATCGAACAGGTGGGTGCCCCGCTTGAACTCTACCGCGACCCTGATAATCGGTTTGTGGCAGGTTTCATCGGGTCACCTGCCATGAACTTTCTGAATGGCACGGTGGTTGACGGGGGCATCGAGGTGCCCGGTTTGGGTCGCACCGTCTCCACTCAGGTCGCGTTGCCAAGTGTCGGAAGCGCGGTCATCCTTGGTGTCCGGCCCGAACATCTGGTGGTCCAGAAGGGGCAGGGCGCGTTGAAAGCTGAGCTCTCTGAAGCCTTGGGCGGTGTTTCCTATCTGCATCTCGACACACCAACCGGTGAGCGGATTATCGTGGAAGAGCGCGGCGATGAACGTGCTGCGGCAGGCGATGTTGTGGATGTCACCTTCGAAGAGCGCCGCGTGATGGTTTTCGAGCGCGAGAGCGGTTTGCGGCTGCGTTAGCCGTCGCGGGTCTTTCCTGCGCGTTATCATTTGGTCGTATTCCTTGCTCCTCTTGCGGGCATAAGTGGCTATATGCGCGTTCTTCGTGATTTTGTCGGTTTTTGGCAATTTTTATGCCATTTGTGCACAGAAAATACGGATAAATTAGCAAGATATATCAATTTTAAATCAACAAGATCGATCGACCACAGCGCGGTGTCCGGCCGCATGACAACGCCGGAACCGGTGCTGCATGTCCCTTCCTGCTACTTTGAGTTTAAGCGGCCTCGATATCGGCAATGAAGGTCGGTAGCTTCTTCTTGAACGGAAAAAAACCACGAGTTGCATGGGGCCAGGTCATTCGGTCATAGGGGCGCATCAGTTGAATAATCGGCGTTGCGTCGTCCTTTCCTGAAGCCTGCGCCAGCAGTGTGGCAACGGGCCCGACAGGGGCGTAGGGCGTCACGATCTGGTCAAGGTTCTGCGCCTTGACCCAGTTCTGAATGTCCTCATCCGAGGTCAAAGGTGTCTGCGGGCCCAAGCGGTCCCCCCAACGGGTTGTCACATCTTCCAGTGCGGCGCTGCGAAAACCGGCAATGTGGGGTGCGCTTTCCAAGGGGCCGAGTTTGGTTTGGGGCTGCAATACCCCGCAGGCAACCGGGTCAACAATATTGAGAAAGAAGCCGGGGCTGAGGTCTTCTTCGTGGAGCAGGAAACCGGTCCGTCGTGCCGGATCGTATGCCGTACTAGGCGGCAGGCTGCGCGGTTCCGGGGGCAGGGGGGCACTGCGTGGAATGGCTTCGCCGGCCAGTTGCCATTTGGGGTGAAAGCGATTTTCAGTAAATTTCGATATATTACTTGTGCGCGCCAGATAGGTCTTGCCTTGGGTCTGTATGCCCGCAACCCACCGCCAGCCCAATGTGTTTGATGCCGGATCGCCATCGAGCAAATGACGCAGAAAGAAATCCGCACCCAGTTCCCATGGCAGCTCAAGCGTGAAAATCCAGATTGATGCAAACCACATGCGCGCGTGATTGTGCAGATATCCGGTCTCGACCAGCTCATGCGCCCATGCGTCGAAACAGTCGATCCCTGTCTCGCCACGACAGGCGTTTTCCCAACGGGCGCGCAAACCGGCTTGTGTCTGAACGTCATTCCACGCCTGATCCAGCGCCACCTGATACTGCGTCCAGACCGCCGGACGTAATTCCAACCAGCCTTTCCAATAGGTGCGCCAGAAAACCTCCTGCACGAATTTTTCTGCAGCCGCGATGCTATGACGCTGCAGTACAGCATTCACGACCTCGCTTTCAGTGATCAGCCGACAGCGCAGGTAGGGCGAAAGGCCTGAGACATGGGTGTGATTGCCCGGTCCAAGATCATAATTTCGCCGCGTGGCATAATCGCGGCCCGCCTGCGGAACGAATGCTGAAAGCCGTTCAAGAGCGGCGGTGTGCGTCGGGAGGAATATCTGTGACATCTGCGGCGACGTAGAGGCGCAGGAAGGCAGGTCAACAGCAAAACCCAAAGTTGTGTTGCCCCCCTTGCGGCTCCTTCTTACCAACACTAATGTTCTGTCAACCGTTCGCAGGTATGGTCCTGACAACGAGGCAGCAGACAGGCATTCCACATGAAAGACCCGATTGAAACATACATGAACCTTGTTCCCATGGTCGTGGAACAAACCAGCAGAGGCGAACGCGCCTACGACATCTTTTCACGCCTGCTGAAAGAGCGGATCATCTTTCTGAACGGCCCTGTGCATGACGGAATGTCGTCCCTTATTGTGGCACAGCTTTTGCACCTTGAGGCGGACAATCCGGCGAAAGAAATTTCGATGTATATCAACAGCCCCGGCGGCGTCGTCACCTCCGGTCTGTCGATTTATGACACGATGCAATACATCAAACCCAAGGTGTCGACGCTCGTGATCGGTCAGGCGGCCTCGATGGGGTCGCTGTTGCTGACAGCAGGCGAGGCCGGCATGCGCTTTTCGCTGCCCAACAGCCGGATCATGGTGCACCAGCCATCGGGCGGATATCAGGGCCAAGCGACGGATATCATGATCCACGCTGCGGAAACGCAGAAGCTCAAGGATCGACTGAACGAGATTTATGTCAAGCACACGGGCCAGACATTGAAAAAAGTCGAAAACGCATTGGAACGGGATAACTTCATGTCTCCCGAAGAGGCGAAAGACTTTGGCCTTATCGATGAGATTGTTGAAAATCGCAGCAAAGATGATGCCGAAACGTAATGAGGCTTTTGTCTAACCGTTCGTTTACCATTTAGCGATTGTGGACGGACTGGGGCTGGCCTAAACTGATACAGAACATGGAGAGCATTCCAGACCGCTGGTTGCTCTCCAAAGGACGCGATACCGGAAAGGCTTCAAATGGCGACGAATTCAAGCGGAGACGGCAAAAACACGCTATATTGCAGCTTTTGTGGCAAAAGTCAGCATGAAGTGCGAAAGCTGATCGCCGGACCGACCGTTTTCATCTGCGATGAATGTGTTGAGCTTTGCATGGATATCATCCGCGAAGAAACAAAAGCGTCGGGGCTGAAGGCAACCGACGGTGTTCCGACGCCGAAAGACATCTGCGCTGTGCTTGACGACTACGTTATTGGTCAGGCGATGGCGAAACGCGTTTTGTCCGTGGCCGTGCACAACCATTACAAACGCCTCAATCACGCCCAAAAAGGCGGCGACATTGAATTGGCAAAATCCAACATCCTTTTGATCGGACCAACGGGGTGCGGCAAGACGCTGTTGGCTCAAACGCTGGCGCGTATTCTGGATGTGCCGTTTACCATGGCAGATGCTACAACTCTGACCGAAGCGGGCTATGTTGGTGAGGATGTCGAGAATATCATTCTCAAGCTGTTGCAGTCGTCTGAATATAATGTCGAGCGGGCACAACGTGGCATCGTGTACATCGATGAAGTCGATAAGATTACGCGCAAATCCGAAAATCCGTCAATCACGCGCGATGTATCGGGCGAGGGCGTGCAACAGGCCTTGCTCAAGCTGATGGAGGGGACCGTTGCATCCGTTCCTCCTCAAGGGGGGCGTAAACACCCGCAACAGGAATTCCTTCAGGTCGATACGACGAATATCCTGTTTATCTGTGGTGGTGCCTTCGCGGGTCTCGACAAGATTATCGCGGCACGCGGTAAAGGGTCGGCAATGGGTTTCGGTGCCGATGTGCGGGGGAATGATGACCGCGGGGTTGGCGAAATCTTTACTGATCTGGAGCCCGAGGACCTGTTGAAATTCGGATTGATCCCGGAGTTCGTGGGTCGTTTGCCGGTGCTTGCCACCTTGGAAGATCTGGATGAGGATGCGTTGGTTACGATCCTGACCCAGCCCAAGAACGCATTGGTCAAACAGTATCAGCGTTTGTTCGAGCTTGAAGATACCGAACTGTCCTTCACCGATGATGCGCTTTCAGCCATTGCGAAACGTGCGATAGAGCGGAAAACAGGGGCCCGTGGGCTGCGCTCCATTCTGGAAGACATCCTACTCAATACCATGTTTGAACTTCCCGGTTTGGATAGTGTGACCGAGGTTGTGGTGAACGAAGAGGCCGTGAATTCTGACGCTGCACCTTTGATGATCCATGCAGACGCGAGCAAAGAACCTGCAAGCGCCGGATGATCCTTGGCAACCCTGACCGTATCGGAAGCTAGGACATCGCGGCCTGTTTTTGAAAACACGGTTGTTTTGTCAGACCAATTCCAGCGGCAAGAGATGTGTGTCGCAACAAGAATCCAGCGCGCATTAGGGACAGCGTCATGTCAATAAAACGCATTCCGTCTGGCGGCGCTTTCGAGGCCCAAGTTGGGTACTGTCGAGCTGTGGTCGCTGGCGGCTGGGTGCATGTCTCCGGCACGGTCGGTGAGGGCGAGACAGTCACAGAACAATGCGCATCCGCACTTGCCATTATTGAGGCTGCACTGGAAAAGGCCGGGTGCCGCTTTGTGGATGTGGTGCGCGTGACGTATATGTTGCCGCGGGCCGCTGATTTTGAAGCCTGCTGGCCGCTCTTGCGCGCCGCTTTCGGTGCCCACCCACCGGCTGCCACGATGATCGAATGCAACCTGATTGATCCAAAATTCAGGATTGAGATCGAAGTGACAGCTTTGCTGCCTGAGTAGACGCGGCAAACCGCGCATCCATCTGGACGTTTTGCGTATAATCCGCCATAGCTATCGAAACGGTTTGATCGGAGAAAACCCATGGGCTTTTTGACTTCTATTTTGCGCTCCGTCACTTGGTGGAACGGGCAAACGCTGAATACGCAGCTCTGGACATGGCGCAATGGCATCAAAGTGGGTGAAGACAGTCAGGGCAATGTGTTTTATGAAAACAAGGACAAATTGCGCCGGTGGGTGATTTACAATGGTGAAGCCGAGGCAAGCCGCGTCGACCCCGACTGGCATGGGTGGCTACATCATACTTGGGATACCACACCGAGTGAATCGCCGTTAAATCATAAACCGTGGCAAAAGCCGCATCAGGAAAACCTCACAGGGACGGCTCTGGCTTATGCGCCAAAAGGTTCCATTCGCCGGGCAGAACCAGAACCGCGCCGTGACTATGAGGCGTGGACGCCGGAGTAAACAAGATGGCTGAACATACAACTGAAGTTCTCGTTGGGGCGGGTGTCCTCGCCGCCGCAATCGGATTCGTCGTCTACGCCGGGCAAATTTCAGGCTATGCGGGGGGATCGGCGACATACCCACTTGAGGCAAGCTTTCGCAGCCTTGAAGGTGTGAATGTAGGCAGCGATGTGCGCCTGGCGGGTGTCAAAATAGGCACCGTGTCCGAGGTCACGCTGAACGCGGAAACATATCGCGCCGACACGACGGTATCGCTGAACTCGGAGATCGAAATTCCGGACGATAGCGCAATCATAATATCGTCTGAGGGCCTGCTGGGCGGTAACTTTGTTGAAATCGTACCGGGCGGTTCGCCGTATTTCTACGCGGCAGGTGACCAGATTGAGGATACTCAGGGCGCTGTCAGTCTTGTGTCGCTGCTGTTGAAATTCGTGGGCGGCTCTTCTGAATGATCCTGCGATCCTGTCTGGCTTTTGTGTTCACTGCCTCGGCCGCACTTGCACAGCAGGCGGCAACCGAAGCCACCGGCGCGCAATTGCGTGGTGTTGACCGAATAAATGGTGATACCTTTGAAATCATCGTACCAAAGGGTCAGACTGCGGAGCTGGAACGCATCAGCATCACCTTGAATTCCTGCCGCTACCCGGTAGGCAACCCATCGGGCGACGCGTTTGCCTCTCTGAATGTGCGTGACATTAATTCCGGGGCCAACATCTTCTCAGGTTGGATGATCGCGTCATCCCCGGCGCTCTCCGCGATGGACCATCCGCGCTATGACATCTGGGTGATGCGCTGCACGACCTCCTGAGGGGTGCGCAGGGGCGGGTTTACAAAACTTGCTGGACGGGCGCAGGCGCTTTGAAGCGCTTTTTGATATTCTGCGCGACTGATTTCGATGGCACCGAGGGAGGCAAGGTGGTCGGTTAAAAACTGCGTATCAAACAGCGCAAAACCACCATCGAGCAGCCGGTCCACCAGACAGGCAAGCGCTATTTTCGATGCGTTGGTGCGGCGTGAAAACATGCTTTCGCCAAAAAATGCGGCCCCCAGCGTGACACCGTAAACCCCGCCAACCAGCGTATCCTCTTCCCAGACTTCAAGCGAATGCGCTTGGTCTCGTTCGTGTAACGCGTTGTACAAGCTTCGGATTTCATCGTTGATCCATGTGTCAGCACGATCCGCGCAGCCATCCACAACGCCTGCAAAATCCTGATCGACCCTGATTTCAAAGCCTGTGCGCAGCATCTGGCGGCGCAACGACCGTGACACATGGAACCCGCGTAAAGGCATGACCCCGCGACGCAGGGGATCAACCCAGAAAATGTCCGGATCATCGCGATGCTCCGCCATTGGGAAAATACCCGTCGCATAGGCCTGCATCAGCACGTCCGGGGTCAATCGCATGACGACAAACCCTTAACTTGCGCTGAGGTTTGCGTCCAGCCACTGCTCCAGCCAGTGGATATTGTATCCACCCGACAGAACCGCGTCTTCTTCCAGCAACGCATGGAAAAGCGGCACGGTCGTATCAACGCCATCAACGATCAACTCACCAAGCGCGCGACGCAGGCGTGCGAGGGCTTCGGGTCGATCACGACCATGCACGATCAGCTTGCCGATCAGGCTGTCGTAATAGGGCGGGATCGAATAGCCGTCGTAGAGCGCCGAATCCATGCGCACCCCAAGACCGCCGGGCGCGTGATATTGGGTAATGCGACCGGGACAGGGCGTGAAATTCGGTAATTTCTCCGCATTGATACGCACCTCGATAGCGTGTCCGTTGATGGCTAGGTCTTCTTGCTGAAAGGACATCTCCATGCCACTGGCCACACGGATTTGTTCGCGCACAAGGTCAACGCCGAAAATCGCTTCGGTCACTGGGTGCTCAACCTGCAAGCGTGTGTTCATCTCGATGAAATAGAACTCGCCGTTTTCATAAAGAAACTCGATGGTGCCAGCGCCGATGTAGTTGATCCGCGCAACGGCATCTGCGCAAACCTTGCCAATGGCCATGCGTTCTTCGGCAGAAATGGACGGTCCGGGCGCCTCTTCAAAGACTTTCTGGTGGCGGCGTTGCAAAGAGCAATCCCGCTCGCCCAAATGCACGGCGCGTCCCTTGCCATCGCCAAACACCTGTATCTCGATATGTCGGGGCGTCGTGAGGTATTTTTCGATGTAGACTTCATCATTGCCGAAATTGGATTTGCCTTCCGCGCGGGCGGTCATAAAGGCTTTTTCCATATCCTCGGCGTTCTGGGCGACTTTCATGCCGCGACCACCACCGCCTGCGGTCGCTTTGATGATGACGGGGTAGCCAATCTCTGCACCAATCCGTTGTGCATCCTCAAGTGTTGGAACGCCACCCTCAGACCCGGGCACACAAGGCACGCCGAGGTTTTTCATCGTGTCTTTGGCGGTGATCTTGTCGCCCATGACACGGATATGCTCGGCGGTTGGTCCGATAAAGCTGATCCCGTGATCTTCAACGATCTGAACAAAGCCGGCATTTTCTGACAAGAACCCGTAACCGGGATGTATCGCCTCTGCGCCCGTGATTTCACAGGCCGAGATGATAGCGGGAAAGGACAGATAGCTTTGCTGGCTCGCGGGCGGGCCGATGCAGATGCTTTCATCGGCCATGCGCACATGCATCGCGTCACTGTCGGCGGTTGAATGTACCGCGACAGAGGCAATGCCCATTTCGCGCGCTGCCCGCACAACACGCAGGGCGATTTCGCCGCGGTTGGCAATCAAAATCTTGTTGAACATGCTGGTCGCTCCTATTCGAGGATAACGAGCGGAGTGCCGAATTCGACTGCGGCGCCATCTTCGACGACAATGCGCTTGACGGTGCCGGATCTGGGGGACGGGATGTGGTTCATGGTCTTCATGGCTTCGACGATCAACAGCGTGTCGCCTTCGGCCACCTTGGTGCCGACGGAGATAAAGGCAGGCGCGCCGGGCTCAGCCTGCATATAGACAGTGCCGACCATGGGCGAGGTCACAGCACCCGGCAGATCTGCAGGGTCATCTGCGGTTTCTGCAGGCGACGCGCTGGGTGTTGCAGCAGGTGCCGCCACGGGGGAGGCTGGCGCGGCTGCCGCGACCTGCGTGAAGACCTGTTGCTGGTGTCGACTGACCCGCACGTTCAGGCTGTCATCCGCGCCGTAGTCTCTTTTGACCTGAAGCTCAGTCAGGTCATTTTCACGCAGCAATTCTGCAAGGGCCTGAATAAATGCCACATCTGCGTCATGGTTCTTTTTTGTCATTAATATCCTCGACCATTTTCTGGGCAGGCCGTATTGGCATCGGCCCTTGTTCCTGCGCGCTTGTTATATGCGAAGGGTGACGCCATGGAAACCCGCCTATTGCAGCGCTGCGCAGAGCAGGTAAACTCCAAACCAGCAGAAGGAGCAAGTGGTGAACCTCGCACATTGGCTTGAGCGACAGGCGCAAATCACCCCTGAGCGCCCCGCGCTTTTCTTTGGCAAGACATGTGTCGCGGATTACGGTCAGTTTTGGCGTGAGGCGCGCGCGGTGGCGGGCTGGCTGTCGGGGCAGGGTGTGGGGCCGGGGGACCGGGTCGCGCTGTTCATGAAAAATGTGCCAGATTATCTGACGGTCTTTTATGGGATTTGGGCCGTTGGGGCGGCCGTGGTGCCGATCAATGCCAAATTACACGGCCGCGAGGCTGCGTTTATCCTTGAGGACAGCGGTGCCAAACATGTGTTTACTTCGCCCGAGTTGATGGCATCGCTCAGCCAGGCAGGGGCCACCACCGATCAGACCGAAGTGCCGGGCGCCGCTTTTGACGACATCAAATCACATGCCCCAATTGAGGCTGTGACACCGCGCGAGGGGGATGATCTGGCTTGGTTGTTCTATACATCCGGGACGACGGGCAAGCCCAAGGGGGTGATGATCACCCACCGCATGCTCAGCGTGATGAGCCTGTGTTACGTCACGGATGTTGATGCCGTTTCCCCGAACGATGTCACGATCTATGCAGCCCCGATGAGCCACGGCGCAGGCATTTACAACATGATCTACATCCGGGCCGGGGCGCGCCACGTTTGTCCGCCCTCGGGGGGCTTTGATCCGGACGAAATCCTGACGCTGGCGCAGCATTTCGGGAATGCGCATCTTTTTGCAGCCCCCACGATGGTCAACCGGCTGACCCAACATGCCTCTGCGACGGGACATCGCGGCGAGGGGCTGCGCACGATTATTTACGCGGGCGGGCCGATGTATAACGCGGATATCATCGCGGCTGTGGATCACTTTGGGCCCATTTTTATTCAGGTTTATGGTCAGGGTGAATGTCCGATGGGCATCACCGCCTTGTCCCGCGCGGATGTGACAGACAGGACGCATGTCGATTGGGCGCGCCGGTTGCAATCTGTCGGGCGTGCGCAATCCGCAGTCGAGGTCGCGATTGGGGATGAAAACGGCAAGCCGCTGCCCGTCGGCGCGCACGGAGAGATCATGGTGCGCGGCGACACGGTCATGCCCGGATACTGGGCCAACCCGGAGGCGACGGCCAAAACCCTGCTGAATGGCTGGCTGATGACCGGCGATATGGGGTTCATGTCGGAAGATGGCTATGTGTCGCTGCAAGACCGATCAAAGGACATGATCATCACGGGGGGATCAAACGTCTACCCGCGCGAGGTCGAAGAAGTTCTACTGCAGGACCGCGGCGTCACCGAAGTGTCGGTCGTGGGCCGCCCACATCCGGAGTGGGGCGAGGAGGTTGTCGCGTTTGTTGTCGGCGAAGTGGATCCGGCGCGGCTGGACCAGCTGTGCCTTGATCACATCGCGCGTTTCAAAAGGCCGAAAGAATACATGACGCTCACTGCCTTGCCGAAAAACAATTATGGTAAAGTGCTTAAAACCGAGTTGCGCAAACTGTTGGCTAAGGGTTGAGTGAGAGGCCACTTGCTCACCCGGCCCAGTATCGCAGGCACGTGCACGAAGACATCATTCCATACTGCGCGTAACGCGCGCTGCCCGAAGTAACGGAGATCGTCGCATCTGCGGGTGCATGATACGTCCGGTTTTCTGCCAAACGCATGCGTTCGCTCAACAGTCCGGGCCGCGCTGTTGAGAGCCCGGCCAAGACAGGTCTGGGTACGCCTGTTGTGATGGCCTCAGCGCTCAAATAGCGAGGTATTCCTCACGCAGCTCTTTATTTTCGAGCACTTCAGCAGCGGAGCCATCAAAGACTATCCCGCCCGTGTCCAAAATCACCGCGCGGTCGGCAAGCTCCAGCGCCCGGACCGCGTTCTGCTCTACAAGAATGGTCGTCATGCCCTGCTCTTTGATGATGCGCAGGGTCTTTTCGATCTCGTCAACGATCACCGGGGCGAGACCCTCATAGGGTTCATCCAGCAGCAGCACCTTGATGTCGCGACACAGGGCGCGGGCAATCGCCAGCATCTGCTGTTCCCCACCGGAGAGCGTGACGCCTTCCTGTGTGCGGCGCTCGCGCAAGCGCGGGAACAGATCGTAGACGCGGTCAAGTGACCAACCAATTGGCGGCGCGATCTGTGCCAGTTTGAGGTTTTCCTCAACTGTGAGGCCTGCGATGATGCGCCGATCTTCGGGGACGAGACCGAGCCCCACCTGGCTCGCCTCATAGCTTTTCATCGTGTGCAGCGGCTGGTGATCGAGCCATATTTCGCCGTGGCGAAGCTCCGGGTCGCCGAGCCGCGCAATGGCGCGCAAGGTGGATGTCTTGCCAGCACCGTTGCGCCCCAAGAGGGCAAGGATTTCACCCTCATGGACGTTAAAGCTGATGCCCTGCACAATATAGCTTTCACCGTAATAGGCATGCATGTCCCAGACCGACAGAAAGGCCGGGGCGGTTGCGGCCATATTGGCGTTCTTGGAGAAATCGGGTTTGACGTTCATCTCAGTATCTCCTTAGGCCGCAGTCTGGGTTTCGCCGAGGTATGCTTCGCGCACCTTCGGGTGACCCTTGATGTTATCGGGCGTATCTTCAACGAGCGGCGTGCCCTGTGCCAGAACCGTGATACGCTGCGCAAGGCTGAAGACCACATGCATATCATGTTCGATGATCGCGATGGTAATGTCGCGCTCGTCGCTGATCTGTTTCAGCAGGTCGATGGTGTTGTTGGTGTCAGCGCGCGCCATGCCGGCTGTTGGCTCATCCAGCAGCAACAGGCGGGGTTGTTGGCTGAGGCACATGCCAATTTCCAACCGTCGTTTGTCACCACGCGACAGAGAACTGGCCTGCATCTCGCGCTTGTCAGCCATATTCATGTCTTCCAGCATATGTTCGGCGCTGGCGAGCACGTCTTTTTGCGACATCACGCTGGTGATGGCGTTCAACTCGAATGCGCCGTCCCGTTTGGCGAAACAGGGGATCATCATGTTTTCTAGAACGGACAGGTCGCCGAAAATTTCGGGGGTCTGGAACACCCGGCTGATGCCCATCTGACAAATCTGGTGTGGCTTGCGTCCCAGCACGGACTGGCCGTCAAACATGACCGACCCTGTATCGGGGATCAGCTTGCCGACCAGACAATTGAGCAGCGTGGACTTGCCCGCGCCATTCGGTCCGATGATCGCATGCACCGACTGCTCTGCGATGGAGAGGTTCACGTCGCCGAGGGCTTGCAGGCCCCCGAACCGCTTGTTGACGTTTTTGACTTCGAGAATTCCCATAACGTCGTCTCCTTATTCCGCAGGTGTTGTTTTGCCATCAGGCTTGTCATCGGCGGGTTTCTTGCGTCGGAACAGGCCCGCCACTTTCTGACCACCCTGAACAAGCCCACCGGGCAGGAAGATGACGACCATCATGAACAGCAGCCCCAGCGTGAGGTGCCAGCCTTTGCCCACGAAGGGGTAGACGATTGTGATGATGAAATCCTCGATCCCGTCTGGCATAAAGGCAAACCACTGCTCCAGCACGGTTTTGTTGATCTTGGAGACGATGTTCTCCATGTATTTGATGAAACCTGCACCAAGGACCGGTCCGATCAACGTCCCGGCGCCGCCGAGAATGGTCATCAGAACGACCTCGCCAGAGGCAGTCCAGAACATGCGTTCCGCGCCCACTTGCGTGTCCATCGCCACCAGCAACCCGCCCGCAAGGCCGGCATACATGCCGGAGATGACAAAGGCCGCCAGCGTGTAGGGTTTGGCATTGAGGCCGGTGTAGTTCAGCCGTTGCTGGTTTGATTTCACGGCCCGCAACATCATCCCGAAAGGCGAGCGGAAGATGCGGATCGACAGGTAAAACGCCAGCAGCATCACGAAGGCTGCGATGTAATACCCGGCGTTGAAGGTAAAGACCCAAGAGCCCACGGTCATCTCATAACTCGCCCCCATTTCGAGGCCGAAGAAGTTTGCACGCTCCGTTCCATCAGCGCCAAAAACACGGTCAATGATACGCGGATCGTTGATCTTGGGCTGCAATCCTGTTTCGCCACCCGTGATGGGCGTCAGAACCGAATAGGCCAGTGAATAGGACATTTGCGCAAAAGCCAGCGTCAGGATCGAGAAGTAAATCCCCGAACGCCGCAGGGATATCCACCCCACCAGCAGCGAGAAAAGACCAGCGACCAGTACCGAGATCATGATGGCAGGAATTACATTCATGGTCAGCAGCTTCATCATCCAGATGGCAGCGTATGAGCCCACGCCCAGAAAGGCGGCATGTCCAAAGCTGAGATACCCGGTGAGACCAAAGAGGATATTGAACCCGATGGCAAAGATGCCAAAGATCACCAGCCGTTGCATCAGGTCCGGATAGCCCGCGTTGAACTGCGCCATCGCGGAGCCTTCGGGGAAGGGGTTGAGAATGAAGGGGGCGAACATGGTGAGACAGGCTACGATCAGCAGCAGCGTCGCATCTTTTTTCGTCAGTCCGAACATGTGATTATTCCTCCATCACGCCCTTGCGCCCCATGAGTCCGCGTGGACGGGTAAGCAAGATGATGATTGCGACCAGATAGATGATGATTTGGTTGATGCCGGGGAGCGTCTCCAGCACGATGGCCATGGAGGCGAAGCTTTCCAAGATACCGAGCAGAAAGCCCGCCAGAACCGCTCCGGACAGAGAGCCCATACCGCCCACAACGACGACCACGAAACTGAGCACCAGAAAGTCCATGCCCATGTGGTAATTGGGCGAGTTGATCGGCGCATACATCACACCGGCAAGCCCCGCGACGGCGGCTGCAATCCCAAACATGATGGTGAACCGCTTGTCGATGTTGATGCCCAAAAGACCGACGGTTTCGCGGTCTGCCATACCGGCGCGCACGACCATGCCGAAGGTGGTGAATTGCAAAAAGGCGAAAACGGCACCGATGATGACAGCGGAGAAGGCAAAGTAAACCAGACGCCAATAGGGATAAATGATCGTGTTCGGGTCAAAGCCGAGCACCGCGCCAAAATCAAACGATCCTGTGAAGGCCGCAGGGGCAGGGGTGGGGATCGGGTTGGCGCCGTAGAAGTATTTGATGATTTCCTGCAAGACGATGGCAAGACCGAAGGTGACGAGGATCTGATCCGCATGGGGGCGCTTGTAGAAATGCTTGATCAGGCCACGCTCCATCGCGAAACCGATCCCGACCATGATGGGGATCGCGAACAGGATCGACAGGGGCACCGCCCAGTCGATGATGCTTGCCCCCATGGTTTCGCCAAAGATATCGTAGATATAGGGCACGTCGCGCATCATCGGGTTGCCGAGGAAATCGACCTCTCCCGGTACTGCGACCTCATGGCTGAGGTTCAAAAGGCGGCTGAGTGTCACCGCACAGAATGCGCCGATCATGAACAGCGCACCGTGCGCGAAGTTCACGACACCAAGCGTGCCAAAGATTAGCGTCAGACCCAGCGCGATCAGCGCATAGGCAGACCCTTTGTCCAGGCCGTTGAGGATTTGCAGGATTAATGCGTCCATGGTCCCACCTTCATGAAGCGAATTGGTCCCGTATCACGGGAAGGCCGGACGGCGAGATGCGCCGTCCGGTATGTGTTGAAGTTGCGCTTATGCGCCGGGGTTGCATGTGCCCATGTTGCCGCCCGCGAACTGCGGGTGATCGGGGGCATATGTAACCTGCTCGACCGGTGTGACTTCGACGATTTCCAGAAGGTCGAATTCGGAGGAGGGGTTTTCTTTCCCTTTCACGACCAGCACGTCTTTGAAGCACTGGTGATCCTCGCCACGATAGAGCGTCGGGCCGTTGCCCATGCCGTCGAACTGGAAGTCGCGCAGGGATTCGACAACCGCGCATGGGTTGAACGAGCCGGCGCGCTCCACCGCGTCCGCATAAAGCAGCGTCTGTACATAGCAGGTATGTGCCGCCTGTGAGGGCGGGAAGCCATATTTCGTGCCGAAGGATTTGACGAATGCTTTGGAGCCTTCGTCGGTCAGCGACCAGTGCCAGTTTGTGGAACCAAAGATGCCCTTAACGTTTGCGCCCGCACCTTTTGCCATCAGGCGTGAATAGAGCGGTACAACGATTTCGAACTGTTTGCCGTTCACCATCTTGTCGCGCAGGCCGAATTGAACCGCGTTGGTCAGGGAGTTGACCATGTTGCCGCCGTAGTGGTTCAGAACCAGCACGTCTGCGCCGGATTGCAGAACTGGCGCGATGTAGGATGAGAAATCCGTTTGCGTCAGCGGTGTCAGAACCGTGTTGACGGTTTCCCAACCCATGGCTTCGGTCGAGGATTTCACCGCTTCTTCTGTGGTGTAACCCCAGTTGTAATCCGCTGTCAGGTGATAGGCCTTGCGGTCGGTGCCGTAGTTGGCCGCCAGAACAGGTGCCAGCGCCGCACCGGACATGTAGGAGTTGAAGAAATGGCGGAAGCCATTCGCTTTGCGGTCCTTGCCGGTTGTGTCGTTGGAGTGTGTCAGACCGGCCATGAAGATGATGCCAGCTTCCTGGCAGAGCGCTTGTACAGCCACGGCCACACCGGAGGAAGAACCGCCGGTGATCATCACAGCGCCGTCTTTTTCGATCATCGAGCGGGCAGAGGCGCGCGCTGCATCGGATTTTGTCTGGGTATCGCCTGTGACATAGACGACTTTCTTGCCGAGAATACCATTGCCGGTCAGCGCTTTGGAGCTGAACGTTTCCAGCATGCCGTTGTCGGCGCCGGTGCCGTTCAGGTGTTCTACGGCCAGTTCATAAGCGCGCAGTTCGTCTGCGCCTTCGTCCGCATAGGGGCCGGATTGCGGGACGTTAAAGCCCAGTGTGACGGTGTCGCCCTCTGGTGCATTCGTAAATCCGGTATGGCCGTCTGCGCGCAGGTATGTCGGCAGTGTCAGGCCAGCAGCACCGGCCACGGCGCTGGTCTTGAGCAGACCACGACGTGTAAAGTTCGATTTGGACATGAAAATCCTCCCTTTTGATTGGTCACACGCTGGGCGGGAATTATTGCAGGCTGCCTGCGCGTGGAGCACTTAAGTGCAAACCATAGGGTGCCAAGCAAGAGAAAATTGCGCAACAAGTGCCTTGAAATTAACAATTGTTTTGTAAATAACTGCACAAGCTCAGCGTCAGTTTTGTAAAGTTTATGATGTTGCAGCGCAGAAAGCCATTGAATTGACCCAGCTTTAATCAAAGGGGCCGCATGCCACGCGAGGGACTGATCGGAAGCCGTATCCGCGAACGACGCTCTGTTGCAGGGCTCAAACAGGCTGACCTTGCGCGCTCGCTTGGAATATCGCCCTCATATCTCAACTTAATCGAGCATAACCGGCGTAGAATCGGCGGCAAGCTGCTTTTGGATATCGCGCGCGTTCTGAGCGTCGAGCCATCATTGTTGACCGAAGGTGCCGAGGCCGCTTTGATCGCCACATTGCGCGAAGCGGCGAAAAGCGCCAACCTGTCGTCCGCCGAGGTGGAACGTGCGGATGAACTCACGGGCCGCTTTCCCGGGTGGGCAGAAGTGCTCGCTTCCGGGCATCGGAGGATCACGACCCTTGAACGCACTGTTGAAGTGCTCAGTGATCGGTTGACCCATGATCCCAAGCTGGCAGCATCGGTGCATGAGCTGTTGTCCACCGCCGCTGCCATCCGATCTACCGCGTCGATCCTGGCTGAGGAAAAAGACATCGAGGCCGAATGGCGGGACCGGTTTCATTCGAACCTGAACGAGGACAGCAAACGACTGGCTGACAGCTCCAAGGCTTTGGTCAATTATTTCGAGGCAGGGCAGGACGACGCAAGTGTCGCCAATAGCCCGCAAGAGGAAGTCGATGCCTTTCTGGCCGCTCACGACTATTACTTCAAAGGGTTGGAAGCGGGGGAACACTCCGTTGATGACGTGATTGCACAGGCGAACAACCTGCGCAGCCCCACGGCGCGGGCACTTGCGCGCGGGATGCTCAACAGAATGCAGGCGGATGCTGCGAAAGTACCCATGGCTGCACTTGATGCAGCTTTGCAAAAAGTGGGCCTTGAACCAATTGCTTTGGCTGCACGTCTTGATGCGCCGGTCGGGCTTGTCCTGCGGCGCATCGCTGCCAGTGCTGCGTTTGAAACCGGTCTGGTCGTTTGTGATCGTGCTGGTAGTATTCTGCTGCGAAAGTCCGTGGGACAGATGGTGATGCCGCGCTTTGGGTCTGCCTGTGCGCTCTGGCCGTTGTTTTCAGCGCTGTGCCAACCCGGTCAGGTCATCCGCACGCCTTTGGTGCAACTCGGACGTGGTCGCGCGCATTTTGACTGTTTTGCTGTTGCGGAAGTTGTCGGCGAGACACAGTATAATGCGCCACCTCTTATCGAGGCCAATATGCTGCTCATCGCAAATTCGGCACCGGCGCAGGACACCGCGTTGGAGGTCGGATCAACCTGCGGTGTTTGCCCGAAATCCGAGTGCCCCGGCAGGCGCGAGCCGTCCATATTGATGGCGGGTATTTAGGGGTAAACCTGCAAGCAGGCCGCTGTTCGAAAAGTCCGTGACACCCGCCCAGTTAACCCGGCAAAAAAGGGAAACACACAGTTTGACAACGCTGTTTTGACATGACCCCAAAAACCTAGAATAAGTAATACACCCGCTTTGGCAGGTCTTGTTATGCAGGATCTGGCGCGGGGACCCTTGGAGGAGGGAAAGATGGGCAAACACGTACTATTGGTCGAGGATGAATTGAACATCATCGAGGCTATTCGCTTTTTGCTCACGCGCGAAGGATTTCAGGTAGATACCCATAGCAACGGCACGGATGCATCCGAGACCGTGCGTGCGTTGAAACCGGATCTGGTTGTGCTGGATGTGATGCTGCCGGGCAAAAGCGGTTTTGATATTCTCGAGGAGTTGCGGGGGCATGAGCAAACGGCTGACCTGCCGGTCCTGATGCTCACCGCCCGAGGCCAAAGCCGGGATCGGGAAATGGCGGAAAAAGCGGGTGTGAGCCGCTTTATGACCAAACCGTTTTCAAATGCGGAAGTCCTGACTGCCGTGCGAGACTTACTTTACGTTCACCAAAAGAAAGGCTGACGCCATGGCGCGCGACCCGCTGCCTTTGTTTCTGGAGCGTGGCGTGTACAGGCGGCGTCGCATGATGGATGCGCTGCGGCTCTTGACGGTGCTGGGGGTTGTGCTCTGGCTGATCCCGGCGCTCTGGCCCAATGATCCATCGTCCGGGGCACAAACGATGCCCATGTCTCGCGCGCTGTTTTACATTTTTGGCGTCTGGGCGGCGCTGATTGCGATTTCTGCTGTTCTGGCGATCCGCTTGCGCAGACCGGAAGGCAGTGATGAAGTATCGGAGGACATAGAGTGACCTCTGTGAACATCCTGATCGCGGTCTGTCTGGCCTATGTCTCGATCCTGTTCCTTGTGGCCTTCATAGCTGAGCGGGCCGGGACACAAGGGCGCGGCGACTGGCTGTTGCGTTCGCCGCTGGTCTATACACTGTCGCTCTCGATTTATTGCACCGCCTGGACTTTTTACGGTGCCGTTGGAAATGCGGCGCGTTCGGGCCTCGAATATGTCACGATATACTTGGGACCGAGCCTGGTGATCTTGGGCTGGTGGTGGATTTTGCGCAGGCTGGTGCGGATTGGACGCAGCCACAAGGTGACTTCGATCGCCGATCTGATCTCTTCGCGGTTTGGCAAATCCAATACTCTCGCCATTGTGGTCACGATCATGGCCGTTATCACCGTCACGCCCTATATTGCCCTGCAGCTTCAATCGGTGACCTTGTCGCTTTCGTTTTTCGCCGCCGCCGAACAGGGTGTGGATGTCAGCACCATAGATGCCGAAGCTGCCGCGTTCTGGATCGCGGTCGGCTTGGCGGTGTTTACGGTATTATTTGGAACGCGAAACCTGAATGTGAACGAACGCCATCATGGTGTTGTGATCGCCGTAGCGGTGGAGGCTGTGGTCAAGCTGCTTGCCTTGCTTGCAGTGGGTTTCTTTGTTGTTTGGGGTCTGGCTGGTGGTGTCTCGGAAACGCTTGCACGGATTGACGCGTCTGATCTGGGCCGCTGGCAAACGGACAGTAGCCGGTGGGCTACGCTGACATTCCTGTCTGCGGCTGCCTTCTTGTGCCTGCCACGCATGTTTCAGGTGATGATCGTGGAAAACGATGATGAACGTCATCTGCAGATCGCCAGTTGGGCTTTCCCGCTGTACCTGATGTTGATGAGCCTGTTTGTCGTGCCGATTGCAGTAATCGGTCTTGATGTGCTGCCCGAAGGGTCCAACCCGGACCTCTTTGTATTGAGCCTTCCCTTGAGCGAGGGTCGCGAAGGGCTCGCCATGCTCAGCTTTCTGGGGGGTTTTTCATCTGCCACATCAATGGTCATCGTGGCGACGCTGGCGCTTTCGACGATGGTGTCGAATCATCTGGTCATGCCGGTCTTTTTGTATCGACATCGCGATGGCGCAAGCCAGTCTGGCGACGTGCGCGAAACGGTCATTCTGGCGCGGCGCTTGTCCATCATGGGCATTATCAGTTTGGGCTATGTTTATTACAAGATGTCCGGCGGCTCGGGCGCGCTGACGGCGATCGGCTTGATTTCATTTGCCGGGGTTGCGCAATTTCTACCGGCGATGATCGGAGGGATCCTCTGGCGGGGGGCCACACGGTACGGGGCGTTGTCAGGCTTGATTATCGGCTTTGTCTTGTGGGTTTTCACAATGCTGCTGCCCAGCTTCGGGCCCGGTGCGGTGCTGAGCGCAGAGACGTTCGAAACTGGGCTTCTGGGGCTTGGATTGCTCCGCCCGCAAGCGCTTTTCGGGATCGAGGGACTTGATCCGATGGTGCATGCGGTGTTCTGGAGCCTGCTGTTAAATGTGTCGGCTTTTGTGGCCGTGTCGCTGTTCACCTTTCCAAACCCAATGGAACGTTTGCAAGGGGCGCAATTCGTGAATGTTTTTGAGCATTCAGGTCAGGCGCGCGGGTGGAACGCATCCGTTGCCGAAAGCGAAGACCTGATGATCATGGCGCAGCGTATTCTTGGCGCTCAGGAAGCGCGCCACCTCTTTGCCAGTCAGGCGCGGGCGCAGGGGCTTACGGGGTCCTTGCCTGAGCCCACGCCGGACTTTCTGCAGCGACTGGAGCGTGAGTTGGCAGGCTCGGTTGGTGCGGCGACAGCGCATGCGATGATCAGCCAGATCGTGGGTGGTACGTCGGTTTCGGTCCATGATTTGATGGCGGTCGCGGACGAATCTGCGCAGATGCTCGAGTATTCCAGTAAACTCGAAGCGCAATCGCGCGAACTGAGCCAGACGGCGGCGCAACTGCGCGAAGCAAACACCAAGCTGGTGCAATTGAGTGCCCAAAAGGATGAGTTCCTCAGCCAGATCAGCCATGAATTGCGCACGCCGATGACTTCCATTCGGTCTTTTTCCGAAATTCTGCGCGACACCAAAGGCATGGGGCCGATTGAAAAGGCAAAATATGCAAATATTATCCATGTCGAAGCCATTCGCCTGACCCGGCTGCTGAACGATTTGCTGGATCTGAGCGTGTTGGAAAACGGGCAGGTCACATTGAACAAGCAAACCGGAACCTTGTCTGAACTTCTGGATCGCGCGCTTGCAACGGCACAGGCGAGTTCATCGCGGGACCTCAAGATTAATCGGCGACATGTCAACGAGACGATTATGCTCGACACGGATCTGGACCGGCTCAGTCAGGTGTTCATAAATCTCATCACGAATGCACAGAAATACTGTGCCGCGCCGCACCCTGAACTGACGATCGAGGTGCATGATCTGGGAGGTGTGATCAGTATCGATTTTTTGGACAACGGGTTGGGAATTCCCAAGGACGCGCGGGAACTTTTGTTTGAGAAATTCAGCCGCATTGGTGCACAAGACAGCAATGGTGCCGGGCTCGGGCTTGCGATTTGCCGTGAGATCATGTCGCGCCTTGGCGGTGATATCAGCTATCTGGCACAGGCAAAAGGCACCGCTTTCAGGGTTGTTCTGCCGCAATCCAAAGCCCTTGCCGCGCAGTAGGCGTTTTTTCAAAAAATAACTCGTTTTCCGCGCCATAAAGGCATTGGTAACCATTCTTGCGTATCTCTTCAAAGGTGAAGGGCGATCACTTTGGCAGGTGCGCGCTATCCGGATGGGAACGATAGATGTCAGTTTTGCAGCGCAAAGCTCAGGTTGGGAAACACGAACATCAGGCACGGGCGATGACCGTGCCGAAGTCTTTGCGCGTGGGATTGGCAAAAGTTGCAGATACCGCCTTCGATATGGCGCTTGCCGTCATTGGTGTGACGCAAGAGCGCTGCGCGGCGGAAGACCTCTCCGAAAAAATTGAAGAAGACAGTTTGCTTATCCTGCTCGATGGCCCTGCGGGCGTCACTGGCGGGGCCGTTGTCGGGGCTGCATTGGTCAATGCTTTGGTGCAACAACAGACCATGGGGCGTGTGTTGCCGCCCGCGCCCAATGCGCGTCCATTGACCGCAACCGATGCCGCACTTTGCGCGCCTGTGCTTGATGCATTGTTTATTCGGGCAAACGGGCTTTTGGAAACATCGGAAGATAAGCAGATATTGCCGGCCTTTAAATTCGGCGCGCGTGCTGACAGCCAGCGTTTGTTTTCGCTGGCTTTGGAAGAGCCGGAATATACTGTATTGAAACTTACCATTGATGTCTCTGGTGGAATTGCGCAATCGACGCTCACGCTGGTTCTGCCCATCCCCAAGGCTGTTCCGGAACGGCATAATAGTGAAGGTGAGTCAGCAGCACCCGGCAGCCCTGCGACACTTGAGCATTCGGTGATGGCGGTCACGGCTGAGTTGTCGGCGGTCTTGTGCCGTGTGCGTGTGTCTTTGTCTGAGATGAGCCGCCTGAGGCCAGGCGACACACTGTCAATCCCGTCAAATGCGTTTGACTCTGTCGAAGTCCTGTCCATTGAAGGCGCGCGCATTGCGCGTGGCGCCATGGGGCAAGTGGATGGAAAGCGTGCCTTGATGTTGAGCCAGACATCATCATCTGATCAGGGTGCGGACCCCGCCGAGGAAAGTTACGACGAACTTGACGCGGAGGCATCAGACTACGGGAACCTGAACCTTCCGGAGCTTGAGCTCCACCAAAAGGAGGCGCTGTTTGATCCTGGCGATACAGCTGCGGTGCCGGACTTGCCGGATCTACCAGACTTGCCGGAAATCGAGGGACTTGATGAGATTGGTCTTCCTGACCTGCCGGATTTGCCTGATCTCCCCGATCTTGACGGGGAATTGCCTGACCTCGGTGAACTGCCAAAGCTGAACATCGCGTAGCTCAACGCTTAGGGCGTCTCAGGATTTGGCGGCGGCTTCAAGCGTGGGCCGCAGATTACCAAGCTCGTACCCCGCAGCGCGTGCCGCTGAAAGCACGTCGTCGACCGACATGCTCTTTGTTGCCGCCAGCGCCCATGCAATCGTAGACCGCGTGCCAGAGGCACAGTAGGCAATCACAGGCCCATCGCAGCCATCAATCAAGTCATGGTTTTTGGCGATGATATCCGGGGTCATGCTCACATGTGTCAGTGGGCAGGCAAAGAACTCCAAACCGGCCTGTTTTGCGGCGGCTTCCATTGCGGCAGCCTGATGGCTCACGGGGACTTCGGCGTCGGGCCGGTTGCATAAAACCCGCTTGAAGCCAGCTGCGACGAGATCGTGCATTTGGTCCGGCGAAATCTGCGGCGCGACGGAGAATTTGGGGGTGACTTCACGTATATCCATGGAGATTGAGTAGGCCGAGCGGCTGCAGTTGTCCAGATGCGCAAAGTCGGAAAACGAAAGGTCATATCCAAAAATAGTGACAGTCAGAGGGCATCGGTCTTGGACATTCTGACACTGCCACGTTTTCCGAACGCCGCAGTAGTGGGGACAGGGCGTGTTCCGGCGTTGGCAAATTTGTACCTAACAAGGTGGCAGTTCAGGACAGGAAAATCCCGATGATGATGAGCATCAACCCGATGATGGACAAGAAAAGAGAACCGAGGTTGAGCGGTAAAGCCGACTGAAGACGTTGCCGCAGCTCGTCCTCACTCAGTTTCGCGCGGCGCGCTTTCGCGACGTAAAAGATACACCACACCAAGCCGATTAAACCAAGCAGCGACAACAACGCGCCGCCCCATATCAAGAGGTCAAAAATGGCCACGTGCAAAGTCCCTCCATTTGTCAGTGCGCTACCTAATGGCAACCGGAGTAGCAGGCAAGCACTCGTTGCTCAGGACGTCGCCAGACGCAATTCATGCGCATTCTTGTTCGGCATTTCTGTGATGCTGCAAAGCTGACCTGACGTCTGCCGAGATGCCAGCACCTAAGGAAGTAAAGATCCGCGCAGAGAATTTGAATGTCACTCGAATTCACATGCTGGCCGTGGGCATCGCGACGCAGAAAGGGCAAGGCCTGTCGTCATCTTGTCGAGACGCAACCCGGTGGCGTGCGGTTTGAAAGGACTGCCATTCTGATCGACGTATTTGCGGCGCGTTCTTTGTGCAAAGTCGCTTGCGCAGGCAAAGACAGGTCGGTAGGAACCGCAGGACTTTTTTGTGCAAAAACCTTCTGGACCTCTTAGCAGAGTGACCAAGCCGGGTCCGGGACAGAGCGCTTGTTGCGAGGCATTTTGCAGAAACGAAATGGCGTAAAAAACAAATGAGGCAAATATGACGGACCAAGCAGAAGCTGAAGCAACCTATAAAGTAACGGCCGGTGAACTCAGGCAGTTTATTGAGCGCATAGAGCGTTTGGAGAGCGAAAAAAAGGACATCGCTGAACAGATTCGGGAAGTCTATGCAGAGACAAAATCCAGAGGATACGACACTAAATGCCTGCGCCAAATCGTGAACATGCGTAAGCGCGACAAAGACGATATTGCCGAGGAAGAAGCCGTGTTGGAAATGTACAAGGAAGCCCTGGGAATGTAGCGATAAAACAGCGCGCGTTCCGACGCTGGCATGGGATTATCGCCTGGATATTTTCGTGGCTTTGAGATGTATTGCACTGTCGTGCGTGAAGTGATTTGTCAAAACTGACCCCGATTAACGCGCTCGACACGACCACATTGGGCCGGGGCAGTGCGAGGGAAGGATTGGTCGGTTCGGATTGAAAAGCCCGCCCGACCAGACCCTTACTCAAGTATATCCCGAGAATAAGTGCGGCAGTTTTCGCATCAGACGACCATTCGATCAAGCGTTGTGGACCGAACCAGAAATGCAGCACTGTCATGTTTGCTTAAGCAGCGGCGTTTCGAAAAGAGTGTCATGGTGTATCTGATCGGCGCGCCCTTTAATTTCCCAACCGCTCGTGTATCAACGGCAACATGCAATATCCATCTCTTTACATTTTACGGCACGGCCAAACCGAATGGAACGCGCAACACCGTATACAGGGCAGTCTGGATTCGCCCCTGACCGAGCTTGGTCGCGCGCAAGCCAGAATGCAGCATGAAACGCTCAGATCGTGTGATCTTACAGGTTACCGTGCCTTTTGCAGCCCACAGGGCAGGGCATTTCATACCGCCTCAATCGCCCTTGAGGGACAGTGCGCCCGTGTGGATACGGACCCGAGACTCGTCGAGATCGGTGTCGGAGAGTGGGAGGGCCTGTGTCGGAATGAACTGGGTACAGGTCTGTCAGGTGAAATGAGCGAAGAAAGCGCTCTGCATCTTTACGACCACGCACCCGGCGGTGAAGGGTTTCTGGCGTTGAGAAATCGATGTGCCGCGTTTCTGTCGGACTTGTCGGGTCCTGCTGTTCTGGTCACGCATGGCGTCACATCGCGCATGTTGCGGTTGATAATTCTGAATATGGGGACGCATGACATCGCGGACTTGCCCGGCGGGCAGGGCATTGTTTTCCATCTTTCTGGAGGTTTGCAAACCAAACTTTAGAATGGGGCTTGAAGCCTGCTGTGAGTTTGGCTAAATGCACCCCATCGGGTCGTTAGCTCAGTTGGTAGAGCGCTTCGTTTACACCGAAGATGTCGGGAGTTCGAGCCTCTCACGACCCACCATTCATTCATAGCGGTATTTCGGATACTCACGTGGTTTGCTTGTGTGGAAACATTCCGCTGGCAACTACTCAGAACCAAAAGAACTTCCCGTTCCACAGAGAATCGAGGGCCGTGGCAGTAGACAAGGGGTCAAGAGATGCGCAACCGCGACAGAGGGTTTTGTTCGGATGTATGGGTTGAAAAGCAGGCTGCGCGGCGTATTCCCGCTGATTTTCGGTAATTTATTATTTTTGACTGTTTTCCTGTGATTGCATATGGCACCGATAAACTGTTGGTATTGTAGTAATTTTAAAAGGACCGGCGATATGCAGTATGGCAAAGCCATCGCAGCCCATGTTATGTTACGTGAAGATGCAAACTGTGGTGACCAGTTTGAAAAGCTCGTTTCGCAGATCGAAGCATTGCCGGATGACTTGCGCGGCGCCAGAGCGCTGCAGTTATCCGCGCGGTTGCTGGAATTGGCGGCCTTTGAGCTTGCCGGCTCCCTTGATAGTACGCGTATCGGCGCGCTGATTGAATGTTCTGCGGAGCTTTCGCAACAATCTGCTGATTGCGCCGAAAGTGAACTGGCTTCAATGGCGCCGAAAGGCAGAGTGTACCAATAAAGACGAACGCGCTTTGTCGCGGTGCAGGCGCACCGTCGCGAAAAGGCACAAATTTGGCGACGTCTTAGCCCTCTCACGCACGAAATAATCTACCTGTTGCTCATACGGCTGCCCGGGCTATTCTGTCCCGGCAGGAACAGGAGAAGTCTATGAGCTGGAATCCCGCCCTTGATCCGGATTGCCCAATTGGGGACGCCGTTGATGCCATTGAAACGGTTATTGTGCCCAGAGCGCGCGATCTTGGGGGATTTGAGGTGCGACGGGCATTGCCTGCACCACGGCGGCAGATGGTGGGACCTTTCATCTTTTTCGACCAGATGGGCCCTGCCGAATTTCTAACCGGGAAAGGGATTGATGTGCGGCCGCATCCGCATATTGGCCTCGCCACGGTGACATATCTTTACAAGGGCAAAATCCACCACCGTGACAGTCTGGGGACAGACCAGTGGATCGAACCCGGTGCTGT
This sequence comes from Roseobacter sp. OBYS 0001, assembly GCF_019654895.1. NCBI lineage: Bacteria > Pseudomonadati > Pseudomonadota > Alphaproteobacteria > Rhodobacterales > Roseobacteraceae > Roseobacter > Roseobacter sp. OBYS 0001. The sequence continues at coordinate 608,036 of NZ_BPES01000001.1, forward strand.
CAATTGGATGGTTGCCGGTCATGGCATTACGCATTCTGAACGCACAGATGGCGCGATCCGCACGCATCCTCATTCACTGTTCGGTATACAGACGTGGGTGGCGCTGCCCGAAGCGGCCGAAGATGCCGCTGCGTCTTTTGAACATGCGCCCAAAGCGTCGCTGCCTCTGTTGGACGGCGAAGGCAAGCAGGTGCGACTGATCCTTGGCACAGCCTATGGAGAGACCGCGCCCGTGCAGGTGTTTTCCGAGACATTTTACGCCGATGCCCTTCTTGAAGCGGGCGCAAGAATTCCGCTCCCTGACGATCATGAAGATCGTGGCGTTTACGTGATTTCGGGTGAGGTGACAGTGGCGGGTGATCGGTTTGAGGCCGGGCAGATGCTGGTGTTTCGTCCCGGTGACAAGATATCGTTGACGGCGGGCACAGAGGGCGCGCGTTTGATGCTGCTTGGCGGGGCGACGCTGGAAGGGCCGCGCCACATCTGGTGGAATTTTGTCGCCTCGTCCAAGGATCGCATCGATGCCGCAAAGGAGGCGTGGCGGGCGGGTGACTGGGCGCATGGGCGCTTTCAACTGCCGCCGGGGGATGATGACGAATTCATCCCGCTGCCCGACAAATGAGAGCTCGGCACCGCAGACACTCAAGGAAAATGCTCAAAAGGCAAAAATTATGCAAACGGGCGCTTGACGCGGTTACGGGGTCGCAATACTACGTCCAAACGCAGGATGCAGCGACGCATCTTGTAGCAGTGGGCGGTTGTAGCTCAGTTGGTTAGAGTACCGGCCTGTCACGCCGGGGGTCGCGGGTTCGAGCCCCGTCAACCGCGCCATCACTGCTCGAAAGGCCCCCTTGAGGGGCCTTTTTTCATGGTGGAGAGTGGATTTCAGGGAAAAGCCCGTGTGTTGCCGTTTCAATCCGGCGGCATGACGTTGAAAACGCATACCTGTCAAAATCTGATTGAGACTATGCGCGCTGAAGGGATCAGGTGACCCCGGACAGGAATGTCTCCAGCGCAAGGCTCGTTTCATCCGGTGACTGGTCGATGAAAAAGTGCCCCCCCGGAATCGCAGTTGAGGTCATATGCGAAAGTTTTTCGCGCCATGTGTCAGCGACGTTATAGGATTTGGCCATGGCGCCGTCTGAACCGAACAGGACGAGCGAGGGTGTATCGATGCGCCGACAGTGATCCTGCGAATCATGCGCGAAATCGATGTGCAATGCCGCGCGGTAATCCGCACACATCCCGCGTATCGTATCGGGATCACGCCAGGCCGCGCGATATGCATCCAAAGCATCGGTTTCGAAATCAGATAGCTTTGCAGCCCCAAACCCAAGCAGGCAGCTTTCGTAATAGGTGTCAGGATCGTGCCCGATCAGAGTTTCGGGAAACGGATAGGGCTGAGCCAGAAAAAACCAGTGATAATAGGCCTCGGCCACCTCTTTTGATAAATTATCCAACAACAGGTGCGTTGGGACGATGTCCATGACTGTCAGGCTGTGAACGGCCTTTTGATGATCGAGTGCCATTCGATGTGCGACCCGTCCCCCCCGATCATGCCCGACCACATGAAACCTGTCGTGACCCAGAGCGTGCATGAGTGCCACCTGATCGCAGGCCATATGTCGAAAGCTATAAGCGGCAGTGCCATCCGGTTTGCTGCTGTGGCCATAACCTCTCAGGTCTGCTGCAACGATGGTAAAGTTTTCGGCCAGTTGCGCGGCGACGGCATGCCACATCACATGGGTTTGAGGAAACCCGTGCAACAGAAGGACAGGGGGGCCTTGCCCGCCTGATCGATAATGAATGGTCTGTCCGTTGACCGAGGCGTCGCCTGCATCAAACCCCGCAAACATCAGGTCAGTGCCGCGAGAATGCGTACCCAACTGCGCGCGCCTTTGTGAAAGCTCTCCAGATCGTATTTTTCATTCGGTGAATGCAGGCCATCGTCGTCTTTGCCAAAACCGATCAGCAGCGGTTTGGTGTTCAGGATGTCCTGAAAATGCCCCGCAATCGGAATCGAGCCGCCGCCGCCGATATAGGCGGCAGGCACGCCCCATTCTGCGCTCAATGCCGCGAGTGCCTTGTCAAACCGCGGGTCCCCGGCGTCGATGACGCAGGCCTCGCTTGCCCCGTGCTCTGCGAAACTGGCTGTGCAATCGGGCGGCAGGAGGCTTTGGACCATGGCGCGGAAATTCTCGCGGATCGCGTGCGGGTCCTGATCCCCGACCAGCCGAAAGCTGATTTTCGCATGCGCTTGCGAAGGCAGGACAGTTTTGAAACCTTCACCAATGTACCCACCCCAGATGCCGTTGACCTCGCAGGTGGGGCGGGACCATGTCATCTCAAGGGGTGTCACACCTGCCTCACCGGCAGGAACAGAAAGATCAACGTCACCCAGAAACTGTTTGTGATCAAACCCGAGACTGGCCCACTGTGCCTGCATGTCAGCGCTCAGATCAGGGACACCGTCATAGAAATCTGGGATAGTTACGCGACCCGTTTCGTCATGCAGGGCGGCGATGACACGCGACAGCACGCGAATGGGGTTCATCGCGATGCCGCCGTAATAGCCCGAATGCAGGTCCTTGTCAGGGCCGGTGATGGTGATCTCATCCGACATCATCCCGCGCAGCATCGTGACAATCGCAGGCGTTTTGCTTTCAAACATCGCCGTGTCACAGATCAGGGCCAGATCGGCGCGCAACTCGTCACTGTTTTCTTCCATGAAGGGCACCAGTGAGGGCGAACCGCTTTCTTCTTCTCCTTCGAAAAAGAAGGTGATCTTGCAGGGCAGGGTTCCGTGTTCTGCCTTCCATGCGCGGCAGGCCTCAAGAAAGGTCATCAACTGGCCCTTGTCATCTGCCGTGCCGCGCCCGCGCAGTACCGGACCTTTTTCTGTTTGTTCGAGTTTCGGATCAAACGGGTCATTGTTCCAAAGCTCAATCGGATCAACGGGTTGGACGTCATAGTGACCGTAAAATAGCAGATGTGGGCCGGGTCCGTCCGCGTGTCCGACCACCATCGGATGCCCCGGCGTCTTGCGTTTTTCCGCCGTGATACCCATGCTTTGCAGGTCGGCAACCAGCCAGTCGGCGGCACGTTCGCAGTCGCTCTTGTAGGCGGGGTCGGTTGAGATCGACGCGATACGCAACAGCTCAAACAGCCGTTCTGTGGCTTTGGGCATTTCTGCATCAAGGCGGGATAAAACAGCGTCCAGCGACATGAGGTGTTCTCCTGAGTTAGGTAGCGCGCACCCTATCAGCCGCAAAGGTACTGTCCAGATCATGGCACCGCATATCCTGCGCTACTGCGACATGGCGTCCTGCGTTGGGTTATTGAATAATTGAAGGCTGTTCTATACTCATCCCAAGAAGTGAGCGTGCCACCTCACCAGAGCTGGCGATCGATACAGGAGACGCGCGCGTGGAGTATACTGAGAAGCTGGACGAAGCGCTTGCGCGTCTGCATGAGGAAGGGCGCTACAGAACCTTCATCGACATTGAGCGGCGCAATGGACAGTTTCCGCACGCAGTATGGACACAGCCGGACGGACAACAGCGTGATATTACCGTTTGGTGCGGTAACGACTATCTCGGGATGGGTCAGAACCCGGTGGTTCTGGACGCCATGCATGAGGCGCTGGAGGCAACCGGGGCAGGGTCGGGCGGCACCCGCAATATTTCAGGCACAACGGTCTATCATAAGCGCCTCGAGGCAGAACTGGCCGATTTGCACAACAAAGAAACGGCGCTGCTCTTTACCTCTGCCTACATTGCAAATGATGCGACGCTGTCGACCTTGCCGAAATTGTTTCCCGGCCTGATCATCTATTCGGATGCGTTGAACCATGCCTCGATGATCGAGGGCGTGCGTCGCAATGGCGGCGCAAAGCGGATATTCCGGCACAATGACGTTGATCATCTGCGCGAACTGCTCGCGGCGGATGATCCTGCGGCACCGAAACTGATTGCGTTTGAGTCGATTTATTCGATGGATGGCGATTTCGGCCCCATTGCGGCCATTTGCGATCTGGCCGACGAATTTAACGCCCTGACCTATATTGACGAGGTACATGCGGTCGGCATGTATGGTCCGCGCGGCGCCGGTGTGGCTGAGCGTGACGGGGTGATGCATCGCATCGACATCATCAACGGAACACTGGCAAAAGCCTATGGCGTGTTGGGCGGCTACATCGCAGCGTCGGAAAAAATGTGTGACGCGATAAGGTCTTATGCGCCAGGATTCATCTTTACGACCTCGCTGCCGCCGGCCATTGCGGCGGGTGCTGCTGCATCTGTGGCGCATCTCAAACGCAGCCCCGAATTGCGCGAAGCGCATCAGTTGCAGGCGCGCATTCTGAAAATGCGTCTGAAGGGACTTGGCCTGCCGATCATCGATCATGGCAGCCATATCGTGCCCGTCATGGTCGGAGACCCGGTTCATACGAAAAACCTGAGCGATATGTTATTGGCGGATCACGGGATTTACGTACAGCCGATTAACTATCCGACTGTACCGCGCGGGACTGAGCGGTTGCGCTTTACCCCGTCGCCTGTACATGGCCCGCGTGAGCTGGATGCGCTGGTGCGCGCGATGGACGGACTTTGGTCACATTGTGCGCTAAATCGCGCCGAGGAGGCAGGTTAACCTGAGGTCTGGTGAAATTCGAGTTGCCTTGTGTTAACCTAACCTAAACAACAAGTCAGGTACGAATCGTGGGGACGATTCTTTTCCACTGACGACGGCAGGTTGACAGGCTGGAGCAAGACGGGGCGGTACGCTATGATTGGACGCAGGCACGCTGCGAGTGAGGAAGACCCTGTTGAACGCAAGGCGTTCGACGATTTCGAACTGCGACTTGGCGATGTTATGCGCGGCGAGCGGGCGACGATGGGCAAGTCGCTTCTGGATGTTCAGCGAGAGTTGAGGATCAAGGCATCTTACATCGCGGCGATTGAAGATTGCGATCCCGATGCCTTTGATACCCCCGGGTTTATCGCTGGTTACGTAAGGTCCTACGCGCGCTATCTTGGTATGAACCCGGACGACGTTTTCGAGACATTCTGTCAGGAAAGCGGGTTCACCGTCGCGCATGGGATGTCGGCCGAAGCCTCTGTTATCAAAAAGACAAAGCAAAAGCCAAATGCGGGCCGCTCGTTGGAACATGACATGTTCAAACGTCCCGGCACCCCCTTTATTCCTGCGGGCGAAAGTTTCTGGTCACGCATCGAACCGGGTGCTGTCGGCTCTTCGCTCGTTCTGATCGCGTTGATTTCGGCGATCGGATTTGGCGGATACGCCGTGCTTCAGGAAGTGCAGCGCGTTCAAGTCGCGCCCGCCGATCAGACCCCGATCGTTTTGTCAGACCTTGATCCGCTGGATGGTGTCTTGGCCGCGGCGCCTGATACAGCGGCATCAGGCGCGTTGCCTGCGGGTATGGATACGGTGCGCATTGACCCGTTGGATCAGCTTTTTCGGCCCGATGCGCTGGATGTGCCGGTTATGATTGCGCGCGACGCGCCCATCGCGACGCTGGATCCCCGAACCGTCGGCAGCTTTGCGCAGACGTCCCAGCCGGTGCCCGAACGGTTGTCAGACAGTCTTCTTGTCGAAAACGACTTGGCGAATGCGGATCGGGTGCCAAGTGTCGAGGGGCAGGTACCCATCGTAGTAAAAGCACCCGGTCCTGCCTTGCGGATGGTGGCCGTGCGACCTGCCTGGGTGCGGGTTAGCGCGCCTGATGGCACTGTAATTCTCGAGACAATTATGGAACCGGGTGAGACGTGGGATGCGCCTGTTGGTGGCGAGCCTGCGTTGTTGCGGACCGGGGAAAGTGGCGCGATATATTTTGCGCTGAATGGTGAATATTACGGGCCGGTTGGAAAAACGGGGACTATCACGTCGAACATCTCGCTCGAGGTCGCTTCGCTCAAAGCAACCTATCAGGTCGCGGATCTGGCGGCGGATGAAGCATTGGCAACAACCGTCGTTGAGCTTCAGACACCTGCGGGTCCTGCGTCAGAATAACTGCCCCACAAATTGAAAAGGGTGATTGCGGGTTGGGGCCTGAGTGTCTAGTTTAAGTGACAGACACAGCAATGAAGGTCCCACCGATGTCGCTTAATCATGTACGCCCTTGGCGCAACATATACCGCAGAACATCACGCCAGATCATGGTTGGCAACGTGCCTGTTGGGGGCGACGCGCCTATTACAGTACAGACGATGACCAACACGCTGACGACAGATGTTAAAGGCACAATTGATCAAATCAATGCGGCAACAGAAGCGGGGGCGGATATCGTTCGTGTCTCGGTGCCGGATCAAGCTTCCTCTCAAGCGCTCAAACAGATCGTGCCCGAGGTTTCGGTGCCCATCGTCGCCGACATCCACTTTCACTATAAAAGAGGGATCGAAGCGGCGGAGGCGGGGGCTGCGTGTCTGCGGATCAACCCCGGTAACATCGGTGATGAAAAGCGTGTAAAAGAGGTCATCAAGGCGGCGCGGGACCATAATTGTTCAATCCGCATCGGCGTGAACGCGGGCAGCCTTGAAAAGCATCTCTTGGACAAATACGGTGAACCCTGTCCTGATGCGATGGTGGAAAGCGGGCTCGACCATATCAAGATCCTGCAAGATAACGATTTTCACGAATTCAAAATCAGCTGCAAAGCATCCGACGTTTTCATGGCGGCAGCGGCCTATCAGCAGTTGGCCGATGCAACTGATGCACCCATCCACCTTGGCATCACCGAGGCGGGGGGGCTTGTGTCGGGAACAATCAAATCTGCGATCGGTTTGGGCAATCTGCTTTGGATGGGTATTGGCGATACCATACGCGTCAGCCTATCGGCAGACCCCGTCGAAGAGGTCAAGGTTGGCTATGAAATCCTGAAATCACTGGGATTGCGTCATCGCGGTGTGAATATCATTAGCTGCCCCAGTTGTGCGCGGCAGGGTTTTGACGTGATCAAGACGGTCGAAGCCCTCGAGAAACGTCTGGAGCACATCAGAACGCCAATGAGTCTGAGTATCATTGGATGCGTGGTGAACGGACCCGGTGAGGCCTTGATGACCGATGTCGGGTTTACCGGCGGCGGTGCGGGCTCGGGCATGGTGTATCTGGCGGGCAAACAAAGCCACAAATTGGACAACGACCAGATGGTTGAACATATTGTGGAGCAGGTCGAACAAAAGGCCGCTGAGCTTGAAGCTGCAGCGGCCCTTGCGGATGCGGCTGAATAGGGCGGTACGTTAACCGCGCTTTTCGTCGACAATCATTTGCAGCTGATCCATCGGTAAAAAGCCGCGCAGCATCTCATCATCGAGCACGAATGTGGGAGTACCACTGATCTGCAGCCGCTGCGCCAGTGCGCGCGTCGCCATCAGTTCTTGGGTGACTTCATCCGCTTCCATGCGCGCTTCGATCTGATCAGCGTTCAGACCGAACGTGTCTGCAAGGCGCCTCAGGGCAGGGATTGTAATATCGCCGTTGTAGGACATCAGAGCATCATGCATCGCTTTGTAGGCGTCAGGGCCTTCTTCCAGCTTGGTGGCGATGGCAAATCGGGATGCCAGCAATGACTGCTCCCCGAGAATCGGGAACTCCTTGACGACAAAACGAATGTTGTCATCAGCGGCGAGCAGTTTTTCGACCTCACCGAACGCGCGTTTGCAAAACCCGCAGCGATAATCCATGAACTCCACAAGGGTGATATCACCATCGGGATTGCCGCCGACATAGGAAAAGCCGTCGTTGAAAATCGCCTCGGCGTTTTGGGAGACCAAATCTACGTCAGCCTGCGCCTGTACCTCGGCTTGCCGTTCTTCCAAGGCATTGACGGCCTCCATGATCACCTGTGGGTTTTCCATCAGATAGGCACGCACCTCTGCCCCGAATTGCGTGCGTTCTTCGTCTGACATCGCACTCAGATCGAGCGCCAACGCCGGAGCGGTTGCGGTTATCAGGCTCAGGGCAAAAGCCATCAGTCGTTTTTTCAGCATAGTCTATCTCCGTTTTGCGGCGCGTTCGGATGCAATCAACACATCTTGTGCCCGTTGCCAAGGGCCGGACCCTTCCGGCAGCAAATCAACGGCACGTTTGGCGTGAATGCCTGCGTCTTTCATCCGCCCCCTCAGCGCATAGCGTTCTGCGGTCACCACCGACGCCATGCCCTTCTGGCCGGATTTTGCATAGGCGACTGACAGATCGCGCAGCATCGTGCCATCTCTGAAATCGATTATGCGTGCTTTTTCAAGCACCTGCTTGGCTTTGTTAACGTTACCCTCGACCAACAGCGCGCGCCCGTAGCCGGATAAGATCAGCGCATCGTTCGGGGCCAGTTGCACCGCCCGCCCATACGCCGCCGCAGCGGCGGAAAAATTGCGCGTCTCAAACAGAATTTGTCCGCGTTGATCATGGTAAAACGGATCGTTGGGCCGCAGCGTGATGGCCTTGTCAATCGCCGCAAGGGCTTGTTTCGTGCGGGACTGGCGATGCTCTGCAACCGCTTCGCGCAGAAGGCGTACATCCTGATAGGGGCTTTCGTTCAACCGGCGCAGAGTCCATTTGGGCGCGCGGGTATAGGCGCTGAGCTTGCCCTTGACCCTTTCAAACCAGTAATCTGCGGTGGCATTATCGTTCGGCGCATTCCCGTAGGCGGCGACATAGCCCTCAAGCGCGCGCATCCGGTCGCGGGACAGAGGGTGCGAGCGTGTGTAGGGATCCTGACGCGTTTCGGCCAGCAGTTCCTGACCGCGAAACAGTTGCAGGACCTGCGACATGCCCGCAGGGTTTATTCCGGCAGAGCGCATGAACCGCACGGCGGATTGATCGGCTGAGGCTTCTTCGGCGCGGGTATGGCGCAAAAAGCGATTAATAGCCGAGCTTTGCGTGCCCAGCAAAACGCCCGCACCAGCCTCGCCGCCACCCGCTGCTGCCGCAACAGCGGCAAGGGCGATGCCAAATCCGGCGGCAGTGCGCGCGCTGGCAAGGTTGTTCATCCGCCGGGTGAGGTGCCCATTGGCGATATGCGCCGCTTCATGCGCGATCACACCCTGCAGCATCGCGGCGTTGCTCATGCGGTTGATCAGCCCGTAGTGCAGGAAAATCGCATCAGTGCTGATGACAAATGCGTTCAGCGAACTGTCATCGACAACCAGAATCTTGACGCGCGACGGGCTGAGGCCGGCGGCAGTCAGCACAGGAGCGGCCAGTTGTTTGAGCCCGTATTCGAGATCCGCGTCCCGCAAGAGCCCCTGCGCCGATGCCGTCTGGGCAAACAGACAAAAGATCAGCGCCGGGATTGACGTCAGTCGGAATACGCGATGAAACCACATGACACCATAAGGAGCGGTTTTCATGCGGGTTTCAAGGCGTTCTTCGGTCGATCCCTTCATTGTGATGGACGTGATGGAGGCAGCGCGTCAGGCAGAAGCGGCAGGACGGCACATTATTCATATGGAAGTGGGCCAGCCCGGCACCGGTGCACCCAAAGCTGCGGCATCTGCACTGGCTGATGCGATGGGGCGGGAATCGCTGGGGTATACGGTGGCTTTGGGCTTGCCTGCCCTGCGCGCCCGCATCGCGCGTCTGTACGGGGAATGGTACGATGTGGACCTTGATCCGCAGCGCGTGATCATCACGCCGGGGTCTTCTGGCGGGTTCATTCTGGCCTTTACCGCTCTATTTGACACAGGTGACCGGGTCGGGATCGGCGCACCGGGATATCCCAGTTATCGCCAGATTTTGCGTGCATTGGATTTGTGCCCCGTCGATATCGCCACCGCACCCGAAAACCGTTTTCAGCCCGTCGCCAGTGACCTTGAGGGGAGCGATCTGGCCGGGCTCATGGTGGCCTCACCAGCAAATCCTACGGGAACAATGCTGGACAAGGCGGCGCTTGGCAGTCTGATCGACGCAGCCGCCGGTCAGGGTGCGTCTTTCATTTCCGACGAAATCTATCATGGCATTGAGTATGAAGCGAAGGCGGTCACCGCGCTGCAGGTGACGGATGAGGCCTATGTGATCAATTCGTTTTCCAAGTATTTCTCGATGACGGGCTGGCGGGTTGGCTGGCTGGTTGTCCCTGAGGACCATGTGCGCGTTTTAGAACGGATCGCGCAGAACATGTTCATCTGCGCGCCCCATGCCAGCCAGATTGCCGCCCTCGCTGCGATGGACGCCGAGGATGAATTGCAGGCGAATATGGATGTGTATCGGGCCAATCGCAAACTTATGCTCGAAGGGTTGCCAGAGGCCGGGTTCACGAAAATCGCGCCGCCTGACGGGGCGTTTTACGTTTATGCGGATGTGTCGGAAATGACCGATGACAGCCGCGCCTTTGCGGCGGAAATCCTCGAACAGGCAGGCGTGGCCGTCACGCCCGGACTTGATTTTGATCCATTGCGCGGACACCAGACGCTGCGGTTTTCCTATGCGCGCTCGACTGCGGATATCGCCGAAGGTCTGGCACGGCTCAAGGCGTTTATGCAGGTACGCTAGCCCATTCCCTCCGGGGTTGAGGTGCTATAGGGTTCGGCAAAACAAACTGGCCGAGCAGCCCATGATCCGACATTTGAAACTCTGCGCCTTTGTCTTGGGCGTGTTGGCAGCACCGTTGAATGCGCAGGACCTGTCCGGCGTTGCGCGGGTGGACACGGCCAAGAGCCACATCAAACAGAACTGGTTCGGCCGCTTGGACATGCAGCTGACCCTGTCGCAGGGCGTGCCGTATCGCATCTTTACCCTCGATCAGCCCCCGCGTCTGGTCGTGGATTTCCGTGAAGTGGACTGGTCAGGCGTGCAGGCAGATGCGCTGCTGAACAAGGGGACCAGCATCGACGCGCTGCGTTTCGGCGTCTTTCAGCCCGGCTGGTCGCGGCTGGTCGCGGATCTGGCGCAGCCGATGCTGCCTGACGAGATTGGCATGACAGTTGATGAGGTCACAGGCGGGGCGATTCTGAACATGACCCTGCGGACGACGGACCCAGAAACCTTTGCAATGGCGTCCGGCGTGCCTGAAAGCTCTGTCTGGCCGACTGCGCAGCCTGATCTGGTGCAGCCCGCCGTGTCTGACGATCGGTTTGTTGTCGTTATTGATCCGGGTCACGGCGGTATTGATCCCGGCGCGGAGCGCGAAGGTCTGTCGGAAAAAAACCTCATGCTGGATGTTGCGTTTGAGCTTCGCGACGCCTTGATCCGTGCGGCTGATGTGGATGTCGTGCTGACCCGTGACCGGGATGTTTTTGTGTCCCTGCAAAACCGCGTGGCGCAGGCCCACCGCGCCCGCGCTGATTTATTCCTGTCATTACATGCAGATGCACTGAGCCAAGGGGGGGCGCAGGGCGCAACGGTCTACACGTTGTCCGATGAGGCCAGCGATACAGCAACCGCGCATCTGGCGGCGCGCCACAACCGGGCGGACATCATCGCCGGTGCTGATCTGACCGGGTCGGATGATGCTGTGACCACCGTTTTGCTTGATTTGGCACGTCTGGAAACAGAGCCGCGATCAAAGGCGCTGGCGCAAGCTCTGATCCAGAGTATGACAGCCTCTGGGGGGCCGATGAACAACAGACCCCTCAGGAAGGCGGGTTTTTCAGTATTGAAATCCGCCGATATCCCGTCCGTTTTGGTAGAGGTCGGGTTTCTCTCGAGCGCGCGCGATCTGGAAAACCTGCGCAACCCTGAGTGGCGCAGCAAAATGGTGGATGCCATGGCGCGCGCGGTTCTGGAATGGCGCGCGCAGGACGCGGCACTGCGCGGGCTGATAAGGCAGTAGCGATCACGTGCTTATGACGTCACGCTCTTTTGACCATGACGCCAGAAACACTTATACCCAAGTCTGTAACGTCAACAAAGGTGCGTGCTTTTCGTGTTTCGATTCATTCTGTCATTTCTGGGTGGTATTTTTACGACCATAACCATGGGCTTGGGCATGGTTGTGCTGAGCATTGGTGCGATTTTCTGGGTCTACGGCAAGGATCTGCCAAGCCACGAATCACTCGCGCAATATGCCCCACCCACCATCAGTCGGATTTATTCCGGTCAGGGGCAGATCATTGATGAATTCGCCAAGGAAAGGCGACTGTTTACCCCGGCCGAGGACATCCCCGATCTGGTCAAACAGGCCTTCATCTCGGCAGAGGATAAGAATTTTTATCAGCACGACGGTTATGATCTGCGCGGCATCGGGGCGGCGGCGGTCGATGCGGTGAAATCGCGCGGACAGGATGTGCGCGGGGCGTCGACCATCACGCAGCAGGTGATGAAGAATTTCCTGCTCTCCGGTGACAGACGTGCGGAGCGTAAGATCAAGGAGATCATTCTGGCTTCCCGGCTTGAGGAAACGCTTGAGAAAGATCAGATCCTTGAACTCTACCTGAATGAGATTTTTCTGGGGCAGAATTCCTATGGTGTCACGGCAGCCGCACAGACCTATTTCAACAAACCGCTGAGCGATCTGACGGCGCATGAGGCGGCATTCCTCGCATCCTTGCCCAAAGCACCCAGCGATTATCATCCCGTGCGCCAGAAAGAGCGCCTGCAGGCGCGTCGTGACTTCGTGCTCAAGGAAATGATGGAAAACGGCTATATCACGCAGGCCGCTTATGAAACCGAGGTCGCCGCGCCCTTGCGATCGGTGCAAAACGGGGATTTTGAAAGCTTCCGGGCGGAGTTGCCGCCGCGTGATTATTTCACGGATGAGATTCGCAGACAGTTGAGCGAAGACTTTGGTGAAGGCGAGTTCTTTACCGGTGGGCTGAGCGTGCGCGCGACGATTGATCAGGATTTGCAGCCACTTGCTGCCGAATCCCTGCGCCGCGCGTTGGAAGAATATGACCGCCGTCAGGGCATCTGGCGCGCACCGCAAACGCGGATTGACCCGGGACAGCTGGGCGATGAAACGGCATGGCGCACGGCCCTTGCGGCTGTTGACATCGCGCGTGACATTGATCTGGACGGCCCTTGGTATCCGGCGGTGGTTTTATCCGTCGGCGAAACTTCGGCGCGCATTGGCATCGAAGGGGTCGTGGAAGACGAAGACGGCCATTTCATCCCCGCGCAAGACGTCACTTGGGCGCGCAAAAAGCGGCGCGAAGGTTCTCTGAGCGGCAAGGCGCAGCGGGCGGGTGATTTGCTTGAGGTCGGCGACGTGGTGCATGTTCGCGCCATGACCTCGGATGAGGACGACAGCTTTATCCGCTGGAGCCTGCGACAGGTTCCGGAAGTGCAGGGCGGTTTTGTCGCCATGGATGTTAATTCCGGACGCGTGATCTCAATGCAGGGCGGGTTTTCCTATCAGGACAGCGTGTTTAACCGCGCCACACAGGCGCGCCGCCAACCGGGATCAAGCTTCAAACCTTTTGTCTATGCCTCAGCGCTCGACAGCGGCTATTCCCCAGCCACCATCGTCATAGACGCCCCGATTGAGATCAACACGCCGCAAGGTCTGTGGCGGCCACGCAATGCGTCGCGTGAATTTTACGGGCCTACTCCTTTGCGCACCGGCATTGAACGCTCCAGAAACCTGATGACTGTGCGATTGGCGCAAGAAGTCGGCATGGATGTTGTGGCCGATTATGCCGAACGTTTTGGCGTTTATGACAACATGGGCACCTTTCTGGCCAATGCGCTGGGGTCCGAGGAAACCACGCTCTACCGGATGGTGGCTGCCTATGCGATGTTTGCCAATGGGGGCGAACGTGTGCAGCCGACGCTGGTGGACCGGGTGCAGGACCGCTACGGGCGCACGATTTACCGCCATGACGAACGCTATTGTTTCGATTGTGAACTGGCCAGCCTTGATCCCGGCTATGGCCCGCGCATCATCTCGAACCGGGAACGCGTGATGGACCCGATCACCGCCTATCAGCTAACTTCGATGATGAAGGGTGTTGTTGATCGCGGCACTGCTGCGCGCACGGTCAACCTGCCTGTGCCGACTGCCGGTAAAACCGGAACAACCAATGACGCCAAAGACGTCTGGTTTATCGGATTCACCAGCAACATCGTTGCGGGCTGCTACATCGGCTATGACCAGCCCCGGTCGTTGGGGCGGGGCGCATCAGGCGGCGGCATGTGCGGCCCGGTGTTCCAGCGGTTCATGGAAGAAGCGACGCAAAAATATGGCGGCGGCCCGTTTGAGGTGCCAAACGGTGGTCGCTTTATCAAGATCGACCGTTTCACCGGTGCACGTCTGAACGATGATGCCACGGGCGATGCGGTTGTAGCTGAGTATTTCCGCAGCGGTGAAGAGCCATTGTTCGGTGTCATGTTCGATGGCGGCTTTGCCATGGGTCAGGATTTGCCGCTGGTTCAGGAAGTGCAGCCCGGAAAGCGCAAGGAGGTGACGACCTCGACCGGGGAAACGATCGAGGTTGGCCCCAATGCCAATTTCGGCACGCTCAGTTCCGGCGGGCTATACTGATCCTCAGGGTGTAATCGCCGCCGGTGCCTTGCCGCTGCCGTGGTGCTGGTCTATCAGGATGTAACCCTAGTTTTCCGAGGCTGACATGCGCGCAGACGTCCAGAACACCATTGAAAAAATACAGAAATCGCTGGACCTGCTGGCCCAGCGGCTGGATGTCGAAACCGCCCCCTACAGGCTTGAGGAGTTCAACGCGCGCGTGGAGGATCCGACGCTCTGGGATGATCCGGATGCGGCGCAGAAACTGATGCGGGACCGTCAGATGCTGGTGGATGCCATGGCAACCCATGACAACATCAAGCAGGAGATGGCCGACAACATCGAACTGATCGAACTTGGCGAGATGGAAGACGACGCGGATGTCATAACTGACGCCGAAAACGCATTGCGCGCTTTGGAAGAGACCGCGGCGAAAAAGGAACTCGAAGCGCTGCTGGATGGTGAAGCCGACAGCAACGATACCTTTTTGGAGGTCAACGCAGGGGCAGGGGGCACCGAAAGCTGCGACTGGGCGAATATGCTTGCGCGCATGTATGTCCGCTGGGCGGAGAAGAAGGGCTATAAGGTCGAACTTCAGTCCATGAGCGACGGCGACGAGGCGGGGATCAAATCCGCGACTTACAAGATCACCGGGCTGAATGCCTATGGGTGGCTCAAATCGGAAAGCGGCGTGCATCGGTTGGTGCGCATCTCGCCTTTTGACAGCGCGGCCAAGCGGCATACCTCCTTCAGCTCGGTCTGGGTTTACCCGGTGGTGGATGACAATATCGACATTGACGTTAACCCTTCGGATATCCGCATTGACACTTACCGGTCCTCAGGCGCGGGCGGGCAGCACGTTAACACGACCGATTCCGCCGTTCGGATCACGCACCATCCCACGGGCATCGTGGTGACCAGTTCGGAAAAATCCCAGCACCAGAACCGCGACATCGCAATGAAAGCGCTGAAATCGCGCCTGTATCAACTGGAACTGGACCGCCGCAATGCGGCCATTAACGAGGCGCATGAAAACAAGGGCGATGCCGGATGGGGCAATCAGATTCGCTCCTACGTGCTGCAGCCCTATCAGATGGTCAAAGACCTGCGCACCAATTTTGAAACCTCCGACACCAAGGGGGTTCTGGATGGTGATCTGGATGGGTTCATGGCGGCGACCCTTGCATTGGATGCATCTGGAAAGACACGGGCCGAAGCGCAAAACGGCTGATCAATTCCATTTTGACATGACACCGCAACTCAGGCACGTTTTAATCGGTCGAGTACGAAGAGGAGACTTCCGTGGCGGCGATTGCAGAGGGTGAATTGAAACCGGGCGCGCCGGAGTTGCGCGATGCAAATTTCGATATGCTGCGCGCGGCTTTGAAAAAAGGCCTGTCCGATTTCAAAGCCAAACCGCTTTACGGCATTCTGTTTGCTGCATTTTACGTCCTCGCAGGCTGGGTGATGACGATCATCACCGCCGAAACCGGGCATACCTTTTGGCTGGTGCTGGCGGCGATTGGCTTTCCGCTGCTGGGGCCTTTTGCGGCGGTCGGACTCTATGAGGTGTCGCGCAGGCTCGAAGCGGGCCTGCCTGTGCCCGCCGGGGAAATCTTTGGCGTGATCCTGAACCAGCGCCACCGGCAGTTGCCTTCAATGTGCACGATGATGGTGGTGATTTTCATGTTCTGGTTTTTTCTGGGCCATATGATCTTTGCCCTCTTCCTTGGGCTGTCCACCATGACCAATGTGTCGAGTTCCTTTGAGGTCTTTCTGACCTCAAACGGGCTGATGATGCTGGCATTCGGAACGGCTGTGGGGGCCGGTTTCGCGGTTTTGATTTTCTCGATCGCGGTGATCGGTTTGCCGCTGCTGCTGGACCGGGAGATCGATTTTGTCACCGCGATGATTACCAGCATTCAGGCGGTCAAATCCTCCCCCGTCGTCTTTCTGATCTGGGCCGCCTTTATTGCGGTTGTGGTGTTCGCCTCCATGCTGCCGGGCTTCTTTGGCCTTTTCATCACGTTACCTCTGTTGGGGCACAGTTCATGGCATCTTTATCGAGAGATGATCGTAAGCCCTTAAAGCGTAATGCGAAAAACCTGACAATCGTAACGCTGCCTGAAATCAAAGATTTCAATGCGTTACGTGATACTTGTTGTGTCAGGTATTTCGTCAGACGCTCTGAAGTGGTTCTTCGCGGCCCATCTCAACCAGTTGGGCGCGCAGATCAGCCGCTTGCGGTAAGCCAGCCTCAAGTGCGAAAACATAGGCATGGGTGAGATAAAACCCGGCGGCATCGGGATCGTCCGCGCTGGCCGCCGCCTGCGTATAAAGGGTAACCAGACGATCCTTATCGCCCGCCGCATGTGCGGCGAGCAGCTTTGCGTCAAGCGACATTACTCCGCTGCTTGCTTTTGTGCGCGGGCGTGTTCGATCTTGCCCGCGACCCAAGCGTGGAACAAATGCGTCGGCCCATCCATGGCAGGCGAAAACCGCCCGCCATCAAAAGACACGGCGTGGCGACCGCGTTGCATGCCCTCGACCACAAAGACATCTTCTGCAAAAACCGTTTTCCACTGCTCTGCGTTCCGGATGCGCAGGGTGTCGCTGGTGTCTGGTTTTGCGTAAAACAGGTGGACATGCTCAAGCGTTTTCTCAGGTCCGACCGGTTGCAGAATGATGGCGAATGTATGATCGCGGTGAACCCCCAGCAGCACATTCGGAAACCCGGTGATATATTCCGCGGCCGTATCCCATTTGTCGCTCAGCGCGTCGAAATCTGGAAAAGTGCCCCCCTCGGCGTCTCTGATCTGGCGGTAGACCAGCGTGCCTTGTCCTGAAAACGCGTCATCCTCTTCGATGTGATAGTGATCTTCCAGACGTGAATAGCTGTTAAGGCCGGGGTGCACCCAAGGCAGGTGATAGCTTTCACAATAGTTTTCGACCGCCAGTTTCCAGTTGCAATTCACCTCTAGGGTAAAGCGGCTCTCGGTGCCGCCGTGATGCAGTGGTTTGTTAAATTCCTGCCAGCGCGCCATCATTTTGGCATTTGCAACGTCGAAATCCGCCGCGGTGCCCGACACGTTGATCCAGACCACACCCATCCAGATATGGCTGCGCACTTCTATGAGCCCCAAAAGCGCGCGGTCGATCCCGTCATGCGTGTTCTGGCCAGGCCCGCCCACATGCGGGGTGCTGACCAGAGCGCCCTCTGTCGAATAACACCAGCTGTGGTAGGGACACCTGATGGCACCCTCGATTTTGCGCGGCGCATCCACGAGGATCATCCCGCGATGGCGACAGATGTTCTGAAACACCCGCACCTTGTTTTGGCGATCCCGGATCAACAAAAGCGGCATGTCCAGGAAATCGAGTGGCACCGCATCACCTGTTTCAGGGACATCAGCAGCCACGGCAAGCCCCGACCATCCCTCGAACAGCAGTGCGTGCTTTTCCTCATTGAAAACGGCGGGGTCAGTGTAATGCGCGTTTGGTAAACCGTTTGCCTGCGCGATCGGGCGGCGAACAGAGGATAAATCCGAGACACGATTTTCCATGTCAAAACTCCTAAGGATGGATGTCTGAAACAAAATACCGAACGCGCGCGTATGGGCTGTCGCGACAGCGACCTGAGTAGCTTTAGGCCGACATCGGATAGAAGCTTATCGCATCGGGTCTTTGTGTTGCAGCAGGTTTTGGTGAAACGCGACCAAGTCCTCAAGGGCGCAAAACCCGGTGTACCGGGCGATGGGCATCACGCGTTCAAGATCATTTCCCAAATGTTCATATACCAAACGTGTGACACGTGTTGATGCTGAATTCTCACGGGCTGTGCGTGTAGCATAGCCGACCCAGAAGTTGTTTTCGAATGACGTGACGCGGTTCAAAAAGTTCATTGAAGCCGTCAGCCCGTTGCGCCGGGACGTTACGATCACCACGCCGTCCTCCACCTTGAGCACAAAGCCACGATATTCGCGCGCCTGCGGGGCTGGGGGGATGCCTTGCATGGCCATTGCGAGTTTGGGCTCGTAGCCTTTGATGTGCGTGTCATTCCCCTGACGCAGAACATAAATCAAACCGCGCACGAATTGGTTTTCCTTGACAAAGCTCCGACGGGAAAACTGGTAAAACCCGCTGGGAAAATCATTTTCAGGGACCTGCTGAACTTTTTCGCCCATGAAGTCCTTTAGAAAACCGCTCATCACAGGCCCCGAGCTGGGGCCGATTTGATCGACAGGCTCCAGCAATACCCGCGCATCTACATCAAAGAAATCGCAAATGCGGGCCAGTACGTCTGGTCTGGGAAAACTCTCGCCGCTCAAATAGCGGTTGAACTGCGTGCGGTTGATGCCGAGTTGGCGCGCCAATGAAGACACCGACGGGTAAGATTCAGACAGGTGACGCAAATTTGCTCCGAACATATTGCGCAATTGAGCGGGGGATCGGGCAGGGGTGCGCATTATCGTCCTTCGGTGTGGTTTACATGCATAAATTGTATCAGCAATTGCTTTACACGTATTGGTTACTTCTGGTCACCCGAAACTGACGCTAAATGGCGTCACTGCCGTCTTGATTTGTGTCGACTGTACCGCATGTGGACACAAAAACCAAGCGTACGGTGTCACTTTTTTGGTGTCTTAATGTCTTAACTTCTTGGTATAGTTGAAAAAAGACATTGAAGAATTGGAAGATCACATGTTGGGCGTAGTGCTGTGGAGCGACGCTTCGGACCGCAAGGCGGTTATCTGGTGCGAAGATCAGGGTGACCTGGCATACGTGAACCCGTCGGACGAGGTTCTGCGGTCCGGTGACTTTTTCGATGCAGGCGATCTTGTGCAATTTGACATGGAAATGTCGCAATCAACCCGATTGGCGCATAACCCACGCCTCGTGATTGAAAAGGTCGGACCGGCTCTGCCGGATGTGCTGCGCGATGCTGCCCAGATCGAAGACCTGAGCCTGCGCAAAAGAGGGCAGGTGGTGGATTTTTCACCTTGGAATGAGCAGGCCAAAGCAGCCTGCCCATAAGATGTGAATGACGGGGGTTACTCCCCGCGGGACAAGGCCGCGACACCGGTTCGTGCGACCTCAGCCAAGCCCAAGGGGCGCATCAAGTCAGCGAAAGCATCGATTTTTTCCGGTGCACCGGTAATTTCGAACACGAAGCTTTCGAGGGTGCTGTCGACCACATTGGCGCGAAAAATATCGGCAAGACGCAGTGCCTCGACCCGTTTGTCGCCCTGGCCCACGACTTTGAACATGGCCAGCTCGCGTTCCACGCTTTTCCCCTCGACCGTCAGGTCATGCACGTCGTGCACCGAGACAATGCGTCCCAGCTGCGCCTTGATCTGCTCGATCACCTGCGGCGTGCCAGAGGTTACAATCGTAATGCGCGACAGATGCCCCGTCTCATCCACTTCGGCGACGGTCAGACTGTCGATGTTGTACCCGCGACCTGCAAAAAGCCCGATGACACGCGCCAGCACACCTGGTTCGTTTTCGACAAGCACCGCGAGCGTGTGCCGTTCGATCACATCCGAGAATGTGGGACGCAGGTTATAGGCAGAATGGCTGTTTGAGCCTTTTTTGATTTTTAGCGGTGACATAATGATGTCCTCAATTTCTTATGGCCATGTGCGGAAGTTCTTTTCCGCTCTTTTGCACTTCGACGTGTGCGCTCTGCACCTAGTTTTCCGTAGTCTGGCAAATTCAGTTTTTGCGCGGTTTCGGTACAGTTCTTTCATTCGTATGTTTCGCTCTTTTCTGGAACCGCAACCGCGTATAGAATGCACGATTTTTCTGGATTAAAGTACCGACAATTTTCTAACGCGTTCTCTTTGCTTTGTACCAAGTTTTTATCGCCACGCGACCGACCGCCCCCACGGCCGTCCGATGTTACATACATTGCGCTGTAAACGGGAGCTGTTTGGCGGAACTCCACGTACTTTTCCATGCCGGTTTTACTCAGAACGATTTTCGAGACCTGTCGGATTTCTACACCGTTTTGTTGATTGGGGGCAGCGCAACCTACCAAAACCGCAGTGGCCAGAATCGTATAAAGCGAGCTTTGTTTGATCACACCAAAACGCTTCCTTTGGCATCTATCACACCCTGCGTATCCGCTTCCCCCAGTAGCATTTCGTTATGCGCCTTGCCCGACGGGATCATCGGGAAGCAGTTTTCGTGCTTCGTCACCAGACAGTCAAAGATGACAGGTCCGTCATAGGTCAGCATCTCCATGATGGCGTCATCGAGCGTATCGGGGTCGGAGCACAGGATGCCCTTGGCCCCGAAAGCTTCGGCCAGTTTCACGAAATCGGGCAGGGCGTCGGACCAGCTGTGTGAATAGCGCTCCCCGTGCAGCAGTTCCTGCCACTGGCGCACCATGCCGAGGCGTTCATTGTTCAGGATGAACTGTTTGACGGGCAGGCGGTATTGAATGGCCGTGCCCATTTCCTGCATGTTCATAAGCCACGACGCTTCACCCGCCACGTTGATCACCAGCGCATCCGGGTGCGCGACCTGCACACCGATCGACGCGGGGAAGCCATAGCCCATCGTGCCCAGACCACCGGAGGTCATCCAGCGGTTCGGATCTTCAAAGCCCAGATATTGCGCGGCCCACATCTGGTGTTGGCCGACTTCGGTGCAGATGTAGCGGTCATATTTCTTGGTCAGCGCTTCGAGCCGTTCCAACGCGTACTGTGGTTTGATGATCTTGCCTTTTTGGGTGAACTTCAGGCAATCCACTGTCTTCCACTGCTCGATCTGCGCCCACCATTTGGCGACCGCCTCTGAATTCGTCTTGCGCCCGCGGGATTTCCAGACCTTGAGGATATCCTCAAGCACATGGGCGATGTCGCCGACAATGGGGATGTCGGTCTTGATGACCTTATTGATGGACGAGGGATCAATATCGATATGTGCCTTGATGGATTTGGGGCTGAACGCATCGAGCCGCCCCGTGATCCGATCGTCAAACCGCGCGCCGATGTTGATCATCAGATCGCAATCATGCATCGCCATATTGGCTTCGTACAAACCATGCATCCCCAACATGCCAATCCATTTTTCACCGGATGCCGGGTAGGACCCCAAGCCCATCAGCGTAGAGGTGATCGGAAAGCCTGTGGCCTTCACCAGTTCGCGCAGCAATTGGCTGGCTGCAGGGCCTGAGTTGATTACGCCGCCGCCCGTGTAAAAGATCGGTTTCTTGGCCTTTTCAAGCGCAGCCACCAGTTCGGTGATCGCTTCCATGTCGCCTTTCAGCTTGGGCTGGTAATGCGAGGTGGAGGGTTTGGGCGGCGAATAGGTGCCGGTGGCGAATTGCACGTCCTTGGGGATGTCGACGAGAACGGGGCCGGGGCGCCCACTGGTCGCGACATGAAATGCTTCGTGGATGACGCCGGACAGGCGTTCGGTTTCCTTGACCAGCCAGTTGTGCTTGGTGCAGGGGCGCGTGATGCCCACGGTGTCCGCTTCTTGGAATGCGTCAGAGCCGATCATGAAGGTCGGCACCTGACCGGTCAGAACCACCAGCGGAATGGAATCCATCAGCGCATCCGTCAGGCCGGTGACCGCGTTGGTCGCACCGGGGCCGGAGGTGACAAGAACAACGCCCGGTTTACCAGTGGCGCGCGCATAGCCTTCGGCTGCATGAACAGCACCCTGTTCGTGGCGCACCAGAATGTGGCGGATCGCGTTTTGTTGAAAGACCTCGTCATAAATCGGCAGCACTGCGCCGCCCGGATACCCAAAGACGGTATCCACGCCCTGATCAATCAGGGCCTGAACAATCATTTTCGCACCGGACATTTGACGTGTCATAGTATTCTCTCCGTGTTGGCCCCGATGGGCCAGTTACCTGTTGCGCACAAAAAAGCCCCCGATCTTGGCGGGGGCGCATGGGTCAGACTATGGTCTACCGTTACCGGCCCATGCGCGTGTTTCCTACAATGACCACTAGGTCGTTCATTCCGTAAGACTCCGTTGTGTTGCGCGAGACATTATGAGCGGCTGACAAGTACGTCAACAGCCGATGCGCAGAAAAATATGTCTCTGAGTGAGAAAAACCAGTAATATTATTTCGCTCAGATGTCATTTGAAGGAATTAAAGCCAAAATCGTAGCTTTACCGGCTAAGCGTTGTTGATTCTGAAAAGTCGGCAGGCAAAAAAAGCTGGACCGTTGGATGCCCGCTTAGCTCAGCGCCTTCGCATCAGGGGTCACCGCCGGGATGTGAGGCTGTGCGACGCAAAGCCGGACCAAAACACAAGCCAGGCAGCAAATCCCGAAAGTTTCGAAAAGTCCTCCAGCCAATGTGCGAAGGGGCCATAAATTTTAAATACATCCGTAAATACCGACAATCCAAGAAAAAACAGCGCGACCTTTAATCCACGCATGTCATATTGATTGTCGATTTTTCGTAACCTGAACCAGACAGACAAGCCCAACAGACCGTAAACGCCGAAGACTGCGACTTCTCCCAGTCGCGAGGCCTTTTCGTGCAACATGAAAACATCGTCGATCACGAGAAGAGCCGATAAGACTGAAACCGCTAGAAGAACACCGCGGCTTGTGGAGAAAGAGCCGCGCATCACTGCGACCGCAAAGCCGGTAACAGCCGCTGTCGATGTCATCAAGGCCACGCCGACATGGGAAAAGAAACCGATATAGGATGGGTATTTGTAAATAGCGGCGGGATCACGCACGAGGTCCGCCAGCTCAATACCGCGCAAACCGGTCAAGACGCCGATTATGATCGCCGCCGCAAACAAGGCCAGAGCTACAATGGTTTCGGGTAATTTGACGAGGGGCAGCGCAGGGGCGTCTGACATTCTGTTTTCCTTCACGGCAACAATCACAGGCTGACCCGCGTTGTACGACGACAATCCGAACTTTCAAAGACGAATGTCACAAAACCTCACTGCATCCAAGTGCATTCACGATGTCACAGCGTCTATGGTTGCCCCTGCAATCCATCCTGAAAAGCTGCGTTAAACGCGCCTGTTACAGACTGACGCCGGTGCCCTGCAGCACGCCGTGTTCCATCGCATATCGCGTCAGACCTGCTGTGCTGGAAATGCCCAGTTTGCGTTTGATGTTCTTGCGGTGCGTCTCAACCGTTCGCACGGAAATATCGAGGGCTGTCGCAACGTCCCGGTTCGATTTGCCCTGCGCGAGTTGCAGCAGAATCGTTTGCTCACGCCCGGTCAGCGCTTCGCGGACTTCGCCTTCCTTGGGTTGCAGCGATCCGCTGGCCCCGGTGCACAGGTATTGATCGCCCGCCATGACGGCATCAATGGCCTGTTTGATTTCGTCGGTGGGCACATCCTTGAGGATATATCCCATGGCACCATGGCTCAGCGCGGATGAGATATATTCAGCGCTGTCATGCATCGACAGGATCAGGATGCGCGTGCCGGGGCGGCGTTCCAGCACAATCTCGGTCGCGGTCAGCCCGCCCATATCCGGCATGTTGAGATCCATCAGGATCACATCCGGATCAAAGTGATCCAGTTGCGCAATCGCTTCACGCGCCGAATTGCAACTGCCCACCACACGCAGATCTTCATAGCTTTCGAGAATAGACTGGATGCCTTCCGCAACCATAGGGTGGTCATCAATGATCAGGACTTTGATCGGGTCAGGGGATGTTGGTGTCATGCAGTCTGCTTTTGTTTTTCGGGCTGAGAAGTTTCGGGTTCGGGCGGCAGCAAATGGGACAACGGAACGGTAACCTCGACCACCGTGCCAATGCCGGAGCGCGTTGTGAATACGTTTAATTCACCTTCCAATTGCTCGACCCTTTCTTGCATGTTGCGCAAGCCAAGGCCTTGGGACGGGTGCGTTGATCCATTGTTCAACCCGCAGCCGTTGTCTTCGATCCGCAGCGTGGCGCCTTGCGCATGGCCGCGCAGATCAACGCTGACTTGCGTGGCGCGCGCATGCCGCTCGATATTCGTGAGTGCTTCTTGGGCAATGCGATAAAGTGCGATCTTTGCATCGGAATCGAGCCTGTTTCTAAACACAACGGTGCTGAATTCAGTCCGCAGGCCTGTGCGTTCACCAAACGCATCCGTCAGGTTCTTGATCGCCGGACCAAGGCCAAGGTCATCCAGCATGCCGGGGCGCAGGTCACGGCTGATGCGGCGCACCTCAGAAATGGCTTCGCCTAATGTCTCGATGCCCTTGCCCAAAGGCTCCGCCGCGCTGGGATCACCGCGTTCCAGTTTGCGCCGCGCCGTATCAAGGGCATAGCGCACTCCGACGAGGATCTGGCTGATGCCGTCGTGCAATTCTCGCGCCACGCGTCCGCGTTCTTCTTCCTGTGCGTCCAGAACCCTCTGGGTCAGCCGTTTCAGCTTGGCATCCGCAAGGCGGCGTTCGCGGATATTCAGCACCATGCCCGTCAGGAAAACGACCAGCAGGGCGGCCAGTGTAATTGCACCGATGTAGATAAAGGTTTGCTGTACGCGTGCTTCAACCTCGGCGCGCGCTATTGCTACCGTGGCCAGCACGTCGTCGATGAACACGCCCGTGCCGACGGCCCATCGCCAACTGGGAAAGCTGGTCACATAGGTGATCATCCGCGCGTCCTCCCCGGTGGAAGGTTTGGGCCACTGATGCGTCAGATATCCATCACCTTGCCGTGCTATTTCGATCAGGCGGGCGACAACTGGCGTGCCTTCTGTATCGGTTTCTTCGAGCCAGTTCTGATTGATGCGTTGGGTCTGGCGCGGGCTGACCAGACTGTTGCCATCATAATCATAGACAAAAAAGAAGCCATCGGTGCCATAAATCATGGCCGACAGGATTTGCGCGACTTGGTTCTTGGCGTCGGAATCGTCGGGTGCGGCGTTGCCGTAGATGAAGTAAAACCCATTGCGCGCTTGCGTGATATAATTGCGCAGTTCCGCTTTCTTGGCCTGCAGCAACTGGGTCTCCAGCGCGCGGACCTCACGTTCGGCCAAGGCACGCGATTGAAACGCCACAAGAACGGCGATGGCCGCAACTGCTGCAATCAAGGGCACCGTGGCCAAAAGCGACAGCTTTTGCGCATAGCTCGGTCGGAAAAGAGGCAAGAACCGCTTCATGCTTCATTGCTACGGCGAAAGGGAACCGAATCAAAGGGCCACAAACAGGGCTTTCGCCAGAATCGCGACGCGTATGTGGTGTGTAACGCGGTTTTGCTCGCCTAAAACGAGAGCAAACGGTGGATTAGGTGCGAAATCTACGCAGTACTAGGTATTCCCTTCTGCGCCGATCACGCTACTTTCGCGTCTACTTCACAAGCCGTGTGCGCCACAAGGAGCGGACAGGCGATATAATCGGGAGGAGTATCTTTATGGATCGTCGTTCATTTCTGAAGACATCTGCACTTGGCGGCTCTGCCGCTGCGGCCACGACACTGGCGGCACCTGCCTACGCACAAGGCAACCGTACCCTGACAATGGTCACATCCTGGCCCCGCGGTTTTGCGGTTCTGGACGATGCGGCAACCTATTTCAACGATATGGTTGATGCGATGTCCGATGGGCAGCTGACAATCGACAAAAAAGCGCCGGGCGAACTGGTTGGTGCCTTTGAGGTGTTTGACGCGGTGTCATCTGGACAGGCGGATCTCTATCACTCGGCGGATTACTATTTCATCGGTCAGCATCCGGGCTATGCCTATTTCACGGCCGTGCCATTTGGCGGCACCGCGCAGGAAGTCACAAACTGGTATCACCACGGTGGCGGACATGAATTGCACACCGAACTGGGCGAAATCTTCAACCTGAAATCCTTCATCGCGGGGAACTCCGGTTCCCAGTCGGGTGGTTGGTTCCGCAATGAGATCAATTCAGCGGCTGACTTTAACGGTCTGAAGTTCCGGATGCCGGGTCTTGGCGGTAAGGTACTAGGCGAGTTGGGCGCTTCGGTCCAGAATATTCCCGGTGGCGAACTGTATCAGGCGCTCTCCTCCGGTGCCCTCGACGGTCTTGAGTGGGTTGGTCCCTTTGCGGACGAACGCGCGGGTTTTCAGGAAGTTGCCAAGGTTTACTACACCGCCGGTTTCCACGAACCGGGTTCCGCTTTGGCGGCCGGTATGAACCTTGATGTTTGGAATGAGCTCAAGCCTGCGCATCAGGCGATCATCTCGAACGCGGCAATGGCGACAACGCATACCCAGCTGGCGGAAACACTGTCCAACAATGGTGCTGCACTGGCGCGCCTGCAGTCGCAAGGTGTGAAGACGCTGCAGTTCCCGGACGATGTCTGGGATGCCTTTGGTGCCGCGTCCAAAACGGTCATGGATGAAAACATGGGCGACGAACTGTTCGCCAAAATCCGTACCTCCTTCGAAGAATCGTTGGCGCAGAGCTCTGACTGGCTTCTCAAGTCGGATGGCTTTTATGTAGAGCAGCGTAACCGCGTGCTTGCAGCCGGTTAACCATTTGTAAAGAAACGGTAAGGGGCCAGGATTTCTCTGGCCCCTTGCATGCCTGACATCCCGGGGTGACACTGGGTTAGAACAACGCTTTGACCCGCATGTGAAACGGGATCAAAGAAGGGGGGAAAATGGAAGAAGAAGTGGCTACGACAGGCGGGTTTGCAATCCTGTTGGACGGAGTGCTCTGGTTTTTGAGCAACATCGCACTTTCATTTTACAACTTTTTCTACGCCCTCGCGCATCCCTCGCTCTGGTTGGACTGGTCGGACAAGCAAGCCATCATGCGCTTTGTCTATTACGGCGGTTCGGTCGAATTTTTCTTTGTCGTGTTCACCGCCTTCCTTGTGATGCTCGGCATCGGGGTCTGGCGTGGCAACATCATGTGGGGCTACGTGCGCGTCCTTGAAGGCTTTGCCAATACGGTTGGGCGCTTCTTTGCCTGGGCAGGTCTTTTGATGGTGGTCCAGCAGATCATCATCGTGTTCATGCAGCGGATTTTCACGCGCCCGGATATTTCCTTTGGCTTTGGTATCCCGCTGCAGTTCGACATCAGCTGGTTTGCCGAAGAACTCAAGCTTTACAACGCGATGGTTGTCTGTCTGTGCATGGCATATACCTTTGTGCAGGGCGGACATGTACGCGTTGATCTGGTCTATTCCTCAGTCCGGTTCCGCACCAAGAAAGTCATCGACATGTTCGGGGCGCTGTTTTTCATGATGCCCGTCGCGGTGATCATCTGGCTTTACGGGTGGTTCTTCATGTGGCGTCACCTGATTGTGCCGAACCCCTCTGCATCCGATACGCTGGACCGTCTGCTGAACAAATCCCGCGCGTTGCGCTGGAATGTTGAAACCATCGGCTTCAGCCCGAACGGGTTCAACGGCTATTTCCTCTTCAAGGTGCTTTTGTGCATGTTCACCGCGATGGTGTTCCTGCAGGCGATGGCCATGTTCTTCCGCTCCTTTCAGGAGTGGCGCGAAGGCGAAGAGAGCGCGGGCAAATACCTCGATAAGGACAGCCTCGGTGACGGTGAAGAAGCCTATGAGGGCACGCACTGACAACGCGCGTAACAACGCGAGAACAAGCGCCTCAAGCGCGTGACGTATAAGGGACAAAGCCCATGTTTTTCGGTCTAGACGGCGTAGAAGTTGGCCTGATCATCGTAGCCATCTGCCTCTTTGGTGGCATTCTTTCCGGGTTTCCGGTGGCCTTTGCCATCGCCGGGGCGGGGGTTATCTCCTTCGGGATCATCGCAGCGCTGGACAGCGCCGGATTGCTGATCCACCAAGCCATAGACACCAGCAGCCAAGTTTATCGTGATCTGGTAAACTCAGGCGTCAAGGCTGACACGATATCGATTTTCCGATACCCGGATTTGCCGCGTATCGGCGAGCCGGTATTCCCCAGTGGGTGGGAAGTGGCGCTGGATCGCAACGTGTCCTTTGTCGTCAACCGCATGAACGAACGTGTGCTGGCCGGTCAGTCGATCGAGACACTCTTGGCTGTTTTGATGTTCGTGCTGATGGGCATCACGCTGGAACGCTCCAAGATCGCCAATGACCTGCTGACCTCCATGGCGCGGGTTTTCGGGCCGCTGCCCGGTGGTCTTGCCGTGTCCATCGTCGTTGTGGGGGCCTTTCTGGCGGCGTCGACCGGCATCGTTGGCGCGACTGTTGTCACCATGGGTCTGCTTGCGCTGCCCACGATGTTGCGCAACGGCTATTCGCCTGAGCTGTCAACGGGGGTGATTGCGGCCTCCGGCACCTTGGGCCAGATTATCCCGCCGTCCATCGTGATCGTTCTGCTCGGCACCTTGGCGGGGGATTTGTATTCCGCGGCACAGGAACGCCGCGCGAGTCTGGCGGGCTGTACGGATGCGCTTACCTATCTGGGGGAACCTGCGGTCCTTTCCGTTGGCACACTTTTTCAGGCCGCATTGCTGCCGGGTATCATGCTTGCACTGCTCTATGCGTTATATGCATTCGGCTACGCACTGCTGAACCCCGACAAGGCCCCGGCGGTTGAGATGGGCAGCACGAACGCTGAACCCATTACGCGAAACGAAGCTTTCACGTGGTTCCTTGGCGCACCGGTTCTCATCATCGTCGGCACCATCCTGCTGGGGAACCTCGGCATGGTCGGCAGCCAATCGACAGATGTTTCGCGCTTTTCGGACATAGGTGAGGGGGCATCGCTGAGGACTACGGTCAGTGAGCAGTGTCAGGCCTCGATGATCGAATTGCACGGTCAGGAGGCTTGGGACGCGGCGGTAGCACAGCAGGTTGATATTGATGCGGCGGGTGGCATTCAGGCGTCCCAAGCATTGACCGAAGAAGAACTCGTCACAGCACTGCAAGACAAAATCGACGACGCCGCACCCATCGGGACCGGGATCGCGATCATCCTCATTCTCACAGGGTTGTTTTTGACCACGGCGCGGGGTGTTTCACCCTCATCGCCAACCAAACCGCTGCTCATCGGGGCGATGGGGGCAGTCGTGATCATACTGCTCGATATTATCGCTATTTCGCCTGCAACATCAGCCGGTGCGACGGTCGTCATTCTGGCCCTGCCATTTGCAGCACTGATGTATGGTGTGGTCTATGCGACGAAAATCTGCGCGCGCAATGAGCTCATTCGCGTCGTGTTCCCGCCGCTGATCCTTATCGTGGCTGTTCTCGGCTCGATCCTTGGCGGCATTACCAACCCGACACCCGCGGCGGCTCTCGGGGCCGGTGGTGCCATCATGCTTGCCGCCTATCGCAAGCTGCGGGATCAGGACAAAACGCCCAAGGTCATCATCTGGTCTACGCTGGCGATCATCGTCTGTATTCTGGTCGGCATCAATTTCGATTTGCGCGTCAACACCGATGATGTGGGTTTTGAAAGCTGGTTTGCGTTCTTCGTGGCCTATGGTGCCTATCTCTATGCAATCTTCGGGCTGCTGTTCTCGTGCTGGATTCTCTACACATCCGGCATCCTGTCGCCGGTTGTGCGGGAAACGGCCAAGGTCACGAGTATGGTCTTTACCATTCTCATCGGCTCGCAACTGCTGAACCTCGTGGTGATCTCCTTTGGAGGAGAACATTACATTCAGCAATTCCTCAAGTCGTTCGATAATGAATTCACGGTCTTCCTGATCGTGATGCTCGTGCTCTTTGTTCTGGGCTTCGTGCTCGATTTTCTTGAGATCATCTACATCGTGATACCGATCGTTGGGCCGGTCATTTACGGCGGCACGTTCGATCCCAAATGGGTCACGATCATGATCGCCGTGAACCTGCAGACATCCTTCCTGACACCGCCCTTTGGGTTCGCCCTTTTCTATCTGCGCGGGGTGGCCCCAAAAGAGGTCACGACCGGGCATATTTATCGCGGGATCATACCCTTCGTCTTGATCCAGGTCGCCGGTCTTGCCCTGCTATGGACCTTCCCGGGCATTGTCACGATCATCCCGGATCTGATCCCGAACTAAAAGCTCGAAGACGAGCAATCATAAGGGGGGCCTCGGGCCCCCTTTTTCTTGTGTGGTTGTGTTCCTTGAGACTATGCTTGGCAGTAATATCTCGAAGCGCATTCAGACAGCGGAAGGTTATTTGAAGCGTCATGCGAAAAACCTGAATCACATAACGCTGCCTGAAATCAAAGATTTCAACGCGTTACGTGATACTTGATGTTTCAGGTATTTCGTCAGACGCTCTAGTGAAGTACCACAAACTCTATTCCGATCCCGATGGTGAGAGCCACTGGAAAATCGTCGAAGTTCCATTGGAAGAAAAAAGCTTTGCACCACCCGCCAAATCCATCGAGGTGTCGCGGCCGGATGCAGTCAGGCAGATGCTTTTCTTACGGCTCAGGGCAGGGTGGAACGAACCTGTTCACCCCACGCCTGTTGCGCAGAAACTGATCTGCCTTGCCGGGGCGGTACGGGTGACGGCCAGCGATGGGATGTGTCAGGACATTGGACCGGGCGACGTGTGGCACATGCAGGATACCCATGGCAAAGGGCACCATACGGTTGTCACCAGCGATTGCGATTTTGAAGCTGTCATTATCCAATACGATTGAGGACCGCTATCATTGGTCTTGCTACCGCGTCGGGCGCGTATCCGGCAGTTGTATGTTCGCGACCTGCTCTGCGATGGGATCGGTCGATAGTGGATGCGTTTCTGCCGTGAATTCTGCGGGGTTTTCGACTTTTTGCCAGCTTCCCCCGATATAGACTTCGAGACCTGCGAACTTTGACTTGTAGCCCATCTTCTGGCTGCCCGGCACCCAGTATCCCAAGTACACATAGGGAAGCCCGGCTTCGCGTGCGATTTCTATGTGATCAAGGATCATATAGGTGCCCATTGAGCGTTT
Source organism: Roseobacter sp. OBYS 0001 (assembly GCF_019654895.1). Taxonomy (NCBI): domain Bacteria; kingdom Pseudomonadati; phylum Pseudomonadota; class Alphaproteobacteria; order Rhodobacterales; family Roseobacteraceae; genus Roseobacter; species Roseobacter sp. OBYS 0001. The sequence continues at coordinate 639,252 of NZ_BPES01000001.1, forward strand.
CGTCATATCTGGTGCATAGAATGAATAGACCATGCTCAGCCCGTCTGACAGCACATCCGTCAGGCTCACCCCGACGAGTGCACCGTTGCTTTCATTCTTGTACTCAACGACGCGGCTGCGGATCGGTGTTTCCTCGATCATGGCGGCGAATTCAAAGACATCCATATCCGCCATGCCCCCATCCGCATGACGGCTGTCCAGATAGGAGCGGAACAGATCATATTGTTCTTCTGACGCCCAGGGCGATGTCGCGCGCCGCGCCAGATCGTGGTTGCGCCTGATGGTCCGTTTTTGACTGCGGGAGGGTGCGAACTCGGATACATCAATGCGTGCTGACAGACAAGCCGAACATTCCGCGCAAGACGGCCGGTACAGCACATTCTGCGATCGGCGAAACCCTTGCTGGGACAGGCTGTCATTCAGCTTGTCCGCGCTTTCACCCTGCAGCGCCGTGAACAGCTTACGTTCCATACGGCCGTCAAGATACGGACACGGCTGAGGGGCCGTGACGTAAAACTGCGGTGCTATCGGTAACGTATGTCGCATGTAGTTCCTAGCCGGTCTTCAGGGGCAGACTAGCAAGGACATTGGTCAAATGGCAAGATAACAAAGGTTAACTTATTACCGCACGTCTGTTGATCATTACGGTCCCCAGAACATGGTCAGACAAGCCCTGTCCACGCTCTGTCGCAGCCATCATAACAATCGAAATCAACTGAAAAACGGGCACTGTCCAGCTGAGCGTGTAGCCAAGGGTATGGGCAAAAGCACTGGCCGGGGTCATCCGACCGCCATCAGACTGGCGCAACTCGATGGCGAAGACACGCATACCCCAGGTCGCCGAGCTGTTTGCGATGGTGACAAACCGATAGGCGAACCCCACCACCAGAAACAGGAACGGAAAGAAAAAGATGCCCGTAAACGCCGTGAATGGGAGGATAATGATACAAGCCAGCAGCGTGATCAGAGCGTCAATCACCCAAGCGAGCAGGCGCTTGAGCGGGACGTCTTTGTAGAAATCGGGCTGGGCATGTGGATCGGGTGTCGAGGACATCTTCGTGCTTTCTGTGCGAGGATTGGCCCCCGGACAAAACCTCCGGAAGCCATTGTTTTGCGGGCTTCACGCCTCTGCGGCGCGTTCTTCGCTTTTCTTGGCGCGCTCGTCCATGAACTGGTCGAACTCCGCTTTATCTTTAGCGTCCCGCAGGCGTTCAAGGAAGGCTTCGAATTTGCCTTGCTCTTCTTCCAGCCGGCGCAACGTATCTGCCTTATAGGCATCAAAAGCGCTGTTGCCGGACGGCTGTGTCACAGAACGCATGGGGCCGAATTGCGTTTTCATTTGGCGGCAGGATTTAGTGAACATGCGTTTGCTCCATATCATATAGGCTAAAAGGGCAAGGCCGATTGGCCAAAACAGGATGAATCCAAGAACCATGGCGGCGATCCACGCGCCTTTGCCTTTCGAGTCGAGCCAATATTCGGCGCGTGTCAACCAGCCGGGCTGGTGTGCGGAGGGTGGGGTCTGCGTGAGGGTCGTCATGTAAATGCCTTTCGTTTGGTGTTGAACCGACCGGGCGGCCCGGTATGTGAATGCCTTTCACATTAGATAGATTGTGCTTTTTACGTGTTTGCACAAGGGGAAATGTGAATGTTTTTTACATTGGGCTATAAATCTATTAAATAACAATATATTAAGGTGAATTTTTTCATCGTTGTGGTTGGTTTTTTTCTATCATCTCATCCACCCGCATAAATTTTTCGGTGGTTTTGACGCCATTCGATTGACCTTCACCAGTCACACAGCGAAACCTTTGATATGAATTTATCCAATGCCATTCGCCGCGTGCCAACGCCCTTTGATACGCAGAAAGGGCAGGACGTTGCCGCGCTTCTGCCAGAGTTCGGACCGGAGATCAGCGCTCTGATCGCGGGTGCTGCGGGCTGTAGCCCTTATCTTGCCGGGTTGATTGAAAAGGAGCAGGAGTGGCTCAGGACAGCTTTTGAGGACATAGACAAAGCCGTCGCGGATGAACTTGCCACCACCGCGTCACATGCGCCGGATGCGCTGGCAAATGGTCTGCGCCGCTCGAAACGACGGGTTGCGGTGATGTCGGCCTTGGCTGATCTCGGGGGGGCGTGGCCACTGGCCCGGGTCACTGGCGCCTTGACGGACCTTGCGGATGCTGCGTGTCAGGCCGCGTTGAAGGCAGCGGTGCGCCACCAGATTCAGCGTGGCAAATTGCCCGGTATGGATGAGGGCGATGCCGAGGACGCCGCAGGAATGGCTGTGCTGGCGATGGGCAAGATGGGCGCGCATGAGCTGAACTATTCGTCAGACATTGATCTGATTTGCCTGTTCGACGAGACCCGTTTTGACGCAGACACGTTTCAGCAGGCGCGTTCGGCCTTTTCCCGCGCCACCCGTGCCATGGCGGCAACGTTGAGCGAGATTACCGCGCAGGGCTATGTGTTTCGAACCGATCTGCGTTTGCGCCCCGATCCGTCCGTCACGCCGGTCTGCATCGCAATGGAGGCCGCAGAGCAGTATTACGAAAGTCTGGGCCGAACCTGGGAGCGTGCCGCCTATATCAAGGCGCGCGTCGCGGCGGGGGATGAGAGCGCGGGCAACAGGTTTCTCAAGACGCTCACACCTTTTGTGTGGCGGCGGCATCTGGATTTCGCAGCGATTCAGGATGCACACGACATGCGGCTGGCCATTCGCGAACACAAAGGTCTTGGCGGGCCGATCACGTTGCCGGGACATGACATGAAACTGGGGAGGGGTGGCATACGCGAGATCGAGTTTTTCACCCAGACCCGGCAATTGATCGCGGGCGGGCGTGATCCGGAATTGCGCTGCCGGGGGACGCTCAAGGGGCTTGAGCTTCTGGCTGAAAAGAAGTGGGTCGAATCCGACGTCGCCGAAGCATTGAGCGATCACTACGTGGCGCATAGAACGGTCGAGCATCGGTTGCAGATGGTGCAGGATGCGCAAACCCACACCCTGCCCAAAACAGACGAGAACTTTGCGCGCCTCGCCGCGATGATGGCCACCGACGTGGAAACTCTGCAAGCAGACCTCAGACGGCGGCTGGCGGCGGTGCATGAAATGACCGAAGGATTTTTCGCGCCCTCAAAGCCTGACGCACCGGCACCGCAGGCCAATCTGGATGTCTCCATCCTGAACCGTTGGGTTAGTTATCCCGCACTTCGAAGCACGCGCAGCAGGCAGATTTTTGATCGGGTCAAGCCGGATCTTCTGGCGCGTCTGTCCGGCACAGCGCGTCCGCAGGATGCGTTGATTGCCTTTGATGGGTTTCTGGCGGGTTTGCCCGCTGGGGTGCAGTTGTTTTCCCTGCTGGATGCGAACCCCCAACTCACAGACCTGATCATCGACATTTCCGGGACGTCACCTGCGCTGGCGCAGTATCTGTCGCGCAATGCAGGTGTGTTTGATGCGGTGATTGGAGGTGATTTCTTTTCAGACTGGCCAAAACAGGCAGGCTTGGAACAGGCCCTCCAAGAGGAAATGGCGCGTGAAACGGATTATGAATTGCGCCTTGATACAACGCGTCGGTGGCACAAGGAATGGAATTTTCGCATCGGCGTACATCTGCTGCGCGGGTTGATATCGGCGCAGGAAGCCAGTGTGCAATACGCCGATCTGGCGCGCGCAGTTCTGGCGGTCCTCTGGCCGATCGTGATTGATAACTTTGCGCTCAAACACGGGGCGGCGCCCGGGCGCGGGGCCGTGGTTTTGGGGATGGGATCGCTTGGGGGGGGGACGTTGAATGCGGGGTCCGACCTTGATCTTATCGTCATTTACGACCCGCTGGATGTGGAAGCGTCGGGCGGAAAGAAATCATTGGCATCAAGGGTTTATTATGCACGCTTAACGCAGGCGCTCATCACGGCACTGAGCGCGCCAATGGCGCAGGGAAAACTGTTCGAGGTGGATATGCGGCTGCGCCCCTCGGGCAATCAGGGGCCGGTCGCGACCAGCTGGCCTGCGTTTCAAAGTTATCAGCGCGATCAGGCGTGGACGTGGGAGCATCTGGCGCTGACGCGCGCGAATGTCATCGCGGGGCCTCAGGCGCTGGCCCGTGACGTGGCGGCCTTTAAGGGCAATGTTTTGTCAATGCCGCGAAAGACCGGGGACGTGTTGAAAGAGGTCGCAGATATGCGACAGCGCCTGCAGCAGGCCAAATCCCCACCCGGTCTTTTTGAAGCGAAAATCGGACCCGGGCGCCTGCAGGAAATCGAGCTCTTGGCGCAAGCAGGCGCGCTTTTGACCGGCAAGCCGATGGATGGAACAGCCGATGGCATTGCCTATCTGGCGAATCTGGGGGTTCTTTCTGCCGAGCAGGCTGCGGATTTAACCGCAGCAGCCGCGCTTTTCTTAAACCTTCATACGGCGGTGCGGCTATTGTCTGATCAGCCTTTGGACGCAGCAACTCTTGCCCCCGCAGCCCAAGGTTTTCTGACGGATGTGTTGCACTGTCCATCGTTTGACGCTTTTGAGACAAAACTGGCGGAAAGGTACCAGCGTTGCGATCAGATACTGACTACGGTGTTGTCAGTTTACGCCACAAATGGGGACCTCGCATGAAGGGTGACGCAAATGATCCAAAGGCCCTGATCTTTGAAGCGTACCAGATCGAAGGAATAACCAAGCCCGAATGCCGCACCATATTCCTTGACTGGGCATTAAGTTTGCCCATGGAACAGGATACGGGACAAACGTTGCGCCTGCTGATCGCGCAATATGTCGGTAACAACCCGGAGCATCCCATGAACGAAGTGATGAACGAAGGGTTGGCGGGTATGGCGACACCCAGACGGCGCGGCGGTTGGCGGTCCAGGTCCAGGAACTGAACGTTAACACGACGCCAACAGGCGCTATTGTTTCGCCAATCGCTATGGCAAAATGAAGCTATGCCATTAGCGGCTTTCACATTGCGCGCGAAGGCATTAGAGCAGGGCGCTATGACAACATCAATTTCTGAAAGCTCAGCCCCGGTGGGTGATTTACCCACTGTCCGGCTGAAACCGAAAGCAAATGCGCGCGCGATCCGCCATGGCTTCCCTTGGGTCTACGCCAATGAGTTGGTCACCGACCGACGCACGCGATCGAAACCCGCCGGAACGCTTGCTGTTCTTGAGGACGACGGGCGCGTGCCGTTGGGCCTTGTCGCACTCAACCCGGACTCCAAGATCATATGCCGTATGCTTGACCGCGACCCGCAGGCCACGATTGACGTGGCATGGTTCGAGACGCGGTTGCGCAAAGCGTTGCATCTGCGTGAGAGAGTCTTCGACGCGCCCTATTACAGGCTTGTTCACGCGGAAGCGGACGGATTGCCGGGCGTTGTGATTGATCGTTTCGGCGACATCTGTGTTGTGCAGCCGAATGCAGCATGGGCAGAGACGCTTCTGCATGAGCTGACCGATGCTTTGGTGGCCGTGACCGGTGTGAGCCACGTTTTGAAAAACGCGAGCGGTCGTACAAGATCGCTGGAGGGCTTGGACGATGCGAGTGCGGTTTTGCACGGCAGCGTGCCGGAAGGTCCCATAACCGTCCCAATGAATGATGCGGTCTACATGGCCGATCTGACCGGCGGGCAAAAAACCGGGCTCTATCTGGATCAACGGGCAAATCATGCCTTTGCGGCATCGCTGGCGCGCGATGCGCGGGTTTTGGATGTCTTTAGCCATGTGGGTGGCTTTTCACTGGCCGCACTGGCGGCAGGCGCGCAGAGTGCCCTTGCCGTGGATGGATCCGCCGCTGCTTTGGCGCTGGCCGAGAAGGGTGCAAAGGCGTCCGGGTGTGAGGGTCGCTTTCAAACGCGTCAGGGGGATGCCTTCGAGGTCTTAACGGCGCTCGCGGAAGAGGGCGCGCGTTTTGATCTGGTGATTTGTGACCCGCCGGCCTTTGCGCCATCAAAACCATCGGTGGATGCGGGCTTGCGTGCCTATGAACGGGTCGCGCGATTGGCCGCGACGCTGGTGGCGGAAAACGGTATTCTTGGCCTGTGTTCCTGTTCGCATGCGGCGGATTTATCTGCTTTCCGCGCGGCTTGTGCGCGTGGCATTGGCCGGTCAGGCCGTCGCGGATCGCTTATTTACACCGGGTTTGCAGGACCAGATCACCCACAACTGCCGCAGTTGGCAGAAAGCGGATATCTGAAGTCTATTTTCTTTCAGCTTTGAAGCAATGAAAATCCTGATCGATACCTGCGTGCTCTATCCGACAGTGATGCGCGAAATGGTATTGCAGACGGCGCGCGCGGGCGCATTTATCCCTGTGTGGTCTGCACGCATCCTCGAGGAATGGGCGCGGGCAGCGCGCAAACTTGGCCCTGAGGGAGAGATGCAGGCGCGGTCGGAAATCGCGCTTGTTCAGGCGGGCTTTCCCGCTGCCTGCGTGCCCGTGCCTGAAGGTCTGACCGCGAGGCTGTGGCTGCCGGATGAAAATGATATCCATGTGCTGGCTGCTGCAGTTGCATCATCATCGGATGCCATTATGACGCTGAACGCAAAGGATTTCCCGCGCGGACTTCTGGCAGAAGAGGGATTGGAGCGGTTGGACCCGGATCGGTTTTTATACGGGCTATGGTTGAATGACCCGGACCTTGTGGAAGCGGCAGGAAAGCACGTTTTGGACACAGCGCGGGCATTATCTGGCAAAGACTGGGACATCCGCGCATTGCTAAAAAAAGCGCGGCTGCCGCAGGTGGCCAAGGCTCTGTCCTAAGTCAGTTGCGGTGTTTCCCATTGCAGGCGCAATGTCTCCAACGCCTTGATCCGTTCTTCGGTTTTCGGATGGCTGAGCAACCATGCAGGAGCGGTGCCGCCCTTTGAAGCCGTCAGCTTTTCCAGCTTGCGAAACAGGGAAATTTGCGGATCAACACCAATGCCAGCCTTGGTCAGCAGGGCCGCGGCGTAGGCGTCCGCTTCGTATTCGTCCGACCGTGACAAACGTGCTGCCACCAGAGACGTCAAAGCCCCTGCAATCAGCGGTCCGACGCCCGGAATGAACCGCCCAATGACCATGGCAAGGGCCGTTCGCAGCGCATTCTGGCCAGAAAAATCGATCATCCTGCGACGAGAATGCCCGAGCGCGACATGCCCCAATTCATGCGCGATTACGCTGGCCATCTCATCAGCGGTCACGTCGCCTGCGCGAAATTTGTTGTAGAACCCGCGTGTTATGAAAATACGCCCGTCGGGTGCGGCCAGCCCGTTGACCGGATCAATCTCGTAGATATGCACTTTGATGCGGTCTACTCCGAGGGCGGCTGCCATGCGGTCTGTCATGACTTTCAACATGGGATCGGCCAGTTCGGTGGACTGCGTGTCCAGCGCCTTGGCCGTGCGCCACGCCGAAAAGCGGTACATCACAAGGCCATACATAATGGCGAGCAAGATCGGCGTTAGTTTCAACATGCTCAATATATGGTGCCCGCACCGCGTTTGGACAAGCTTTTTGCCGGATCAATTGCCAAAGAATCCCGAACATTTGAACGTTCAGCGCCCAAGCACTTTCATACCACGCTCAATACCGGACAAGGTCATCGGGACCATCGCATCCGATCCGATGACTTCCTGAACCATGCCGATGGATTGCGTATAGGGCCAATACCGCTCCGGCACCGGGTTGATCCACAAAAGGCTTGGCCACTGATCGCGCGTGCGCGCCAGCCAGGTTGCACCGCTTTCTGCATTCCAATGCTCTGACGCGCCACCGGGATAGGCAACCTCATAGGGGGACATGGAGGCATCACCGACAAATATGCATTTGTAATCAGGCCCATAGGTGCGCAACACCTCATGGGTGTCGATCTGCGCATCCCAGCGGCGCCGGTTGTCGCGCCACACGCCTTCATAAAGGCAGTTATGGAAATAATAATATTCCATATGTTTGAATTCCGCGCGCGCCGCCGAAAACAATTCCTCAACGACACGAACATGGGGGTCCATTGATCCACCTACATCCAAAAACAGCAAAACCTTGACCGCATTGCGCCGCTCGGGGCGGGTTTTGACATCCAGATAGCCGTGTTCGGCGGTGGCGCGGATGGTGCCGTTCAGATCAAGTTCTTCATGCGCGCCATCACGGGCCCAACGGCGCAGACGTTTCAGCGCCACCTTGATGTTACGCGTACCGATCTCAACCGTGTCGTCCAGATTGCGAAACTCGCGCTTGTCCCAGACCTTGACCGCCCGCTGATGCCGTGAGCCGTCCTGGCCTATGCGCACGCCCTCCGGGTTGTAGCCATAAGCCCCAAAGGGCGAGGTGCCCGCCGTGCCGACCCATTTGTTGCCCCCCTGATGCCGGCCCTTCTGTTCTTCTAGACGTTTCTTCAGCGTTTCCATAAGCTTGTCAAAGCCACCTAAAGCGTCAATTTCAGCTTTCTCTTCGTCTGAGAGATGCTTTTCCGCCATTTTTTCAAGCCACGCGCGCGGGATATCGACCGCCTCTAGCACGGCGTCATCGGGGATGCTCTCCAGCCCCGAAAAGGCGGCGGCAAAGGCGCGGTCGAATTTGTCGATGTTGCGTTCGTCTTTGACGAGCGTGAGCCGCGCGAGATAATAAAAGGCCTCAACGTCATAGGTCGCAAGACCCACTTTCATCGCTTCGAGAAAGGACAGGAATTCGCGCAAGGACACCGGCACCGCGTTTTTGCGAAGCGCATCAAAGAAGGGCAGAAACATCGCACGTGCCTCGGTTAGATGACGGTCCGGTCCAATATGACGGTTATGATCATACTGACAATAAGAAAGGCCATGCCGTAACCCGCTGCATATTGGGCGATGTCCAATCGGTTGCCCTTGCGGCGCCGCGCCGTATTCCCGCCGATGATGGCGCCCAGGAGTGTGCCACAAATAATGATCATGTCTTCTCTCTCATATCCCAATCGGGGAAATTTGCGCGGTATGGGTCGTCAGGCTGGAGGTCTAGCCGACCTTAGCGTTGCGATTTCCCGCAGTTTGCTGTGAACGGCCCAATCCGCTGCAAATCCGTAACGCGCTCATCTAGGACTGTCCAGTCGCAGTGCATCTGCTTCGGCGGCGCGTCCTTCGGCCTGCAATGCCTCGGCACGTAAAAGTTGCAGGCTCGCAAGAAGCACCGCGTTTTGTGCGATCCTGCGCGAGGTCACGCCATCGCGTGCGACCGGCGCGCAGGCTGCGAGTAGAAAACCAGCAAGAGGACCGCCCGGATTTTCACTTGCGTGCGTATTTGATGAAAGGCGTTTTCACCCCGATGCGGTCATAAAGGTGGCGCGCCTGTGTGTTGAAATCCTGTGTGAGCCAATAGACGCTCGGCACGCCTGCCGCGTCGGCATCAGCATAGACTGCTTCGATCAGCGCGCGCCCAAGGCCCCTGCCGCGTGCCTGAGGCGCGGTGTAAAGGTCCTGCAAGTAACAGGTGTTTTCCTCCGACCAGCCGTGGCGGTGAAACAGATAATGCGCGAGGCCCACAAGTTTGCCATCAACCTCGGCGACCAGCGCATTGAAATCCTGCGGATCGGTGCCGATCAGCCTGTCGAAATAGAGATCATAGATTTCCGGGGGCCGCGTGGCCTCATAAAACGCGAGATAATCGCGCCACAAAGGCACCCATTGGGGTTTATCGTCTGGACGCAAGGCGCGCAGGGTCGCGGACGGATTTTTCGACATGTTCGTTTCTGCCAGCCTTTGATTGATTGGAGTCGGCGGTCTTTGTGCCACACGTTATCCACAGGCTAGCGCGAAAAATGCGCCGGTTCGAGGGAAATTTTAGCGTCGGCTATGCTAGCGCCCGCTGCGTGCCATGAAGGCCAGCCGCTCAAACAGGTGGACGTCCTGTTCATTCTTCAACAGTGCGCCATGCAGCTTTGGCAGGGCATTCGTGCCCGATGACTTGAGATCTGCCGCTGTCATGTCTTCGGCCAACAGCAGTTTCAGCCAATCCAATACCTCGGAAGTGGACGGTTTTTTCTTGAGCCCCGCCTGTTCGCGAATTTCATAGAATTGCGTCAACGCAGTGGTGAGCAAGGCATCCTTGATGCCGGGGTGATGCACTTCCACAATCTTGCGCAGGGTTTCCGGATCGGGAAACCGGATGTAGTGGAAAAAGCAGCGGCGCAGAAAAGCGTCCGGCAGTTCTTTTTCATTGTTGGATGTAATAATGACGATGGGCCGGTGGCGCGCCGAAATGGTTTCGCCAGTCTCATAGACAAAGAATTCCATTTTATCGAGTTCCTGCAGCAAATCATTGGGGAACTCGATGTCGGCCTTGTCCACTTCATCGATCAGCAGAACGACCTTTTCACCCGCCTCAAAGGCCTGCCACAGCTTGCCCTTGCGGATGTAGTTCTTGACGTCATGTACGCGCTCTTCGCCCAACTGGCTATCACGCAGGCGGCTGACCGCGTCATATTCATAGAGTCCCTGTTGTGCGCGGGTCGTTGATTTGACGTTCCATTCGATCATCCGCAGGCCCAGCGACTGGCTGACCTGACGGGCAAGTTCGGTCTTGCCGGTGCCGGGTTCGCCTTTAACGAGTAACGGGCGTTCGAGCGTGACCGCCGCATTAACCGCAATCGTCAGATCGTCGGTTGCCACGTAATCATCCGTGCTTTGGAATTTCATGCTCTTGTCAACCTCTTGCCGCGTTTTGCTCAGGTCCTTTTAGACAGAAAACCTAGCGATTGTGTAGTGACAATTCGCAGCCTGTGGGGTAGACGCTCGCGTGAGGGGCATCTCGGCCAAAGGACTCGGTACGTATGGACGACTTGAACCACGTTGAGGGGAAACAAATGAAGCAAGAAGTGTTTTTGCCGGACGATTATCGCCCGGCCGAAGACGAGCCGTTCATGAATGAACGGCAGGTTGAGTATTTTCGGCGAAAACTCCTGAACTGGCGGGCCGAGCTTTTGGCGGGCAGTAAGGACACAATCGAAGGGCTTCAGGACGGCACGCGCAATATTCCCGATGTTGCCGACCGCGCATCCGAAGAAACGGACCGCGCGCTGGAATTGCGCACACGCGACCGTCAGCGCAAGTTGGTCAGCAAGATCGATGGCGCGCTGCGTCGGATTGATGAGGGCGAGTTTGGCTATTGTTCCGTCACGGGCGAGCCGATCTCTCTGAAGCGGTTGGATGCGCGTCCGATTGCAACCATGAGCCTTGAGGCGCAAGAACGCCATGAGCGTCGTGAGAAAGTGCATCGCGACGATTGATCATCTGATCATCGCTTTGTTTTAAATATGCCGGAGCAAATGCTTCGGCATTTTTTTTGGGGGAGAGCCTTGCATGACAGGCACTGCAATAGTGGTTGGGGGCGGTATCGGCGGGTTGGCTGTCGCCACTGCTTTGGCGCAGCGTGGCGTGGCGGTTACGCTGGTTGAGCAAGCGACAGAGATCGCGGAAGTGGGCGCAGGACTGCAGATCAGTCCGAACGGGCTGGCTGTGCTGCGTGCGCTTGGCGTCGAGGCTTCCCTGGATCAGACGGGGGCGGTGCAGGCACAGGAAGTGATCCTTGAAAACCATCTGGGCGGACGACAAGTTGCGCGGCTCGATCTGACACGGCTAAGCGGGCAGCGGTATCTTTTTGTCCACCGGGCGGATCTGGTGGCCTGCCTGCTGGCGGCTGCGCAGCGGGCCGGTGTCATCATTGAGTTGGGGCGCAGGGTCGTTGCTCACAATCCAGGTGCGATGTCTGAGGTGCATTTTGGCGACGGAGGCCAGTTGCAGGCACCACTGGTGGTTTGCGCAGACGGACTTCATTCAGTGGGTCGCGCGGCATTTCATGGATCATCCGAGCCATTCTTCACGGGGCAGGTGGCGTGGCGGGCCACGGTGCCAGCCTCTGGCCTGCCGTCAGCGCCACAGGCGACAGTTACGATGGGACCGGGGCGGCATATCGTGCGCTATCCGCTGCGCGCCGGCGGATTAACCAATATCGTGGCCGTTCGGGAGCGACAGACATGGGCGGCGGAAGGGTGGGATCACACCGATGATCCGCAAAATCTGCTGGATGCATTCCGTGATTTCAGCGGGCCGGTGAAGGACGTTTTGAGCCGTGTCGAAACAGTCAATCTTTGGGGGCTGTTTCGCCATCCTGTGGCGCAGACATGGCACAAAGAGGGAACCATTTTGTTGGGGGATGCCGCACATCCCACGCTGCCGTTTCTGGCGCAGGGGGCGAATATGGCCCTGGAGGACGCCTGGGTGCTGGCTGAGGTCGCAACGCAGGATGCAGATTGGGCGCGCTATCAGGCGCGGCGCAAACCGCGCGTGGAAAAGGTCATTGCCGCAGCGACAGGCAACGCGTGGAAGTACCACCTGCGACCCGGCCCGTTTCGCTGGGCCGCACACCGCGCGCTGACGTTGGGATCAACATTAGCGCCGGGTCTGATGATGTCGCAGTTTGATTGGCTCTATGGGTATGATGTGACCGGGACGTCGGAGTGATCCAGCGGAGCGCCGGCACGCCGGCGCATTTCATACTGAGAGTCCGGGCGCTGCCCGGACTGGCGCGCATCGGGCGTCAGCGCTTAAGGGTCAGGCGCGCCGATAGGCGGTGAGCCAAAGAGCCGCCAGGGCGAGAGACAGGATGCCATTCCATGCGGCCATGCTGAGCCCGAACATTTCCCACGGGATGTCATCGCAGCGCACAAGTGGTGCGTTCATGATCTGATCGAGCAATGCGTCGGCACTGATGTCGCCGATCGGGGTCGAACTGCAGGTTGTCGGACCCTGCCACCATCCTTGTTCGACCCCGGCGTGGTAAAAGCCGATTGCGGATGTTGTCAGCGTGGCCGCCGCCCCGACGAGCCGCAGTCCTTTGTGGTGGATCGCAAGTGCAATGAGGCCGATGGCCATGGCCAGCGCGTGAGGATAGCGTTGCCAGATGCACATCTGACAGGGGGCATAGCCAAGCGCTTGAAACAGGAAGGCGCCTGCGAGCAATGCCGCAGACCCGAGTGCGGCGAGGCTGGCGAGCCGCGCGCCGTTCAAAACCCCATCCACGTCTTTATCAAGCTCACCAATGTTGCGCCTGCAAAGATCAGGGTCGCAATCCACGCGGTTCCGAGGACAAAGCCAAAGATCACGAGGATGCCATCACGCTGCAAAAGACCCATCGAGATGAGGACAACCGCGAAGCCGGGCACTGTGTTGGTTCCTGGGAGCGGAACAAGGATCGAGGCGCTGAACAGCACCAGCGCAAGGCCCACGACCCGGTCGAGAGGCGCGCGCGTCAGCTGGGCTTGCCGCGGGCGGCTGATGGCTTCGATCCGACGCAGGGAGGGACCCGCGCGGCGTGACAGGTTGTGCAGTCCCTCTACCGAGACGCGGCGCGTGGCCAGCCGCGCCGGCAGCCATGGGGTTTGACGCCCGAATAGGATCTGTGCTGATACAAACATCAAGGGCAGTGAGACAATCTGCGGGATCCCGTAGAGGAATGGAATGCAACAGGGCAGGGCAAGCACCAGAAGAAAAAGACCAAAGGCGCGTTCATGAAGCTGGCTCAGAATCCAGTCGAGCGAAACCGTGTCGCCTTGCGCGCTCTCCGCCAATTGGCTGAGCCGGTCCGAAATCGCTGTTTCGTTCATGGCGCGGGCCGTCATGTGCGTCTCTCCTTGGGGGTGGGTCAATTGATTCCACGGTAGTTGTCGCTCCGCGTACCAAATTGAAGACATCTGCGCCAGCGCGGGAAAAACATCGCGCCGATTGCAGTGACGTTTAGCGATCAGGAAAGACTCTTTGGACTGGACGTCCTGCACAAGCTTGGGTAAAGACACCATCGTTGCCCAAGTGGCGGAATGGTAGACGCAGGGGATTCAAAATCCCCCGACCTAACGGTTGTGCCGGTTCGAGTCCGGCCTTGGGTACCAGCCTTACCCCTCTGAATTATTGCTGAGCTTTGATTTAGAGGGGTGGAGGGCCGCTTGGCGAAATGACATTCTCTCGACTGCCTCGAAGTGCAATGCAAGCATCCCCGTTATCGCCATAGCGCAGAATGTTTTTAGCCTGCCTGCAGATTGTGCCGTTTCGTGGGCTGAACAGCTGCGCCAGAAACCATCTGGGATGCGCTCAAATCCACATATGGTGCATTGCAGGTGCTAATCTGACTGGTCTGGCTTGATCAGACCAAGACCGCGCAGGTAAATGCCGATGCCGGTTTCGAGCAATTCATCCGCTGGAAACGGTGAGGCGCGACCGGGCGAGTTTCGTGCAAAGAGTTCGACAACCCCGTGACTCAGCGCCCAGATATGCGCTGAAAACATCGACGCAGGCGGGCGTTTGTCCATTGGGATATGCTCGCTGAGGTCTGCCGCTGCTTTTTCCATGACGGCGTTGGCGCGGGTGGAAACAGCTGCCAGTTCGACCGTGCGGTTCACCGAAATTCCGCTTTCAAACATGGCGATATAGTGACCGGGATGTTTGCGCGCAAAAGCCAGATAGGCCCGACCCGTCGCTGAAAAGGCGGCAAGCGCTGAAGGCTGCCCTTTTTGATAGGCAAACTCCATCAAATCAGCAAAGATTTCATAGCCTTGGCGCGCGGCCTCCGCGATCAGATCATCGCGCCCTTCAAAATGACGGTAGACGGCGGCGGGTGTCACACCTGCCTGTTTTGCGGCCTCTGACAGGGTGAACCCGGTCGGACCTTTCGCCTCAATCAACTGCAGGGCCGCATCCACCAGTGCCTGACGCAGATTCCCGTGGTGGTATCCGCGTTTAGGCATGCCAGACGTCCAGACCGCCGCAAATTGATGTATCCAGCGCGCCAAGTGCTGCGGTGTCTTTGTGCGTATACTCCAGACCAAGCAAAACGCGGCGGATCACGTTCAACCGTGCGCGGCGTTTGTCATCTGACCGCACCACGGTCCAGGGCACATCCGGATGATCGGTGCGTTCCAGCGTTTCCGAGATGGCCTTTGTGTAGGCGTCCCAACGCTTCAGACCCTCCACATCAATCCAGCTGAGTTTCCATTGCTTGAGGGGGTCACGCTCGCGTTTGAGCATCCGGCGCAATTGTTCTGCGCGCCCCACATTGAGCCAGAATTTGAAAACATGGACGTTGTCTTCGACGAGCATTTGTTCAAAGGGCGTCACTTGTGCAAAGAAATGCGCGCGCTGCTCATCCGTGCAAAAGTCAAACACATGCTCCACCACGCCGCGATTATACCAGCTGCGGTCAAAAAACGTGATCTCGCCACCGGCGGGCAAGTGTTGGATATAGCGTTGGAAGTACCACTGTGTTTTCTCGGTATCCGTAGGGGTCGACAATGCCGCAATGCGCGCCCCACGTGGATTCAGATTGGTTCGAAAGCGGCTGATCGTGCCGCCTTTTCCCGCGCCATCGCGCCCTTCAAAGACGCAGGCAATTCGCGCACCACTGGCCTTGGCCCAAGCCTGCATTTTGACCAGTTCGATCTGCAGTGCTGCAAGTTCACGTTCATAGGGCTTGCGCGCCATGCGTTCAGAATGAGGATAGCTGGTCGACAGGATGTCGCCACGATCTGCGCGGCGGATCGCATCGCGCACCGTCGCGGGCGCGTCGTTTTCGAAATAAGCGCTGATGGCACCGTCAAAAGGCAGATCCATGAATCCTCCGCAGGTCAGTCATGGTGTCTATATGGAATGTTAATCGGGTTAACGCAAACCTGCACGTGTCGCGGCACGCTCAATCGCGGCGACAGCGGCCTGCGGATCAGCGTGATGGGGCATGTGGCCGATGCCCTCCATCTGCGTCAGGACTGCGCCGCTGATTTGACGCGCCAGCGGTGTGGCATGTGTGGTGAGCGGCACGATCGTGTCCAGCGTGCCATGCAGGCTTTCCACGGGCAGTGTCAGGGTGTGATAGCGTTTTGACATCTCGGTGACATAGGGTTTCAGCGCGTTGACCTGTTGCGCATTGGCGCGCAGGGTCGCGCGGCGCAGCGTCATATCGGCCCCGAAATGCGCCATGTAGTCGGGCGGGGGGACTTGCGGTGCGAAAATCTCGCTCAGTGTATTTTCGATGACAGCATGCGGTGTAAAGGCCGTGATCAGCGGGATAACAATCGCGCTGCCCAATCGCGTCGAATTGATCTGATAGAGCCAGCCCAATTCGCCCTCCCACGGGTTCGACGCGGCGGCGAGCAGCACCAGTGCGGCGGTGTCCTCGGGCCGCTCCAGCGCCCAGGCCAGCGCGATGGCACCGCCATAGGAATGCCCGACCACAATGGGGTTCTTGACGCCAAGTTGATCCGTCGCGCGTTGCAACAATTGTGCTTGTAGCGCGGGGGGTTCGGCTGCGATGTTCCACACCCCGCCATACCCCGGCGGGCGTTCGGAGCGGCCAAGGCCGGGGCGGTCAACAGCGATCACGCGGTAGCGCGTTTCAAGCCGCTGAGCCAGATCAAAGGTGAAATCGCGCAGGCTCCCGCTGGCCCCATGAATCAAAACAATATCAGGGCCTTGGCCTGATACCTTAAGGTGAATTCTGGTCCCTTCCACATCAATAAACTGACCGGAGGGTGGATATTGCGCCTCCACCGCAGTTTCGCGTGCACTTGCCCGCCATTGCACAAGGGCTGCGAGCCCAAGGCACAGCAGGGTGAGGATAATGAGCGATTTAACGGCCAATGGCATCAATGTCATAGGGCGTGTCTTGGTAAATCTCCGTTAACCAATTGCCATAAAGCAGATGGGCATGGCTGCGCCAGCGGTTCAGCGGCGCACGCGACGGGTCATCATCCGGGTAATAGTTCAGCGGCACGTTGATCTCGGTCCCCGAGGCCACGTCGCGATCATATTCCTGTTTCAGCGTTTCGCTATCGTATTCAAAGTGGTTGAAGATATAGAGCGCACGGTGCGCTTTGTCCTGCACCAGACACGGCCCGACCTGATCACTGCCCAGAAGCGTATTTAGTCCCGCGGCGGCGTCGATTTCGCTCTGTCGCATCTCGGTCCAGCGCGACACTGGGATCACGCATTCATCCGAAAACCCGCGCAGGTAGGGAGACGCCGGTGCAAGGTTGCGATGCCTGAAACAACCGAACGCCTTGGCCTCCAGCATGTGTTTCTGCACGCCGTGAAAGTGATTGATCATGGCCATGCCGCCCCAGCACACGCCAAAGGTGGAATGTACGTTGGTTTGTGTCCAGTCCATAACCTCGCGCAGCTCATCCCAATAGGTTACATCTTGAAAATCCAGATGTTCAATGGGCGCGCCGGTGATGATCAGCCCGTCAAATTTCTCATCTCGGATGTCCTGAAAGGGGCGGTAAAAGCTCTCCATATGTTCGGCAGCAGTGTTTTTTGTCTGATGCTCGGACATGCGGATCAGGTTGAATTCAATCTGCAGGGGTGTCGCGCCGATCAGGCGGGCAAACTGGTTCTCGGTCTGAATTTTCTTGGGCATCAGGTTCAACAGCCCAATGCGCAGCGGACGAATGTCCTGACGCGCCGCCTGATCCGGGTCCATGACCATCACGCCTTCGCGCGTCAGCACGTCATAGGCAGGAAGGTCGGCAGGTATCTTGATCGGCATGGGGTCTTTCCGCTGGATGGATGAGGCAGTGCAAGTAACCTCTGTGTGTCAAACTCTCAAGGGGCGCGATGTCACGAGGCAGTGAAACTGCTCAAAGATAGCTGGCGACAAGCGCGTAAAAATCATCCGGGGTCTTCAGGGCACTGACCTCGCTGGCGGTGACGGTGATGCCCCAGCGCGACATGGCCTGATATCGCGGCTGGCGGTGGGCGAGGGCCTTGGCATAGGTGAAACGAATGAAATCATCGGGATCGACCTCGGTTTCGGTGCAGTTTTTTTCGCTGAGGTATTCGCGCCAAACACGGGTCAGAAACGCCGGCTGATAGGCCATGGGTTTGGGCGCGCGATCAAAGCGGCGTATCAATTCCTGCGTATGGGCTTCATCACCCTTGATCCAGATCATCAGGCAATGATTTGCCAGTTCAGTCATCAGCGGGTCGGCGTCATCTTCCGGGTCGACCCATTCACAGATGGACCCGCCGGTGTCGCAGATGAAATTGGGATAGCCATAAAGGTCTTCTGCGCGCTTTGCGAAATGCGCGGTGTCCTGCAGGGCGGCGATTTCAGCGCGTTGGAACTGGTCCTGGCGGCGTTCGTATTCCTGAAAGGGCAGCCCTGATTTTGCCGGGTTGCCGGGCTTGCCCAGATAGGTGGCAACCGGGGACAGGTTATCAAAGGTGATGTTTGAGCCAATGTAGATACTGTCGCTCATCAGCAGATCGCGCAGGAACGGGACCTTCATCGCCTCAAGTTTCGCATTATCCGCGATGTATTCGCCCATATATCGCGTGCCGATGCGGTAATCGATGGAGTAGTGAAACCATGAACCACTGGCGCGCAGCAGGTTGGACATATGCGTTTTGCCAAGTCCGGACATGCCAAAGACCAGAACGGATTTGCGCGGGGCTGCGTGCCAGTCGGACGCGGAAGAATAGAGCATGGGATGCCCCTTTGGGACTTGAAAACCTGTCGCCTGTGGTAGCGCCGCCGCGCGGAGGCGTCAATCAATCGGCTGTGTGCTAAACGGCGGGCCGCAGCCATGACCACACCCGCCCATCCAGAACCGCCAGTCCGATCGCCAAAAGCGCAAAGCCCACATAGGCATTCGGCGCAAGCGTTTCATTCAGCAAGAGCGCGCCTGCTGTGATGGCAACCGGGGGAATAAGAAGCGTGACGAGCATGAGATTACCGCTGCCTGCGCGCTGCAGAACGAAGTAATAAAGCAGATACGCCCCTGCGGTGCCAATCAGCGCATAATATCCGATGGCGAGCCACGTGACGGGGTGCAAGGCCAAGGATATTGGGCCCTCGAACAGCATGGCGAGGGGCAGGGTGATGATGCTCGAACCTGTCAGCATACCGGCAGCGGCCAGTTGCGGGGGCAGGCCCGACAGCGTGCTGCGCGCCCAAGCGCTTGCCAACGCATAAGAGATCGTTCCGGCAATCACGGCAATCTGCGCCAGCGAGCGCAGATCGAATTGCGCCAGATTGTCGACGCCGATTGCCGTCGCCACCCCCAGAAAACCCAGCCCAACGCCGAAAGCCTTGCGCAGCGTAAGACGTTCATCGGCAAAACAAAGAGCGGCGACCAGAACGCCGAAAATGGCCGTCGCGGCATTCAGGATGGAGGTCAGGCCGCTTTCGATGTGCAATTGCCCCCAAGCCATCAGCGAAAACGGGATGACATTGTTCAAAAGACCCATGATCAGAAAGGCGCGCCAGACGGCGAGATCGCGCGGGATTTTGATGCGCAGGGCAAAGACGACACCCCAAAGGACCAGCATGGCCCAGAACGTGCGATGCGCAACCGACGTGAGAGGTCCAATCTCGTTGAGTGCGATGCGGATCGAGACAAAGGATGCGCCCCAGATCGTGCCAAGTAGAACAAGCGCAACCCATGCGCTGCCGGAGATGGTTTTCTGTTCAATCATGCGGGCAAGGTAGAAATTGCCATGACCACGGTCCACCCGAATCCTGCGCAAAGAAAACGCCCGCGCGGGATGTCCGGGCGGGCGTTCAAATGCAATGTCTTTTCAGATCAGAAACGGTATCCAACCTTGACCCCAAAAGCGATGACGTCGTTGTTGTTGAATTCTGCAGCCGGGTTTCCCTGAACCGCAGTCGTTGTGTCGCCGATGCGAATATAGCGCACACCTGCGGTGATCTCGTATTTACCCTGCGAGTAGATCGCCGCGAGGCTGATGCTTTCCTGCCCATCTGCCGGACCGAGGTTGGTAAAGAGGTTCCCGGTGTTTTCCTCATATCCGATCGACCCCGCAACCGACCAGTTCTCGTTGATCCGATGCCCGACACCTAATGTGTAGGTGATCACGTCTTCTTCATAACTGAGCAGGGGTTGCCCCACTCGTTCCAAATAGAGCGATGGGTCCAACGCAAAGTCAGACCAGTCAACCCAGCGCACGCCACCGAACATGAGTGTGTCCTGTGCCACGCCGGTCTGGAACTCAAGATTCAAAGACTGCGGTGTTGAAAAATTCGTGGAGGTTTCGCGAGACAAAGCGCCACCAGACAGAACCTCAACCGTATCGACATCATGATGTATTTCAGAGTTGTAGGTCAGCGAGACCCTCAGAGCGATATCAGGACGTTCATAGGCCACGCCCCCCACATAACCGATACCGTAGTGCACATCGGCATCGGCGGTGTAGTTTAAAGCTGGTCCGCCGATGTTAGAGAAAATAACGTCCGCGTCGGCTTCTGCGGATTGCAGACGTAGACCGCCATAAACGGAAAAACCCGAACCTGCGTTGTATTGGAGCAATCCCGTCAAAGCGCGGCTGGTAAAATTGGCATTGGATGTCTGAGCGAAGTACCCGGTGCCATCCGAATAATTTGTCTCAGCACCATAGGGTTCGTCGTAGATGATCGCGTAGGACCAGGTGTCGTTAATGTCGGCTTTATATGCTGCACCAAACCGAAAGTAGTTCTCGGCGATGTCGCCTGACCCATTCCCGTTCGGAAGGCCCGGGTTTATCGACTCGCCCGTCAAATCCGGTGACACGCTGGTCGCGCTGAATTCCAGATAGCGCCCTTCTTCGAACAGCACAGCAATAGACTGGCCAGAACGGTCAACGCCGCCTGCATGCGCGCCACCTGCGGCAAGACAAAGCGCTGCCGCGCTCGTAATATAGGTTCTCATAAATCTCCTCCCCAGAAGATGCTTTCTGCTCAAGGTTACTGTTATGTTAACGCAGATCGCCGCAATAAAGCACGTAATTGTGATGGGTCAATCGGTGACGCAGGGGAAAAAATAGCCGTGACCTAACGTCAGTTCAGGTTTTCACACGGGTTTCGGACCATATGTTTAAATAATTGCCCGCAAAAATGACGGCGGCACCTGCGAACACCCAGACATCAATCGCTTCGTTGTATAGCAACATGCCGACGATCGCGATGGCAGGCAGGCGTATGAAATCGATGGGCACGACCACGGTTGCCGGTGCCAGCGCCAGCGCATTAGTCATGCAGAAATGCGCAAGTAAACCGGCCGCGCCAATCAGAATGACCAAAGGCAAAGCTTGCATAGAGGGCATGGCAATATCGCCGTCATACCCAGCGGCGATAATGCCGAAAACAAGCTGCATCGCGGTGAGGTAGAACAGAATGCAGGTGATGCCTTGGGTGCGTGTCAGACGTTTGGTCAGCATGATCGAGAGCGCAAAGAAAATCGCGCAGGAAGCGGCGGCCACGACACCGCCGTTGATCCCTGCCATATCGGGGCGGGCTACAATTAAAATGCCGATAAATCCCATGACGGCCGCCACAGCCCGCATGAGGGTGAGCTTTTC
Source organism: Roseobacter sp. OBYS 0001 (assembly GCF_019654895.1). Taxonomy (NCBI): domain Bacteria; kingdom Pseudomonadati; phylum Pseudomonadota; class Alphaproteobacteria; order Rhodobacterales; family Roseobacteraceae; genus Roseobacter; species Roseobacter sp. OBYS 0001. The sequence goes on from NZ_BPES01000001.1 coordinate 660,588, forward strand.
GCCGAGGATCAACGGGGACAAAACGATAACCCACAGGGGTGAGGTGAACTCCAGCGCAAAGACCTGTGCAAGCGGAATAACCGTGACCGCGTAAAACCACAGGTTCTGACCCGTGAAATGTGCGAGGTTACGCGCAAAATGCAGCCGCATATTGCCCGTGTTCACTTGATTTAGCGTGCCCGCCCATACGGCGATGATCAGCACGATGATCACCCCGAAAAGACTGCGGAACATCATGATTTCAAAGGTATCAAGCTCGCTCGCGACTTCGCGTCCAGCCACGGCCATCGTGGAAAAGGACGCGATGGATCCAAACATCCATAGCATGGCTTTCAGTGTCGCGCTCATACCGGCTCAACCGAAGCCACCGCGTCCGCTCCTTGTGCTGCTATTTCCACTCGAGTCCCAATGCGTTTTTCAAGATTTTGATATTGATCGACAAGTATTTTCCATTCGCACTAACCGTCAAAGAGCCTGTCAAACCGGGCAGCTTTTGAATTCATTGGATTTTTCGTCCTGGTCTCGTGCACCCTACGTTCGGGAGCTATCGGTAGGCAACACGAATAATCGGGTTGAGAGAATGGAATGCAGGATGAACTGACGTTGCCCGCAAAACAAATGGCGAAGGGCAATTTGTTTGGAGGAAAACAATACGCGAACTGCCATGCGGCTTTCAAATAACAAGAGCGATCATTCCCTGCCGATGCCGCGATCCGTTTTGCAGGTCTCGTCGATCCGTCGTGTGAGGGCATCAGGGCGACGCACCTTGCCGATGGGGGGAGCGGACAGGTGAGGGGGCCGATGGTCAGGGTCAACACAAGCCTGAGCCACAGAAGGGTGCCAGTCAAACATCGCTCACCATTACTGAGCATGTCTCGAAAGATTTGCGCCCCCTTGGTGTGAGGCAAGCGTAGCGCCCAGATCACCTGCAGGCGCAGCCATATCCGTTCCCGGCGGCCCTCAGGTTCGAGAACGGCGTGATCCTTGTGCAACGCCCTTACGAATTCAAAGACTGCGAATACCTGCATAGCGGAAAGCGGCAGTGCCGCTACGATTTTTATGGCTTGCAACGTTCTTAGACCACTGGTCACCACACACAGCATCGCACTCCAAAAGGATTCGAAACTCTTCAGGTGGGATATCATCCCCCATCGACAGGATGGTGCATACCATTCGGCAAACAGATCGGCTCGTGCCCGGAGGCGTCGGCTGTGATTGTCCAAGTTTTCACCAAGACCATTTGCTCACGCATGGGCGTATCAGCGATACCCTGTAAGGCTTCTTTATTGAGGAACCCCATATCGGCTTTGACCAGCCTGTCGAGGCCGCTTTCGTGTCGCCAGTATTCAGGGCTGTATTCGCGGCCTCAGATTCCGTACTCTTTTGCGGCCCATAGCGAGCCGAGGTGGCGACTGCCGACCGGGCGCCCCAAAGTTGCGAAATTCAGCGATCGTCGCCCGATCAAGCGCTACCTGATCGGCCTGTGTGAAATGCAGTTCTCAGCCCAGACCACCGATAAAGCTGACGCGGATTGCGATGGTGGCGACCCGCGGGCTAGCGAAAACGAACGGCGGGGGACACTGGCGCGTTTTCCTTACGTCGCGAGATCACCGTATGTCGCGGCAGAGTTCCATGGCGACCTGCTCGTGTAGGAGCTTCTTGACAAGCTCTTTTGTCAGGGGCGTACCGTCCAGCGCCAGCATTCCCATAAGGCCGTCGATAAGCGCTGAAACGCGCCATGCGGCGTTTTCCGGAGTTTCGCACGTTCCAAGCCCTGCATCGACGGACTGGCGGATGAGCTTTGTGATCGTTTCATGCCATTGCACATGCCCTTCCTGCACGATGCTTGCGAGTTCGGGGTCCCGTCGCGCTTCCTCGATGGCATCAAGCCATAGCCGCCAGAACCGGAACTCAGGATCTGCGATCATCCAGTCAATGAAACGCTCCAACATGTTGTCCGATGCGGAGTCTGACAGAGCGTGTTTCAATGCTTCTATTTCCTTGGTGATGAAGGTTTTTACGACCTCGGCACGCAAATCTCCCCAAGAGCGGAAATAATGGTGAAGCAGGCCCGAGCCGACCCCGAGCTTGCGCGTCACATCTCGCGTCGCGGTTCCGGCCAGCCCTTTTTCGAGAATAACTGTATAGGCACTTTCAACGATTTGTGCGCGACGTTCTTCACCTGACAAACGCTTCATGTTGCCCCCCCTTGACACCATTAACGAATTTGAGCAATTGCTCAACTGAGCGATTGCTCAGCTCTGAGTGGGTCAAATATGGTCGAAGATGTCAAGGTTTTGATCGTCGGGGCGGGGGCTGCTGGTCTTGCCGCCGCTGCTGCACTTGAACCCTCTGGTGTGTCGTGTCTCGTGCTTGAAGCGCAATCCCGCATCGGCGGGCGCGTTCACAGCGTGGCGTATGCCGGTCAGGTTCCCTTCGAACGAGGTGCTCAAATGATCAATGGGGACATGACGGCGGTGCGGGAGCTGTCCGCGCAAGAAAAACTGCATGTGGCTTCGGTTCCGTCCACGGGGTGCGACCTGTGCTACGTCGGCGGGGACATTCTCCCGCACACCGACCTTGTGTCGGCGGAAGACTTAGAAAACCTGATGAACGATGCGATCCGCTCAAGGGCATCCCCGCCGGAAATCGTGCGCTCTCTCGGCTCGCTTAACAGGTGGTGGAAAAGCCCGAGGGAGGATGTGGGAGAGTTGCGGCGTGGTCTCGCATTGGCGGCGACCCGGATTAAGCCACCAAAGGACAGTCTTGGGGCCGCTATCCAGCGGCTTCTGCTGTGTCCCGAAGATGAAGCAATCGCACGCACGATGCTTGCAGAGCAGTATGGCGCTGATCCTGATGCGATGAGCACGTTGGCTGTCAAAACGGGCCTTGCGGCCTATGCCTCAGAACGCGGGGACGCTGAGTTCCAATTTCCAGCCGGCATGTCACGGATCGTCGAGGCGATTGCGTCAAAACTGTCACGTCAGCCGGTTTTGAACATGCCGGTTTCCCGTGTCTCTTGCGCGCCGGAGGGGCTGGAGATTGCTGCCGAGGGTAAGACCTATCATGCATCGCAGGCGATTGTTGCTGTGCCACCAACCGTCGCGCACAAAATTCAGATCGACTTCCCTGATCACGCAGCGCTTGATCGACTTTTATCTGCCTTCTCAGCGGGCGACATGATCGAGACGAGGCTGGTCTATGATCGCCCTTTTTGGCGGCATAAGGAGTATAGCGGTGCAATTACATTTGCGTCGCCAGCGGGCTTGGCAGTGCGCGACACCGGCTATGATACCGGGGGCAACCCTCAACTGACCGCCTTTTTTGGGGGGCCGGTCGCGCGCAAGCGTGCCAATTTATCCAAAGATCATCGACAGGCTCTGCTTTTGGGGGATATTGCGCGGGTGTTGGGCGATCCTGCAGGCCACCCGGTCGATGTGGATGAAGCACTATGGGTGGACCATCCACGCAGTGGGGGTGGCTACAACGCCCATGTGGGGCATGACCAACCGCCTGACACCGTTCCGCGTTTGGCGCACTGGCAAGGGTCCGTTCAGTTTGCCGGGGCCGAGTTGGATGACATCTTTGCAGGGTATGTTGAGGGGGCAATTCGGAGCGGTCGCCGCGTCGCTGCACGAATCGTCCTCGCGTTGAAAATGCAGGGGGAGCAATATGCAATCCGATGAATGCCGCGTTTTGCGGAGGGCCAGAAGCCTGTGGATTCATGGGGCAGGGCTATCGGGCCAGACGTGGCAGCCGCTGACCGCCGATCTTCCACAATCGGTGACGCCTGATCTGCCGGGACACGGCACTGCGCATGCGGCACTGCCGCCCACGGTTGAAAGCTTCGCCGAAAGGCTGCTTCCGTTGCTGAAAGACGATATGGTTTTGGTCGGTCATTCGCTCGGCGGTATGGTCGCTCTTGAATTGGCGGTGCGAAGCCCGGTCCGGTTGCGCGGGCTCATCCTGGTCGAAGCGGTCTCGACAGTGCGCGACCGTTGGATCGGACGCGTTGGTCCGCCTGTTGCGCGCCCCGTGCTGAAGTATCTGCCGAGGTCTTTGCTGGAGCGCATGGCAGGCGCCGGGCAATCGCGCCCTGCCATTAAAGAAACGCGTCGCTGGCTTTCACGAATGAAGCGTGACCAGATCGTAGCCGCCTTTGATGCCGCCCGGTTTTATGATGGAAGACGTCATCTGGCCAAGGTGACAACGCCAACACTGGTCATCGTCGGAACAGAAAACACGGCAACGCATCGAGGTGCGCGCCTCATCGCAAATTCGCTCAAAGGTGCCGAATTCGAGACCCTTGACGGTGGGCACATGCTGCACATCGACAATCCAGATGGTCTGCGCCGTACAATCGAGACGTTCCTTGCCCGCACTCGAAGCGGAACCCGCTCGAATGAGAAACACAAAAAATGAAAGGCTTCCCATGAAGAGAAAAGAACGCTCCTTCTTTGCTATTTTAGTTGCCATCGCAGTCGCTGTATTCGTCGCGATCACGCAAAGCGATTGAGGACGCAGGCAACGCCCGGACGCGGCAAGGTCCTGCCGGACTAAACGGTGTCTATGCGGCTTTGAGATCGGCGCGGGTTCCCGCAAACAAGCATGAATGGAAAAGCGCCGCGTTTACTAAACAGGCATCTTGTTAACCGAGCGGCACACCTGTCGCCCCCCCCAGAAATGGAAAAGAACCATGAAACACTTATTTCGGCACAGACATATCAGCGCTTGGCATTTAGCCGCAGTGGCTGCTTTAACACTATCGGCCCTCGCAGGGACCGCAGCCGCGCAAACCGTGCTGCGCGGACTGCCAGATCATATCAACCCCAGCGCCCGCTACATTATCTACGTTCACGGACGCATTATCGAGCACGAAGGTCCAAAGGCGGTGTCGGAACGGTTTGGTCCTTATGAATTCGCCGAGATAACGGAAGGCCTTTCGGCACGGGGCCATGTCGTGATTGCAGAACTGCGCGACCCCGGTGGGCTGGATTATGTCGGCACGATTGTGGGGCATGTCCAAGCCTTGCAAGATGCTGGCGTCCCAGAGGAAAGCATCACGGTGGTTGGGTTCAGCAAAGGTGGATACATGACCCTTCGCGCGGCCCGACAGCTGAACGAGCCAGATGTCAACTACGCGATCCTCGCCGGTTGCATTGGCGAGGCCGTATCAGGGGAAGATCTGTCTGCAGACGGCCTAGAGGGTCGCGTACTGTCGATGGCCGATACTGCCGATGACCTTGGTTTCCCATGTTCCCCGTTGTTTGAACGCAACCCGCAGCTCGACAGCCCTCTATCGATGGTCTTCCACGAAGGTTCGGGCCACGGGCTGTTCTATGCCGCTGATCCCTTGTGGATGCGGCCGTTGCTCGACTGGATCGATGCTGGTTCTCCTTAACGAGGCCAATGCGCATGGCCGTTGGCAGACCGGCTTTGAGAGTAGCTATTAATCCCAACAGAGTGCGCTGTTGGATCTATTGACTGGAATGAAAGATGAACAGAATTGCCAGATATCTGACGCACCCGCAGGTCGTGATAGATCAAACCATCCCGATACCTGAATGGGGGCTGTCGCGGGTCGGTCGCGACCGAACCGAGCACCTTGCGTGCGCCTGCCCTTGGCCGAACACGACGCATATCGTGACCAGCACTGAACGGAAGGCACTTGAGACTGCCGCATCCCTCGCCGCAGCGTGGGCCTGTCCTGTGGACGTAAGACCTAACATGCATGAAAACGACCGGAGCGCGACCGGATTTCTTCCACCGACCGCGTTTGAGGCGGCGGCTGATTGCTTCTTTGCACGGCCAAATGAGAGCTTTCATGGCTGGGAGACGGCCAAGGATGCACAGGCACGTATCCTGCGCGAGGTCATTGAGTTCCTGTGGCACCACAGCGGCCGAGATGTTCTGTTTGTCGGACATGGTGCTGTGGGCACGCTGCTCTACTGTGCTTTGACCAAACGTCCGATCGACCGAAGATACGATCAAGCGAACGGCGGCGGTTACTGGTTTTCCTTTGACATCGACAGCCGACAGGTTCTCCATCACTGGCGGTCGATGGAGGCCGCTGCAGTGACGCGCAACGATACCCGATCGACACAAACACAGCGGCGGCACTCATGACACACCAACCGCATTCAGGCAGGTGGCTTTTGTGGTTGGCTAGATTACCCCCGGCACCAATATACTGGAGAGAGCAGGTGCGTTCTGTGACAGGCCGGAGGCGCAGTTCGGAGCAGAGCGCACCTGAACACTCGACTGCACGATCGCATGGCGCAAATATCCAACAAAGCCGATGTTGTCTGTCACCACGCCAACCGACGGCAATGCCGCAGCACCTCGAAACGGCGGAATGGGGGCGTGGATCTGCAAAAACCCGCACTAATTGTGCGCAGTTTCGTGGACCTCGGCGCCGAAAGAACCGGCTTGGCCGAGGCGTTCGGCAGCCAGTTTTTCGGCGGAGCTTTGTGAGATTTTGACGTTAACAAGACCAGCGTTTGCGTCATACCGCAAAGCATTTCCACCCTTGCCTCAGATGAGCCGAATACAGCATAAATACCGGCGAATGCAGGCGGCAAGCAAAGCGTCACGAGATCAAAGCAATCGGAACGGCAACACGTATGAAGCTGTCGCTGCGGACGACGGGGCGGGCAGGAAAACCTTCGCTGCATCAGGTTCACTTGTTGGTTCGGCATCCAACCCTCCAAATTCCATTGGGGTCGCTGAGCGAGTGGTTGAGGCGGAAGAGGGGCGGCGTGAAGCCATGGGCCGCCAAAATCAATCTTGATAAGGAAATAGGCAAGAATGTGTGCAACACAGAGTTCCTCAAGCGCCTTAATGCATCAGGATGAAGTCCTTTTGATCCACGGACTGGGATGCCAGGGCACTGTTTGGGACCCGCTACGAGCCTACCTCGACGCGCGAGGGATGAAATGTCACGCGCCGACCTTACTAAAAGCGCATCGGCCAAAGTGTCTGCCCGGGTTGAAAGCGCCTGCAAAGGGATTGGACGAATTCGTCTCGGAGGTCCGCTCATTATGCCGGGCGTCAACGTCGCGGACAGGCCGACCTCCTGTCGTAATTGGTCACTCCATGGGGGGTCTCATTGCGCAGATCGTGGCAGCGGAGGGTCTTTGCACAAAGGCAGTGTTCCTCGCCCCGGCACCGCCCAAGGCGATACCGAACCGATCACCTTGGATACTTTGGTGTTTCGCAAATGTACTTTTTTCCGGAGACACAGCGCGGTTTCACAAAGCTTGGCGTCGTGGTGCGAGGGATGTACTTCTCTACCCGCTTTCGAAACGTCGGCAAGATCGGGCATTGCGTGACATGGTTTACGAGCCCGGGCAGCTCTTTGCTGATATGACCATGGGCATCGACATCGCGCCAGATAGCCTGCGCATCCCAACGCTGACCGTTGCTGCTGGTCGGGACCGCGCGGTGCCTGCGACAGTCGTGCGGCAGATTGCGGAGTACTATTCGGTGTCGCCCGTGCCTTCTACGTTTCGGATGTATCCACGAAGTGGCCATTGGCTCCTTGACGATCCGCACAGTGCGGAGCTGTACGGAGATCTGGCGGATTGGATAGAAGCTTCCAGTGCCACGGTGCCGAGTACTGTTTCGCTGTGACAAGATAATGCGGCATGCCCGGCCCGGCAGGCATGCCTGGGCCGGTTCACCCCAATCACAAAAGTGCCGCCAGAACTTTTGACGAGATTGACAGCAAGCGCCCGTCTAAACTCGGCTTACCGACCAATTGCGCACCCATTGGCAACCATTTGAGTCCCGCCCGATGGGAAGCGTGACCACAGGCCAGTCCAGCACTGTCACCGGCAGGGTTTTGAGCGTGATGTCAGTTCATGCAGCAGGATTGCGGCGCGCCTTAACCGACGACTGCGGATGTAACCTGCCACAGTTTTGCCGGTTTAGGCGGCGAATTGCCGTTGGAAGTGATGATGCGTCATTCCGGCCTCACGCGCGAGGTCTGCGGTGCGCCAGGGTGCTGCAATGTCCGCCTCAATCCTGTTACAGACCTGTGCGATGCGCGATGGTGCCGTCATGGTCATTGGATACTGCCTTTACGGTGCTGCGGCGCGCAAGCCCGCCACATCTCCGGCCTCGATGGCTGGAATAGCGTTCTCGATCGCCTTCGTCGGCCAGTCCCACCAGCGAAGCCCAAGCAGCGTTTCGATATCCTGCTCGGTGTAGCGCATGCGGATAACCTCCGCCGGGTTGCCGCCAACGATGGCATAGTCAGGGATTTTTCCGCGGACAACTGCATTTGCGGCTACGATAACGCCGTTTCCAAGTTCTGCGCCAGGCAAGAGTGTCGCGCGACGTCCAATCCAGCAATCATTGCCGACGATCGTGTCGTGCCCGCGAGGAAGGTCCGATCGGTAGCTTGCGAACCGAGGGGGATCAAAAATTGCAAAAGGGTAGGTTGAGACACCGGACATCGGATGGTTTGCGGTCGCCGTGATGAACTCTACACCCTGCGCGATCTGGCAAAAACGCCCGATGATAAGGCGTTCGGGCGCTCCCTGAAACAGGTAGGGTGCAAGAGTTTCCGCATAGTCCTGGGGCAGGCGTCGGTCATGATAATATGTCCAGTCACCGATCTCGATATTGGGATGATCGATGACCTGATTGAGAAAGACGGTTGCAGGATCGTGTGACCCGTCAGGAAAGAGGAGGGGGTTTCGACGTTTCGGGTCTGGCAGAGCAAATGGCATTCGGTTTCTCCTTTTCGGACGTACGGTTTCAGAACCGCGTATAGTCAAGGTAATCAGTGTCTTGTTTGATGGTTCTCAATTCAAGAAAGCGGGGCGGTTTGATCTGACACGGTGCCGATAGTTGCTATGTGCCTCATGGAAAGGGCACCTTCGCAGGGCCGGACGGGCCTCCAACCGGTTGGCTCAGGCCGTTCGCGTTGCAGGGATATCCCAAACCTCCGAGACCCTTCCGTCGATAATGCGCCAAACCACGACTACATCAAACTCCATTACTTTTTCACCTTTTCCAAGTTGGTTGCGGCTATGCACTACCACAAGCTCGTCTCCAACAGCCTGAACGGCCTGCGGCTGAATCACAAAATTCCCTTTGCCGTAACTACGGACCTTCTGGAAGAAATCGGCAATTCCAGCCATACCTTTGTAAGATCCTGCCAATTCCGGCGCGTCGGGGTTGAAAAAATGCCAAACGACGTCTGGATGAAACACATCCGCACTGGCGATCATGTCAGCCGTGTCGATCCTTGCGATAACGTCGATGTTTGGATGAGTGCCTTTCATGTCGCGTTTGCCTTGGTCTGTTTCAATCTGCCTCTGTAGTTGCAAATGCCCAAGGTGCGTGTCTCGTGGTGATTCGAACGCCGTCCAATCGGGGTGAGTTGAGGCGGAAGCAGATATCCCTCAATGATGCTGCAGGCGCGCGCGGGATCGTTGAGTCACCATCTGGGTTCCAATCTATTGCGACATGAGCGTTTATCTGCGCGCCATCATCCGGTAGGGGCGCGATATCACCCCGTTCGACCGTAATGCGCCAGATCGAACTCAGATAATTCTCCAGATCGAAAATCATTTGATTCTTGCCACGATTTGTTCTCACCAAAGCACGACCGCTTACTTAATTGAGCATATGCTCAACTCGGTTGAGAATGTCAATGTGCTGCTTGAGGATCGGAGCTAGTGGCTTTGCTGGTGCAGGTATCTTGCCATGGTTGATTGATGCTGCGGTCTCTATTTCCCGGTCGCGGATAGCGAGAGCAGACGCGTGGAGTCTGGCTGCTGCACTACGGCTTCTCCTTTCTGACAATAGCCCTTGTCCTCCAACGGTCCCTTTATGCCGTTTGGTCTTTCGGGCTCAGATGGAACATATCGCTCTGCTCAAGCAACACGTTTCGAGCACAGAGGGACTGGCGCCGCGTTGGGTCGTCTTACTAGCCGTCGCCATTGGTTTTTACGTTTTGCAGAGCTTCTCGTTCTCTCTGGATCGCAAGACCAAATTCGGCCAGTACTTGATATCCTTTTGGTTTTGGTCGTTGTCGTCTCTCTCGCTCTATTGGGGATGCATCCATCAAGCGAGCTGGATCAAGTCACCGAGGAATGGACACATATCAACGTGCGGCAGGGCAAGACGTACGAAAAGAGTGCACTGGGGTGCCTTTTCTATGAGTATTTGGCCGTTAGTCCAGCGTCACAAGCCGGGTCCGCAGCATATTGAGGGTTTTTTCCGCAGCAGTGGTATCCGCAGACAATACACCGCGCGTGACGATCTCAACTTCAAATCCGCGCTGGCGTGCGGCCAGCGCGGTCTTGGCCACACAGTAATTGGTATCAAGCCCAACAATACGGAGCTTTCCAACGTCCAAACCCACGAGAAGCTTGTCTAACTCACCGGTCTCGAACGCGTCCTGAACGCGTTTTACAAGGACGTGGTCGGCAAGATCGCTGAAAGGGCTGGCGATTTCAGTGCCCGGTGTCCCTGCGACCGCCTGACCCTTCATCAAAAGCCTTGCAATGGCCTGCGTTGACGGGATTGACCATTCCTGCCTGACAGCAATGATTGGAATGCGATTTGTCTTGGCAGCCTCAGCTTCTGATAGAATGGTCGCTTTGGCCTTTGTTTTCACGCTCTCGCCAAAAATCCCGGACGCCCAGAACACGGTTTGCAGATCAATCATCAACAGCGCCGTGCCGGGTCGCGGTCCGATTGGGTCTCCTGAACTAATCTTTCCGATCTTCCGAATCCCGTTAGCAAACCAAAGTGCAGGGGCAAGAACCATGAAAGCGGGTAGTAGCCAACTCATTTTCGGGGTTCTCCTGTGTTGGATTTAAGTCGTTCAATCAACGTTGAGGTCACAACGAGAGCTGTTTCAATATCGGTACTTTTGAGGTGTTCAGCCATCGCGCGGACCAACTCCATCTCGTTGCAAACAACCTTCTCGATCAATGCACGACCCTTTTGCGTCAGCGCGATCTTGGTTGACGTTTTATGACGTGGATTCGCTTGTTTGATTGTCAGCTTCTCTGCAAGGGTTTCGTTGACCATCAACTGGACATACTGTCGGTTTATCTCCAGAGCGCGCGCGATATCGGGGACCGTCGCCTCACCATGCGTGGAGAGAACTTCAAGAATTGCGCGCGTTCTAACCGTCAGCCCGGTACCGTCCAGACCGCGCTCGACAACGGCTTCCGCAGCCTGCATGAGCGGGCGCGATAGCCATATCAGCCTGTAGAGTTGTTCATTTTTATTCATGACATGTATAATGTCAAATTGACAACATACATGTCAATATAGGGTGCGTTTGGTCGTAGCAAAAACTGTCTGCGGTCAACGCTTGAGTAGTAGGTTTGAGGGTCTGGACGATGCAGGATTTTTGGTTCGTCCTGTCGATTGCGAAACCGGGATGGCGAAGAGGCCCCAGACCCCGCTAAAAAGGTGGTCAAGAACACTTGCCGAAAGCCGAGCCTTCTCAGTGATAACTGCTCTGGCGACATCTCTGGCGACTTGGTCAAGTGGTTCCAGTTCCATGTCTTCTACATCAATGAGGGCAAGTTTTCTGGTTTCTGGTGTCGCTGCACAGCCAGACGCAGCGGCAAGGCTTGCACACAGTAAAGGGCTTTCAGTTTCATACTACGCTGCAGGTTCATTCTTTTCGTCGAGCAATGGAGGTGCATATCCATGGCCCAACGGTTTCATGAAACCTGTGGTACGTGTGCGGCCGAGACTCCCAAAAGCCTCAGCCAACTCTGTTGCCTTGGCTCCAGACGCCGCGGAGCAGAGGCGTTTGCTCGATTTTGCGCACACGCAAGACATCACCGCGCAAACCTGTTTTCAAAGCACCACGGTCATGCAACCGCACGGCGTCTGCGGGGTTACTGGTCACTGTTGCAATGGCGCGGGGCAGATCATTCCAGATATCTGCAAGGCGGAAGGCAGACAGAAGCAGCGCCGAGGGCACATAGTCTGACGAGACAATGTCGAGAAGATCGGCTCTTGCGAGATCTTCTGCCGCGACATTTCCAGAATGCGATCCGCCGCGGATCAGGTTGGGTGCGCCCATCATGACGGCAATGCCGTTGACGCGACAGGCTTTGGCGGCCTCAACCGTCGTGGGAAACTCGGCAAAACCCACGCCGTTTCCCGCGGAGGTTTCGACATGATCGGCCGTGGTATCATCGTGGCTGGCCAGAACTGCACCAAGGCGGCGGGCCTCTTTCACTGCACCCGCCTCGTGTTTTGCCCCGAGGCGTTTTTGCAAAGCCAAAAGGGTCTCAACATGTTCGGCAAATTCCGCGTCGTTCATCCCCCGTTTCTTGGCGACATAGGTTTTCAGCGCCGTCAGGTCACGAAACTGGCGCTGGCCCGGGGTGTGATCCATCAGGCTGACGATGCCGACCCTGTCTGAGGGTCCGAACGCCGCCAATTCTTCAAGCAGCGTCTCAGAACATATTTCAGCCCGCAGATGCAGGAAATGACTGATCTTGAAATACCCTTGCGCGCGCGCTGCGAGGAGTTCATCCGCAAGCTTTCGGGCGTAGTCGGTGTAGCGACCCTTGCCGCTGTGGATGGAGCCCACCCGCATGGCGTCAAACACCGTCGTGATACCCGTGGACGCCAGTTCTGCATCATGCGCGATCAGGGCGGGCAAATGTGGCCAGTCCACCTCCGGGCGCGGTTCGATATGGCGTTCGACATTGTCTGTATGCAGTTCGACAAGACCGGGAAGAACGAGATCACCGGCACAATCCACGGCACCGGTCGGGACATGATCCCCCTCAGTAATGTCGCAAATGACGCCTTGTTCGATTGTCACCGCACCGGTAAGTACCTGATCTTGCAAAACAAGCTGCGCATTGGCGAGACATAGATCGCTTGACACACCATTGTCACAAGCCTTTGTCAAAGAGGACGTGGAAAAAGGGGAATTCATGTCATGCTCTCGATTTGCAATTTATTATGTGCCGCCGACTGGGCCCTTGGCTGATTTCGGCGCATCTTGGTTCGGATAGGATGTAGCGCAGGGCCGTGAGACACCCCAGCCGGATATGCCGGGTTTTGAATGACATCACGATGACACCGCGCAACGACGCGTTTCAATCAGCCCTTGCGTCTGGCTTACGGGCATGACGTTCTGGAACAGATCGCCTTGTGCGGTGAGTGGGAAGATGGCCGGTTTGAGGGGGTCCATCGCTACACACTCACCGGCTGAAGCAGGTCCGCCGCCCGGGCGATGGTCTGGGACAGCGGGCCATCGTTGGCGAGGTGGATCACCTCGAGCCCGGCGGGCAAGGGTTTGTCAGCCTCGGCAAGGCGTTCGCTGATCTCCTCTTCCGTCTCACGGGCCCGTGCGGCCAAACGCTGCGCAAGCGTTTCCGGTTTCGCGGTGATGTTGAGAACAACGAGGCGTGGAAACATTTCTCCTGCTTGGGGCAGAGCCTTTCGGGAGAAATTGACAAGGCAATCGGTGCCCTGCGCAAGGTGGTGCCTGACGGTGATCGGAATGCCGTAATGCAGCCCATGCGCGCCCCAATGCAGCGTAAAAGCCCCGTTTTCAACCATGGTTTCAAATTGCGCCACGCTCGCCGCGTCGTAGTCTTCGCCGCCAAGACCGGGCGCGCGGGTGATAACGCGGCGCACCACATGCAAACTGGGGATGGCGCGGTGCATGCCCGCCATAACGCTGTCCTTGCCGACACCCGATGGGCCGACAACCGCGATGAGGCGTCCCGCGGACGTTGCGTTCCGCGTCACGCCGCCATTCCGGGGGTAAAGCGGCCGACATCAATTTCGCGATCACAGACGCGGGCACGGGCGGCCTCATCATGGAAGATACCGATGATGGCCGCGCCGCGCGCCTTGGCGTCTTCGATGAGGGAGAGCACCACTTCGCGGTTCGCGGCGTCGAGGCTCGCAGTGGGTTCATCAAGCAACATCGCAGGGTAGCCATGGGCAAAACCACGGGCAATGTTCACGCGCTGTTGCTCGCCGCCCGAAAAGGTTGTGGGGGACAGGGACCACAGTCTTTCGGGGATGTTCAATTGGGTCAGAAGCGCCGATGCGCGGTTCTGCGCTTCATCTGCCGGTACGCCCAAAGCGCGCAGAGGCTCTGCCACGACATCGAGCGTTGGGACACGCGGCACCACACGCAGAAACTGGCTGACATAGCCCAGCACGTCACGGCGCAGTTTGATAATGTCGCGCGGCTCAGAGCGAACAATGTCCAAACCGCCAATGCGAATTTCACCTGCCTGCGTCAGGTAATTGCCGTAGATCATCCGCATCAGCGTGGATTTACCCGCACCAGAGGCTCCGGTGAGCGCCACGCATTCCCCCGGGGCAACCGCGAAGGACACATCGTTGATCACCTCAATCACAGCACTTCCCTGATTATGCAGGGTAAAAGTTTTGGAAACGTCTTTGAGTTCAATCATGGCTCATACCTGTAAAACGGAACTGACAAGAAGCTGGCTATAGGCGTGCTGCGGATCGTCCAGCACCTGATCGGTCAGGCCCGCCTCGACAACGTGACCGGACTTCATGACCATCAGGCGGTCCGCCAGCAGGCGCACGACAGCCAGATCATGAGTTACAATGATCGCTGACAGCCCCATGTCGCGCACGAGACCGCGCAGCAAGTCCAGCAGGCGCGCCTGAACCGACACATCAAGGCCGCCTGTGGGTTCATCCATGAACACAAGACGCGGGCCCGTCACCAGATTGCGCGCGATCTGCAGGCGTTGCTGCATCCCGCCAGAGAAGGTCGTGGGCCGGTCATCCACACGGGATGCATCGATCTCGACCCGGCCCAGCCAGTCCGTGGCTTTGTCGCGGATGTCGCCGTAGTGGCGTTCGCCCACAGCCATCAACCGCTCGCCCACATTGCCACCCGCACTCACGCCCATGCGCAGCCCGTCGCGGGCGTGTTGGTGGACAAAGGCCCAATCGGTGCGCCCCAGCATGCGCCGTTCGGGTTCGGACATGGTGATCGTGTCGCGCGGGCCGTCCGTGCGGGTGTCGAACACCACCTGTCCGGCATCGGGGACCAAATGCCCTGCCATGCAATTGAGCAAGGTGGATTTTCCCGATCCGCTTTCGCCAACAATCCCCATAACCTCACCGGGATAGAGGTCAAACGAAACATCCGCGCACCCGATATGAGTGCCGTATCGCTTGGTGATGCCCTGAACGGATAGCAAAGGTGTCATGCTGCGTCCTTTCCTATGTGGCCCGCGGCGCGGCGCGCTTCGCAATAATCGGTGTCAGAGCAGACAAACATCCGCCCCCCTGCGTCATCCATGATCAGCTCATCGAGATAGCTGTCGGTTGCACCACACATGCCGCAGGGGTGATCGGCCTTCGACGCCTCGAACGGGTGATCCTCAAAGTCGAGGCTGACCACTTGGGTATAGGGCGGTAGCGCATAAATACGTTGCTCGCGCCCCGCGCCAAAAAGCTGAATTGCGGCCATATTGCCCAGTTTGGGGTTGTCGAATTTGGGGATCGGCGAGGGGTCCATCACGTAGCGCCCCTCGACCCTCACCGGATAGGCGTAAGAGGTCGCAATATGGCCGTGACGGCTGATATCTTCGTAAAGTTTCACATGCATCAGTCCATATTCTTCAAGGCTGTGCATCTTACGTGTCTCGCTTTCACGGGGTTCAAGAAAACGCAGCGGTTCGGGGATCGGCACCTGATAAACAAGGATCTGACCCTCGTGCAGTGGCTCTTCGGGGATGCGGTGCCGGGTCTGGATCACGGTGGCGTCACGTGTCGCCGTGGTCGTCACAACGCCCGCTGTGCGTTGAAAGAAGGTCCGGATTGAAACGGCGTTTGTGGTGTCATCGGCCCCTTGGTCAATCACCTTGAACCTGTCCTCGGGCGTGAGCACCGCAGCCGAGACCTGAACGCCGCCCGTTCCCCAACCATAGGGCATCGGCATCTCGCGCGAGGCGAAAGGGACCTGATAGCCGGGGATCGCCAGCCCCTTGAGGATCGCACGGCGGATCATACGCTTGGTTTGTTCATCTAAGTAAGCGAAGTTATACTCGGTCATTCCGCCGCCTCCTGCATCTGTTGCGCACCCGCTTCGCGGCGCAGCTTGCGCACCAGTTCCAGTTCAGATTGAAAGTCGACGTAGTGGGGCAGTTTGATATGCTCCAGAAACCCTGTCGCCTGAATATTGTCGGCGTGATAGAGCACGAATTCCGCGTCCTGTGCGGGTGCACCGACGTTATCCTCGCCCAATTCTTCCCAGCGTAGCGCGCGGTCTACCAAGGCCATGGAGATCGCCTTGCGCTCGGTCTGGCCAAAAACCAGCCCGTAGCCGCGGGTGAATTGCGGAGGTTCCGTTTTCGATCCGGTGAACTGGTTAACAGTTTCGCATTCGGTCAGGGTCACCTCTGCGATCTCAACGGCAAATCCCAGTTCGGGAATGTCCATCTCAACCGGAACGGACCCGATCCGCAACTCGCCTACAAAGGCATGGTTGCGCCCATAGCCGCGCTGTGTGGAGTAGGCGAGGCCAAGGGTAAAACCTTCGTCCGCGCGGGTCAGCGCCTGCAGGCGCAGGGCCCGGTCGGCGGGCATCTCAAGCGGTTCGCGGGTCAGGTCGGGGGGCGGTGTGTCGTCATGGGGGGCCTCTTCGATCAGCCCTTCGCGGTTCAGGAATTCGGTGACATGCGGGACATTGCCCGGCTCGGCGTCACGGGAGGGCGCCTTGGGTGCCTCACCATCTGCGGCCAGTTTGAAATCGAGCAAACGGTGCGTGTAATCAAAGGTCGGACCCAAGACCTGCCCACCCGGCAAGTCCTTGAATGTGGCCGAGATGCGGCGATCACAGGCCATAGCGCCGGTATCCACAGGCTCGGACGCCCCAAAGCGCGGCAGCGTGGTGCGATAGGCGCGAATGAGGAAGATCGCTTCGATCAGATCGCCGCGCGCCTGTTTGATCGCGAGTGCCGCAAGGTCCGGATCATAAAGCGACCCTTCGGCCATGACACGATTGACGGCAAGACTGAGTTGCGCGCGGATTTGCGCGACGCTGAGTTCCGCAATATCCGTGTCACCGCGGCGTTCTTCGGCGAGCCAGGCATGGGCATTCTCGATTGCCCGCTCTCCGCCTTTGACTGCTACATACATGTCAGGATGCTCCTGCGTGCGCGCGCGCTGGAACACTTGAGCGCGAGACTTCGGTAGAGCGGGGCAAGGCCGCGAGGCGTTCGCCACAGGTGAAAATGAAATCCAGCCCCAGCGGGAATAGGGTTCGGTTGGCCTGAAACGCCTCCACTTCTGGCAAGGAAAGCGCGGCATGATCCTTGATACCGGGACCGCTCAGTGTTGCACCTGAGGTGACGAGCGCGTCGCATTCGACGATCAGCGTGGCCGAGCGGTCAGGATACTCGGACGTGCCGATCGGATAGACCGCAAGCGGCACGAGCGCGTCCCATTTGCCCACCGCAAACATGCAATGCGCCGGGCCAACAAACGGGGCACCTGTGTGAAAGGACAGCCACGCCCGCACCGCATCGCAATCCATGTCGCCCGCCAGATAAATTGGTGTTTCCGTATCGCAGAGCGTCAGCAGAACAGCGCCCATCGCGGGCGACACAGGGGCAGGGGGTGCGGCCCCTTCGATATCCTGAAGGGTGCCCGGACGCGCCATGGCCTCCATCACACTGCGAAAGGCGTGGGCTGACTGGGTGGCCGGATCGGTAAAGCCGCCGGACAGGGTGTTTGCCTGCATCAGTCTTCTCCCCGGGTCATGGTAAAGAAATCAACCTTTGTTGCGGCCGCCTTGGCGGCGCGGGCGGCTTTCATGGCGGTCATTTCTGCTTCCAGAGGCTCAAGAACCGTCTCGCGCAGCCTGCTCGCCATTGGGGTCTGCATAAGCGCATCAACCAGCGCGGCGACCTCAGCATCTGCTTTGCGCCGCCCTTGAATATAGCTGTGTCCGACTTCGCCGGTCTCCAACGTCAGTGCGCAGCGGGTTATGGTCATCTCGCCCAGATTGAAGGGCGCACCGGTGGCACCAGCGCGCGCGCGCACCATCGTGCTGCCAATCTCCGGTGCGCGCAGCCATGTGAAAGCAGGGCGCGATATTTCAGCATCCAACAGGGCGGCCACACGGCCTTCGGACGCTTTTGCCAGCAGGCCCATCCACGCCTTGCGGGGATTATTTTCGCTTACAGTGTCTTTCATCTCGACAACTTGTCTCTTTCCTATACAACTATACATATCTTATCATATCCCCACCTTTATGACAGAAGAGATTTGTGAATTTTGCGTGACAGCTCTGACAAAACCCCGATCTGGAAGGCCATCGCGGGCGCCTTGCGCAGCGACTTGGCCGAAGGGCGCTATAAAATGGGCGATAAGCTACCGACCGAGGCCGCGCTGGCAGAGCGCTTTGGCGTGAACCGCCACACGGTGCGCCACGGGATATCCGTATTGGTTGAGGAAGGGCTGGTGCGGACCCGGCGCGGTGCAGGGGCCTTTGTCGCGGCCACGCCAACCAACTATCCCATCGGCAAGCGAGTGCGTTTCCACGAAAACCTGATCGCAGCAGGACGCAGGCCAGAAAAGCGCGTGCTCGCGTTGGACGAGCGCGCTGCAACCATTGGTGAGGCGCAGGCGTTGCAGATTGAGGCAGGCGATCCGGTCTGTGCCTATCACGGGCTTTCACTGGCTGATGGTCAGCCGATTGCGGTATTTGAAAGCCTGTTTCCGCTAACGCGCCTTTTGGGGATCACCGCTGCGTTGAAGGACACAAGCAGCGTCACGCAAGCATTGAGCGTTGTGGGCATCGACGACTATACACGTGCCTCAACCCGCCTGACGGCCGTGCGCGCCATGCCAACCCACGCGCTGCTCTTGCATGTTGCCGAAGGCGATCCGCTGCTGAAATCCTCCGGTGTAAATCAATGCGCGCGCGGGCAACCCGTCGAATACGGTCGCACCTGGTTTGCAGGGGACCGGGTAACGCTCACGCTTGAAACCTGAAGATCAATCATCCCGCCGGGCACTGGCTCGCCGGTTGTCGTGGATCGCCTGATCAGTCTCACACCTATGGTCATCAGTACTGCGTGTCATAAAAGGTTCACTTTCCAGAAGTCTTTAATTCGTATATTCGTGAATTATGGAATTAATGATCCCCAACCGACTCTCGATACTCGGCCACCCGCAACGGCTGGCGCTGTTTCGTTTGCTCATGCGGCGCTATCCTGATCACGTTCCGGCGACGGAACTGGCCAAGGCGCTCGGGCTAAAGCGGAATACGCTGTCGAACTATGTGAACGCCCTGATGCAAGCGGGGTTGATCCGTCAAAAGCGTGTGGGCACGTCCCTGCGGTATGCCATCGACATGGATGCCGCGCGCGAGACTTTTGACTATCTCTTCCACGACTGTTGCCGGGGCAGGCCTGAAATTTGTGTGCCGAATGCATATTTGGCGCCTGAAAAAGACGGACCAGTCACGGATCGCAAATATAACGTACTATTCATATGCACTGGCAATTCTGTGCGGTCCATCTTTGCGGAATCTCTCTTGCGCGACCTCGCGGCTGATCGGTTTACGGCCTGCTCGGCAGGCACCAAGCCGCGCTCGGAACTGAACCCGTTTGCACTCAAGGTGCTGGAAAAAAAGGAGCATGATGTATCGCTTCTTCGTTCCAAACACATTTCCGAGTTCCAAGGGTCGGACTCCCCGGATTTCGATTTCGTCTTCACCGTCTGCAATCAGGCAGCAAATGAAGAATGCCCCTCCTGGCCCGGCCAGCCCATCAGCGCACATTGGGGGCTGCCTGATCCGGCGACGGTTGTGGGTTCAGATGCAGAAAAAAGCCTCGCCTTTCACCATGCCTACGCCGCGCTGCGCAACCGCATGATCGCTTTTGCTGCCTTGCCTGTTGCGTCATTGGACCGTTTGGCGTTGCAGCAAGCTGTCGACGGGATCGGCCAATCTACTGACAAAGGATCAAAGATATGACTGTCTACGCACTCAACGGCCTTGGCCGGATTGGCAAGCTGGCCTTGAAACCGCTGCTGGAACGAGGGGCTGAAATCGCATGGATCAACGATGCGGCGGGTGATCCGGAGATGCACGCCCATCTTTTGGAATTTGACACCGTCCATGGCCGCTGGAAGGCCGATTTCGCCCATGCTTCTGACAGCGTGACAATCGACGGTCAGCGCCTGCCGTTCATCGGCACAGGCGAGATCGCCGCGCTGCCACTGGAGGGCGTCGATGTGGTGATTGATTGCACGGGCGTGTTCAAGACAGAGGCGAAAATAGCACCCTATTTCGACGCAGGGGTAAAGAAAGTGGTGGTATCGGCGCCGGTCAAGGACGGGGATGCTGCCAATATCGTCTACGGGGTCAATCACGATATCTATGCGCCGGAGCGTCACCGTATCGTGACCGCAGCCAGTTGCACGACCAATTGTCTGGCGCCGGTCGTAAAGGTCATTCACGATACCCTACGGATCAAACATGGTTCCATCACGACGATCCACAATGTGACCAACACGCAGATCATTGTGGACCGTCCGGCCAAGGATCTGCGCCGCGCGCGCTCGGCGCTGAATTCCCTCATTCCGACAACGACGGGCAGTGCGACCGCAATCACGCTGATCTATCCCGAACTGACGGGCCGCCTGAATGGTCACGCCGTCCGCGTGCCACTGCTCAATGCGTCACTGACCGATTGCGTGTTCGAAGTGGAACAAGAGACCACCGCTGACGAGGTCAACGCTCTGTTCAAGGCCGCGTCAGAAGGGTCGTTGAATGGCATCCTCGGCTATGAGGAACGCCCGCTCGTTTCCGCTGATTACACCAATGATGAAAGGTCAAGCATCGTCGATGCGCTCTCTACCATGGTGATCAATGGCACGCAGGTGAAGGTCTATGCGTGGTATGACAACGAGATGGGCTATGCGCATCGGCTGGTGGATGTGGCCTGCATGGTCGGGGACAGTCTGTGAGCGAAAGCGCCACGCGCCCAAAGGGCCTGTCGGCCTATATCGCGGTCACGGCGGCCTATTGGGCATTCATGCTGACCGACGGTGCCTTGCGCATGCTGGTGCTGTTGCACTTTCACACGCTGGGCTTCTCTCCGGTCCAGCTGGCCTATCTGTTTGTCCTCTATGAAATCGCCGGCGTCCTCACCAATCTGAGCGCGGGCTGGATTGCCGCGCGGTTCGGCCTGACGTCGACGCTCTATGCAGGGCTGGGGTTGCAAGTGCTGGCGCTGCTGGCTTTGGCACAGCTTGATCCGGGCTGGGCGATTGGCACATCCGTTGTTTTTGTCATGCTTGTGCAGGGTGCAAGCGGCGTGGCCAAGGACCTTGCCAAGATGTCGTCCAAATCCGCTGTCAAATTGCTCGCGCCGACACAGGATGGCGCGCTCTTTCGCTGGGTGGCTATTCTGACAGGGTCGAAGAACATGGTGAAGGGTGCGGGGTTTCTGCTGGGTGCGATTTTGCTGGCGATGGTTGGATTTGTCTGGGCGGTTTTGGGCATGGCCGCGATCCTAGCCGCAATTCTGCTGGTGGTTTTGATTGCCATGCCGCCGGGGCTGCCGAAGGGGCGCAAGGGCGCGAAATTTTCGGAAGTGTTTTCAAAATCTCCCAACGTGAACTGGCTGAGTGCGGCACGGGTGTTCCTGTTCGGGGCGCGGGACGTCTGGTTTGTTGTCGGCATACCGATCTATTTCTACGCTGTGTTGTCGGATGGGACGACCGAGGGTAACCGCGCCGCATTCTTCATGATCGGGACGTTCATGGCCCTTTGGGTCATTCTATACGGTCTCGTTCAGGCCAATGCGCCGCGCATCTTGCGGGCGAGGGAACGGTCCGAAGCGGAACTTATCGGCGCGGCCCGCACATGGGGCTGGGGCCTTGCCGCGGTTCCGGCGGTGCTGACACTCGCGGCGATCACCGCCACTGGGCCGCACATGTGGCTCACCGTCACGCTTGTCGCCGGATTGCTGATCTTTGGGGCGGTCTTTGCAGTGAATTCATCGCTGCATTCCTACCTGATCTTGTCCTTTACAAAGGCAGAGCGGGTCACGATGGATGTGGGCTTTTACTACATGGCTAATGCGGGTGGACGCTTGGCCGGCACCTTGCTGTCGGGCCTGACATATCAGGCAGGCGGTCTGGCCCTCATGCTGGGCACTGCGGCAGGCATGGTCGCGGTATCAGCGATCACGGTCGGTTTCTTAACGCCCCAGAACCGCGAAAAACCATAAGCCCGCAGCACCGATGCCAAGACAGATTGGAAGCGGTTAGCCTAAAGATTTTCTGATACGCCTTTGATCTGGCTGCCTTTTCCTAACGACGCAAGGCTAAACCAAGTGACGTCTTGTGTCAGACCGTGCCCTCGTAGCGCTCCAGAAATTCCTCTGCACTAAGGGTGCGAAAATCATCAAGCGCGCCGCGCAGGCGGTCGTGCGGCCAATCCCACCATGCAAGCGCCATCAGCCTGTCAGCAACGCAGGGCGCAAAACGGGGGCGCAGTGGGACAGCTGGAATACCTGCAACGATCATGAACGGCGGCACATCCTTGGTTACAATGGCACCGCCTGCGACAACTGCCCCATGGCCGATGTTCACTTCGGGCCGGACCTGCGCGCCATGGCCAAGCCATGTGTCATGGCCGATCACAGTGCGGCGGCTCCGCCTGTGATCGAACCAGGCGTCATCGTGCGCCGCATCGTCGAAATAGTCGGCTGAGCGATAGTGAAAGTGATGCAGGCTTGCTTTTTCCATCGGGTGGTCCGTCGCGCCGATCCGCACGCAGGCTGCAATGTTGGAGAACTTTCCGATGGAGGCATTGGCGATGTCGGCAAATCGGTCGCAATATGAATAGTCATCCATGTCGCAATGAGCCAAGCGGCTGCCGCGTCCGATTTCGACATATTGTCCGAATGTTGCATCTGTGATCTCGCACTCGGGATGAATGAAGGGGACATCCGGTTTCAATCTGGTCTTATTCAAAACACTCGTTCCTCGCCATTTCACCAATTGGGATTATCGGTCTGCTCAATCATAAAAGCTGCCGCTCTCGCCGCGATCTTTGCTGCATCCGCGCATGGGTTAAGATCAACCTCTGCCTTACCCCGCTTCGGGATCGGCGCGCAGGAGGACAATGCCATCAGGGTGCAAATCCCCCGCTTGCTTGCGGTCATCAGGAAGCGTGTCATGCGTCCTTGCGCCCGATCAGCTTGCCGCGCAGCCAGCCCGAGAACCAGTCCATGAACATCACCATGGCGATGATCAGGACAATATAATAGGCGACTTCCTCCCAGTCTTTCTGGGTCTGGATCGCTTGGGTCAGCATCAGGCCGATGCCGCCGCCCGTGATTGCGCCGATGATGGTGGCCGAGCGGGTGTTGGATTCCAGAAAATACAGGATTTGCGCCAACAGCACCGGCACAATCTGCGGGATGACGCCAAAGCGGTAGCGTTGCAAGGGTTTGGCCCCGGTCGAGGCGACGCCCTCGATCTGTTTTTGATCCACGTTTTCCAAAGCCTCCGAAAAGATTTTGCCAAAGGTGCCGGTATCCGTGATCAGGATTGCCAATGCGCCCGTGAGCGGGCCGGGGCCAAAGGCGCGGGCCAAAACCACCGTCCAGATCAGCGCATCGACACCGCGCACAAAATCGAACAGGCGGCGGGTGGCGGCGCGCACCAACATGAAGGGCGAAAACCGTTTGGCCGCCAGAAACCCCAGTGGCAGGGCGATGATGGCCGCCCCCATCGTGCCAAGGAAAGCCATCAGGATCGTCTCGCCAATGGCCCAGGCCACATCCTTATGCCGCCACATGGCGTTGTTCCACCAGTCCGAAATCGCGCCCGAGATGTTTGATCTTGCGGGGTCCAGGCGATCTGCGAACAACAGCGTGCCAAGGCTGTGACCATGATAGGGGCTGTCGAGCGTGAACCAGAACAGCTCCCATCCGGGGAAATAATTGAACACTTCGGTGCGCGCGCCGGTCAGGGTGATGCGGCCTTCGGGTGTGGTGATGCCCACGCGGCGGTCGGAGGCGGAAATCCAATCGGGCAGATCATCGGGCAGGTTGGTCGTGACGGTGCGCCCCTCGGCCTGCGCCTTGATCAGTGGGAAGCCGGGAATTTCGATCTCGGTCCGGTTGTCTGACAGGTATCGCACAATATGCGCGCGCCCCAGTTCGATGATGATCGCATCATCGCCGCTCACCCAATCGGGTCTTTGACCTTCGGGGTAGCGGCCCTTGCGCTCTCCCTCGACGGCATAGGTGATCTCTCCCGATCTATTGTCCCGGGTGACATGCACCTTGTGAGACCAGCTGTCGGACGCCAGCGTCACGGCGTTTTCCATATTGGCGCGTCCGGCAAGACCCGGCAGGTCAAACGCAAAGAAGATATAGACGAAGTAGACGGCGATGATCGACGGGATGCCAAAACCAATCAAACGTTTGCGCTGAAAAAGCTTTTCGGCCTCAAACTTGGTCGCGTCCAGATCAATGGTCGTCATTGGCCTTGCCCCTCGGTCAAACGGTTGCGGTAGCGGCTGGAGAGTTGATCAAAGAACACGATCGTTCCGAACAGCAGGATGAAAATCGCGGCGGCTTCATCAAAACGGCCCGGTCCCCAAGCCATGGAATTGCGCAGCTCATATCCCAGCCCGCCCGCGCCAACGAAGCCCAGTATGGCAGAGGCACGGATGTTGATCTCGAAGCGGAGCAAAGCATAGCTCAGGTAGTTTGGCGCGACCTGTGGCAGCACGCCCAGAAGCATCCGTTGCGACCACGTGGCACCTGTGGAGGACAGCCCTTCGACAGCTTTCAGGTCGGTGTTTTCGGAGACTTCGGAAAACATCTTGGCCAGAGCGCCCGCCGTGTGGATGGCGATGGCGATCATGGCCGGCACCGGGCCGCCACCCAGTACAAAGATCAGAACCAGCGCGATGACGATTTCGGGCACGGCGCGCATGATGTCTGAAATGCGGCGGAACAAGGGGATCAGACGCGGCCATTTTGCCAAGCCGCGGGTGCCCAGCAGCGACAGGAACAAACCGCCCATTGCCCCGATCAGGGTCGAGACGGCCGCGATGTTGATGGTCTCCGCCAAGGCCGGAAAATACTTGGCGATCAGCGCAGGCAGATCGGCGCGTTTCTCCCACGCTTCGGACAGAACATCGGCAGGGTAGTCGCCGATCTGGTGCAGACCTTCCCAGAAACCACCGGCATTGCGATCATCGGCGACATTAAAGCCCGACACCATCAGAACGACGAAAATCAGGAGGGTGAGACCGCCATAGAGCCTGCGGCGTTGTACCTGCGCCATATAGGCAGACTGTATGTTGCCTATTGTATGCGCCGAACCGCTAAGTGATATGTCTGACATCCCGGCCCCCAAACAGAAGAATACCGGCAGCCCATGGAGGCTGCCGGATACGTTGCGAAGTGACTTAGTTGCCGATCACGGACTGGCGTGCCGCCACGATGCTCTCGTACATCGCGTGGGTGACGGGCTGGAAGCCCAGCGTATCGCCCGCAGCGACACCATACGCACATTCCGGGTCTGCTTCGTAAAGACCATCAACCAGCGCAACCATTGTGGCTTTGACCCCATCGGGCAGGGCTTGACGCAGAACAACGGGGCCTTCGGGGATCACGTTGGATTTCCAGATCTGCACCATGTCATTCATGTCGACGAGACCTGCGTCAACCGCTTTGCGCAGCGCGCCGGAATTGTAGCCGTCTTCCCAGTTGCCCTGTCCATCGGCCCATGTGACGCCGCCATCGATATCGCCGTTGTTCACGGCGACGATGGTTTGCTCATGACCGCCCGTGAATTTGACTTCACCGAAGTATTCGCCGGTTTCCATAGTGATGCCGTCCTTGTACTGCGGGATCTCGATGGACGGGATAAGGTAGCCAGATGTGGAGTTTGGATCACCGAAACCGAACACTTTGCCCTCCATGTCATCCAGCGATGTGACGCCGCTGTCGACACGGGCAAAGCCGATGGAATGATAGCCGACGGAGCCATCAAGATTGACCTTGATCAAAACAGGCTCAACCGCGTCCGGGTCCTGCAGGAAAGTTGCAGCATAGGAGGATGCGCCCAACCATGCCATGTCGATCGTGCCCCCCAGAAGGCCTTGAATGACGCCATTATAGTCGGCAGGTGCGAAAAGCTTGGTTTCGACGCCGAGCGCTTCGCTCGTGTAATCCGCCAGACACTGATAGCTGTTCATCCGGTCCTGCGCGTTTTCACCGCCGAGGATCCCGATGCGGAATTCGGTGATGTCTTGAGCAAAAGCGCCTGTGCTGAGTGCTGTGGAGGCGGCAAGCGCCAGTGCGAGGGTCTTTTTCATCGGTATCTCCGTGGTTTGTTGCCCGACCGCAGAGCGGCTGTTTCAGGGCGGGTTGATTTACGTGGCCTGCAGCAGATGCGCAGGCTGAAACCGGCTCAGGCGTAGGCTTTCGCTTTGGGGATGTCTGGCCTGTCCAGTGTCTCGATTTCGGTGGAAGTGGCGGCTTCGGAAAAATCTGCACCAGCCCCGTAGATGTCACGCGCGACATCGGTGGTCAGCTGCTCTGGCGTGCCGTCAAAAACGATCCGCCCGTCGCGCATCCCGATCACCCGGTCGCAATAGCGCCGCGCCGTATCAAGCGTATGGAGGTTCGCGATGACCATGCGCCCATCTTCCTCATGGATGCGGCGCAGGGCTTGCATGACCACTTGCGCATTCATCGGGTCAAGGCTGGCGATAGGTTCATCGGCGAGGATGATTTTCGGATCCTGCATCAAAGCGCGCGCAATCGCCACGCGTTGCTGTTGCCCACCCGATAGGGCCTCGGCCCGTTTCGCCGCCTGTTCGGCGATGCCAAGCCGGTCAAGGATATCAATGGCGCGGTGGATGTCCGATTGCGGGTAAAGGTTGAACATTGTCGCAAAGGTCGACCGCTTATTCAGGGTGCCATGCAGCACGTTTGACACGACATCCATGCGGGGGACGAGGTTGAATTGCTGGAAAATCATGGCGCAACGCGATTGCCAATTGCGCCGCGCAGCCCCCCGCAGCCCGGTAATCTCTTCACCTTCAAAGGTGATTGTGCCCTCAGAGGCGTTGCTGAGACAATTGACCATCCGCAAGAGCGTGGATTTGCCAGCACCGGAGCGGCCAATGATGCCGATCATGGTGGGCTTTTCGACCCGGATACTCGCGGCATCCACTGCCGTTTTATCCCCAAACCGCTTGGTCAGCTTATCAATCTTCAGCATATCGCCCCCATGTTTGATGAGGGCGTAACTGTCGGAAGCTACGGTTTGATGACGGTTTTGAGTCAGTTTCTTTACACAAAAGTAAAAGAACAATGACACTCCCGGAACGCTGTAGGCGCAGGATATTGCAATGATTGATGCATATTGCCTTGTGGCCACAGTTACACACAACGCTTCATAAAACTGTTACATTTTGGAAATCAGGCGATTAGAGTTCTCATATGGTTCTCCACTACGCACTGGCCTTGTCTATCTGCTTCTCCGTTCCCGCACTTGCGCATGCGCAGATGAGCGACGTGACTTGTGATGACCGCACGCGCATGGCGCATATGCTGACGCATGATCTGGGTGCAGAGCGTCAGGGGAGGGGCCTGCGTGACCCTGAAACGCTGCTTGAAATCTGGGTCACCCAACGAAACGGTGACTGGATCATTGTACAGAACTACACAAACGGAACATCGTGCATTGTTGCCATGGGCGAACATTGGGAAGGCGAAATTCCCGAACCTGTCTAACTGCTGGCTTTCCTAAAGCGTCATGCGAAAAACCTGAATCACGTAACGCTGCCTGAAATCAAAGATTTCAACGCGTTACGTGATACTTGATGTTTCAGGTATTTCGTCAGACGCACTAAGCCACTCTTTGGTGACAGGCTTTCCATCCGCACAAAGGCAGGGGTGTTCAGTGCGATGTTACGCGCCTCACCAGTGGACACGAACTGCTGAACGTTGCCGGTTCCGTGTTCATCTCATTAACGAACTGCGCAAACTATGCTGCAACACCATGCATCCAGCCCTGCCCATACCTTGCGGCATATCGCGTATCAGCGGTCAGCCATCCCGCGCCACCATTCATGTATTTGCCAGTCGAAAGTCCGCAACCGCGCAGCCAGAAGGGCGCGGCCGTGATATCTTGGGCGGTCGCCATGGGAAACAGCGCCACTTTGGCCGATCGCTTTACCAGTGAACATCTCAGCCGAAGGATGTTGATCGTCGTGCCAGAATAACGGGCGATCTCTTGCGCTTTCATCACCTGCCGCGCGGCAACGTCGGACACGACAGTATAACGAATGGCACCGCACCTGTTCCAGTGTAACAAAAGTGCTCTCCGGCTGCCTGTCCGGAGTTGAGCGACGCAATAGAGGGTGCCACTCACATCCATTTATATCCGGGGAGCGCTTTTCGTCGAATTGCGGCGGGGCGTCTTGTGCATTGCATGTGCAACATGAAATCGCTTTCTGTCGTGCGTTCGGCGGTTATGTGGATTTGGTTGGGCCGAAGCGCGTTGGATATGGACCGTCCCAAGGATATCACCAACTCTGGCACAGTAATGCGTCCCGTGCCGCGCCCATCAAAAGGTCAGTGATTTGAATGTCGGCTTGGGGCAGGGGCGGTCGCACGCCTTTCTCACCGCTCCCCGATCGCATCATGTTGGGCGCAGGGTCCGGTAAACAGTGAAGAGCGGGCCCAGTGTGGGCTGAACCCGAGTGTCGCACAGGAGGGACTGAGCGCCATTCCGCTGCTGCTTTTCCAATGACCGCTTTAGGTCTCCATTGCGAGGTGTCTTTGCATTGAGCCCTCTCGTATACCGTCTCAGAATCGACTATCCTCGGAGCATGCCAGCAGTGCTTTCAACCTTTTGTAAGCTTCTCACACCCCTCGCATTGGTTTTCGCGATGGCAGTATCAGGTTTTGCGCATAAGACGATGCAACCTTCCTTATCGCCGGGTTTTGCAGCCTACGTTGCAGCGGGTGGCTCGCTGGCAGACATCTGTGGCGGCTCAGGCGAGCAGGATGGAGCACAGGGCCAGAAGTGTGAAGCCTGCCGGTTGATCGGGGCAGCACTGGTGCCGCGAAACTGCCATGGCACCGCTCTCAAACTATCGGATCAAACGCGCAGATTCACATTTATCGCCAAGCGGTTGCATCACACCCGTCCGCTTGATCCTGCACGCCTGACGCGCGCCCCACCCCAAGCCTGACCTCATCCATCAGAGTTCAATTTTTGCCCGACTTCATGCGGGCACAGAGGCTTGGAGCCAACTTATGACATCGACTGACATCAATGCGCAGCCCGAGGGCAGCGCGAACAAACTCTATTTTGCAGCGTGGCGCTGGCATTTCTATGCGGGGCTTTTCGTTATCCCGTTTCTTGCCACACTTGCGATTACCGGCATGGCGATGCTGTGGATCGCCTGGATCGACGGGCGTGACGGGGAACGCACTGCGGTCGTTCCTCAAGAAATCCTGCAGCCTGTCTCGGTGCAGGCAGAGGCGGCTGTTGCCGCCATCCCCGACGGCACGTTAAAGCAATACGTCGCCCCGCGCACAGAAGATGTAGCAGCCCTGTTTCGCGTAGACGCAGGTGACGACGCCATAATGGTCGCAGTCGATCCCTACACCGCGCAGGTCATTGAAACATTCCCACGCCGCAGTGGGTGGTATGACTTTGCCGACAACATCCACAGTGAATTGATGCTGGGCGTCACGGGCGACCGGATTCTGGAAACGGCAGCATCGCTGACCTTGGTCTTGATCGCCACAGGGCTTTATATGTGGTGGCCAAGAGACGCTGGTTGGCGTCGTGCATTGATCCCAAGCTTTGGCCCCGGTCGGACCTTGTGGAAATCACTGCATGGCGTTGTCGGTATCTGGCTGTCGTTGTTCCTGGTTTTCTTCCTTATTTCGGGACTGGCCTGGGCCGGTATCTGGGGTGGTAAGATGGTGCAGGCCTGGAGCCAGTTCCCGGCTGAAAAGTGGGACAACGTGCCATTGTCGGATGAGACCCACGCAAGCATGAACCACGACCGCCGCGAGGTGCCTTGGGTGCTTGAGCAGACACCAATGCCCGCATCGGGCAGTGATGTCGGGAGTGCGGGTGTGGAAAACGGCGTCGTGACGCTTGATGCGGTGGATGCGCTTGCGCGCCAGATCGGGTTTGACGCCCGCTATCAACTCAACCTGCCGCAATCGCAAGACGGCGTTTGGACGCTCAGCCGGGATTCGATGAATACCGACAGCACCGATCCGATGTCAGACCGAACGGTTCATGTCGATCAGTACACCGGCAAAATACTGGCAGATGTTCGCTTCGAGGACTACTCGCTGGCAGGTAAGGCGATGGCAGTCGGTATCGCGTTGCACATGGGCACCTTGGGATTGTGGAGCGTTCTTGCCAATTCGCTTGTCTGCCTGTCAGTCTTGTTTTTGTGCATCAGCTCCATCGTCCTTTGGTGGAAACGTCGCCCCGTCAAAGCTGGCCGTCTCGCAGCACCGCCGATGCCAAAGGAACTGCCGCTCTGGCAAGGCGCTGTCCTGGTTGGCTTGGCGGTTTCAATGGCCTTTCCTATGGCCGGTCTCGCGTTGCTGACCGTGCTCGCGATAGATGCTCTGATCTTGTCACGATTGCCCAAGCTGCGACATAGGTTGACCTGAGCCCAAAGCCGGGCACCGCTCCGTCTTGAGGGGTGCCCGGCCATTCTCGTCGAAGCTGCCGTTCGAAAGATTTCGGAAATTCTGCTGTGCGGCCCGTCGAACCTGACCTTTGCCGCGTCCGCGACATTATTCGACCGTCTCTGAAAACCGACAAGAGCGTTTTCGTAAAATCAAACTGTTGTGCCACCTGATTGCAAAGGCGGGTGCACCGGTCGCGGACTTTCCTCATGAGCCTACACCTGCATGTCGGGTGCGGTGCGTTCCAGATAAGTGCCCATTGGCGCGCCCAAAGGGTTGCCGTTCTGCATGACCGTTCTTCCGCGCAGGATGGTACGCACGGGCCAGCCTGTCACCTCGAACCCCTCCCATGGTGTGTAATCAGAGCCGTGATGAAGATCCTCCTGGCGAATGGGTTTGGTTATCGTCGGATCCCAGAGCGTTATGTCGGCATCCGCACCGACCATGATCGCCCCCTTGCGCGGATAAAGCCCGTAGAGACGGGCGTGATTGGTGGCGGTGATCGCAGCAAAGCGTTCAAGCGACAGACGCCCTGCCACCACGCCTTCGGAAAAGAGGATCGGCAGGCGTGTCTCGACCCCCGGAATGCCGTTTGGGATATTGCGAAAACTCTTGCGGGCGCCGGGGGCATCCTTGCCCGCCGTATCGTTGAAGCGAAAAGGACAGTGGTCTGACGAAAACAGATCAAATGTACCTTGTTCGATGCCGGCCCATATCTTCGGCCATTCATCCGCAGTGCGCGGCGGGGGAGAGCAGACGTATTTCGCCCCGTCAAACCCGTCGCGATCCAGATCAGACGCAGTCAGCGTGATATACTGCGGACAGGTTTCGGCAAAAACCGTCAGTCCCCGCGCGCGGGCACGCACGATCTCCTCGGTCGCCTCGCCGTTGGAGACGTGTACGATGGTCAGCGGCACGCCCGCGATTTCGGCCAGTGATATGGCGCGATGGGTCGCTTCACGCTCTACCGGGACGGGCCGCGTCGTTGCATGATGGTAGGGACCGGTTTCGCCCTCACGCTCGGCCCGGTCGCGCAGGAATTCGATGGCATCTTCGTTTTCGGCGTGGACCATCACCATGGCGTTTTGCTCCTTTGCCACCGCCATGACTTCGAGGATCTGGCGATCTGACAGGGCGAGGCCCGCATAGGTCATGAAAACCTTGAAACTGGTATAGCCGGCCTGAATCAGCGCGGGCAGGTCCTGACCTAGCGTGACGGGGTCGGTTTGCTTGACGATCAGGTGAAAGGACACGTCGGTCATGCAGTTGCCTTCTGCCTTCTTGCGGTAGGCCGCCACCGCCTCGCGCAGGGTTTGGCCATCCTCCGGCAGGCAAAACGGCAGGACGGTCGTGTTGCCGCCGCAAGCTGCCGCGCGGGTGCCCGAGATAAAGTCATCGGCCATCTCAATCCCCGGGCCTGAAGGCTGCGAGATATGCACATGGCTGTCGATCCCGCCGGGCAGGGCGATCAGGCCTGTGGCGTCGATCACCTCTGTGCCCGTCAACCCGCTGCCAAGGGTTGCGATCTGCCCTTGCGTGATGCCGATGTCGCATATTGTGGTCCCGCTCGCAGTGACGACGCGGGCCCCGGCGATGACGGTGTCATGGGTCATGTTTTTTCTCCGGCGATCACGGCAGTCAGCTCTGTGCCCAACCCGGTTGAGGTCTTGTGCAAGGGGCGGTTTGTGCGATTGTCGTAGCTGGGCGCAAGGCGCAGCAGCGCCAAAGCCTGCAAGGTCGCCGCCGCAATGGGGTCGACCAAAATACCCGGCGCATCCCGCGCGATCACAGGAGCCAGTCCGGCCAGGGGCGCGCCGCCCATGATCACCACGTCCGCACCATCAAGCGCTACGGCGTCACGCGCCAGAGCAATCAGGTCCTGCCTGAGTGCCGTTGCAACATTCTCGAGCGTATCCGGCGCTGTTACGGGGCACCGTACCCCTGTAAAACGGGCGCCCAACCCGGTCTGGTGCACACAATCGGAGTACCAGCGCGACATGTGAGGCGAGAACGTCACGACCGAAAAACGCTCTCCGAGCATCGCGGCAGACATGACTGCGGCCTCGGCCATACCGACGATGGGCAGATCAAACAGTTCGCGTGCCGCTGTCAGACCGGGATCACCGAAGGCTGCGATTATGACCGCGTCCACATCGCTTTGGTGACTGGCAATGGTATCAAGTACCGCCGCGCCCGCAATCTGAGCCTCTGCGCGCGAGGAGATATAGGGAAAGCCTGTGCAAGCCGTGACGGGGACGATCTCGGCCTGCTGGCTGGCGATCTGCCGTGCGACCGTGGTCATCGCCTCTGTCATGCTTTGCGTTGTATTCGGATTGATCAGCAATAGGCGCATGTCAGGCGATCTCCTTCAGAACCGGTTCCAGCCGCCCTGCGAGGGCAATCAGTTCTGCGTCATGGCCCGCGCGTGCGATCAGTTGCAGGCCAAGCGGTCGCCCTTCGCCATCCGTGCCACAGGGGAGGGATAGGGCCGGAACACCAGCATGGTTGATCTGCGGCGTGAAGGCGGCATGGTCCCGGGGTCCTGCAGGTTTGCCACCGATCCGGGTCGGGGCGTCTTGCGTGGCGGGCCATGCCGCACAGGGTGTCGTCGGGGTGGCAATCACGCCGTAGCGATCCAGTGCAGCCCGCAGGGTTTCGCGCATTTGGTGCGAAATCTGGTGCGCCCCGGCCACGTCAACCCCGGTGAATGACAGGCCTGTTTCGATTTGCCCGGCAATCGCGGGGTCGAACAGTTCTGGTGTTTCCCGCCAGATATCGCCGTATAAATCCGCAAGACCTGCGCACTGAAGCGGCAGGATGCTATGTCCCTTGATGGTCCCGGGCCAGTCAATCTGCGCTTGCGTAACCGAGACGCCCGCGCTCTCAAGCACCCCAAGCACTTTGTCAAAATTTGCCGCCACATCTCGATCAAGTGCTTGGCCCGTGCCGAAATCCGATGAGGCGGCGATCTCCAGCATCGGGGCCGGCACAGGTTCCAGCCCGGCGAGGCTCTGCATGGCGAGGCTGATGTCCTCCATCCGGCGCGCGATGGGGCAAATGACTGAGATGCCCCAGACCGGCTCATCATGGCATGGTCCGTAGGGGATCAGATCCTGCGTCGGTTTGAAACCGCACAGACCCGTATGGGCAGGCGGGCGGCGCGACGAGCCACCCGCATCCGTGCCAAGCGCGAGCGGGACAATCCCTGCTGCGACCGCGGCGACGGACCCGCCCGAAGACCCGCCGGGCGTCAGGTCCGGGTTGACCGGGTTGCGCGTGATCCCCTGCAGCGGGGAGTTGGTCGCCCCTTTGCAGGCGAATTCGGAACAGGTGCTGATCCCGATGATGACGGCACCTGCCACGCGCAGGCGTCTCACCGCTTCGGCATCCTTCGGTGCGATGAAATCGGCAAACAGCCTTGAGCCTTGCGCGCAGCGCAGCCCTGCGACCCAGATATTGTCTTTTATCAGCACAGGCACGCCGGCTAGCGGCAGTGTCTCTCCGGTTTGCAGCCTTTTGGATACATGCTCTGCCTCAGTAAGGGCGTGGGGATTGATCTGGCAGATTGCATTGATTGCCCGGTTGCGGTTTTCGGCCCGCGCGAGCGCTTCGCTCACAAGTGTCTTTGGCGTGACTGCGCCGGTTTGAACTGCCGCAACAAGCTGCGAGATGGGACCGTCGAGAGGGCTCATGACCGCATGCCTTCGTACTGCGCCCCACCGGTGGCGGAAGCGATCCAAGTATTTTCATGACGGCAGCAGGCGGGCATGTTCATAAAAGTGTCTGTACCATTTCATCAGTATCCATTGTCTTCATCCCTGGATCATCCTGTTCAGGCCAACGGTCCGGGAGCCGATGATGAGCACGATACAGGCCAACAGGATCAGCCCTGAAGAGATCGCCGCAAGGGACGGGTCCGGTTGTTCTTCGAGGTATTGCAGCATCTTGATCGGCAGTGTCTTGTTGCGCGCATCCGTGAGGAAGATGGATATCGGGTAGTTGTCCATCGACGCGAGGAAGGAAAACAATCCACCGGTCAGGTAGGCGGGCGCCAGATTGGGCACCAGCACTTGCAGGATTGCGCGCGGATAGCTCAGGCCAAGGGTTCGTGCGGCATCGACAAGGCTGAAATCGAAGGCCGCCATGGAGGCCAGAAGCGTGCGCATCACGAAGGGCAGGGTGATGACGATATGACCCAGTAGCAGCGACCAATAGGCGTCCCGCAGGCCGATCTCTCGAAAAAACTGCAGCAAGGCAACACCGACCACAAGCCCCGGCATCATCAGGGGCGAAACCGTAAAGGTGGCAATCGCCTCGCGTCCCTGAAACCGCCCGCGCGCAACAGCGATGGCGGCCAGCGTCCCAAGCACGAGCGAGATCATGGTCGAGACGACCGCAAGGTTGAGCGACAGCGCCACGGCGTCCCACAGCCCGAGGCGACGCTCCAGCGACTGATACCAACGCAGCGACCATTCAGGTGGCGGCAGCGTGTAGACGGCGGAGGAGGTAAAAGACGCCGCAAGGGTAATGACAATCGGCAACATCAGGAAAAAGACACAGCCCAGGGCGATAATCCAGCTCAGGCTGAGGGCAAGGCGGTCCGTTCCAGTCATTGCCGTGCCCCCAGACGGTTCGCAAGCCAGCTTGACCCCAGAACCACCGAGATCGCGATAACCAGCAGGATTGAAGATATCGTGGCCCCAAGTGCTTCATTGCGCAGGTAGAGAAACGAGCGCGCGGTGAGCATGGACAGGGTTTGCTGCCTTTCCCCCACGATGAGCGACGGGATCACATACATCGAAACGGCAAGGCTGAAGGTGAAGGCGGATCCCGCGACCACGCCGGGCAGGCTGAGCGGCAGGGTGACGTTCATGAAGCGAAAGACCGGCGTTGCCCCCAACGAGGCGGCAGCCTCCGGCAGGCGGCTGTCCATCTGACGCAGCACCGCGTAGATCGGCAACACCATGAAAGGCAGGAATACGTTCGCGGCACCAATTACGAGGGCCGTTTCGGTGAAAAGCATACGGATCGGTGCATCGGTGATGCCCAGTGACATCAACGTGTCGTTCAGTATGCCGCGCGTGCGAAAAAGGATCGTCCATGCAAAGGCTTTGACGACAACGCCGACAGACATCGGCAGCACCATCGCCACCAGAAACACGGACAGCCAGAACCCCTTTACCCGCGCCATGATGATCGCGGTGGGATAGGCGATGATCAGCGCCAGACCCGTGGTCAGCAGGGCCACGCGCAGGGTGCGCCACAGCACGTTCAGATTATAATCATCGCTGAAAAAGGTGACGTATTCCGCCACGGAAAACTGACCGTCAATCTGGAATGATTTGAGCAGCAACATGAAAAGCGGCAGCGCATAGATGATTGCCAGAAAACTCAGGCCGGGCAGCGCGAGAAGCCCGATACGCTCGGCCCGGCCCGTCATGGTGCCGCTTCGTAGACAAGGGTGTCTGCGGCGGCCCAGCCAAACGTCACGCTGTCCCCGGCAGACAGGCCGCAGCCCATGCCCGGCAGTTCGCACAGCAGGCGATCCCCGTCCTCGGCGCGCCCATGCAACTGGGTTTTCGCCCCGAGGATCATTGCATCTGCGAGCGTGACGGATACGCTGTTTTCCCCCGGCTCAGTTTTGATGAGTTCCGGGCGGACACCGACAGTTACCCGTTCTCCCGGGAGGCGTTTGCCGGGTGTCTTGATGGTGCCATAGGCGGTCCGGACGATGGATTGATCCGCGTCTGTGTCGATGACCTCCCCGGTCAGCCGCGTGGAAAGCCCGACAAAGTCCATTACGAATGCGCTTGCGGGCCGGGCATATAGATCGGCTGGTGAGGCGAACTGTTCGATCCGGCCTGCGTTCATAACGGCGATGCTATCGGACACGCCCATCGCCTCGTCCTGATCGTGCGTTACGAAAATCGCGGTCATGTCGCGCTCCCGCAAAAGCGTTTTCAACTCGACCTGCATGGTTTCGCGCAACTTGCGGTCAAGTGCGGAAAACGGCTCGTCCAAAAGCAACAGCACCGGATCGACAATCAGCGCACGCGCAACGGCGACGCGTTGCTGCTGCCCTCCCGAGAGGGCGGCAACAGGGCGGTCGGCAAATTCGCTCATCCGCACGAGGGCGAGCGCCTCGGTGACTTTCGGACCGCAATCGACTTTTGCCGTTCCCCGTGCGCGCAGTCCAAATGCCACGTTCTCCGCAACCGTCAGATGCGGAAACAGCGCATAGCTTTGGAAGACGACGGAGATATTGCGCCGATGCGCAGGCACTGTGGTGATCGCGCGCCCGTCCAGCAGGACATCGCCCGTATCCGCAGGGGTCAACCCTGCGATGATGCGCAACAGCGTGGTCTTGCCACACCCCGAAGGTCCAAGCAGAGAAACCAGTTCCCCCCGTGCTACGGAAAAATGCATGTCCGACATGACCGTGGTGCCTTTGAACGCCTTGCCGACAGCGGTGACGTCCAGATATTTGCCCATTCGCAGGCTCCGCGGCACTTGGGGTGGCATGGGTTCAGAGCGCCATCAACTTGTCAAAACGCTCAATCCAGTCGCGCCGGTTTGCCGCAACAAAGGACCAGTCGGGTGAATAGATCGGCACACCGTCGGGGATAATGGCACCGGCGGTGACTGTGGTATTGGCGGGCACCGAGGTCGCAAAATCCGCAATCGCCGTTTGCATCTGGGGCCCGAGCATTTCGTTGACATAGGCCTCGGCCAGTTCAGGGTTCGGACCCCCTTTGACGAGGCAGATGCCCGATGGCATGGCGAATATACCCTCGGACGGGGCAGCCAGATTAACAGGCACCCCGGTCGCCTTGCGCGGCAGCGTGTAGGACGAGAAATTACCGGCCAGCATGGTAATCTCGCCTTGCTCCAGCAGGTTAAACGCCTGGCTCATCGTTGTGTAGACCGAGAGCAGGTTGGGTTTCAGTTCCTCCAGTTTGGCGAATGCAGCGTCGATTTCATATTGCGCCTCTGAAAAGGGTTTGCCCGACCCCAGCATGGCTGACACGAAAAGGGTCCACATCCCTTCGGTGTTCTGCAGCGATGGGATGATCAGTTGCCCCTTCGCTTCGTCGGTCCACAATTGCGCCCAGGACTGCACCCCATCGGGCTGGAATTCGGTGTTATAGGCGACACCGGCCCAGGGCTGGACGTAATTGCACCACATGCCATCCATATGCACCGCATCCGGGCGCAGATCGGTCATGTTGGGCACAGGTTCCGCGGTGATCGGGGTCAGCAGGTCCGCCTCGACCGCTTGTATCATCACCGGGTCGTCCATCTGAACCACCGAAAGATAGGGCGCATCCTTGTTGGACGACATCTTTTCAAGGTTCACCGAGGATTTGGTGCCCTCAAACAGGATATCCGCGCCGATAGCGGTTTTCATGTGCGGCACGACAATCTGTTCCATCCACGCTGTGTGAGACCCCGCGCAGCCAATGACCAGTTCGCTGCTTTGAGCACGCAGAATGGCGGGCGTGGCCAAAGTACCAAGTGCTGCATAGCCCGATACCTTGAGCACAGATCGGCGCGTCATCGCGGTAAATTTCGGTTGTGTCATATCAATCCCCAGTTGTTGTAATTTGGAGCATAAATGGCATGCCATTTTGACTGACGTCATGAAAATAGCGGCAGACACGGCGGTCTAATTCGCAATTGATGTAAATTTAGGCGGAATTTGGGGCTGCTGCTCAGAATGTGCCGCTCAGACGTCTGCCTCAGCCAGCAACACAGCTGCGACCGTTTCCCCGGTATGGCGCAGATGCGTTTCCCAAACCTGCGCAGCCTTGTCGGCGCTTTCATGGCGGAATGCCTGCATCAGGTCTTCGTGTTCTGCGACGGCCTGTTCCAGACGTGGCTGGTTCATAATCGCAAGATAGCGACCGCGCCGGGCACGGATCATCAGGCGGTTGTGCGTTGTGATCAGGACGGGGTTGGCGCAGGACTGGATGATGAAATCATGGATCAGCGTGTTGTGATCGAAGTAGTCATTTGTGCGGCCCGCGTGATGATATTCCAGCATCTGACCATGCAGATCTTCGAGGCGCTGAAGGGTGGACGGCGTCATGCCTTCGCAAACCCGTCTGGCTGCAAGGCTTTCCAGCACCGAGATCACATCAAAAAGAACCACAGCGTCTTCCGGCTTGTAGTCCGACACGATTGCCCCGCGGTGAAGTGTAATCTCGATCAGCCCATCCGCTTCAAGCAGCTTGAGCGCTTCCCGGATCGGTGTCCGCGAGACATCGAGTTCGGCGGACAACTGTCGCTCGACGATCCGGTCGCGTGCGGCCAGTTCACCCTTGACGATGCGGTCACGCAAAACTGCCGCGACGTGTTCTGCAACGGCTGTTGAGTTCTTTTGGACGGGCATTGGGTTTCTCAACATTTGTTTTCTCAGCCGCAATGGCACCTGTACATGCGGGAGGCATCCTGCTGCGTCAATCCCTTATGAAAACTGAACCTCGCTGCGTTACGCATTTATGCGACGCTAACGATGAAGGAAGCAAAAAGGCTGCAATCTGCACCATTCCTACGCTACGTGAGGCTATTTGGTGCCGCTTACGGCACAACATTTAGGCATAGACAGGGGTTTTTGCTCTCAAAATCGATCCCTTCGGGACGATGACTAAACTTTTCGGTGCAGGTCTGATGCCGGGCCTGCCACGACGCGTAAGTGCAAATTCAGTAACACGAGGCGGATTCGGCGCATCGGATGCAAATCGAAATAATCCCTTCGCTTTCGGTGGCACTGGTCTGGGTGTTTCATGATTGCTCATGCGGGTCCCGGCCACTTAAACAAGTCGTGTCATGGCATAGTTCCGACGTGCAAAGAGGCGAGATGCCGCGATCCTACCGGTTTGCTGCGGATCATTCGTTTACTTTGTCCAGCCCAATGCTCATCGACACGGCGACGAGTGCGAGGATTGCCAGCAGGATCTGAACGCCTGACACCGCTGCCACGAGGGGGGTGGAGGTGTATTGTACCAGGGCCAGCAACTCTACGGGCAAGGGTCTGTCGCGGAAACCATGGGTGAAAATCGCGACCGACAGATTGTCAAAGCCCTCTACAAAGGTGAACACAGCCCCCGCCAATATCGCCGGGAGCAGAAGCGGGAAGGTAATCGTGCGCAGGCTCTGAAAGGATGACGCACCGAGGTTTGTCGCGGCTTCTTCCAGCGCGGGGTCAAGCCGGACAAGACGGCTTTGCACCGTGCGCACCATGACGGCCATGATAAACACGGCGATGGAAACCGCCTGCAGCCAGATCGAGGGGGAGACGCCCACAAGCGCCCCGGCAAAAAGCACGGCCACCCCGAGAACGATGCCGGGCACCATATGCGGCACCAGCACGAAGACCGAAAGCGCTGTGGTGCCGCGAAACTTGCCACGTACGCAGGCGAGGGCGGTTGGCACACCGAGCACGATGCACAGCACCGTGACCATCAGACCCACCTTGAGGCTGGTCCACATGGCACCGACCAGTTCGGTCTGCTCAAAAACCTCTGCATACCAGCGCAGGGTGAAGCCTTCCGGCGGAAAGCTCACGAACGCGCGGGTGTCAAAAGAAATGATGACGACAATGATCGACGGCGCGATCAGCAGGATCAGCGAAAACACCGCGATGAAAAGGACCAAGCCGATGCCCAGAATGTCCCCGAGCGAAGAGGTGCGCAGCGCTTTGATCATGCATCCCGTCCTTTGGTCCAGCGGGTAAAGATGTTCGTCAGCATCGCGATGATCACGAGGACGATCAGGCATGTGGCCATGAGGATCAGCGAACTGACGGATCCTTTGCTCCATTCCAGTGAAAAGACGACCTGTTCGTAGATCATGGTGGCCGCGTTGAGATAATTGCCGCCGCCCAATAGCTGAGGCACAACAAACGTCGTATAACTTAGCGTAAAGACGAGGGCCGCGCCCGTGCCGATGCCCGGCGCGCTGAGCGGCAGGATCACCGTGCGCAGGGTCCCGAGCCGGGACGCGCCGAGATTGGCCGACGCCTCCATCAGCCCGCTTTCATGGCGGCTCATGACAGCGATTAGCGGCAGGATCATCACCGGCAGGTGGATCTGAACCATGCCGATCAGAACGGCCCAATGCGTGTTCATGATGCGCAAGGGCTGGTCGATCAGGCCAAGGCTCATCAGGGTAGAATTCACCACACCGCGCCCGCCAAGGATCACCAGCCATGCATAGGTGCGCACGATCCCGCTGGTCAGCAGGGGCGCGATGGTCAGGATGAGGATCAGTCGCCGCGTCCACTTGCCGCCAATCAGAAACAGGTAGGCAACGGGATAGCCGAACAGCAGGCAAAGCAGGGTGGTGTTGATCGCCAGCACCAGAGAACGCTGAAAGGTGATCCAATAAAGCGGGTCGCTCAGCGCATTGGTCAGATGGGAAAAAGACAGGGTTTGCGACACGATCGCGCCGCGCGCCACCTCTATGTTCGAAAACCCGAGAGACAGAAGGATCACGAATGGAACAACTGCAACGACCATCAGAACAATGATTGCGGGCACGGCGGGCCAGATGCCCCTACCGGATACCAGCTTGTCGAGAATGACTTCGCCCAGTCGCGCGTTCGGCGGTGGTTGGAAGGCTGTGGCGTCCGACATCAGACCGGATAAACCGCGCAATAGGACGGATCGATCACCGATAAGCTCACGACCTCTCCGGGTTGCAAAGGGCGCGCGCGTTCCTGCCGCATGGCGGCGATCTGTATCGTCGTCCCATCCGGTATTTCGACATGAT
The DNA here is from genome assembly GCF_019654895.1 of Roseobacter sp. OBYS 0001. Classification (NCBI taxonomy): domain Bacteria; kingdom Pseudomonadati; phylum Pseudomonadota; class Alphaproteobacteria; order Rhodobacterales; family Roseobacteraceae; genus Roseobacter; species Roseobacter sp. OBYS 0001. The sequence goes on from NZ_BPES01000001.1 coordinate 702,092, forward strand.
ATTCTATCAAAGCACCGACTGTCCTGTGAAATGAAACCTGTCCGCGCCAAGTGCCCTTGTCCCCCGCGGCCAGACGCAGGTTATGCGGCCTTGTCATCACTTGCACCGGCCCCGACATATCGGTGTGCGTGATCTGCCCGTCGGGCAATGCTACCTGACCGCCCGAGGCCTGCGCCTGCCAGAAATTGGACGTGCCGATAAAGTCCGCGACATAGGCTGTCGCAGGATGATCAAACACAGTATCGGGCGCGGCGACCTGTTCAATCCGGCCCGCCCGCATGACTGCGATACGGTCCGACATGGTCAGCGCTTCTTCCTGATCGTGGGTCACGAAGATTGCCGTGAGCCCCAGCCGTTTGATCAACTGGCGCAGTTCCACTTGCATGGCACCGCGCAGTTTTGCGTCAAGCGCACTGAAAGGTTCATCGAGCAGGAGCACACGCGGCTGCAGGATCAGGACCCGCGCAACAGCCACGCGCTGCTGTTGACCACCAGAAAGCTGTGCGGGGTAGCGATCCGCGAAATCCGCAAGCGACACGGTTTCCAGCGCCTCGCGGACGCGCGCGTCGATCTCGCTTTGGGGCACACCTCGCATGCGCAGACCGTACCCCACGTTGCGCGCCACGGTCAGATGCGGGAAAAGCGCGTAGCTTTGGAAAACCACGCCGACAGGGCGGCGATTGACGGGCAGGTCACCGACGTCGTGGCCGTCGATCTCGATCTTGCCTTCCTCGGCGTCCCAGAACCCGGCGATGCACCGCAGCAGCGTGGTCTTGCCACAGCCCGACGCACCAAGCAGCGTGACGATTTCGCCCTCAGCAATATTCAAGGAACAGTCCTTCAGGACAGTGACCGTCCCAAAACGTTTGGAAACCGCCCCGATGCGCAGCACCGGGGCGGCAGGTTCCGATCCATCGCTCAGATCGGCCTTCTCCTGCCTCATGTCGCGGCGAACATTCGATCAAAGGATTCAACGGTCTGGCCGCGCAAGGGCGCGAAATCAGGCCACTGCAGAGAGGTGGTCGTTGCCAGTTCCTCGGGTGTCGAAGGAACATAAGGCGCGGCCTCTGCCGGCACCTCGATGCCTTCCACGACCGTTCCGAAATAGATTGGCGCGCTGCCTGCCATCGACTGGATTTCCGGCGTCAGCAGAATGTCGGTGAATTCGTGCACAAGGTCTGCGGTGCCGTCCTGCGTATTGACAAACTGCACGATATTCGTGGGCAACATCAGCGGTCCTGGCCCCGTGATCTTGGTGTAGCCGATGGGCAACCCGGAGTTCGCGGCAAGTGCGGAATTGACGTGCCACAGGGGGGCCAGATCCACTTCGCCACGTTCGATCATCTGCTGCAACAGCGGCGGTGAGCGACCGACCAGCGGATCAAGTTCCATCCATTTGTTCAGCGCAAAGTCCATGTCGGACTGCGGCATCCCGAATGCTTCGCTGGTTGCGGCAAGAACTCCGAGGCCAAGGTTGGATTGCGGGCGACACATGCCAATGCGCCCGGTGTAGTCGCCATTCCAGAGTTCTTCCCATGTTGTGGGCGGCGTGGTGATCTTGGTCTTGTCGTAGGCGATACCGATCCCTTCGAACCAGATCGGCTGGCCGACGTCATAGCCATAGGATGGGAATTTCGGATCGACATTGGCCGTGTTCGGGATTTTTGAAAAGTCCAGTGGTACCAAGACATCTTCGGCCAGCGCGTTGATGATCGCGGGGGACCCCATGACGCCGAGGTCATAGGGGGAATTGCCCCGTGCTGCTTTGATCTGAGCGAGCGCTTCGGACGACAGGCCGCCGATGATGCGCAAAGAAACACCGGGGTTGCGGCGGGCAAGCTCTTCTCCGGCGGCAATCAGAGGCGCATCCGAATCGTTGCCATAGCCTGTCATTACCAATTCGCGGGTGGCAGCCCGTAGAATTACCGGGCTGGCCAAGGCGGTTGCGGCTGTCAGCCCTCCAACAACACTTCTTCTGGTTAGTTTCATGTTATGTCTCCCTGTCAGGATTGCTATGCCGGATTCCCGGTCTGATGCAGTATACAACAAAACTTTCGAATGCTTTCGCAAGTTTAAAAATAAAAAAACCTGATAATTTTTTCGCTGTTGATGACCTCGAAGCATTGCGCACAAAAAAGCGGCAGTTCATTTCAGGCAAGAACAACCTTCAGGCCCGATTTTTGTAGCGCAGACACTTCAGTGGGGTTCGCTTTGCGATCGGTTACAAGTGTTGTGATATCCTGAATGGGGGCGATCCGCGCGCCGGCGACGTGCCCGATTTTGCCCCGATCCGCTAGCATGATGCAGCGCCGCGAGGCTGAAATCATAAAGCGTTTCACCTCTGCCTCCTCAAGGTTTGCGTTGGTAAAGCCGCGTTCCGCGTCGATACCTGCGCAGCATAAATAGGCGAAATCGGCGTTCAGGTGATCCAGCAGCAGCCCGGCAAAAGGCGGCACAAGGGAGCGGGAATTTGGATTTCGCCCGGATTTCTTGAGTTTGCCGCCCGTGACGAAAACCGTCGCGCCGGGGTGTTTTTCAAGCGCAATTGCAATGTCCAGGCTGGAAGTAATGACCACCACGTCCTCGATGTCGTCGGGCAAAGCCATCGCCATGGCAAGTGTGGTTGTTCCTGCATCGAGGATAATGGTTTCGCCGCTGCGCACCATGCCAGCGGCGACAGCGCCGATGCGTTCTTTCTCGGATGTGAAGCTATGCGTGGGTACATCAACCGGGCGCTCAAAGCGGGCGGCCTGCATGGCCATTGCGCCACCCCGGACCCGTCGCAAGAGCAAACGTTTGTCCAGCGCATCAAGGTCAGAGCGAATGGTAACTGTGGAAACGCCGAGTGCATCCGAGAGCTGGCCGACGTCTGCGATGCTTTGTTTGTTGATAATCTCCAGGATGCGCTGGTGCCTGTGCGTTAAAGGAGCATTATGCAGATTATCCATTTAGATTTACTTTCGAAGACTTGCATTTCATTTCAATATGACAAATATCAAAAAGGCGCGTCGAGTGCCACATTTTTTCGATGCGCCCCTATACTGGCGGTCAATCACGGAGAGCCCAATGAGTATCGAGCAAAGATTGAAAGAAATCCGGCGCGAGTCGTCTTCGGATGCGGCTGGCGATCCGGAACGGTTTCGCCGTGTCGCGTTGACCGAACATGAGATGATGTCGCAAGGGGAGGCGATCAGCGCCACGCTTGCGGCAAACAAGGGCCCGCTTGCGGATATCGGGCGCGACCTTGCGGGGCGGACGATCCGTCGCGTGGTCACTGTCGGATGCGGCGACAGCTGGATCGCAGGTCACGGTGTGCGTCCCGCCATCGAGGCGGCACTCGGCGCGCCCTGCGAGCCTGTGGAAGCGTTCGACTTCGCCACCTACGGCTTGCACACGATCGATGCGGAAACCGTGGTGATCGGGCTGAGCTCTTCTGGAAAGACCGAGCCGGTGGTCGAAGGGCTGACCGCGTCGGCTGCGCGGGGGGCATATACGATTGGTCTGTCCAACACGCTTGGGTCCCCGTTGATGGAACAATGCCCAGGTGCTTTGCATATCCGCGCGACACGGGGCGGTTGGCCCACGCAATCGAGCACGGCCGCAATGGCTCTGATGCTCGCGATGGCGGCGTCGGTGCAAAAGGCGAAAGGCGGTGACAGCAGCGCGCTTGATGCTGCCCTCGATGCGCTGCCGGGTCAGGTGGATGCCGTGGCGCAGGCTTTTTACGAGCCCGCCAAAGCAGTGGCAAAGCACCTTGCCCGCGCCGATCTTATCCTGACGACGGGGGCGGGTCCTTTCTTTGCCCCGGCTGAGTTCGGCGCGGCCAAGCTGAAGGAACTGGCCCCCATTCACGCCTATTCCTTCCCGCTGGAAGAGTATCACCATTACCGCACACAGAAAGCGGGCGATCCGATGTTCATGGTCGCGGGTGACGCAGAAAGCCACGCCCGTGCGCTGGAAACCGCGATCATGTCGCGTGGCTGCGGGGGCTATTGCGTGGCGCTGGTCCCCGAGGGCGAGACGGAAATTGCCGAGATCGCCGATGTGGCCTGGCATCTGCCGCAGGTGCCTGCCGAGACTGCGCCGATTATCTACAGCGTGCCTTTGCACCTCTTTGGGTATCACGCCGCGGTAGAGCGCGATGCGCTTGGCCTTGGTGCACCGAGGCTTGGTCTGTGACGTGACGCCTGATCTTATCACGGTCGGCGGGCTTACGGTGGACAATGTCGTCGCTGCCGACGGCACGGTCGCGCTTGATGTGGCGGGGGGCAACGGCGCATTCTCTGCCGCAGGCGCGCTCAACTGGGTGCGCCGCGTCGGGTTGGTAAGTTGTGCAGTGGCGAGCTATCCCAAAGAAACCATCGCGCGGCTGGAGGCTGGGGGCGTCGACCTTGCTGGCGTGATCTGGCGTGACGCGACTTTATCTGTGGGCAGTTGGTTTCTTTATGATGACGCCGGTCGGCGGGAAGAGGGGCTGACCGCGCCGGGCGCTGCACTGGCCGAGGCGGGTTTTCCGACGGACCGGCTGTCGCCCGCGCAGAGGGCCGCATGGCGCAGCGTGCTGCAGGATCGTGCGCAATCGGACGAGACCGGGTATTCAGGGTTTCGTGTGTTACACCCCTTAACTGCGGCGCAGGTGCCTGCGTCATGGGCCGATGCGCAGGGCATACATCTGGCCCCGAGTTCGCTGGCGGTTGTCGGCGAGATGCTGGATTTCTTTGCCGTGAAGGGTGCCGTGATAACAGCGGATCCCGGCTGGCAGTTGGCCAATCTCTCGCTCGATGAACTTGGCCCGATCCTCGTGCGGTTAGACGCCTTTCTGCCAAGCGAAGTGGAACTGCGTGCCTTGGTGCCCGGCGCGTCGGTTTGTGATGCGCTGGCGGAAGTGGCCGCGCGTTTTTCCGGTGTCCTCGTGGTCAAGATGGGACCAAAGGGCGCGCTGGTCTGGGACCGCAGCGCGGGCCAACCCGTCGACGTGCCGGCTATTGAGGTGGCGACACGCGATCCGACCGGTGCGGGCGACAGTTTCTGCGGTGGCTTTCTGGCCGGACTTGTGGAAACCGGTGACCCGGTGCAGGCGGCACGCTTTGGCGCGATCTCTGCGGCCCGAACGGTGAGCACATTCGGTGCAGCAAACGCCTTGCCCGAAGACACGACCCTCGCGCGCGCCGTACTGCAACAGGAAGCAAGCCTATGCCGTTGAAATTATTAGACTGTTATAAACCCGTCATCGCCGCGCTACACCTGCCGGATTTCGCGCTGAACCGGCATCTGTCGGTCGCATGGTACGAAGATTACGCGGTCGCAAATGCCCGCGTTTTTGCTGAGGCTGGGATACCTTGGATCAAACTGCAGGATCAGACCAAGACCGCAGGGCACGCAGCGCCCGACACGCTTACACTGATGGCTTCACTCGGTCGTTTGATCCGCTCGGAGGTGCCCGAGCTTGGGCTTGGTATCATCGTTGAGGCGCATGACCCTAATGCAGCTCTTTGCGTGGCGCATGCGGTAGGGGCCGATTTCATCCGGTTGAAGGTGTTCGTCGGGGGTGCCATGACCGCGCAAGGCCCACGCGATGGCCTGAGCGCGGAGGTTGTGGCGATGCGAGCTGCGCTGCGCCGCGCCGACATCGCTATTCTGGCAGATATTCATGACCGCACGGCGATACCGCTGTCCAGTGAAAGCCAACCCTTTGCGGCGAATTGGGCTGTGAAATCCGGCGCTGATGGCTTGGTCATTACCGGTGCGAGTTTCACCGACACGCTGAGCCGTATCAACGCCGTGCGGGACAGTGGCACACGCAATCCTATCTTGATCGGAGGCGGCGTGACTGAGAACAACGTGCACGAGGCGATGGCGGCAGCGGATGGTGTGATCGTCAGCAGTGCCCTGATGCGACGCGACGCGGCGGCAGAGGATGTGATCCAATGGGACGGGGATCTGTGCAAGCGTTTCATGGACGCGGTTGGGGTGCCGGCATGACGCAGCCGCGCGACTTTGCAGGCTATGCAGGGCATCCCCCCGCGATGCGCTGGCCCAATGGCGCGGGTCTCGCGGTTTCCATCGTCGTGAATGTCGAAGAAGGGGCGGAGCTTTCCCTCAGCGCGGGGGATGAAAGCAACGAGCATATCTACGAGGCCGTCGAGCGGGTCGAAGGCCAGCCTGATCTGTGTATGGAGAGCCACTTTGAATATGGGCCGCGCGCGGGATGGCCGCGCATTCGCGAGGCGTTGCGCAGTCGCAAGGTACCCGCCACCCTGAACGCCTGCGGTCGCGCCCTGGAGGCCACGCCGTGGATTGCCCAGCAGGCGGTCGAAGATGGGCACGAGATCGCGGCCCACGGCTGGCGCTGGGAGCGGCATGTCCACATGGACGAGCAGACCGAGCGACGCGCCATCGCGCGCGCCGTGGCGGCAATCGAACGCAGCGCCGGCACCCCGCCGCTGGGGTGGCATACCCGGTCGGCCACCTCATCGCGCACCCGTGATTTGTTGATCGAGCAGGGCGGTTTTCTCTATGACAGCAACGCCTATAATGACGACATTCCCTATGTCGTTGATACGGGGCATGGCCCCCACGTGGTGCTGCCCTATGCCTTTGATACCAATGACATGCGGTATTACAACAATGGCGGTTTCGTCTTTGCCGAGGATTTCGCACGGTATTGCATCGCGGGGTTCGACAGGCTGTTGCAGGAGGCCGACGATGCCCCGCGCATGCTGTCCATTGGCTTGCACACGCGCATCATCGGACGTCCGGCACGTATTGCCGGGCTGGAGGCTTTTCTGGACCACGTGCTTGCTCATGAAAACGTCTGGCTCGCGACCCGCGCCGATATCGCACATGCGTGGCGCAAGGCGATCGGACTGCCAGACTGGCAGCCCCGTCCTTGTCCTGAAACCTTCGCAACGGATAGTCCAACATGACCCGTGACCTTATCGGCTATGGCGGTGCATGGCCCGCCTTGACCTGGCCAGGCGGCTCAAAACTCGCGGTTTCCGTTGTGGTCAATTTCGAGGAAGGGGCAGAGCAGCAAGTGCTGGATGGCGATCCGGTCAGTGAACGGATGGGCGAGGTGATCTCCGTCGTCCCGGAGGGCATACCGGATCCCGGGCAGGCGCAGATCTTCGCCTATGGCACCCGCGCGGGTGCATGGCGCATGGCAGATGCCTTGCGGCAGTACCGTGTGCCGGCGACTGTTTTCGCCTGTGGGCGCGCGGCCGAACGCGCTGCGCCTGTTTTGCAAGTGTTCTCCAAGGACGGCCATGAAACCGCCTGCCACGGCTGGCTCTGGCGGCCGCATGCCGACTATGACAGCGCCGAAGCCGAAGCCCACGATCTGGATCGCGCAACAGCAGCGATCACAAAAGTCACAGGTGCCGCGCCGATGGGTTTTTTCTGCCGGGGTGCCGAAAGCCCATGGACCCGCGACCTGCTTGCGGCGCGTGGGTTTGTGTATACGTCCAACGGGTTCGATGATGATCTGCCGTACCGCGACCCCTCTGGGCTGACGGTCGTTCCTTACGCGCTGGACGCCAATGACATGAAGTTCTTCCACCCCAACGGTTTCGTGCGGGCGCAGGACATGGTCGATTACGTCACGGATGCCTTGGACGTGCTGGAGGGGGAGGCCGCCCGAGGCCTGCCGCGCCTGCTCAACATCGGGTTTCACTTGCGCATTGTGGGGCGGCCCGGTCGGTTCAAGGCGTTCGAGCAGATCCTTGCTGAACTGGACCGCCGCCGCGACCGGCTCTGGCTGGCGCGGCGCATCGACATCGCCGAAGCGTTTGATAAGGCCTGTCCGGCATGATCGCATTGATCAATCCCAATACGTCGACGGCCACGACCGCCTCTATGCTTCGTATTGCGCGGGAAACGGCAGGGCCCGACGTGGACATACGGGGCTTTACCGCGCCATTCGGGGCATCGCTCATCACAAATCCGCAGGCCTTGGCTGAGGCAGAGCAAGCGGTGATTGCCCTCGCGCCAGAACTGTCGCAGGCGTCCGCGGTGATCATTGCGGCTTTCGGTGATCCGGGTTTGAGCGCGCTGCGAGAACGTCTGCACGTGCCTGTCACCGGCATTGCCGAAGCCGGTATGCAAGAGGCGGCGGAAGGGAAACGTACCTTTGCGGTCGTCACGACAACTCCGGATCTGGTGGATCCCATCGCTGAAATGGCTTCTCGCAATGGTCATGCGACATTCATCGGAACATGGACCACAGAGGGCGACCCTGCCAGCTTGATGTTGAACGCGTCTGATCTGCGTGACGCGCTGGCAGAGGCTTGCGCGCGCGCCGTCCGCGCGGGGGCAGGCGCAATTGTCATCGGGGGCGGGCCACTGGCGCAAGCCGCGCGCGGCCTGTCAGCCACGTCACCCGTCCCGTTGATCGAGCCGCTGCCTGTTGCCGTCCGGCTGAGCCTCACGCGCCTTGGGCAAGGGGGCGTTCAGTGACCCGTCACCTGGTCGTCGCAGATCATATCATCACCGGCTTTGACGCCAGTGGGGTCCCGCACATTGTCGAGGAGGGGGCGATCCTGATCGACGGCGACCGGGTGGCCGGGATCGGTGCGGCAAAGGCGCTGCGGCGGGCTCATCCGGATCTGCCCGAGACCGGAGGCGCGGGATATGTCGCTATTCCGGGCCTGATCAATGCGCATCATCATGTGGGTCTCACACCGTTCCAGATGGGTGCGCGCGACCAGCCGCTGGAGCTGTGGTTCCCCGAACGCCTTGCCATGCGCGATGTGAGTCCGCGTCTGGACACGCTTTATTCGGCTTTCGAGATGATTTCATCAGGCGTGACCACCGTACAGCATCTGCACAGCCGCGCGCCGGGGGACACCGACGCGGTGCTTACCCGTGCCGATACGATCATTGGCGCGTATCGCGAATTGGGCATGCGGGCGAGCTATTCCTTTGCCCTGCGCGATCAGAACCGGATGATTTACGCCGCTGACGAGGAATTCGTGGCCGCGCTGCCGCCCGCGTTGCAGAAACCGACAGCAGAATACCTCGCGGGCTTTGGCCTGCCGCTGTCAGAGCAGATCGCGGTGTTTCATGCGCTGCGCGAACGCTGGGCAGATGATCCGCTGATCGGAATACAGATCGCGCCCTCGAACCTGCACTGGTTGTCGGATGCAGCGCTGGAGAGTGTGGCGCGCATGGCGCAGGACACCGGCGCGCCCTTGCACATGCACCTGCTGGAAACGCCTTATCAGCAAGAGTATGCGCAAAGGCGGACCGGGGGTTCTGCGCTGGAGCATGTGGACAGCTTTGGGTTGATCGGACCGCAGCTTACGATCGGGCACGGGGTCTGGATGACGCCGGATGACATTGCGCTTGTGGCCGAGCGGGGGGCGTGTTTGTGCCATAACTGCTCGTCAAACCTGCGGCTTAAGAGTGGGACGGCCGATCTGAATGCCTTTCTGGCCAGCGGCGTGCCTGTGGGTCTTGGCATTGATGAGGCGGGGATCAACGATGACCGGGATATGCTGCAGGAAATGCGGCTGGCGCTGACGCTGCATCGCCCGCCCGGACATGATGCGCCATCCCCCGATGCCGGCGACATCCTGCGCATGGCCACAGAACACGGTGCCGCCACGACACCTTTCGCGGACCGGATCGGTAGGCTTGCGCCGGGACACATGGCCGATATTGTCCTGCTTGACTGGCGCGCCGTGACATACCCATGGCAAGATCCGGCAATGCCTTTGATAGATGTACTGGTACGGCGCGCCAAAGCGGGGGCCGTCGCATCGGTGATGATCGGCGGGCGTACCGTTTACCGGGACGGCAGTTTCATCAGTGTTGACCGCGGCGAGACCCTCAAGGAACTTGCACTTGAGCTGGCCCGTCCGGACACGCCGACGGAAGCCAACCTACGGCGTTTGTCCAAAGACCTGTTAGAGCCTGTTGGCAGGTATTACAGCGGATGGTGCAAGGACCTTCAGGGCCACTGAAACGCAGCGCCCCCGGTTCTTCATCAGGTTGTTTTTTGCGCATTTTCAAAATGGCATGCCATTTTATTGAGCAGGTCGCCGGATGGTCTTCTCACGGGGATCGGAAAGTCTGGCCGCGCAGTTTGGGTCCGAATACGCAGTGTTTGTGCAAAATTTTAACGGACAGACTGTGGAACGTGCCATTTACATCAACGAAGGGTCGATTGCGCCGAACGCTGGAATGCGATCGGTTGGAGAACCGCTGACCCTTGATGGTATATCGCATAGCTATGGGGATGGACTGGCGGTCGATGATGTCACGCTGGAAGTTGCCGGTGGGGAACTGATTGCGCTTTTGGGTCCGTCCGGGTGCGGGAAATCTACCCTGCTTCGTATCGTGGCGGGGTTCCTCGAACAAACCAGAGGTCAGGTAAAGATCGGTGATCGTTTTGTCGATTCCTTGCCCCCGAACCGTCGCGAGGTGGGGATCGTTTTTCAGAATTACGCGCTCTTCCCGCATATGACCGTGACCGACAATATCGCCTACGGTCTTGATGCGCGCGGCGACGCCAAATCCGATCAGCGACAGCGTGTGTCGGAAATGCTCAAAACCGTGCGGATGGAAGCCTTTGGCAATCGCAAGCCGGGGCAACTGTCGGGTGGACAACAACAGCGCGTTGCCCTTGCGCGTGCGCTTGCTGTACGGCCCCGTATCCTGCTGTTGGACGAACCCTTTGCCGCGCTGGACAAGAATCTGCGTCTCGATATGCAGATCGAAATCAAGCGACTGCAAAGACAGTTTGCGCTGACCGCGATCCTCGTGACCCACGATCAGGAAGAGGCCATGGGAATTGCAGATCGCATTGCGGTGATGAACAAGGGCCGCATTGAACAGTTGGGCAGCCCGGTGGAAATCTATGACCAGCCGGCGACGCTTTTTGTCAACGACTTCATCGGGTCTTCGAACCGGTTTGCGGGTGAGGTGCTGGGCCGCGAAGCGGACCGCTATGTCATTCGTCTCGACAATGGCGCGATCTGGCATGTGGCCTCGTCGAAGGCTTTCAACACCGCAGAAGGGGTCCTGCTGACTGTCCGGCCTGAGCAGCTGATGTTGGTGGATCAGCCCGCGCCCGGCGCGTTTGCGGTCGAGCACACGCTGAGCCTGCCCTTGGGCGGGACGCTCATTCACGACGTTCAGACGCCAGATGGTGCCACCATCAAGGTTGCAGCGCCACGGCGCGTGGGGGAGGCGGCAAAGTCCCTTGGCCCGAGCCATTGCGCGCTGGCTGAGACGGCCGCCCCGATCCTCTTTCCCAAGCCCAAATGAAAACAACCATAAAAAACCCAAATCCAACAAAGGAGACCACCATGAATGACCTTTCCCGCCGTAGACTTTTACAAAGCGCCGCCGCATTTGGCGCGGCTTCAGCATTGCCGTTTTCGGCTGCGCGCGCCGCGGACTCTCTGGCAGCTGCCATCTATCCAGGAACCTGGGACGAGGCCTACCGGTCGGTCGTCGCCCCCTTGCTTGCGGAAAAGCATGGCGTGGATGTGGCCTTTGATCCGCTATGGGCCGTGGATCAGGTCACCAAGGCACGCGCCGGGCGCGGTATTGCGCCGTTTGATTGTTTTGTCCTTGACCCGGGACCCACGGCTGCGGCGAGAGAGGCCGATCTTTTCGAGCCGATTGATGCCTCAATGCTGTCTAATGCGGCAAACCTGCCGGATGGGATGATCTCGGCGGATGCGGCGACCGTCAACGTGCAGGTCGTTGGGCTGTGCTACAACCCGACCGCCTTCCCCGAGCCCCCAACCCGTTGGGAGCAGATATTCGAGTCACCTTATGTTGAACGGCTTGGCCTCACGGGGTTCCAGACCACATTCGGTACGGTGTCCCTGATCGAGATGGCAAAGGTCTTTGGCGGATCTGACACGGATATGGAACCGATCTTTGCAAAACTGCAGGAAGCGCTTCCAAAGGTTGCGGCAGTCACCGGGCCCGCAGGTTTGCCGGGTCTGTTCCAACAGGGTCAGATTGATCTGATGTATACCAATACCAACAACGTCGCGACGCTCAAGGCGCAGGGCGTGGATATTGAATTTATCGCGCCTGAAACCGGGGCCATCACATTCTCGACGTCTCTTCACATCACGAAGGGATCGGAAAATGTCGAAGCCGCGCATAAATACATCGACACGGCGATCTCGGCTGAAGCCCAGTCGCAATTGCAGCTGTCCCCCTACAATATGATCCCGGTGAACAAGCAGGTCGAGCTGGCAGAGACCCTTTACATCAAATCCGTGGATGAGTTGTCGGATATGGTTGTTCACGATTGGAGCGTGATCAATCCGCAGCGTGCGGGTTGGATTGAGCGGTTCAACAAAGAGATCACCAAATAATCATGGCTGGTGCCGCAACATATGAACCCGGACGCGTGGACTGGCGGCTCGCTGCGCCGCTCGGTCTGACATATCTGGCGTTTTTTGCGGCACCGCTCGCCATCCTGCTGGCGATGTCGTTTGCGGCGGATGATCGTTTTGCGTCCTTCTCTACGGACAGTTGGGTCAAGTTCTGGGGTGACCCATTCTATCGCGGCGTGGTCTATGACACGGTGCGGCTGGGTCTGGTCGCGGTGCTCGCGACGTCGGTTTTGTCCTATCCGATTGCACTGCTTTTCATTTCCTGCGGGCCGCGCCTGCGGAAACTTCTGATCTTCATCATCCTGCTTCCGCTACTGACATCGGTGGTGATCCGCACGTTCGCATGGATCGTGATCCTCGCGCGCGAGGGCGTGGTCAATCAGACCCTGATCACACTTGGTCTGACCTCTGCGCCGCTGAACTTGTTGCAAACGGAACTGGGCCTCGTGATTGCGCTGACGCAGATCGAGATGCCCTTGATGCTGTTGCCGCTCGTCACGGTCATGCAGCAAATTAACCCGAGCCTTTCGGATGCGTCCCGCGCGCTTGGCGGTTCCAAATGGCGCACGTTTTTCCGCATCATCCTGCCGCTTTCGCTGCCCGGATGGATTGCGGGGGCTACCCTTGTGTTTGCCTCGGCGACAACCGCGTTCATTTCGCAGACGGTGATTGGTGGCGCGCGGCTCGTCTATCTGCCGTCGCTGATCTGGCAGCAGTCGATGGTTGTCTTCGACTGGCCCTTCGCAGCCGTGGCATCCGTTACTTTGCTGGTCGCTGTGCTCAGCGGCGTGATGCTGTTTTCCCTGCTTGGTCGTTTTGCGAGGATAGACTGATGGCGCATCGCAGCACGGTTTCGGACCGGTCTTATTCCATTGTCATGGGCGGCCTTGCAGCACTTGGCATCCTGATCCTTGTGGGCCCCGTGATCATCGTGCTGCTCACGTCGTTCACATCGTCCCGCGTGTTGACCTTTCCGCCGCCCGGTTTTTCGCTTGAATGGTATGTGGCGCTTTTTGATCCGGTGAAATCGGGCCATATTCATTCGGCCTTGGCGAATTCCCTTTATGTTGCCGCGATTGCCACGGCCCTCGCTATCCTGCTTGCAACGGCTGCGGCACTGGCCATGGCCCGGTCCAGAGGAACCTCTGCCCGAGCACTCGAAGCCAGCTTCATGTCACCCCTGATCTTGCCGGGGTTGTCCTTCGGCTTGGCGGCGTTGATGTTTTTCTCGATCCTCGGGTTTCGGCCATCGATCAATCACCTGATTGCAGGGCACCTTGTTGTGATCGCGCCTTTCGTCTTTCGCACGACGCTGGCGAGCCTGTCGCAATTCAATCCTGCACTTCTGGAAAGCTCCGCCAGCCTTGGGGCAGGGCGCCTTTATGCGTTCCGCCGGATTACGCTGCCAATCATCACGCCGGGCATTGTTGCGGGCGGATTTCTGGCATTCGTGGCGTCCATGGACAATGTGCCGGTGTCGCTGTTTTTGTCCAATGCACGCACCAACATGCTGCCCATTCGCATGTGGGGCATGATGGAAACGACCCTTGATGTGCGCGTGGCCGCGATTTCCGGTGTGATCATCGTCGCTGTGCTCGTGTTGATGATTGTGATGGATCGATTGACCGGCCTGACGCGCCGGATGAGCATGTGAGGCCCAGATGACTTACCCCCGAGACTTTGTCGGCTACGGCGCCAACCCGCCGGATCCGAAATGGCCAAATGGTGCGCGCGTGGCGATCAATTTCGTAATGAACTACGAAGAAGGGTCCGAGCCGTCCATTCAGGACGGTGAGGGTTTTACCGAGGTCGCACTGACCGACGCCCACGGCCTCGATCAAGCGATCAAGGGGCGTGATCTGGCGGGCGAAGGGCTCTTTGCCTATGGCAGCCGCGTGGGGTTCTGGCGGCTGATGCGGCTCTTTCAGGAGCGCGGGCTGCCCATGACTGTCTTTGGCTGCGCGCTGGCTATTGAGCGCAACCGGCAGGCGGCGCAAGCCATTCGCGACTCGGGTTTTGACTGTTGCTGCCATGGTTGGCGCTGGGTCAAGCACTTTGAGTTGAGTGAAGCCGAAGAGCGAGACCATATCAAACGTGCCATCGCTTCACTGCGGGAGACCTTGGGCGAGCGGCCCCTTGGATGGTACTGCCGGTACGGCCCCAGCGTGAACACCCGCAAGCTGGTGGTGGAGGAGGGCGGTTTCCTCTACGATTCAGACGCTTACGACGATGAATTGCCATATTGGACTGAGGCCGATGGCAAGCCGCATTTGGTCGTTCCCTATTCGCTAACCAACAATGATGCGAAATTCTGCGGGTCTTTTGCGACGTCCAACGATTATTTCGAGTGGCACAAGGATGCCTTTGACATGCTCTACCGGGAAGGGGCGAGCGCGCCCAAGATGATGTCAGTCGGGCTGCACATGCGGCTGATCGGGCACCCCGCGCGGGCCGCGGGTTTGGAACGTTTCCTCGATTATGTTGCGGGTCATGACGATGTCTGGATCACGCGACGGCTTGATATCGCCCGTCATTGGACCAAAACGCATCCCTATTCCGGTCCCCTTGGATGAGCGGCACCCGACACCAGATCGTCGTTGCATTGGGTGACACCCGTTACCGCGTTGATCGACCGTTTGGGGCGTGGCCGCAAACCGCCGGTAAGGTGTCGGATGTCGTCGTCTTGCGCGATGGCCGCGTCCTCGTGTTGCTGCGCAGCGACCCTTATGTGGACCCGGTTGGCCCGCGCGTCATCGTGCTGTCCCCCGAAGGTGACTACCTTGGCGCATGGGGCGATCTCGAAATCGCTGATGCGCATTTAATGACCCCGGCGCCGGATGGGCGTCTTTTCATCGTCGACCGTGACATGCATGAAATCATCCTCTTTTCCGCAGATGGACAGCGGTTAGGGGGTATCGGCACACGTGGCGGACCCGGTGCGCCGTTCAATCACCCCACGGATGTGGCTTTTGCGCCAAGCGGTGAATTTTATGTGTCGGATGGCTACGCGGGCTGGCATGTCCACCGTTTTGCCGCTGATGGCACGCATCTGGCCACGTGGGGTGCATTCGGCAGCGGTTGCGGCGAATTCCTGGAACCGCATTCCCTTTGGTGCCTGCCCGATGGTCGGGTTGTGGTCGTGGACCGGTGTAATAATCGGCTTCCGGTGTTTGATGCAGAGGGCGTTTTTCTTGAAGAATGGACTGGCTTTCATCGGCCTGTCGGGATCTGGGGGGATGCCGGAGGTGACGTATTCGTTTCTGATCAGGTACCAAGCCTGCATCGCATATCGCAGAACGGAACACGGTTGGGACGTGCGCGTCCGGTGCTGAACGGAGCACATGGAATCTTCGGATCGCCGGATGGCACGATTTATCTCGCAGAAGCCAATCCGAGCAGGATTTCCCGTCTTACGCCACTGTGACAGTGTCCACCAAACACACTGTTTTGTCCTGTTTGCACCGTTGCTTGCACTTGCCGTGGTGCTATACCAAAGTGTTATTTTTCGCTGTGCGCAGCATCCTAGCGGTTGTGGTTCGATCTCGACCCTGCTTTCGCCTTTGGCGAGATTTTTCCAAGTTTGATCGGGAGGATAAACTGGTGATTTCATTAACGCTAGGCGCACAGACTCTCTGCCCACCAAAATACCACCGTTAGCCCGTACTTACCCTTAGGGGGCTAGACCGCCCCAATTCGTGTGCACTATGTGTGCAACACGAAATTGCCTTATGGCGCGCTCTGTCGGGCGTTTGGCGGTTGCGCAGAGTTGGTCAGATTGAGGCGCGTTAAAACCAGTGTGAACTAAGGATTTGGTTAACCCTGTATCGGGAGAAAGAAATTGTTCCGCGGCGCACCCTCTCAGGATCCAGTGCATTGAGGGTCGACTTGCAATAGGGCACGATAGTCGTACATGTTCGTCGGTTTTTGGCGAGGTTTTTACAGTATCAGGGAAACCCGACCTTCGCTGCATTCAGGACAATGTCGTGGACGTGAGACAAAGCTATAAGTCACCGGTTTCCCCCCAAATGGGATACGGGCAGGGTTTGAAGCCTCATCGCGGAAGGTGCTAACGATATGGCGATGGACCGCTTTCTTCGGCGCGCAGACGTTCGTGCGGCAGTTGCCCCGACGGTTGTTTTTGCCGCAGAGATCGTAAGTGGCATTTTGCAGACCGTTGTGTTTCCTCAGGGCGTTTCCGAGCCGATTTGGGGCAATCCATCCACGCCAACGTCTGCATCCAGCCTTACAGGTCATGCATGCAGAGCGGTCTCCTGTTCAGAACTATCCACGTTTCAATAGTGATGAGTTTCTGCCATTTCTCGGCGCATCCAAGCTACAAAAGCCAAGGCACCGGGCGTGGTACGCTCCAATGTCGGCGTTACGGTTAAGTATTCTCCGAATGAAAGCGTGAAATTTCCAAAGGGACGCACGACCAATGATTTTGACAGAGCCTCTGCGCCTATGATGCCATCGTTGATTGCAAATCCAGACCCTGCAATCGCGAGTGAAAGGGCGGCCTGAGTGCCCGAGGCATAAATCGCGCGGTGCGGTTTGATCTGTTCGGCGCCGACAGCGGCGAACCATCGGGCCCAAATCTCTCCGTCGTCCTCATGGATCAAGGTTTCGTTATGCAAATCTTCCGGCACCATCTTGCGATCAGGTCCTGGCGCGCAAACAGGGAACATTTCAAGGTGTGTCAACGTTTCAACGCGCATGCCCGGAAATTGAACATTGTTAAAAACGACGGCGGCGTCGACCTGAGCGAGGTCGGACGATGTCGCAGCGGCCCCAACGTTCAGTGAGAATGTCAAATCCGGGAACAGTTCGAGAAAGCGAGGCAGACGTGGCACCAACCACTGAGAACTGAAAGCCGGTGCTGCAAGGACTGTGAGGCTTGAGGAAAACGCATCCTCGCTGACCTGCGTCGCAGCAGCGGAAATAGTCTCAAGCCCTTGTTTTACAGCAACAAGCAGGCGTTTTCCATCTGGCGTCAGCGCAAGGCGTCGTCTGTTTTCGTTGAACAGAGGACGCCCCAGCGCCTTCTCCAAAGTACGCACCTGATGGCTGACGGCACTTTGTGTCAGGTTCAGTTCCTCGCCTGCACGCCGCATGTTCAGATGTCGCGCTGCAGCTTCGAACCCTTGCAGGGCATTGAGAGGGAGGTGTTTGGAGCCGACCCGCATTTTGACAAACATTTGTTGTTGAAAAGGAGAGATTTCATCATTTTACACAAAGTAAATTTGTCGGCAAGCTTCCTTATGACACTTACCCGACAGGAGTAGATTCTATGGAAGCCAGTTTCTCGCGCCGTAAGCTTGTCGCGCCCGCCCGTATGCGCGAGCTCATGCAACGCTCTGATCTACGTGGCGCGCTTCAACTTGGCAGTCACATTGGTGCCATTCTCATCTCTGGTGTGGCCCTGTGGGTGCTGTGGGGCACATGGTGGGCGGTGCCATTGTTCATGGTGCACGGGGTACTGATCAACTTTCTGTACGCAGGCCAGCACGAACTGAGCCACGAAACTGTGTTCAAAACGAAATGGTTGAACGAGGCCTTTGGTCGGATGATCGGCTTTCTGATGATATTCCCTCGTGATTTCGACAAGATACAGCACTGGGCGCACCACCAGCATACCCAAAACTGGGAAAAAGATGGCGAGTTGGTACGCGAACCCTACACGCTACGCAGCTACTTGTTGTGGTTCTGGGGCCCGACCTATTGGTACACGCGCGTGACGCGCATCGTGCGGTTTTGCCGTGGCGTCGTCGTCGAGCCCTACATCCGCGAAGGTGAGCACGACAAAATCATCCGTGAAGGGCGCATTCACGCAGCGCTCTATGTCGGCATTGCAGTTGTATCCTTGATCATTGGCAGCTGGGCCGCTGTGATCCTGTGGCTTGCGCCTATGGTGGTAATGAAGCCCGTTCATCAGTTGCAAAACACGATCGAGCACCTTGGCCTCAGCCACAAAGACGACATTCTTGAAAACACACGGTCGACCCGCACCAATGCGGTGATGCGCTGGTTGTGCTGGCAGATGCCTTATCACACAGCACACCACACCTTTCCCAGCGTGCCATTCTGGCAGTTGTCCAGCCTGGACGCTGAAATCCGCAACAGCGGCGCGACTCCACATAAAATGGGGTGGATCGAATTCCAGATCGAGGTGCTGCGCAAACTGAGCTCAAAATCCGAAGACGAATATCCCTATGACGAAATATGGATCGTCCCGCGCGCCGGTGGTGGTACCCAACGCATCGAGGCTGCATGAGACGCCTGCAGGTCTATCAATCGCTGTGGTCCATGCAGCCGCATGATGCATCCGGCGAGGTTTTGCCGCTTGATCGCGTGGCCGGGATGGTGGCCGATGCGGGCTATGCGGGGCTGGCGATTGATCTGGGCGCTGCGGATGTCGAAGTGGCCCACGCCGTACGTCCGCACCTTGAGCGCGAAGGGCTGACGCCGTTGATCGTGGCCTTTCCGCGATCCGTCGAAAGCCTGCGCGAGACGTTGATCATGGCGCAGGATTTTGGCGCACCTTACGTGAATGTGGTCGGACAGGTGTTCCCGTTGACGGTCGAAGGTGCGATCCCGATCATTCGAAAGTGGATCGAAATGTCCGACCAAATCGGCATGCCGGTTCACTTTGAAACGCACCGCAATTGTATCACCAATGATCTCTTTGCGACCCTGTCGATGCTGGATGCGATCCCCGAGATGCGGTTGGCGGCAGACCTGTCGCATTACATGGTGGACCGCGAGTTCAAGCTGCCTCTGGCCAAGTGGGAGCGCGATCTGATGTCGCGTTGCCTGGCGCGCGCAGACAGCTTTCAGGGCCGGATTGCCAGCCGCCAACAGATACAGTTGCAGATCGATTTCCCGCAGCACGCCAAATGGGTCACGTTGTTTCAGGAGTTCTGGCGCGAGGGACTTGCCGATTGGCGCGTCCGCAATGCGCAGGGTGATGTCGTCTTTCTGTGCGAGCTTGGTCCCCCGGAATACGCGATGACTGGCGGCGATGGGCGCGAGATGTCGAACCGCTGGGAAGAAGCGCTTAAAATTAAAGCTATGACCGAGAGAATATGGGCCGATTTGGGCGGGAATACGTGACCTTGTGCGGGTCAATGGATAGCCTGACGGTGCTCGCGTTTCGGAGATAGTGTCCACATGACTGGTCGTAAGCAGGCCTCGGAAATCCGTGCAGAAGGTATCGGCAAACGCTTTGGCACGTTTGACGCGCTTCAGGACATATCGCTCACTATTGCGCGTGGAGAGTTCCTGACGTTTTTGGGTCCCTCCGGTTCAGGCAAGACGACCATGCTGATGGTGCTGGGCGGCTTTGTACAGGCCTCGGCTGGGACCCTGTTGTTGGACGGCGCAGACGTCACCCACCAACCTGCAGAAGCGCGTGGGTTTGGAATGATGTTTCAGGGCTATGCTTTGTTTCCCCATATGACCGTTGCACAAAACATCGCGTTTCCACTGAAAGTGCAGCGCCGCTCAACTGCCGAAGTCAAACGGCGCACCGAAGAGATGATCGATATGGTTGGCCTTGGCGGGCATGCCCATAAGCGCCCCAGCGCTTTGTCAGGTGGCCAGCAACAACGTGTGGCTCTTGCGCGTGCGCTGTCTTATGAGCCGCCGGTGTTGCTGCTGGACGAGCCGTTCTCGGCACTTGACCGCAATCTGCGCGGCCAGATGCAGGACGAGATGCGCCGCATCCACCGTGATACCGGAACGACCTTTGTGTTTGTAACCCATGACCAGTCAGAGGCGTTGGCCTTGTCCAGCCGCATTGCTATTTTCGAAGCTGGCACATTGCAACAAGTCGCCACGCCCCGGGACATCTACGAGCGCCCCGCCAACCGGTTTGTGGCGGAATTTCTGGGGGACATCAATTTATTGCCCCTTCAAGATATGAAGCAGACCGACGCGGGCATCACAGCGCGTTTTGAGGAGGCAACCCTTCACACGACGTCAGATGCGGGCCCGCCAACAGCGCTGCTGGCGATCCGGCCCGAGCATATGCAGATCACGTTATCAGCGCCCGAACAGCGCAATGCCATTCCGGCAAAAATAGCGGAGATGACCTATATGGGTGCCGAGACTCGGGTGTCTGTCGTGACTCCTGCAGGCCACGTGCTGACTTTGAACGCGGGCGCAGATCGGATGCCAGGCCAATTGCAGGTGGGCAGCGATATCTGGATCAGTTGGTCCAAAGACCGCGGCGTCTTTCTATGAGTACCATAAAGATAACAGACCGGAAAACGGCATCCCCCTTATCCAACGGAGAGAAACAATGAACGATCCCTTTGTAGAAGACAGCATCGAAATTCTGGCGGACAAAGCCCGCAAGGGACGCATTTCGCGCCGCCAGTTTACCCAATTGGCCGCAGGCTTTTTGGGCACCACGGCGCTGGCGAGCACCGGCATGCCAGTCCTGGCGGCCGACGGCCAACTGGTGTTTGTGAACTGGGGCGGGGATGCCATGACCGCCTATGACAGCACCCATGGTGCGCCCTTTGCCGACGCCACCGGTGTCAAGGTTTTGCAGGACGGGTCCGGCCCAACTGAGGGCGCGATGAAAGCGCAGGCCGAAAGCGGCAGCCCAAGCTGGGACATTTGCGACGCCGACCCTTATTCAGCGCAGGCGCTCGGCAAACAGGGCCTGATGGAAGCGATCGACTATGACGTCGTGGACCCCGCAAAATCGCGTGATGGCTTTGGTTGGGAATACGCCGCCTCCACCTACTTCTTTTCTTATGTCATCGCCTACGACAGCACCCAATTCGACACGCCCCCGACCAGTATGGCGGACTTCTTTGATGTCGAAAAATTTCCCGGCAAGCGTGCCATGTACAAGTGGGGTGCCGGCATGTGGGAAGCGCTGCTGCTCGGCGACGGTGTTGCCCGCGCTGACCTCTATCCACTGGACCTGGAACGCGCGCATGCCAAGCTCGAAGGTTTCAAGGAAAACGTCGTTGCATTCTGGGGGGGCGGCGCTGAAAGCCAGTCTTTGTTGTTGAACGGTGATGCCTCAATGGCATTGATCTGGTCCACCCGCGCAAAGATCCTCGAAGAGGATTCGGAAGGTGATATCAAATTCATTTGGGATGACGGCTTGATTTCGCCCGGCTCTATGGCCGTGATCAAGGGCAACCCTGCAGGACGTGATGTGGCCATGCAATACATCGCGGCCGCACAAGACCCGGAAAAGCAGCTCAAGATGTTCGAATTGATGGGGCAGGGCCCAAGCAATTCGGCGGCGGACGCGCTGGTGCCTGACGCGCTCAAGCGCTTTAATCCGGTGGACCCGGCCAACTTCTCCAAACAAGTCGCACTTGATATGGCCTGGTACGAAGAAAACTATGGGGCCGCACTTGATGCCTACCTCGGCATCGCGTCGGCCTAAAGGCTTGGGTGCCACAGCATCGTCTGTGGCACCCTTTATCTGATGTCCCAGTCCCTGCGCACCTGCCTTCTCATTGGCCCGCTGATCCTGTTTCTGGCGGTATGTTATCTGCTGCCGTTTCTGGGCATCGTCGGGTGGAGCGTGACCTTGCCAGACCCCGGCCTCGGGCAATACGAGACCGCGCTGACCGATCCGTTGGTGCATTCGGTCGCGTGGCGCACATTGCGCATCTGCGCGCTGGTCACGGTGTTCTCTGTCATTGCGGCCTATGCGATCTCGCTGGTCTGGGTGCGCGGCAGCCCGATGCAGCGCGTGTTGGTCGAGCTGTGCATCCTCATTCCGTTCTGGATATCTGTGCTCACCCGCGCGTTCGGCTGGCTGTCCCTGTTGTCAAACCGGGGCATCATCAACACGTTCTTGCAGAATATCGGACTGATCGACGCCCCCTTGACGCTTGTGCGAAACGATTTCGGCGTGGTGGTTGGCATGACGCACTTCCTTATTCCCTTTGCAGTCTTTCCCATCGCTTCTGCCATGCGCAGCATGGATGAGCGTGCCCTGATGGCCGCGCGCGGCATGGGCGCAGGACGCACACGCATATTCTGGCAGGTTTTTGTACCTATGACGGGAAACGGCATCATTGGTGCCGCGCTGATCGTCTTTGTCTTTGCGCTTGGCTTTTTTGTCACCCCCGCGATCCTTGGCGGCGGGCGCAGTGTGATGATTGCCGAGCTTATCTATCTGCGCATCTTTCAAAGCCCGAACTGGGGCCTCGCTGCCGCCATCAGTGTGCTGATGATGCTCGCGGTGGGGATGTTCCTGTCAGCCCTCATGCGCCACCTTGCGCCAGGAACCGAGCGATGAAGGTACGCCTGAGCCCCATTTCGGTTGTCTGTGCCGCCTTTGTGGGCGTCTTCTTGATGTTGCCTCTCATCGCTGTTGTGCCTGTATCCTTCACACCAAAGCGGTTCCTGTCCTTGCCTGACGATGTCTGGTCGCTGCGTCATTACGCGGCTCTGATCGACAAGCCGCAATGGCTGGAGGCCACGCTGACCTCTGTGCAGATCGCGGCCCTGTCGGGGGTGCTGGCAACCAGCCTTGCGTTCGCCTTCAGTTTAGGCATTTGGATGATGCGTCCACGCTTTGCTGCAGTGCTGATCGGCCTTGCGCTGTTGCCGATGGTGGCCCCGCCCGTTGTGTCCGCGCTGACGCTGTATTTCTTTCTCATCTCGGTGGGCAAGATGAATGCACTGATTGGCTACGACAACATGGCGGGGGTCGTCCTGGCCCACACGGTGATGATTGTGCCCTTTGCGGTGATCCTGATCTCGGTGTCTTTGGCGCAGGTGGATCGGCGCATTGACCTGGCCGCGAGGGCGATGGGCGCGGGTCTGCTGACACGCATTTTCGTGGTGCTGCTGCCGAACATCCGCTTTGGGGTGCTGACGGCGTTTTTTCTTGCTTTCGTGTTGTCGTGGGAGGAAATCGGAGTGACAATTTTTATCACGTCGGTGCAAGTGATCACCCTACCGCGCTTGATGTGGATGGGGTTGCGCGACAACATTGACCCTGCGATCGCGGCAGCATCGGTGGTTTTGATTGTCATCGTGGCGATTGTGATCGTCTCGCGCGCGGTTTTGACGGCTGTTTTGAGCAAGAAGCGCGCGCAAGAATAGGTCTCTGACTTGCATTTTTAACCACACTTAAGGAGGACCACAATTATGACGGATGCCCCGTTTTCGTTCCAACCCGTGTCCGCAATGGAGGTGCCTCGGTTCGCTGGCGTGCCCACTTTTATGCGCCTGCCTTTCGTGCCGCTTGAGTCCCCGCACATCGCGCAAGTTGATATCGGGCTGGTGGGTGTGCCTTGGGACACAGGCACCACAAACCGTCCAGGTGCGCGCCACGGACCACGCCAATTGCGCGACTTGTCCACTATGATCCGCGCCCGTCATCCTGTGTCGGGGGTGGAACCTTTCATGGCCCGCAATTGTGCGGACCTTGGCGATTGCCCGGTCAACCCGGCTGACACCATGGATACCCTTGATCGGGTGTCCACGTATTTCAAATCCCTCAAAGCCGCCGGGATTACACCTTTGGTTGCGGGTGGCGACCACCTTATCACTTTGCCCGTGCTGCGTGGATTAGCCCAAAACGCGCCGCTCGGATTAGTGCATTTTGATGCGCATACCGACCTGTTTGACAGCTACTTCTCAGGATGCAAGTTCACCCACGGCACTCCGTTTCGGCGCGCCATCGAAGAAGGTCTGCTCGACCCCAAACGCATGATCCAGATCGGGATTCGCGGCACACGGGGCGGTGACGATGTGGAATGGGGGCTGGAACAGGGTATTCGGATCGTTACCATAGAAGAGCTTTATGACTTGGGACTTGACGCAGTCATGGAGGAAGCGCGCACTGTCGTAGGCGATCAACCAACCTATCTGTCGTTTGACATCGACAGCATCGACCCGTCTTTTGCACCTGGCACGGGTACTCCGGAGATTGGCGGATTCACGACGTTCGAGGCACAGAAAATGGTGCGCCAATTGTCGGGGCTGAACCTCGTGGGTGCTGACCTGGTTGAAGTCAGTCCGCCCTTCGATCCGTCAGGTGGCACCGCTTGGGTTGGCGTGTCGTTGATGTTCGAGATTTTGTGCCTGCTGTGTGAAAACGCTTCGGACCCTTAGGTGGTGGTGCCGCAATTTTTACATTTCGGCTATTTCCGTCGCTGCGCGCGCCCATGAAACTTGAAGTGTCCACCATCAAGAGCTTAAAAGCTGCGTTCCAGAAGCGGGCATTGTTCCATGCCGTCGCTTTAGGCGATTTTGGTCTCAGATCCGGCTTTCGCCGCTGAGCCAACGAAGGAATAGTTTTGGCAATACTTCGAGGTGCAAGGTGGTCGGCGGGTGGCGTAGTATCGTGAAACGAACGGTGCAAAACGTGTCATTGATTGTCGTTCACGCAACGTACCTTTTGATTCAGCGTCTTTTTCGGGATTTTTGAAACCCCATTCCCGTCTGGCTCGAGACGTACCGCAGGGGTTCAGGATCACAGCCCCATCCAAACACCACCGTTCGCCTGTCTTTGCTCCCGGGGGGCTGGACTGCTCCAATTCGTATGCACTATGTGTGCAACACAAAATCGCCTTCTGGCGTGCTATATCGGGTATTTGGCGGTCGCGCGGATTTAATCGACTTGAAGCGCATTGCAACCAGAGTGAATTAGAGAACTCAGCAACTCAGCGACGGAAAGTGGTCATTTGCATCGCGTAGCGCGGATTAAGGAATTGATGAGTTGAAGGGGGCTTGGGGCAGGGGCAACAGCAACCCTTGCGGGTGGGTCTCGGATCGCGTTTTGACAAGCGACTGATCCGGTAACCAGTGCGAGAGAACGTGATGCGAATGCCTCTGGCGCGGACGCAGTGATAATCCATCATTAAAGCTGCAATGGCCGCTTACGACGCCTTTTCGATCGCAACCATCGTGACAAACGGCGCAAATGACAGCTTTGCGTCTGTTCAGCGTACCATCTAACTCTTGTCCCAATAGTCAGATTTCAACACGCGTTTATTCATTTTCCCGGTTGCCGATCGTGGCAAGGTATCTCGAAATTCGATGCTCCGGGGGCACTTCAGGGCGGACAGTTTTGAGCGGCAAAATAGCATTAAAGTTTCAGCCATATCTTGCGAATTTTCATATTCCGGCAGCAATTGCACAACCGCATGAACGGCTTCACCAAAATCTTCGTGAGGAATGCCGATGACAGCGGCGTCAAGGACAGCGGGATGGCCAAGCAGCGTATCTTCGGTTTCTTGCGGGTAGATGTTCACGCCGCCGGATATGATCAGGAACGACTTTCGATCTGTCAAATAGAGATACCCGTCATCATCCAAACGGCCGATATCGCCCAGCGTTGTCCAGCCTCGCGCATTGGTGCAAGCGCGGGTCTTTTCGGGATCACCATGATAGGCAAATTTCTGACCGTTCTCAAAGTAGATTTCGCCTTCGGTTCCCACCGACACTTCATGGCCATCAGCATTGCAAATATGCACCACGCCCAGTTTTGCACGACCAACTGACCCGGGATGGGCCCGCCATTCTGCGCTGGTGATCGCGGAGAACCCGTTATTCTCAGTACCTGCATAATACTCGTGAATAATGTCCCCCCACCACGCCAACATGTCATGTTTGATGTCTATGGGGCAGGGAGCTGCCGCATGAACCGCCATTCCCATTGAGGAGAGATCGTACCGTGCGCGCACGGCCTCGGGGAGTTTCAGCAGGCGCACAAACATGGTCGGCACCCATTGACTGTGTGTGATCTTGTAGCGTTCAATCAGGCGAAGGGACGTTTCGGCGTCGAACCGGTCCATGATCACCGCTGTCCCGCCCATCTTGATCGTGACCATCGCATGCCTCAGGGGCGCTGCATGATAAAGCGGTGCTGGGCAAAGGTATCGTGTGTCAGGGCCGTAGCCGAACAAACCGTTCAACAAATCAATGAGCATGGTCCGCGCCCCCGGAGGGCTCTTTTCCAAAGGCCATTTGATGCCTTTTGGGCGTCCGGTCGTGCCGGACGAGTAAAGCATATCGAGTCCTTGGGCTTCATCAGGGATCGGGGTTGTTTTTTGATCTGAGACTTCTTTGGACCAGAAAGGGTATGTACCGCTGGGTGCTCCAACGATCATGATCTTGCATTGGTCTGCCTGCACGGGGGCCAATTGTGTAAGAATATTGACAAACTGATCACCCGCGACGAGCAGCCGTGCATCACAATCGGCCAGAATATAGCCGATTTCATCCGGGTTCAGATGCGTGCTGATCGTCGTATAGTAGATGCCAGCGCGATCCGCCGCGAAGCAGACTTCGAGCATTTCACGCCGATTTTCCATTAGAATGGCAATATGGTCGCCCGCATCGATGCCCTGTGCCCGCAATACATGCGCACCTTGGTTGGCGCGTGTTTCCAAGGTGCCAAAGGTGACGGTTTCACCGGTGGTGGCCATGATAAACGCAGGCTTGTCCCTGGGGTGCGCCCGCGGTTGGTATGGATAAGTGTGTTCGGGCATGTTGGTCAGAATTGCACAAGGGTCTTGCCGAAATGACCACCCGTGCGGAGATGTTCCATGGCGGGTTTCAGGTTTTCGAAGGCAAATGTTTCACCCAAGGCGGGGCGCAGGCTGTGTTGCGCCATCGCGCGCAGCATCGCCGTGAACCCGTCGCGATGGCCTACTGTCACGCCTTGCAAGCGCACCTGACGGGCCACGATGGGGCCCAATGACGCTTCGATATTCAATCCTGACAGCACGCCGATCATCGACAGCGTCCCGCCCGGACGGACCGCGCGCAGGGACAAGGGCAAAGTCTTTGCACCGCCCAGTTCGATAATGTTGTCATAGCCGCCTCTGTCTGCCGTGATCTGACGACTGGCGCGCGCCCAATCTTCTGTTGTGCGGTAGTTGATCGTGGCATCTGCACCCATCTTGCTCACGCGTTCCAGTTTGTCATCGCTCGAGGAAATCACGGTTACATGTGCGCCATGCATCTTTGCAAAGGCCAAGGCAAACAGTGCGACGCTGCCGGTGCCCTGCACCAAAATCTTGTCGCCCGCTTGCGTTTGTCCATGGGTGACAATCGCGCTCCAGGCGGTCAGGGCAGCGCAAGGCAAAGTGGCGGCCTCGGCGTCCGAAAGGTAGTCGGGTACTTTGACCACACCGTCAGCAGAGAGGCAGACACGGTCAGCCATGACCCCATCAAGCGGGCCACCCAAGGCTGACGAAAACCGTTCTGGCGTAGGCTCTCCACTGGTCCAGTTCTGGAAGTATGTGGGGCACACACGGTCACCTGCCGCGACGCGAGTTACATCGGCACCGACCTCAATGACTTCGCCAACACCGTCTGACACCGGGATCAATGGCAGCTCGCCCGTCGCCCGTCCATAACCGCGTTCGGGTACGATAAGATCACGGGCGTTCAGCGAGGCCATGCGCATCGCCACGATCACCTGACCGGGGCCACATACCGGGTCAGGTCGCTGTGAAAGTTTGAGATTGTCAAAGCCCCAGTCACCTTCGATCTGGAATACACGCATGGTCTATGGCCCTTTCTGAGCGGTCAGGCGCGCCACTCTGTCTTTAAGAATATTGGTGGCCCCATCGGTAAGGCCCGCAATCTGTGCAGCGGCGATATGACGGGTAAAGGGGTGCTCTGGCCGCAATCCTTCGGCACCCATCAATTGCAACAACTCCGGTAGGTGGGTTTGTGCGGTGGTGACGGCCGCTATTTTGGCCTGTGCGGCCGCAAGTTGTGAATCTTGGCCTGCGTCGATCAATGCTATGGCCTTCGCGGTCAGGTCTTCTGCGGCGCGCAATGCTGTTTCGGCTGCGGATAATTGCGTCTGCCAGCTCGGTATGGCGTTCAGCGGTTTGCGAAAGCTGTGACGCTGCGCGCCATAAGCTGTGACGTCGTCGATGGCGCGTGCGAGCATCCCGTTGCACATGGCGGCAACATAGGTGCGGGCACCGTTGATCTCGGTCAGAATGGCCTTAAACGCGGTTCCGGGGGCAATCAGCAGGGCATCAGCGTCAACGCAGACATTGTTCAGAGTAAAACCGCCGGTCCCCATGCTGGTCTGGGCAAAGCCTGCGTCGATGGCGTAACGATCTACGCCTTGTGAATTCAAATCAACCAGAAAGGCACCGATGCCGTCCGCGTCACCGATGGTGGTGCACTGGGCATAGATGATGCTCAGACCTGCATGGCGTCCATTGATGATCCACGTCTTTTCGCCGTTCAGCGTCCAGCCGCTTTCCGCTCGGCTCGCCATTGTGCTCACGGCTGCAAAATCACTTCCCGTGCCGGGTTCAGTCAGTGCGGTACAAGCGCTCATCTGGCCGCCAAGCAGGTCGGGCCCATAGCGCTGGAACAGCGGGTAGGGTGCAATTTCGGTCAGCCTCAGCGCGATATTATGCGTGTTGACCAGAGACATCGCAAAGCCGAAATCCGCGCTGGCAAGAATGCGGCAGGCGGCGGCGCGGGTGGCAAAATCGAGACCGAGCCCACCAGATTCCAGCGGCACTTGCATCCCCAAAATACCCAGAGATCCCGCCATTTCATACATCGCCGGATCAGGACTGCCACCCATCGACCAACTTGGCGCAGCAGGCGAAATACGATCTGCGGCGAATTCTGACACGCGATATAGAAAGGCTTGTGTCATCTCTTGGGGCGTCCCCATTTGGCCAGTAAATCACTTGTCACTCCAACGATGCCGCGCGGCATGAAGATGGTCGCAAGCACAAGCACCAGGCCATACAGGATCAGCCGGAAGCTATCGGCAAAGCGCAGGTACTCCGGCAGGAATACGACGAAGAATGCGCCGATGATTGGCCCTGCAATCGTGCCCGATCCGCCCACGATGACGGCAAGGATCGCATCAAGCGACTGGGCCACGCCAAAAATTTCGGGGTTGATGAAGCTCTGATAGTGGGCATAAAGCGCACCCGCCAAACCCCCGAACATGGCCGAGATCACAAAGGCGAACAGTTTGTATTTCCAAGCCGCAATACCGATGGCTCCGACCAGATCCTCGTTCTGGCGGATCGCGATCAGCGTTTGTCCGATGCGCGAGCGGATGATGAGGGCCGCAAGCGTCGTCATCAACACGGCAATGATCAGGACAAAATAATAATAAACCTCACGGTCGCGCCAGTTGAACATTCCGTTGTTATCGCCCGGTTTGGGAATGCCTGTAATACCCGCCTCGCCTTGGGTCAGTTGGTGAAAGTTCATCAGAACGATGAAAATCACCATGTTGAACGCAAGGGTAACAATCGCAAAGTAATGCCCTTTGACACGTAAGCTGGGGTAGCCTGTCAGCAGTGCAAAGAACGCGGTGACGAAGGGTGCCAGTGTGATGGTCAGCCAGACGGGCATATCAAAGTGGATGCCCATGAGCGCCGTGGAATAGGCCCCGATCCCCATGAAGCCCGCCTGCACAATAGAAACATAGCCGGTGTAGCCTTGGATCAGGTTCTGTCCTTGCGCCGCGATCACCCAAATCAGAGCAAGCACGCTGAGATGCAGGTAGTATTTCACGGCAATGAACTGCGGAAGCAGAATAAAACCCGCCAGTGCTACTGCGTAGAAAATCGCTGTTCGGTTCAGGGTCATCATGCTTTTCCCATCAGGCCTTGGGGGCGGAACAAGAGCACGCCAATCATCACCACAAAAGCGATCACGTCCTTGTAAGCGGAGGAGATGAAGCCCGCGGCCAGTGCCTCGGTGATGCCGAGTACAAGGCCACCGACCACCGCGCCGGGGATTGAGCCCAAGCCGCCAAGGATCAGCACTGCAAAGCCCTTCACCACCAATCCTTCACCGATGCCAGGTGCTATGGCGAACAGTGAGCCGACCATGACACCTGCGCAAACACCAAGCGCGGTCGAAATCGCAAAGACGACGAGCGGTATTGTGTTCACGTTCACGCCCATCAGGATCGCCGCGTCGCGGTTTTCTGCGACCGCGCGGATCGCCTGGCCGGTTTTAGTTTTCTCCACGAATAGCGTCATGGCGATGATCAGCAGGGCGGCGGCGAGGATAACGTAAAGCCGCAGCTCTGGAATCGTAACGCCGCCAATGTTGAAGACACGCGACAGATCGGTTGGGATCACGACTTGTTCGTGGCCGAAGAATTCAAGGTTCAACCCCTCAACCATCATTGTCAGGCCCAGTGCCACGATAAAGGCATTGATGTGATTTGCGTTCCGGACCGGCCTGTAGGCCAGCAACTCGATCAAGACGCCAAGGACGAGACCGACAATGAGTGCGACAAGGATCGCAAAAAGAAGAGGAAAACCCCAACTGGTCACAAAGAAAAAGGTAAGATAGCCGCCAAACATCGACACCGAGCCATGGGCGAAGTGGGCGATCCCAAGGATACCGAACACCGTGGTTAGGCCCAGTGCGATCAGCACATAGACGCCACCGATGGCCACGCCATTGATAATTTGCTGAATGACTTCAACCATGTCCGGTCCTACACATAAGAGGAAAAAGGGGGCACAGGCACATCGCCCATGCCCCTTCAGGAAGAAATCAGTCGATTGTGCTGAGGAAGGCCGAATAGGCGGTCGCGTCAGATGGCAGATCCTGCACAAACACCCAATTTCCGCTTTGCCATTGGAAGGCACCGTTTGATGTATAGGCCTGACCGTTCACGTCGAACATCTTGCCGTCAACCGGCAGGTATTGCATCACCACTTCGTCTGGCACAGCCAGTCCGCGCAGCGCTGCGGCCACGGCGGCAGTATCATCCACTGTGCCCGCAGCTTCGATTGCGTTTTTCAAAGCATAGGTCTGGTCATAGGCGTAGGGAGAGCTGGGGGACGGCGCGATCCCGAATTCAGCGGAGTAATTCGCATGATACGCCTTGCCATTCTCGGATGCCGACAGCAGCGTCAGCTCTGTCGGGCGCAGATCCCAGACACCTTCCATCTGCTCGGACGTTGCAACGCGCAAAAACTGCTCTTCACTGCCCGAGGTGAAGCCATACCGCGGCACATCAATGCCCAGTTCAACCGCCTGACGGTAGATGAAGGCCGCCGGCTCAACATAGCCAACCACGAGGATCGCATCAGGCTCTTGTCCACGGATCTTGGTTAATTGCGGAGACATATCGCGGTCTTTGAGACCAAACGCCTCGCGGCTTACAATCTCGCCACCGGCCTTGTTCAACTCTTTTTCAAAAGCGTCCACATAGCTGGCATAAAACCCCACATCGAGGGCACCCAGAACAGCGACCCGTTTATGACCTTTCTCAGCGACAAACGTACCTGCGGCTGCCCCGGTGTAGTCCGCTGGCGGGCGCGTGCGCGTGAGGTTTGGAATTTCGCGCGTGGTGATAGAACGTTCCGCCGCATTGCCCACTAACATTACCGCGTCTTCGTTCTCGATAAAGGATGCAACAGCGCCGGTCGCACCGGAGCAGCAAAACCCGAGGATGTATTTCACGCCGTCGCGGTCGATCAGCTTGCGCACCGCGTTGGAAGCTTCTGTCGGGTTGGCTTTGTCATCATAGGCGATGACGTTGAGCATGTAGGTGTCGTCGCCCACTTTTATGCCGCCGGCTGCGTTGATCTCTTTCGCAGCGAGGTTAACGGCGTTGGCTTGCGGCAGGCCGTATACTGCACCCCCGCCAGTCAGGGCGTCGCTTACCCCGATATCAAGTGTCTTGTCTGCGGCAAAGGCGGCGGTGGCCGTCAATGCGAATGCAGCGGTTATGGCTGTCAGTTTCATGTGTGTCTCCTCCCAGAAACGTTAAAGTCCCAAACGTTGATCTCAGTGGCCCAGATATGCCTTTGCGACATCCGGGTGTGATTGCAGTTCCGCGCCCGTGCCGCTCAGCACGATCTCTCCGGCCTCAAACAAATAGGCGCGATCCGCGAGGCGTAGCGCCATGGCAGAGTTCTGTTCGACCAGCAGGATAGTCTTGCCCATCTCTTTGATCCGTTTGATGGTTGCGCCAACCTCGGCCACGATTTTTGGGGCCAGCCCCAGCGATGGCTCGTCAAAGATGCACAGCTTGGGGCGGGCCATCAAAGCACGCCCAATGGCCAGCATCTCCTGTTCTCCGCCTGAAAGTGTCCCTGCCGCTTGGGTCGAGCGATCCCGCAGAATCGGAAACATATCCATCATCTCGTCGATATCGCTGGTTTGCTCGGCGTCGGTGCGGGTGTAGGCCCCCATGCGCAGGTTCTGCAGAGTCGTCATTTGGGGAAAGACCTGCCGGCCCTCAGGACACATGGTAATGCCTGCCTTGACAATCGCATGGCCACTTTGATTGGTAATATCGCGGCCTTCAAACGTGATAGTACCAGCGCTAGCCGGCACAAGCCCGCAGATAGCCTTGAGCGTCGAGGACTTGCCCGCGCCATTGGCCCCGATCAGGGCAACACACTCACCCTCACCAACTTCAATATCAATGCCGTGGATGACTTCAATCGGGCCATAGCTGACGCGCAGGTTTGAAACGGCCAGCATGCTCATGCTGCCTCTCCAAGGTAGGCGTCAATCACCACCGGATTGTTGCGGATCTCTTCAGGTGTGCCTTCAGCAATCTTCTGGCCAAAGTTCAACACGACGATGCGGTCACTGACATCCATGATCAGCGCCATGTGGTGCTCGATTACCAGCACCGAGACACCAAGGGCGCGGATGGATTTAATCAAATCACTCAGCGTTTTACGTTCGTGCGATACAAGACCGGCAGCAGGTTCATCGAGCAAGAGTACTTTGGGATCGGAGGCCAAAGCCGTTGCTATCATCAAGAACCGCTGCTGCGCAGAGCTGATCGTGCCGACGCGCTTTTGCTCGACCTCTTTCAGCCCGGTGATGTCAAGAATATGAGCGACGCGCTTTTCCAGCGCACTATCTTCGACCGGGTTGCGACCGATGCCAAAGACCGAAGACAACGGATGCGACGTTCGGGTGACATTGCTGCCCAGCATGATCTGTTCGCGCACCGTGAATTCGCCGAATGTACTGGCAGTCTGGAACGTGCGCGCCAGACCCTGCGCAACGCGCGCATACTCAGGCAGAGCATCGATTTGCACATCGCCGAGCACAATTTTGCCAGAAGTGATGGCAAAGATGCCTGCGAGGCTGTTAACGGTTGTAGATTTTCCAGAGCCATTGGGTCCGATAAGTCCAAGGATTTCAGCCTCTCGCACCTCGAAAGATAAGTCGCGGATGGCGTGAACACCACCAAACGATTTGCACAGTGTATCCACCTTGAGAACAGGCGCTGTCATGAAACCCCCTTCCGCACGTCGATTGCGGTGCTTTGACGGTAGCGAGGTTAATGAGTCGCGCAAAATTCAAAGATTTAGTCTTTGTATCTAAAATTTAGATGCATATGATTTCACGGATTTAGTTGAAACAAAGGCGGCACATGGTAGTTAAAATTAGAAATATAACATCAATTCAAGTGTTTAATGTCGCATCTCAGACTGGAAACGTAACGCGGGCCGCTCAGTTACTTAACATAAGCCAAAGCTCTGTGAGCTACCACATCAAAAAATTGGAAACTGATCTGGGGTGTTCCTTGTTTCGACGGACCAAGAAGGGGTTGGAACTGACTGAGGAAGGCACGTCGTTGGCGATCCATGTTGAGAAAGGCTTGAGCATGATCCAGACGGGGCTGGAACGGGTCGCGAACTTGGCGGGATCAGTCAAAGTCGCGCTGCTGCCTATGTTCTCCAGCCGGTGGCTTTCGTCTCGCCTGGGCAGTCTGATGGAGCTGCATCCGGATTTACAATTGTCGATGCACAACCACAATAACAGTTTTGCAAGAATGCAAAATCCGTCCAGCTTTGCCGACCTTGGGATCCAATGGGGCAAGGGCAATTGGAGTGGCTTTGACGTCCATCGCCTGTGGCCCGAAAAACTGGCCGTGGTGTGCAGCCCGGCGTATTTGGCGGCACATCCAATCAGTCAACCAATGGATTTGTACAAGTGTAACTTGCTCCATGTTGACGACAGCCGAATGTGGGACGAATGGCTGGCGCTGAACGCATTAACCACAAACGCTGGACAGGCTCAAATGATGTTGGAAGATCGGCACTTTCAACTGAGTTCGACAATCAACGGGCTGGGGGTGTCGCTATTTGCCTCATGGTTGGTGGAGGAAGAACTTAGAAGTGGTGTTCTGGTGAACCCTTTTGGGCGCAACTTTGAAACATCCTTTGCGTACCACCTGATCGTGCCCAAGGGCGAAAAGCCGTCCAAGCCCGTCGAACAGTTTTGTGATTGGTTGCTTCAAATGCGCGGATCGCAAGCAGAAGGGACATCTTAAATTGCATGTCCGCATTTTTCGGTTTGAGGCTTTTGAAGCAGGGTGCAGCATCGGGCACCGGGCATCGGGCATCGGGCATCGGGTTTCGCTTCGCCATGCGCCGCTGTGCCCTCAAGGAGTCAGCGTCAGCAATCGCTGCGAATTTTAAAAAGGCCGGCCGACGAAGAAGCGCACCGCGATGCATGTTGCATGAAAAAATAAGTGAGCAGTGTGCAAGTAAAGTGCCCTTGAGAGGCCGTATCCTTGTCGGCGGTTTGCGAAGTCCATAACTGTGTGCGGTTGTCGTTTGAGGAGAAGCTCACTATCGCGGACCCACCCAATCGCCGCCTTTTAATGGCCCTCGCCCTTGGGGGCTAGACCGCCCCAATATCGCGCTCTGCCGGGGTAGATTGAACACTTGGTTTTCCGCGGAGTCAGGCGAATGAAGACTGGGGTTAGGCGACGCCGACAAGCGATGTATCGACCACGTTTTTTGGGCCTATCCTTTCGGTGGAATTGGTGGGGTCAAGAGGAAGAATTCTGCTTTGCTTGCAACGCTGACCGCTACTTATGGCTTTAGGCTTTTCAGCTTTCGCGGTCTACCAGTCAGGAAATCGGGTTTCAAAATACCTTGTAAGCCTAAACGACATCAGTCCCTTTATCTTGTGTTTCAAAGCAAGGATGGGTGAAATCTTGGCGGGGCTGCCGTCTTGCGCATTGTAACGGATCACCTCTTTGGTCTCTGTGATAGCCCATCGCATAGGTTAGCAATCTTTGTGCGGGCTACGTGCACACGAGCATTTTATCTTTCACAAAGCGTTTCTCCGACTGAGTCGAGCGATAGAAAAGGTGGCTCAGACTAGAAACCAACCCAATTATCGCCATTCGCCTGTCTTCACTCCTGGGGGACTAGACTGCCCCAATTTGTGTGCAGTATGGTCCCAAGAACCGGCCCGTGGACCATAGGAGAACCAAGAATGCTCGACAACGCAGCCACTGCGGCGGCGAGACTATCCTGCGCGCCCATGATGGATTGGGAAGACTTATTTTTAGATTCAATGGGTTGATGGGTATCGTGTGCACTTTGTGCAACATGAAATCGCCTTCTTTCGCGCTCTGTAGGGCGTTTTGCGGATCGACGATTTGATCCAGTTGCGGTTCGTTTCAAGAGGGCAAAATGTTCATTTTCGTCGATATCCCTAAATGGGTCTGCCTTCGTTCTTCGAAGATGGTTGAACAAGTCTCGTGCGGGATCAGTATCAACCTTGAGTGATAAAGGTGAGGCAACCGGCTTTCGCTTGCGCGTAAGCCCGCTTGTATTTGTTCGTCCAACGCATGTTATGTTGATCTCCTAGGCCGGAGCTTCTCGACCGCCAAAAAACCAGACAGTACGTTGCGCCGAACACATAGTTGACTTGCTGTATCATTAGGTAAGTTCGATTACTCAGACCTCTTAGAGGAATATAACTTGACTAGAAGAAATCTATTTAATAAGTAATTTTAACGTTAAAACAACGCATGAGTGGGGAGGTCCAGTTGAGGCGGAAGGTTACACTTGCTGAAGTTGCACGTTCTGCCGGTGTTTCGCATCAGACTGTTTCAAATGTTTTGAACAATCGCTCGGTGGTGCGCGAAGAGACCCGCAAGTCTGTTTTGTACCACTTGAAAAAGACTGGATACCGCCGAAATGCGATGGCCCGTAGCTTGAAGACCAATGAGTCCAATCTTATTGGCCTCGTCGTCCCAAGCATGACAAATTCCATGTATGCCGAAGTGGCGCAGGCGATTGTATTTGAGGCTGAGCAACAGGGGTATACGGTGATGATGGCGGTCACACATCGCGATCCCGAGGCCGAGTTGAATGTTGTTAATACAATCATCGACCACAGCGTGGCTGGTATATTGATTTCGCCTTCGGACACGGAAGGGGCTGCCAGCAAGCTGATCGCAGATTTGGATGTTCCGGTTGTGGAGATGTTGAACCGCAGCGCCGCAAATATGTGCGATGTTTTTGAGGCGGACAACCGTGAAGGGGGGAGAATTGCAACAAGCCACTTGATCGATTGCGGACACAAAAGCATCGGTTTTATTGGTGGCGTCAGTAATTCGACTGCAAAGAACCGGTTTGAAGGATTCGCGGAGGCATTGGGCGAAGCTGGTATTGCATTGTCGGCGGATCTAGTTGGTCGCGGTAACTATACCAGAGAGGGAGGTCAGGCGGCCTGTCGGCAGATGTTGGATAGCGGTCAACCATTCACCGCGCTGTTTTGCGCAAGTGATATCATGGCGTATGGTGCGATGGACGAATTGGCCGCGCGCGACTTGCGTGTCCCGCAAGACATTGCACTCATTGGATTTGATGACATGGAAATGTCGTCGATGCCTGGTGTTGGTCTGTCTAGCATTTCCTTTCAGCCTGCGGTGTTAGCCCGAAAGGCTATTGCGCAACTCCTTGATCGCATCAAAGGGCCGAAACCTGCAGAATCCGAGATCAGACGCGACTTGGAGCCATGTTCACTTGTTGTGCGCGCCAGTACGGTATTGCCACGCAAGCAGGAGAGCTCAGCATGAAGATTGTAGATCCACATTTTCACATTTGGGATCTCAGCCAATTGTCGTACCCTTGGTTGACTACCGGCCCGTCGACCGGCGTTTTTGGCGATAATACCCCCATACGGCAGACGTATACCCTTGGCGAATACCTTGCTCAGAGCGGGTCCTTTCACGTTGCAAAAACTGTCCATGTCGAAGCTGCAGTTGCGCAAGGGCAGGATCTTCAAGAAACCGCTTGGCTTGAACGAGTTGCGCAGGTCCAGGGGCAGCCAAACGCAATTGTGGCCTATTGTGATCTATCAAGCGAGGCCGCCAAAGCAAAACTGGACGGACAGCGGCGAACCACACGTGTGCGTGGTATACGTCAAATTCTGAATACACATGATGATGAATTGCTCAATTTTGCTCCTCAAGAATTCATGGAAAATGATCTGTGGCTCGAAGGGTTCGAGTTGCTGAGTGCACGCGACCTGTCGTTCGATATGCAAATCTATCCATCACAAATGGCCGCCGCAGCACAGCTTGCTCGACAGAACAATGGCACTCGTATCGTCCTCAATCACACGGGTATGCCTCTGGGTCACGACCCTGCTTCCTTCAATGCATGGCGCGCTGCAATGTCCGAACTTTCGCTCTGCGATAATGTTTCGGTTAAGATATCTGGTCTGGGCATGATGTTTCATGATTGGACTACAGAAATGATACGGCCTTTTGTACGCGAAACCATCAAACTGTTCGGTGCTGACCGATGCATGTTCGCGAGCAATTTTCCTGTCGACAGTATGTTCTCGACCTTTGAAACGCTTTGGACGGCTTACCGCGACATCGTTTCGGATTTGAGCTCGGCAGAACAGGATAAAGTCTTCCACCAAACAGCAGAACGAATTTATCGGATATGAACCTGCCGTTTTATTTTGTAAAAATTTTAACGTTAAAAAGAAAGTTTTGGAGTGTACTGCGATGGAAAGTAAGAAATGTCTGGTTACGGCCGCGGGGCAGGGCATCGGGCGCGCGATCGTCGAGGGGTTGCTGGCCGCCGGCCACAGCGTGGTCGCAACGGATTTGAATGGATCACTGCTTGCGGATCTCGACGGCACCCCTGGCTGTGAGGTCGCTGCCCTTGATGTCACAGATGCTGGCGCTATCACCGCGCTTTGTAATCGTATCGGTCCGGTCGACGTGTTGTGCCATTGTGCAGGATATGTCGACAGCGGAACGGTGTTGGACATCACAGACGCGCAATACGACTTCAACTTTGATTTGAATGTTCGCTCTGCTTTGCACATGTCGCAGGCTGTACTGCCTGGAATGATTTCGCGCCAAGATGGGTCTTTGATTTTTATCTCGTCAGTCGCGAGCGCAATCAAAGGTGTTCCCAATCGTGCCATTTATGGAACGACAAAGGCGGCACTTTTGGGGCTATCAAAGGCCATCGCTGCCGATTTTGTCGCGCAGGGCATCAGATCAAATTGCATCTGCCCCGGCACAGTTGAGACCCCTTCGTTGGATATGCGCATTGCCGAAAGCGGCACCGATATTGATGTGCAACGACAAGCCTTTATCGCTCGCCAGCCAATGGGGCGGCTTGGGCGTGCGGAAGAAATTGCAGCACTGGCCGTTTTTTTGGCCGACACAAACGCCGGTTTCATGACCGGTCAAGCGCTTGCGATCGACGGGGGTTGGACAATCTGACTGCCGATAAGACCCAATCAAATCACTGGAGGAGAAACACCATGATTAAATCAAAACTAAAGAACTTCTTGGCTGTGGGGACCATTGCGACAATGGCAAGCGCGGCAGCAGCCGAAGACGTGACCATCGGCTATTCCGTTTTCTGGGGCACGAACCCCTTTCTTGTGACAATGGTGAACGGGGCTGAGGCCGCCGCTGCCGAGTGGAAAGAAAAGGGTTACGACATTGATATTGTTGTGACCAATGGCGGCGACGACGATAAAACACGTCAAGTAAACGATCTTGAAGATCTGTTTGCGCAAGGTGTCGATGGCCTTTTGATCTTCCCCGGTGACAGCGTCATGGTCGGAGAACCCATCGCTAATCTGTACAATGCATCAAAGCTTCCGGTTGTGGTTACTGATATTGGAGTGCGCAAAGGTGAAATCACCTCACTGGTGATCACGGATAATCTGGCGGGCGGTATGCTCGCAGCTGAACAAATGGCCAAGATTGTTCCCGCAGGGGCAAAGGTGATCACGCTGGATTACGCACCAACCAACGACAACGCTCAGCTGCGCCAAAAAGGGTTTGAGGATCGCGCCGCTGAACTGGGTCTAACAGTTCTTGAAGAAGCTGCCATGCCACCAGCGATGACCTTGGACAATGGCCGCAACGTCATGGAAGATTTGCTGGTCTCCGAGCCCGACATCGTAGGTGTCTTCTCGTTTAACCAAGTTGTTTTACAAGGTGCCTATGCGGCACTTGAAGGCGCAGGTCGTGTTGGTGAAGTCAAACTAGTTGGTTTTGATCTGGACCCGGTCTCCTGGCAGATGGTGCGTGATGGCAAGATTGATGCCCTAGTTGTTCAAGATCCCTACGCTATGGGATTTACGGGTTTGAACCAAGTGATGGCTGCGATCACAGGTGCGGAAACTCAGGAATTCATCGGTCTTGATACCAAGCTTCTAATTTCTGAAAACGCCGACGAATTCGCCGACGACCCACAAGTTACAGGCAAATGAACTCGTCAAAACAAATGGATGGGCGGGGTAACTTAGCGTTCCCCGCTCAGCCGGACAGCATGTCTGGTATGTTGAAGGCGACGAACATCAGCAAGGCTTTTGGGGCGACCCAAGCTCTTGACGGTGTGTCCATCACTTTGCAGCCCGGCGAAATCCACGGCCTGATCGGTGAAAATGGTGCTGGTAAATCCACCTTGGTAAAAACCCTTTGCGGTGTTCATCGCCCTGACGCAGGCAAGATCGAGGTCGGAGGTGCCTCCATTGCCGGATGGTCGCCAGAAATTGCAATCGCCTCTGGCTTGATCACTGTGCATCAGGACGTGAACTTGATTGAAACCATGTCAGTGGCCGAGAATATATTCTTAAATGCTGAGATCAAACGCGGACCTTTCCTTGACCAAAAAGCCATGGCGATAGAAGCACAGCACTTGCTGGACACACTCAAGTTAGAAATTTCGCCACAGACCGTCTTGGGATCACTGCCCACCGATCTGCGTAAAATGGTGCAATTGGCCCGTGCAATGCGCCAGAAGCCGCAGGTTTTGCTGTTGGACGAACCGACATCCTCGCTGACCGCCGTAGAAGTTGGAATTCTCATTGCGCAGGTCAAAAGCATCGCGGCGACGGGCGTTAGCGTTCTGTATATCTCACATTATCTGAACGAAGTTTTTGAGCACACCCAAAGCCTGACCATTTTGCGCGACGGAAAAATGGCGTGGCAGGGTGCAACGGCTGATATCACGCTGTCCGAGGCCATTCGTACGATGATCGGTGGCGCATTGCGGACCTCGGAAAAAGTCGATGCGGCAGGCAAGCAATTGGGTGACCCGGTTTTGGAAGTGCGGAAGCTGTCGTTAGGACACCGACTGACCGACATCAGTTTTGATATTCGCCCGGGTGAAGTTCTAGGCATCGGGGGATTGATTGGCGCTGGCCTTGGCGATCTGGCTCGCACAATCTTTGCCGACCCTGAATACCGGGCGACCTCTGGTGACATTCTGATGGACGGGGAGGCTGTCCAGTGGGACAGCCCAGCGGATGCAATGGATGCAGGTGTCGGGCTTGTCACCAACGATCGCCATAGAACCGGTGCCATCGTTGACTTCTCTATTGCTGATAACATCGGTCTGCCGTCACTTAATCGGTTCTCCAATCGGCTTGGTATTATCAAATCGAGCGCGCTGAAATCCGAAGTTGAAACTCAGATGAGGCAACTATCCGTCAAGGCCACAGGACCCTTGGCAGCTCTTTCAACGTTGTCGGGCGGGAACCAACAAAAGGTCATGTTGGCGAAGTGGTTTATGACAAACCCGCGTGTTCTGATCTTGGACGAGCCAACAATAGGCGTCGATATTGGTGCAAAACAATCCATTAAAGAGCTCATTGTGGAAAAGGCGGCTGAAGGATGCGCTGTAATTATTTTAACCAGCGAAATGGAAGAGTTGGCTGAGATCGCAGACCGAGCGCTGGTTCTGTTTCGTGGCCGTATTGTCGCGCGTCTCGATAAACCGGGGTTTTCGCAGGAGGACCTGACCAATGCTGCAAATGCATCATTTGAACCAAACTCGCTCACTTTAGAAGCTGAGAATTCAGTGGAGACTACATCATGAATTCCCTCATCACTTTTGGTCGTCGTAACCTGAACATTATTCAATTGGTGTTGGTTGTGATCGTGCTTTCGGCAACCATCTACTCTATGAATCCGCGGTTTCTATCTGCGGTAAACTTGTCCAACCTTTTGGGTCAGATGGTGACGTTGCTGATCGTTGCACTTGGGATGACCATCGTGATTATCAACGGCGAGTTTGATATTTCCGTAGGCTCGCTTGTGGGCTTGACGGGTGCCGTCATGGGGTGGTTCATGGTTGTGATGCCGGCCGCATATGCGATGCCGTTTTGGGCTGCAAATCCAGTTCTTTTGATGGTGCTGGGGATTGCGGTGGCCCTTTTAGTTGGGCCGGCTTTGGCGGTCCTAAGTGGACTATTGGTAACACAATTCCTTATCCCTAGCTTCATTGTCACGCTGGGAATGTTGATGATCGCACGGTCCCTGACACTCGTTGTAACAGGGGGCCAGCCGATTGCCGGTATCCCCGACAGCTTAAAAGCGTTCGGTGTTTCACGCCCAATCGAGATCCCATTGCCATTCTCTGAGATAGGATTGCGGTTGCCGTCGATATTCTTGGTTGCTGTGTTGGTCTATGTCGTTGGCTGGTTTGTGATGAACCGCATGGCATTTGGTCGCAAAGTCTACTCCGTCGGCGCTAACCCTACGGTTGCGCGTTTGGCCGGTATCAATACCACAAAAGTGAAACTGAAGTGCTTCGCGATTGTTGGCCTTTGCGCCTCCATCGCGGGCGTGTTGAACGTAATGCGCATCGGTGCCGTGTCGCCCAACTCCGGACAAGGCCTCGAATTTGAAGTGATTGCTGCGGTTGTCATTGGTGGCACGTCATTAACGGGCGGTCGCGGCACAGTGCTTGGTACTGTTCTGGGCGTGATAATCATTGTGTTGATCCGCAATTTTCTCAACCTCGCGCGGATTGATATCTTTTGGCAGGATTTCGCTACCGGTGCTATTATTATGACGGCGGTCATTCTCAATGCTCTGCAACGTCGAATTTCCGGGGCGCCGGCATGACCAAGCGAAGTGCATCAAAGCGCAGGTTGGGACGCACCGACCTGCACCTCTCGGCGCTTGGTCTTGGAACCGCAGGGTTGGGAAACCTATTCGAACATGTCGATGACTCCGTCGCCCAAGAGACTCTGAAAACGGCATGGGAGGCGGGATGTCGGTACTTTGACACATCCCCATTCTATGGGCATGGCCAAGCCGAAGTACGCACAGGTCGCGGCCTTTACCTACAAGATAGAAATGACTTTGTTCTGTCGACAAAAGTGGGGCGGTTGTTTCGCAGGCCAGCGGATCCGACAAACTTTGTCGCGGACCAATGGATCGGTCCTTTGCCTTTCGAAATCACATTCGACTATTCATATGATGGCATTATGCGGTCCGTCGAAGACAGCTATCTCAGACTTGGGATGAACCGCATCGATGTCCTGCTGATCCATGATTTGGACAGTTGGTTCCACCCGGATATTGCAACACTTGAGCATCATCGTAAGTCATTGTCTCAAAGCGGCTGGAGGGCACTCGAAGAGTTGAAGTCTTCCGGCGTGATTGGGGCCATTGGGGCAGGGCTAAATGACCGCGAAACCTTTGGGTGGTACTTGGATCATGTGCCTGTCGATTGTTTCTTGCTTGCGTTGCGATACACGCTCCTAGAACACGATGTCCTTCTTGACGAATTTGCGCGTTGTGAACGTGACGGCATTGGTATCATCGT
Organism: Roseobacter sp. OBYS 0001; assembly: GCF_019654895.1. Classification (NCBI taxonomy): domain Bacteria; kingdom Pseudomonadati; phylum Pseudomonadota; class Alphaproteobacteria; order Rhodobacterales; family Roseobacteraceae; genus Roseobacter; species Roseobacter sp. OBYS 0001. The sequence goes on from NZ_BPES01000001.1 coordinate 745,296, forward strand.
GGGGGGTGCTTTCAATTCTGGCATCCTCGCGACGGGTGCAGTGCCAGATGCCAAATACAATTACGGGCCTGCACCCGATGATATTTTGGCCAAAGTCCGAAAGATTGACGCCATCTGTAAGCGACACGACACACCTTTAGCGGCTGCGGCACTTCAGTTTGCTGCTGCCCATCCTCTGGTCGCAAGTGTGGTGGTTGGTGCCCTAAATCCCACGCACATAGAGGGTAACATCGCCTCCTTTGACAAACACATTCCGGCTGACCTGTGGGACGAACTCAAGGCAACTAACCTGCTGCCAGAGTACGCGCCGATCCCTGCTCGAAACCAAAAAGCTTAAGGAAATAAGATGAAACTTCGTTCGCAACACTGGTTCGATAACCCACAAAATCCGGGCATGACTGCGATGTATCTTGAGCGGTATCTGAACTACGGTCTGACCCGCGAAGAACTGCAATCTGGCAAGCCGATCATCGGGATTGCGCAAACTGGAAATGATCTTACGCCGTGCAATCGGCATCATGTTGAGTTGGCCAAACGCGTGCGTGATGGCATTACCGCATCCGGTGGCATTTGCTTTGAATTTCCAGTGCATCCCATTCAAGAGACGGGCAAACGCCCGACAGCGGGCCTTGATCGTAACCTCGCTTATCTTGGGCTGGTTGAGACGTTGTATGGATATCCGCTGGACGGTGTTGTCCTGACCATTGGATGTGACAAGACGACTCCCGCTTTGCTGATGGCCGCCGCAACAGTGAATATCCCCGCACTCGCATTGTCTGTTGGTCCGATGCTGAATGGCTGGGAAGGTGAAAAACGCATGGGGTCGGGCACGGTCATATGGGACGCGCGTAAAGACCTCGCCGTGGGTGAAATTGACAATGAAACCTTCATGCAAAAAGTATCGGATGCGGCCCCATCTGTCGGATATTGCAATTCGATGGGTACGGCGAGCACGATGAACTGCCTAGCCGAAGCTTTAGGTATGCAACTGCCCGGTTCGGGCGCCATTCCCGCCCCTTACCGCGAACGCGGCCAGATGGCGTACCGCACTGGCAAGCGCATCGTCGACATGGTTCACGAAGATTTGAAACCATCTGACATTATGACACGTGGAGCGTTTGAAAACGCCATCGTTGTGAATTCTGCCATCGGAGGATCAACCAACGCGCCGATCCATTTGAACGCTGTGGCATCCCATATGGGTGTGGAACTGGACAACGATGACTGGGAACGGTTGGGACATACGGTTCCCTTGATCGTAGACATGCAACCGTCCGGAAAATACCTAGCCGAAGATTTTCATAGGGCGGGGGGTATCGCGGCTGTTATTTGTACATTGCTCGAGAATAACGTCCTGCCGGCCCCTGATGCACTTTGTGCTAATGGACGTACAATGGAAGATGTGTATGTGGACGTTCCGATCACTAATACGGATGTCATTCGCCCGTTCGGAACCCCGCTGAAACCGAAAGCAGGTTTTTTGAATCTCACGGGTAATCTTTGGGACAGTGCCATTATGAAAACATCAGTCATCTCAGACGGGTTTCGCGCGCGTTATTTGTCGACGGAAGGTGACCCAGAGGCATTTGAAGGGCGTGCAATCGTTTTTGACGGACCCGAGCATTATCACGACACGCTTGATGATCCCGCCCTCGGGATTGACGAGACCTGCATCCTTGTAATGCGCGGTGCAGGACCAATCGGCTACCCTGGTGGCGCTGAAGTTGTGAATATGCAGCCGCCCGCTGCTTTGATTGCTCGCGGAATTACGGAGTTACCATGTATTGGAGATGGGCGTCAGTCAGGAACGTCCGGTTCGCCATCGATCTTGAATGTAGCCCCCGAAGCCGCAGCCATGGGCGGTCTGGCAATTCTGAAAACCAACGATATTTTGCGTGTCGATCTGGCTCAGCGCAGAGTCGACGTTCTTTTGGACGATACCGAACTCGATCGGCGCCGTGCTGATCTGGTTGCTGCAGGTAATTTTGCCTATCCCGCAGATCAAACCCCGTGGCAGCAAATTCAACGCAACCTGATCAACCAATTCGATAAGGGAGCGGTTCTGTCAAACGCGCCGGACTTCCAACGTATTGCTCAGACCAAAGATATTCCCCGCGATAATCACTAGTATTCACAAAGGAAACAATCCCATGAAATTCCTACGATACGGCAATGTTGGCGAGGAAAAGCCTGCGCTTATCGATCCTGATGGTGGCATCAGATGTCTTGAGCAACACTGCGATGATCTCTGTGGTGTGACCCTGACCACACTCCAAGACCTCGCAGAGATTGATTGGAGAGGCCTTCCTCTTGTCGCATCAGACGTCAGATTGGGTGCTTGTGTGGCTGATGTCGGTAAATTCATCTGCATCGGTCTGAATTATGCCGACCATGCCGCAGAAAGTGGTATGGATATTCCGACTGAACCGGTGATGTTCATGAAGGCCACCAGTGCCATCTGCGGCCCAAACGACGGCATTGTGATCCCACGAGGGTCGGAAAAAACGGATTGGGAAGTTGAGCTTGGCGTCGTCATAGGCAAGCCAGCAAAACATGTATCCAAAACCAATGCGCTTGATCATGTCGCGGGCTATTGCGTGATCAACGATCTTTCGGAACGCGCCTATCAGCTTGAGCGGCAGGGCCAGTGGACCAAGGGGAAGTCCTGCGATTACTTCGGTCCGATCGGCCCATACCTTGTTACACCTGATGAGATTCCCGATCCGCAAGCGCTGTCGATGTGGTTGAAGGTGAACGGAGAGCGGGTGCAAAACGGTTCTACGTCGACGATGGTGTATGGGGTGGCCCACCTCGTCAGTTACATTAGCCAGTTTATGACATTGCAACCAGGTGACGTTATTTCAACCGGAACACCACCCGGTGTGGGCATGGGGTTCACGCCGCCGCGTTATCTTAAGGCGGGAGACGAGGTTTGTCTTGGGATCGATGGGCTGGGCCAGCAATTGCAGCTCTGCAAAGACGAATAGCGGGTCTACTGTCTGGCTTGTTCCGCAACGATTGAACCAGAGTATGTGTTGGATCAAACTTGGCCGACAGAAAGCAATAGAGCTTCGATCATGCGCCACACCGCGCCCGACGCGGGCGTTGGCACTCTTGGTGCGTTTGATACATAAGGCCTAGAAAGAGTCCAAGGGCCAGGTTTTGCGGACCGGCCATTTGTGTCTGTTGGTATCTATTCTGGCACGTCATGGGAATCCTCAACAACGAATTTTTGATCCGGCGGCAGCTGTGGAACCGCTAAGCCTTTTTGGCAGGCCCGCTAACCGGCAAAAGAGCGTTGTTGCGCGTGCAATCCAAAGTGAAGGTCCACAAAAAGCATAATGGGCAATAGTAGCCCTTGCCCGTCGGTGTTGGGGGACGTTTTGGGACAGGAGACTGATGCGGCAATCAGGGAAAGCTGATGGGGTGGATGTCTCCTGCTCCAACCGGCGTCACAATGCGCCATATTGCGGTTGTCACAAACCACTTTAGAGGAGCCACCCAATTCAAGTTACCACAATCGGCCTTGATCTTTGACCGGCAGTCGAAACGCAGTTTCGATGAGAGGGATGGCCAAGTATGTTTTTCAAGTTCATGGTGTCAATGCTCAGGAGAAGATCGTTCTGAGGAAGACATTGCGGCGGGATGGCGTTGCACAATTCTTCGCTGAACTTGAACTATGTATCGTCGGAATGGAGGCGTGCTGCGGGTCACATTACTGGGCACGTGTTCTGACGGATTTGGCTCACGAAGTGCGTCTAATCTCACAACAGTTTGTGAAACCTTATGTGAAATCGAACAAGAACGATCGCAACGATGCAGAGGCCATCTTTAAGGCTGTCGGTCGCCCCTCGATGCGCTTTGTGCCACCAAAGTCCCCTGAACAGTTGGAAATACAGTCAGTCCATCGCATCCGGCAGCGCGTCGTCGCAAGTTGAACACGGCTGGTGAACCAGATTCGCCGTTTGCTCGGAGAGGATACACCAAATTTGCGGTAGATCGTGGCCAAATGTGTGCGAACCGTTGATGGTGCGAGACACAGGCGATCTGCTGATAGCTTTCACCTTGTGCATAGTCCGCCGCAATTTGGTTTTCGCGGGCGGTGAGTATGTTTGTCTCATCGGAATTCTCGGTCACGAATGCGCCGCCTGTATCGCACGGATCATGCGCGCGTTCTCTAATGCGATCACGCTTTGGGCCGCAAACATCTGTGCTAGCCGAGTGGTTTCTTCGGAAAAAGGTCGGACCGTCTGGCGATAGATCGTGAATGCGCCAACCAAACTGTCACCGGCAAGCATAGGGATGGCAACAAAGGACCGCGCCCCGCCAAGATCGGCAGTGGCATAGCGCAAAGGATCATCGGTCTTGTAAATCGCCTCTGATTTGACGTCGATGATATTGATGGTCTCACGCTGACTATTCATACGGCCAAGACCCGTTTCGGGGCTGACAGTGAAGACACCTTGCGCGTCCAGCCAGGTCCGAAACGGTTTCGGAATGCCCACTGTGTGATTGGCAAGAAACCTGCCGTCTTGCTGATACTCGAACAGGATGCCAAATTCCGCGTCACAAAGCTCTAGTGCGTAGGTCAGGATCAGCGGCATCACTGCGTCCAGATCACCTTGGGACGCACTAATAATCCGCAACACTTCGCTGAGGGCCTTTTCGCGACTGATGGCTTCTTCCAGGCTCAGGGCCAATTCGGACACCACGGCGGCCATTTCGGATTGGCTGCGGGGCTCAGGGGCGTCGCCATTCAGATAGGTTGCCAGTTCCAGCTTCGAGGAGACTTCAAGTTTGCGGTAGATCGTCGCAAGATGCGTCCGCACCGTGGACGGCGCAATGCAAAGCGCGTCGGCGATTGTCTGATAGGTCTCTCCACCCGCATAGGATTGCGCGATCTGCAACTCCCTTTGGCTGAGACCTGATTGTCCAGACACCCATAATACTCCGAAAAATGACCTTGTACTAAGTTTGGTAAGAACGCGTTCAACAAGCAATCCTGCAAATGCTGTAGTTTGAATACTGCACGTCCAATGCTGATTTTACAGCATTTGCACGATACCCGAATTGATCAGCGCCGATCTAAGCTGCTGCCATGGGATCAACATGGAGAACAGCACAATGACACAATACGAAACCGCCAAAGCCTTTTTCGAAGCCTGCGAAACCGGCAAAGGGTGGGAAGGCTGCAAGCCTTTCTGCTACGAAGGGGCCCGTTTTTCCTGTCAGGCGGATGCGCTGGCAGAAATGACAACCCTTGCTGAATACGCTGAGTGGATGAGGGGGCTTCTGACTCCTGTACCGGATGGCCGTTACAAGCTGACGGCTTTTGCGGCGGATGAAGCGCGCGGCACCGTTGTTGCCGCCGCCGAATTCCACGGTACGCAAACCGGGGAAGGTGGACCGGTTGCGCCTACGGGCAAAGCTGTTGTTTCAGATTACGCCTATGTGATGCAGTTCGACGGCGACAAAATCAGCCATATGACCAAAATCTGGAACGACGTGCACGCGCTGCGTGGGCTTGGCTGGGCGTGATGCGTTGGCGCATTCTGGGGTTGCTGTTTTTTGCGCGTGTCGGACTCGGATTTCAGTTTCAAACCGTAGCGTCCGTTGGCGACGATCTCGTCGTCGCCTTCGGACTCAGCTATGCAGATATCGGCTTCCTGATCGGGCTGTTCATGGCACCCGGATTGTTTTTGGCTATACCTGCCGGGTATTGGGGGCGTTACGTGTCAGATCGCATCATGGTGGTGTTTGGTTTGAGCGCACTGGCTGCGGGTGGGGCCGCGTCGTCCTTTGCGACGGATAGCTGGGCCATTGCGATGGGCCGCGTTTTTGCCGGGGTGGGGTTTCTTTTTACGACGCTCTATTTTACCAAAATGATCGCGGATTGGTTTGAGGGCCGCGAGATTGCCACGGCCATGAGCATCCTTGTGATGAGCTGGCCTTTCGGGATCGCTATGGGACAAGTTGGCCACGCCTGGTTATCCCAGACATACGGCTGGCAAGAGCCGTTTCAGGCCGCTTCCATCTATTGCTTGATCGCGGCGCTAGGGGTCTATTTGCTTTACCGTCCGCCGCATGACTTGCCTGATGCGACGGGCGGAACACGGATTTCGCTGATACGGCAGGAATGGCGTTTGATCTTGTGTGCGGCAGCGGCCTGGGGCGTCTTTAACGCCGCCTACGTCACCTATCTTGCCTTTGCGCCAAAGGTTCTTGAAAGCCACGGCCAAGCCGCCATTGCTGCCGCCGGCATCATAAGTGTGGGCAGTTGGATCATGATCTTTTCCGGTGCGGCCTGCGGACAGATCGTGGATCGAATTGGTGGACAAAACATAGTCTTGGCTGTCTGCATGGGCGGTGCCATGACAGCGCTCTTGTTACTTGGCCTGCCTGGCGCTGGCGTTGGCGCAAGTATTCTGTTTGGACTGATTGGCATGGCGCCTGCCGGGGTTATCATGGCAATGGCGGGGCAAGCCATGCGGCCTCAGGTCAGGGCCTTTGGCATGGGGATTTTTTTTACGGTATACTATGCGATCATGTGGATCACGCCGCCGGTCGCAGGTGCGATCCTTGACGCGACTGGCAATCCGCAAGGTCCATTGTTTCTTGCAATGACCCTCTTTGCTGCGGTGGTGCCGCTTGGCATTGCGTTCCAGTTTTTCAAAGGCGCGCTTGTGATGGATCAGGAAAGGAAAGTGTGACGATAAACATTCGGAAAACGATTTTCATCAAGGAGATTATCACCGCAGATGAAATGGGTCAGCCGTGCGACCAGATCACACGCGTTTCCGCGATGGCGGTTGTCAGAAACCCATTTGCTGGAGTTCATCAAGAAGATCTATCGCCCCTTTTCGACGTTGGCGCGCGGCTTGGAGGGTCGCTGACAAAGGAGCTTTGGGCATGTTGGGAGCACCCGCTGTCTGCTGCGGCAAAGCCGCTCTTGTCGGATCTTCGGAAGCGATGGAACACGGGGCTGCCTTGTTGCACCCCGCACTCAGCAAACCGGTGCGGACAGCTATCGGTGGCGGTAAATCCCTGATGCCGTCCAGCTACAAGATTGGGGCGTTGGGCGGGTCAATTGTTCTGCCTTTGGGTCACAAGGACGAAGCATGGTCATTTGACCATATAGATACTATGACGCTCTGGGTGCCTGACGCACCGCGCAATAAGACGCTTCGCATCGATCAACGCCTCTCGAGCGCGGGCCAGAGATGAGCCCGCTGAGCCATATCGACCAAGGGTGAGCGTCTCACGACGATCATTCAAACGATAGTCGAAACGGAACACGATTGTGCCCAAAGGTCGAACCGTGACGTACATACCGTCAGGTTTCCCGTCGTAACACTCGATAGCTCACCGATCGATGGTAAAGAACATCTCGTATTTTATTACTTTTTATCAGAAACTTAGATCTCTCTTTGGAGAGAAATCGGATGCGCTAGCGCAGGCAAAATTATTCCCATTCGATCGTGCCGGGTGGTTTTGAGGTGATGTCGTAGGTCACGCGGTTGATGCCGGGTACCTCATTGATGATCCGGGTTGCGGTTTCTCCCAGAAAGTCATGGGAAAAGGGGTAGTAATCCGCGGTCATGCCATCAACCGACGTAACAGCCCGAAGCGCACAGGCAAAATCATAAGTGCGCCCGTCGCCCATGACACCCACGGTGCGCACGGGCAGGATCGCCACAAACGCCTGCCAGATTTCATCGTACAGACCATGTTTGCGGATTTGATCGATGTAGACCGCATCGGCTTCGCGCAGGATATCGAGCTTTTCGCGGGTGATCTCACCGGGGCAGCGAATGGCAAGGCCCGGTCCGGGGAAGGGATGGCGGCCAATAAAACTGGCGGGCAAGCCCAACTCGTGACCCAAAGCGCGGACCTCGTCTTTGAAGAGTTCGCGCAGCGGTTCCACCAGTTGCATGTTCATCCGCTCGGGCAACCCGCCGACGTTGTGGTGCGATTTGATCGTGACTGAGGGGCCACCCGAAAAGCTGACCGATTCGATCACGTCGGGATATAGCGTGCCTTGGGCCAGAAAATCAGCGCCGCCAATCTCCTTGGCGTATTTCTCAAAGACCTCGATAAACAGCCCGCCGATGATCTTGCGCTTGGTTTCTGGGTCGCTGACGCCGTCAAGCTTGCCCAGAAACAAATCCGATTCATCCGCGTGGATCAGGGGCAGGTTATAGTGCTCTCGAAACATGCCAACGACTTGTGCCGATTCGTCTTTGCGCATCAGCCCGTGATCCACATAGACACAAGTCAGCTGGTCGCCGATGGCTTCGTGGATCAAAACGGCAGCGACGGAACTGTCGACGCCCCCTGAAAGCGCACAGATCACGCGCCCGCTGCCCACCTGTTCGCGAATCTTTGCGATGGCTTCTTCGCGGTAGGCCCCCATGGTCCAATCGCCTTTGAACCCGGCCAGCCGGACGAAATTCTCATATAATTTGGCGCCATTGGGCGTGTGATGGACTTCGGGGTGGAACTGCACCGCGTAAAAATGGCGTGTTGTATCAGCAGTGATTGCAAAAGGCGCGTTGGGCGAGGTGCCAAAAACGTCAAACCCGGGCGCGATCTGGCTGACGTGATCGCCATGGCTCATCCAGACCTGTTCACGGTCCTGATCGGTTTCGAACCAGCCTTGCAGAATGTCCAGTCTGCGCGCAGTCGGGGTGACATATGCGCGTCCAAACTCTGCGGTGCCGTGTCCGCGTTCGACCTTGCCGCCGAGGCAATGCATCATCACCTGCTGACCATAGCAAATACCCAGGATCGGCACGCCAAGTTCAAATACAGTGGCCGGGGGCATCGGTGCCCCTTGCGCAAAAACGGAAGAAGGTCCTCCGGATAAAATCACGGCCTTGGGTTTGAAGGTGTCGAGAAAAGAATCGTCGACCAGATTAAAGGGATGAATTTCGCAGTAAACATTCAGTTCGCGCAGGCGACGTGCAATCAGCTGCGTCACTTGGCTGCCAAAATCAATAATGAGGAGGCGGTCATGGTCAGATGTGCTCATGTGGGCTGATTATGCCGCCTGAGAAGGCGTGGCAAGCCTGAGAATTAGAGTGCTTGGACAGGCGCGCATGTTTTTCGCTGAAATACGGTGCCGTTATATTTGCGCATGTCGCTTTTTTCCCTGCAAAGCCGTTCTGAGCGGGCGCGTCGAATGGCAGATGGGGTAGGTGCAGTGCAACAGCGAGCGTGAGGGTGTGAACATGTCGGTAGCAGAACGTAGAAGAGGCCGCGGCGGTGGTGGTGCTGCGCGCCGGGCTGCGCGAACCGCAGTGTCATTCGAGACAGCGCGTTATATCGAACGCAACATCCCGAACTTCGAAGTGCTGAGCGAAGAAGCGCTGGAGATTATCGAGACCAACGCGGAAACGGTGCTTGAGGAAATCGGCGTCAATTTCGTTGAAAACCCTGCGGCTTTGCAGCGCTGGCGCGATGCCGGTGCCGATGTGGACGGCGAACGCGTGCGAATCCCGCGTGGGCTGGCGCGCAAGCTTTGTGAAACTGCCCCGTCAAGTTACACCCAGCATGCCCGCAATCCGGAGCGTTCGGTCGTGGTCGGTGGTAAGAACCTCGTGCTGGCGCCGGTCTATGGCCCGCCCTTCGTGCGCGATATGGCTGGCGGACGTCGCTATGCCACAATGGAGGACTTTCGCAAATTCGTGAAGCTTGGCTATATGTCCAAATGGCTGCATCATTCGGGTGGTACTGTGTGCGAGCCCACGGATGTCCCGGTGAACAAGCGCCATCTTGATATGCTGCACGCGCATATGACGCTCAGCGACAAGCCGTTCATGGGCTCTGTCACGGAACCGAGCCGCGCGCAGGACAGTGTGGATATGTGCGGTGTGCTGTTTGGCCAAGACTTCGTGCAGGAAAACACGGTGATGACGTCGCTCATCAACATCAATTCACCGATGACTTTTGATGATGTGATGATGGGCGCGTTGGAGGTTTACGCACGTAACAATCAGGCCTGCATCATCTCGCCCTTTATCGTGGGTGGCGCGATGGCACCTGTCTCTGTGGCAGGCACGCTGACACAGGTTCTGGCCGAGGTTCTGGCAGGCATCGCCTATAGCCAGTTGATCCGCCCCGGAGCGCCGGTCATCATGGGCGCGTTTGTGACCTCGATTGATATGAACTCAGGGGCACCGACATTCGGGACACCAGAGGCTGCGCATATCACCTATGGTGCGGGTCAGCTGGCGCGCAGGCTGGGTCTGCCGTTCCGGTCCGCGGGTTCATTCTGCGGATCCAAATTACCGGATGCGCAGGCCGCATATGAGACGTCAAACAGCCTCAACATGGGGCTGTTGTCAGGGGTCAACTTTATGCTGCACGCCTGTGGCTGGCTCGAAGGCGGGTTGGTTTCATCCTTCGAAAAGTTTGTGATGGACGCGGACCAACTCGGCACCTTGCACCATCTGGCGCGCGGCGTGGAAATTGACGAGAATGCGCAGGCGATGGACGCCATTCGCGAGGTTGGGCCGGGCGGGCATTACCTTGGTTGCGATCACACCCAAAGCAATTTCAAGTCAGCGTTCTGGAAGTCCGACCTGCTGGATTACAAACCCTTTGAGACGTGGGAAGACGAGGGCGCGCGGGATACGCAAACGCTCGCCAGCCTGCGTGTTGAGAAAATGCTGGCGGATTATCAGCAACCTGCATTGGACCCGGCGATTGCCGAAGCCTTGTCTGATTTCGTCGCGCGCAAGAAGTCGGAAGAACCCGACAGCTTTATGTAGATCACGCCGTTTGTGCGGCGCGCAAGACGCGTGCCTCACTGACCATTGCGATCAGCACATCCACATGTTTGACGAGGCTATAGCTGCTGTTGCCGCTCACGCGCTGCGTGTTCAGCTCGTTTTCTATTTCCATCAGTTTCAGCAAGGCGGATCCATGTCGCGGCAGGACACCGTAGCCAAGCAGGCGCGGTAAGTGCGTGCTGCGGCGATAGTCTTCGGCACCAATTCGGGCAGCACGCATCAAAAGTGCAGGGCGGCGCAGGGCGTGCAACATGGAGAGAATGTCTTGCATGGGTCGTGTCCTTTTCTTGATCGACACCAGATGAGCTGATGTTCGAGCTAAGTTTATGACACACTTTATACGGGTGTTGCGCAGGCCGCCGGACGGTCGCGCGGGGTGGTTTATACCTTGTTTACCCTTTTTATGGGTAGGCCGGGTTTTCAGAATAAGGCAGGACTGTTGCGCAAATCGGTATTATACCGGGCGGTCGTTTAAATACTGTTTATGTAAAAGATACAATACTTTGCATATCTACCCGTGTTAACGAACAGGTAACCAGTTTCACCTCTAGGTTGCATTAATGAATAGAAATGCAACCATAAAAAACGACTGGTGACTGCCCAATGAAAGACCTTGAGACGCTCACATATACCCACCCAATTGATAGCCTGCAGCTGCCCGACTGGGTGCCCTCTGCCGCGCAGATGTATCTTGCGCATACAGAGGCCGGATTGCCAATCCGTGCATTGGCACGGGCCGCAGGTTGCCATGCGTCGACCATCCTGCGCCAGATCAGACGCATCGAGACGCGGCGCGACGACCCGCTGGTAGATGCCGCGCTGCGCAACCTTGGGCATGTGCATTTCAAACCCTGCCTGACACCCGCCACACCAGAACAAGAGGACTCAACCGCCATGACCTTTCAATCAAAAATCCGCCGACCTGACCAGCCCGCCGGAGCGGCCGAGGATGAAAACTTTGAGGCTGAAGCTGTGCGCGTTCTGCGTCGCTTGTGTGAAACAGGCGCTGTTCTGGCTGTTGCGACAGAGATGGAAAAGGCTGTCATTGTGCGCGACGGCGTTGCCGGTGCGGCGACACGCACAGGAGTGGTCAACCGAAGCTTTGCCGAAGCGCTTGCGCTTAAGGATTGGATTTCGCCCAAGCAAAACGGAAAAATCACGCGTTATACAATTACGCCTGCAGGTCGCTCGGCACTTGAGGGTATGATGGATCATGTGAGGGCAGACGACGCGCCCGGGTTTGCAGAGAGCCAGACTGCTTTTGTCGGATCGACATCCACATGGGGAGCGTCGGAGGACATTGAAACTGAACGCCCGCGGCGCATGCGCTATAATCTTGCGGAAAGCCCTTTGACGGCGCTGGCGCGGCGCAAGGACAAAAACGGCGAGCAATTCCTGACAGATAATCTTGTTTCCGCAGGTGAGCAACTGCGCGAAGACTTTGAACTGGCTCAGATGGGCCCGCGCGTTACGCAAAACTGGGACAGCTTTCTGACAGCTGGCGATCATGGCAGCTATGTACCTGACAGTGGCGTGAATGACGGGCCGTCCAATGCCCGCAAGCGTGTGGCGGATGCATTGTCAGAACTGGGTCCGGGGCTGTCTGATGTTGTGCTGCGGTGTTGTTGTTATCTTGAAGGTCTCGAAACCGCAGAGAAAAAGCTCGGCTGGTCCGCGCGGTCGGGCAAGATCGTGTTGCGGATCGCTCTGATGCGCTTGAAACGCCATTATGATGAGACTGTGGGCCCGGGTGGTCCGCTGATCGGATAACCCCGTGTTTCCGCGGTGGTCGAGCGCGCGATTACGTCACTTTTGCACTGGCAGCTTTCAGACCTGCGGCGCTGCGCAACCTAAGCCTAGTTAAGGAAACGATCATGATTTTTGTGCACATTGCGGTTGAGATCGAGGATAAAACCGTGCATCTCGGTCGAGGAACGGGCGATTTCTGGGTGGGCCATGCAGATTGGAAAAACACGGCGGGCGATAAGCGCTGCCATGCGTCTATCGTACGTGGTGATTTGGGGGCTGCTCGCATCTGGCACAGCACGGGCTGACGTGCCGCTCGAGGGAACGTGGTCATTAGGCTATCAGACCGGCATCATGACCAATCAGCGTGCGCATGATGCGATCAACCCATCGAAAGTCGAATTTGTTGACAACTACCTGCTCGGGTTGCTCGCCGGATATGACGTGCCGATTGGCGACAGCCGCTTTTCATTCGGGATCGAACTTCAGGCAAATATGCACTTTGGCGATCAGGGTTTTTACGAAATAGTCGTGCCTGTTGTGTTGCGGTACTATCCCGAAGAAAGCTGGTGGGATGCCTTTGACAGTTTTTCCTTTGGCCTCGGCGGATCACATTATTCCGAAATTTCAAACGTCGAACGTGAAAAATACGGCGAGTCGCGCCGTGATCTTGTGTACTGGTTTCTCGAAGCGGAATTTGCCACCAGAAACGCAGATGAAACGATCTTTGCGCGTATTCACCATCGCTCAAACGCCTTTGACACGTTGGAACCGAACGGCGGTTCAAACGCCTTTGTGGTAGGTTTCAGACGCGCGTTCTGACAATATCGCCTGAGGAATAGCGGCCATGCGTCGCGGGACCTTTCGCTAAGCGGTTGTTGTGATACATAGGGAATGGATAATTAGTCTGGAAAAGCAGATGCGTGACATTAAAATTCCCGAGCAGCGCCATCCGGAAAAACAGCGCCGCGCCGATAGCCCACAGCCCAAAAAGCCGCATTGGATTCGTGTGAAAGCACCCGGTGGCAAGGGCTATGCGGAAACTGCGAAAATCATGCGGGAAAACCGGCTGGTCACGGTGTGCGAAGAGGCAGGCTGTCCGAATGTGGGCGAATGCTGGAGCCAGGGCCACGCGACAATGATGATCATGGGCGAAGTCTGTACCCGAGCCTGTACGTTTTGTAACATCGCAACCGGAAAACCGCCCGAGGATCTTGACGCGTTCGAACCGGGCCGTGTGGCACATGCGGTTGAAAAACTGGGCCTCAATCATGTGGTCATCACATCGGTTGATCGAGATGACGTAGAAGATGGCGGTGCGGACCATTTTGCCCAGACGATTCGGGCCATACGCCACCGCAGCCCCGCCACCACCATAGAAATTCTGACGCCTGATTTCATCAAATGCGCGCCCGACGCGCTCGAAACGGTTGTTGAAGCGCGGCCCGATGTTTTTAACCACAACCTTGAAACCGTGCCAGGTCTCTATCCAGAAGTGCGACCGGGCGCGCGGTATTTTCATTCGCTGCGCTTGCTGCAACGGGTGAAAGAGCTTGATCCGCGCATGTTCACGAAATCCGGGATCATGGTGGGTCTGGGAGAAGACCGCCAATCCGTGATGCAGGTCATGGACGATATGCGCGCTGCAGACATCGATTTTTTGACCATCGGTCAATATCTTCAGCCCACGCCGAAACACCACCGTGTTGATCGTTTCGTGACGCCTGATGAATTTGCAGCCTATGAAAAGGCCGCGTTTGGCAAAGGATTCCTGATGGTGTCCGCAACGCCGCTGACGCGATCATCCTATCATGCAGGAGATGATTTTGCACGACTGCGTGCTGCGCGCGAGGCGCGTCTGAGTACTGCATGAAAACCGTGCCAAAATGGCCATTGGTAGATAAAAACGGGTTTGGGTACTTTACACAACCTAAACGATAGTCGAGGGTGATACAAAATTTCACCCGTTGTACTAACTACATCGTTGGACACTGCCATATGTCGAATAATCATTGGGCCGTATTCGCCTTGCGCGATATCCAAACCGCTTTGGACTGCGACAAATACGACGTCGCATCCTGTCATATTGATGATGCCATTGCGGCCATTCTTGCACAGGACGAGCAGGATGCGACGGGTCATCATGGTGACGACACTGATGTGGGAATGGGCGCGAGCTTTGGTTCGTAAATACACCCGGTAAAGTCGGTGTCTTGGTTTAAAGCCAGCTACCGCGCATCGGGACAACTTCGCTAGTCAGGTTCGGTAAACCGGACTTTTCCGATGTAGGGTAGGTTTCGGTTGCGCTGCGCGAAATCAATGCCGTAGCCGACCACAAATTCGTCCGGAATTTCAAAACCTGTCCAGTCTGCTTTGAAATCGACTTCGCGCCGGCTCGGTTTGTCGAGCAATGCAATGGATTTCAATCGGGCGGGCAGGCGGCTTTTCAACAACCCGGTCACATGGTTCAGCGTATGGCCTGTGTCGACGATGTCTTCGACAACCAGCACGTCGCGGCCTTCGATTGCGCCGCGTAAGTCTTTGAGAATGCGCACTTCCCGACTGCTTTCCATGCCGTCGCCGTAACTGGACGCCTCAAGAAAATCGACCTCAATGGGCAGATCAAGCTCACGTACCAAATCTGCGATAAATACGAAGCTGCCACGCAACAAGCCGACCACCACAAGCTTATTCGTTTGGGAAAACTCGCTGTGAATTTCCTTGCAGAGTTCCTCTATGCGCGCCGCGATTGATTTGGCCGAGATCATCTCGTCTATGACATAAGGACGCGTTACCATGTGTTTTACCTTGAATTAATCGGGTGAACATAGGACATGAGGGCTAACTGGACGAGCCTGACAAATCAATGCCAACGCACTCTGAAAACCGCACTCTGCCGTATAGTGCGCAACAAATGTATGATCTGGTTGCAGATGTGACCGAGTACCCGAAGTTTTTGCCGTGGTGCTCGGCGGCGCGTGTCAAATCCACAGTGCCACAGGGCGATTCCATTGTAATGGAGGCTGATTTAGTGATCAGCTTCAAAGTCTTTCGGGAACGCTTTACAAGCCGCGTTGTGTTGATGCCTGATGACAAGCAAATTGATACGGAATACCTTGATGGGCCTTTTCGGTACATGAAATCGAACTGGGCATTCAAAGACGTCGAGGGCGGATGCGAGGTGTCGTTTTTCGTAGATTTTGCGTTTCGCAACATGATTTTACAGCAGCTGATTGGCGTCGTTTTTAACGAAGCGATGCAACGTATCGTACGCGCCTTCGAGATGCGGGCGCAGACCTTGTACGGCAACGCCTGAACCTGTCAACGCAGAGCGGTCAAGATCATTCTGAGTGCATGATCGCGGGCGGCGGCGCGCACCTGATCGCGACCCAACGCGCCAAACTCTATCGTTTCCACACGCAAATCCTTGTCGATGGCACAGGCGAAACAGACGCGGCCCTCGGGCTTGTGTTGCGATCCTCCCGGTCCTGCAATGCCTGTGACAGAGATCGCAAGACGCGCCGCTGAATGGCGCAACGCGCCCAGCGCCATCTCTTTCGCCACCGGTTCAGAGACTGCGCCATATCGTTTCAATGTTTCAGACTGAACGTCCAGCATGTCGGTTTTGGCGGCATTGGAATAGGTGACAAATCCGCGATCCACCACCTGCGAGGATCCGACGATGTCAGTCAATGCAGCAGCCACCATGCCGCCCGTGCAGCTTTCGGCAGTGACGATCATCACGTTTTTGGACTTCGCAGCTTCCAGAACGTCAATGGCGAGCGTCATCTCACATAAGCCCGTGATAGAGTCCGGCAAGCAGCAGCACGCCAAGCGCGGCAAAGATGCCCGCGATCACATCATCCAGCATGACACCGAGTGCATCACCGCGCCGATCTGCCCATCCGACCGGACCGGGTTTCCAGATATCAAACAGCCGGAACAACGCGAAGGCTGCGATCCAGCCGGGCCACATCACGAGAATATTCATCCCCATCGACCACGCGGCATAAGAAAGGGGGAGCAGCGCAATCCATTGCCCGACCAATTCATCCACCACGATCTCCGACGGATCATGGTCGTCGCTGCCTCTGGTCATGACAGCCGTGGCCCACCATCCCTTGGCAAAAGCCGCAACCACGCCGAGGCACAACAAGGGAAACCCACCAATGACATGCAACAGCCACGCCCAAGGCAGCGCAACTAGTGAGCCCCATGTGCCGGGGGCAGGGCGGACATAACCAACCCCGAGCACGGTCGCGATCATCTTTGCAAGCTGGCTCATGAGCGCACCAAGGCGGCGGTGGCGATGCAGGCGATCCCTTCGCCGCGGCCTGTAAAGCCAAGACTTTCTGACGTGGTCGCCTTGACGGATATACATGACAGCGCCATGCCCATAATGTTGGCCATTTTCTCACGCATGGCCTGTGCATGTGGTCCGATCTTTGGGAATTCGCAGATCAAAGTACAATCTATGTTGTTGATTTCAAAACCTTGCTCACTGGCCAGAGCCACCGCATGCTTTAAAAAGATATCGGACGCGGCCCCTTTCCACTGTGGATCACTCGGTGGGAAGTGCCGACCGATATCGCCAGCGGCCAACGCGCCATAAATCGCGTCCGTCACTGTGTGCATCGCTACATCAGCGTCGGAATGCCCCACCAGGCCCTGCCCATGGGGAATGTCCACACCACAAAGCGTCACATGATCGCCGGGCCCGAAAGCATGCACGTCAAAACCATTGCCAAGTCTAATGTCCATCGCGAGCCCTCAGGATTGCCTCGGCCCGGGCAAAGTCCTCGGGCAGCGTTATTTTCAGATTATCCTCATCTCCCGGCACGATGACAACGTCAAACCCGGCACGACGCGCAACTTCCACGTCATCCGCAGCCCCCTCGGGAAATTCTTGGTGCGCGCGTAAAATCGGTTCCAGATGAAAGCCCTGCGGTGTCTGTGCGCGGTAGAGACCCGTGCGATCCGCCGTGCCTGAAACCCGTCCGTTTTCGCCGGTCCAAAGCGCATCCACCACAGCAACCGCGGGGGCGGCCGCCTCTGCGGTCTCAAGCGCGCCGATCACGTCATCGATCACGCGGCCCGTCACGCAAGGACGGGCGGCATCGTGGATCAATGCTGCATCCGCTTTGCCAGTCAGCATCTGCAAACCTGCAAGCACGGAGGCACTGCGCGAGGGGCCGCCATTGGCGATGACGAGGCCGGGCTCGCGTGGCCACAGGTCGGTTTTGATGTCATCGGGATGCAGCACCAGCACGACATCGTGAATGTTCGGATGTTGTGTGAAAGCGCGAATGGCCTGTTGGGCGACGGTCCCGTCTTTCAAAGGACGCCATTGCTTGGGAATGTCACCCCCCGCTCGTATTCCGCGCCCTGCCGCGACAATGACTGCACCAACCTTCATGGCATGACCGCCTCACTCATTACATGTGTTTATGGCTTTGCGCCGTGCGACGCAATCGTTCAGAAAGCTGCCTTAAATTTAGGCAAATAGCCGAACCACACCCCTCGAAGGCCTTTGGATTATTGAGAGAAAAGCGCTAAACTGTTAATAATCAGGCATTGCTCAAGGATTAAGCAGATGAATTCCGGCTCTTTCACCATCGATTTGATGCCCCCGGTGCTTTTGGCGCCGATGGCTGGAATCACGGATCGGCCTTTTCGTGATCTTGTTGCGTCCTTCGGGGCGGGCCTTGTCGTTTCTGAGATGGTGGCGAGCGCGGATATTCTGAATGCGCGTCCGGGCAGCCAGGAAAAGGCCGAACTCGGATTGTCTGCAGAGGGTACTGCCGTTCAACTCGCAGGCCGCGAGCCGGGGTTGATGGCCGAAGCCGCCCGTATGGTCGAAGGGCAGGGCGCGCGTATCATCGACATAAACATGGGCTGCCCGGCCAAAAAGGTCACACAGGGCTATTCCGGGTCAGCGCTGATGCGCACTCCGGATCATGCAATGAACCTGATTGAGGCGGTGGTGAAGGCGGTCAAAATCCCGGTTACACTCAAAACCCGGTTGGGATGGGATGATGCGATGCTCAATGCGCCTCAGATCGCGCGCCGGGCGGAAGAGGCGGGCATCCGGATGCTGACTATTCATGGCCGTACCCGGTGCCAGTTTTACAAGGGGCACGCGGATTGGGCCGCCATCGCGGGTGTGAAGTCAGTGGTATCGATTCCCGTTATCGCGAATGGCGATATTTTATGCAGCGTATCCGCGAAACAGGCGTTGCGCCTGTCGGGCGCTGACGGCGTCATGATCGGGCGCGGGGCGCGCGGCAAGCCTTGGCTGCTCTCGCAGATCGCACATGACCTTTACGGTGCACCAGCGCCTGCAATCCCCGTCGGAGAGGCTTTTTCAGACATGGTGCGGACCCATTATGCGGCCATCATCCGCTTTTACGGGCATGATCTGGGCGTAAAGGTCGCGCGCAAACATCTGGGGTGGTACATGGACACCTGTTCTGCGCCCAAGGACCTGCGCAAGGCGGTTTTAACCGCTCAGGATGCGGCAACGACGGACGGACTTTTACGCGAGGCCTGCGCTTGGCAGGCACCGGTGGCCGCATGATGCGCGACAATGCATTATGGGCAAGCCTGCCCGTTCCGACCCTGATCGTGGGGCCTGACAACGGCATTGTGGACATGAACTCTGCCGCCGAAGGGTTCCTGAATGTCTCGGCAAAATCCTTGCGTGATATGCCGGTTTGGGACCAGATCGCGGTGAACGACCCGCTCGAATCCGCGTTTGAGCGGGCCCGCGAAACCAACACGCCCTTATTCGTGAACGACGTGGATGTGGGGGGCGGATCGCGCGCACCAATGCAGTCTGACTTGCAGGTAGCGCCCCTATTGGGGCACCCCGGCCACATGATCCTGATGATTTCCCCGCGCGAACTGGCCGGGCGGATGACGCAGAACTATTCCGTTAAATCAGCTGCGAAATCCGCCATCGGCATGGCGGAAATGCTGGCGCATGAAATCAAAAACCCGCTCGCAGGTATCACCGGCGCGGCGCAGTTACTAAGCATGAATTTAAGCTCGGAAGATCTTGAACTAACTGACTTAATCGTCGAAGAAAGCCGCCGTATCGTCAAGCTGCTTAGTCAGGTCGAGCAATTTGGAAACTTGTCTGCGCCAGATTTCAAACCCGTGAATATCCACGATGTACTGGATCGTGCACGCCGGTCCGCATTGCTGGGATTTGGCGCGCATATGAATATCATCGAAGATTATGACCCCTCCCTGCCACTGGCCTACGGTGATCCGGATCAACTCCTGCAAGTGGTTCTGAATCTGCTCAAGAATGCGTCAGAAGCAGCGGGCAGTACACCGGGCAAAATCAGGCTGCACAGTTATTTTGAACACTCTTTCCGGCTCAGGCGCTCTGACGGGTCTGGTCAATCGCTGCCACTACAGATTGAGGTGATTGACGACGGTCCGGGGCTGCCTGAAATGATAAAGGGCGATATCTTTGACCCCTTCGTGTCGGGCAGGGAGAACGGCACGGGCCTTGGTCTCGCGCTGGTCAGCAAAATCATCTCTGACCACCATGGCTGGATTTCCGTCACATCGGTACCCGGTCGCACTGTATTTCGCATCTCTTTGGCGCGCGCCCCAAAAGATGCCGTTACCCACGACTCATAGGAGGCTCAGGCCATGGACGGTACAATACTGGTAGCAGATGACGATCGGACAATTCGCACCGTCCTCACACAGGCGCTGACGCGGGCGGGTTGCAAGGTGCATGCGACCTCCAGCCTGACCACGTTGCTGCGATGGGTGGGCGAGGGCAAAGGCGATGTCGTGATATCGGATGTGATGATGCCCGATGGAAACGGTCTTGAGATGCTGCCGAAGATTGCGCAGGATCGGCCCGGCTTGCCGGTGATCGTGATCTCGGCACAGAACACGATCATGACCGCCATTCAGGCCGCAGAGGCCGAGGCCTACGATTACCTGCCCAAGCCATTTGATTTACCGGACCTGATGAAGCGCACGGCGCGCGCGCTTGAGCTTCAGCAGCAGAACCGGCGTGCACCTGTGGCCAGTGATGATCGCCCGGATGATCTGCCCCTTGTGGGTCGTACCGCTGTGATGCAATCGCTTTACCGGGTCGTGGCACGGGTGATGAATGCGGACCTTCCGGTTTTGATCTGGGGGGAATCAGGCACCGGCAAGTCGTTGATATCCCGCGCCATTCATGATTTTTCAGACAGGCGCAGTTTGCCCTTCGTTGCAGCAACTGCGGCGGACTTTCAGGAGCTTGAAGGTCCAGCGCGTCTTTTGGCGCGTGTCAAAGGGGGCACGCTGCTGGTTGAGGAAATCGCCGACCTGCCCGAAGAATTGCAAGCGCGGCTGGTTCGCATGATGGATTCGCCGGGCGAATACAGTCCGCGCTTTCTGGCGACAAGCCAGACAGACCTCGCCGGTGCCATGGAGGCAGGCAATGTGCGCAAGGATCTTTATTACCGCCTCAGCGGTGCAACCCTTACCGTGCCATCCCTGCGCGAGCGGGTTGATGACATTCCGCTGCTGGCGGAGCATTTTCTGACGCGTGCCGAGGCATCGGGCGCAGCACCGCGCACTCTTTCGGATGCCGCCGCCGAGATATTTCGCAACTACAGTTGGCCCGGCAACGTGCGGCAGTTGGAAAACGCGATACGGCGGCTTGGCCTGACCAGCCGGGCCGCAGAAATCACCGGTTCCGAGGTTGAGCAGGTGCTGGGTGCGCAGCCTGATCTGGAGCCTATGCGCGCGGCGGGCAATACCGAAAAACTGGGCGCATCCGTTGAACGCCACCTGCGGCGGTATTTTGATTTGCATGGCAACATGTTGCCGCCGACGGGCCTATATGCGCGAATCCTGCGCGAAGTCGAAGCGCCTCTGATCGAAATTGCACTGGAAGCAACAGGTGGAAATCAGGCCAAATGCGCTGATTTACTTGGAATAAATCGCAATACGCTCAGAAAAAAGATCACCGACTTGGATATAGAGGTGACACGGCGTCGCAAATTGATGTAAAACTGCCACACAAACGTGGCCATCAGGGGACACCTCCTGTTGAGAATCACAAAATAGAGCGGTTCGCGCCAATGGCGCTACATCATATGTGAGGGTCTTGAGTGGTTTCCATTGTGGAAAAATCACTGTGGATGAAGCTGGGTCGGCTGCGTCGCATTAAACGTGTGCGCAGCGCTGCAACGCTGGGTCTTGTTGTGCTTGGGCCTGTCCTCGCCTTGGCGACATACCTTATTCTCGGGCCACTGGGGCAGGCGGGCAATACGCTTGGCTTGCGGCTGATCCTGCTGGCCGATCTCGTCTATATTCTCGTGGTTGCAGCGCTCGTTCTGGCGCAGGTGGGCAGGTTGATCGCGGCGCGGCGCGCAAAATCTGCCGGCTCCCGGCTGCACTTGCGTCTTACCGGCGTCTTTGCTTTGCTGGCGCTTATTCCCACCGTGACGGTCGCAATTTTTGCAGGGCTGACAGTTAATGTTGGTCTGGAGGGCTGGTTTTCTGACCGCGTCAGAGAAGTCGTCGGAAACTCGCTGGCCGCCGCACAGGCCTATGAGACCGAGCAACGTGTCGATCTGGCAGAGGATGCCCGGGTGCTGGCCGCGCTGATCAATAACGCGCGTCAGCGTGGCGTTGTTATTTCGGACAGTGAGCTTCTGGCAGATGGGCAGCGGCAGATTCAGCGTGGCCTGCGCGAGGCCTATCTGATTGACGGCACTGCAGATATTCGTGCCCGTGGGGATCGTTCCTACCTGTTCGATTATGAGGCGCCAACGGAGGCGCAACTGCAGGAGGCAAGCGGCGGCGATGTTATCGTGATCGAGGATTGGGGTAACAATGAATTCCGCGCGCTGGTCCGGCTGTCGTCATTTGTGGACCGGTTCCTGTACGTGAGCCGTGATGTCGACGGTGAGATACTGTCATTGCTGGATGAAACGCAGGAAACGGTGCGCTTGTATCAGCAACTCGAAAGCGAACGCGGGCGGCTGTTGTTTGAATTTGGCCTGTTGTATCTGGCCTTCGCCCTGATCCTCATCCTTGCGGCGATCTGGCTTGGCCTGTGGTTTGCAGAGCGGCTGTCGGGCCCGGTGGGGCGTTTGACGGGGGCCGCCCAGCAGGTTGGGGCGGGCGATCTGAATGTTCAGGTGCGCGAAGAAGACGGTAATGATGAGATTGCGATGCTCAGCCGTTATTTCAACCAGATGACCAAGCAGTTGAAATTGCAGCGTGAAACACTGATCGAGAATACAGAACAGATTGAACGGCGCCGACGTCTGTTTGATTCCGTGCTAAGCTCTGTGACCTCTGGTGTGGTGGGACTTGATGCGGCGGGGCGGGTCAAATTCGTGAACCGCTCGGCGGAACGTCTGCTGGATTGGCACGAAGACCGTCAATCGCTGGCCCTGATCGCTGTGGTGCCGGAGTTTGCAAAGCTCTTTGAAGCGATCAAACGCTCACCGACGGAAACGGTGCAGAGTGAGGTAAAGGTGACCCGTCAGGGGCGTCTTGAGAACTTGCTTGTCCGCATGGCGACACGCCGGTCCGAAGACGGGACGCTTGAAGGATATGTGGTGGCTTTTGATGACGTGACTGATCTGGTGAGCGCGCAGCGGATGGCCGCCTGGGGCGATGTTGCGCGCCGTATCGCGCATGAGATCAAGAACCCGCTGACCCCGATCCAATTGTCGGCCGAGCGCATCAAACGCAAGTTCTCATCGCGTGTGGGTGAAGACAGCGAGGCGCTGGAGCAGATGACGGATGTGATTGTGCGTCAAACCGGTGATCTGCGCCGCATTGTGGACGAATTTTCGAAATTTGCCCGCATGCCGGAACCGGAGCGCAAGGAAATTGACTTGACGGTTTTGGTGCGGGACGCGGTCTTGTTGCAGACAACCGGCCAACCCAATGTGTTGATCGAAAGTGATCTGCCAAAAAAACCGCTGCCCAGCGATCTGGATGCGACCATGATCACCCAAGCGCTCACTAACTTGATTAAGAACGCCGGGGAAGCCACTGAAAGTCTTATAGCAAAAGGCGCACCGGAAGGCTACGCGCCTATGATCCGCATCGTCATGAAGGCGGGCAAGAGCCGCGCAACCATCACAATTGCCGATAATGGTATTGGCTTGCCCGAGGACCGGGCGCGTCTGTTTGAACCTTATGTCACGACGCGCAGCGAAGGCACGGGGCTCGGCCTGCCCATCGTCAAGAAGATCATCGAAGAACACGGGGGCACCCTGACCCTCGAAGACGCGCCAGCCTTTAGCAAGGATGCACATTTTGGCGCCATGGCAGTGATCGTTCTGCCCATTGCTGCCCCCAAAACCGATACCCCCCCGCAAGAAGGACTTCTGACCCATGAGTGATATTCTGATTGTCGATGATGAGCGCGATATTCGCGAACTGATCTCGGATATTCTGATCGACGAAGGCTATGCCACCCGGCTTGCCGGAAACTCGGATGACGCGATGGCCGCGATCAACGCTGATGCACCTGCGCTCATCATTCTGGATATCTGGCTGAAAGACAGCCGCATGGATGGGATTGATATTCTAAAGGTTGTCAAACGCGACAATCCGGATGTGCCGGTCGTGATCATTTCGGGACATGGGAATATCGAAATAGCGGTCGCGGCAATCAAACAGGGGGCATATGACTTTATCGAAAAGCCCTTTAATATTGATCAGTTGCTGGTCGTAATCCGGCGGGCCATGGAAACATCGCGCCTGCGTCAGGAGAACCAAAGCCTCAAACGTCGGGACGTGTCTTCGGCGGATATGATCGGCTCTTCTGCGGCCTTTCGTACCATGATCAGCCAGCTTGATAAGGTGACGAAATCAAACGGGCGTGTGATGCTGACCGGTCCGGCGGGATGCGGAAAAGAACTGGCCGCACGTTATATCCACACCAATTCAAATCGCGCGTCAGCACCGTTTGTGACGGTGAACTGTGCCGGGGTTGCGCCGGATCGTATGGAAGAAGTGCTGTTTGGGCGTGAGACCGCAGAACGGGGCGTCGAACCCGGTTTGCTGGAAGAAGCGCATGGCGGCATCATCTATTTTGATGAAGTGGCGGATATGCCCGAAGGGACACAGTCGAAAATACTGCGTGTTCTGGTAGATCAGCAATTTCAGCGGGTGGGCGGCAATGACACGGTGCGCGTTGATCTGCGCGTAATTTCATCCACCAGCCGCAACCTCGAAGAGGCGATTGCAGCAGGCACGTTCCGTCAGGAACTCTACCACCGTCTGAATGTCGTCCCAATCGCGGTCCCATCGCTAGAGGAACGTCGCGAAGATATACCAGAGCTGGCAGAAACCTTCATCGCGGAAATGAACGCATCGCAAGGTCTGGCCCTGCGTCAACTGAGCGAGGATGCCATCGCGCTGATGCAAACGATGCATTGGCCGGGCAACGTGCGTCAGTTGAAAAACCTGATCGAACGGGTGCTGATCCTTGGCGATAGCAACGGGCCAATCGAAGCGCGGGAGTTGCCGGGCATCGAGGAAAGCAGCGACAGTGACAGCGGCATCGTCTTGTCCGGTGCCCTCGCCACACTTGCCCTGCGCGAAGCCCGCGAAGCATTCGAGCGTGAATACCTTCTGACGCAGATCAACCGCTTTGGCGGCAATATCTCGAAGACAGCGAACTTCGTCGGGATGGAACGCAGCGCATTGCACCGTAAACTCAAATCGCTTGGGGTTGTGACATCGGCCAAGTCCGGTACGCGTGTTGCCCATATCGATGAAGAAGCAGAGGCGGTGGGCTAAAGAGTCATGCGGAAAACCTGACAAACGTAACACTGCCTGAAATCAAGGATTTCAACGTGTGACGTGATCTTTCAGGTGTTTCGTCAGACGCTCTGGGCGGTGATCTGCGCCAGAACATCCACGCCCTGCATCTTGAGAAAATGCAGCATGTCGATGAACACCCAGTTCTCAACCAGCTTGTTGCCGTCGCGCCGGTAGATATCGACCACGCGCATATCGGCGCGGATGTCGTTGCCGGGCACGCCCATGAAGCCGTTTCGGTTGGTCAGCGTGAGGTTTGGCCAGCCAAAAAAGCCGCCATATGTCCCCTCGGCCATGCGGCACAGATGGCCATTGAGCACACGCCCTTCCATCGCGCGGCGAAAAGGGCCCTGATGCTGATCAATGTAGCGGTCAATCGTGTAGGTCGCCCCGATCCCGGTTGGCCCCCACCAGATCATGTCATCCTGCCAATCCACGCGCAGCTCTTCCTGAGGCGTGGGGGGCTTTGCCGCGGCATTGGCGTGATCTATTGAGCCGATCATATTGTTGATACGTGACAGGGTTCCTTGTGACGCAGCATGGGGCTGTGGTGTCATCAAAAGGCCGTCATGCGTGCGGGGTCCGGGCTGCACCAACTGCGCGCCTGTTTGCGGTGCATTCAGCGGATGGATCCCCGCCTGCGCCATCAGATGCAGAAGGTCCACAAAAAGCGCGGATTGGGTAATCTTCCCGTTTTCAACCCGGTTGAACTCAGCATAGCGCAGCATGGCAATTTTGCCCGTGGCCGGAATGCCTAGAAACGGCGCATCAAACAGCCCCAGAAAATGACCCATGGATGTGGTCCAGGTGCTTGAAAACCCATCAATTTCGTTCAGCCCGGCAAAAAAGATGTCTTCGCGACGCTGCATGCGCGAAAAGGACGTCAGGAACGGTGCCCAGAATGTCTTGGCGATATCACGCGGACCCGTTTGTTCGTGAAACGGGTGCATGCCGAACCACTGGCACCTGTCCGATTGATAGGTGGCCAAAATATCGGCCACTGTGTCAGGCGTCGCCCGCTCCAATGCAGCGGCATAGGCCTGCGAGACGGCTTTGATGGGGGTAAGGTCGGGGCCCGTTTTGGGAATCATTGCGTTCATATCTTTGGTTTAGAAAGCGCGCCGGACAGCGGCTAGATCAAAAGCGACACAAATCAGGGTGCAGGTTCAATAATCTGCCACATGCCACTGCCGTCCCGGATGACACAGCTTGATTGCGTCAGGGGCGGCATCACGTCGGTCTGTGCGGGGCTGATCTCGCGCGTCAGCCGGGCAGGGCAATCGGGGATCTCAACGGGAGAATAGCCCTTGTTGCGCATGCATCGCGCTTCCAGATCGCCGCGCAGACGTGCATTCACATCGACCGTATAGATTTGCCCGTCCACGAAATACCCGCCGCGATGATAGCAATGTCCGCCCGTGCAATGTCGGCGTGAGGGCACAAACACCGGCGGGCGGCGTCTGATCTCTGAGGCCACCGGCGCATCCCTCAAGGCGGCGACCTCACAGGACAGCAGATTGTCCTGCATACGCGCAACACTGCCACCGTTTTGATAATAGAGCTCCATCGGTGCGCAGGCCGCAAGCAGGCTGACACCGAGCAGCAGTATTCTGAACCAAACCATGGGGATAAAATGCCCGCTTTGGCTGCCCAAGACAATTGAATTGACCGTGTGCAGGCCATCTGCCATTCAGAAAGCCTTAAGCATGCCCTGAAGGACACGAAACATGAAGGTCATCATCTGCGGTGCCGGTCAGGTAGGCTGGCAGATCGCGCGGCATCTTTCAGGCGAACGCAATGACGTCACCGTTGTGGACAGCAATCCTGACCTCGTGCGGCGCGCAACGGATTCGCTGGATGTGCAGGGGATCGCAGGCTTTGCGAGCTATCCCGACGTTTTGGCCCGTGCCGGGGCGGAAGACGCGGAAATGATCATCGCCGCGACCCATTCGGATGAAGTCAACATGGTGACTTGCCAGATTGCCCATTCGGTTTTCGGCGTGAATCGAAAGATCGCGCGTCTGCGCAGCCAGTCCTATCTGGAGGCGATCTATTCCGACCTTTACCGACGTGATCACATGCCCATCGACGTGGTGATCAGTCCCGAAAGAGAAGTCGCCTCCGCCGCGCTGCAACGTCTGTCTGCGCCTGCGGCCTTTGACACCGAAGTGTTCATGGATGGTAAGGCGCATCTGCTGGGCATCACCATTGAAGAGGAATGCCCGGTGGTAAACACGCCGCTGCGGCAACTCACCGATCTGTTTTCGACGCTGCGTGCAACGGTCGTCGGTGTGCGGCGCGAAGGCAGCCTGTTTGCGCCCGAGGCCAAGGACCAGCTGTTTGTCGGGGATGATTGCTACGTCTTTTGCCACGTCGCGGATATTGCCCGAACAATGGAAATCTTTGGCAAGAAACAGTCAAAGCAGGAACGGGTGGTACTTGTGGGCGGCGGAAATGTCGGTCTTGCGGTGGCCCAGGCCCTTGAGCAGCGCGTCAAACGCGTGCGCACCAAGGTCATCGAAAAAAGCCGCCACTGCGCCGAACGCGCAGCCGAGGCGTTGGAGCGTACCATCGTGCTAAATGGCGATGGTCTGGATTCGGGGCTCTTGGCCGAGGCTGGCATCGCGCGCGCGGATGCGATGCTGGCGATCACCGATGACGACAAGACCAATATGCTGGCCTGTGTGCGTGCCAAATCCGAGGGCTGCCCCTATGTGATCGCGCTGATCAATGATCCGACGCTCGTGCCGCTCATGGGGCCGTTGGGCATTGACGCCTACATCAACCCACGCGCCACGACCGTCAGCTCCATTCTGCGCCACATCCGGCACGGCAGGGTGCGCGCGGTCTATTCCGTCGGGGATGCAGAGGCCGAAGTGATCGAGGCCGAAGTCCTGTCGACCTCCCCGCTGGCGGGCAGCCGGATTGCAGACATTGAATTTCCCGAAGGTGTGCTGGTCGGCGCGGTGCGCAAGGGCGACAAGATCATCCGCCCTATGGGCAGCACGCGCATTGACGAAGGCGACATCATTGCCATCTTTGCCCTCGCCGAAGACGTGCCCGAAGTTGAACGGTTGATGCAAGTCTCGATCGATTTTTTCTGACCAGATGCCCCGCGCCGCCCACAAAACGCCTCGCAAACCCCTGTCGGCTTACTTGCTGGACCAACAGCTGTTCGTCCTGATTTTCGGTCTGGCCGCGTTCTCGATGATCATCCCGGCGCTGCACAGCGGGGCGACGCGTTCTTTGGAAACCTCGCGCGCGTTTTTCTACACGGGCCTATTTGGCGTTGTGATTTTTGCGATGATCGTGATTGCACAGACAGGTCGCACCCCCAGACATGGGGTTCTTGGCAACCTGATGTCGATTTTCGCGACCTTTGTGTTTCTGCCCGCCTTTTTGGCGCTGCCGCTCTATGAAAGCCTACAGACCACGAGTTTTCTCAATGCATATGTCGAAATGGTCAGTGCGATCACGACCACCGGTGCGACGATTTTTGATGACCCATCCCGGTTGAACAACACGCTTCATTTGTGGCGCGCGCAGGTCGCCTGGATGGGCGGTGTCTTGATGTGGGTTGCGGCCTCGGCCATTCTTGCACCGCTCAATCTGGGCGGGTTTGAGGTCACGGCGCAAGCTGAACCGGGACAGCGCGAAAGCCGCTTTGGCGAGCTTGACAGAACAAACCCGCGCGAAAAACTCATGCGGATCGTGGTTGCTCTGGTACCGATTTACGTCAGCCTTACGCTGCTGCTTTGGGTGCTGTTGCTGATCAGTGGTGACCCGTCGCTGGTCGCCCTGACGCATGCGATGTCGATCATGTCGACGTCGGGGATTTCTGCGATCGGCGGGCTTGAGGCCAGTGGCTCGGGGCTAACGGGCGAAATTCTGATGCTGCTGTTCATGCTGTTTGCGCTGTCGCGGCTGACGTTTTCCTCGGATACGGTGACGGCCACGCAGGGGGGCATTCAGACCGATCCGGAGTTTCGCCTCGGGATCATGATCGTGCTCGGCGTGCCATTGGTGCTGTTTCTGCGCCACTGGATTGGGGCCTTTGATGTGGCCGCCGAAGATGATCTTGGTCTGGCAATACGCGCCCTTTGGGGGTCCATTTTCACGGTGATGTCTTTTTTGACCACCACCGGGTTTGCCAGTGCGGACTGGGCTCAGGCGCAGGCGTGGTCCGGCCTTGGGACACCCGGTTTGATCCTGATGGGGCTTTCCCTCGTGGGGGGCGGTGTCGCAACGACTGCAGGTGGTGTGAAGCTGTTGCGCGTCTTTGCGCTTTATCTCAACGGCAAACGCGAACTTGAGCGGTTGGTGCATCCATCCTCGGTGAGCCGTGCAGGCAAGGAGAGCCGCCGTCTGCAAAGCAACGGGGCCTTCATTGCGTGGATTTTCTTCATGCTTTTTGCCATGACGATGGCCGCATTAACACTGTTGTTTGCCCTGTTCGGCGTCGCTTTTGAGGACGCGCTTGTGCTCAGCATCGCGGGCCTGTCCACCACCGGCCCTTTGTTGAGCCTTGCCACGGAAACACCGATTTCACTGGCCGAACTGGGGCCATATGCAAAATCCGTCTTTTGTGCGGCGATGGTTTTGGGGCGTTTGGAAACCCTTGCGATTATCGCGCTTTTGACGCCGGATTTGTGGCGCAGTTGACCCATTGAACCGTTAGGTCCGTAACGGACTGTTTTTAGGGCTGGAAACTCTGCGAACGGGGCTTCATAATCACGTCGAGGGACGAGTTCGATCTGCGGGCTCTGGCAAGAATAAAGGCGAGGAAGACAATGGCGTCGGACAGACAGAACCTTCAGGATGCGTTCCTGAACCATGTGCGCAAGACAAAAGTTCCTGTGACCATCTTTCTAATCAACGGTGTAAAACTGCAGGGCGTGATCACGTGGTTTGACAATTTTTGCGTGTTGCTGCGCCGGGATGGTCAATCCCAGCTGGTGTATAAGCATGCGATTTCGACCATCATGCCAAGCCAACCCATCAGTCTGTATGAGGGCGAAGACGCTTCTTGAGCAAGCCACCCTTTCAAATTGATGAAACCACTCAGACGCGTGTGACCCGCGCATGGGTTTTGCATCCTGAAATAAAGTCTGATCCTGACCGTCGGCTTGCCGATCACGCCCTGGCTGAGGCGGTGTCGCTTGCGCGCGCCTTGCCTGAGCTGGATGTGGTGGGTTCGGAAATCGTGCCGCTGAAAACGGTTCGTGCGGGCATGTTGTTCGGTTCTGGCAAGATTGATCAGATAAAGACGACCCTTCACGATGAAGAGGTTGAACTTGTGCTAGTCGATGGCGCAGTGAGCCCTGTGCAGCAGCGCAATCTGGAAAAGGCATGGGACGTCAAACTGCTCGACCGCACCGGTCTGATCCTCGAAATTTTCAGTGACCGCGCTGCGACCCGCGAAGGTGTTCTGCAGGTCGAGATGGCGGCGCTGAGCTATCAGCGGACGCGTTTGGTGCGTGCATGGACCCACCTTGAACGGCAACGTGGCGGTTTGGGGTTTGTGGGTGGTCCCGGCGAAACCCAGATCGAGGCGGACCGCCGCGCGATCGACGATCAATTGACGCGCCTGCGCCGCCAGTTGGAAAAAGTCGTCAAAACCCGTGCGCTGCACCGGGCGGCGCGCGCCAAAATTCCCTATCCGATTATTGCGCTGGTGGGCTATACCAACGCCGGTAAATCGACCCTGTTCAACCATTTGACCGGTGCTGATGTCATGGCCAAGGACATGCTCTTTGCGACGCTGGACCCGACCATGCGCCGCCTGCGCTTGCCGGATGGACCTGAGGTTATCCTCTCCGACACGGTGGGCTTTATTTCAGAACTGCCAACGGAACTGGTCGCCGCGTTCCGGGCTACTCTCGAAGAGGTTCTGGCCGCTGATGTTATCTGTCACGTCAGAGATATCTCACACCCTGAGACGGATGCGCAGGCCAAGGATGTGCAGGACATCATGACCACATTGGGGGTCGAAGACGACCGCCCCGCCTTTGAAATATGGAACAAACTGGATTTGCTCTCAGAAGAAGACGCGGATGCGATGCGTGCCCGTGCTGACAGAGACCCCACCGTATTTGCCATCTCTGCGCTCAGCGGCGAAGGTCTCGACGGTCTGCTGGAAGCCATTACCCAGACCTTGCAGGGCCAGAAGCGCGAGGCAACACTGTCGCTGGCCTTTGCGGATGGCAAAAAACGTGCATGGCTGTTTGAACAGGAACTGGTGAGTGGCGAGCGCCAGACAGATGACGGGTTTGAAATCTCGGTCCGCTGGACTGTGGATCAGGAAGCGAAATACGAACGGTTGTGATTATTGTCCGCTGTCCGCTGCAAAACGCCACGCGCCCGGCACCAGATCATTGAGCGCCCAATCGCCGACCCGCATCCGGATCAGACGCAGGCAAGGCAACCCCACATGTGCGGTCATCCGCCGGACCTGCCGGTTACGTCCTTCGGATATTGAAATCTGCAGCCAGCTGTCGGGGACGGTTTTGCGATAGCGCACGGGGGGCGTGCGCTCCCAAAGGTTTTCTGGTGGACAAGCAAGGGTGGCTTTCGCTGGTTTTGTCATGCCATCCTTGAGACGGACGCCCGCGCGCAACGCCTCAAGCTGCTGTGGTTCCGGCGTGCCTTCAACCTGAACCAGATAGGTCTTTGCCATCTTGTGCTTTGGGTTGCTGATGCGCGCCTGCAGCTTGCCGTCATCGGTCAGCACCATTAACCCTTCACTATCGCGGTCCAACCGCCCGGCGGGATAAAACCCGGGTTGATCTATATAGGCGGACAACGTCGGGCGCGGTGATCCTTCGCTGCCCTTGTCGGTAAATTGCGACAGAACCCCGTAGGGTTTGTTAAACAGAATGACGCGGGCCATTTACGGGGCTGGCCGCAGCGTCGTGACCCCAACAGCGCCCGCCCGTGCCAGATCTTCGTCCAGCGACATCGGGATATATTCGCCACGCCGCCAAAGCTGCGCCAGATCATCGTAATGACGGGATAGAAAATGCCCCGATTGCCCGGTTGACGTCACAAACACCGAACTGTCCGGGTCGGCGAAATCATAGACACCGCGATAGCCCGCACCATGTACGTTGGCGAAGGGGTTTTCGCCCCGCCCGCGGGTCAAACCCCGCTGCAGCGTATTGTCGCCCCCGTTGGTCGACTGGCGGATGTTCACAAAGTAGCGCAACAAGGGCACGTCGCCCAGAACAGGGTGGTCATGCGTGGCCTGATGCGCATCACCCCAACGCAGGGATTCAAGGGCTGAGCCCCAGTTCTCTTCGATCCAGATCAACGCGTCATCAAGCGCCAGCCGCGCCATATCTGCACAGGTCTCAATGGGTTGGGATTGGATGACGTCGCACCAGACAGATGCGCCGTCCACATCACGGAACGCCCGTTCAATGAACAAAGGTTCAACATGGGTCAATTCGGCCGCAAGGGGCCCCAATTCGTCCTGAACCATGCGCAATTGCAAACTGCGGACCCATGCGGAATAAATCAGCGGTTCCGGCATATGTTCGTTCATTTCGCCGGACCATTCCGCGAGCAGGGACAGCGCCCGTTGACGGCGCCTGAGCGGCGTGCCGTCTTCTGCTGCTTCGCCGGTAAACCAAAGTTCCGTGCCGATCAGGGCGAGCAATGTGCGGGCCGAGGTGCTGACCGCGTCAAGTTGCGCCTCGATGAAGCTGTCTCTGGTATGCACTTCACGTGCCTGCATCAGCTTTTCCCAGCGCTTCACACGTTGCGTGTCGCCCCAGTCAAAAGAGACGTGGTTGGGAAAAGGGCGCTCAACCACCTTGTTGTTGGTATTGCCCAGAATGCCGCCCGCAGGGGCAATGAATTCGGGGTTGGAGGCATAGGGAAACACCCCCTGCCAGCGGTTTTCCTCTTTCCAGCCATAGCTGGGCAGGCGGCCTTGCGTCTCGTGTCGAGCGTCCCTGCGCGGCATGGCTCCGATCATCTTCATTCCGATGGTCTCACTGTCCACCAACATCAGGTTCTGCGCAGGGGCGACGTAGTCTTCCATCACGGAAAAGCCCTCTTGCACCGATTGTGCCTCCATCAGGCGCAGGGCGGCCATCATGGAAGTGTCATTCGGGCTCAGTAGCGTCCAGCCCAGCGAAACCGCATGACCGGGCTGCATCACATTGGCCAGATTATACAGCGTGCCGGGCAAGACCGGGCCATTGTCGGTCCAGTGCATGGTGATGGTGATCGGAGTTTCGTCTTTGATGTTGATGATCGACTTGCGGGTTTTCAGCTTTTCAAAGCCCGAGGGCGTGCGGTATTCGTCTTTATTCACCGGGTGAAGCTCTTCGAGGTAGAGATCCTGATCGTCCATACCCGCGGAAGTCAGCCCCCAGCCCAATTTGTCGCTGCGCCCGGTCAGAACAATCGGCATGCCCGGAATGGTCCCGCCAATCACGCCGCCTGATTGCAGTTCAAGCCGCGCAAGATACCAGATACCGGGGGCCGAAAAGCCAAGATGCGGATCATTGGCCAACAGCGTCCCACCGGAGGCAGACCGCGAGGGGGCCGCCGCCCAGACATTTGACGCGCCCGCCATTTCAGCCGGGACGAAAGGCGACAAGGGATGTGTGTGAATGTCGGAACTGTCAGCGTATTGCACAGGCGCGCCAAGCAGATGTGCATATTCCGGCAAGGCAGCGGTCCCGGTGCCGGGCGCGTCCGGCAGGATGTCGATGATGCGTTCGGGGTCGGGCAGGGCCTTGATCATCCGCGCCCGCAAAACTTCGGTATCCAACTGTCGCGCAAGGCGCACGCCCATCAGCTTGATGATGGCCATGGAATCTGCCGGACGCCACGGCGCGATCGGGGCATTGAACAGGAACATTTCCGGCGCGCCCCGGCCCAAGGCCTCATTGTTGACCTGATCCAGCCGGGCATTCACACCCGTCGCATAGGCGCGCAAAATGCGCATCGTCTTTTCGTCCTGTACCTCAAGGGAGGCCACAGCCAGCGGATATATATCCAGACGGCGCATGATATTATCGATATCAACGGTTTCTCTGCCAAAGACTTCTGACAGACGCCCCTGTGCGGTGCGCCGCATCAGCGTCATTTGCCACAGGCGGTCCTGCGCGTGCGCGTACCCAAGGGCATAGAACACGTCTTCGTCATTGCTGCCAAAGATATGTGGCACGTTGGCATTGTCGCGCACGATCTCGACCGGGGCGGAAAGATAGGGCACCTGCAGCACATCATCATAATCGGGCAGGGAACGCGTGCCGAGGTAATACATCATCACAATGGCCAGCACGATAAGCGCAACCAGCGTGCCCGCGATCCGCAATAGCCATGTAAAGACCTGTGCCATGACGCCCTCGTGTCGAAATGGTTCGAATGAATTGACCCTAGACCTCTGACTGTTAGGTAGGAGGGCAAGGTAACGCAACACCCAAAAGGGGGCTTCAAATGGCCAAACTGGCATTTCTTGGACTGGGCGTCATGGGCGCGCCCATGGCAGGGCATCTGCAAAAGGCAGGGCACGATGTGACGGTCTATAACAGGACTGCTGCAAAGGCCGACGCCTGGGTCGCGACACATGGGGGGGTGATGGCACCCACACCGGCCAAAGCAGCGGCGGGAGCGGATTTCGTAATGGCCTGTGTGGGCAATGATGATGATTTGCGCGCGGTCTGTCTTGGTGAGGATGGCGCATTTGCGAGCATGGCCGCAGGCGCGGTTTTTGTGGATCACACGACAGTCTCGGCTGCCGTCACGCGCGCGCTTTACGACGTCGCCAACGCGGCCCAGATCAGCTTTGTGGATGCGCCCATTTCAGGCGGGCAGGCCGGTGCGGAAAACGCGGTGCTGTCCATCATGTGCGGCGGTGATCAGGGGGCCTATGACCGAGTGCTTCCCATTATGGAGATTTATTCGAAAATCTGTCGTCGGATCGGCGACAGCGGTGCGGGTCAGATGACCAAGATGTGCAATCAGATTGCGATTGCAGGATTGGTTCAGGGCCTGTCGGAAGCGCTGCATTTTGCGGATAAGGCGGGACTGGACGGACGGGCCGTCGTTGAGGTCATAAGTCAGGGTGCGGCTGGCAGCTGGCAGATGTCAAACCGCTATGAAACCATGCTGGACGATCATTTTGACCATGGCTTTGCCACGGATTGGATGCGCAAGGATCTGGGTATATGTCTGGATACGGCAGATGAAACAGGCGCCAGTCTGCCGGTCACGGCGCTGGTCGATCAGTTCTATAAGGACGTTCAGAAAATGGGCGGCGGACGTTGGGACACATCGAGTCTGTTCAAACGCTTGCAGGCTTTGGGTTAACCGACATTCAGGGCGCGTCGTGGCGCGCCCTGAATTTTTTCGGGTATCAGGGAATAATGCGGCTGTATTTGTTACCCGCCAGTGACGCCCCTGCAAACAGCCCCGCACGTCCAAAGACAGCGGCAAGTACGGGCGTTAAAGCGGTCGTGGAATTTGCACTTGCCCCTTCACCGATATCGGAGATGACGTATTCAATATCGCCGCCAACCGCCCATCCGGATGATTTTCGAAACCTGTTCAGCGCTTCGTCTGTCATGAAAAACAGAACATGCGCATATTGCTGGGCACCGATCTGAAACCCGCCAGATATTTCTGACAGCGAATAATAGTCAACAGAAACGCCATCGATCCTGAGGGCCCCTTGTCCATACGCGCCACCAAAGCCAAAACCCGCTTCCGTGACCAGCGGCATCACGAGCATGCCGTTAGCCTTATCCGCCAGATCGCGCGTGTGCGGATAGAGACGGTACATTTCCTCCAAAGTCGCCTCGGTGCGAGCGTCAAGGAGTGCTGCGTTATTGCTGCCAACGCCGTTTCCGCAAGCAGCGGTCACGCCAAGACCAGCCATTACGCCGAGGGTAAACACCCGACGTGAAATCTGTGAGTTTTCCATAATATTGCCTGTATTTGTTTGCTCTGCTGCCGGTTTGCCCGGCTTGTGCGCGATATTACGCGCATTTCAGACCAAAGTCACGCGCAAGCCGTGCTTTCAGCGGCAATTCGCTATGGGTTCAGGATGCGGGCCGCTGCGGGGGCAAAATAGGTTAGAATGCCATCACAGCCCGCGCGTTTGAATGCCATCAGGCTTTCCATCATGACCTTGTCCCGGTCAATCCAGCCGTTCGCAGCCGCGCCCTGGATCATCGCGTATTCGCCCGACACCTGATAGGCATAAGTCGGTGCGCCAAAGGCATCTTTGACCCGGCGGCAGATATCCAGATAGGGCATCCCGGGTTTAACCATGACCATATCCGCGCCCTCACGCAGATCGCGTTCAATCAGACGCAGGGCTTCATCGGAATTGCCGGGGTCCATCTGGTAGGTCTTTTTATCACCCGTCAAAGCACCCGAAGCACCCACCGCATCGCGGAAGGGTCCGTAAAAGGCGGAGGCATACTTCGCCGCATAGCTCAGGATCATGACCCGCTGATGCCCTGCCGCTTCAAGTCCTTCGCGCATCGCACCGATCCGCCCATCCATCATATCCGACGGGCCAATGATATCCGCGCCAGCGTCAGCCTGCGCCAGCGTCATTTTGACCAGCGCTTCAACGGTACGGTCGTTGACGATTTCACCGTTTTCGACAAAACCATCATGCCCGTTGATGTTATAGGTATCCAGCGCCACGTCCGTCATTACCGCAATATCCGGCACCGCCTGTTTGATGGCGCGGATGGCGCGGTTGGTGTTATTATCCGGGTCCCACGCCCTCGCGCAATCCTCTGTGCGCTCTTCGAGGCCCGTGTAGGGAAAGATGCAGATCGCGGGGATGCCCAGATCTGCCGCCTCGCGCGCGGCCTCCACCAGCTGATCGACGGAGCGACGATACACGCCGGGCATCGACGGGATTGGTTCCTTCACCCCTTCACCGGAGCGCACGAATACAGGCCAGATAAAATCATCCACCGTGAGCGTATTTTGCCGCGTCAGGGCGCGGACGGCCGGGCTTTGGCGCAGGCGGCGCAGACGGGTGGCGGGAAAGGGGGCTTGTGTCGGGCGCATCGTGAATGTCCATTTTATATTACACATCCTGATTGCCATGTATTTTTCCCCAAGCCAAGGCTAGGAATTGCCACATTGCCCCGCTAAGAGTGCCGAAAGACAAAAAGAAAAGCACGTCTCGTGGACCTTTACAGCAGCATCTTTGAATTGATTGACATGCGCTCCTTCTCGAACCTCTGGTTCTGGATCGCCTTGGCCGTGCTTTGGTCCACCGCGAGCCATTGGGTGCTTGGCGTGCCCTACGATATGGTCTTGCGGGCCGGGCGCCACGGGGGGCAGGCGGAACAGGATCTGGAAGATCTTGTGCGCATCAACACGAACCGATTGCTGTTTATCTCGACGGTCTCGGGGTTGTGGATGCTGGGACTGGGATGTTTTATTCTGACAGCACTGTTATTGAGCGGCTTTCTCTATGGGCTTGAGATCGCGCAGGCGCTGTTTCTGCTGGGTTTTCCCCTGTCGATCGTGGGCTTGCTCTCTTTATCCACGGCCCGGCTGATACATGACGAAGAGGCCAGCGGAGCGCTGTTGCGCAAGCGGCTGTCGCGTCATCGGCTCTATGTTCAGATGATCGGTGTCGTGTCGATCTTTGTCACAGCGCTTTGGGGAATGTATCAAAACCTGTCGATTGGCGCTTTGGGCGGTTGACACTCAGGCGCTAAGACACAATTGAAGCAGCCCATGACTGCGCAAACGCATATTACCATTTCAGGCGTGCCGGAAGGCTATGACGCCCGCGTCCTTCTCGACGAGGTTGAAAAGCACAACGCGCCGCTGATGCATATCGCACGCGATGACAAACGGCTTGCTGCGGTGCAGGCTGCGCTGCGTTTCATGGCCCCTGATATGCCTGTGGTGGTTTTTCCCGGATGGGACTGTCTGCCTTATGATCGCATCTCACCCAATGCTGATATCTCCGCACAGCGGATGGCGACGCTCGCGGCATTGATCCACGGCATGCCGGAGCGGTTTATTCTGCTGACCACGCTGAACGCCGCCAGTCAGAAAATTCCTGCGCGTGCGGTGCTCAAGGATGCGGCCTTCAGCGCCAAAGTCGGCAGTCGGATTGACGAAAAGGCCTTGCGCAATTTTCTGGTGCGCATGGGCTTTGTGCAAAGCCCGACCGTAACGGAACCCGGTGATTATGCGGTGCGGGGCGGTATCATTGATATCTTTCCACCCGGGGATATGGGGCCTGTGCGGCTTGATCTTTTTGGTGACACGCTTGATGGCGCGCGGCGTTTTGACAGTGCCACGCAGCGGACCACCGAAAAGCTGGACCTTGTTGAGCTTGCGCCGGTCTCCGAGATCATTCTGGATGAGGCTGCCATCACCCGGTTTCGCCAGAACTACCGGATCGAATTTGGCGCGGCAGGCACCGATGACCCCCTGTATGAAGCCATCAGCGCCGGGCGCAAGCACCAAGGGGCCGAACACTGGTTGCCGTTTTTCCATGACGGGTTGGAAACGCTGTTTGATTACTTGCCAGAGGCTTCTGTGTCGCTGGATGATCAGATCACCGCCGTGCGCGAGGCCCGCTGGGACAGCATCGCGGATCAATATGAAACGCGCCGCATTGCCATGTCCAATCGTTCCAAGATGGACAGTGTGTACAAGCCTTGTCCACCAGAGGCGCTTTATCTGAACAATGCTGCGTGGGACGCGGAAGTTGCCGGGCGCCGCGTGCTGCAACTTGCGCCCTTGCCACAGCCAACAGGCTTGAATGTCACGGACGCAGGTGCGCGGATCGGGCGGAACTTCGCACCCGAACGACAACAGGAAAGCCTGAGCCTGTTCGGGGCTTTAGCCGATCATATTAAAGTAAAGATGGGGGCTGGCCCTGTCCTGATTGCCAGCTATTCTGAAGGCGCGCGCGAACGGTTGACCGGGTTGATCGAAGACGAAGGTCTGGCCGAAGCCATACCGGTACCCAACGCGGCACGGATCGCCAAACGTGGTCTGTATCTGGCGGTCTGGGCGCTGGAGCACGGGTTTGAAGCTCCCGGCCTCACCGTCATCTCAGAGCAGGATGTTCTGGGTGATCGGCTGATCCGTAGCACGCGCAAAAAACGCCGCGCCGAGAATTTCCTGACCGAGACACAATCGCTCAGCCCCGGCGATTTGATCGTGCACGTGGATCACGGCATTGGCCGCTACAGGGGGCTGGAAGTGATCACGGCAGCAGGGGCCGCGCATGAGTGTATTCTGCTGGAATATGCGGAATCGTCCAAGCTGTATCTGCCTGTCGAAAACATTGAGCTGTTGTCGAAATACGGCCACGAAGAGGGATTGCTCGACCGTCTGGGCGGCGGGGCGTGGCAGGCCAAAAAGGCCCGCCTCAAAGAGCGCATTCGCGAGATTGCCGAAAAGCTCATCCGCGTTGCGGCGGAACGTGCATTGCGCAAAGCGCCCGTGTTAGAGCCACCGCCGGGCATGTGGGATGCCTTCAGCGCGCGTTTTCCCTATACGGAAACCGATGATCAGTTGCGCGCCATTGAGGATGTGATTGATGACATGACGTCGGGCAATCCGATGGACCGGCTGATCTGCGGCGATGTGGGTTTTGGCAAGACCGAAGTCGCCATGCGTGCCGCCTTTGTGGCGGCCATGTCCGGGGTTCAGGTTGCCCTGATCGCGCCGACGACCCTGCTGGCGCGCCAGCACTACAAGAGCTTTGCCGAGAGGTTCCGCGGCTTTCCGATCAACGTCCGGCAGCTCAGTCGCTTTGTCTCGACCAAGGACGCGAACGCGACGCGCGACGGCATGAGCCGCGGCACGGTTGATATCGTGATCGGCACCCATGCGCTGTTGGCTCAAGGCATTCGGTTTCAAAACCTCGGGCTGCTGGTCATCGACGAGGAACAGCATTTCGGCGTGACCCACAAAGAGCGCCTGAAACAGCTGCGCACCGACATCCATGTGCTGACGCTGACCGCAACACCGATCCCGCGTACGCTGCAGCTTAGCCTGACTGGGGTGCGCGACCTCAGCATCATTGGCACACCGCCCGTGGACCGGCTGGCGATCCGGACCTATGTCAGTGAATTTGACACGGTCACCCTGCGCGAAGCCTTGCTGCGCGAGCACTATCGCGGCGGGCAGTCGTTTTACGTCGTTCCGCGCATCTCTGACCTGCCGGAGATTGAGGCTTTCCTGACCGAACAACTGCCCGAACTGACCTATGTGGTGGCGCATGGGCAGATGGCGGCGGGTGAGCTTGATGACCGGATGAACGCCTTTTACGACGGTAAATTCGACATTCTGCTGGCCACTACGATTGTTGAATCCGGTCTGGATATTCCAACCGCCAATACGATGGTTGTGCATAGAGCGGATATGTTTGGTCTTGCGCAGCTTTATCAGATCAGGGGGCGCGTGGGGCGGTCGAAAACCCGCGCCTATGCCTATCTGACAACGAAACCCCGCGCGCGACTGACTGCGACGGCGGAAAAACGTCTGCGTGTGCTCTCCAGCCTTGATACGCTGGGGGCGGGGTTCACTTTGGCCAGTCAGGATCTGGATATTCGCGGCGCGGGCAATCTGCTTGGCGAAGAGCAATCAGGCCAGATGCGGGATGTGGGCTTTGAACTTTACCAATCCATGCTTGAAGAAGCGATTGCCAAGATCCGGACCGGTGAACTGGAAGGCCTGTCAGAGGCAGACGATCAATGGGCCCCGCAGATC
Organism: Roseobacter sp. OBYS 0001; assembly: GCF_019654895.1. Lineage (NCBI taxonomy): Bacteria > Pseudomonadati > Pseudomonadota > Alphaproteobacteria > Rhodobacterales > Roseobacteraceae > Roseobacter > Roseobacter sp. OBYS 0001. The sequence goes on from NZ_BPES01000001.1 coordinate 786,380, forward strand.
AACCTCGGCGTGCCTGTCCTGATCCCCGAAGACTATGTGCCGGATCTGGATGTGCGGCTTGGGCTGTATCGTCGTTTGAGCAGCCTCACCACCAAGGTTGAACTGGAAGGGTTTGCCGCTGAATTGATCGACCGGTTCGGCAAACTCCCGCGCGAGGTCAACACGCTGATGCTGGTGGTGCGGATCAAGGCAATGTGCAAACGGGCCGGGATCGCCAAATTGGATGGCGGGCCGAAAGGGGCGACGATCCAGTTCCACAACGATAAATTTGCCTCACCACAAGGGCTTGTATCCTTTATCGAGGATCAGCGCGGGATGGCCAAGGTCAAAGACAACAAGATCGTTGTGCGGCGCGACTGGAAAGCGGATGCCGACAAGATCAAAGGGGCATTTGCCATCGCGAGGGATCTGGCCGAAAAGGTCATCGCCGAGAAAAAGCGCAAAAAGGCAAAGGCCAGCTAAGCCCTTTGCGCGCGTGCCTCAACCCGCGCCATATACATCATCAGCAGGAATGCCAGCAGCGCCAGCACCAAAATGGTGCCAACCAGCGGTCGAATCGTGCCGTCAAACAACAGACCCACTGGGGAGGCGATCACCGCCGCCAGCACGGTCGAAATCGCGCCGATCACACTCGCGGCCATGCCCGCAATATGGCCCATCGGTTCCATCGCGATGGCATTGAGGTTGCCAATGGACAAACCGGCCTGAAAGAACACGAAAGCCTGCCAGATCGCAAAAACGGCAAAGCCCTGGCCGGCGGCGCTCCCGCTTGTCATCAGGACGAGCGTTGACAGACCAATCTGCATGGCCAGACCGATGGTGATCAGGCGGCGCATGCCAAAACGCACAACCAGCATGGCGTTCAGAAAGCTGGAAAGCGCCGAGGACAATGCAATGGCACCGAACCAAAAGGGGAAGGTTTCAAGCTTGTCGAACACAAACTGGTAAATCGGCTGTATCAGCATCAGCAGCGAAAACAGCATGGCCATGGAGAGTGTTTGCACAAAGATCGAAATGCGCACGACCGGGTGTTGCAGCATCTGCCGCACGGCATCCACAATCAGTGCGATTTTCAACGGGCGCCTGTTTGTTTCTGGCAGGGTTTCGGGCAGCCGAAGGCCAAGCCAAACCGCTGAAATCAAAGAGAAGATCATAAAGGCGAGGAAAATACTGCGCCAGCCCGTAAAGTGAATGATAACGACGCCCATGGCGGGCGCAAAGGCCGGAACGATCGTAAAGATGATCATGACGATGGACAGGATGCGCGCCATCTCGCGCCCTGAGAACAGATCGCGCACGATCGCAATACAGACCACACGTGGGCCGGATGCTCCGATTCCCTGAAATACCCGGGCAATCAACATCAGTTCCAGGGACTGACTGGCCCAAGCCACAGCCGCCGAGGCAATGTATAGACCCGCGCCCAGAAACATGATGCGTCGCCGCCCAAAAGCATCCGAAAGTGGTCCGGCAAAAAACGTCCCGATCCCCATGCCCAAAACAAAGGAGGTGATGATCAATGTGGCGCGTGTTGGCTCCAAAGGTGTCAGTTGCGTTGCAATATCGGGCATCGCAGGCAGCATGGCGTCAATCGAAAAAGCGATTGTCGCAAACATCATCGCCATGAGGGCAATGAACTCAGCCCGGGCAATTGGGAGGTGGCGCGTCGTCTGCGTCAAATTTCTGGCCCTGTCTCACTTCGCGCGTTCACAAATTGGCGCTACTTAGCGTCAGACATAACCTAGAGTTGAACCCTCTTCAATCTCGACTTGACGTGACATTTTAACATTTTTGCACAGTAACCTCAGCTATTCGTAGAGACCTCTGCGATGACCTTGTGCCAGAGTTCCGCAGGTTGCGCGCCGGGCACGGCGTGTTTGCCCGCCACAACAAAGGTCGGCACAGACGTGACACCCATACTGCGGCTGTGCGCATCACGCGTTTTGATGTCGTCGATATCGGCATCGGATTTCAAAAGCTTGGCAATCACGGCAGCATCCATCCCGATGCTATCGGCGATATCTCCTAGGACCTCGGCGTTGCCAATGTCCCGGCCTTCTTTGAAATATGCCTTGAACAGAGCCGAAACGGCTGCGGTCTGACGCCCTTCAATCCCGGCCCAGTGGATCAGACGGTGCGCATCTATCGTGTTGGGTGTGCGCTTCATCGCCTCGAAATCAATCTCCAACCCTGCGGCTTTGGCATTTTCAACGACCGGTGCGTAGGCGCGCACTGCACCTTCCTTGCCGCCAAACTTGCCTTCCAGATAGGCGCGGCGGTCCATACCATCGCGCGGCATTTCCGGGTTCAGTTGAAAGGGGTGCCATTCAATCACGAAGGGGTGATCAGGGTTTTCCGCGAGGGCGCGGTCCAGGTGCGCCTTGCCGATATAGCACCACGGGCAAATGGGATCTGATATGATATCAATCTTTGTCTTTTCGGTCATGGTGCCTCTCAAAGCGTTGGCGCAGAACACGGCGCAGGATTTTGCCATTTGCGCCCATGGGCAGGTCCGGCAGGTGTTCAAACACCCGGGGCTGTTTATAGCGCGCGAGTGTGCTCGACACATAAGCGCGCAGCTGCGCCTCGTCCAGTGCGTTTGCGGCGGTGTAAAAGGCGGCGATCACCGTGGTGTCCGTTTTGACTTTGACCTCTGTGACAGCCACTGCCGTGATGCCGGGGCAATCGGCCAGCACGCGTTCGACCTCAATGGGGGACACCCGGTAGCCGCCCGCATTCATCATATCATCATCGCGGCCCATGTAGGTGATGTGCCCCTGCGCGTCCATCACGCCCTGATCGCCGGTCAGAAACCACGCACCGGACATGCGTTCGGCGGTTTCTTTCGGCGCATTCAGATACCCCAGCATCAGCCCCGGATCATTGCGCGCGACGGCGATGGTGCCTTCGTCGCCCAAAGGAACCGGTTCACCGTTTTTCAGCAATGCAATACGTCGACCCTTTTGGGGCTTGCCTAAGGTGCCTGCGGCGTTTTGATCGGCCGGGCTTTGCGAAATAAAAGTTGAGCATTCGGACATGCCGTATGCTTCAAAGACAGGACACCCCGTTGCTGTCACCCAGCGCGCGGCGAGAGCGGGGGGGAGCTTTTCACCCGCACTCAACCCATGGCGCAAGGCAGGCAGGGGCACAGGTTCCGCACCCTCAAGGAGTTGTCGGTATACTCCGGGCGCTGCCGCAAAGATGCTGGCGTCATGCTTTGCCAAAAGCGCGGGTAAGTTTCGCGGTTTGGTGCCGGGCACCGGTATCACAGCGGTGGCACCAAGTGTCCATGGATCCATCAGCCCGGTGCCCAGCGTATAGGTCCAGTTAAAGGCCCCCGCATGCAGCAAACGGTCATCGGGTCGCAAACCATACCATCCGTCAAACATCATCTGCCGCGCCCAGATGGCCCGATGCGCATGCGCAACCGCGCGCGGCTTGCCCGATGTGCCGGAGGTGAAAATGATATACCCAAGGCGGTCCGGGTCGCCCAGATGATAGGGCGCGGCTGGCAGGCTGCGAAAGGACTGCAGGCTATCAAGGTCAATTATCGCAGCGTATTCCGGGCAGCGGATGTCCGGTGCTGCCACCACGGCCTTTGGCGCGACGGTTTTGATGACAAATTCCGCCTCGCCCTGCGTCAGGGCGGCCGAGGTGGGCACCGGGACCAGCCCGGCGGCCATTGCGGCCAGATAGGTGATGGGAAAGTCGATTGTATTGCCAAGGTGCATGACGATCACATCACCCGGCACAAGACCATAGTGCAAGAAACCCGTGGCGGTGCCGAGCACTGCAGCCTCCAATGCGCCAAAAGACCAGGTTTCGGTGTGATCAGGGGACACAATCAGCAAGGCATCTTTTTGCGGACATGCACGGCCAGCGGCCAGTACATGGCGCGTCAGGTTGAAGGGGCTGGGGCACGGGGCGAAAGGACCCGCATCATAGATCGATTTCATACTGCGGTGCTAGCGGGCAGGTAGCGGCGTTGCAAGCCCGTGGGCTTGCGCTTACAAGATCACATATGACCCGGAGTGACCCAAAAACACTGATCAGCCTATCCCGTGAAAACGGCACTGATGAACCTGTGGCCCCGTTGGATTTGGGGGTCCGCGTGCGCGAGTTGCGCAAAGCGCGCGCGTGGACGCTTGAGCAGGCCGCGACCAAGGCGGGGCTGGCACGCTCTACCCTCAGCAAGATCGAAAACGGGCAGATGTCGCCGACCTATGACGCACTCAAGAAACTGGCAACTGGGTTGAACATTTCGATCCCGCAGCTTTTTACGCCGCCGCATGCAGAACAGGCCAATGGGCGACTGGCCGTGACCAAATCAGGTGAGGGTGCAGCACAAGCCACCGTCACCTATGAACATGAGTTGCTGGCGGATACGTTGAGCAAAAAGAAGATGTTGCCCTACCGCACGCGTGTCAGAGCGCGCAAAATGTCGGAATTTGATGGCTGGGTGCGCCATGACGGCGAAGAGTATCTTTATGTGCTGACCGGGGTCATCCGTCTTTACACCGAATTCTATGAACCCATCGAAATGCGGCGTGGGGACAGTGCCTATTACGACGCTACGATGGGTCACAATGTGGTTTCAGTAAGTCCGGAAGACGCCAATATACTCTGGGTCACATCGCTGGTCTGATCAGCTGTCCTCAAACCACCAGACCTGCGGCATGAAATTCGGTCCATCCCCGTAAATTGGCAGTTGTTCTGGGAAACGCAGCCGTGCGTCATGGGCAATCCGCCCGACAGTATTTTGCCAGAAGGGGATCACGTACCGACCAGCAGTGAGGGTCCGATCCAATGCCCTTACTGCCGCAACAAAGTCTTCTTTCGAACGCGCAACCAGCATCGCGTCGATCATGGCGTCAATCACGGGGGATGTTGCCCCCATCAGATTGCGCGACCCTTCCTGATCCGCTGCCGCAGAGCCCCAGTAAAACCGCTGCTCATTTCCGGGCGACAGGGACAGGGCGCGGCGGTAGGGGGTCATGTCAAAATCAAATGCAGTTGTGCGTTGGACATATTGCGCACTGTCTGTTGTCTCAACAGCGACATCAATTCCCAGCCGTCGCAGAGCGCTGACATAAAGGTCCGTGATCGCCTTGTTTTCGCTACTGCCCTGAGACAGCAGGATCGTGAAGGCGAGGGGATCACCTGCGTCGTTTTGCATGACCCCGTCCTGCGCGCTCCAGCCGGCCTCTTGCAGCAAGGCCATCGCTTGACGGATGCCGCGTCGGTTGCGCTCGGAGCCATCGCTTTGGGGCAGGGTGTATCCTTCCAGCGTACCGGGCAGAAGGTCATCCGCAAAAGGAGACAGCAGGTCGGCGACCTTGCCCGTGGCAGGACCGGGCACAAACGCCAGTTCCGAGTTTGAAAAGTAAGACGTGATCCGGGGCTGCGACGACCCGGTCAGCGTGTCGTTGATGAATTCGAAATTGAACGCAAGGATCATCGCCTCGCGCACACGCCAGTCATCAAAAGGAGGCGTGCGCGTGTTCATCACGAAACCCGTCATGCCTGATGGCTTGCCATGGGGGATTTCCGATTTGACAATATCGCCGCGCGCAACGGCTGGGAAATCATACAGCCTTGCCCATTTGTCCGCGTTGAACTCCCGCAGCGCGGAAATCTCGCCCGCCTTGAAGGCCTCGAACATCACCGAGGCATCCCCGTAAAAATCCAGCTTGATCTGGTCGATGTTATGCGTGCCCCGACGAAACGGGATGTCAGCCCCCCAATAGTCAGGGTTGCGCGTGAGTTGCACAAAGCGGCCCGCCTCGTAATCGGACACCACATAGGGCCCGGACCCTATCGGGATATCCGCAAGGGGTGCGTTGGCAAAATCGCGCCCCTCCCACTGCGCTTTGCTCAGGATGGGCCGCATGCCCGCCAGCAGCGCCAATTCGCGACTGTCCCCGGTGAACATGATGCGCAGGCTGCGGGGGCCTGTCTGTGTGATGGTGTCGATTTGGGCATGCAGGCTGTGATATCTGGGGTGACCTTCTGTCCCCAACACCTCGTAGGAAAACAACACATCCTCAACCGTGACCGGCGACCCGTCAGAGAATCGAGCACCCTCACGCAGGGTAAACTCAACCCATGTCCGATCGTCTGGCACCTCTACCGATTCGGCCAGAACGCCGTAAAGCGCGAAAGGTTCATCCCACGAACGTCCCATCAGCGCCTCATGGGTGAAAAACCTGAGCTGCCAGGGGGACGTGCCTTTATGCACGTAAGGGTTGAGGCTATTGAAACCGCCTGTATTGCCCAGCGTGATGCTGCCCCCTTTGGGAGCGTCGGGCCTTGCGTAGGGCAGGGACACAAAATCCGGTGGAAGGGCAGGGTCACCGTACATAGATATCCCGTGCGCAGGCTCTGCGCGCGCCTGAAGCGCACCGAGAATCACCGCAAAGAATGCGAAATTCCGCATCAACCGGAAGAAAAAAACCGTATTCATTTTGGAGACAATTCCCTGCTGCCCTTGTTTTATTGCGCCGAAACCTACCGGGGTATTTCCATCTTATCAAACTTTTAGCTTGGACTGTTGCGGTAGATTGCTTATAAAGAGGTCACTGCTCGATAGGTTTCTTGCCTGTATGAAACCTGCCTCAATAACTTAACGCCTGCCTTGTGCAGGCGTTTTTTTTATTTGGCCATATCGCGTCATTCAAGGCTATCTTGGACCTGCGCGCAGCAGGTGGGCTGATTTCCGCTTTTGCCATTTTCTTTGCACCCGCAGCACGTCATGATGTGTGCAACGCAGCATTTCGAACAAGCAAGGACATCGCTATGAGTTTTGAGATTTCTCTTTCCGGTAAAACCGCCATCGTAACGGGGTCAAACTCGGGCATCGGGCTGGGTATTGCGCGTGAGTTGGCGCGCGCTGGCGCAGACATCGTGCTCAATTCTTTCACGGATAATGCCGAGGATCATGACCTTGCAAAAGAGATTGCGCAGGAAACAGGTGTCACTGCGCGGTATATTCAGGCTGATATGTCCAAAGCCGATGAGTGTCGCGCCCTGATTACAAAGGCTGGCACCTGCGATATTCTGATCAACAATGCAGGCATCCAACATGTTGCGGGCATCCCCGATTTCCCGGTCGAGAAATGGGATGCGATCATCGCGATCAACCTGTCCTCGGCTTTTCACACCACGGCCATTGCATTGCCAATGATGCGTGCTGCGGGCTGGGGCAGGGTAATCAACATCGCCTCGGCACATGGGTTGACCGCGTCGCCTTATAAATCGGCCTATATCGCAGCCAAACACGGCATCGTCGGCTTGACCAAGACGACCGCACTGGAAACCGCGAAGGAACCGATCACCGCCAATGCGATCTGCCCCGGTTACGTGTTGACACCCATTGTCGAAAAGCAAATTCCCGACACGATGAAGGAATATGATATGACACGCGAAGAGGTCATCGAGAACGTGATGCTCACGCGGCAACCGTCCAAAGAGTTTGCAACGGTTGAGCAGATGGGTGGCACGGCGACGTTTCTGTGCTCGGATGCTGCGGCGCAAATTACCGGCACTACCATCAGCGTCGATGGCGGCTGGACGGCGCTGTAACGGATTGTTGTTTCCTGCGGGCTTACATTCAGACCATGGCAGGAACCCATAAAGTCGACCAGAAAAGGCGATAGGAAAATGGCGAAAAAACGGATCAATCTGGCGCTTCAGGGCGGGGGGGCGCATGGTGCTTTTACCTGGGGTGTGCTTGATCGGCTGCTGACAGATGAAGACCTGGACGTGGCCGCGATTTCCGGCACAAGTGCCGGGGCATTGAATGGCGCCGCCTTCAAGGCTGGCATGATCGAAGGCGGGCGCGAGGGCGCGCGCGACATGTTGAACTGGCTCTGGTCAGAAGTCGGCGCGCGACCGGAAATGCAGATGTCGGAATGGATGGCGCCATTTTCCCTGTCCTCCGTTTCCAAGGCCCTTGAAAACTCATTGCCCTACCTCGCTGCTGATGCGTGGTCGCGGGTCGTGTCGCCCTACGCCTACGGTCCTTTTTACAGCAACCCGCTGCGGCCTATCGTGTCCAAATTCAACTATGACGAAGTGCGCGCGGAAAACAGCGATGGGCCCTGCCTCTTTGTCTGTGCAACACGTGTGCGCAGCGGCAAGATCCGTGTTTTCAAAGACAGTGAAATCAGCACGGACGTCATCCTCGCATCCGCCTGTCTGCCGACGATGTTTCAGGCCGTACCGGTCACCGATCCTGTTACAGGCACGACGGAGGATTACTGGGACGGCGGTTATACAGGCAACCCCGCGTTGTTCCCGCTGTTCAATTCGTCTTTGCCCGCCGACATCGTGGTGGTGAACATCAACCCGCTCGACCGGGTCGACACGCCCCGCACGGCACAGGCCATTCAGAACCGGATCAATGAAATCAGCTTTAATTCATCACTTTTGCGCGAGATGCGCGCGATCCACTTCGTGCAGCGGCTGCTGGATAGCGGCAGGTTGGAGTCCGATGAAAAGCAGCGTGTGCTGATGCATATGATTGCGGATGACGCGTTGATGAACGAGTTGTCCGTGGCCACGAAGGTAATCCCAACCGCCTATACACTGGCCAAACTGAAAGAAGCCGGACAACGTGCTGCGGATGATTTTCTGACAGCACACCGCGACGATCTGAACAAGCGCAGTTCGGTCGACATGGTCGAGATGTTTCAGTAGTCAGGCCTGCCCGGACGGGTTTTGATCATCCTTGCCGTTTGGATACACAAGACCGGCTGAAATCACCAGTTTCGCGGCTTCTTCCACCGTCATATCAAGCTTTATGACATCGGTTTCCGGGACGAACAGCAAAAAGCCGGATGTGGGGTTGGGCGTTGTGGGTAGAAAGATGCTCAACATCGGTTGCCCGTCGTTCCCACGCGCGGCAATTTCACCTTTGGTATTGGTCGAAATGAACCCGATCGCCCAAATCCCTTGGCGCGGGTATTCGATCAGGCATGCTTTCTCAAAGGACCGTTCGGATTGCGCAAAAACGGTTTCGGAAATCTGCTTGATGCCTGAGTAAATGGAGCGGACGACGGGGGTGCGCTCCACCAGACCTTCGGCAAAAGAGATCAGCGAGCGTCCGATCAGCCCTTTGGCCATCCAGCCCACGATGATCGTGAACAGCAAAAAGATAACAACGCCGATCCCGCGCACATCGATCTGTACGGAGGGGTCAAGACCCAACAGGTCTTGCAGCACGCGGTCGGGCTGATAGCTATTTGGCACCAGCGGAAGTACGAAACCGTCAATCCAACCGACAACCGACCATATCAGCCAGATGGTCAACCCAACCGGTGCAATGACAACCAGTCCAGTCAGGAAGTTTGAGCGCATCCGGGCAAGAATCCCGCGGCGAGGCGGTGGCATATCAGGGTCGAAAGGCGTGTTCATTCAGTGTCCGTCTTTGCAAGGCACTCGCGATAGTTAGGTGGTTTGGGGACGGTTAACAATGGGGGCTTTTCGCGGAATGACTTACTTTCCCGCAATACGGGCATTGGCGCTCAAGGCTTGAGCGATTGCACCGGCAAGCCGTGCGTTGTTGCGCACCAAGGCGATGTTTGCGGTCAGGGAGCGACCCTCTGTCAACTCATAGATGCGCTGTAGCAGATAGGGGGTGACTGCCTTGCCCTTGATGCCATGCTGTTCCGCATCGGCCTGTGCCGTCGCGATGATGGGCGCAAGTTCTGCGGCGGGAATTTCGTCTTGGCTGGGAATTGGGTTTGCAACCAGCTGACCGCCGGGCAATCCGAGATCAACGCGCATCTGGTGGGCCGCCGCGATATCATCGGCGTTATCCATGCGCAGGGGTGATTTGAACGTGGATGCCGCACTCCAGAAAGCGGGAAAGCTATCCTGACCAAGGGTAATGACGGGCACGCCCTGCGTCTCAAGCACCTCAAGTGTTTTGGCCACATCCAGAATGGCCTTGGCCCCGGCGGCGACGACTGTCACGGGGGTTTGCGCAAGCTCCAGCAGGTCAGCGGAAACGTCAAAGCTTGATTCCGCGCCGCGATGGACCCCGCCAATGCCGCCGGTCGCAAAAACCGAAATGCCCGCAAGGTGGGCTGCGATCATTGTCGCCGAAACGGTCGTAGCACCTGTACCGCCTGTGGCCATGCAGGCGGCAATGTCAGCGCGCGAGAGCTTGGCAACCGATTTCGCTTGCGCGAGCGCTTCGAGTTGATGCGGCTCCAGCCCGATGTGAAGCGTCCCATCCATCACCGCGATGGTCGCTGGCGTCACGCCTGCGCCGCGCAAATCATCTTCGACCTGTCGGGCCACCTCAAGGTTTTGCGGGTACGGCATACCATGCGTGATGATGGTGCTTTCCAGCGCCACGATCGGGCGTCCGGCGGTTTTTGCCGCGGCCACTTCGGCCGAATGAAGCAGGGGTAGGTAGGTCATGAGGGGGTCTCTCCGGATACATAGGTTGCGGCGGCTTTGAGGGCGCTGTCGAGGGCGGCGGCGGGCGCCAACCCTTGGGCCTCCGACGCGATATGGGCGGCCATGAAGGTATCGCCCGCGCCGGTAACGCGGGCGACAAGCACTTGAGGCGGCGTTTGTGTCAGCAGGCCATCCGGTCGACCTTCGGTTGCATCTGCACCGCCGTCGGTCACCAACACCCGTGCCGCCCCCCTGTTCAAAAGGGTTTCCGCAGCCGCGCGGGATGTCTTGAACGACTGGTTACAGAGCAAACCGGCCTCTTCAAGGTTGACGTAAAGCGTGCCACGCCCCTGTTTCACGAACGGGAATAATCGCTCGGCTTTGCCGGGCGAGGCGGGCGCGACGCGCAGATCAGCGGATGCGAACAAGGGGCTCTGCGCGATGTCACTGAGCAATGCGAGCGTCAGATTGCCATCCAGTGCCACGCGACCCTGATAGGGCGCGTGTTCGCTGGCCAAACGCCCATCCGAGAGCGGTGCAAGGATCTTCGCGCCGGCCGCTTCGAGGGAATGCGCATCGGCAATGGCCGCGATCAGGCCGTTTGCCCCTTCGACCGCCATATAACGGTCCGTGGGCAGGTCGTCAGATCGATACACCAAACCGGTAACCATGCCGCGTGCGGCACATGCTGCCAGCAATTCATCCCCTTCGGGATCATGCCCGACCGCCGTCAATAAGGCGGGTGTCAGTCCAAAGCGGGCCAATGTCATCGCGATATTCATTGCCACGCCACCGGGCAGGCGTGTGATGCGGCCCGGGACGTCTGATCCCTGCCGCATGGCACTTGCCGAGCGGCCAATCACATCCCACAAGACGGAGCCGATGCACAGGATATCAGGTTTGGAATTCATGCGGTCTTGTGACGGGGAACCCACAGAGGATCAAGCCCCTGTCGCGCGGGTTTATTCAGAGGGGACAGAAAAGGTCAACGCAGCCCATAGGGTTTCCCAGACCGGCGTGTTTTCAGAACTGCCCGCCAGCGGGTTGGGGCGCAAAACGACGGCGTCAAAAAGATAATCATGACCGGGTTTGACAGGAATAGTGGCATTACCGGTGGCGCCCGTCCGAAACAGGGACACCACCACAGTTCCATTAGCGTCACGTTCAAATACCTCAACCTGCGCATTGGGCCTTGGCGATCTGTCATAGGTCAGGAGCACCTGCATCTGCCCGTTGAAATCTGCGCCATAGGGATTGGTCAGCGCAGTGAACTCCGTTTCCAGTCCAAAGGTGCGATCCGCGCCACGCCCGTGCCCGACGGCGATCAAGGATTTGACGTGCCGGGTGTAGCTTTCGCGAAAACCCTCTTTCGGCCAGCCCATGTTTTCGTGCGTTTCTACAGCGTCGCGAAAATCCTTATGTGCTGCGAATTTCAAAAATTTCTCCCACGCGCGATACGTCAGGCTGGATGCGGTGGTTTCGTGCAGCACGATCAGCAGCCCGTCAGGTTGATCCGACGTTTGCAACGCGGGGATATCCCCCATACGACCCGTGACTGGGCGGACCAATTCACCAGCAACCGTATCGAAACGAGTGAAGCGTTTGTCGAACCACGCCTGCGTGGTGCCTTTGAAGTTTTCCCCGTTTTTCAGGTTTGCCTGAACCGGCGCACCGCTTTCGACTTGATATTTTTCCGGTTCAATCCAAAACTCGTGACAGAAGGCGGGTCCGGCACAAAAGGCCGTCAGAATGATCGAAAGGCGCAAAAAGCCCATGGTGACATCCTTTGTTAATGCAGTATCAAAGCTGTGCCTTTTTCTGCTGGTGTCAACGCTCTTTTGGGGCGGGCAGGTAAAGCAGAGCGCTGCGCATGAGGTGGTGCCGACGATTGCCGATATGACCCTGGCGGAAAACGGCCAGCTTGTGTTTGATTTCCGCATCAACATCGAGGCGTTTCTGGCCGGGATCGATCTGGATGCGGTTGAGGATACGGATGAGGACAGCGCTGCATCCGATTATGATGCGCTGAGGGCCTTGCCCAACGACGATATCAGCGCGCGCGCACAGGAAATCATCGACAGCTGGAACGCGTTGCCGTTTTTGACAACCGATGGCGCGTCGCCCTTGACCCTCGGGACCATCACGATGCCCGAAGACGTTGATTTTGAATTGCCGCGGATTTCCCAGATGCGAGTGAGCGCGCAACTGCCGCCGGAAACCGCGTCGGTGACAGTCAATTGGCCCGCAGGTTCAGGCGCTCTGGTGCTGCGTCAGCAAGGGGTTGAGGCCCCCTACACCGGCTATCTGGATGGTGGCCAGTCCAGCGAACCGATCGCGCTGGCCGGTGGGGATGCGCAAAGCCCCACCACCGCGTTCATGAGCTATATCCCTGTCGGGTTTGATCATATCCTGCCCAAAGGACTGGATCACATCCTGTTTGTATTGGGCCTGTTCTTTCTGTCCACAAGGTGGGGGCCGTTACTGTGGCAGGTCAGCGCCTTCACGTTGGCGCATACGGTGACGTTGGCACTTGGCGCGATGGGGTGGGTTAATGTGCCCGGCAGCATTGTGGAGCCTTTGATCGCGGCATCTATCGTCTATGTGGCGGTCGAAAACCTGTTTCAGCGGGGCCTGACCAAATGGCGCCCCTTTATTATCTTTGGGTTTGGCCTGCTGCACGGGTTGGGCTTTGCCTCTGTGCTGGGCGAGTTCGGATTGCCCGAAAGCCAGTTCATTCCAGCGCTGATCGGGTTCAATGTTGGCGTAGAGTTGGGTCAGTTGACCGTGATCGCGCTGGCGGCTCTGATCCTGTTTGGCTGTACGCGTCTGGCCAGACGATCCGATCTCTCCGAAGCGGAACAGCCCGTCGGGACCTATGCGGTGATGTTCCGCGCTGTGTCCATTCCGGCCTCGCTGATCATCGCCGTGATCGGGGCCTATTGGTGTGTGGAGCGGGTGTTTCTCTGAACCTAGCCCATCGCTTCGAGCAATTCACCGAGGCGCTGCGCGGGGTTCTCCGCCGTCCAGACTTCTTCGCCAAAGGCGAAAAAATCCGTGAAGGGTGTAAGTTGCGCGATCCTTGCGGCGTCCAGACCGCCTTCTGCGACCACTGGGACCTCGATGACCTCGGACCACCATTCAAACACCTCTTGTTCGACATAGCTGCCATCGCCGAGGGCGGAGGCCGCGACGGGCCCGAAACAGACGTAATCTGCACCTGCTTCACCGGCAGACATTCCATCATGTCTCGATGTGCCGCAAAAGCTGCCGATGATCGCCTCGTCACCGAGAAGCTTTCGTGTTTCACGTACGGACCGGGCCGCATCGCTCAGGTGCACCCCGTCCAGCCCAAGGCGATCCGCCAGAACCGAATGATCGCTGAGGACCAGCGCGATATCGCGCGCATGGGTGATTTCACGCAAGGCATCTGCCGCGCGCGACAGGGTGTCTTCGTCCCGCGTCGCCAGATCCAGCCGCACGCAAGCCACCTTATGGGCATCAAGAACCTGTGCCAGCACGTCGGGAAAGCTGCTCAACTCAAACTCCGGTGGCGTAATGAGATACAACTGCGGTTTTTCGGGCAAATCCATGAGCACTGTCCTTGTGGTCTGACGTGAGCAAAGCCCTACCGCAGACGATTGGGAATGAAAACGCATTTGACCCTGGCATGTCAAAATTGCGCCGCAGCTGTTGCAGCCCGTTGCAGTGCGCCGCAGCGCAAAGTAAGACGCAAGGATGAGTGAGACACGCAATAATCCAGCGACACCAGCCTTTGTTCTCGTGCGTCCGCAGATGGGTGAAAACATCGGTGCGTCAGCGCGCGCAATGTGGAATTTCGGGCTGGACCGCATGCGCGTGGTCGCCCCGCGGGACGGCTGGCCAAATCAGGCAGCCGTCGCTTTGGCGAGCGGTGCGGGTCGGCTTTTGGACAACGCATCACTCAGCCCTGATCTGCCCGCCAGTATCGAGGATTGTTCGTTCGTCTTTGCAACCACCGCACGCCCGCGCGATCTGACCAAACCGGTGTTCAGCCCCGAAGAAGCCATGCGCGCGGCCGCAGAGCGGATTTCTGCAGGCGAACGGGTGGCCGTGTTGTTCGGACCAGAACGGGCAGGGTTGGAAAACGACGATATCGCCCGTGCGAATGCGATCATCTCAGTGCCCGTGAACCCCGACTTTCCGTCATTGAACCTCGCGCAATGCGTTTTACTTGTGGGTTATGAGTGGATGCGCGCGACGGGCGATGTGACGCCGCAAGCCGTAGAAATGTCCGGGACGGAGTGGGCGGAAAATATCGAGGTCGAACATCTGGCAACGCATTACGAAGACCGGTTGGAAGAGATGGGTTTTTTCTTTCCTGCGCATAAATCGCAGTCCATGCGCACGAACTTGCGTAACTTCTGGAGCCGGATGCCGATGACACGGGCGGATGTTCAGATGCTGCACGGTATGATGCGGCAGATGGTCCGCTGGAAGACACGCGGCGACTAGTCGCGCTGGACCTTGTATGCGCATCCCCCTAGGGTCGCGGCGCGACAGATTGAGGATAATCAATGAGCAGCAAACGCAAGTTGTTTGAAGAGGTCGGGACGGCTGAGGCGGCAAAACCCGCCGTGCAACCCGGTCTTATCGACAAGCGACACACCGGAGCCAGAAAAGCCATTCGCGTGTGGTTGCAGATTCTTTTTGCGCTGGTCTTTGTCATGATCGCGGTTGGCGGGCTGACCCGGCTGACGGACAGCGGTCTGAGCATTACCGAATGGCGCCCGCTGACCGGTGCATTGCCCCCCCTGTCTGAGGCGGAATGGCAATCGGAATTCGAGAAATATCAGGCCATTGATGAATTCCGCATCCAGAACCAATGGATGCAGATGGCGGATTTCAAGATTATCTATTGGTGGGAATGGGGTCATCGCCAGCTTGGACGTGTGATTGGCGTCGTCTGGGCGCTTGGCTTTGGGTATTTTGCGCTCAGACGGCAGGTGCCTGTCGGCTGGAACGGAAAGCTCTTGTTCCTCGGCCTGCTTGGCGGCGCGCAGGGGGCGATCGGCTGGTGGATGGTTGCCTCTGGTGTGACGCAAGGGGAAGGCGTCACAGATGTGGCCAGTTATCGCCTCGCCACCCATCTGGGTCTGGCGTTCATTATCCTCGGATTCATAGCGTGGTACATCATGGAACTGGGCCGCAGCGCGCCCGATCTGATGCAGGCGCGGCGGGTGAAAGAGGCAAAACAATGGGGCATGTCGACCGGGCTTTTGCATTTTACCTTTCTGCAAATTCTCCTCGGGGCACTGGTTGCAGGCATTGATGCCGGTCGCAGCTATACCGACTGGCCCATGATGGGCGGCCAATGGTTTCCGTCGACCGCGCTTGTGCTCGAACCGATGTGGCGCAACTTCTTTGAAAGCCCGGGGTTGGTGCAATTCATGCACCGGGTGACGGGATACGTATTGATCCTGTTCACCTTCGTGGTCTGGCTGCGGGGGCGTAAATCAACACATCCCCATACCCGCTTTGCATTTAATGCCGTTTTGGCGGCAATGACGTTGCAGATTGCCCTTGGGATCGTGACGGTATTGTACGGCGCACCCGCTCATATCGCGATTTTCCACCAAACTCTGGCGGTGATCGTCTGGGTGCTGATCCTGCGCGCCCGGTTCCTGAGCGGATACCCCATTGCAACCTCTGTGAGGGGAACCTGAAAATGGCCGATGCTTATACCGACCTGATGGCATTTAGCCGCGAAACGCAGGCGCTGGCCGCCATTGCCGGACGGCTTGAATGGGATCAGGAGACCATGATGCCGCGAGGTGCCGCAGCGCAACGTGCGGAAGAGTCTGCAGCGCTTGAGGCGGTCCTGCATGCACGGCGGACCGATCCGCGCATGGCCGACTGGATTGCAGCAGCTGAAACAAACAGCACGGATAGTGTTGCCAAGGCACAGCTGCGCCATATTCGCCGCAGTTTCGAGCGCGCCTCCAAAGTACCAGCGGCGCTTGCGAGCGAACTGGCACGGGTCACATCCGCCGCACAGGGCGTATGGGCTGAGGCGCGTGCAAATGACGATTTTGCGGCCTTTGCACCCACGCTGGAAAGGGTGATTGCCTTGCGGCGGGAAGAGGGCGCGGCCCTCGCAGCAGGGGGCGACGTTTATGACGCGCTCCTGTCTGATTATGAACCCGGGACAACAGGCGCAGAACTCGAAGCGATGTTTGGGGCTTTGCGCCCGGAACTCAGGGCGTTGCGCGCCGCCGCTCTTGAGGCCGCTTCGCCCGCACAGGTGCAAGGCCGGTTTGACCCGGGCGCACAGATGAAGCTGACGCTGAAACTGGCAGAAGCCTTCGGCTATGACATGCAGCGCGGGCGTGTCGACAAGGCGGTGCATCCGTTCAGCTCCGGGTCCGGCCTTGATGTACGGATCACGACACGCACCAGCGCAAATGATCCCTTTAACTGCATCTATTCGACCATCCACGAGGTCGGGCACGCCTGTTACGAGCAAAACATTGACGATGCCTATCTGCTCACGCCCTTGGGCAGTGGCGTATCGATGGGCGTGCACGAAAGTCAAAGCCGCATCTATGAAAACCAATTGGGCCGCAGTCGGGCCTTTACCGGTTGGTTATTCGGTGAAATGCGCGACGCGTTTGGCGACTTTGGTATCCCGGATGAGGATGCGTTTTATGCAACCGTCAACCGGGTGAACAATGGGTTCATCCGTACCGAATCTGATGAACTTCAGTACAACCTGCATGTCTTGTTGCGCTTCGATCTGGAGCGGGCGCTGATTGCGGGTGATCTGACCGTGCGCGATCTGGAAGCTGTATGGAACGACCGCTTCCTGGCCGATTTCGGATTCGCGGTCGATAAACCCTCAAACGGTGTGTTGCAGGATGTGCATTGGTCGGTGGGGCTGTTTGGGTATTTCCCGACCTATAGTCTCGGTAATGTCTATGCCGGGTGCCTTCATGAGGCGCTGCGGCGTGCAGTTCCGGATCTGGATACGCAACTGGGGCAGGGTGATACGCGCACAGCAACCCGTTGGCTAAAGGACAATGTGCAGTGTCATGGCGGGCTTTACGAGCCGCGCGACCTCATTGAGCGCGCAACCGGCGCTGCCCCAACAGAGGGCCCCTTGCTTGCCTATCTCAAGGACAAATTCAGCCGGATTTACGCGTTGTAACTGCGTTGAATGCGAGCGTCGGGCCGCGCGTTCGCTGCTGCCCGTTCTTGCAATGCTAGTTCAGAACACCGTCGCCATCTTGGTCTGACGTGGCAAAGTCCTCGTTCATTTGCAGCAGAAATTCATCTTCTGAAACGGATCCGTCTGCATCGTTGTCCAGCATGTCGAAAGCATCACCGATCAGGTGATCGTCGACCTCATCCGGTGACAAAACGGAGTCCTTGTTACGGTCCATTTCTTCAAAAGCGAAATCTGCAAAGCTGTCATATTCCGCTTTCGACACAGCACCATCCCCGTTTTTGTCAAGCGCTTCGAGGTGTCCTTGGTTCAAGGGTATTTGTTCCGCAATCGCCGGAAATCCAGCGGCGACAAACACAGGCAGTATCAGATAGGTCAGTTTCATTTCGATATCTCCCGTTAACACGCAAAGGATTGACCGGCCACTGCGCCAGCCCCGGCGCCACCAGCGCGCAGGATGTCCTGACCTGAGCCTCCGCCGAATTCATTGCCGATGGCACCACCTATTATGGCCCCGGCAATCGTGCCAGTCGCGCAGGCAATGTTGTGTTGGCGTTGTTGCTGTTGTTCAGGGGTCGCGGCAGGCCCACAGGCCTGCACCGCAAGAGCGGCCGAAAAGAGCAATAGTGTTACGGGTTTTATCATCTAATGTCGCCTCCTGTTGTTCGTTCCAGTTGTGAGTGCCGTGGCAGGTCTAATGTCCCGACAATGAACCCTGATGCCACTGGCTCTAAGACTCGTCGTCGCCGGTTTCTTCCTCGCCCTGATCTGCAATCCACGCGACGCTGACGACCTCTTCGCCCTTGCCGGTGTTGAAGACTTTGACCCCACCCGCCGAGCGTGAGCGGAACGATATTCCCTCCACGGGGACGCGGATCGATTGGCCCTTGGACGTGGCGAGCATGATCTGGTCGTCCATCTCAACCGGGAAAGACGCCACGATTGGTCCGCCGCGCATCGCCTTGTCCATTGCCTGAACGCCCATGCCGCCACGTCCGCGCACCGGGTAGTCGTGGCTGGAGCTCAACTTGCCCGACCCTTGCGCGGTGATCGTCAGGATCAGGTTTTCCGCCGCCGACATCTTGGCGTAATCGATCTCGACGCTTTCGCCGGTGGTTTCCTCTTCTTCGATCTCGGCATCATCCGCCAAACCCGCCATGGCGCGGCGCATCTTGAGATAGGCGACACGCTCGTCCGAAGTGGCGTTGAAATGACGAATGACCGACATGGACACGACCTTGTCGTCGCCGGTCAGCCGCACTCCCCGCACCCCGACGGAAGAGCGTGAATTGAACACCCGCACATCTGTGGAGGGAAAACGGATCGCGCGACCCGATGCGGTGACCAGCATCACATCATCATCCGGAGAGGCGATGCGTGCGTTGATCAGCGTGGTCTCGGCGTGTTCATCCTCGAACTTCATCGCGATCTTGCCGTTGGATTTCACGTTTGTGAAATCGGACAGCGCATTGCGCCGCACAGTGCCTGCAGACGTGGCAAAGACGATCTGCAATTCGGACCAGTCTTTTTCGTCACGGTCGATGGGCAGGATGGCCGCGATGGAGACCCCCTGCGGGATCGGCAGAATGTTGATAATCGCCTTGCCCTTGGAAGTGCGCCCGCCCTGCGGCAGCCGCCATGTCTTGAGCTTGTAGGCCATGCCATCCGTGGTAAAAAACAGCAATTGCGTGTGGGTATTGGCCACAAACAGCGTGGTGACGACATCGTCTTCCTTGAGGCTGCCGCCCGACAGGCCCTTGCCGCCGCGCCGCTGGCTGCGGAAATCGGCCAAAGGCGTGCGTTTGATATAGCCACCTTGGGTGACAGTCACGACCATGTCCTCGCGCGCGATCAGGTCTTCGTCTTCCATGTCACCGGACCAGTCGACGATTTCGGTGCGACGTGGCACGGCAAACAACTCGCGCACCTCGCGCAGTTCATCCGAGATAATGCTCATAATGCGATCACGCGATCCCAGAATATCAAGGTATTCCTTGATCTTACCCGCCAGTTCTTCAAGTTCGTCGGTGACTTCCTTGACACCGATCTGGGTCAGACGTTGCAGGCGCAGATCAAGGATCGCGCGGGCTTGTGTTTCTGAAAGATTGTACGTGCCGTCATCATTCGCCGTATGGGTCGGATCATCAATCAGCGCGATATAGGGCAGGATGTCCTGCGCCGGCCAGCGGCGGGTCATCAGCTTGCTACGCGCCTCGCTTGCATCCGCAGAAGATCGGATCGTCGCGACAACTTCGTCAATGTTTGTAACCGCAACGGCCAGACCACAGAGCACATGGCTGCGTTCGCGCGCTTTGCGCAACAGATACGCCGTGCGGCGTGCGACAACTTCCTCGCGGAAATCAATGAAATAGGTCAGGAACTTGCGCAGCGTCAGCTGTTCAGGGCGGCCGCCATTCAGCGCCAGCATGTTACAGCCGAAATAGGTTTGCAGCGGCGTGAACCGGTAAAGCTGGTTCATCACCACCTCAGCCGTCGCATCACGCTTCAACTCGACGACGACACGCACGCCATTGCGATCGGATTCGTCCTGTACGTGTGAAATGCCTTCGATCTTTTTCTCGCGCACCTGTTCGGCGATCTTTTCGATCATCGTCGCCTTGTTCACCTGATAGGGGATTTCATCAACGACGATGGCCCAGCGATCCTTGCGGATTTCCTCGACCCGCGTCTTGGCGCGTATGATGACGGACCCGCGGCCCTCAAGATAGGCTTTGCGTGCACCGGTGCGGCCCAGCATGATGCCACCCGTCGGGAAATCCGGGCCGGGAACATAGTCGATCAATTGTTCAGACGTCAGGTCCGGTTCCTCGATCAGTGCCAGCGTGGCGTCAATCACCTCACCCAGATTGTGGGGCGGAATGTTGGTCGCCATGCCAACCGCGATACCGCCAGCACCATTGACCAGCATATTGGGAAAGCGGGCGGGCAGGACGGTCGGCTCTTTTTGTTTGCCGTCGTAATTGTCCTGATAATTGACCGTATCCTTATCTATATCGGCCAACAGATAGGCAGCGGGCTTGTCCATGCGCACTTCGGTATAACGCATCGCCGCCGGGTTATCGCCGTCCATCGAGCCAAAGTTACCCTGACCATCCAATAGCGGCAGGGACATTGAAAAATCCTGCGCCATACGCACAAGCGCGTCATAAATCGCGCTGTCACCATGCGGATGATACTGACCCATCACATCGCCAACCGGACGCGCGGATTTTCGGTAGGATTTGTCGTGCGTGTTGCCCGTTTCGTGCATCGCGAACAGGATGCGCCGGTGCACCGGTTTCAATCCATCGCGCAGATCCGGGATCGCGCGGCTGACAATGACCGACATCGCGTAATCCAAATAGGACGTGCGCATTTCTTGTTCGATGCTGACAGAGGGCCCATCGTAAACAGGGCGCTCCGGGCGCATTTCATCATCACTATCAGGGGGTTGTGGTGTATCGCTCACGTTGTCTGCCCATTTTTTGCGCCGGGTCTATATCTTGTGTCTTCACCATAACAGAGCCCGTACATAAGGTGCAATCCAATTGTCTTGCGATGCTTGGCAGCCACCTTGCTCAAGTGCCAATACGTTGTTTTTATTGAAAAGTAATTTTTTCATGGCATGCTGAAGATACAGTACGCAAAAAAGAGGGAAAAATGGTTCAATCAGAAACAGAGTTTATGCTTAAAGGGTATGGGCTGACCACGGCTGAGTTTTTTTACCACATGCCGGACTATACGCATGTGTTGAACAGTTACATCTGGCAGGATTACGACCTGGCCCCGGATCATCCGAAATTATTTAAGTTCGTTGAGTTTTGGCAGTCGGAAATTGAAGGCCCCCTGCACTCGGTGCGTTTTACCCATCGCAAGATGGTGTCGCCGGGGGAGTGGCGTAACGTGACGGGCGAATTCACGATCCACTGACATTCCGCGCGTTTCAGGCAGAGCAACTCGCGCCCCCCAGCACACAGAATTTTGCACAGTGCGGGTGATTCAACGCGACATCCTGCTCAGCTTGCTCCAGCGTCTCGCCAAGCTCGAACTCGGGCGCGTAAGGTAAGAGTGTGCAGGCGAGCACGGCCGGTGACGCCGCACCGCGCCGTTTGACCACCATACGTGACGATGCGCACATCATGCCATCGGGTGACTTGTCCAGAATACCCCAGCATGCGGTGGTAATTTCCGGCACCTCAACGGATACGTCCATCTCTGGAAACAGTACTGTGACGGCCGGGTTATGCGCATCAATATCAAACCCATGCTGCGCAAAGAACGCAGCATAGCCTGCGCGGCTTTCCGCCTCGCTCTGTGCCATGATAGAGCGTCCCGCGACTGCCATGGTAAAGCCATTGTCGCGCAGCCATTTCATGCCGGCCAGCGTTTTGTCAAAAGCGCCGACGCCGCGTTCGTCATCATGCAGGGATGCATCGTAGTGATCGACTGAAATGCGCAACGTCATTTTGCCGGGGTAGGCCGCATTCAGGGCCAGCAACCCGACCTGCATGTTCTTGCGCATCATCGGGCGCATGGCATTGGTCAAAACCAGCACGTCATATCCGCGCTCAAGAGCCGCCCGCGCCAGATCGATCATCTGAGGGTTCATGAAGGGTTCGCCGCCAGTGAAGGCGATTTCAGTCACGGGCCATGCGCGTTTTTCAAGCTGGTCCAGATAACTGCGCACCTCATCCGCTGAGATATAGACCAGCGCATCATTGGTTGGGCTGCTTTCAATATAGCAGTTCACGCATTCGATGTTGCACAATGTACCGGTGTTGAACCAAAGCGTCTTGGGATGTGTCAGCCTGACACGCGCGCGCGGCTCACCTTTGGCAGTGATTTCAGGGTTTTGGAACTTTCCAATGTTTGCCTCAAGCCGGTCTTTCATCTGCCAGTCGCTCCCTGCGTCTTTGCAAATCTATTTGCGCGAGAGCAGCATAGAAGGCAAGAAAGTGCTACCTGATTTATGCGCACAGTGTTGTGAACGCTTTACCATTGGCCCATGTTTGCGCTAACACTCACCCGAGCCGAATCCGGCCTGCTACATGAGGTGCCCATCATGGTTTCACGCGTTATTCCGGTTGATCCATTTGATCTGGTCGTATTCGGGGGCACGGGCGACCTTGCCCGACGCAAGATCCTGCCTGCTTTGTTTCGACGCTTCTGTGCCGGGCAAATGCCGAAAACGGCGCGGATCATCGGTGCCGCCAGATCGGATATGTCTGATGCTTCCTATGCGCAGCTCGTCGCTGATGCGGTCCGTGAATTCAGTCCGGGTGCAGAAAGCCATGCGGAGATGCTGGATGACTTTTTAAAAGGCGTCTCTTACGTTCAGATTGACGCCATGGGCGAGGACGGATGGGCAGAGCTGACCCAAAAGGTGACGTCAGTGGACCGGGTCGAGGCCTATTACTTTTCTGTGGCCCCCTCCTTGTTCGGCCCGCTGGCAGAGCGTTTGCAAGGCCATGGGCTGGCCGACCGAAAAGCACGGATTGTTGTGGAAAAGCCCTTTGGGCGAGATCTCGAAACGGCCAAAGCGCTGAATGCGACGCTCGCGCGGTATTTTGACGAAACGCAGATTTACCGCATCGATCATTATCTTGGCAAGGAAACCGTGCAGAACCTGATGGCTGTGCGTTTTGGCAACATGTTGTTCGAGCCCCTCTGGAACAGCCAGTTTGTCGACCATATTCAGGTGACTGTTGCTGAAACCGTGGGAGTAGGTGGGCGCGGCGAATACTACGACCGGGCAGGGGCCATGCGCGATATGGTTCAAAACCACCTGATGCAGCTTTTGTGTCTGATCGCGATGGAGCCCCCCGCACGGTTTGATCCTGATGCGGTACGGGACGAAAAGCTGAAGGTGATCCGCGCCCTTGAACCGGTGGAGCCGCACCACATCGTCCGGGGGCAATATGAAGCGGATGCAAACGATATTGAAAATCATCCCGATTACCGGACGGCGGCGGGCAACCCACGCTCAAAGACAGAGAGCTTTGTGGCACTGAAAACGCATATCGCCAACTGGCGTTGGGCCGGTACGCCGTTTTATCTGCGCACTGGCAAGCGCATGCGCGAGCGTTCCAGTGAGATATCGATCGTGTTCAAGGAAACCCCGCATTCCATTTTTGCCGAAGACGCAGGGCGGCACCGCAATGTTCTGTCGATCAAGCTTCAGCCCAATGAAGGCATCACACTTGGCGTGACAATCAAAGAACCCGGCCCTGGCGGTATGCGTCTGATTGATGTGCCGTTGGATATGACCTTTGCGGAAGCGCTTGGCCCGGATGGCGGTGAATCGGTGGATGCTTATGAGCGGTTGATCATGGATGTGATCCGGGGCAATCAGACGTTGTTCATGCGCGGTGATGAAGTAGAGGCGGCATGGGGTTGGACCGATCCCATCATTCAAGGCTGGACAGACCGGGGCGATGTGCCGAAACCCTATGACAGTTTCAGCGACGGGCCGGATGCATCCGCGCAATTGATGGGCCGGGACAACAGAGAATGGCGAAAGATCTGAACCATGCAAATCATTGAGTATATCGACAGGGACATTGCGGCCATCGGCGTGGCGGACGCGCTCGCAAGTGGTCTGAAAAACGCACTTTTGATACAGGATAAGGTCAGTCTCGCGGTGCCGGGTGGCACGACACCGGGGCCGATTTTTGACGTGCTCTGTGCGGCAGATCTGGACTGGGACCGGGTCACGATCATGCTGACGGATGAGCGGTGGGTGCCCGAAGACCACGAACGCTCAAACACAGCACTGGTTAAATCGCGCTTGATGCAGGGGCCCGCCGCCAAGGCGCAGTTCTTGCCATTTTACAGGGCAGGGGAAACAGCGCATGAGGCCGCACCGGTATTGTCTGAAACCGTGAGAACACAGATGCCTTTGTCGATGGTCGTGCTGGGCATGGGCAATGACAAGCACACCGCCTCTCTTTTTCCGGGTGCCAAAGGGCTGTCGCAAGCCTTGCACCCCGACGCGCCCGCGCTGTGTCCGATTGAGGCCAGCAGCCAGCCTGATGTACGCATCACGCTTAGCGCGGCGGCTTTGAAGGGGGCGATGGACAAGCACCTGATCATATTCGGACAAGACAAGCGCGCGGCACTGGAGGACGCAATGGGTCGACCGCCAGAGGAAGCGCCGATCGCTGCTGTCATTCAAGGGGGAACAATCCATTGGGCCGCATGACTTCGACGTGGGATGCGTTGCGCGAAAAACAGGCGCATGTAGCGGGCAGGTCAATCCTGTCTTTGTTTGATGATCCGGCCCGCGCGCGGAAATTCAGCGCCAGAACCGGCGATATGCTTTTTGATTTTGCCAAGACGAACATCGACGATGAAACGCTGAAACTGCTGTCGCAGTTGCTCGAAACGTCTGGCATGGCGGAAAAGCGCGCGGCGATGTTCGCGGGCCAGCCCATCAATGACACCGAAGGGCGCGCGGTGTTGCACACGGCACTGCGCAATCTGGACGGTGGCCCGGTGCAGGTGGACGGTGCCGATGTCATGCCGGGCGTTCTGGCCACGCTTGACCGGATGCGGGCCTTCGCGCGGCTGGTGCGTGACAGCGATGTAACTGATGTGGTCAATATCGGGATTGGCGGATCTGATCTGGGGCCTGCGATGGCTGTTGCGGCATTGTCGCCCTATCATGATGGGCCGCGGTGCCACTTCGTTTCGAATGTAGATGGGGCGCATATTGCAGACACGCTGCGTGGGTTGAATGCGAAGACCACGCTCGTCATCGTGGCTTCCAAGACGTTCACGACCATTGAAACAATGACGAATGCGCGCACTGCGCGCGCCTGGATGACCGAACATGGGGGCGACCCACAGGTCCAGTTTGCGGCACTGTCCACAGCGGATGAACTGACAGCCGCTTTTGGCATCCCGCCCGAGCGGGTTTTTGGTTTCGAGGATTGGGTCGGCGGGCGGTACTCAGTCTGGGGGCCGATTGGCCTGTCGCTCATGATCGCGATTGGACCCAAGGGGTTTGATGCCTTTCTGCGGGGTGGACAGGCAATGGACCGGCATTTTCAGGCCGCCGACTGGCGTGAGAATCTACCGGTGCTGCTTGCTCTTGTGGGTGTGTGGCACGCGCAGGTTTGCGGTTACAGCAGCCGCGCTGTGCTTCCCTATGATCAGCGCCTGTCAAAGCTGCCTGATTACCTGCAGCAACTCGAAATGGAATCGAATGGCAAAAGTGTCCAGATCAATGGCGATGATGTTATCGGGGACAGCGGGCCGATTGTCTGGGGGGCCGCAGGGACCAATGGGCAACATGCCTTTTACCAACTGATCCATCAGGGGACGCGTGTGATCCCGTGCGAATTCCTGGTGGCGGCCGAAGGACATGAGGCCGAGCTGGCCCATCACCACAATCTGCTTGTCGCAAATTGCCTCGCGCAGTCAGAGGCCCTGATGCGGGGGCGGTCGCTGAATGAAGCGCGCGACAAGATGGTCAAAGCGGGCTTTACGGGCTCGGAACTTGAGCGTCAGGCGCGTCACCGTGTCTTTGCGGGCAACAGGCCCTCGGTTACCTTGGTGTATCCCAAACTTGATCCTTTTATGTTGGGGCAGATTATTGCGCTCTATGAACACCGGGTGTTCGTGGAGGGCGTTATCCTTGGCATCAACTCCTACGACCAATGGGGCGTCGAATTGGGCAAAGAGCTTGCCACGTCGCTACAACCGATTGTGGATGGGGAAGCGCCTGCAGATGGCAAAGACAGCTCAACCGCCCAGTTGGTGGGGTATGTAATAGCAAACAGAGGGTAAATCACGCGCTTTACGTCTCTTTTTGTGCGCCATCAACCTCGATAAATCGCTGTTTCAGGTCGTCAGGAATTGCATAACGCCCACTTCCGTCCGGGTGCAATAAGACGAGAACACATTGGAATGTCGCGCGGATCGTGCCGCCCGACCAAAGTTCCTGATGCATCGAAAAGGACGTGTTGCGAAAAGCGGTGCAGCCACAGGTCACAACATAATCTTCATCCAGCAACATTTCCTGACGGTAGTGAATAGTGCCTGACCGGATCACAATACGCGGCCCCTCAACGCCTCCAAAGCTGCGACTGAGGCCCCAAATCTGTGTGTACTTGACGCGAACACGTTCAAACCAATGCATATAGACGGCGTTATTCACATGTTGTAGAACGTCCAGCTCAGAAAAGCGCACCTGATCGGCCATGGCCAAAGGGGCAGGCGGCGTGATGCCCAACTGAGCCTGCATGTCCGCAGGCAAGGGTGTGTGGTAAGCGAGTGTCATGCCGCGCATTTAGCGTGACGGGCCGGGATTGCCAAGGGTTGCGTCAGCACCAAGGGTATCGGGCAAAAGGCTGACATAAATACGGTTACGCATCATGCCAGTTGCCTTGGATATCAAGCGACTGCTGTGCGCTCATTTCTTTCCGAAATGACACCACACGAGTAAACGCCCGTTTTCAGTGAACTGTTATCTTCAGCACATAAATACGCGTTGAGAAAAGATGGAGCGGGTAACGAGAATCGAACTCGTAACTAAAGCTTGGGAAGCTGCCGTGATACCTTTTCACCATACCCGCCTTGCGCTGCTGTTAGCGAACCTGTGCAATACCGTCAAGCAATCCGCACCTGTTTGCCTCATTGGTCTGTTTTCCTGCGCGTCAGGTCGCGTCAGGCGCGCCGACGTCTGCGCCGCCCCCCACCGCTACCGTCCTCGGCACCGCCGCCCGTGTTAAACGTGGCGTCCGGCAAGGAAACTATGGAATTCAAAATGGGGAAGGGCTCAACCGAATTTGGAATGGCGGAGGCATTCACGAAATGTTCCTGAAAACGAGGTTCAATCGCGGTTTCGATCTTGTGGATGGCCCCGACCGTCGCTTCGATTTCCGCGCGCGCGGCTGTGTTGAGCAGCGCGATGCGCGCCCCTGTGCCTGCCGCATTTCCGGCGGATGTCACCTTGTCGAGCGGTGCATCCGGGATCATCCCCAAAACCATCGCGTGTTTGGACGATATATGTGCCCCGAAAGCGCCCGCCAGAACCACGCGGTCAACCTTGTCGACGCCAAATTTATCCATCAGCAAACGCGCGCCGGAATAGAGCGCCGCTTTTGCCATCTGAATTTCGCGAATGTCGCGGTTCGTCACGGTAATACGGGGGCCGCCTTCTGCTTTGCCATCAAAGACGAGGTATGAATAGGTGCGCCCATCCAGAAAGCAACGTTGCGTGCCGGTCTGTTCTGGGGAGCCGATCAGGCCGGGTGCATCGACGATGCCATTCATGCGCATTTCTGCGACCATCTCAATAATGCCGGAACCGCATATCCCGGTGATGCCGGAGGGCCCGACCTCTTTGCTGAAATCGGGATCATCTGACCACAGGTCAGAGCCGATGACCTTGAACCTCGGGTCTTTTGTTATGGGGTCTATTTCCACACGCTCAATGGCGCCGGGGGCGGCGCGCTGTCCGGAACTGATTTGCGCCCCCTCAAACGCGGGTCCGGTGGGCGAGGAACAGGCGAGCACCTTTTCCTTGTTGCCCAGCAGGATTTCCGCGTTGGTGCCCACGTCGACCACCAAAACCAGATCGTCGGATTTATCCGGTGCCTCGGACAGGGCCACGGCGGCGGCATCGGCTCCGACATGTCCTGCGATACATGGCAACAGATAGACCCGCGCGGAGGGGTGGATGTTCAGATCAAGATCATCGGCGCGCAGGCGCAACGCGTTATTGGTGGTCAGCGCAAAGGGGGCCTGCCCAAGCTCAAAGGGATCAATCCCGAGAAACAGGTGGTGCATCACCGGGTTGCAGACAAAAACCGCATCCACGATCAGCGCCTTGTCGATCTGCGCCTCAGCGGCGATCTGGGTAAAGAGCGCGCGCATGCCTTCGCGCACCGCTTCGGTCATCTCATCCGCGCCACCGGCATTCATCATCGAATAGCTGACCCGGCTCATTAGGTCTTCGCCAAAGCGGATCTGGGGGTTCATCACCCCGGAAGAGGCGAGCACCTCGCCCGTTTGCAAATCACACAGATGCGCCGCAATCGTGGTTGAGCCGAGATCGACCGCCAGACCATAGACGGTGCCGTCGTAATAGCCGGGCCAGATGTTCATGATGCGCGGCGGGTTTTCGGCATCGCCGAGATGCACAGCCACCGTGACTTTCCAGTCGCCCTTGCGCAGGATCGGCTGCATGCTTTGCAGGATATGCAGGTCCGCTGCGACGTTCTCCAGCTCCCATTGATCCCTTAACGCGTCACGCAGACGTTCCAGATCACCGGAGGGGTCGTGCATGTCCGGTTCGGCCACTTCGACGTAATAAAGCTTGGTCGATGGATCGAGGATAATGTCCCGCGCTTCAGCGCGTTTGCGCACGACCTGTTTATGCACCTGGCTTTCGGGCGGCACGTCGATCACCACATCGCCCTGCACCGTCGCTTGGCATCCCAGTCTGCGCCCGTCGATCAGGCCGCGTTTGTCTTTGTAGCGTTGTTCGACCTTGTTCCATTCGGACAGCGCGCCCTCACGTACGGTGACACCATGTTTGGAAAATTCGCCGTAGCTTGGGGTGATCTGACATTTTGAACAGATGCCGCGCCCGCCACAGACCGAATCCAGATCAACGCCCAATTTCCGGGCAGCGGTCAGGATCGGTGTGCCGACCTCAAAATGGCCGCGTTTACCCGAGGGCGTGAATACGACTAGAGGATCATTGCGCATGGACATGTGCCGCCTGTTGAACTGATTTGCCCTACCATAGATCACGGCGCGGCCCAAGACAGCCGATCCGCGTCATTTGATGCGTCAGCCGCGGCATTCCTCTTTCGATTTTATCATAAAGTTCATGAGGTTTTCGGGGATCAGCCGTCTAGGGCACAAGCGTTGGCGACTGTCCCCGCGCGTGAAAGATGAAACCAATCGTATTCAGCAGAAGCTGAGCCGCCAGAATGGAGGTGCTGCCGGTGGGGTCATAATCTGGTGCCACCTCCACCAGATCAAGGCCGATGATCGGGTTGCGCCCCGCCACGCCCTGCAACAGCTCAAGCACTTCATAATATAGAAAACCGCCATGGCTGGGCGTGCCCGTCCCCGGCGCGATGGAGGGGCAGAATGCATCAATATCAATCGTGATGTAGACAGGCACCCCGGCGGGCACGCTATCAAGCAGCTTTTCAAGCCCCATCTTGCGCGCCTGACGCACCGATATGATCTGCGAGCCCATGGCGCGGGCATCTGCGTATCCTTCGCGTGCGGTCGAGCTGACATTGCGAATGCCAACTTGCGTTAACCCGCTGACATAGCTCTGTTCGGCGGCACGGCGCATCGGATTGCCATGCCCGTGGCGCACCCCGTGGCGCTCATCGACAAAATCCAGATGCGCATCAATCTGCAGGATATGAAATGCCCCGCCGCTGTATTCCGGCCCGTTATAGGCCCGAATGCAGGGGATGTTGATGGAATGATCCCCGCCGATCACCACAGGCAGCGCGCCTGCGCGCAGGGCGGCCCGCACGCCGGTTTGGATGTTTTCATGGCTTTTTTCGGTTGCGGTATGCACGATATCCGCATCGCCCATATCGACGATCCTGACATCGGCAGGCAGGTAGGTCGCATCATCCTCGTGATCATAAGCGCCTGCGTGACCAAAGCTGAACAGAGTGGACGCCTCGCGCACACCGCGCGGGCCAAACCGTGCCCCGGCCCGCCATTGGGTGCCGCCATCAAAGGGCGCACCCAAGACGGCAACATCAGCGTCCAGTGTATCCCAGTCGGCCACGTAGGGGCGCTTGCCAAATGTTGAGATGCCCACAAAAGGTAAATCCAGCCTGCCGCTCGCGTAACTATGATCTGTCATGGTGTCCGTCCTATTGTCTTCAGGGCTAGCATTGCCCTGCGCTGGACCGCTTGGCAATCATCACACAGTGCCGCATGGACAATTTTGCCCCTTTTAATTTCGCGGGACCCATGAAATAGGAAACTGCCAAATGAACTGCTCCGATTGCGAGGTATGCCATGGAGATTCGTGAGGCTCTGACCTTTGATGATGTGTTGCTGGTGCCCGGTGCGTCTTCTGTGCTGCCATCGACTGCAGACACCCGGACGCGCGTCACGCGCACGATTGCGATGAACATCCCGCTGCTCAGCTCCGCCATGGATACGGTGACCGAGGCGCGCATGGCGATTGCGATGGCGCAGGCGGGCGGAATTGGTGTTGTCCACCGCAACCTGACCATCGAGGAGCAGGCGCAGGAAGTGCGGCGCGTCAAAAGGTTCGAGAGCGGGATTGTCTATAACCCGATCACTCTGCGCCCCGAGCAAACGCTTGCCGATGCCAAGGCCCTGCAGGACAGATACCGGGTCACCGGTTTTCCCGTGGTCGATGAGAAGGGGCGCGTTTTGGGCATTGTCACAAATCGCGACATGCGGTTTGCCAGTGATGACCGCACGCCCGTGTCCGTGATGATGTCGGGCGAAAACCTCGCCATCCTGCAGGAACCCGCCGACCGGGATGAGGCGATCAGCCTGATGAAAGCGCGGCGCATTGAAAAACTGCTGGTGACCGATGGGAATGGCAAGCTGACGGGGTTGCTTACCCTGAAAGATACCGAACAGGCGGTGCTCAATCCCACGGCCTGCAAGGATGAACTTGGCCGCTTGCGTGTCGCGGCCGCCACCACGGTGGGGGATGCAGGGTTTGAACGCTCTGCGGCGCTGGTTGATGCGGGTGCGGATATGATTGTGATCGACACCGCGCATGGTCATTCTGAGGGTGTCGCTGCCGCGGTCCGGCGCGCCAAAAGCCTCAGCAACGAAGTACAGATCGTAGCGGGCAATGTCGCCACAGGCGAGGCAACCCGCGCGCTGATCGATGCGGGTGCCGATGCGGTCAAAGTTGGCATCGGTCCGGGGTCTATCTGCACCACGCGCATGGTCGCGGGTGTCGGTGTGCCACAGCTTACGGCCATCGTTGACTGCGCGGCTGCGGCGGGTGACGTCCCGGTCATCGCGGACGGGGGGATCAAGTTTTCGGGCGATTTCGCCAAGGCGATTGCGGCGGGGGCTTCCTGCGCCATGGTCGGCAGCATGATCGCGGGCACCGACGAAAGCCCCGGTGAGGTGATCCTCTATCAGGGGCGCAGCTTCAAAAGCTATCGCGGGATGGGCAGCCTTGGCGCCATGGCCAGCGGGTCAGCGGACCGGTATTTCCAGAAAGACGCTGCAAGCGACAAACTCGTACCCGAAGGGATCGAGGGGCAGGTGGCTTACAAAGGGTCAGCGGGTGCCGTCATCCACCAACTCGTGGGTGGGTTGCGCGCTGCGATGGGCTACACCGGCTGTGCAACCGTGGATGAAATGCGCACCAACTGCAAGTTCGTCAAGATTACAGGTGCGGGGCTGAAGGAAAGCCATGTGCATGACGTTCAGATCACACGTGAAAGTCCGAATTATCGGGTCGGATGACCAAATACTGCCCGTCCGCCTGACCTGAAAGAGAGACCGCCATGACACCCGCCGCGCGCATCGCTGCCGCCATCGAGATATTGGATGCTGTATCGCAAGGGCGCGCAGCTGAGCAGGCGTTAACGCGATGGGCGCGACAAAGCCGTTTTGCCGGGTCCAAGGATCGCGCGGCGGTGCGGGACCATGTCTTTGACGTGCTGCGCCTCAAGGATACGGTTGCGGCCCTTGGGGGCGGTGTGTCGGGCCGGGCGTTGATGCTTGGACTGCTGCGGTACAACGGCATTGACCCTTCTGAGTTTTTCAACGCGCAGGGCTATGCCCCGGACCCGTTGTCCGATGAGGAACAAAGCCGGGGGACAGATCGGGATACAGCATGCGCGCTGTGGAACCTGCCAGAGTGGCTTGTGCCTGAGTTTGAGCGCAGTTTAGGGGCAGAGGCTGGCGCCGTGGCCGCGGCATTGACGCACCGCGGACCTGTGAGCTTGCGGGTCAACTTGAAAGAGGCGGATGTAGCAACCGCGATGCAAAACCTTCAAAGTGACGGCGTGGTGACAACTGCGAACCCTGTTGCGCAAACCGCTTTGACGGTGATTGAGGGCGCGAGACGGGTGAGGAACACGACGGCCTATCTGACGGGTCAGGTTGAATTGCAGGACGCCGCCTCGCAAGCCGTGATCGACGCATTGCCACAAGCGCTGACGTGTCTGGATTACTGCGCGGGCGGGGGCGGCAAGGCGCTGGCCATGGCGGCGCAACCCAACCGTCGGGTTTACGCACATGACAGTGATCCTGCCCGCATGCGGGATCTTTCCCCCCGCGCCGAGCGCGCGGGTGTCGGGATACAGGAACTTTCGACAGACCAATTGCGCACCCATATGCCGTTCGATCTGGTGCTGTGTGATGCGCCATGCTCGGGCAGTGGCGCATGGCGGCGCAGTCCTGAGGCAAAGTGGAGTTTTACCGCGGCGCGCCTTGAAGAACTTCAGGCGATCCAGCAGGACATACTGCAACAGGCGGCGGTGCTTTTGAGCGAGAATGGCTGGCTCATTTATGCCACATGTTCAGTGCTCAAAGCTGAAAACGAAGATCAGGTAGAGACGTTTCTATCTAGGAACCCAGACTGGCAGTGCCGCTACCAAAGACGCTGGCCGCTATCGGAAAACTGTGATGGGTTCTACACGGCACACTTGACGCGCGGATAATTGCTGCAATACTCAACCTTAACGAGCACACCTGATCGTGGTTAAGTCGGGATTAACTCCTAGGGCGCTTTGATGACGGTGCGATTCGATCTAGGAGCGAGCGATTGTCCACAGGTGCCATACTTCCATCAAAACTGACCCAATTTGCGCTTGGTGCACAAAACAGATTTGGCGGCATACTGGTCGTCGCGGGCGTACTTGCTGTTGTGGGCCTCGCAGCGCCACATGAGATTTTGCAGAAATCGTTTTATGCTGCCGCTGCCGCATTGGCTGTTTTGTGCATGATGCTGTTTGGGTTGGTGGGCGTTCATGTGAAACGTCAAAAAGCCACCCTGGCCACGCTATCCGATTTCATTGACAAGGATGCCGTCCCCAGTTTTCTGGCGCAGGCCGATGGGGCGATCCTGTCAAGCAATCAGGCCGCACGCACCCGGTTTCAGGCACAGGCAAGTGACACGCTTGCCGGTGCACTTGATAGAACGGTTGCGGATCCGGCGGGCATCCTGTTTCGCCTTCAGGCACGCGCAGACACCGAGGGATTTGCGCAAGAGGAGCTTGTGACCCGCAAGGGTCATATTCGTGTCGGCGTCAATAAACCCGGTTCAGATACCTATGTCTGGCGTGTTGAGGACGTTGTGGTGGCCGCAACCCAGCACGACGGACCGGTCCTGCCAATGATCCTCGTCGGTCGCAATAATGCGATTTTATATATGAATGATCCTGCGCGTGACCTCGTTGGGGGGCGTGTAACATCGCTGGATCGGTTGTTCAGAACGATGCCTGTGCAGTCCGGCGCCGTATGCGATATTCAGGGCGTCGAAGGTGTGACACAGGTACTTGTGTCCGAGTTGGCTGCCGGGGCAGGGCGCAAGGCGTTGTACTTGCTGCCACCGGGTCCACCGTCGGTGCGAGATGATGAATGGAACGTATTTGAAAACCTACCCGTTCCCCTGCTCAAGGTGGGGGCAGATGGGCAGGTTCAGGCATTTAACCTCATGGCGTCAAATCTGATTGGTGTTGCGTTGGAACGCGACGTCCATTTGTCAGACCTCATGGAGGGGCTTGGCCGTTCGATCACGGACTGGTTGACCGAAACCCTTGCCGGGCGCGCAACACAGCACACGGAGTTTCTCCGCCTCAAGCGCATCGACAAAGAGGTATTTGTTCAGGTGACCCTGAACAGGATTTCTGAAAGCGGCGATCCAACACTTATTGCGGTGCTCAGCGACGCAACCGAGCTGAAATCTCTCGAGGCGCAATTCGTACAAAGCCAGAAAATGCAGGCAATAGGCCAATTGGCGGGCGGTGTTGCGCATGATTTCAACAACCTTCTCACCGCCATTTCAGGTCATTGTGATCTGTTGCTGCTGCGACATGATCAAGGCGACCCTGATTTTAGCGATTTGGTTCAGATCAATCAGAATGCGAACCGGGCTGCGGCTTTGGTTGGCCAACTTCTGGCCTTCTCGCGCAAACAGACCCTGCGTCCGGAAACGCTTGATATGCGCGATACGCTCGCTGATCTGACCCATTTGCTCAACCGGTTGGTGGGCGAAAAGGTGACGCTGACCCTCACGCATGATCCTGTTCTGCTGCCCATCCGCGCCGATAAGCGCCAACTGGAGCAGGTTTTGATGAACCTCGTTGTGAATGCACGCGACGCGATGCCCAATGGCGGCGAAATCCGCATTGAAACCCAATGCATCAGACTCAAAGCGCCGCTCAACCGCGACCGCGTCACTGTACCGGTGGGTGAATATGTCACCGTGCACGTGTCCGATGACGGTATTGGTATCCCGTCAGACAAGCTGCAAAAGGTGTTCGAGCCATTTTTCACGACGAAACGCACGGGGGAGGGCACCGGCCTTGGCCTTTCAACGGCTTACGGGATCGTCAAACAAACGGGCGCTTATATTTTTGTGGACAGTACCGTCGGCGTTGGGACGCGCTTTACCCTCTACTTCCCGGTGCTGGAACATAGAAAATCAGAGCCCGTTGCCAAACGAATTGAAACAAAAAAACCTACCGGCAAGCACGGTGATGGTGTGATCCTGCTGGTCGAGGACGAAGCACCGGTCCGGGCGTTTGCCAGTCGCGCGCTGCGCTTGCGGGGCTACACGGTCCTGGAGGCAGATTCTGCCGAAGCCGCCCTTAAGACGCTCGAGGATGAAACGCTGAACGTAGACGTTTTTGTCACAGATGTGGTCATGCCCGGTATGGATGGCCCTAGCTGGGTGCGCGAGGCACTAAAGGACAGACCGGATGTGCGTGTGGTATTTGTCTCGGGCTATGCCGAGGACAGCTTTGGCGAGGCGCAGATGAAGATACCCAACTCCGTCTTTCTGCCAAAACCATTTTCTCTCAATGACTTAACGGACACTGTTCACGAGCAGTTGCACTGACTTATTTCAAAATTTCGCCCCTTACGTGTAAGGGTCACACATAATTGAAGAAATCAATTTGAGCCTTGGGAAGTTCCTCAATCACTCTTTAACCAGTTTCGGGGAAGAGTAGTTTCAGAAAATTTAAATTGAAATGTTCTCACTTTGGTCCCATAAGGAACGTAATGAGAACAAACGCACGGTGCACGTCAGCAGCGATTGCTGCAGCGGGCAAACTGTGACAGTAAGAGGAAATGAAATGGCAACGGCAGATCTACTCAGCATGAATAGCAAAAAATCCGCAGACAAACAAAAGGCGCTTGATTCCGCGCTGGCTCAGATTGAGCGCCAGTTCGGCAAGGGCTCGATCATGAAATTGGGCACCGCGGGGGCCGTGCAGGACATCACGGCCAGCTCCACGGGCTCGTTGGGTCTTGATATCGCCTTGGGAATCGGCGGTCTTCCGATGGGTAGAATCATCGAGATCTATGGACCCGAAAGTTCTGGTAAAACCACGCTGACCCTGCACTGTGTGGCAGAACAGCAAAAAGCGGGTGGCGTATGCGCCTTCGTGGACGCCGAACATGCGCTGGACCCGGCATATGCGAAAAAGCTTGGTATCGATCTGGACGAGTTGTTGATCAGCCAACCTGATACTGGCGAACAAGCGCTGGAAATCACTGATACGCTTGTGCGTTCTGGTGCCGTGAACATGGTGATTGTGGATTCGGTTGCCGCTCTGACGCCGAAGTCCGAGCTCGAAGGCGACATGGGCGACAGTTCCGTTGGTGTGCAGGCCCGCCTAATGAGCCAGGCGATGCGCAAGCTGACAGGATCGATCAGCCGCAGCAACTGCATGGTGATCTTCATCAACCAGATCCGGATGAAGATCGGCGTCATGTTCGGCTCGCCCGAGACAACAACGGGTGGTAACGCGCTTAAGTTCTACTCCTCCGTTCGGTTGGATATCCGGCGTATTGGCGCACTGAAAGACCGCGACGAAGTCGTTGGCAACCACACGCGGGTCAAGGTTGTCAAAAACAAGGTTGCCGCACCCTTCAAGCAAGTCGAATTTGATATCATGTATGGCGAAGGCATCTCAAAGATGGGCGAATTGCTGGATCTTGGGGTTGCCGCAGGTGTGGTGGATAAATCCGGGTCGTGGTTCAGCTATGGCGATGAGCGTATCGGGCAGGGTCGCGAAAACGCCAAAGGTTTCTTACGTGAGAACGTCCAGATGGCGCTTGAGATCGAGGATAAGATCCGCGCAGCACATGGGCTTGATTTCGACATGCCGGCACATGAGAAAAAAGCAGACGACGACATACTTGAGGCCTGAAACGGCGTCAGGGTTCAGTTGATTGTTAAAGAGCGCGCCAAACGGTCGCGCTCTTTTCCATTTAAGCGCAAGCTGCTTGTGGACAGCCACGACCGACAGGGGTATTTGATCCTGAACTGAAATATCTCGCCCGAAGGCCCGCATCATGCAAACGCTGAACGATATTCGCTCAACCTTTTTGTCGTACTTTGAGAAACAGGGACATTCGGTCGTGGCCTCCAGCCCGCTTGTGCCGCGCAACGATCCGACATTGATGTTTGCAAACTCTGGGATGGTGCAGTTCAAAAACCTGTTCACCGGGGTTGAAACCCGCGCCTACAAGCGCGCCACCACGGCGCAGAAATGCGTGCGCGCGGGTGGCAAGCACAACGATCTGGATAACGTCGGATACACGGCAAGGCACCACACGTTTTTCGAAATGCTGGGTAATTTCAGCTTTGGCGATTATTTCAAGGAAGACGCAATTCCTTTCGCCTGGAATCTCGTGACCCGTGATCTGTGCATCGACAAATCGCGTCTCTACGTCACGGTCTATCACACGGACGAGGAGGCCGCCGCAATCTGGAAGAAGGTCGGCGTGCCCGAAGACCGGATCATCCCGATCGCCACGAATGACAATTTCTGGATGATGGGACCGACGGGCCCTTGCGGTCCATGCACCGAGATTTTCTATGACCACGGGGATCACATCTGGGGCGGCCCCCCCGGATCGCCGGAAGAGGACGGCGACCGGTTCGTTGAAATCTGGAACCTCGTCTTCATGCAATATGAGCAATTTGAAGACGGAACACGCCGTGATCTGGCCGCGCAGTCCATCGACACCGGTATGGGCATCGAGCGGGTTGCGGCCTTGTTGCAGGGCACCAACGACAACTATGCCACCGACCTGATGCGCAGCCTCATCGAGGCGTCGGCCGATGCCAGCAACACCGACCCCGATGGGCCATGCAAAACGCACCACCGCGTGATCGCAGATCATTTGCGGTCTACGTCGTTTCTGATGGCGGATGGTGTGATGCCATCCAATGACGGGCGCGGTTATGTGCTGCGCCGGATCATGCGGCGCGCCATGCGCCACGCACATCTATTGGGCGCAAAAGATCCACTGATGCACCAGCTGGTGCCTGCATTGGTGCAGCAAATGGGAGCTGCCTATCCTGAATTGGGTCAGGCGCA
Source organism: Roseobacter sp. OBYS 0001 (assembly GCF_019654895.1). Classification (NCBI taxonomy): domain Bacteria; kingdom Pseudomonadati; phylum Pseudomonadota; class Alphaproteobacteria; order Rhodobacterales; family Roseobacteraceae; genus Roseobacter; species Roseobacter sp. OBYS 0001. Next base: position 824,546 of record NZ_BPES01000001.1, read on the forward strand.
AAGCATGATCACGCAGACGCTCTTACAGGAAGAAACACGCTTCAAACAAACGCTTGAGCGCGGTTTGAAGCTGTTGGATGACGAATTGAACGCGCTGCCCGATGGCGATGATCTGCCCGGCGCTGCGGCCTTCAAGCTATATGACACCTATGGTTTCCCGCTTGATCTGACGCAGGATGCGCTGCGCGAAAAGGGGCGCGGCGTTGATACTGACGGGTTTGATGCTGCGATGGCCGCGCAGAAAGCCAAGGCGCGCGCTGCGTGGTCGGGCACTGGCGAGGCCGCGGATGCGACGGTCTGGTTTGACGTGGCGGACGCTGAAGGAACAACCGACTTTCTTGGTTATGACACCGAAGTGGCCGAAGGGCAGATCGTGGCGCTTGTTCAGGACAGCGCGGCGACGGATACGGCCACAACCGGAGAGACCGTTCAAATAGCGTTGAACCAGACGCCTTTCTATGCAGAAAGCGGCGGGCAGGTCGGCGATACAGGCGTGATCAAAACGGCTAAGGGAACCGCAACTGTTACGGATTGCCGCAAAACTGCGGATGTCTTCGTGCATACGGCCAAGGTCACCGAAGGGGTCATTTCCGTGGGTGAGGCGGCCCAATTGACGGTTGATCCAGCCCGCCGCACGGCGATCCGCGCCAATCACTCGGCGACGCATTTGTTGCATGAAGCATTGCGCGAGGCATTGGGTGATCATGTGGCGCAGCGCGGATCCTTGAACGCAGAAGATCGGTTGCGCTTTGATTTTAGCCACACGCAGGCCTTGAGCAGCGAAGAACTGGCGCGGGTTGAAGCAGATGTGAACACCTACATCCGCCAAAACGCACCGGTTGAGACCCGCATCATGACGCCGGATGCCGCGCGGGAACTGGGTGCGCAGGCCCTGTTCGGTGAGAAATATGGCGATGAGGTTCGCGTGGTGTCCATGGGCCGCAAGGAAGGGTCTGCGAAGGGTTTGAACGGGGACACCTATTCGCTGGAACTCTGTGGCGGAACGCATGTGCGCCAGACCGGCGACATCGGCGCTTTTGTGGCGCTCGGGGATAGTGCCAGCAGCGCCGGTGTGCGCCGGATCGAAGCCCTGACGGGCGCTGCGGCGCTGGCGCATCTGCGTGCGCAGGATCAGCGTTTGGCCGCCGTTGCGTCGGATCTTAAGGCGCAGGCTGCTGATGTGCCAGAGCGTGTGCGCAGCCTTTTGGACGAACGCCGTGCCCTGTCCAACGAAGTTGCACAGCTGCGCCGAGAACTGGCGATGGGTGGCGGTAGCGGAAGTGCCGCGCCGGACGTCAAAGACGTGGCAGGGACGCCCCTCTTGGCGCAGGTGCTTTCAGGCGTGACGGGCAAGGATTTGCCCGGGCTCGTGGATCAGATGAAAGAACAAATGGGATCGGGCGTCGTTTTACTGATCGCCGATGCGGATGGTAAAGCAGCCGTTGCCGCAGGTGTTACCAAAGACCTTACGGAGAAAGTATCCGCCGTTGATCTCGTCAAGGCCGCCGTGTCAGCCCTTGGCGGCAAAGGCGGCGGTGGACGGCCCGACATGGCGCAGGGAGGGGCAAAAGATGCCTCCAACGCGGATGCCGCGATCGCTGCCGTGGAAACAGTTTTGAAAGGATAAATCGATGGGCGCGCTTTGGATTGCACATGTGAAGGTGACGGATGAGGACGCCTATGGAAAATACGCAGCCCTTGCAACGGAGGCCATCGCTGCGCATGGCGGGCATTTTATCGCCCGTGGTGGTCGGTTTGTGCAACTGGAAGGTCAGGCCCGCCCCCGCAATGTGGTTGCGCGGTTTCCCGATGTGGAATCGGCCGAAAAATGTTATAATTCAGAGGTCTATCAGCGGGCGTTAAGCCACGCGCGCGATGCTTCTGAACGGGATCTGATGATCATCGAAACCACCGAATAGCGCCCGACAGACCGCCGGGCGCAAAAGGTGATTTACCCAGCACGCGCCATGCGCTTGCGCTCGTGCGGGTCCAGATAACGCTTACGTAACCGAATGGCCGTTGGGGTCACCTCGACCAGCTCATCGTCGTCGATATAGGCAATTGCCTCTTCCAGACTGAGTGTGATAGGCGTCGTCAATCGAACGGCCTCATCCGTGCCGGACGCGCGCACGTTGGTCAGTTTCTTTCCCTTCAGCGGGTTCACTTCGAGGTCGTTTTCACGGCTGTGTTCGCCGATGATCATCCCGGTATAGACGTTGGCCTGCGCGCCGATCATCATCCTGCCGCGCTCCTCAAGGTTCCACAGGGCATACGCCACCGACGTTCCGTTTTCCATAGAAATCAAGACACCCGCGCGGCGACCCGGAATCGGTCCCTTATGGGGCGACCAGCCGTGAAAGACGCGGTTCAGAACACCGGTGCCGCGCGTGTCGGTCAGGAATTCACCATGATAGCCGATCAGCCCACGCGACGGCACATGCGCCACGATACGCGTCTTGCCCGCGCCAGCCGGTTTCATTTCGACAAGCTCACCACGGCGCGCGCCAGTGATTTTTTCGATCACAGCACCGGAATATTCATCATCAACGTCGATGGTCGCTTCCTCGATGGGTTCATGGCGCACGCCATCTATGTCGCGAAACAGCACCTGCGGGCGTGAAATCGACAATTCGAACCCCTCACGGCGCATGTTTTCGATCAGAACACCCATTTGCAGTTCGCCGCGCCCTGCAACTTCGAACGCCTCTCCGCCGGGCGTGTCCGAAATCTTGATCGCGACGTTGCTTTCAGCTTCTTTCATCAGCCGTTCACGGATGACGCGCGACTGGACCTTTTTGCCATCGCGGCCAGCAAGCGGGCTGTCATTGATGCCGAAGGTGACGGTGATGGTCGGCGGGTCGATGGGCTGCGATGGCAGGGCCTCAGTGACCTGCGGGGCGACGATACTGTCGGCGACGGTTGCCTTGGACATGCCTGCGAGGCTGACGATATCGCCCGCTTCAGCCAGATCAATCGGTTGCTGGTTCAGCCCGCGAAAGGCCAGCACTTTGGTCACACGAAAGGATTCGATCTGCGAGCCATCCCGGCTCAGCGCCTTGACGGTTTCGCCCGCTTTGACGGTCCCGGCCTCAACCCGGCCTGTCAAAATGCGGCCAATGAACGGGTCAGCGCCCAGTGTTGTTGCCAGCATCTGGAACGGCGCGTCGCGCTGTGCCAGCTGCGCCGGGGCAGGGACGTGTTCGACGATCAAATCAAACAGCGCTGAAAGGTCCTTGCGCGGACCATCCAACTCGACATCTGCCCAGCCAGAACGCCCTGAGGCATACATGGCCGGGAAATCCAGCTGGTCATCATCCGCACCTAGGTTGGCAAAGAGGTCAAAACACTCATCCAGCGCGCGGTCGGGTTCGGCGTCTGGTTTGTCGACCTTGTTCAGCACGACAATCGGGCGCAGGCCTAGGGCCAGCGCCTTGGAGGTGACGAATTTCGTCTGCGGCATCGGCCCTTCGGCGGCGTCGACCAGCAGCACCACACCGTCGACCATCGACAGGATACGCTCAACCTCACCGCCGAAATCCGCGTGGCCAGGAGTGTCGACGATATTGACGCGCGTGCCTTTCCATTCCACCGATGTCGCTTTGGCCAGAATGGTGATACCGCGTTCGCGCTCCAGATCATTGCTGTCCATCGCCCGTTCTGTGGTCGCCTGGTTTTCTCGGTACGTGCCCGATTGCTTGAGCAATTCATCCACCAATGTGGTTTTGCCGTGGTCGACGTGAGCAATAATTGCGATGTTTCGCAGGTCCATGAGAGTGCCTCGATTTAACTGAATATGCGCGCCGCTCGGCGCAGCTTTTGGGGCCGCATACCGCGCAGCCTGCCAGAAAGCCAGCGATAATCGCCCCGGAACCGCGCAGAGTTAATGCTGCGTGGTATTTGACAACAGGTGAATGACGAGAATTCCCGACAGAATAAGCCCCAATCCGATGATCGCTGGCAGGTCGAGTCGTTGACCGAAAACCACAAAGCCAATGCAGGCGATAAAGACGATGCCCAAGCCCGACCAGATCGCATAGACGACGCCGACGGGCATGAATTTGAGGGTCAGGCCCAGCAGGAAGAAGGCCAGCCCATAGGCGATCACAACGACGATGGTGGGACCTGTGCGGGTGAACTGCTGACTGGCCTGAAGAGCCGTGGTGCCGATCGTTTCAAACAGAACGGCGAGAATCAGATAGAGGTAGTGCATCGGCATGAGAGCGGCCCTTCTGGCGTTAGACCGGCAGACAGTGCGTGTCTTTGATCTGCTCCATCACGAAGCTGGCAGACACGTCAGACAAGGCCACACGCCGGATAAGTGATTGGTACAATCGGTCGTAATCCGCCATATCCGCCACGCGCGCACGGATCAAGTAATCAAGCTCTCCGGTCATGCGATACACACCCAAAACCTCGGGCATATCGCGCGTTGCGGCGCGAAATTCATGCACCCAGGCTTCGGAATGGGTGCTGGTGCGGATCAACATGAAAACCGTGAGGCCAAGGCCCAGTTTATCCGGATCAAGCAGTGCGACACGATCCGTGATGACCCCCGCGCTTTCCAGCGCCTTGATCCGCCGCCAGCACGCGTTGCGGCTGAGGTTCACAGAATCGCTGATCGCTTCCAGCGACAGGCTTGCATCGCGTTGAAGAAGGTGAAGCAAGCGGCGATCTATGTCATCAAATGTCACAACTATTCCCAATATCTTGTGAATATTTCCCGCACTACGTACCAATAACGCAGATAAATGGGAAGTTGGTTGCACGGCATCACGGTATAAATGCCTGACAGTCAACGGAGGTCATCATGTTCCAGCGTATTTTTCTTGCTCATCCCGCCGCAGTCGATGAGACGTTTTTGCAGCATATGGCCTTCGCGCTTCGCTTTGCCGGGCTTTTACTCGCGGCAGGGGGCGCAGCGTTAGTGCATGCCTTTATTCCCTGCCTGTTTGAAAAAACGGCATCGACGATCATCAGGAACCTTTACGAACGTACGCATAACCGGGGTCAGTAGCAGCGACCTGTGACGCTGAAGCTGCTCAACGCGCCAGCGCCTTGTTCAGGTTCGTTTCTACTTTCTCCAGAAACCCTTGTGTTGTCAGCCAGCGTTGATCTGGCCCCACCAGCAGCGCGAGGTCTTTGGTCATAAACCCGCTTTCGACTGTATCCACGACCACTTTTTCCAGCGTTTCGGCGAAATTGAGCAAGGCGTCATTGTCGTCAAGCTTGGCGCGGTGCTTTAACCCGCCTGTCCATGCGTAGATCGAGGCAATTGAATTGGTCGAGGTCGCTTCGCCTTTCTGGTGCTGGCGATAATGGCGGGTGACGGTGCCATGCGCGGCTTCGGATTCGACGACCTGTCCGTCCGGTGTCATCAGCACTGACGCCATCAGCCCCAGTGATCCAAAGCCTTGCGCGACCGTGTCCGACTGCACATCGCCATCATAATTCTTGCAGGCCCAGACATATCCACCCGACCACTTCATGGCAGAGGCGACCATGTCATCAATCAGACGGTGTTCGTACCAGATGCCGGCAGCTTCGAATTTTTCCTTGAACTCTTCTTCGAAAACCTGCGCAAAGAGTTCGAGAAACCGTCCGTCATATTGTTTTAGAATGGTGTTTTTCGTGGACAGATACACGGGCCAGCCCAGATTGAGGCCATAGTTGAGGGACGCGCGCGCAAAATCGATGATGGATTTATCGAGGTTGTACATCGCCATCACGACACCGCTGTCGGGCGCGTCAAAGACCTCACGCTCAATCTCTGTGCCGTCTTCTCCGACAAATTTTAGGGTCAGCTTACCCTTGCCGGGAAATTTGAAATCGGTCGCGCGGTACTGATCGCCATAGGCGTGTCGCCCCACAACGATGGGTTTCGTCCACCCCGGCACGAGGCGCGGCACGTTCCGGCAAATGATCGGCTGGCGAAAGATCACCCCGCCCAGAATGTTGCGGATCGTGCCATTGGGCGAGCGCCACATCTGTTTCAGGCCGAACTCTTCGACGCGAGCTTCATCAGGCGTAATCGTCGCGCATTTGACCCCGACACCATGTTCCTTGATCGCATGGGCCGCATCCACGGTGATCTGATCATCCGTGGCATCGCGGGATTCCATGCCCAGATCATAGTATTTCAGATCAACGTCAAGATAAGGCAGGATCAGCTTTTGCTTGATGAAATCCCATATAATGCGGGTCATTTCATCCCCATCGAGTTCCACAACGGGGTTTTGCACTTTGATCTTTGTCACCGGAATCTCCTGCTTCTTAGCTGGGTGTCACGGTGGCCATAGCGCAATTCATGGGGGCTGCATAGATTTAAGTATACAAATGTATACCGAAAAAGCGTCAAAGTTTATTTCTTGGACATCTTTTGGAAAAATGCTTCCAGTTTCGGAAACAACCACTGCCAAAGACGCGGTGCGCCTTTTTGAACAGGTGTGCCCACACGCTGTGAAAGCTGATCGATGGTGACGCCATATTCAAGCCATGACCCGCCGCCGTTTGCCATGTTGGAAATAGGCGGCTGTACCCGGTCGATGGATTTGGCAAAAACTGCATCCGGGGTTTCAGCCGCTTCGAATTCATCCCAGATTTCGCGGAACGCCTTTGCCTGATCCTCTGGCAACAGGCCGAACAGGCGATCCGCCGCGATTTGTTCCTGCGCCTCTTGTGCGGCAGCATCCACAGTCCCGTGGATCGGGTTGTCGCCTGCGTCGATTTCTACGATGTCATGCAGCAGCAGCATCTTGAGCACCCGGTCGATGCGCACGTCAGGACCCGCCTGATCCGCCAGCACGAAGGCATAGAGCATCACGTGCCACGAGTGTTCGGCGGAGTTTTCATAGCGGGAATTGTCATGCAGCCGTGAGGCGCGCATGACCGATTTCAACTGGTCCGCTTCGCTCAGAAAGGCGATCTGTGCTGCCAGCCGATCACTCATCCTTCGGGGCCGGCAAGCTGCGCGCGAGGTCTTCTTTGATCTTGCCCAGAACCTCGCGGGCGCGCTGTTCGGCCCGTCTGACCCGCACCGCAGTCAGATAGGCCTCTTCCATGGTTTGCGAAGAGCCGCCAATGGTGTCTGCAACCCGTTGCACGAAAGCATCATCGCCCGTGGCGTTTATGATTTTTAGGCTTTCAAGCGCCAGTTCATCGGCGACATCTTCCACGATACCCATGGCTTACCGTGACGTTTCGGTCAGCCGACGTTTGACGTAATCCGTTGTTGTGTCGATCAGCGTTTCAAGATGCGGCTCTTCAAAGAAATGCCCGGCACCCTCGACCTGCTCATGGGTGATCGTGATGCCTTTTTGCTCGTGCAGCTTGCTGACGAGGGCTTCGGTATCGCTGGGTGGGGCCACGCGGTCTGCCGTGCCGTTGATCACAAGGCCGGAGGACGGGCAGGGGGCAAGAAACGAAAAGTCATACATGTTTGCAGGGGGTGCCACGGAAATAAATCCGGTAATCTCGGGACGACGCATGAGCAATTGCATCCCGATCCAAGCGCCAAAGGAAAACCCGGCAACCCAGCAGTGTTTGGAATTGTTGTTCATCGACTGTAGATAATCCAGCGCGGAGGCGGCGTCGGATAATTCACCGATCCCCTGATCATATTCGCCCTGACTGCGGCCGACACCGCGGAAATTGAACCGCAGGACTGTGAATCCCATGTTATAAAATGCGTAATGCATGCGGTGCACAATGATATGGTTCATCGTGCCGCCAAATTGAGGGTGCGGGTGCAGGACAATCGCAATCGGCGCATCGCGCTCTTTTTGGGGGTGGTAACGACCTTCTAGCCGACCCTCGGGGCCGGGGAAAATGACCTCAGGCATGAGTGTCCCTGTGTATTGTGTCGCCAGCCCCACCTGAATTCTTGACGAGTTCGCATGGGGACCTTAGAACGGTTCTAATTAGATCGCAGATGACAAGACCTGCTGCGGACTATGGCCTTAAGGTTTAACGCGTCCCACGTCAATCAATTGACCGCGACGCGCATATCGGGGAATTGCGATGAAGCTATCGACAAAAGGGCGGTATGCGATGGTGGCACTTGCAGATATTGCAATGCAGCCGGGAGATAAACTGGTGTCGCTTGGCGATATCGCAACGCGTCAGGCAATTTCACTGGCCTATCTGGAACAGCTATTTGTCAAACTGCGCCGCGCAGACCTCGTTACTTCCGTGCGTGGGCCGGGGGGGGGATACCGTTTAAAAAGATCTCCGTCTGACATTCGGGTTGTGGAAATTCTTAGCGCTGTCGATGAAACAGTTGACGCGATGCACAAGGGGGCAGGCGCTTCTGGCGGCGCGTCGGGCAGTCAGGCGCAGTCCTTGACCAACCGCTTGTGGGAGAGCCTGAGTGCACATGTTTATGTGTTTCTGCATCAAACGCGGTTGTCGGATGTGATTGCCAACGAACTCGCGCCCTGTCCGGCTGTGCCCAACCTGTTTGACATCGTAGACGAGCCATCAGAGCACGCGTGACGCACGCGCAACGATTTTAGAAAGCCGACATGTGAGACGTATCTACCTCGATTACAATGCGACATCACCGCTGCGACCCGAGGCGCGGGAGGCGATGCTTGCTGCAATGGATTTGGTGGGCAATCCATCCTCTGTGCATGCTGAAGGGCGCGCGGCAAAAGGCATGATGGAGCGCGCGCGTCGCGATATCGCCGAGGCATTGTGCGCCCAGGATGCAGAAATCATATTCACCTCTGGCGCCACCGAAGCCGCGGCACTTGCATGTGCCGGGCGCGATTTGAAAGCCAGCGATATCGAGCATGACGCGGTGCGCGCGTGGTGTGCGCCGCAGTTACAAGTGGACCCGCAGGGCGGCGTCTCGATTCATGATCCGGCGCATTCGGCCTTACAACGGGCCAATTCGGAAACCGGCATTTTGCAGAACCTACCCGAAGGCCTCGCCGTGAGCGACATGACACAGGCCTTTGGAAAGGTGCCGCTCGATTTCAATGCAAGCGGGGCACGCATGGCGCTGATCTCCGCCCATAAGCTCGGGGGTCCCAAGGGCGTTGGTGCTTTGGTGCTGCGCCGTGGTCAGGACATACCCGTGCAGATCAAAGGCGGCGGGCAGGAAATGGGCCGCCGGTCGGGCACTGAAAACCTGATTGGGATCGCTGGTTTTGCGGCCGCGGCGCGCGCGGCAAAGCGCGATCTGGACGCCGGGCGTTGGGAAGAAATTAAAGAACTTAGAAAGATTCTAGAAAACGCCCTTGCAGCCGAGACAAAGACAACTATTTTTATCGGGAAAGACGTTAACCGTCTGCCCAACACGTTGTGTTTTGCCACGCAGGGCTGGAAAGGCGAGGCTCAGGTGATCCAGATGGATCTCGCCGGGTTCGCCATAAGCGCAGGTTCCGCCTGCTCCAGCGGCAAGGTCAAAGCCAGCAGTGTTCTGCGCGCGATGGGACTGGATGAAGCAACCGCAAGCTGCGCCATTCGCGTGTCTTTGGGTTTGGAAACGACGAAAAATGAGGTCCTGCAGTTTGCGCAGACCTGGCTTGAAAAAGAAAAGAAATTTCGCGCCCGCGCGGCGTGAGCACTGGAGGATACGATGACAGCATTAGACCAGCCGATCACCGACGATACTCAGGTCAAAGAAGGCGTTGATCAGGACACGGTTGACGCCGTGCGTGAAGTGGGCGGCAAGTATAAACACGGCTGGTCCACAGACATCGAAATGGAATATGCGCCCAAGGGCCTGAGCCCGGACATCGTGCGTCTGATCTCTGAAAAGAACGAAGAACCTGAATGGATGCTGGAATGGCGTCTGGCCGCCTATGACCGCTGGCTGCAAAAGACAGAACCCAAATGGGCCATGGTCGATTACCCTGAAATTGATTTTCAGGATCAATATTACTATGCGCGTCCCAAGTCGATGGAGGTCAAGCCGAAGTCGTTGGATGAGGTCGACCCCAAGCTATTGGAAACTTACAAGAAACTCGGCATTCCGCTGAAGGAACAGATGATCCTCGCCGGTGTCGAAGGCGCCGAAGAACTGGGCGATGAGCCGCGCAAGGTTGCTGTGGATGCTGTGTTTGATTCTGTGTCCCTCGGAACGACGTTCCGCGACGAGTTGATGAAGGCGGGCGTGATCTTCTGCTCAATCTCCGAAGCGATCAAGGATCACCCAGAACTGGTGAAGAAGTATCTTGGCTCGGTCGTGCCGGTGTCTGACAACTACTATGCGACGTTGAATTCTGCGGTCTTTTCGGATGGGTCGTTCGTTTATGTGCCACCCGGCGTGCGCTGCCCGATGGAACTGTCGACATATTTCCGCATCAACGCTGAAAACACCGGGCAGTTTGAGCGCACGTTGATCATCGCGGATAAGGGCTCTTACGTGTCCTACCTTGAAGGTTGCACTGCGCCGCAACGTGACATCGCACAACTGCACGCCGCCGTGGTTGAGATCATCATCGAAGAAGACGCCGAGGTGAAATACTCCACCGTGCAAAACTGGTATCCCGGTGATGAAAATGGCGTGGGCGGCATCTATAACTTCGTGACCAAACGTGCCGATTGCCGGGGCGACCGGGCCAAGGTGATGTGGACGCAGGTGGAGACCGGATCCGCCGTGACGTGGAAATACCCGTCCTGCATTCTGCGCGGGGATGATTCACAGGGTGAATTCTACTCCATCGCCATCGCCAACAACATGCAGCAGGCCGATACCGGCACCAAGATGATCCATCTGGGCAAACGCACCAAATCGCGGATCGTGTCCAAGGGGATTTCGGCGGGCAAGGCGCAGAACACATATCGTGGACTGGTATCGATGCACCCCAAAGCCAAGGAATCGCGCAACTATACCCAATGTGACAGCCTGCTGATCGGCGGGAACTGTGGCGCACATACGGTGCCCTACATCGAGGTCAAGAATAACTCGTCACGGGTGGAGCACGAGGCGACGACCTCCAAAGTGGATGACGATCAGCTGTTCTATTGCCGCTCGCGCGGAATGGATGAAGAAGAGGCCGTGGCGTTGGTGGTGAACGGCTTCTGCAAGGACGTGCTGCAAGCCCTGCCGATGGAATTCGCCATGGAAGCGCAGCAACTTGTGGCGATTTCGCTCGAAGGGTCGGTGGGCTAGTTCAAAAAATGGCTGGGAACGAAATTGATACGCATGCAACGTTGAATGATCTGCGAACGCCGCGCGCAAACGATGGAGGTCGGGAGGCGCTACTCGTAGGCTTTTTGTCTGCTGTCGGACTCATGGTTTTTTTCGGCGCAAACGACGTTTCGTGGATGCCGCTTTTTGCGAAAACTGTCGTTTGCTTGTTTCTGCCATTGGTGCTCGCCTTCACAACGATGACGTTTGTCGCCTCGGTTCAGAGCGCCCGGCGAGCGAAGCGTGCTGAAGCAGCAAGGCGAAATGACACCGCTCGAAAGGACAAGCAGATTGCTGAAGCGAGGGCGCGAGGCGACTTCGACAGGTGGAACAAAGACGAATGATCCTCACAACTACCAACACTGTCGAAGGTCACACGATCACCGCCTATAAGGGCATCGTTGTCGGCGAGGCGATCATGGGTGCGAATATCGTGCGGGATTTCTTTGCCTCTGTGACGGATGTGATCGGCGGTCGCTCCGGTGCCTATGAGGGCAAGCTTCAGGACGCGCGCACCGAAGCCATGGCCGAAATTGAGGAACGCGCCGCGGCACTTGGGGCCAATGCCGTCGTGGGCATTGATCTCGACTATGAGGTAATCGGGGATAGCATGCTGATGGTCTCTGTATCGGGCACGGCCGTGACCATAACGTAACCGACTTAAAGAACGCGCCGCAAGGCACTGAAATAAAACGCCTCTGTGCGATTAGATATAAGGGAAGAAAAATGCTGAGCATCAAAAACCTGCAGGTCAAACTGGAAGAAGAAGACAAGGAAATCCTCAAAGGCGTCGATCTTGAGATTGAAGCAGGCAAAGTGCATGCCATCATGGGTCCCAACGGGTCGGGCAAATCCACCTTGTCCTATGTGCTCTCGGGCAAGGACGGCTATGAGGTCACCGCTGGATCCGCAGAACTGGAGGGCGAAGACGTCCTCGACATGGACCCCGAAGAGCGCGCGGCAGCTGGCCTGTTTCTGGCATTCCAATACCCCGTGGAAATCCCCGGTGTCGGCAACATGACGTTCCTGCGCACAGCGGTAAACGCACAACGCAAGGCGCGCGGCGAAGAGGAAATGTCAGCCGCCGAATTCCTCAAGGTGGTGCGCGCGCGTGCCAAGGAATTGAAGATCGACGCGGACATGCTCAAGCGGCCTGTCAATGTCGGCTTTTCGGGTGGTGAGAAAAAGCGCAATGAAATCCTGCAGATGGCGATGTTGGAGCCCAAGATGTGCATCTTGGACGAAACCGATTCCGGTCTGGACGTGGATGCGATGAAACTTGTGGCTGAGGGCGTCAACGCGCTGCGCAACGAGGGGCGCGGCTTTCTCGTGATCACGCACTACCAGCGGCTGCTGGACCATATCAAACCGGACTATGTGCACATTATGTCCGACGGACGTATCGTAAAAAGCGGTGGCCCTGAACTGGCGCTTGAAGTCGAACATAACGGCTATGCCGACATTCTGGCAGAGGTGGCGTAATGGCCGACGTAGCACTGAAAACCAGCACAACAGAGGCACGGCTTGCGTCTCTCGACATGCCGACGGGTGGATGGTCGCAGACGGCGCGCAAAGATGCGCTGTCGCGGGTCATTGCGATGGGGCTTCCGGAACGCAAGGACGAATACTGGCGCTACACGCGACCGGATTCGTTGACGCAGCCCGGCGCGATCCCTGCAGCCTTGTTTCACAATGACGAGAGCCCGTTATTTGGCGAGGTCGACCGCATAAAGATCGTCTTCGTGGATGGCGTCTTTGATGCGGATGCATCTGATGATCTGACACTTGAAGGCCTCACGATCGAGCGGCTTGCGGAAGCAAACACCGATATTCACTGGGCGCGTGACCTTTACGGCGTGCTCGAAACGAATGGTCAGACACCTGTGCACAGACCGTTGGCGGCGTTGAACACGGCGTTTGCAACGGACGGCGTGCTGATCCACGTCACAGGCAAGGTTTCAAAGCCGATCAACCTGCAATACCACCACCGGTCAGAAACCTCTGATGCCATTCTGCACCATGTGATCCGGGTGGACACCGGTGCGGAAGTCACGATCCTTGAAAGTGGTCCGGCGGCGGCGCGTTTTAATAAAGTGATGGAAGTCGACGTTGCCGATCAGGGTGTCTTTCACCATGTGCGGGCGCAAGGGCGGGATCATGAGCGCCGGGCGGCGACCCATATCTTCACGCGCCTTGGACAGGAAAGCGTGTTCAAATCTTTCACGCTCACTGCCAACGGGGTCATGACGCGGAACGAATGTATCATTGAACTCAAGGGCGATGATGCGGTGGCCCATGTGGCGGGCGCTTGCGTTGGGGATGGTGATTTTCACCACGATGACACCGTATTCATCACCCATGACGCTGTGAACTGCGAGAGCCGTCAGGTTTTCAAGAAGGTGCTGCGCAACGGAGCGACGGGTGTGTTTCAGGGCAAGATTCTGGTCAAACAGGGTGCGCAGAAAACGGATGGCTATCAGATCAGCCAGTCGCTGCTGCTGGATGAGGACAGCCAGTTCCTCGCCAAGCCGGAGCTTGAGATATACGCCGATGATGTCGCCTGTTCGCACGGGTCTACATCCGGTGCGATTGATGAAACGGCGTTGTTTTATCTGCGCTCGCGCGGGATCCCTCATGGGCCAGCGACCGACCTTCTGACACTCGCGTTTCTTGCCGAAGCGGTGGATGAGATCGAAGATGAAACACTGCGTGCTGAGATCGTTGATCGTCTCGCAGGCTGGCTGGAGCGTCATCGTAAGTAATGGCGGTTACCCGCAATATCTCCGCTACCTATCGGGGGCCCGGTCGTGTTGTGACCGGGCTTTTGGCGCTTGGCCAACGCGAAGACCGGGCGTTGGCCTATCTCATGTCCGGGTGCATTATCGTTTTCATTGCCCAAATGCCGCGCCTTGCTCGTGAAGCGCACCTGAGCGGTGAAGACCTCAACATGCTGATGGGCGCGACCCTGATGGCCTGGGTGCTTATCGCGCCATTGGTTCTTTATTGTCTGGCGGCGGTGACGCATCTTGTGGCAAAACTGTTCAGAGGGCAGGGCACCCATTACGGGGCACGGCTGGCGCTCTTTTGGGCATTGCTTGCTGCATCGCCTCTGATGCTTCTGAATGGGCTGGTCGCAGGGTTTGTAGGCCCGGGAATTGAATTACAGGCTGTCGGCTTTTTGTGGTTTGCGTTCTTTTGCTGGTTCTGGTTAGGCGGGTTGATTGCAGCGGAGCGTGGACAAGAATGATGACCAAACCTATGAGTTTCCCTGATCTGGCTTTACTGACAGTGCGGGACCCTAAAGCTGCCGCGCAAATCGTGCTGGCGTGGAATGTGCCGCGCGAAGCCTTATGGACCGCGATCGCGCTGATCAGTGTCATTGTGACCATCCTGTCGACGCTGTCGAATATGATCATCCCCGTGCCGCCGCCCCTGAACGGCATTGTCGGCAATCCGTTCATGTATTGCGCGATTGCTGCGGGCGGGTTTATCGCCACCGTCTATGCCATTTATTGGACGGGTCGCATGCTGGGCGGCGAGGGCCGCATCGAGGATTTGATGATCCTGTTGCTGTGGCTGCAGGCCTTGCGTGCGGTCGCGCAGGTGGCCGTTCTGATCGGGTTGATCCTGGCGCCTGTATTGGCGAGTTTTCTGGTTCTGTTCATCGGTGTTGCGACGCTGTGGGTGTTTGTTCATTTCATAAATGCAGCCTTGCGGCTCAATTCACTGATGCGCGCGGTTGCTGTGTTGTTTCTTGGGGCAGTTGCCTTGATGGCTGTCCTGACCTTTTTGCTATCCATGATCGGTGTATCCGCCGTTGGAGTACCTATGAATGTATGATGTGACTGAAATTCGCAAAGATTTCCCGATCCTTGGTCGTGAAGTCAATGGCAAGCCGCTGGTCTATCTGGACAATGGGGCATCGGCCCAGAAACCGCAGGTGGTGATAGATGCCATCAGCAACACATATGCGAATGAATATGCGAATGTGCATCGCGGGCTGCATTATTTGTCCAATCTGGCCACGGACAATTATGAAAGCGTGCGCGGTGTAATTGCCAGATTCCTCAATGCGAAATCGGAAGAGGAAATCATCCTGAACTCGGGCACGACCGAAGGCATCAATATGGTTGCCTATGGCTGGGCCATGCCGCGTCTGCAGGCAGGTGATGAGATCGTCCTGTCGGTGATGGAACATCACGCCAATATCGTACCCTGGCATTTTTTGCGCGAACGGCAGGGCGTAGTTTTAAAATGGGTCGATGTAGGCAGCAACGGCGCATTGGACCCCCAAGCCGTGATTGATGCCATAGGACCAAAGACAAAATTGATCGCAATATCGCATCTTTCCAATGTATTAGGAACTAAAGTTGATGTAAAAACCATCACGGCTGAGGCGCATGCCCGCGGCGTTCCTGTGCTGGTGGATGGATCGCAGGCGGCGGTGCACCAACCGGTGGATCTGCAGGATCTTGATTGTGATTTTTATGCGATCACAGGCCATAAACTCTACGGGCCATCGGGGTCCGGCGCCATCTTTGTGAAATCGGAGCGGATGAAGGAAATGCGCCCCTTCATCGGTGGTGGTGATATGATCAAAGAGGTCAGCAAGGAGGCGGTGATTTACAACGACCCGCCCCTGATGTTTGAGGCTGGCACGCCCGGTATCGTTCAGACAATCGGTTTTGGCGTCGCGCTGGAATATATGATGAACCTCGGCATGGATAATATCGCAGCCTACGAGGATACCTTGCGGGATTACACCGTCGAACGTCTCGCCGGATTGAACTGGTTGCAGGTGCAGGGCACGACCCCGGACAAAGCGGCGATCTTCAGCTTCACTTTGGAAGGGGCCGCGCATGCGCATGACGTCTCAACCATTCTGGACAAAAAAGGCGTCGCCGTGCGGGCAGGGCAACACTGCGTTGGTCCGCTGATGCAGCACATGGGCCTGTCTGCGACTTGCCGGGCATCCTTCGGGCTGTACAATACCAAGCAGGAGGTAGACGTTTTCGTTGATGCGTTGGAATTGGCGCATGATCTGTTTGCTTGATCTGTTCGCGGTGATTTTGCAATTGCAGGACTGATGAGCGCGGTTTATACGAGCGTTGCATGCAGCTTGACTTGATCATGTGCGGCGCTGCCCGACGAAGGCGGTGAGAAAGAAGTTAGACAGGCTGCAAAGAGATACAAAAAGGACTTGCGCAGATAAACCCGCAAAGATACCCGCACAGTAATGTGCAAAATGCGGTCCCATAGCTCAGCTGGATAGAGTGCACGCCTCCGAAGCGTGAGGTCGCAGGTTCGAATCCTGCTGGGACCGCCATATTTCTCGTCTCTGTTTAAAGCAGGCACAAGACGGTAATTTTTGATACTCCATCTGTAAAAATTTTTCGCGGATGCATCCCGAAAACATATCACGTCATTGATAAGCGGTCGGATCCGTTCTGCCCTGATCACGTCTCAACGGCAGCTTTGTCGTACGATTAAAACACCGACCAGTTGGTCGCTCTTGAGAGCATTTCCGCGGCGCGCGTGCCAGCGTAGGAATTGCCGTAAAGGTTCAGGCCCGGCGACCAGATGGCGACGGACGCCACATTGGGCGCTATGATCAAGAGACCTCCGCCGACCCCACTTTTCCCCGGCAGTCCGACCCGGAAGGCAAAGTCACCGGAGCCGTTGTAATGCCCACAGGTCATCATCAATGCATTCACCCGCCTGACATGTTTTTGCGATATTACTTTTGGAGCGCCTTCAAGGCCTGCTAACGAGCGACCGGCCATCGCCAATTGCTCGGTTGTCATCTCAATCGCGCATTGATGAAAATAAGTTCCGAGGGTCAGGTCAGGCTCATTCGATAGGTTCTCATGGGACTTCAGATAATAGGCAAGCGCTTTGTTACGTGAACCTGTTTTCTGTTCGGACGCAGCTACGGCGTCATTTATGTAAATGCTGTCAGAGCCCGACATTTGTCTGACAAGCCCAAGTATTTCGGCCAGCGCCAGTTTGGGTTGCCTTCCGCAAAGCAGCGCATCTGTCGTGACGATAGCACCTGCATTGATGAAAGGGTTTCGGGGACGGCCATTTTCCCTTTCCAGCAGGACCACGGAATCGAAAGAAGTGCCTGACGGTTCCCGTCCAACGCGGCTCCATAGTTGATTACCAACCCGTCCAAGTGCTGCGACAAGGGCAAAGACCTTTGAAATGCTCTGAATAGAGAAAGGTTTGGTCGCCGATCCGGCGCTGATCACTTTGCCGTCGGCCAAACATACGCTGATTGCAAATTGCTGAGGATCAACTGCGGCAAGCTCCGGGATATACTGAGCTGGTTCTCCCCAGTCGTTTTGTTGAAAGACGTCTGTCGCAATGGACTTGATGATTTCTTCCAACATTACCTCCCATCGTGAAAACACTGCTGCCGATCTGTAGAAAAGTGGACTGCCCAGCCGGAATTCACTTCCTTTATGGCGGTATGGAGGCACAATCCCAGCGTTTACGATTGCGGCTATCGCTTCTACCGTTTTCCGCTCTGGTGCGCTCTGACAGTCTAGCGCGCGCCGCTCTCAACCGCGCTTTTGAATGAGTTTAGGTCCGGAATGTTTTACACTGGTGAAACGCAAAAAGCGGCTTGGATGCCGCGAAATCCAGCTCCTTCACAAAGCCGTTTTTGATGTGCTTGGTGAAACCAGATTATCCAGACAGTTTTTGCGGTGAGGTTCCCCGCTTTTCCATCCACGTAATAAAGTCACGCAAGTGCATCGGGCGGCCGAACAGATATCCTTGCAATGCGTCCGCGCCAGCGGCTACCAATGCAGCAGCTTCGGCCTCAGTTTCGACGCCTTCGACGGTGACTTCAGTGCCGACACTGTGAGCCATATCGATCATGCCTTTAACCAGATTTCCGCGCTCGCGGTTCTGGTCTATGCCGGGGACAAATACACGGTCGATTTTCAACCTGTCAGGTCTAAGCTCCAGAACACCGGCGATGCTGGCGTTCCCTGTGCCAAAATCGTCAACCTCAACATTCACACCGTGGCTTTTTAACTCCCAGATGCGATCCTGCACGTCTTCGCTGCCGTCTTCGATGAAGGCGGTCTCCAATATCTCGATGGTGAGCGTTCCGGGGAATGGAAGGTGTTCCTTGATATCGGCGAGGAGCGCAGGGTCCGCCAATCGCTGGACCGATACATTTATCGAAATACCCGGCATATCAATACCAGCCGCTGTCATATCCGCCCATGCATCCATTGCCAGCGTGAATATCCTTGCATCGAGCCGTGCGGTAAGGCCGAGCTCTTCGGCCAAGGGCAGGAATACGTCCGGCGATAAACGACCACGCTTCGGATGCTCCCAACGGGCCAGCACTTCACATCCGAGCACGTCGCGCGATTGAGCGCAGACCTGCGGTTGAAGCTGTATTGATATTTCAGCACGCTCAAAGGCCAGTTTGAAATCATTGAGCATTTCCAGACGTTCGTCTTGCAATGCGCCCATTGTCGATGCATAGGCGACGGCGCGATTGCGCCCGTGCGCCTTGGCTTCATATAGCGCAAGATCAGCGCGTCTTCGTGTTTCCACTCCCTGTTCGTCCCGGTTCGCGATCGCGAAACCAATCGAAGCGCCGGTCTTCAGCTGGGTAGGGCCGAAGTTTGTCGGCACGCAGAGCGCATCGACGAGATCATCGCAATAGTGCTGGGCCTGTCCCTCATCCCCGTCAAAATCGACGAGCGCAATGAATTCATCACCGCCGATCCGGAAGGCAAAATCCTGACCACGCCGCAGTCTGGCGCGTAATCGATCTGCGATGGTGACCAGCACCCGGTCACCGGCTTCATGACCGAAGCTGTCGTTCACATCCTTGAAACGGTCAAGGTCAATCGCAACATAAAGAATGCCGCCGTTTTGCAGTGCATTGCTTGAATTTGAAACTTCCTCCAACAACACTCTGTTCCCCAAAGCTGTCAGTGCGTCATGACGTGCGGCCCAAGCGCTTTCTTCCTGAACCTTACGAAGTGCGGAAAATGAGTTTTCGGCAAGAACTCGCATCTCGCGTTCTTCATTCAGCCGTTGGAGCTGGGTGCTGATTTCGCCTTCGATTTTATCGAGAACCCCGTTAAAACTGATGGCTAAAGCACTGTTTTCATTGGACCGTTCGATCATCAACCGTGTGCCGATTTCGCCTTTCCTGTGATGGCTTCTGATTTGTTGAATGACCTCTGAGAGGGCGTTGTGCTCGTGGTTTTCGGCAAGGTTCAGGCCGCGAACTTCGTCCCGTTTGGCGGCGCGAAACAAACCGATGTTTTTAAGCACAAGCGCAACCGGAATGAGCGTGCCGGTGACCCATAAGCCAACGGAAGCAATGCCCCAGACCTGAATGCCGAGTTGCTCGAAGCGAGAGGTGGCAGGCAGGACAGTCATGTCCCCGAACAAGGCGACCGCCATCGTTCCCCAAATACCCGCAGCCAGATGCACCGGGACCGCAGCAACCACATCGTCGATCTTAAATGCCTCAAGAACCTCAAACGCCATGACCATCACGACGCTGCCGATTGCGCCGACCAGAAATGCATCTGTGGCGTCATAGACATCAATGCCTGCTGTCCCGGCGACCAGCCCCGCCAGAATACCGTTAATGATGATGTCCACGCGCGGATATCTGTATATCAGGAGAGATATGACGATTGCGGCAACACCGCCGCCAGCTGCGCCAATCGTGGTTCTGGCGATAATCGGCCCGACAGCCTCACCAAAGAACAGGGCGCTGCCGCCATTGAATGCGCCCCATCCAATCCACAAAAAGACGGCACCAAGGGCTTTCATTGCAGTTGAGCTGCCCTCAAAGCGTCGGCGCACATGCGTAAAACGGCCCAGCCGGGGGCCGACGATGCAGATTGCGACGAGTGCCGCCCAACCGCCGACGCTGTGGACGACCGTTCCGCCGGCAAAGTCGTGAAAACCGGTCTGTTGCAACCAGCCCTGCGTTTCAGAAAGGATTGCGCCACTCCAGACCCAGTGGCCAACAACCGGATAGACCAAAGCCCCTAGAAAGAGAGAGTAAATAACATAGCCGACATAGCGTTCCCGTTCTGCAACAGCGCCGGAAACAATGGTTGCCGCCGTTGCCGCAAAGGCAAGTTGGAAAAAGAACAGTGCCGCGGTTTCACCCGATGAATTGTCAAGCGGAAGAAAGAAACCCGTGGTACCAAACAGACCTCCGGCACTGGCGCCAAACATGATGCCAAAGCCAACCAGCCAATAAACCGTCGCAACACAGCAAATGTCACTGATGTTCTTTAGTGCAACGTTCCCTGCGTTTTTGGCGCGAACTGTACCAGCCTCAAGGCAAAGAAATCCGCATTGAAGATCGAGAACGATGAGGGCGCACAGGATTATCCACAGCTCACTGATATCAGACATTGCACGTTTGCTGCATATGATTGCCGCCTCCTGGCCCAAGTCGGTTATTTACATTGATTCCTCTTAATATTTTTTGAAGGAGCGGCGACAGGGACGCGCCCGGGCGTGCTCTTTTCCGGCCTCGAAGATGCACGGCGTCGCAACAGCGAGACCCCGGCCAGATGTCGGATACACTGGTGATTCAATGACGCCGAGTTTGCGAAAATATGCATTTTGGCCGCTCAATAGGGGGGGTCCCACCGTCTCAAAAACGTCGACATGCCCGGTGGCCTTATCCGGGTGCGCGCCACGCCGCCCAGTCTTCGGGAGTGTCGAGATCCAACCGTGCGCGAATGCCGGGAAGGCGGATGAATGCTGTCTGGTCCAGATGACGCGCAACAACCGTCGCGCCACCGGTATCACCGGTAATAGATGCCAGTTCCGCAAACAACGATCTGGAAAAGACAATCGGGTGGCCGGGGGCGCCATCGGATGTCGTTCCACGCCAGATGAGAGCATCGCTTGCGCTTGTTACACGACCCAGCACAGTGATCAGGTCGTCTGTCGTCAGTTCCGGTAAATCCGCCAGCAACACCATCACCGCATCAGCGTTTTCAGAGACCTGTGCAAGCCCGCGCCGCAGGCTCACGCTCATCCCGAGCGCGGCATCGGGAACCGCGATGCGTGTCACATTGAGCTCCGCCAAAACCTCCCAACGCGGGTTTGGCTTCGGGGGAAGCGTCACGATAACAGGTCCAAGCGTTGCGTCTACTGCCCGCGCGGCTTGTCGCCGCAACAGTGGGACGCCGTCAATATCCTCCAGTAATTTATCGCGTCCCCGCATCCGGCTGGATGCGCCCGCGGCGAGAAGGATGATGGGTACAGAGGATGAGGCTTTGGAATTCATCCGTTCAGTATAAACCACTTAACCACACTGTTACAGATTGCAGGATTGGACGCATAAATGGCTGGTGTGGCCAGCGAAAACGAAAGAACAGTAAGGTTGAATTCGTGTTAAACGGACAGGAAAGAAGCGTGCACGCGGTTTCAGGTCATTTGGGCATCCCGCCTGATACCTGAGAATTTACAACCCAGTGGGGAATGACATGTTGATATTTCCATGTATAGTAAGGTGAACCACGTCATTGAGTTTATTGATTTCAGGCTTTTATTTTGACATCCAGTGCCGCACGTATACCCCAAATGCCGCTCGTCTCACAGTGGGAGACGACGCCCGACCGCGTGTTACTCTTGGTGTGCCCGTGCCGCAGTGGATCAACGATACTGTTGCGCGCCTTCGGCCATGCTGGGGTGCCTGCATATTTTCAACCGATCAAGAATGCGCGCCGCTGGCGCTACGAGGGGCAGGAGCATCCGTGGTATCCGCCAGCCAATATTGAGGATCGTGCGATCTTCATGAAGGAGACTTTCGGACCGTTCCACTTTGAAGAGACAACCTATGACCCTTTGGCCGAATTGCTGGCCTCAAATTTGCCTGCGGATCGTATCGCGCTGGTTGTGCTGTTGCGCGATCCGGCGGCAGTATGGGCATCCTGGCGCTATTATTGGGAGGGGCGCACATCGCCCGAGGTCTTCGCACAATCCTGGGCCGCGTGTCAGCGCTGCGTTGAGACGGCATCAATAGCCGGAGTTCCGTCATATGCCATGTTTTATGAAGACCTATGCCAGAGCCCCCAAGCGGAACTTGCGGCACTCTTTGCTGTGATGGGGCGAGAATTCCCGCTGGACGCCTTGGAAGGTTGGGATAGAAAACCCGGCTTCGGGGCGGAGGGATCCGGGGTCGTTCTGCCGAATGAGCCCGAGGCCTTTCTCACGCCGCAAGCGCATGAACCTGTGATCAGGGCCACAGGTATTTCCCCAATGAAACCTGCGGGTGTCATCTCTGTGCAGGAAAATGAAACACTCATGAACTTGGGCGTTTTTGACCGCTACCGTGCTTTGTCCACGTCCCTGCCGGGCACTGCGAAATGCATGAAACAGCCTGTTGAGGGTTTGAGCCATGACTAGGTGGATGAATTTGCGTTTTTCTCCTGCGTGCGTTGACCTGTTCGCAAAAGGGGCGACATCATGAGTGATAAGACCCAACCATCCGTGCGCCACACGGGCCCGCCACCGATTGTGGAGGTTTTGGGGTGGTGTCTTTGCCTCGTGGTCCCCTTTGGCGTCTTTTTTGCGCTGCGCAATGCGGGAATGGCCTCAAACTCAGCGGTATTTCTGGCTATTATTTCGCTGCCGCTGGTCATGTGGCCCTTCAGCCTT
The DNA here is from genome assembly GCF_019654895.1 of Roseobacter sp. OBYS 0001. Taxonomy (NCBI): domain Bacteria; kingdom Pseudomonadati; phylum Pseudomonadota; class Alphaproteobacteria; order Rhodobacterales; family Roseobacteraceae; genus Roseobacter; species Roseobacter sp. OBYS 0001. Next base: position 847,359 of record NZ_BPES01000001.1, read on the forward strand.
CTGCCGGATTTCGTGCCCGGACTTTTGGCGGTGGTCATGATCCTTCTGGTCGGTGCAGCGCCGCCGGAAATCGTCTTGAGCGGATTTTCCTCTTTTGGGTATTTGCTCATCATTGCAATTCTGGGGTTGGGGGCGTTGATCCGCACATCCGGGCTGGTTAATCGCTGTGCTGCGCTGATGATCAACCGCCTTCCGGGGAATGTGCTTGCATATAGCGGCACGTTGTTTTTTGGGGGTCTGCTGCTCACCCCATTTCTGCCGTCACCTGCTGGACGCCTCGCCGTCGTCGCGCCATTGGTCGCGCAATTGGAAGAGCGGATCGGCCCGCAGATCGGGACCAAGGGCCGTACATTGATCTTTATGGGGGGGCTGGATGGCGTGACGCTTTTGACTGCGGCCTTTCTGACAGCCGCCCCGGTCAACCTGATCGTCTATTCTATGTTACCACAGCAGGAACGCGTCGCCTTTCAATTCGTTGATTGGGTTACGGCGGCCTCAGTTGCGATTGCCGTGATGATTGCCGGCTATATCGTGATTGCACTCCTCACGTCATTTGACGCCACCAGAATTAAGAAAACAGATACCAAGGACCTTGGCAGTGCGACCAAAGCCTTGTCGCGCAAGGAGTTCGAAGCCCTCGCGGAGGGCAAAACCCCGGCGGGGCAGGGCGCTGAGGTTGTTACCCCTTCCGAAAAACTGTCGCAGCGCGAATGGGGGGCGATTGGCGGTATTGTCTTGCTGGGTGTCGGCGTTCTGACCACGCCGATGCACCTGATACCGGCGCCGGTTTTGGCTTTTCTGATCCTGTCATTGCTGTTTTGTGTTCAGATCATGAATAAATCCGACTTTGTGTCCGAAATTGATTGGTCGTTCATCTTTTTGCTGGGCGCGCTTGTGGGCTTTACGAATACCGCGGCACATCTCGGTCTGACCGACCTGCTTGTCACCGAAATCTCGTGGCTGGGGGATATTCTGCGGCAGGATTTTGCCACCTTCATTCTCATTCTGGCGGGGGTGATCGTGACGGCGCGGATTATCATCCCGCAAACGGCGGTCACGCTTGTACTGGTGACCGCCCTGTTGCCACTGGCCGAAGCCTCTGGCGTATCCGCGTGGGTTGTCGGATTTTCCATTCTGATGCTGAATGATGCATTGATCTTTGATTTTCAGTCACCGATGCATGTGGCCTTCCGACATGCGACCGGCATTGGCAAAGATCCCGGTCGCACCATCTCTTTGACGCGCCTGACGATCCAGCGCATCGCCATTGTGGCATTGCGGCTTGGTGCTATTTTAGCATCCATTCCGTTCTGGAAAAGCCTCGGGATACTCTGAACCATGATACGTGTCCTTAGTATTATCGTGATCCTGACCCTGCTTGGGGGGGCGCTCACCTATCACGCTGGCAAACCGCGCGTGCTGGTGTTGCAAAGTTATGAGCCTGACTACGCCTGGACTGCTGGCGTCATCGAAGGTCTGGATAGAGTCACGCGTTCCTGGAGCGATGTGCATCTGAATGCGCATTACATGTACACCAAGAAGTTCTCAGACGCAGATTCCCTGCGCCGGGCTGGTGTGCAGGCTGGCAATGCCGTGGAGCGTTGGAAGCCCGATGTCGTCATTGCAATCGATAACCTCGCCCATGCATTGGTCATGCAGGACTACGCCAACCACCCGACGATCAAGATCGTCTATGCCGGGATCAATGGGCCTGTATCCGCGTTTGGCTATGACAGCGCCACGAATGTCACCGGTATTCGCGAAAACCGCGCCATGGGGCCGGTCCGTGATGCGATTGCAGCGCTGCGGCAAACGGGTGTCGCAAGCGCACCATGGGATGGTAGCCGGCCCATCCGCATAAGATATGTGATGGACAGGTCGGTCTCAGTGATCCGCGATCGGCCCAACGTCGATGGTTTCGACTGGTCGCCGCTGGTTTACACCGCCTCCGTCGCCGTGGACAACTATCCCGCGTGGCAGGAAGAAGTGCGCCGCTCCGAAGGCATGGCGGATATCATCATCGTCACCAATTATCGCCAATTGAAACGGTCTGACACGGATGCAGGTTTTGTACCGGCACAAGAGGTCATGGCGTGGACCGAGGCCAACGCGAGCATCCCGGTGATCGGCATGAATGTATTCAACACAGAAGATGGCGCGACCTTTTCTGTCGGTGCATCGCCCATCGAACAGGGGCAAGTCGCCGCCGAGTTGGCGGGCCTGCTGATCAGTGGGCAGGCCGCAACAGAAATTCCGGCGCGTGACAATCTGCAGTTTCTTGTCTCGATGTCACAAGAGCGGCTCGCGCGCCATGGGTTGATGTTGCCACAGGTCTACGAAGCCTTCGCCCGCGCGACGAACACCTTCGAACGATAAGTGCCAAAACACTGCCGCGCCGTTTTTCTTTCGTCGCGCAGCGAAACATGCCCGTCGGCTAGGCCACTGAAATAGAACAGGGGATACGTGCGCGTCCGGGAAGGTGCTATGACCGCGCATTCAGATCGAAATCACGCGTGTCCCACGAAGGGCAAATCAACGAAACAGGCGTGTGATACCGCGTTGCCCATTCTCGTGGTACGGAGAATTCGATCATGTCCGCGCAATATGTCGCTCGGGAATGAACGCTCCAAATCGCTGGCTTTGCCGCCTTGGTCTTGCAAATCAGGGCATTTGGTTTTTAACAAACTGTCAGTCAAGCGGCCTTGATCTTCAACAGCGGGCAGAGGCCAGCGGGCATAGTAGACGCCGTGTCTCGACGAGAAAAGGTAGGCCGACAGCTTCATGGGCTTGTGCCCCACTTTGCGGCGCGCTTGTTGCTCGAAGTCTTAAGTCACTGGTTTAGATCAAGTTGGCGGAGAGACAGGGATTCGAACCCTGGGTGGGCTTGCACCCACAACGGTTTTCGAGACCGCCCCGTTCGACCACTCCGGCACCTCTCCGCGGGGGTCTGGTGCGGCGCGTGTAATTGGAATTTCATCTCCTTACAAGAGGGATCACGCCACTTGTTGCGCACACGGGAAATTTCATTGCTCCTTTGCGCAATTGTCCTAAGCTAAGAGGTCAGAACATGCAGGTTCCGAAAAAGGAGGTACAGATGACATCGATGATCCGGGCAGGGTTGCTGGTTTTGACGCTTTGCGCAGCCATTGTCACCATTGCAAAACCATCGGACGCCCAAAATACCGACCGGCTCGAAGCCTTTCTGAGCGCCACCGGGTTTGATGTTGCCTTGGAAAGCATGAAGCTGACCGCGAGCAGTGCGCCGGCCATGATCGGCGTTGAAGCCGAGAACTTCGGCCTGCAATGGACAGCGCTGGTGGCGGATATATTTGACGCGCAGAAAATGCACGACATGGCGATCGATATTTTGTCCCAGACGCTTGAGGACGATCTGATGATTCATGCTGTCGATTTCTACACGTCAGATTTGGGCGCGCGTCTTCTTGTGGTGGAAAACGCCTCGCATATGAAAGACGATGACGAACTGAAGGCAGAAAGCGGTCAGGCGATTGTCGCAGGGCTCGTTCAAATCGGTTCGCCCCGCCTGGAGGAGTTGAAGCGTCTCAATGACGCGGTCGGCTCCGAGGATGCATCCATTCATGCCATTCAGGAGGTGCAGGTACGCTTTTTGATGGCAGCGGCCGCCGCGGGGGTCATCGAGTTACGCATGGATGAGACGGACCTGCGTGAAAACCTCAAGCGGCAGGAAGGCGAGATGCGCCGGAACATGAAAGTGAATGGTCTTGCCGCGTCGGCCTATACGTATCAGTCGTTTTCGGATGATGAAATCAGTGCCTATGCGGATGCGCTTGAGCACCCCAAGATGCAGAAGGTCTATGCTTTGATGAATGCTGTTCAGTTTGAAATCATGGCCGATCGTTACGAACAGATGGCGCTGGCGATGAGTGAATTGCGCCCAACTCAGGAGTTGTAAGCCATGCGTGCTGTGCTGCTCGCCGTTTGCCTGACGATCTGTGCATCCCCGCTTTGGGCAAATGCGCGCATGACCGTCTTGATGGATGTGCTGCGGATCACCGAAGTGGTTGGCATATTGCGCGACGAAGGTTTCACTTATGCCGAAACGCTGGACAACGACATGCTGAACGGGCAGGGGGGCACGTTCTGGCAGGCGCAGGTTGATCAGATTTACGATGTTGAAATCATCACGGAACAAATCCGTCAGGCCCTTGAGCAGGGATTGACTGTTGCCGATGTCGATGCCGCCCTTGCGTTTTTCAGCACGGATGCCGCCACGCGGATCATTGATTTGGAAAATGCGGCCCGACGCGCGATGACGGACCCGGATGTGGAAGAGGCTGCACGAGACTTGTTTCTGAGCCTTCAGGGCAGTGATGATCCGTTGTTTCAACAGGTGAGCCGCTATATCGAGGTGAACGATCTGCTGGAGCGCAACGTCTCAGGTGCCATGAGTTCCAATTACCAGTTCTACAAGGGTCTGGCTGATGGACACTACACAGATGAGAGCGAAGAGGATATCCTCGCGGAAGTCTGGGCGCAGCAGGAAGACATCAGGGCAGACACCAATGAATGGCTGAACGGCTTTTTGCTGTTGGCCTATCAACCCTTGCCACCACAGACGATGCAAAGATATGTCGCCTATGCAGAAACCCCGGAGGGACAGGCGTTGAATGCCGCACTGTTTGAGGGGTTCGAAACGGTTTACCGCGACATTTCCTATGCATTGGGGCGGGCTGTGGCGTTAAATGCCGAAGGGGATGAAATCTAGGCGGCTTTCGCTTGACAAGAGCCACGCGCCGGTGCAAACGACGGCTTCATCTTTAGGGGTCCGGTTCGCGGATCTTTTTGCTATTTAACTTACATCCTTGCGAGGATGCGCAGTTCGAGGCGACCATAAGGTCACAACACCGGATAGACCGGGGGCCACAGAGCGCGATAAAGAAAAGGAAACACGATGTTTGCAGTCCTCAAGACTGGCGGCAAGCAGTATAAGGTTCAGGCGGGCGATATGCTGCGCGTCGAGAAACTGGCTGCTGATGCAGGTGAAACGGTTCAGTTCAACGAAGTTTTGATGCTTGGCGGTGATGACACTGTCGTAGGCGCACCCTTCGTCAAGGACGCGGGCGTTCAGGCCGAGGTTGTCGATCAGATCAAAGGCGAAAAGGTCATCAATTTCGTCAAGCGCCGCCGGAAGCACTCTTCCAAGCGCACCAAGGGTCATCGTCAGAAACTGACCTTGATCAAGGTCACCGACATTCTGGCATCCGGCGCAGATAAATCCGGTGTCAAAGCCGCAATGGGCGCGAGCTCCGTATCGCCCACAGCGGTTGCTGCCGCTGCACCAAAGGCCGCCAAGAAAGCTGCGCCAGCCAAAGCCGAAAAGGCTGAAGCAGCGCCCGCGGCAGGTGCGGATGATCTGAAAAAGCTGTCCGGCGTTGGCCCGGCACTTGAGAAAAAGCTGATCGAAGGCGGCGTGACCTCCTTTGCTCAAATCGCAGCATGGACCGAAGCGGACGTAGCTGCTATGGACGAGAAACTGTCATTCAAAGGCCGGATCGAGCGTGAAGGCTGGATCGAACAGGCCAAAGAACTGGCTAAAGGCTAAGGAGAGACCAAATGGCACATAAAAAAGCAGGTGGTTCATCCCGTAACGGTCGCGACTCAGCGGGTCGTCGTCTGGGCGTGAAAAAATACGGTGGTGAAGCGGTCATCCCCGGCAACATCATCGTGCGTCAGCGCGGGACAAAATTCTGGCCAGCGGCCGGTGTTGGCATGGGCAAGGATCACACGATCTTTGCAACAGTTGATGGTTCTGTGACTTTCCACAAGGGTCTCAAAAACCGCACGTTTATTTCGGTTCTGCCGGTGGCGGAGGCCGCTGAATAAGCCCTTCCTCAAGGACATGACACAATCAGGGGGATCGGCGTTACCGCCGGTCCCCTTTCTCATTTTCGTCACAAAAAGCTGTTAGGCCCCACCGATGTCGAAATGCATCCATACCGACCGCTTGGTCCTGCGCCCACATCGGGCGGAGGACTGCGCGGCGTTGGTCGCATTGATCGGCAACCACAAGGTGTCGCGCTGGCTGCCACGCGTACCGCATCCCTACACCGATGTTGATGCAAATACGTTCGTCAGCCGTGCGCGTAACGAAGATGAGGCGCTTGCCATCACGTTAGGTGACGATTTGATCGGTGGCTGTGGCATTGACGAGGAGCTTGGCTACTGGCTGGGCGTGCCTTATTGGGGCAAGGGGTATGCAACCGAAGCTGCGACCGCGCTGGTGGACCGTTACTTTGCCAAGACCAACAATAGCTTGGCGTCGGGCCACCGCGTCGGGAACACCGCATCTCGCAAGCTGCTGATCAGGCTTGGGTTCAAGGACACAACTCGTCAGTGGCACCTCAGTCAAACCGAGAAGGCGGACGTCGAAGTTCAGCATATGACGTTATCTGCCGATCAATGGAGGACGCAGGCATGAGCGTCGCCGTCGCCAGTTTTGCTATTTTTGCCGCCTCTCAGGTTGGCACGCCGGGGCCTGCCAATATGGCGCTCTTGGCGACCGGCGCGCGGTATGGGTTTCGCGCAGCACTTCCTTTTGTGGTGGGTGTTGCCTTGGGCAAGCAGCTGGTGATCTGGCCCGTCGGTTTCGGCCTGATGGAGCTGGCGGATCGCGCCCCTTGGGTGTTTGAAATGCTGAAATATGCCTCCGCCGCCTATATTATCTGGCTGGCGTGGAAGGTGGCGAATATGCGCCTCAATACCACAGGGCAGGCTGCACAGGCTCCGGGTTTTGCGGCCGGTTTGATTGTGCACCCGCTTAACCCCAAGGCCTGGGCGATGATCGTCGGTGGTTTCACCGCATTCGTTGCCCCCGGCACGCCGACGCTTGAGGCCACGGCAACAATCGCTGCGGTCTTGTTGGCCTGTCAGATCGTCCTGCACCCGATCTGGGCGCTGGCAGGTGACGGGATAGCGCGCACCGTGGCAGGCACGGCGGGCGAACCTTATTTGATGTGGAGTTTGGCGGCTTTGACCGTCGCTTCGGTACTTTTCGTGTTGTTCGGAGGAGGAGCATAGCGATGGAAATGGAAAAGATTGCGATACAGGCCCTTGTAGAAACGGAGCGCTTTGATTTGCGCCCCTTGCGCCGGTCAGACATGGGTCTGATCGAGCTATATGGCGGGGACGAGCGGGTCGCGCGGATGACGACATCGATCCCGCACCCCGTGCCGCCGGGCATGATCGACGCCTATGTGTCGCGCGCCATGGCGGATAAGCGCGATCAGGACATCTGGGCCATTGACGGCTCTAAGGCGGACGCATCAGAGTTGATGGGGGTGATTTCGCTTGAACGCATCGAACGGGAACAATCCGAGATAGAATACTGGGTCGCGCCGCCCTATTGGAACACAGGCCTTGCCTCCGAAGCGGTGCAGGCCCTGATTGACGCGAACCCGCATGAGGATAAAACATTCTTTGCCAGCGTGTTTCAGGACAATCCAGCCTCGGCGCGGGTTCTGACACATTGTGGTTTTGAATACCTTGGGGATGCGGAAAGTTTCAGTGTTGCGCGCGAGACAACCGTGCCAACCTGGACGTATTTGAAAAAACTGTAATTGAGGGGCGCGGCCCTTCAGGCTAGGAAGCTTGCATGAAATTTCTTGATCTGTGCAAAGTTTATATTCGATCCGGCGCGGGGGGCGGCGGTTGCGTCAGCTTCCGGCGTGAAAAATACATCGAATACGGTGGTCCTGATGGCGGTGATGGCGGCGGCGGCGGATCGGTCTGGGCCGAGGCGGTCGACGGGCTCAACACCCTGATTGATTTCCGTTATCAGCAGCATTTCTTTGCCAAGAACGGGCAGCCGGGGATGGGTCGGCAGCGCACGGGCAAAGACGGTGATGACATCGTTTTGCGCGTCCCCGTAGGCACCGAAATTCTGGACGAAGATCAGGAAACCGTGCTGTGCGATCTCACCGAGGTCGGTCAACGGGTGCAACTGGCGCGCGGTGGCAACGGTGGCTTTGGTAACCTGCATTTCAAGTCGTCGACGAACCAGGCACCGAGGCGCAGCAATCCGGGGCAGGACGGCGTGGAACGGACCTTGTGGTTGCGGCTGAAGCTGATTGCAGACGTGGGTCTGTTGGGCCTACCCAATGCAGGCAAGTCTACCTTTCTGGCTGCCACGTCCAATGCGCGGCCTAAGATCGCGGATTATCCGTTTACAACGCTGCATCCAAATCTTGGGGTCGTCGGTGTCGATAACGCCGAATTCGTCGTGGCCGATATTCCCGGTCTGATTGAGGGTGCATCACAGGGGCGCGGCCTTGGGGATCTTTTCCTTGGTCATATCGAGCGTTGTGCGGTTCTGTTGCATCTTGTGGACGGCACGTCGGAAACGCTTGTTGAAGATTATCACACGATCATTGGCGAACTCGAAGCATATGGCGTTGGCCTTGCCGACAAACCGCGCATCACTGTTCTGAATAAAATTGATGCGTTGGATGAAGATCAGCGCGCAAGTACAATGAAAAAATTAGAAAAAGCCAGCGGTGGCGATGTGATGGCGATGTCCGGTGTGGCCGGGGACGGTGTCACGGAAGTTCTGCGTAAACTGCGTGGCGAAATCAGTGACGAACGCCTGCGTCACAAACCCGTCGAGGAAAAAGAGCCATGGCGGCCCTGACCGACGCACAATGTCTGGTCGTCAAAATCGGTTCAGCCTTATTGGTAGACCGGGGTGCGGGCGGGTTGCGGCAGGCGTGGCTGTCTTCGCTCGCGCAGGACGTTGCCTGGTTGACGACCCAAGGCGTCAAAGTCGTTCTTGTGTCGTCGGGCTCCATCGCCCTCGGGCGCGGCATTCTGAAATTGTCCGGCGCGGATCTGCCTCTGGAGCAGGCGCAGGCCGCGGCTGCGGTAGGTCAAATCCGCCTTGCCCGCGCATATGAAGAAGTCTTGGCGCCTCACGGGATCACCACAGGACAGGTTCTGATGACGCTGGATGACAGCTCGAACCGGCGGCGATACCTCAACAGCCGGGCCACGCTGAAACAACTGCTGAGCATGGGCGTCGTGCCGATCGTGAATGAAAATGACACGATTGCGACGGACGAAATCCGCTTTGGGGATAATGACCGACTGGCGGCGCAGATTGCGGTGACCGTTGGGGCGGATCAGCTTGTCTTGCTGTCGGATGTCGACGGGTTTTACTCGGCCAACCCACATATTGATCCGTCTGCGAAACGCTTCGATGAAATTGGGGAAATCACCGCCGAAATTGAAGATATGGCTGGCGATGCCGGATCAGGCCTTTCCAAAGGCGGCATGAAAACCAAACTCATGGCGGCCAAAATCGCAACCGCAGCCGGGTGCCGGATGGCCATTACGCAAGGCGAGGTGCTCAACCCGCTGCGGGCGCTGAACGAGGGCGCGGCGGCCACGTGGTTTCGGGCCGACACAGACCCACAGGCGGCCCGCAAGGGGTGGATCGCTGCCATGAAACCAAAGGGGAGCGTCAGCCTCGATCGTGGTGCGCTGGCCGCCTTGCGGTCCGGCAAAAGCCTTTTGCCTGCCGGCGTGTCTGATATCAGCGGTAGTTTTCAACGCGGCGACCCGGTGGCGATCACAGATGGGGCAGGGCATACTGTCGGGCATGGTTTGGTACGATACACGGCCGATGAGGCTTTGAAGATAAAAGGGCGAAAGTCCAATGAGATTGAAGCGGTGCTGGGATATCCCGCGCGGGCAGCTTTGATCCACCGCGATGATATGGCATTAACGATCCAGAATGGCGATTGATGTGCTGCAACCAATGGAGGGTAAGCAAATGAAAGATATGGACAACGTGCCAGCCATGATGGTGGAAATTGGCCAGCGCGCCAAAGCTGCTGCTGCCACGCTCGGTTTTGCGTCGGCAGAGCGTAAGCACGCCGCCCTGATTTCAGCAGCAGAGCATATCTGGACACAGCGCGCCGCTATTCTTGAGGCCAACGAAAAGGATATCATCTATGGCCGCGAAAAGGGCCTGAGTGATGCTATGATGGATCGCCTTTTGCTGAATGAAGAGCGCCTGAGGGGGATCATAAACAGCCTGCGTTCCGTTGCCGAGCAGGCAGATCCCGTTGGCGAAGTAATCGCGGCCTGGGATCAACCGACGGGGCTGCATATTGAACGTGTGCGCACGCCATTGGGGGTCATTGGTGTCATCTACGAAAGTCGTCCCAATGTAACTGTCGATGCCGGTGCGCTGTGCCTCAAGGCGGGCAATGCCGTTATTCTGCGGGGCGGGTCAGAGAGCTTTCATTCCTCCAATGCCTTGCATGCCTGTCTGGTGCAGGGCCTCAGGGATGCGAACCTGCCAGAGGCGGCGATCCAGCTTGTCCCCACGCGCGACCGTGCCGCCGTCAGTGAGATGCTCACCATGGTCGACACGATTGATGTAATTGTCCCGCGTGGAGGCAAGGGGTTGGTTGGCCTTGTGCAGCGTGAAGCGCGTGTCCCTGTTTTCGCGCATCTGGAGGGGATCGTGCACATTTACATTGATGCGGCGGCGGATGCGGAAAAAGCGCTCAAGGTGGTATTGAACGCCAAAACGCGGCGTACGGGCATTTGTGGCGCAGCCGAATGCCTGCTGATCCATAAAGATGTGATGTCCACGATCGGCACGGATGTGATCAAGGAACTGATGCAGGCCGGTGTCGAAGTGCGCGGCGACGCAGCGATCTCTGCGATTGCCGGTGTACGCAAGGCCACGCCACAGGATTGGGGGCAGGAATATCTCGATATGATCGTCGCCGCCCGTGTTGTTGACGACATGGAAACGGCGCTCGCGCATATCCGGACCCATGGGTCAAATCACACCGATTGCATCCTGACAGAGGACGCGGGCGCTGCGCGTCGGTTCATGACCGAATTGGATTCAGCCATCGTGATGCACAATGCGTCCACGCAATTCGCAGATGGTGGCGAGTTTGGCATGGGTGCCGAAATTGGAATCGCGACCGGCAAGATGCATGCGCGCGGACCAGTTGGCGCTGCGCAATTGACCAGTTTCAAATATCTGGTGACCGGTGACGGAACAATCCGCGCTTAAAACCGGAGCTTTATCTCGCTTTTGCCGATCTCCGTCACGGTCCGTCGATTCAAATCGCCCGCGATGAGCGGAAGCAAGGCAAACTGAACCTGTGCCGGGCGCAGATCGTCCGGCGCATCCTTGGTGGCAAGAATATCCCAAAGTGTTTGGTCAATGTTCAGCTTGTCTGCATGCCCATGCAGCAACCATTGCCCGTCATCCTGGCTGATTTCGATGCGCCCGCCATAGGGCATTGCGGTTTCCACACAAAGCAGGGCCAGAAAGGCCAAGCGCACGTGAGATCTGGGTTGCGCGTCCATCGGACCCCAAGCCACATTGAGGCGTGAACCTTGCATCACATCTTTTATGATTGAAACAATCTCAGCGCGTCCCATCATCTGCTCGCCCGCAGCGCCAAATGCGACCCGGAAATACCGGATGCGTGCACTGGCATTGCCAACGCTTTCCTGAATAAGGTCCATCTCGGGCCCGGGCGCGCCACCGGACATGTCCAGCAGTTCCAGACCATTGTTGATTGCGCCGATTGGCGATATCAAGTCATGGCAGATGCGACTGCCGATCAAGGCACCAAGATTGATGTTGCTTTGGCCCATTATTTTCTCCTGCGCACAAAGGGTACAATGGAAGATTTGAACGCTATATTCTCGCCGGGCATGTTGGTTATGCACCCAGAGCACCCGGAATGGGGCACAGGGCAAGTACAAAGTAACATTGGTGGCAAATTAACCGTAAATTTTAGGGATGAGGGCAAGATTGTCATTGATAGCGCTCGCGTTTCATTGCGTGCCGTCTTTGATGGATGAACATCCTTTCCAAAAGGTTAACGCGTGCCGTAATATTGTAAAGTCGTCAAAGGGTCGCGTGGTTCTTTGCGGGGCCGTGGTATAGGGCAGCGGTACCCTGCCAACCAAAGGACTGAGATCGCAAAATGAGTGACACTTCTGCGCCTTCCTTTGTGACGAAACTGGCCAGCACACCCGAGGATTTGAGGGCAGCGCAAGCGTTAAGATATGAGGTCTTTGTCGAAGAGCTGGGCGGCAGCGGCACAATGGTTGATCACGTCAACCGGCTTGAGCAAGACAGGTTCGACCCCTATTTTGAACATCTGATTTTAACGGATACGACCAAGGGTAAAGTCGTTGGCGTGTATCGTTTGATGCGACAGGAGCAGGCCGTCAAGGCGGGTGAATTCTATTCTGCGTCTGAATATGATCTGTCCGCATTGCTGAATTCGGGACGCCGTGTGCTGGAGTTGGGTCGCTCTTGTCTGCACCGCGATTACAGAGGGGGCATGGCGATGTATCACCTGTGGAGCGGGCTGGCCACATATATCGCGAACCACCGGATTGAGGTGCTTTTCGGCGTGGCGAGCTTTCATGGCACCGACGCCAAAGCACTTGCACAACCTTTGTCGCTTCTGCACCATCGGCATCTTGCGCCACCTGACCTGCGGGTGCGCGCACGCGAAGAAGCCTATCAACCTATGAACTTAATTGCAGAAACAGAGCTCGACCGACGCGCTGCAATGGTGCAGGTCCCGTCGCTGATCAAAGCCTATCTGCGTCTGGGCGGTTTCGTCGGGGAGGGGGCCTTTATCGACCATGCATTCAATACCACAGATGTCTGTCTGGTGCTGGATACCGCCCAGATGAACCACCGGCAGGCGCGCTTGTATCAAGGTGCCGGCGCTTGAGTCCGACCTGGCATAGCACAACACCCCCGCCGGAAATGCCCGCGATTACTCTGTCCGGGTGGGTTCGGGTTTGCATCAAGGGGCCGCTGCTGGGGGGGCTGGTTTTTGGCGGATTATTGACGCTGTTACTGTTGCGCCTGATCGAAAAGCCGCTGTTCGGGGCGCACCGCCCCTGCACCCCGTATATTACCGTGTTTGTTTGTCGCAATGCGTTGCGCATCATCGGGTTGAAACTGCATTCTGGTGGCAGCCCTGCAAAAACCGCAGGCGCATTGGTGGCCAACCATTCCAGTTGGCTGGACATCTTTGTGCTGAACGCCACGACACGGCTTTATTTCGTCTCCAAGTCCGAAGTGGCCGCGTGGCCCGGCATCGGATGGCTGGCCCGCGCCACTGGCACCGTTTTCATCGAACGAAACCGCTCGAAAGTGGCGCAGCAATCAGAGCTCTTTGCGCAGCGCCTCGGGGCAGGGCATCGTTTACTGTTCTTCCCGGAAGGCACCAGCAGCGATGGATTGCGTGTGCTGCCGTTTAAATCCAGCCTGTTCGCCGCATTCTTTGCGCCGGATTTACGTGGCTCAATCCAGGTGCAGCCCGTATCGCTGCGTTACACCGCGCCTGAACATGCCGATCCGCGTTTTTACGGGTGGTGGGGGGATATGGATTTTGGCCCGCACCTGCTGATGCTGCTGGCCGCGCCGCGACACGGGCGGGTGGATGTGCACTACCATGCGCCACTGTCAGTGGCGTCTTTTGAGGATCGCAAAACCCTTGCACTGACTGCTGAGGAGGCGATCCGGTCCGGGCATACCGCCTGATTTGGCCTCAAGGCCGGTGAAAGAAAATGTCGTCCGACGCCAGTTCAAGCCCGTCGCTGTCCGGGCCGATTTCCATCATCAGGCAGGCCGTGCCTTTGCGCTGAAAATAGGTCGCTTCGAGCGCGTAATATCCCGCCTGAGGCACCGCGACTTCGATCTCACCCACATAGCCACAGGGATGAACACCGTCGTAGAACCCGACTTCTTGCCCGCCAATTGCGATTTGCAGCCCATCATTGCTGAGGAAATCGAGGGTATATGTGCCTGCCGCATCGAACTTTATGAATCCAGAAATATCTGCGGCGACCTGTTCTGCGCGCTCAGATGTCAGAACCTTGTCGCCTCCTTTAGTATCCTCAAGGGATAATCCGGCAATGGGTGCACCTGGTTCCGAGCGTCGTTCAAGCGATTTACGTGCAAGATCTATGGACCGTACATTGCTTGGAATCGTCGCATAATTCACCGCAAGGCCCGGCGCCAGTGCGCTGGCCTTTGGTTGCGGATCAGCAGGTGCAAGCGTGACCTCCTGTGCAACAGCCGCAACCGGGCTCAGCACTGCGAGCGATAATGCGGCGGCAATCAGATCTTGTTTCATGAAATCTCCCAATTTTTGTGAGACCTTTGCGGTCCTTTGGCGACACTTTAGGGCGCGGCAGTTATGGCATGCAAGAGCTCGCAGCACCCAAACGCAGAGTTTACGCACAGCAGTCGGATTCAGTCCTTGCGCCGCGGCACATGCTGGCCTATACGGCGGCCACTGAAACCCGCAGGCGGGGTTTGGGCTTGATGGGGGAGACATCCCCGTCGGTCCGCCGGTTGGCACCAAATGGTGTCATGCCCCCGCCGAGGAATAAACCGGAAAGGTAGACTAACATGGCTCTTCCAGAGTTCTCCATGCGCCAATTGCTTGAAGCAGGCGTTCACTTCGGCCACCAGACGCAGCGTTGGAACCCCCGTATGGGTCCGTTCATCTATGGCGCGCGCAACGGCATTCACATCATGGATCTGACGCAAACCGTTCCAATGCTGGATCAGGCATTGCAGGCGATCCGTGACACCGTCGCCAAGGGCGGCAGCATTCTGTTCGTAGGCACCAAGCGTCAGGCGCAACAGCCCATCGCCGATGCTGCAGAAAAATGCGCACAATATTACATGAACCACCGTTGGTTGGGTGGCACGCTCACAAACTGGCAGACTGTTTCGCAGTCGATCAACCGTCTGAAGGCAATCGATGAGCAATCAGAGCGCGGCTTTGAAGGTCTCACCAAGAAAGAGCGCCTCGGCATGGAGCGGGATCAAGGCAAATTGCAATCCTCGCTTGGTGGTATCCGCGAAATGGGCGGTCGCCCCGATCTGATCTTTGTGATCGACGTCAAAAAAGAAGCCTTGGCGGTTGCTGAAGCCAACAAGCTGGGCATTCCGGTTGTGGCCGTCGTCGATACAAACTGCCCGCCCGATGGCATTGATTACATCATTCCGGGCAATGACGACGCGTCCCGCGCGATCTCCTTGTACTGCGATCTGGCTGCACGCGCAGCCCTTGATGGCATGTCCGCTCAACTGGGTGCGGCAGGCGTTGATCTTGGTGCCATGGAAGAAGCCCCGGTCGAAGAGGCCGTTGCAGCTGAAGCGCCTGCCGAAGAAGCGCAGGCCTGAGTTTTAAACTCACGCACGACATATGGGGCAGGGCACACCTGCCCCAAAAATCCGAATAATTCCTAAAGGAGAACCTGAGATGGCGATTACGGCCGCAATGGTGAAAGAACTGCGCGACAGCACGGGCGCAGGCATGATGGACGCCAAAAAAGCGTTGACCGAAAACGACGGTGATATGGATGCGGCAGTCGATTGGCTGCGCACCAAGGGCCTGGCCAAGGCAGCTAAGAAATCTGGCCGTACCGCGGCAGAGGGTCTTGTCGCTGTCAAAGTGGAGGGTGGCCACGGCGTGGCTGTCGAAGTGAACTCCGAAACCGATTTTGTTGGTAAGAATGCGGATTTCCAGAAAATGGTCGCGGGCATCGCTGATGTTGCTTTGGGTGCTGCAGATGTTGACGCCCTGCGCGCAGCGGATATGGGCGGCAAGACCGTCGAGCAAACGGTGACTGATGCGGTTGCGGTTATCGGCGAAAACATGTCCGTGCGCCGGATGTCCAGCATCGATGGCGAAAACGTGGTGTCCTATGTGCACAACGCGGCGGCACCGGGCATGGGTAAAATTGGCGTTCTTGTTGCAACAAATGGTGGCGACGAAGCCTTTGGCAAACAGGTCGCGATGCACATTGCCGCCGTGAACCCTGCGTCTTTGTCCGAAGCCGATCTGGACCCCGCAGTTGTCGAGAAAGAAAAGCAGGTTCAGATGGATATCGCGCGTGAAAGCGGTAAGCCTGAGCAAGTGATCGAAAAGATGATCATCGGCCGCATGAAGAAATACATGTCCGAGGTGACATTGCTGAACCAGTCCTTTGTCGTGAACCCTGATCTGACCGTGGGCGACGCAGCGAAAGAGGCGGGTGTGACCATCACTGGTTTCGTACGCCTTGAAGTCGGCGAAGGCATTGAAGTCGTCAAAGAAGACTTTGCAGCCGAGGTGGCCAAGGCCGTCAAAGGGTAAGATTCTTTTAAACACACTAACACTAAAGGCGTTCCGTTTCGGGGTGCCTTTTTGTTTTTAAATTCAGATTTCTATCTGGGTGTTTTAAAGTTTCAGATGAGCCTTCAGCGCGTCCATTGCTAAGACATACCCCTGTGCGCCAAACCCACAGATCACGCCGATACACACTTTGGAGATATAGGAAGTGTGCCGGAACTCTTCGCGAGCATGGACATTGCTAAGATGCAACTCAATACACGGTAGCTCAACAGAGGCTATCGCGTCCATCAAGGCAATAGACGTATGCGTATAAGCGCCTGCATTCAGGATAATCCCAACATGCGTTTCACGAGCGGCATGGATCGCGTCGACCAGCGCACCTTCGTAATTGGATTGGGAGAAAACCACATCAAGATCAGTGTCTTGACCGTGCGCTCTGCACATATCCTCAATATCAGACAAAGTGGTTTTGCCATAAACTTCGGGCTGGCGGGACCCCAGCAGATTAAGGTTTGGACCGTTGAGAATGAGAACTGATGCCATGATGTCTTGCTCGCGTAGTGTGTGCCATGTGACGTGACAGGTCCCGAACAGCCTGTCCAGCAATGACAGGGACTGCGGCGTCATCAATTTGACACTGCGGCTTGACCGTCACATCCAAATCAGTTTGTTTACACAGCCTCGGGATGGGGATGACAGGTCCCACAAAGGACGGATTGTCAGAGGGCTAACGTGTCTATTTCTGAGTTGATCCGGGGTTTGTCAATAACAGCCGGTAAGTTTATAATCATGATTATGTTAATAATAGGATTGTTCAGATCCTATAGTACCGGCGCATGCCACAAAAATACCTTCATTTATGAAATCATCAAAGCTAAACCAGAGCTTTCCGGTTTCTGGACCTGAAATATGGTGTGTCACCGAGGGTTCAGATGTGCTTTTGTCCGATTGAGCGATTACCCGGTAAAGGGCCTAACATGACAAACCCATGTATTCTTTGTGTTGCGATCACTGGCAGTGTGCCCACCAAGGCCGCGAATCCTGCTGTACCGGTCACCATCAATGAGCAGATAGAAAGCACCCATGCGGCCTATGAGGCTGGTGCCAGCATCTGTCACGCTCATGTACGAAACGCGGATGAAACCCCTTCGTCTGATCCGGAGAAATTTGCAGCGCTGAAAGAAGGTGTGCAGAAACACTGCCCGGGCATGATCATTCAGTTTTCCACCGGTGGCCGCTCTGGTGCCGGCCAAGAGCGCGGTGGCATGTTGAAGCTGCGTCCGGATATGGCGTCCCTGTCGGTTGGGTCTAACAACTTTCCAACGCGCGTTTATGAAAACCCGCCGGATCTGGTGTCCTGGCTTGCGGGCGAAATGCGCGCCAATGAGGTGGTACCTGAGATCGAGGCTTTTGATCTGAGCCACATCCTTCAAGCGATGCAAATGCACAAAGCAGGTGCGCTATACGGACGCTTGTATGTGCAGTTCGTCATGGGTGTGAAAAATGCAATGCCCGCCGATAAAGAGGTCTTTGATTTCTATGTGCAAACGATGAAGTCGAGAGCACCCGATGCGGCGTGGTGTGCAGCTGGTATCGGTGCGGCTCAGATCGAGGTCAACGAATGGGCCATCGCGGCTGGCGGGCACACACGTGCAGGTCTGGAAGATAACGTGCGCCTTGATCGTACTACGCTGGCGCCGTCAAATGCGGCATTGATCCAGCGTGCCGCGCAACTGTGCGAAAAGTATGAAAGGCCCGTCGCAAGCTGCGCAGACGCGCGGTCAATCCTTGGGTTGCGGCCAACAACTGACTAAGTCGCGCCCCCTACCCCAGCGCGTAGCCGGCACCGCGCACGGTGCGCAACGGATCTGATCCGCCAAATTGCGTCAGTGCTTTGCGCAAGCGTCCGATGTGTACATCTACGGTACGCGTGTCGACATAGATGTCACGGCCCCACACACGGTCCAGCAGCTGTTCTCGTGAAAACACGCGCCCCGGTTTTTCCATGAAAGTGGACAACAGGCGAAATTCGGTGGGACCAAGTTTCAATTCGCTTTTGCCCCGGCTCACGCGGTGGCTTGAGGCATCCAGAACGATATCCTCAAACTCAAGCCGTTCGCCTGTGGCCGCCGGACGCACGCGCCGCAACTGGCTGCGCACGCGGGCCATCAGTTCAACGACAGAATAGGGCTTGATCACATAGTCGTCCGCGCCGGTTTCAAGGCCGCGCACCCGGTCCACTTCTTCTGAGCGCGCCGACAGCATAATGATCGGGATCGCGCGGGTTTCAGGCTTTGATTTCAACCGCCTGCAAACCTCGATGCCCGACAGGTTTGGCATCATCCAATCCAGTACAATTAAATCAGGCGCTGTTTCATCCACCAGCATCATTGCCTCTTCACCGTTGTCCGCACGGCTGACCGCAAAACCCTCGGCCTCAAGGTTATAGGTCAGAACTTCGCGTTGTGCAGATTCGTCTTCGACGACCAGAACAAGTGGTTGATCGGCTGACATCATCGCTGTCCTTTGGCAACCACTGACGTTTCATCGGCCTTCGGGCGCGGGTCTTCGGGGTGTTCGCCGGTCACCAGATAGACAACCTGTTCTGCGATCGACGTCACATGATCGCCCATGCGCTCAATATTCTTGGCTATGAAATGAAGATGCATGCAGGCGGTAATATTGCGGGGATCTTCCATCATGAAGGTCAGGAATTCACGAAACAGCGCGTTGTACATCTGATCGACTTCTTTGTCGCGCGCGATCACATCCATCGCAAGTTCTGCGTCCCGCTGCACATAGGCGTCCAGCGCATCCTTGAGCATATGTTCGACCTCGCGCGCCATCCGGCGCAATGCGGCACTGCTGTCATCCACCGGCGCCATCTGGGCCAGAACGCCGGTCCGTTTTGCCATGTTCTTGGCGTAATCCCCGATCCGTTCAAGGTTCGCACTGATCTTTATCACGCTCAGGATCAGCCGCAGGTCCCGCGCAGTGGGCGCGCGCAAGGCAATCACACGGGCAGCTTCTTCATTGATCATCTCTTCAAGATTATCGATGGATTTATCGGCTTTTCGGACCTCTTCGGCCAGTTCCTCATCGCGCGTGTCCAGTGATTGCGCGCCGTTGCGAATGGCTGCTTCGACCAGCCCGCCCATCTTCATGATCTGCGCCTGAATCGCTTCAAGGTCACGGTCAAAGGCGGACGCGATATGTTGTTCGTCAATCATCATTCTATCCAATACGCCCGGTGATATAGCTTTCAGTGCGTGGGTCTTCTGGGTTCGTGAATATCGTCCCGGTCTCGCCATATTCCACCAGATTACCAAGGTGGAAAAAGGCCGTCTTTTGGCTGACCCGGGCTGCTTGCTGCATAGAGTGTGTCACAATCACAACCGAATAATTCTGTCGCAGATCGTCGATCAGTTCTTCGACCTGTGCCGTTGCAATGGGATCCAGCGCTGAACAGGGCTCATCCATCAACAGGACTTCGGGCTGTGTCGCGATGGCGCGGGCAATGCACAGGCGCTGCTGCTGCCCGCCCGACAAGCCGGTGCCCGGCGCGTCGAGCCGGTCCTTGACCTCACCCCAGATCGCAGCGCGGCGCAGGGAGTGTTCAACCAGATCGTCCAATTCCGCTTTGTTCTGCGCCAGCCCATGGATACGCGGCCCATAGGCCACATTGTCATAGATGGATTTGGGAAAGGGGTTTGGTTTTTGGAACACCATACCGACCTTTGCCCGCAACTGGACCGGGTCAACACGTTTATCATAGATGTCTTCGCCGTCGATCGAGATGTCACCTTCGACGCGGCATATATCAATCGTATCGTTCATACGGTTCAGACAACGTAGAAACGTCGATTTTCCGCAGCCAGACGGGCCGATAAACGCGGTGACGGTCTTGTCCTGAATTTCCACATTGACGTCTTTGATCGCATGGTTGTCGCCATAAAAGACCTGCACGTCTTTTGCCGAAATCTTGATGGCTTTCGCATCCACGTCTCTCTCCAGTATTCTCATATCGTTCATAACAGTATTCCTTTACCAGCGCCGTTCAAAACGGCGACGCAGGATGACAGCGAGGGTGTTCATCGTCACGAGGAACCCAAGCAGGATAATAATGCCACCCCATGCGCGCTCATAAAATGCCGGATCAGAGCGTTTGGCCCACTCGTAGATCTGCGCGGGCATGGCGGAGTTCGGGTCCATCAATCCTGCGGCGATGCTGTCTGGCGGATTTGACGCAATAAAGCCGACCATACCGATCAACAACAGGGGCGCTGTCTCTCCCAAAGCTTGCGCCAGCCCGATGATGGTCCCTGTCAGGATACCGGGCGCGGCAAGCGGCAGGACGTGGTGGAATACGGATTGCATCTTGGAGGCCCCTACCCCGAGGGCCGCATCACGGATGGACGGCGGCACAGCTTTCAGAGAGGCGCGGGTTGAGATGATGATGGTGGGCAGCGTCATCAGCGTCAGCACCAGCCCGCCAACCAAGGGCGCGGAGTTTGGCAAATGCATGTAGTTGATAAAGACAGCCAAGCCCAAGATACCAAAGACAATCGAGGGCACAGCCGCAAGGTTTGAGATATTCACTTCGATCACATCCGTGATCCAGTTTTTCGGCGCGAATTCCTCAAGGTAGATCGAGGCGGCAACGCCAATCGGCAGCGCAAGCACCAGAACTGTCGGCACCGGTGATAAATGACAGGTTGAACCGTTTCTCAACCGTGCCTTCCTCAATCAGCAGGTCCACAAGATCCAGTTGTGCGGGGCTGATATTTTTGTCGTTTTCGATACTGTCCCGGCTGACCCGCCCCTTGATGTATCCGTCCACGCGGCCGGAGGCGAGAAATTCGAACTCTACCCGCTCCCCGACAACCGAAGGGCCCGCCAACACGAAATTCCGCAGCTGCGCCTGCGCGCCACCAGAAAGAATTCCTGCCATTTCTTTGGGGCTGAGGTCGGTTTCAAAGCCTTTTTCCGCGATATGCTCTTCAAATGCCGTCCGCAATAAAGGGGCATATCCAAAGGTTGAGACTTTGCGCATCTCGTCCGGGTTGCGGTTGCCGGCCTTATCCAGCTTGTCTGCCGGCAGGCTCACCTCCAGTGTGACAAAGGTTTGCTGAAACGCGCCGGTGCCACGAGACACGATATTGAAAACCAGCGTTATCAGCATCAGCAGGCCGATCGAAATCGCAATCATCCCGTAGGCCTTGAACCGCGTCTCAGCCGCATTGCGCTTTTTTGTCCGCGCATCCTGCGTCAGCAGCGATCCTTTGCGTGGTGGCGTAGAGGGATTAGATGGTATTGCAGTGGTTGTCGCGTCGCTCATTCGTACTGCTCCCGATATCTGCGCACGATATAGAGCGCGATCACGTTCAGCCCGAGGGTCAAAACGAAAAGTGTGAGGCCAAGGGCGAAGGCGACAAGCGTCTCTGCACTGGCGAAATCCGTGTCGCCAGTCAGTTGGCTGACAATCCGTGTGGTGATGGTCGTCATGGCATCCAGCGGGTTGAGCGAAAACTTGGCAATGGCCCCTGCCCCCAGCACAACGATCATCGTCTCACCAATCGCGCGGGACGCCGCCAATAGAACCGCACCGACAATGCCGGGCAATGCGGCGGGCAGAACGACCTGACGGATTGTCTCCGACTTGGTCGACCCCAACCCCAAGGAACCATCCCGCATCGCCTGCGGCACCGCGTTGATGATGTCATCGGACAAGGAAGATACAAACGGGATCAACATGATCCCCATGACCAAACCAGCGGTCAAGACAGCGGTCGCACCGCTCATCCACTCGACCCCGAGCAGACCCGCTTCGCCACGTCCAAAGATGCTCACCAGAAACGGCCCGACCGTCAGCAGCGCGAAAAGACCGTATACGATGGTTGGAATACCGGCGAGAATTTCAAGCAGTGGCTTCGCAAAAGAACGCACCCCTGAACTTGCATATTCCGAGAGATAAATCGCTGCAAACAGGCCGATCGGCACAGCAACCAGCAAGGCGACAATCGAGATATACAACGTCCCCCACAGCAGCGGCAAAATGGATAAATCGCTGTTGCCCCGGAAATTCGGCGCCCATGTGTCCCCGAAAAAGAAGTCCGTCCAGGAATGCATGCGAAAGAAGTTCATGCTCTCAAACAGCATCGACAAGACAATACCCACAGTCGTCAAAATGGCCAGCGAAGCCGCGACCATAAGCATGCCGAGGGCAAAACGTTCGACAACGTTACGCGCCCGGAAATCTGCTTTGCTGACAAATATGCTGGCGGCTGCGCCCACCAGTGCTGCCGTCAGAACAATGACTGCCATCCATGCAGTACCTGAAGCCGACTTGGTGCGGTATTGCTGTGCTGCGACCAAGACCTCCGGATCAACATCGGAGCCCAGAGCGACGCCGACACCACCCAGAATACTGCGGATGTCGGAGGTATCAGTGCTGATCTGATTTGCGTCCTCTTTTGACAGAGCGCCTGAAGCGACCGCAATATCAAGGCCTTCCGCGACACGGCGCACGTCGCTCATCACAAGGCTGCGGTTTGATCCTTCGTTGACGATACTATCAGGCAGTAAATTATAGACCGTATTTTCGATCATAATGGGCTGCGCCAACAGCCATATGACCAGCATGCCCAAGGCCGGAACGGCTGCAAACATCGCAGCGTTGTATCCGTAGTAGTTCGGTAAGGAATGCAAAAGCCGGATATCACCACCAGCGGCAGATTTCGCGCGCGCCTTCGCCATCATGAAGGACCCGATTGTAAGTGCCATAATGGCAAGAACAACGTATCCTGTGATCCCCAAATTCATGCACCCAACCTCTTTGCAGGCTTAACCGGTTCTTGCTGAAGGCCGCGGTGATCGCCGCCTTCAGCCACTTTGAAAAAAGGCAGGTCAGGAATTGCCGCCAAGCACTTTTTCGTCCGCTACAGCCGCTTGTGTCTCGGACAGGGCGGGGTCAGAAACCAGACCATATTCAGCCAAAGGCCCATCCGGACCCGCGATTTCATCCGAGACAAAGAACTCGGCAAAGTCTTTGAGACCCGGGATCACGCCGATATGGGCTTTCTTTATGTAAAAGAAAAGCGGGCGCGACACGGGGTAATCGCCTGTTGAAATGGTCTCGGTTGTTGGCTGAACGCCGCCCATTGTGGCCACCTTCAGCTTGTCTGTATTGTTCTCGTAGAATGCCAGACCGAACACACCGATACCATTGGTGTTGCTGTCAATCCGCGCCAGCGTCTCTGTGTAATCCCCGTCGATATCCACGGATTTTCCATCTGTGCGCACGGCCATGCAGGCGCTTTCTGCTGCATCTTCGTCCATACCCATGTCCATCATGGCTTGCATGGCACCTGTGTCTTCACAGCCTTGCAACAGCACTTTTTCCTCAAAGACTTCGCGGGTGCCGTGTTTGGTGCCGGGAATGAATGCCGCAATATCGACCGCAGGAAGGGCCGCGTTTACCGAATCCCAGGTGGCGTTCGGGTTGGCAATCATTTTGCCATCAACAGGCAATTCTGCGGCAAGTGCGGTATACCAGTCAGACGGCTGGAATTCGGTGAATGCGGGGCCTGTCTGCTGGCTGGCAAAGACGATGCCGTCATAGCCAATCCGCACTTCGATAATGTCAGTTACGCCATTTTCGGCGCAGGCTGCGATTTCACGCTCCCGGATTTGACGCGATGCATTGGCGATATCGACGGTATTCTCGCCCACGCCTTCGCAAAAGCGCTTGAGACCTGCAGAGGATCCACCGGATTCAACAACCGGCGTCGGGAATTCAAAGTTCTCACCGAAGGCTTCGGCCACGATGGCGGCATAGGGTAATACGGTGGATGACCCGGCGACCTGAACCTGATCACGCGCCGCGGCGGTTGTTGCGGTAACAACGGCGATCGCCACTGCGGAGGTAGAGAGTTTTACAAACGACATGATAGCTCCTGTCATGAAACGAATCTGTGGCCGTCCATTTCAGCGACCATCTGTCGGATAGCTACGGTTTGGACGCTATCCTTTTGTGACAGTTGTGTAACGGTTTCATGACAAGGGAAAAGATTAATCTACTGCGTTGAATTTAAGTGTGAAAACGCTGCACAGCCCATCTTTTGCACTGCCTGCCTGCAGCCCGAGGACCTTTGCCAGATTCGTTTTCAGACGGTGTTAAGGTCAAGCGGCAGGACAACGGTAAACGTCGCCCCCTGCCCCAATTCACTTTCTATGCGCAGACGCCCACGATGGCGGTTGATAATGTGTTTCACGATTGCCAGACCCAACCCTGTACCGCCCAAAGCCCGGCTGCGGTGGCTGTCTGCACGATAGAACCTCTCGGTCAGCCGTGGCAAATGCACCGGATCAATTCCGGGTCCAAAATCCGTGACGCTGATATAGACACCCGGTGCGCGCAACGACAAATCACGCGCGACTTCGGTCAGTTTGATGATAACCCGCCCTCCGGAAGCGCCATATTTAATAGCGTTTTCCACCAGGTTTGTAACCACTTGCATGAGTTGATCCGCATCACCGATCAGGCCCACAGGGTGATCAGGAAGATCACAGTCGAGCACAACAGAGGTATCCTTGGCCAGCGGCGCAAGTGTGCGCGCGACGGAACTGACGACATCGCTGAGGTTCACGCTTTTTCGCGGGCGCACCCTTTGATCCCCCTCAACCCGGCTCAGAGACAGCAGGTCACCGACCAGCCGGTTCATGCGCCCTGCTTCCCCCTGCATGATGTCCAGAAACCTGTCCCGTGCGGCTGCATCCTCACGTGCGGGCCCCCGCAGCGTTTCGATGAACCCCATAAGAGCAGTAAGCGGCGTGCGTAATTCATGGCTGACATTGGCGACAAAATCCCGGCGCATCTGGCCTGCCTGTTCCAGATGGCTCACATCCTGAAAGGCCAGCACCACAACGCGCAGGTTCGGCAGCACCCGCGCCGTGACGCGATAGGTGGTGTCTTCGATGCCGTCGTTGGACAGATATTGAGAAACGCGCGGCTGGCTGTCTTGCAGCACTGCAGCAATCGTTTCGATCAACTGCGGCTGGCGTAAAATCGTAACATAGTGGCGCCCGGCCAGACCTTGTCCGACAAGTGCTGTTGCTTCCTTGTTCGCGGCCACAATCCGTTCGCTGCCATCAATGGCCAAGACCGGCATCGGCAGCGCTGCGAGCACTTCATCAATTGCCTCTGCCATGTCTTTGCCTCGGTCCTCTCTACGGGCTAACCGCCGCGTGCACAGCTTCGGTAAAGATGGCGCATAAGGTATCCGGTTCTTCAAGTCCTACGGAAACCCGGAAAAACCCTTCCGATATGCCAAGTGCCGCGCGTTGTTCGGGGCTCAGTGCCCGGTGCGACGAGGATGCAGGATGCGACAGCGTCGTGCCCACATCCCCCAGTGTCGGCGCAAACGAAAGTCCTTCGGCCGCGCGGGTAAAGGCATTGGCCGCCTGTCGGGTGCCATTGAGTTCAAAACTCACCATATTGCAGTTTCTGCCTTCCAGCAGCGCTTTGGCGCGCTGGTGATCAGGGTGATCGGCGCGTCCGGGATAGAGCACCCGTTTAACACCCGGCAGTGCGGCAAGATGATCCGCGAGTATGGCCGCCGTGCGCTGCGCCCGTTCAAACCGCAACTCAAAAGTCAACAGACCACGCTCCGCCAGCCAGCAATCAAACGGACTGGCCGAGAGACCCATGGTCACGGAAAAGACGCGCAAACGATCATTCAGTGCGTGATCTTTGGCCGCAACATAGCCCAGCATCACATCGGAATGACCTGCCAGCAGCTTGGTGACCGAATGGATGACCACATCAGCGCCTGCATCCAGCGCCTTGAAGGCCATCGGGGTGGTAAATGTGTTATCCACCACCAGCAGCACACCGGTTTCGCGCGCCAGATCAACAAGGCCCACGATATCTGCCAGCCGCAGTGTTGGGTTTGAGACGACCTCGACCAGGATCATCCGGGTCGTGGGCCGCAGGGCCGCACGCACTGCCTCAATATTACCCACATCGACCAACGTTGTTGCAATGCCAAGCCGGGGCAGGTCTTCGCTCATCATGCGCAGCGAGCGACCATAAAGCTGATTGCCGCCGACCACATGGTCCCCGGTCTGTGTCAGCCCCAGCAGAACCGCCGACACCGCGCCCATGCCGGACCCGGTCATCACGCCCGGAAACGGCGCGTTTTCCATCCGGTCGAGCCGTTTGGCCACTACGTCCGCATTCGGGTGCCCTTCGCGCGAATAGGTATAGCCCTGCAACCCGCCTTCGTACTGCTGATCCAGCATGTCGGGTGTATCAGAGGCATAGACAACAGAGGGGCTGAGCGGCGTAACAACCGGTCTGGAGGCCGAATGCGGCAGAGCATCGGGCCGTACCACAGATCCTTTTTCATTTTTCATATCAGCTCTCTACAGCACGAAGCTTATGTTTGAAGTGGCGCATGTTTTTCTGATAGTGCAGCGCTGAATTCCTCAGCCCTGCGATGGCCGCCTCGTCCAGTTCACGCACAACTTTACCCGGCACACCCATCACCAGAGAATTATCCGGTATCACCTTGTTTTCAGTGATCAAAGCCCCTGCCCCGATCAGACAATTCTTGCCGATCCGGGCGCCGTTCAGCACCGTCGCGCCCATACCGATCAAGGAGTTGTCGCCAATAGTACATCCATGCAGCATCACCTTATGCCCGATCGTGCAACCCGCCCCAATGCGCAGCGGATACCCGGCATCAATGTGAAAGACGCAGTTTTCCTGCACATTTGACCCGGCGCCAACGCGGATTTCCTCATGGTCCGCGCGGATGGTAGCCCCGAACCACACGGAGGCCCCCGCTTCCAGCACGACCTGACCAATCAGGTTTGCATCCGGGGCAACCCATGTGTCCTCATGCAGTTGAGGTACACTCTCACCTAAAGCGTATAACGTCATGATAACCTTTCGAATTCGGATTGCAGGTGGCGCACATGTTCGGTCAGTCCCGGCTGTTGGCTGCGCCGCAGGCGTGTGGCCGTAACGATGGTTTTCAGATGCGCCTCGGTGGTATCCAGATCGTCATTCACCAGCACATAATCATAGCTGCCCCAATGGCTGATCTCATCCCAACTCTTGTCCATGCGGCGCGCGATCGTTGCGGCATCATCCTGTGCGCGCTTTTCCAGACGGTTGCGCAACTCGCGGATCGAGGGCGGCAATAGGAAAATGGACAGCGTATGCGCGCTCAGGGCCGAATTGGTGATTTGTTGGGCACCCTGCCAGTCAATATCGAACAACACATCACGGCCCGCGTTGATGGCATCCTGTACAGGGCCGCTTGGCGATCCGTAAAAGTTGCCGAAAACATGCGCATGTTCGAGCATGCCGCCCTTGGTAACCTGCGATTTGAACGCGGTTTCGTCCACAAAGCGATACTCACGCCCATCTACTTCGCCCGGACGCGCAGCCCGTGTCGTCGCGGACACCGAAAATTCAATATCCGCGTCCCAGTCCCGCAATCGTTGTGCCAGCGTCGATTTTCCGGCGCCAGAGGGCGAACTGAGGATGATCAAAAGTCCACGGCGCATGGGCGTCATCTGTTACTCCACATTTTGTACTTGTTCCCGCATCTGATCAATCACCGCCTTCAGCGCAAGCCCACAGCGTGTCAGCTCGGTGTTTTGCGCCTTGGCACAAAGCGTATTTGCCTCGCGGTTGAATTCCTGCATCAGGAAATCCAGTTTGCGTCCGACGGGACCACCCTGCCCGATCAGGTCTTGCGCGGCGGAAATATGCGCGGCAAGGCGGTCAATCTCTTCGGTCACGTCGGATTTGACCGCAATCAGCGCCAATTCCTGCGCCAGGCGGTCATCATCCACATTGTCGGTATTGTCGAGCAAACGGCGCAGGTTACGGCGCAGGATATCGCCAGCCTCGGCACTGCGCGTTCTTGAGTGCTCTTTGGCCTGTTCGGTCAACGCCGCCACTTCATCCAACTGAGACAGCAGCACCTTTTCCAGCGCGGCCCCTTCGGCGCGCCGCATTTCATTGAATGCGCCGATCAGCGTCTTTGCCTCCTCCAGCAGATGGGTCATCAGCGGTGCAGGATCATCGTCCACCGCACCCGCCTCCAGAACACCGCGCATCGTCACGATATCAGAGGCTTTTGACGGCGTCAGGGCAACACCCATTGCGGCGGCTTCCGCCTCGACCGCATCAATGGCCTTGAGGACGCTATGCAACTGTTCTTGGTTAATCCGAAGGGACGTTATGTTTTCATCCCGCACCAGCCTCAGAGAGAGCGTAATATTACCACGGGCCGTTTGCGCGCCGAGCATTTTACGCAACCCAACCTCAAGCCCGTCAATCCAATCCGGCACGCGCAGACGCAGATCCTGCCCTTTGCCATTTACGGACCGCAACTCCCAACTCCATGCATGTGGGGCAAGGTTGCCGGTTGCCGAAGCAAAACCGGTCATGGATCGGAGCATCCGCAAATCCTTTCGCAAAGCCGTTATCGCCTTGCTTTATGGCAGTTTAACCGATCAGAGCAACCCCGGACGCGCACAGGCGCACCCCAATACCACGCAGGCTGGGATTAACCATTCCATAAAATAGCGGCCCATTTTGTGAAAATTGTTGATATTAAGGTTTCAGTAATCAATTCTCGTCAGGAAGCAGTTTTCCTGTTTTTAACAAGTAACACCCGAACGGCTGCCGGTACCATTGGAACTGGTCAGAAACAGAAGGCACAAGTAATGGACAATGGCGGTAAAAACACGCACAATGTGGTTAATATGACACAGCACGTTTCAGAAACAGGTTTTACCCCATTGTCCCAGGTCGAGGCCTATTGGGAAGCGCTGCGTGGCACACGGTTGATGCCGAACCGGTCGGAAATCGACCCACGCGGAATAGAGCAGGCGCTGGAGTATGCGTTCATCGTGGAACGGATCGCACCCGGAATTGCCCGGCTTCGGATCGCTGGAAGTCACCTGAGCGATCTGATGGGCATGGAGGTCCGCGGGATGCCCTTGACGGCATTCATTACGCCCGCGTCACGGCGCCAACTGAGCGACACTCTCGAAGAAGTATTCGAGACACCCGCCACATGTACAATGATGCTACACTCCGAAAAGGGGCCGGGCATGCAGCCGCTGGACGCGCGGTTGATCCTGATGCCGCTCAAGAGTGACCTTGGCGACGTCAGCCGTATTCTCGGCGCGCTGGTCGCTGTCGGTGACATGGGCCGCAGCCCACGGCGTTTTGATGTGACGGCTTCGTCGCTTCGCCCCATCGTGTCGGAACAGTCGATGCCGTTGCGTGCCAAGCGGGAGCCAAAGAAACCGTTGCCAGCGCCAAAGCCCACCGTTGAAGTGCCTGGATTTGCCGAAGCCAAAGCCGAATTTCGCACCGAGACCCCGCGCCGCGAAGCGCCCTACCTCAGACTTGTGAAAACAGACGACAAGTAAGGTTTGCGTTCATCGGGAGGAGATCGCCGGTACGAACAGATGGCGGCGGTCTTCAGGCTGATGTCGACCAAAAAAGTCCAACGTACATGCCCGCTGATCTGAAATCAGCGGGCATTTTTTTTCCTGCGATGCATTAGCTCACGGCTGCGTTCTGGTGTTGCGTGCGCCGGGCAGAAAGCTCTTCGGCGACCAGAAAGGCGAGCTCCAGAGACTGGCTGGCATTCAAGCGCGGATCACACGCCGTATGATAGCGCGACGACAGATCTTCGTCGCTGACCGCGCGGACACCACCGGTGCATTCCGTGACATCCTGACCCGTCATCTCAAAGTGAACACCACCGGGCACCGTGCCCTCGGACGCGTGAACGGCAAAGAATTCGCGCACCTCGCGCAAAACCGATTCAAACGGCCGGGTCTTGTACCCGGTCGAGGATTTGATGGTATTGCCATGCATCGCGTCACATACCCAAGTCACATTCGCCCCTTCTTCGCGCACCGTTTTGATCAGGCGCGGCAGATGCTCCGCCACCGATCCGGCGCCAAAACGCGCGATCAGGGTCAGGCGACCCTCTTCGTTTTCGGGGTTCAGCTTGGCCATCAGCTGCTTGAGGTCATTCGAGGTCATGCTTGGCCCCGCCTTGAGGCCAATTGGGTTTTGGACACCGCTGGCAAATTCCACATGCGCCCCGTCTGGCTGGCGTGTGCGATCACCGATCCAGATCATATGACCCGAGCCCGCAAGCCATTTGCCCGTGGTGCTGTCAACGCGGGTCAGCGCTTCTTCGTATTCAAGCAGCAGGGATTCATGACTGGTGTAGAACTCAACCGATTGCAGTG
Organism: Roseobacter sp. OBYS 0001; assembly: GCF_019654895.1. Lineage (NCBI taxonomy): Bacteria > Pseudomonadati > Pseudomonadota > Alphaproteobacteria > Rhodobacterales > Roseobacteraceae > Roseobacter > Roseobacter sp. OBYS 0001. The sequence continues at coordinate 877,832 of NZ_BPES01000001.1, forward strand.
TGTGCGCCGTATCCGCATTGATCCCCGCAGCTGTCATGAAATCCAGCGTGTCGGAAATGCGGTTCGCAACCTCGCGGTAAGCTTCGGCCTTTTCACCTTCGGTAAAGCCCTGCGTCCAGGCATGCACCTGATGGACATCGGCATAACCACCCGTGGAAAAAGCCCGCAGCAGGTTTAATGTCGCTGCCGCCTGCGTATAGGCGCGCAGCATGTTCTGCGGGTCTGGAATACGTGCGTCCGAGGTGAAATCCAGCTTGTTGATGATATCACCACGATAGCTGGGCAGTTCCACCCCATCGATCGTTTCAGTCGCAGCCGAACGCGGTTTGGCAAATTGACCGGCCATCCGACCTACTTTGATCACCGGGACTTTTGCACCATGGGTCAACACAATCGCCATCTGCAGCATCACTTTGAACGTATCGCGGATCGCATCCGAGCTGAATTGATCAAAGCTCTCCGCACAGTCACCGCCCTGCAACAGGAACGCTTCTCCCCGGCCAGCCGCACCAAGGTGCTTTTTCAGGCGGCGTGCTTCACCGGCAAATACCAGCAGCGGATAACGCGACAGTTGTGCTTCAACCTCGTTCAGGGCAGCCTGATCAGGATAGTCCGGCATCTGGATGCGCGGCTTTGCGCGCCAGCTCGATTTTGTCCATTCGCTCATGTTTTTCGTCTCCGCTCCTGGCCCGCGCACTGCGAGCGCTCACATATCGACATTCTCTATACAAAAGCGCAGCGCGAGTGACCATATCACAAATTCATCCTCTTGACGTCGCTTTCAGGCCGTGAGCAGAGTTGCGAATAAAGCTCGGTGTCCGCATGCGGTCGCCTACCGGGTGGCATGACGACCAGCATGAGGCAGGAATGTCCGATATCTCACGATCATCCCGCAGTGATACAAACACGTCAAAGCCGAAACGGTTTGTGTTTCTTCTGCTCGATCACTTTACCTTGCTGTGTTTTTCTGCCGCTGTAGAGAGCCTGCGTATTGCCAACCGTATGGCAAATGAGACGCTGTATGAGTGGCGCATTATCGGAGAAGGCGGCGACATTGTGCATTGCTCCGCGGGCAGCGGTTTCAAGCTGGATGGCGACCTCGAAGATCTGCAGCGCGACGATATTCTCTTGGTCTGTGGCGGCATTGATGTGCAGGCAGCGACAACAAAGCGGGTGCTGGGCTGGCTGCGACGCGAATCTCGCAAAGGGGTCATGCTGGGGGGGCTGTGTACCGCTGCCTATACATTGGCAAAGGCAGGTTTGCTGGATGGTAAAAAGGCGACGATCCACTGGGAGAACCAAGACAGTTTTGCCGAGGATTTCGAGGATGTGACGCTGACGAAATCCGTCTTTGTGGTCGATGGCAACAGGATAACGACAGCGGGGGGAACATCCTCGATTGATTTGATGCTCAAACTCATCGCCGAACAACAGGGTGAGGATCTTGCCAATCTGGTGGCGGATCAATTGATCTATACGTCGATCCGCACGGATCAGGACACACAGCGCCTGTCGGTTCCAACCCGTATAGGTGTCAGGCATCCCAAGTTGAGCCTTGTGATCCAGATGATGGAAAGCAACATCGAAGAACCGATCAGCCCCTCAACCCTTGCGCGCGACGTCGGCATGAGCACGCGCCAGCTTGAGCGGCTTTTTCGGCGATACCTGAACCGCAGCCCCAAGCGGTATTATATGGAATTGCGGTTGCAAAAAGCGCGTAACCTCTTGATGCAAACCGATATGAGCGTGATCAACGTGGCGCTGGCCTGCGGGTTTGCTTCGCCTTCGCATTTTTCGAAATGCTACCGGGCGCATTATGACACCACTCCTTACCGCGAGCGCGGGAGTCATGCGTCACGGTTGTCGTTTTAACAGCCGCGTGAAACCGGTGCGGATGCATCACATCAATATATCTGCGCAACATATTGATTTTAATTACTGATCCTATAAATGGCTCCATTCCCAACAGAGATAAACCAGATGCTGCCATCCGCAGCTTCGGCAATATCACGCACGCGGGCGGTTGCATCATTCCGGATCTGCTGAACTTCACGCGTTTTCTCACCGGATATGGCGAGCCGCGCGATGTAGTCGTCTTTCAGCGAGCCGACAAACATGTCACCGCGCCATTCAGGAAACATATCGCCCTGATAGACCAACAAGCCCGAAGGTGCGATAGACGGGTCCCAGTAAGACGCCGGCTGCTCCATGCCAGCGCGCGCCGTGCCCTCGCCGATTTTCCCCCCGGTATAGTGGCGGCCATATGAAATGACGGGCCAGCCGTAATTCGCGCCCTTGCGCACCAGGTTGATTTCGTCGCCACCGCGCGCGCCATGCTCTGCCGTCCAAAGTCTGCCCTGCGCATCCAGCCCGGCTCCCTGCGGATTGCGGTGCCCGAACGACCAGATTTCAGGCTGCACACCGGGGGTATCCAAGAATGGGTTATCCGATGGAACGCTGCCATCCCAGTTGATCCGGATCACACTGCCTGCGTGGCTGTTTCGATCCTGCGCAGATGGCCTGTCGCCACGATCCCCAATGGTCAGGTACACGGTTCCGTCCGTACCTTCGACAATGCGCGATCCAAAATGCCTGCCCCCGGAAGACCCCGGCGCCATCACAAAGATATCGCGTAAATCCAGCAGTGAGCCACCATCCTGCGACAGGGTTGCCACCGCCAGCGCCGTGCCCGCGCCGCCCCGCTGGCGTTTACTGTAGCTCAGAAACACGGACCGGCTGGTTGCAAAGTCGCGCGCCACAGTCACGTCCATCAACCCACCCTGCCCGCGATCAACGACCCGCGGCGCGCCTTGAACCTCGCGCAGCACGCCCGCGTTCCACAAAAGCACGCGCCCGTCCTTTTCGGTAATCAGCAACTGCCCATCCGGCAGATGATCTATCGCCCAAGGTTCATCCAATCCGGTCACGACCGGGGTAAACACGATATCGGCCCGCGCCATCAGAGCGGACGCTGAGATAGCGAGCATGAACAGCCACGATAGAGTCAGTATTGTGCGCATGAAATCCTTCCTGTGCCGGGTCTTTGGGAGGCTGATTTCCACCCGAAAGGGCAGAATTTCCAACCTTTTTCAGAGCAGTCGAGCGATACAGCCAAAACCGCTTTCTTTTCCAAAATAGGGCGCATAATCTGCAAGGCGAACGCCAAGTTCCAATATGGGAGATTAACAATGAAAAAGATGCTTATGGCCACAACGGCTGCAGCACTGATTGCCACGACTTCATTGGCAGATGATACGAATAGTGAAGTAACTCTCGGTGTGTTGTTTGGATTTACCGGTCCGATTGAATCCTTGACCGGCCCAATGGCGGCGGGCGCTGAGCTTGCGATGACGGAAGCGACAAACAGTGGCAAATTGCTCGACGCGGCGACCGTGACGTCGATCCGCGCCGACACAGGCTGCATCGACAACGGTCTGAGCACATCCAACGGCGAGCGTATGATTGCTGAAGGCATCAATGGATTGATCGGCGGGGATTGCTCCGGTGTCACCGGCGCGATTTTGCAAAACGTAGCGATCCCGAACGGCATGGTAATGATTTCACCCTCTGCCACATCGCCCGGCCTGACCACGGTTGAAGACAACGGCCTGTTTTTCCGCACCGCCCCATCGGACGCGCGCGAAGGTCAGGTGATGGCCGAAATCCTGCAGGAACGTGGCGTAAAATCCATCGCGCTGACCTACACCAATAATGACTACGGCAAAGGTCTCGCCGACGCGATCCAGAGCAACTTTGAAAGCGCGGGTGGCGAAGTCACAATCGTTGCAGCGCATGAAGACGGCAAGGCGGACTACTCCGCTGAAATGGGTGCACTGGCCTCGGCGGGTGGCGATATCCTCGTGGTTGCGGGATACCTTGACCAAGGCGGCCTCGGCATTATCAACGCGGCACTGGACACAGGCGCATTTGACACTTTTGGCCTGCCCGGTGGTATGATCGGTGACAGCCTTCCCGCCAATGTCGGCTCAGCGCTGGACGGGTCTTATGGTCAGATTGCCGGGTCCGGCGGTGAAGGGATCGAAAAGCTCAAGGAGCTTGCGGGGGACGCATTTGATGCCACTTCGCCCTATACGCCCGAAAGCTATGATGCAGCCGCGCTTTTCATGCTCGCGATGCAGGCGGCAAATAGCGTTGATCCTGCGGAATACGGCAAACACATTCTGGATGTGGCCAACGCGCCGGGCGAAAAGATCTACCCCGGTGATCTGGCCAAAGCCTTTGATATTCTGCGCGAAGGCGGCGAGGTCGACTATGTCGGTGCCTCTGCGGTTGAATTGATCGGGCCCGGCGAATCCGCGGGCACCTACCGCATGATTGAAGTGCAGGATGGCGCAAACGTCACCATCGGCTTTAAGTAAAAGCCCGCTTGATACGAAAACAGCCCGGTGTCTTTGACGCCGGGCTGTTTTTGGGGGCCGCAAGAAAGCTGGGAAAATGCAAGGCACAGGCATGATCGTCGTCGAAGACCTTCATAAACACTTTGGTGGATTCCGGGCTGTGGATGGGGCGTCGCTGGAAATTGCGCAGGGATCGATCACGGGGCTGATCGGGCCGAACGGTGCCGGAAAAACAACTCTTTTCAATGTTATCGCAGGCGTTCTTAAACCTACATCAGGCCGTGTTTTCATGGCAGGCGAAGACATCACAGGCCTGCCACCGCATGATCTGTTTCACAAAGGGTTGCTGCGCACTTTTCAGATTGCGCATGAGTTTTCATCTATGTCCTGTCGGGAAAACCTCATGATGGTCCCCGGCGATCAGGCGGGTGAGACGCTGTGGAACACATGGTTTGGCCGCAAACGCATCGCCGATCAGGAACGCGCGCTGCGCGCCAAGGCAGACGAAGTACTGGAGTTTCTGACCGTGGAACATCTGGCGGATCACAAAGCGGGGCAGATATCGGGCGGTCAGAAAAAGCTGCTGGAACTGGGCCGCACGATGATGGTCGATGCGCGGATCGTGTTCCTTGATGAAGTCGGCGCAGGGGTCAATCGCACGCTGTTGAACACCATCGGCGATGCGATCATCCGTCTCAATCAGGAACGCGGCTATACCTTTGTCGTGATCGAACATGACATGGATTTCATCGGGCGCTTGTGTGATCCGGTCATCTGCATGGCCGAGGGGCGCGTGTTGGCACAGGGTACATTGGACCAGATCAAGGCCAACGAACAGGTGATCGAGGCCTATCTCGGCACCGGGCTGAAAAACAAAGAGGTTTTAAAACATTGATACAAAACGGTTTCTTTAAATCCGTGGCGCTTGCCCTTTTCTGTGTCGCCGCATCTGCCGCGCATGCACAATCCATTGTCGGGTCAAGTTCGGTAGAGGGTCGCAGCATAACACTCTTTTCAGACGGGACATGGGCCTTCACCGATCGCCAGCGCTCTGATTGCAAGCCGGTGCTCTCTGACTTGTCGTTTTGTGGTATCTCCCCCATCTGGACACAGACCCCGCCCCCAAGCGCGGCGATCGACGCGCAATTCATGCGCGCCGACACGGAATTCGTACAATTCATCTCAGATCGCGTCGGCACGGCGCAGGGCATAGAAATGGATAGTGCCAAAGCCGTGATCCTAGATGGGGTCGCCGGCATCACGGGCGTGCGCGTGCGTGATATTCCGGTTTTAAGCGATGAGCCTGCGGAAGTTGACGGGAAGGACGCCGTCACCATAGCCTTTTCCGTGACTTTCAGGGGGGTGCCTGTTGTTTTTGCCAATACCATCCTTCTGGAAGAGAGCAGACTGCTGCAAATGCAAAGCTATGTCATCGGTGCGACCGCCTATTCCGACGACCACCGCGCCTTGCACGCGACTTTTCTGAACCTTGTGGAAATGGACTGACACCGATGGCCACGCCCTTCCTGATCGGCGAGAACATGACCGGCGGGTACGGCGCAGGGCCGGACATCCTGCACGATTGCACGATTGCCGTGGATCGCGGAGAGATCGCCGTGATCGTTGGCCCAAATGGTGCGGGCAAATCAACGGGTATGAAGGCCGTGTTCGGCATGCTGAACCTGCGGCAGGGGCATGTGCGCCTTGATGGGGAGGATATCACGGCCCTCACCCCGCAGGCACGGGTGACAAAGGGCATGGGATTTGTGCCACAGACCTCCAATATCTTTACCTCCATGACGGTCGAGGAAAACCTGGAGATGGGCGCGTTCATTCGCACCGATGACATCCGCCCGACGATGGAACAAATCTATGATCTTTTTCCAGTCCTGCGCGACAAACGCCACCAAGCCGCAGGCGAGCTTTCAGGCGGTCAGCGCCAACAGGTCGCCGTGGGCCGCGCATTGATGACCCAACCCAAGGTGTTGATGCTGGACGAGCCAACCGCCGGGGTCAGCCCCATCGTGATGGACGAGCTTTTTGACCGCATCATCGAGGTTGCCCGCACCGGCATCCCCATCCTGATGGTGGAACAAAACGCCCGACAAGCCCTTGAGATCGCCGACAAGGGTTATGTGCTGGTGCAGGGGCGGAACGCATATACGGGGACGGGCAAGGAAATGCTGGCGGACCCTGAAGTCCGCAAATCGTTTTTGGGGGGATGAGACCAGAGATGGGCATGAGTATATCGATAATACTACGTATCGCGACGGTCATTGCGATGTTGCTGCCCGCTTCTGTCGCACAAAGTCAAATAGCGGAGTGTATCTTTGCAGAAACTTGCGTCGACAAAACGTGCTCCGGTATCGAACCCGCGGTATTGCGATTTAATGCTATGCGATTGACCGACGACGGCGTTTCATTTTTTGTCATCGCCGACCCCGTTTTGATAGATGGGCCAACGATTGACTCCGAACAACAACCTAACCTGATTGGGATAGTAATTGATGGTGGCGTCGGCCAACTTTCACTTCTGCCCGATGAAGAAGAGAAATTTCAAATATCTCTTTCGAGCTTTCATCCGCCAATACTTTCGCAGGTGCTCCTGATTGAGGAAACTGGTCCATTTGAACCCTCGCCGGCGACTCTTACGGTCCAGAGAAATAGCTCCCAAGGTGTGCTAAGTACCGTTCACATCGGTATCTGCGATTGGGTTAATTAGTGATGGACTTCCTAAACGCCCTCATCGCCCTTTTGAACTTCGTCATTGTTCCCGGCATGGCCTATGGCGCGCAGCTTGCTCTTGGCGCTCTCGGGGTCACGCTGATCTACGGCATCCTGCGGTTTTCGAATTTTGCGCATGGGGACACGATGGCGTTTGGGGCCATGGTGACGGTTTTATTCACATGGCTGTTTCAAAGCTGGGGGTTTTCACTGGGGCCGTTTCCGACCGCCCTGCTCGCCCTGCCCTTTGGCATCTTGGGCTGCATGGGTTTGCTGTTGGCCACCGACCGGATGGTCTATCGGTTTTACCGTGAACAAAAAGCCAAGCCGGTGATCCTCGTGATTGTCAGCCTGGGCGTCACTTTTATCCTCAATGGCATCGTGCGTTTCATCATTGGCCCAGATGACCAGCGCTTCACGGATGGAGAGCGCTTTATCATCTCCGCGCGCACATTTCGCGAGATGACAGGCCTGCGCGAGGGGCTTGCGATCAAGACGACGCAAGGGATTACCGTGCTCGTCGCCGTCATCTGCGTGATCCTGCTGTTCTGGTTTCTCAACCGCACGCGCACAGGCAAATCCATGCGCGCCTATTCCGACAACGAAGACCTCGCCTTGCTCTCCGGCATCAACCCCGAACGTGTCGTGATGATTACCTGGCTGATCGTCGCGGGCCTCGCCACCATCGCGGGCGTGCTTTACGGGCTGGATAAGTCGTTCAAACCCTTTACCTATTTCCAACTGCTTCTGCCGATCTTCGCCTCCGCCATCGTAGGGGGCCTCGGCAATCCGCTTGGGGCGATTGCAGGCGGATTCGTGATCGCCTTTTCCGAAGTAACCGTGACCTACGCGTGGAAAAAAGTTCTGACGTACCTCATGCCCGAAAACCTTGAACCCAGCGGCCTCGTGCAGCTTTTGTCGACGGATTACAAACTCGCAGTGAGCTTTCTGATCCTGCTGATCGTGCTGTTGTTCAAGCCGACCGGATTGTTCAAAGGGAAATCAGTATGAACCCGGTGCTGAAAAATACCATGCTATTTGCGATCGTCGGCGCAATGATCCTCTACACCGGGTTCACGCAAAGCTGGAATACAGCGCTTGTAATCGTCAACATGGGGCTGATTTCGGCGATCATGGCGCTGGGTGTGAACCTGCAATGGGGGTTTGCGGGGCTGTTCAACGTCGGCATCATGGGCTTTGTGGCCCTTGGCGGCTTGGCTGCGGTTTTGATCGGAACGCCCGCAACACCCGGCGCATGGAGCGCGGGGGGGTGGAATATCCTGAGCGCTTTCGTCTTTGCCCTCGTGATGGTGGTTGTGGTTGTCAGTGTGCGCCGGCGTATGGACGCTGGCTGGCCACGTAAAATCGTCGTGCTGGCGCTGCTGGTCGTTGGTTTTTTCGTCTATCGCGCCCTGTTCGATCCCGGTGTCGATGCGATCGAGTCGATAAACCCGGCGGCGACAGGCAATATCGGCGGGCTTGGGATTGATCGCGGGCTTTGGGTTACGCTGGCTTGGCCGGTTGGGGGTCTGTTTGCGGCCGCTGCGGCGTGGATCATTGGCAAAACCGCGCTAGGTTTGCGCTCGGACTATCTGGCGATTGCCACGCTCGGCATTGCGGAGATCATCATTGCCGTACTCAAGAACGAGGACTGGCTCGCACGCGGTGTGAAAAACGTCGTGGGCCTGCCGCGTCCGACGCCTTATGAAATTGATCTGCAAAACGACCCGGCCTTCGTGGAACGCGCCGCAGACTTTGGAGTTGATGCGGTCACCGCCTCGACGCTCTATGTCAAGCTGATGTATGCAGGGCTCTTTACGGTTGTGCTGGTGGTCCTGCTGGTTCTGGCGCAGCGCGCATTGAACAGTCCGTGGGGCCGGATGATGCGCGCCATTCGCGACAATGAAGTCGCCGCCGAGGCGATGGGCAAGGACGTCACCGCGCGGCATTTGCAAATCTTTGTTCTGGGGTCTGCCATTTGCGGCATTGCCGGGGCTATGATGACGACATTGGACGGCCAGCTGACGCCCGGCACCTATCAACCCTTGCGCTTTACCTTTCTGGTCTGGGTGATGGTCATCGTGGGCGGGTCCGGCAACAATTTCGGCGCGATCTTAGGAGGCTTTCTGATCTGGTTCCTCTGGGTGCAGGTCGAGCCGATGGGCTTGTGGCTGATGCAATTGATAACATCTGGCATGGCCGATGGTTCAGCACTCAAGGCGCATCTGATCGAATCTGCAGCGCACATGCGGCTCTTTACCATGGGGATGGTGTTGCTGTTGGTCCTGCGGTTCAGCCCACGCGGTCTCATCCCTGAAAAGTAGCAGCGCGAAACTAGCGCCCTTTGAACAGACTGCCGAGAATACCGCGCACCATCCGACGACCCGTTGTCCCGCTTAACTCCTTGAGCACGGCATTGGTGAGGGCTGAACCAATCGTTTCGGGCTGTTTACGCGCGCGGGTGCTGCGCCGCGATGTTGATCGGGTAACCCGCTGACCACTGTAGCGCCGCGCGGCGTTGAATTCGCGCTCTAGCGCCGAGGCCTGTTCCGCCAATTCTTCGGAGTGTTCCGCTTCCTGCGATGCCGCATCCGCGCGCTGTTTCAGGATTTCATAGGCTGACTTGCGATCAACCGTCTTATCATAACGCGCCGCCATATCTGATTGCGCCATGATTTCAGCCCGCTCAGTAGCGGTGATTGGTCCAAGATGGGATGACGGGGGGCGGATCAACGTCCGCTCAACGACGCCGGGCACGCCTTTCTTCTCAAGCATTGACGTCACGGCTTCGCCGACCCCGACTTCACGGATTGCGATTTCCGTGTCGAATTCAGGATTCTCACGATAGGTATCCGCCGCCATCCGCAGCTCTTTCTTGTCCTTGGCCGTGAAGGCACGCAGCGCATGCTGGATACGGTTGCCAAGTTGCCCGAGGATGTCTTCGGGCACATCTGCGGGGTTCTGGGTGATGAAATAGACACCGACCCCTTTGGACCGGATCAGCCGCGCGACCTGCTCAACCTTATCCACCAACGCTTTGGGGGCATCATCGAAAAGCAGATGCGCCTCGTCAAAGAAAAACACCAGTTTGGGTTTGTCGGGATCCCCCACTTCAGGCAGTTCTTCAAAGAGTTCTGAAAGCAACCACAGCAGGAAGGTTGCGTAAAGCGCTGGGGCCCCCATCAGCTTGTCTGCGGCAAGAATGTTGATCTGCCCGCGCCCCTGCGAATCCCTGCGCATCAGGTCGGAAAGCTGCAGCGCAGGTTCCCCAAAGAGGCCGGTGCCACCTTGGTTTTCCAGCACCAACAAACGACGCTGAATCGCCCCGATAGAACTTGAAGAGACATTGCCATATCGCAAGGCCAAGGTTTTGGCATTTTCACCGATCCAGACCAGCAAAGACTGCAAATCCTTCAGATCAAGCAGCGGCAACCCTTCCTCATCTGCGAGCCGGAAGGCGATATTGATGATACCCTCCTGCGCCTCAGTCAGATTGAGCAGGCGTGACAATAGCAGCGGCCCCATCTCTGACACGGTTGTGCGCACGGGGTGCCCTTGATCTCCGAAAACATCCCAGAACGTGACCGGAAACGCGTCATAGGAAAAGTTTGCAAACCCTATCTTTGCAGCCCGTTCACTGAAGGGCGCGTGTAGCTTATGCGTGGGGCTGCCTGCTTTGGCCAACCCGGACAAATCACCCTTAACATCCGATAGAAATACGGGGACTCCGGCATTTGCAAACCCCTCGGCCAGAATTTGCAAAGTTACGGTTTTCCCCGTTCCCGTCGCCCCGGCAATGAGGCCATGCCGATTGGCGTAGTCGAGTTTCAGAAATTGTTGGGTCGCATATTCCGGACCGCCACCACCGATGAAAATATCTGATGTCACGCTGCTTTTTCCAATCACTTCTATTCGTGTAGGATGACCATACGTTTTTAACCTTTCAGGGCCATAGTAAAATTGACCGACGTCGATTCATGTCCTTTTGGCGTTGGTCTCCTCCCTGTTAGACTGGCCGTGCCAATTATTGGTACGGCCTTTTTTCATAACTGGGTTCTTATATGAATAATCAGAGTTTTAGCTGTTGACGGGTCGAGCGGTGTTTCGTACCTTTACAAAAATAAGTCGGCCAGTCCGACGGGGAGAAGAAATACGAGAGAGGGAATGCGGTTTCGCGTTCCCTTTTTTTGTGATCTGCCTCTGAAAAGAAGTGTTTTGGCGCAAAATTGAAGGCATTCGGCCTGACAGTCTTTTGCGAGCGTGCTAGATCATCACCAAACATCCAAGACGGAGCCAACATGTCCAGAACATCTCGAGTTTTTTCCGCATTCGCCTTGATGGCGGCGGGTTTTTTGACTGCACCCATGAGCGTTCATGCGCAAGACGCGACGCAAGGCGAGTTAACCGGCGAAGGGCTCGCATTGGGTACTGAAGTCGACGACACACCGCGTCCGGGCGATACCTACATACGAGAGACTTTTCAGGACTGGTCGCTGCGTTGCGTTGTCGTCGAGGACGCGGATGATCTGTGCCAGATGTATCAGCTTTTGTCAGATGGCAACGGCTCTCCGGTGGCTGAGTTCACCATGTTCCGTCTGCCTGAGGGCAGCCAGGCTGCCGCAGGTGCAACCATAGTCGTTCCCCTCGAAACGGCATTGGCCGAACAGTTGGCGATAAAGGTCGATGACCAGACCGGACGCAAGTATCCTTACGCCTATTGCAACACCATCGGGTGTTATGCCCGGATCGGCCTGACGTCCGCTGATATCGATTTGTACAAGCGCGGCGCGCAGGCTGTGCTGTCCATAGTGCCCATTGCGGCACCGGATCAACGTGTCAATGTGACGTTGTCGCTGAAAGGGTTTACAGCCGCTTTCGAGGCGTCTTCATTTCTTACCCAATAGGGTTGCGTCTAGCATCGCGGTGCGGGTTCAAACCTTGCGCAGGGCCAGCACCGCGTTCATGCCCCCAAAGGCGAAAGCGTTGGACAAGGCGACGGTGACTTTCGCATCGCGCGCCTCATTGGGAACCACATCGAGCGCACATTCCGGATCAGGTTCCTGATAGCCAATGGTCGGGGCAATCACCCCGTCCCGCAGCGCCATAATGCAGGCGAGTAATTCGACAGCACCGGTGCCGCCAATCAAATGACCATGCATGGATTTGGTGGATGACATCATCAATTTGTCCGCATGCGGTCCAAATACATCTGCCACCGCGGCGCATTCGGTTTTATCGTTGGCCGCAGTGCCTGTGCCATGCGCGTTTATATATCCCACCTCATCCCGGTTCAGGCCCGCATCGCTCAACGCGCCGGCCATCGCGCGCGCCGCCCCGTTCTTGGAGGGCATAACAATATCGGCCGCATCAGACGACATGGCAAAACCCACGACTTCGCATAGAATGTCGGCGCCGCGCTTTTTGGCCGCTTCATAGTCCTCAAAAACAAAGACCCCTGCCCCTTCGCCCTGCACCATCCCATTGCGGTTGGCCGAGAACGGACGGCAGGCGTCGCGCGACATGACACGCAGCCCTTCCCAGGCTTTGACGCCGCCAAAACACAGCATGGATTCCGATCCGCCGGTGATCATGACAGGTGCAAGCCCGGACCTTACCATCATGAAGGCCTGCGCCATGGCGTGGTTTGACGATGCGCAGGCGGTCGAAACCGTAAACGAGGGGCCTTTGAGGTTATGCTGCATGCTGACATGCGAGGCAGCCGCGTTGTTCATCAGCTTGGGAACGACAAACGGATGGACGCGGTTTTTGCCGTCCTCGTACACGGAACGATAGTTGTCATCCCAGGTGCTTACACCGCCGCCCGCCGTGCCCAACACGACGCCGGATTTGGCCGCAAGGTCGCCGGAAAAGCTCAACCCTGACTGTGCGATTGCTTCACTGGCAGCCGCCAGTGTAAATTGCGTAAAACGGTCATAGAGGGAAATTTGCTGACGATTGTAGCGTCCTTCGGCCTCAAAACCGCGCACCTGCCCCCCGATCTGTATCGACAAGCGTTCAACATCCCGCAGCGCCAGTGGGCCGATGCCGCACACGCCCTCCCGCATCGCCGCAAGTGTTGTGGGAACGTCATGGCCCAAGGCGTTGATGGTGCCTGCCCCGGTGATCACCACACGTTTCATGCTATGTTAGCCCTGCTCTTTCTGCAGGCGGGTGATCCCTTCGACGATGGACGCGACTGAGGAGATGTCAAAGTCGCTTTCCGTCGGATTGTTAGCGTTAAACGGCACGGTGATGTCAAAGGTCTCCTCGATTGCAAAGATGCACTCCACGAGCCCCAGACTGTCTATGCCCAACTCTTCAAGCGTACTGCTCACAGACACATCCGCAGGGTCAAGGACTGCATGCTCTGCGATGATGGAGATAACCTGATCCTGTGTGCTCATCGGTTTGCCCTTATATCGTGCGCCTGCGGAGGATTTAGTCACTACCACCTGATTTGAAAACCGCTTTCTTTAACTCCGCGACGTCCAAGACCAGCCTTGGCAGGCGTCGGATCGCCTTGAAAATGTCGATTTGCTTGTCCATCCTGGTGGCAGGATAGCCCAGCACCACGCGCCCGGCCGGAATGGAGGACAGAACCTTGGTCCCGCCGCCGGTAATGACACGATCACCGATAAAGATGTTATCGCTGACCCCGGTCATCCCGCCCAGCACCACATTGTCCCCAACGACGGTTGAGCCTGCAACGCCGGAATGGCCACAGATCAGGCAATCCTTGCCGATAACCACGTTATGCCCGATGTGCACGAAATTATCCATTTTGCAGCCATCGCCAATGCGCGTGTCACGGATGGTGCCATTGTCAATGTTGACGCAGGCCCCCAAATCGACGTGATCGCCAATGGTAACAGCGCCCAGGGAATGGATGCGCGTCCACCCCTGCGCTTGCGTATCCTGTTGATCGCCAAGCGTTTCTCGTACGGCTTCGATGCCTGATTTATCTTCGGTGACAAAGGAAAAACCATCCCCCCCGATGCGCACACCGGGCTGGGCGTAAAAATGTGCGCCAATGCTTACGCGCGCGCCAATGCTGACCTGTTCGCGCAACATCGCATTCGGACCCAGACGCGCGTTCCAGCCAATGAAACATTGCGGTCCGATCGTGCTATCCTCACCGATTATCGCGCCGGGGCCGATGACCGTCAAAGGGCCAATATTGACATTCGCGCCAATCTCAGCCGTCGGATCAATGATCGCGCTTGCGTGGATGCCCGGCGCAAACCCCTGCCCCGGATCGAGCAGTTGGGTTAGACCCGACATGGCATAGCGTGGACGGCTGGGAATAATCGCAGCCTTTACTCCCAGCGCCTCCCAATCGGCACCCGGCCATAAAACCGCAGCAATGGCCTGCCCCTGATCGAGTTTGGCGGCATAATCGGCATTTGTGGCCATCGCCAACTGGCTGGTCGTGGCAGATTGCGGTTCTGCCACGCCATTGATATTCAGCTTCGTATCACCGAAGGATTCAGCACCAAGGGCCTTTGCAATGTCTTCAACGCTGAATTCCTGACGCGCCATGCCGCTGCTCCCGGTGGTGTTACGCGCATGACTTAGCCCTGAACGCCGCGCAAGGCCACCCCTGCCTGCGACAGCGCGTTCCAAATTCGTCCGTCACGGCCATAGACGTCGCGTCGGTATTGGATTTGCCCTTTCGAATTTGCCAATGCGGTCCGATAGATGATGTGCACCGGCACAGGTTTTTTCAGGTTAAGCTGCGTTTCCGTCCCGGATGCCAGCGTTTTCTTGAACAGGCCCTCGGGGTCATTGGATTGCTTTGCCAGCAGCGCATAGGCAAATTCAAACGGATCAGCCAGTCGGATGCATCCATGGCTATAAGCTCGGGTCTCACGTCCAAAGAGGTTTTTTGCCGGTGTATCATGCAGATAGATGTTGTACTTGTTAGGGAACATGAACTTCACCAGCCCCAATGCATTGCTACGGCTTGGCGGTTGGCGCATCGCGTAGGGAAATGTGCGTGCGGTGTATTTCGTGAAGTCGACGTTGGTGCGATCAATCTGCCGACCGCTTCTGTCGGTAATGATCAGATGGTTCACCGCATTCGGATTCTGTTGCAGTTCTGGCAGGTATTCACCAATCGCAATCGAGCGCGGCACGAACCAGCTCGGATTGATGACCATAAACTCCATAACGTCGGAAAACTCTGGTGACTGCCGTTTGGCGTCGCGCGCGCCAATCACGGACCGCGTGGTGAATGTCACTTTGCCATTATCTATGATCTTTGCCGTAAAGTCGGTGAGGTTCACTTCGATATGACGTTTGCCACGGTCCTTGTTGACCCAACGTTCGCGTTCCATCGCGACAATCACAGATTGCAAACGTTTCTCAACAGAGGTGTTGATTTCAGCCAGCGTTCCCTGTCCGACGACGCCGTCCTGCGCAAGCCCGTGATCGGCCTGAAACCGCATCACGGCATCTGTCATGGTACTGTCGTATGTGCCGGTTGCAGTGCGTTTGAGATACCCCATCCGAACCAAGCGATCCCGCAGAGCAACAACAGATGCGCCACTGTCGCCGGGCTCAAGTTTCTTCGCTTTGACCGTGGGGCCCCATCCCCCCTTGGCAATCAGCCCCTCGAGAACAAGTTTCTGTTTCCTCAATGCGTTGTATTCACCTGTTTGAGGCGGAAGTGCTTTGAAAAACCCTTTGGGTGACGACTTTGCAAAGTTGGTCAGGTAGGATTTGCGATCCCGGTAAGGCACTTGCCGTACGATGTTCTTGTCCACGCGGGACGGCACCAATGCACCCGTCTGGACATCACGGGCATACTGCAGGAAAGCACGGCTCATCGCGACCTCGACGAGACCGCGGTCTCGAGGGGTGCGCGCGTTTTTCATCTGCAGTTCCATCTCGGCGAGGTTATATCGCTCGCTCGGAAGGCCGTGGCTATCCGCTGCGTTCAACGCATTCATCAACGCCGCTCGGCGGTTGCGCTCGCGACCGCTTTTTCCGGTCCAGATCGCGCCGTAGCCCGTTTCTTTGTAAAAGGCTGAAATATCCTGATCTTGCGCGGCCGACTCTGCGACCGCCTGTTTGAAGGCAACAGACTCCGCAGCTGCCGGACCTAGAATGAATAAAAGTGAACAAAATGAAACTATTATGGCAAATGCCACAGTCGGTAAACGGCTGCTCAGAGCAGAAATCATGAAGGGGCCTCTCAATAACAAAACGACGTGCGATTAATGGTTAACGATGCAACCGGCGATGCCGAGTGTCCATGAAAAATACCGCTCATATGCGCCGAAAACCAAAGATGATGCACAGACACATCGCTATTCAATTTTTTGGCAATAATCCGTCCATGCGCAAGAATTTGCCTAAAATTGTGCCTAAAAGCCCCTTTTGGCGTTCAGGACTTGGTTAATATTTCGCCGTATGACATAAATCGGGAGCATCTGGGGAAGAGATGAAACGCCTGTGTAACATCACGGGCCAGGCAGGAATAGCGACGGACAGGTTATGACCATCGAAAATCCAACGGGTTTTTCCCGACGCGCCCTATTGGGCGCATTCGCAGCAACAATTGTGACTGCAGCTCCAACTTTCTCAAACGCCGCAGGTTTCTTGCGCGGGTCTGGGGACATCCGCCGTATCCGCATGTATTCCGGGCGCACGGGCGAACGGATTGATATGATTTACTGGATCGAGGGTGATTATGTCCGCGAAGCAGTGAAAGAGGTCAATCACTTCATGCGGGATTGGCGCACAGATGGTGTGAAATCCATGGATCTGCGCACTATCGATATCATGTCCGCGGCACATAATCTGATGGACGCGAACGAGCCGTACATGCTGCTGTCGGGATATCGCAGCCCGCAGACGAACGCCATGTTGAGATCGCGCAGCAGAGGTGTCGCCAAAAACTCGCTTCACGTCAAAGGTCAAGCGGCGGATTTGCGCCTCTCAACCCGCAGCGTCAGCCAGATGGCCCGCGCCGCGGCGGCTTGCAACGGTGGCGGTGTCGGTAAATATAGCCGGTCCAATTTCGTCCACATGGATTGCGGTGTCGTACGCACCTGGGGCCGCTAAAACCGCCAAGCGTGCATCTGTGTCGGCTATAACCACAAGGGTCACGCCTGATCCGCATTGGTGACAACGGGTGCTGGCGTCCCCGGCAAATCGCAAATCTCCTCGACACCGGTAAAAAAGCAAACCTGTCCCGCATATCGCGGCCGCGTGAAAACGAAGTTATTGATCCGTTGACGATCGAGTCCGATGTTGAAAACGGGTGCGAATTCGGACGTCGTTTCAACGATGATAATCTGATCACCCTGCGGCATGACTGGCAGCCTGTTTGTCCAGTCTGCAATATCCGTACTACCCAAAGGGACCATGCCGCCCCGCGTGCGCGACCAGATGACCTGATATTCCGCGAGAGTTTGATCAAACCGGGCGACAGTGATGCGCATACCGGTTTGGCCGACCGCCCGCGTCAGAGTCTCGAAGAGATTGTGGGTGCCATCCAGAAACCCAGCATCCAGCGGCGTGGCCTGACGTGAAATCAGATCGGAAATTGTATATGCCGCTTTTTGTTGCGAGGTGTATTGGCGGTATGTATCGAAGATGGTGAACATCGCCAGATACGCCCAGAACATGATGGGCAGAATGATGACCGCCTCAATCGCAACATTCCCCTGCTGGTCATCACAAAACCGACGCAGGCGCGCGGTCACTTTATGGCACGTACTCCTCAACTGCCTGGCTCCTGTACGAAGGCAGACATCGCTGTCATCACGGCGTCCCGGCCATTGTCTTTGGCAAACTGAAAGCCCAGCCCGGTTGTCGGAAAGATCGGGTTAAACCTGACACAGGCCCGTAAAATCATCAGATCATGTTCATTACCAGACTGATAGTTTGGCGCATCCTGGCTGGAAATCGGCAGGCTCAAATCGATGCAGTCAGCAATCGGATCCAATTGGGCAAAAACGCGCGGGTCAATCCGCACCATCTCCAGCTTCAAACTATTCTGGCAATCTGGGATAAAGCCCGCGTTTACGCATATCGTCTGTTTCAGAGCGTCATGTGTCGGGATACTTGACGTATTCAGCCGGACTTCACGCACGGCAATATCCAATCCACGATCCAGCCACATTTGCCGCATCGAGTAGATGCCAAGTTCAATTGCGGTCATGAAGATTGTGAAGACCAAAGGCACCATGATGACAAATTCAACAGCGATCTGACCCCCTTCATCGCGCCGAAATCGCCGCAGAAATTCCCGCAAAGACTGTATCATTGCGTCAGCCTCAACTCATTGATCTGGCGCGCAATTGACTTGAAGGCGGTTTTGATCTGCACCCCTTCAACCTTGTAAAAGAAAGCTGGCGACGTGGCACAGGTGCGCATCTGGGTTACCGCGTCTGCAGGGGCCTCGAAGGCAATAGTATAAACTGTTATCCCTTCTGCTTTTGCTTTGTTGCAGACGGAGTAGAAGTTTGTGACGTTGGTGCTTTGTGTTGAATAGGTATCGCGGTCGCCTGTGCGCTGGTTCAGTGCGATTTCGTCATTTTTGGGGTCATTTTTATCTTCCGGTCTGAACTGATCGGTAATCTGACCATCCGTCATCAGGACGATAAATTTGCGCGTGTCGGTCGTCCCGAAATCGGCCGGGCGGTTTTTGAACCCATCCGGCACCAGACCCGCCGCGTTGAGCGCCAGAAACGTATTGCGCGAACTTGGGTTTAACAAAGCCACCCCATATTTCATGCCATATTGTGTCCCGGTGCCGTCATGCAGGCGCATATCATCAATGAAATCCTGCAACCGCCCCGCGTCGTTTTGCGCGTAACGGATGGAGGAATTGTTCTGTGGACACCAACCCCAATCCATTGTGGGGGCATCAATTGGCCAATTCATGAAATAGGGTGTCTGATCATAGTCCCCGCTGGGCAGATCGATATTGTCAAAATCGCTGTTGGTCAGGTCAAGACAGGACGACATTGTGTTGTAAGGCACGTCAATTGAATTGCCCTCGTCGTCAACGATGGTCTGTCCATAGAGAATTTCATCCCCGTTGGAGTCTTCAATGAATGTCGCAAAGGGCAGCCCTCCGGCACGTTCAAAGACAATCCGCCCTGGATTTGTCTGGCCTGCGTAGGGCACGATGTTCAAGGAGGTGGTTTTAACGGCATTGCCCTCAAGGACTGCCCCAATAAAGTCTTTTGCAGCCGTGCGGAGGTTTCCAATTTTGCCATTGTTGCGCATGGAGCCGGAAATATCCAAAACCAGCGAAATCTCAATTTTTTCAATGGTTTCTTCCGCTGTGCCAGACACATAGACCGGTAAAGAGCGCACGCCCGTCATTGCCATGTAAATGGATGGTGTGCGCGTGCGGGCCTCTGCTTGCACAATCCGGAAATTCGTTGTGGGAAGGTCGGACCCCGGCGTAATCCGAACATCATTGAGGAATTCAGTCATACCCGCTTTTGCAAAGTAATCGTCAACCACTTCGTCCGCTGGCAAGGGTTGGTCCAAATCCGACGCGGCCAGAATTGCCCGGTCCAAAGTGTTTTGCACCCGCGTGCGCATCATCTCATTCTGCATCAGATCGACAGCAATACCGCAGACCAAAAGCATCATCAGCACCATGATCGTGGCGAAAATCGTCATCGCGCCATCTTCTTCGCGCTTGAAACCCATCAGCTGTCTGCAAAGGCTACGGCACCTGAATGCCCCGCGATACTTTGGAAGATTTTCCATGTTACTCAACCAGCCTAAATCTAGCGACTGCAAATGATTCGCCTTTTCGACAGCCATGAGTGCCAGAGGAATGTGGCAAAAAGGGGAAATTGAGCGCTGCGCAGTGTCAACAGGTTGAATTGCTGCGGCACATTCAGCGCATCACGTTGTTTTCATTTCAAAAATTCTGGAAAGAAACGCGGTCCTAATGTGCAGTGCAATGGCAGAATTCGCGTGCTGGATGCGTGTTTCCAGAATTTCAGCACCATTTCGTTAATTCAATCTGAGCGATACGGCACTGCGGTAGCATGTAAAAAAGGGCTCGCAGATTGCGAACCCTTTTCAGTTTTCTCATAGATAAGAGCTGAACTTTAGCGCTTGGAGAACTGGAAGCTCTTACGCGCCTTGGCTTTACCGTATTTCTTGCGCTCGACCACGCGGCTGTCACGCGTCAGGAAGCCTGCCGCTTTCAGCGCACCGCGCAAGGACGGATCATAAAGCTGTAGCGCTTTGGAAACGCCGTGTTTGACGGCACCCGCCTGCCCGGAAAGGCCACCGCCCTTTACGGTTGCAACCACGTCAAACTGACCTTCCGTTCCGGAGATCGAAAACGGCTGTGCCAAGATCATTTGCAACACGGGGCGCGCGAAATACTCGTTTTGCGCTTTGCCGTTGACGGTCACCTTGCCTGAACCGGGTTTGATCCAAACACGGGCCACTGCGTCTTTCCGTTTGCCCGTCGCATAGGACCGGCCCAGATCGTCACGCACAGGTTCGCGAACCACTGCTTCCACTTCGGGTGCCGCAGCTTCGATGCCGGCGACTGCACCCAGTTCTTCGAGTGTATTGATTTCTTCAGCCATGATCATGCGCTCCGGGTGTTTTTACTGTTCATGGATTTCACATCCAGAACCTCAGGGCTTTGCGCCTCGTGGGGGTGATCGCCACCTGCATAAACACGCAGGTTGGTCATGATCTGGCGGGACAGGCGGTTACCTGGCAGCATACGCTTGACCGCGAGTGTCACGATCCGTTCAGGGTGTTTCCCCTCAAGGATCTGCGCCTTGGTCCGTGATTTGATGCCGCCCGGGTGACCCGTGTGCCAGTAATGGCTTTCATCACGCTTCTTGCCGGTCAACTGAATCTTGTCCGCATTGATGATGACAACGTTGTCACCACAATCCATATGCGGTGTGAAGGACGGCTTGTGCTTGCCGCGAAGCCGCGTGGCAACAATCGATGCAAGACGGCCCAGAACAACGCCTTCGGCGTCAATCAGGATCCATTTCTTGTCGATATCTGCGGGTGTTGCAGAAAAGGTTTTCATGGACGGTTCCCCGTTAAAGTGTGACATCTCGCCCTTTTGGGGCCAGATCGAATTAGATTTGGCGGTTATAAATGAGGCTGCTGTCACGTCAAGGGCGTTTATGTTGTTAATAGTGTTTAAAAACAGTCGCTTAAAATTACGGTAGCATTTTACCCCACTTATTGACGCCTATTCCACATTCCCATCTGCCCGCACCTGAAATGACCAGACAAGATCATTGCTTGGCATGATATGCGCCCTGCCCGACCATTCAGTTCTGAACGAAGAAACAGCATTGGTCTCGCGTGCAGCCCGCCTTCACCCTTGTCCTGGCGGGATGGAATAGGTCAGGCTTGCACGCGCCACAGGTTTTGCCTGCCCCTCGGAAAACAGCAAAACATCCGTAATGGCCAGCTGGCGACCGAGTTTCAAAAGCCGTGCATGCGCAATGAGATCAACGCCTGCCACCGGTTTGCGCATGAAATCAATGGCGCAATTCGTTGTGACGGTCAAAGCCTCAGGGCCGATGTGCGCAAGCGTCATGTAGTAGGCGGCCATATCGGCCAAGGCAAACATGGACGGGCCCGACACCGTGCCCCCCGGTCGAAGGTGCTTGTCAGTCACATTCAGTCTGACACGCAGGCTATCCTCGGTCAGATCTTCTACGGTGAAATCACCTTTGACCTGCTCAAAAACCTGCTCCACAAAATCGCTGAGCGTCGTGATGTCCATTTTCAATGTCATGCGTCTGGCCTCCCCGCTCTCTTCATTGATTGATTTCGGCGAGTGCGCAAGATCACAGATCATCGGAAACCACAAATCTGCGCGCGAAACGCACAGCGTTGCAGGCTTTAGGTTGCGCGGGATGGGTACGTCGCTTACATCCGCCCTATGACAGAGACATTACATATCGTCGGGGGCGGCATGGCCGGGTCCGAAGCCGCATGGCAGGCTGCTGAAATGGGCGTGGATGTGGTGCTGCACGAGATGCGGCCAAAGGTGGGCACTTTTGCGCATCAAACCGGGTTGCTGGGCGAGATGGTATGCTCCAACTCTTTCCGCTCAGACGATGATGAGCAAAACGCGGTGGGCCTGCTGCATTGGGAAATGCGGGCGGCGGGTGGTCTTATCATGAACATGGCAGACAAACACCGGCTGCCTGCGGGCGGCGCGCTCGCGGTTGATCGTGATCACTTTGCGCAATCGGTGACGGACACGCTGAACGCCCACCCGCGGATCACCATTGACTATGGCGAAATCTCTGAGCTGCCTTCAACGGGGCGTTGGATTTTCGCAACGGGGCCTTTGACGTCCTCAAAGTTGAGTGCGGCAATCGCGGCTGAAACGGGCGGCGCGGCGTTGGCTTTTTTCGATGCGATCGCGCCAATTGTCTATTTTGACACCATCGACATGAGCCGCGCCTGGATGCAGTCGCGCTACGATAAGGGCGAGACGGAAGAAGAGCGTACCGCTTACCTGAACTGCCCCATGGACAAAGAACAATACGAGGCGTTCATCGACGCTCTTCTGGCCGCCGACAAAACCGAATTCAAAGAGGGCGAGACGGCAGATTATTTCGATGGCTGCCTGCCGATCGAAGTCATGGCCGAACGCGGGCGCGAGACCTTGCGTTTTGGGCCAATGAAGCCGGTCGGTCTGACGAACCCACACCAGCCGGACGTAAAGCCATATGCTGTGGTTCAACTGCGGCGCGATAATAAACTGGGTACGCTCTATAACATCGTTGGATTCCAAACCAAGATGAAATACGGTGCGCAGGCCTCTGTTTTTAAATCGATTCCGGGACTTAAAAATGCAAGTTTTGCCCGTCTGGGCGGGATTCACCGCAACACTTTTTTGAATGCGCCGACCTTGCTGGACGCACAGATGCGGCTGCGCTCACGGCCCAATATCCGTTTTGCAGGACAGATCACAGGCGTCGAAGGATATGTTGAATCCGCATCAATGGGATTGCTCGCGGGGCGTTTGGCGGCGGCAGAGATACTGGGCATTGCCCTATCGACCCCGGCCGACACGACCGCGACGGGCGCATTGATCACCCATATTTCCGGCGGAGCCGAGGCCAAGACCTTTCAGCCGATGAATGTGAACTTTGGGCTGTTCCCACCTGTCGAAGGCCTGAAAAGCGGGCGTCGGGGGCGCAAGGACCGCTATAAAGCCTACACGGATCGGGCAAAAACAGACTGGCAGAGCTGGCTCGACGCCGTGAAAGAACCTGCATGAGGCTGGACGATTGTTGCAAAGCGTTCTAGTTTTGTGACATGACGAACGGATTTCTGACGAAGGCCTACGCTGCGCGCGACACGAGTGATACACGCGCACTTTATGATGACTGGTCCGCCAGTTATGAGGCGGAAGTGTCGCAAAATGGCTATGCGACACCGGGCCGCTGCGCAGAGGCGCTGGCGCGGTTCGCATCCGATATGACAGCGCCCATTCTTGACTTTGGCTGTGGCACGGGTCTTTCCGGTCTTGCGCTTAAACTGGCTGGGTTCCGGGTGATTGACGGCGTTGATATCTCGCCGGAGATGCTGGCGCAGGCCAAGGCAAAGAACCTCTACCGGTCGCTGAGCGTCATTGAACCCGGTGCTGCGTTGCCCGGTCGTCCCGGCACCTATTCTGCAATATGCGCAATCGGTGTGATTGGTGCGGGTGCTGCCCCGATATCGGTGTTTCATACCCTGATGACGCAACTCGCCGCCGGGGGGCTATGTGTCTTGTCCCTGAATGATCATGCACTTGCTGATCCTAAGAACGAAACGGCGCTATCGGAATGGCTTGATTGCGGCGCGGCACGGCTCTTATTCAAGAACCATGGGCCCCATCTACCCGGAATCGACTTGAAGGCCAACGTTTATATTATTGAAAAGACGTGAAAATAACATCACGCTTTGCGCCATCTCCGACCGGGCCTTTGCACTTGGGTCATGCCTATTCTGCACTGCTTGCACATGATTTGGCTGTTGCAGCAGGTGGCACGTTCCTCCTTAGAATTGAAGACATCGACCAATCCCGCGCGCGACCGGAATGGGAGGAGCAGATATACAAAGACCTGTCCTGGCTGGGACTGAGATGGCCAGAACCGGTGATGCGGCAGTCGGATCGCCTTGGTGCATACCGTGACGCGCTCAACAGTCTGGAGGAGATGGGCGTGACCTACCCCTGCTCCTGTTCGCGCAAAGATATTCAGCTGGCGGCAAGCGCACCACAAGAAGGGTCTGCGCCGGTATATGGGCCAGACGGGCTTGTTTACCCCGGCACCTGTCGGAACGCGGCGTTTAATGTAGGTGTGCCAAACGCCCCGGCCATACGCCTGCATATGGCAAAGGCAATCGATCTTATCGACACCAAATCCTTGTCATATCACGAGACCGGATCGGGTAAGCATCAGGTGATGTCAATCAACTTGGCCGATGCCTTGACCAGGGTCGGAGACATCGTTCTCGCACGCCGGGATATGGGCACATCCTATCACCTTTCCGTCGTGATAGACGACGCCGCCCAGAATGTGACGACGGTTGTGCGCGGTGAGGATCTCGCAGAGGCCACACAAATTCATGTGATCCTCCAGCGTTTGCTGTCCCTGCCGACGCCACAATATCATCATCACCGGCTCATCCGTGACGATGCCGGTAAACGCCTGGCAAAGCGGGATGACGCGCGCGCATTGGCAAAATTCCGTGAAGACGGGCTATCGCCGC
Organism: Roseobacter sp. OBYS 0001; assembly: GCF_019654895.1. Lineage (NCBI taxonomy): Bacteria > Pseudomonadati > Pseudomonadota > Alphaproteobacteria > Rhodobacterales > Roseobacteraceae > Roseobacter > Roseobacter sp. OBYS 0001. The sequence continues at coordinate 902,659 of NZ_BPES01000001.1, forward strand.
AGCACATCAGAAAGATGGTTGGGCTTTCGGACTAGACCAGCGGTGTCATCAACTCATGCTCGCGACCCTCCCGGACCCCGGTGTAAAAACAGCTGCGTCGTCCGGTGTGGCAGGCCGGACCCGTTTGACGCACCAGAACAAGGAGGCAATCGCGATCGCAATCTATGCGTAAATCAACCAGTTCCTGAACGTTGCCACTGGTTTCTCCCTTGATCCAGAACGCCTGCCGCGACCGGCTCCAATAGGTGACGCGCCCTGTTTCAAGCGTGCGGGCGATGCTTTCGGCATTCATCCACGCGAGCATTAAAACCTCTGAGGTTTTATGGTCTTGTGCGATTGCTGGCACCAAACCGGCCTCGTTGAACGTAAGCGTTTCCGGGTCGAAACGGGCCGTGAATTCATCTGCTGTATCAGTCATGGCAAAAAACCTTTTTGCATCTTTTACGTTGCCCCTTATGTATGGGGATGTAGGGACAAACGAAACCGAGAATGCAGCCATGGCCACTGATACCGATCTCATCAAGCTTTATTCAGGGCGGATATTGGCGCTTGCGTCGGACATTCCGCACCATGAGCGACTGAGCAACCCGATGGCGACGGTCAAGAAACGCTCGCCGCTGTGTGGGTCGGCCGTTACGGTGGATGTTGGCTTGACGGACGGGCGTGTGTCTTCGTTTGGTCAGGATGTAAAAGCCTGCGCGCTGGGACAGGCAGCGGCTGCCGTGACCGGCGCTGCTGTTGTCGGTCGCAGTTTGAGCGAAATGACGCAGGCGCGCGATGCGCTGCGCTCAATGCTGAAAGATGGCGGCCCAGTACCGCCAGCGCCTTTTGATGGTTTCGAGGTTCTTGAGCCGGCGCGTGAATACAAAAACCGCCACGCCTCCATCCTGCTGTGCATCGAGGCAACCTGTGAGGCGATGACACAGGCGTTGCAGTCAGATTGCGCTTAAGCATCGGGTTTGCTTAGCACTTTGTAAGGGAAGTAGTGCGAAAACGTTAGCAGGTCCCCATTGTGAGGTCACATGCCCGTGCACGAACGTCTGTCTTCGCAACCCGATGTTGATCGCCTTTCATCTGCCGCGGCTGCCCTGGGATATGAAATTGTGGATATCGCCGGCTTTCTGGATCTGGTTGAGGCGCATGCCCATGCTCAAACCAGTGGGCTGAAGGTGATCACTGCACGCGCTCGGGATATGACGACTGCAAACGCAGATGTGCGCGAGGCTGTGCAATCGATGGCCCAACAAACCGAAGCGACGGTCACTGACGTTGTGGCCTCTGCCGGGATGGTGCGCGAAACCGGTGAAAAATCGCGCGCGGTCGCAGGATGGGTTCAACAGATATCCCATCGCACTGAGGAGGTTGCCGATACCCTGAACGCGGTGAAGCGCAACAACCAACAGATCGCCAGCATTGCGACGCAGGTGAACACGCTCGCCATCAATGCAAAGATTGAAGCTGCGCGTGCCGGGGAGGCAGGGCGCGGTTTTGCCGTGGTGGCGGAGGCGATTAATGAGTTGTCGCGTCAGACCCGTGGCGCCGCCGTTCAGATCACAAGCAATGTCGACACACTTACAGACTGGATTTCCACATTGGGCCACGAAGCCAGCAATATCGCTGAGCAGGCCTCGGATGTTCTGAATGCCACTGGGGCCACAGATGCGGCCCTCGGGCGCGTCGAAGCATCCGTTTCGGCCGCTGATGCGCAGGCCAAGCGGATTTCCGAGCAGGCCCAGCGTGTCGACGCAGCTATTTCTGATTTCACGCCAGCATTGGCCGGGATCGAAAATGCGGTCAAAGGCACAACATCCGGGGTTGAGGAAACACACGTCCGCGTCCTCAACTTGATTGATACGTCTGAAGCGATTGTTCAGTCGACTGCATTGCTTGGACAAAACACCGCCGACGCACATTTTATCCATGAGGTAACCAGACTGGCCGCCCAAGTGGCCGCGCGCATGGAAACTGCGCTGAGCCGTGGTGAAATCAGTATGTCCCGGCTGTTCGACCGATCCTACAGGCCCATTCCATATACGAACCCTGAACAGTTCTTGACAGAATCCACCGGGCTCATGGATCAAATCATGCCCGACATTCAGGAGCCGGCATTGGAGTTCGATCCAAAAATCGTGTTTTGTGCCGCTGTTGACGTCAATGGCTACCTGCCTTCACACAACAAGAAGTTTTCCCAGCCGCAGACGAACGACCCCGTTTGGAACACTGCGAATTGCCGCAACCGTCAAATCTTTGATGATAGGGTCGGCCTGAAGGCGGGGCGCAACACGGAACCCTTCCTGTTGCAGGTCTACCGGCGCGATATGGGCGGCGGCGCGTTCAAAATGATGAAGGACCTCTCCGCCCCCATTTTCGTTCAGGGGCGTCACTGGGGTGGGCTCAGGCTTGCGTACAGCTTTGATTAAAAAAATGCCGCGCACCCAAAGGGCCGCGGCATAGTTAAGCATTCTCTTGTGGGGATCGGTCTGGCTGTCGGAACGGACCGTATGAGATTTGGAACAGGCAGTGTTCGTCTCAGGACACCTGATTGGGGAAGAGGTGCAACAACCTAACCGACATGAGAACGCAGGCAGAAATCAAATAAAAGACGGAAAATGAAGCCCGACAATAAACATCACAACCAATGCGCTCAGCCCCAGTGCATCCTGAACAAGCGTTCCCTGTGACTGCTCAGCAATTTTTTTGAGTTGTGTAAACATGTTGTCTCAGCCTCTCTTTTGTTGCCTATTTGTTCTCATTTTATTAAGTGTCTGTAAAGAACTTTTTAAGAACATTTGGGAACAAAAATGCTATCCCACTGAAATCAAACGAATTGATTCATCCTTACGCAATAGCCACAAAAGCATGCGGGCCGCCTGCCCCCTTGGCGAAGAAAGCCCCGGATCTTCCGCAAGCAATTTACGTGCATCCGATTGAGCGATTGCCATCAACCCAGCTTGTCGTTCCAGGTCCGCAATCCAAAAACGCGGCAGGCCCGATTGCGCCGTTCCAATGACGTCCCCGGCGCCGCGCATTTTCAAATCGGTTTCAGCGATCACAAACCCATCTTCGGTTTGGCGCAGCACCTCCAACCGGTGTTGACCACTCTTTGAAAGGGGCGGTTGGTACATGAGCAAGCATGTGGATGCCGCCTCGCCCCGCCCAACCCGTCCTCTGAGTTGATGCAATTGGGCGAGACCGAAGAACTCGGCGCGTTCTATCACCATAATAGTCGCGTTTGGTACGTTCACGCCCACTTCAATAACGGTCGTCGCAACCAGCAGTTTTGTTTCGCCCGCCTCGAAACGAGCCATCGCTGCATCTTTTTCCGACGCAGGCATTTGTCCGTGCACAAGCCCAACCACGCCTTCACCAAAAGCCGCGCGCAAGTGTTTATACCGCTCCTCAGCCGCCGTCAGGTCGACCACTTCACTCTCTTCCACAAGCGGGCAAACCCAATAGCATTGCCGCCCCTCTTCAACCACAGCGCGCAGGCGCGACACGACCTCATCCATGCGTTCAACACTGACGAGCGCGGTTTTTATCGGCATTCGGCCGGGCGGTTTTTCATCCAGGATGCTCACATCCATGTCCCCAAACTGCGCCAGCGCCAACGATCGCGGGATTGGAGTCGCCGTCATGACCAGAACATCAACCGCAGCCCCTTTTTGTCCCAGAGCCAACCTTTGCTGTACTCCAAAGCGGTGTTGCTCATCAATGACGGCCAGACGCAGATCATCGAATGTCACCCCTTTCTGAAAAACGGCGTGCGTGCCAACCAAAACCCCAATGTTGCCATTTGCCAGATCGTCCAGTTTTTTGTTGCGCTCTTTCCCCGTGTCGCGCCCGGTCAGTATCTCGAGTCTGACGCCAACCTTCTCGGCCAGGGGCTTCAGACTTTGTAAATGCTGACGTGCCAAAATTTCGGTTGGCGCCATCAGGACCCCCTGCCCGCCGCCCTCGACCGCGCGCAACAGAGCGAGAAACGCGACGAGTGTTTTGCCTGACCCGACGTCTCCCTGAAGCAAACGGTTCATGCGCACCGCCTCCCCCATGTCGGTATTTACATCTGACACGGCACGCAGCTGCGCACCGGTCAGCGGATAGGGCAACGACGTGATCAATCGTTGTTGCAACACACCATCGCCACGCGTTGCATGCCCCCTTTTTTGTCGCTCGGTCAAACGCGCCAGCGCAAGGGTCAATTGATGCGCCAGCATTTCATCATAGGCCAGACGTTCGCGCGCAGCGGCTGTTATCGCAATATCAGCAGAGCTTTGCGGTCTGTGCGCAAGCGCCAAAGCTTGCATAACATTGGGCCATTCGGCCTTGCGCATCTGACCGGGATCAATCCATTCCGCCATCTCAGGCACCATCTTCAGAACCGATTGCGATGCTTTGAACATCACCTTTTGCGTAATCCCCGAGGTCAATGGATACACGGGCTCAAAGGAAGGGATCGCGTCTATTTCGCTTTCCGGTACGATGTAATCCGGATGTACCATCTGTGGCAGCCCGTCGAAACGCTCAAGCTTGCCCGATACGACACGGCGACTTCCTTCAGGCATAGTACGCGCCCAATAGTCCCCTCTGGCATGAAAAAAAACCAACTGAAATGACGTTTCTGCATCTGAAACAGTGATGCGATACGCCGCTCCTTTTGTGCGCGGCGGCCGATGCGCGCCTATGGTGACAGTCACGGTTGTTATTGCAGGGTATTCAAGGCCTTCAATCGACTCGCGGCATTGCCGGTCGAGGACATTTATCGGCAAAGTAAAGAGAAGATCCCGCGGAGCATGAACCCCTAAGCCAGCGAAGTTCGCCGCTGTTTTTGGGCCCACCCCATCGAGGGTTTCCAGCGATGAAAAAAGGCCAAACAAAGCTTCAGGACGACCACTCATAAGCCCTCTATGAGTGCTAACCAGCCGTCTTCATCGAGTGTTCGAATGCCGAGTTCCACTGCTTTCTTGGCTTTTGACCCCGCGCCAGGCCCAGCCACGAGGAAATCGGTTTTGGCCGATACCGAACCGGCGACTTTTGCCCCCAGACTTTCAGCACGGGATTTGGCTTCTGCGCGGGTCATTCTCTCGAGCGTGCCCGTAAAGACCACTGTCTTTCCCGCAACAGGACTGCCATCAGACACAATGGGTTTCGATGGTTGAACCTTCAGCTGCGCCACCAAGCGGTCGATTGATGCACGCTCCGCGGGCTGCCCCATTGTGTGAACAAGTGATTGCGCCATGACCGTTCCGACACCATCAATGCTGAGAAGGTCGTCCCACGCATCCCCCTCTTCGATTTGAGCGGCCAGCGTCGATTTCTCGAAGGCGTCAAAGGTAGAATAATGTTGCGCAATCAGGTTGGACGCAGCTTCTCCGACATGGCGAATACCAAGCGCGAAGAGCAGCCGCGCCAATGGAATTTCGCGCTTTTCATCAATGGCATCAAACAAGTTGGTTGCGGATTTCTCTCCCCAGCCATCGCGGTTTTTTAGTTGCTGCATGCCGGATGCATACCGTTCGCGCAGCGTGAAAATGTCTGCCGGTTCTGACACCCAACCATCTTTGTAAAACTGCTCGATCTGTTTAGCACCCAGCCCGTCGATATCGAAAGCCGCACGCGACACGAAATGCTTTAGCCGCTCAACTGCCTGCGCCGGGCAAATCAACCCTCCGGTACATCTGCGCACCGCATCACCTGCCTCGCGCAACGCATCACTGCCACATTCCGGACAGGTTGTCGGAAAAACAAACGGGATTGAATCTGCGGGCCTCTTGTTCAGATCGACATCAGCCACTTTCGGGATGACATCTCCCGCACGGTAGACCTGCACATAATCGCCTGCGCGAATGTCTTTACCGTCTCGGATGACACCACCCTTATTGTCACGCCCGGCGATGTAGTCTTCGTTGTGCAATGTCGCGTTCGAAACAACGACACCGCCAACAGTGATCGGCTTTAGTCGCGCGACTGGCGACAGAGCTCCCGTGCGGCCTACCTGAATATCGATGCTCTGCAACTCTGTCCACGCAAGCTCTGCTGGAAACTTATGCGCAATTGCCCATCTGGGCGTTGTTGAACGAAACCCGAGACGGCGTTGGAGGTCCAGATCGTCCACTTTATAAACCACACCATCAATGTCGTAATCCAGAGAGGCACGACGTTCTTCGATCCGGCGGTATTGCGCCAGGAGCGCTTCTGGTCCGTCGCATCGTTCGGTCAGCTCGTTCGTCTGAAACCCCAGATTTTTTAGGCGTTCAATTGAGTCTGATTGGGTTTTACCCAATGGTGCAGTCAATGTGCCCCAAGCATATGCGAAAAACCTCAACGGTCTGTTTTGCGTAATACGGGCGTCAAGTTGGCGCAACGATCCTGCAGCGGCGTTTCTAGGGTTTGCGAATGCTTTTGCACCCGCCGCATTTTGCTTTTCATTCAACGCTTCAAAATCGGTATGCGACATGTACACTTCGCCACGAACCTCGAGAACATCAGGCGCATTCGGCACCCGCTGTGGAATATCATTGATTGTCAGCGCGTTTGCGGTGACGTTCTCACCGACCGCCCCATCCCCACGTGTCGCCGCCTGAACGAGAGCACCGTTTTCGTATCTCAGGGACAGCGATAATCCATCAATTTTTGGCTCTGATGTAAAATGTAGCGGCTCTGCATCGCTCAACCCGAGATGTTTGCGAATACGCTGAACGAAGTCAAAAACATCCTCATCGTCGAATGCGTTGGCCAAAGACAGCATTGCCATGGAATGGGAAACTTTGGCAAAACCAGCCGAAGGTGCTGCACCAACCACATCTGTTGGGCTGTCAGCACGCTTGAGATGCGGGAAACGGTCTTCAAGTGCAAGGTTGCGTCGCTTGTAAGCGTCATACTCCGCATCCGACATAAACGGCGCATCCTTGGTATGATACGCCGTATTTGCCTGTTCCAGAAGTTCTGCCAGCCGAGACAGTTCCTCCTCGGCTGCTTTTTCATTCAGACTATCAAGGGGGACAAAATCCATGGTACCTATTCGATTGCCTATTACTTAGTCGTAGTTAGGCATCCGCTGCGGAGAGGTCCAGTCGTTTTAGGAGATAGATATATATGCGAAAGCAGGCGAAAATCGGTTTCTCGCCTGCTTAAGGTGATCAAGCCCCGACGGCCAGTCGATGCGTGTCGTCTATCTGCGAAGGCTCGGGGTCCCGCAGTACATACCCACGCCCCCAAACCGTTTCGATATAGTTTTCACCATCGGTGGCATTGCTCAGCTTTTTACGCAATTTGCAGATGAACACGTCAATGATCTTGAGTTCCGGTTCATCCATGCCACCATAGAGGTGGTTCAGGAACATTTCTTTGGTAAGTGTCGTACCCTTACGCAGCGACAACAACTCGAGCATCTGATATTCCTTGCCCGTCAAATGCACGGTCTTGTTGTCTACACTGACCGTCTTGGCATCCAGGTTCACCGAAATCAAACCCGTTTCAATCACGGATTGCGAATGTCCTTTTGAGCGGCGGATAATCGCATGAATGCGCGCGACCAACTCTTCGCGGTGGAATGGTTTTGTCAGATAATCGTCTGCGCCAAAGCCGAAGCCTTTGATCTTGTTTTCCGTATCATCTGCGCCCGACAGAATAAGGATTGGCGTTTCTATCCGGGCAAGACGCAATTGACGAAGGACTTCATGTCCGTTCATGTCAGGCAAATCGAGGTCCAGAAGTATCAGATCGTAGTCGTACAACTTGGCAAGATCGATCCCCTCTTCTCCCAAATCTGTTGCATATACATTCAGATTTGCATGTGTCAGCATCAACTCGACACTCTTCGACGTTGTGGGGTCATCTTCCACGAGCAGTACGCGCATATTAATCTCCGCAAAGGCCAATCATTTTATCTTAGCGTTAACCGTGAACTTAAAAGGTTAACTGCACGTTACCGTGATACCAAAAACTAACTTATCAACTTAAGGTTGTCTATATTTTTGTAAAGTTGTTGCTTTTAAGGCATCTTCGCCGTGTTCCGAGACCGCTTTTACCCACTCGTGAAACTCATCTTCACTGATCCGATAGCGCGACAGTGCATCTTTCTGGGGAATCAACCCATATGCGACACCCCGCACGACGGCGGCTTTGCGCGATGCCACCCAACGCCGTGTGGATGCTGGCGGCAGATCCGCCTGCGTCATTACTGTTCCATCCGCAAGGGTGACGGAGCGCGGACCATCGACTTTCTTGAGATACATACACTTACCTATAATCAACTCGTTTGCCACACCTTGACGAATTCACCTTAAAGACCGATGAAGCGCGCTCTTGAGAGTAATTAGGATTTTCCTATATTCCCTCATATATCTCGGAGACTGTGAATGCCCTTGGACCCATCACCGATTCTGAACTCGCTCGGATTCGCAAAACCTCCTGCGCAAACGCGGGTGGTGGTGGCGATGTCCGGTGGTGTGGACAGCTCTGTCGTGGCCGCAATGCTCGCCGAGGAAGGCTACGATGTGGTCGGCGTCACGCTGCAGCTTTATGATCACGGTGCCGCGCTTGCGAAAAAGGGCGCTTGTTGTGCAGGGCTGGATATCCACGATGCGCGGCGCGTTTCTGAGAAAATGGGCTTTCCGCATTATGTTCTGGATTATGAGAACATTTTTAAAGATGCAGTGATCGACGAATTCGCAGAAAGCTATTTGGGCGGCGCGACCCCGGTCCCGTGCATCCGTTGTAACGAGCGCGTCAAATTCAAGGACCTGCTGGAAACCGCAAAGGATCTGGATGCGGACTGCATGGCCACCGGGCACTACATTCAACGCAAATCAGGCCCCTGCGGGGCTGAACTGCATTCTGCAGCCGACGCAAATCGCGATCAGAGTTATTTTCTGTTTTCGACAACACCGGAACAACTCGCATTTCTGAGGTTCCCACTCGGCCACCTGCCGTCGAAGGAAGACACGCGCGCTCTCGCCGAAAAATACGGGTTGAGCGTCGCAAACAAACCGGACAGCCAGGATATCTGCTTTGTGCCAAACGGGGATTATGCAAGTGTGATCCGAAAGCTGCGCCCTGAGGCCGCAGCCCCGGGCAACATCGTAGATGTCGATGGTCGCGTTCTGGCGACGCATGACGGCGTGGTCAATTTCACCATTGGTCAACGGCGCGGTCTGGGTATCGGCGGGCTTGCGACACCTCTATACGTGATCAAACTCGACGCGCAGACGCGGCAGGTTGTGGTTGGTCCAAAATCAATGCTGTCTACACGCACGGTGCCTGTCCGCGAGATCAATTGGCTGGGCGATGAACCACTCCAGTCCCGTGATGAATGGCATTTAGCGGTCAAAGTACGCTCCACCCGCCCCCCAACTGACGCGATTATCCGCCCGATCAGCGAGACTGAAGCAACGGTGGAATTGACCTCGCCGGAGGAAGGCGTTTCACCCGGTCAGGCCTGCGTCTTTTATGACACCGACAGTAGCAGAATTTACGGCGGCGGTTGGATTCACAAGGGTTGAACGCGCGCCGATGCCGCCCGTGAGGGCGGCCCAAATCGTGCCACGCGCAGCGTGTCCTTTGGATTAAATCTCTGTGCGATCAAGAATGGCGCGGGCGGCGCGCAAACCGGGTGCTTCCCCTCCCTGTCCGAGCCGTTCCATGGTGATACCCATGGCATCGATCTGGGCGCGGGGGTTTTGCAGAACGTCATTCAGAGCTTGCCCGATTGCTCCACTTTCACATTTCGGGCCAAGAAACTCCGGAACAACGCGCGTGTCCGACACCAGATTGACCAGCGTCACCGTATCCACCAAAGCCATTGCGCGGATCAACCTGTAACTCAACCAGTGCATGCGATAGGCTACGACCATCGGCGTTCGCGAGGCCGCTAGTTCCAATGAAACGGTCCCGGACGCGGCCAAGGCAATGTCAGCCGCACGAAACGCCGCTCTTTTTACGCTGGCAGCGGCCTCCGGCGTCTTTTCACTTGGATCAAGCACAAGCGCGTTGACGGGCCACCGCGAAACCGCGTCTTTCACCTGTCGCAAGACCGGTCCAGCGGCAGGAACAACAACTCTCAAATTCGGATGCTGCGCCAAAACCGGAGAGACCGCATCGCCGAAAATGCCGGCCAATCGCCCCACTTCCCCCTGTCTAGAGCCGGGTAGGACCATCAAAAGCGGTGCAGATCCGATCCCATATTCTGCCCGAAATGCATCTGCTTCTGGCTGTGTCGCTATGGGTTCGGCAACCACCGGATGACCCACAAAATCGCAGGCCATACCGTGAGGCGTAAAATGTGGAGGCTCAAATGGAAACAGCGCCAACAGGTGATCCACATATTTTGATATCTTGGCCGCGCGACCCGGCCGCCACGCCCAAACGGTCGGGGCGACATAATGGACTGTTCGAATGCTGCTGGATTTCTTCACCAGCTTGGCCACCCGAAAAGAAAAATCGGGCGAATCTATGGTGATCAGAACATCAGGCTTACTCTCGATTACCGCCTGCGCGGTTTCGCGTATGCGCGCTTTCAAGGCGCGGTACTTTGGCAGGATCTCTGCAATCCCCATGACGCTGAGCTCATCCATGGGAAAGCGACTTTCCAGCCCTTCCGCCTGCATCAAGGGTCCGCCGACACCGTCAAATGCGACACCGGGCGACAGTATCTTGAGCCCATCCATCAATGCACCGCCCAGCTTGTCCCCTGACGGTTCGCCCGCGATGATGAACGCCCGTTTCACGCGCTCGCGCGCGACCACAGGACCAGACCTGCTTTATTCGTGCCCGCAATTGTTGCGTCCGGTTCAAGCAGGATCACCTGCCCGGCTTGAATGACCAGGCCCGCCAGACCCGCCTCCGCTGCCGCTTGCACCGTGTCAGGACCGATGGTGGGCAAATCCGCGCGCACGTCCTGTCCCATTTTGGGCGCCTTCACAAGAACCGCGCGCGCCCCGCGCACCCCGGTCGGAAGGCTTGTCAACAAATGATCCGTACCGCCAATGGTCTCAATGCCCCAAACCTGCCCCTGCCCGACAACGCAGCCCTGCCCCACGTCTACGGGCGACAGCGCTTTCAAAACCGCATCCGCGCGCGCGATATCCGCCCGCATGGCCGCATCCGGCTGCGCATCGCTCAGAACCCCCTCCGGGGCGAGAATATCGGGCGCAAGAACATGCGCTGCCGCAATCTCAAACCCCTGTTGCTCAAACAGCGCCATAACCGCGCGCAGGGCTGCATCATCCCCCGCGCCCATGGCCTGCATCAATGTCGGCACAAGTGGCAGGGTTGCACCGTCAAGCGCCGCCGGATCAAAAGGCGGACGCTCGATCGCGCCGCAAAAGCACACCGCCGTGACGCCACGCTCCCGAAGCTGCGCCATGAAGGAGCCAAGATGCTCAAGCCGAAAGGTGATATCCGCCATGAGGCCCTCCGGGGCGAAACCATCCAGCACGCAGATCAGCGGCTGTGTGCTCTGAGCGGCCGCAATACGCGCCGGAAGCCCACCCCGTCCTGTTACAAGCGCCAGCATCAGCTTGGCGTCAGGAAATGACGATCACTGTCGGATGTGATGAAATCCACAATCTCACGCACATATACGCTCGAGGTTTCATCTTTGAGACGCCGTGCACGGCTCTGGAATGTGCCCTCGCCCTGCGCCAGCATCTGAAAGGCCGCGCGCAACGCTGTGATATCCGCGCGTTCCACACCGCGACGCTTGAGGCCGACCAGATTCAAACCATCCAGTTCACCGCGCGGGGCCTGCACCAGACCATAAGGGATCACGTCATTCGTCACCATGGTCACCGCCCCAATGATTGCGCCCCGACCGATACGCACAAACTGATGCACACCGGATAAACCACCGACGATCACGTCATCCTCAAGGACGCAATGCCCGGCAATGGCCACCGAATTGACCAAAATAACGCGATTACCGATCACGGCATCATGTGCCACATGGCATCCCGCCATGAACAGCCCGTCATCCCCGATACGCGTCACCCCACCGCCGCCCTCTGTGCCGCAATTGATGGTGACATGTTCACGAATGCGGTTACGCTGCCCAATCACCAGCCGCGTCGCCTCGCCCTTGAATTTCAGATCCTGAGGGATTTCACCAACGACCGCGAAGGGGAAAATGACCGTTTCATCCCCGATCGTCGTCTGTCCAGTGACCACCACATGGCTTTTCAACTCCACACCGGCAGAAAGAGTTACTTGCGATCCGACCAGACAAAACGGGCCAACCTTGGCCGTTGGATCAATCTGCGCACCGGGTTCAATGACAGCGCTGGGGTGAATGTTGCTCATCAACAATCAGCCCATGTCCATCATGGCCGTAAACTCCACTTCGGCGGCCATTTCACCCTCAACAGATGCAACACCGCCAAAGCGCCAGACTTTTCCACCGGGTTTGCCGCGCAGGGTGTTCAACCGCATCTCAAGCACATCACCGGGGATGACCTTGCGGCGAAACTTGGCTTTGTCGATGGCCATGAAATACACTTTCATTTCTTTATCCGCCATTTCCAGCGTCACACCCACCATGACCGCAGCGGTTTGCGCCATGGCCTCTACGATGGTGACGCCGGGCATGATTGGCATTCCCGGGAAATGGCCCTGAAAATGCGGCTCATTCATGGTGACATTCTTGATGCCCAATGCGGACGACGTTCCATCGATCTCAACCACCTTATCCACCAACAAAAAGGGGTAACGATGAGGTAGAATACGTTGGATGAGCTGAATATCCGCACTGGCCATACTGGTCGACATCTCAGAGGTCCTTTAATCTTCAAGGGCTTGGCGCCTTGCCTAGCAACTCTGGCGTGCTGGAGCAAGGTCGGCAGTTTTGCTTATTGTTGTTCTGGCGCGAATTCCACGCCATTTAGCACCACGTTCAGCCGGTTTATTGCGATCTGGGTGATGTCCACCGCGTTTGAGCTGATGAAAATAGACCGCCGCTCCAGAACCACGGCGGCGCCCGCCTCGCGCATCAGCTGCTCCAGCACAGGGGCCGCTGCATTCAGAAACATCACACGTCTGCTTTCCAGCTCGCTGTTCAATTCGCGGTTCTTTGCTTCTTGCGTACGCCGGGTTTCCTGTACTTTCTGATCGAAAGCATCGGCCAAGGTTCTGAATTCGATTGGCGTCATCGTCGCGCGCAAGGCCGTCAAATCTTTCTCCTCTGCCTCAAGCGCTTCTTCGATACTACGGTTTTCAGATGCCAGTGCGGCACCGCGTTTTTCGAATTCCTCGATGGTCTGGCGTCCAAACCGGCTGTCTTCAAACAGCGTATCAGAATCGATGGTCAGAATAGGGCTCTCAATTGGCGCGCGCACCAGCGGTTGAGCCTGCGCAGACACAGCACAGAATACTGCAAGCGCCAAACCGTGGACAAGGGGGCGCAGAGGCATCACGGATCAGAAGGTTGTATTAACGGTGACTTCGAACGTCTGCTCGCGGTCAAAGTCTTCCTTGCGGATTGCATCGGAAAAATTGAACCGCAGCGGGCCCACGGGCGTTTCCCACAGAATTGAGACGCCAATAACGTGGCGGAACGATCCGCTTTCCCCAACAACATTTCCGCCGCTCAAGTTAACGTCATTCAGATCCCACAGGTTACCCACATCATAAAACAGGCCGCCCGTGATTCCGTATTCCTCGGGTAAACCGACTGGAAACTCCGCTTCAAAGCGGGCCGTAACGTAGAGGTTACCGCCCAAGGGGTCTTCGTTGGACTCAGACAAGTCGCGTGGTCCGATGCCGCCCGGCTCAAAGCCACGGATCGTGTTCGTGGACAACAGGAACCTGTCAACGGCCCGGTTGGCACCGCTTTGGTAGTTCAAGGCCCCACCCTCAAGTGTCGCGCGCAGTGTCACATCTTCGTTGAAGACTTTACGTTCGCCGACAGCTTTCGCGCTGGTGCGAATAAAGGTGTTGTCGCCGCCGACACCCGCGAAATCCTGTCCAAATTCAAAGAGATACCCTGCATTTGGGTCAAGCCCGGTTGTGCGCGAATCGTATATATATCGGTACCCGATGGAGCTGTTGACCAATTCACCCTCATCAATGTCCCGGCCAATGATCGGGCCATTGTCGGAATCGCTGCCACGATCTTTCATCTCGGACTGATCGTATTTGTAATTTAGTTCGAGACGAGAATTGGCCCCAACCGGAAAACTGAGCGATGGTGTTAGCACTGCGCGCTCTGTGTCGTATGTCACAGTCGAGCTTGTGCTTTCAGAGATGTCCAGCCGCAGCCCAAAGCCAACATCTCGTCCCAGAAATGCCGGTTCGAAAAAGTTGACCCGGTAAAGCTGATCATCTGCCGCCGTTGACAGGCTCAGGCCCAGCCGCTGGCCCCGTCCCAGGAAGTTCCGCTCCGTAAACTGAATCGCAAAGCCGATACCATCGTTGGTCGAGAAGGACGCACCAAAAGACAATGACCCCGTCGGTTGCTCTTCGACATCCACATCGATAATCACCTGATCCGGTGATGACCCTTCGCGCGCGTTCACATCTGCCACGGTGAAAAAACCGAGCGCACGGATGCGTTCAGCGGATTCCCGGATTTCGCGAGGGTTGAAAGGATCGCCCTCCACACTGTTGAACTGTCGACGGATAACCTGATCCAGCGTCGTCGTGTTGCCTTCGATGTCGATCCGCTCGACAAAGACCCTCGGGCCCCGGTTCAGCACATATTCAACATTGATCGTGAGGTTGCGTTCATCGCGCGTGATGCGCGGCTCAACCCGCATGAAATCGACGCCATCAATGATCGCCTGACGCTCCATTCTGGCAATATCTGCTTCGATCAGCGTGGGCGAATAGACCACGCCGCTGCGCGTCTTGACGGTTTCACGGTATAAGTCGCTGTCGGCTTCGGCCAGTTCACTTGCGACGGTAATCTCGCCGACCCGGAACTGCTGACCTTCCTGCACGTCGAACACAAGGAAGTAACCATCGCGTTCTTCGGTCAGCTCCGCGTTGACCGAATTTGTGCGGAAATCAACGTAGCCACGCGACAGATAGAAGTCGCGCAAAATCTGCCTGTCAAACTCGATCCGGTCCTCGACCAGCGTATCACTGCGCACAAAGGCGCGGAACAACCCGGCCTGCTTTGTTTCAAGAACGCGGCGCAGACGTCGGTCGGAATAGACACGATTTCCCGTAAAGCTGAGGCGTTCAATCTCGATATTGTCGCCCTCAAAAATCTCGAAAATCAAATCGACACGGTTGTCGGAGCGGCGGATGATTGTCGGCGTCACTCTGGCGGCAATCCGTCCCTCTGATGCATAGGCATCAGCGATCAGGGCCGCGTCGCGCTCTGCTTGCGCGGGATTGAACACCCTACGCTCATTGGAATTGATGGCGGCGGCAAGCGTTTCGTCGCCGATCCGTGCATTGCCTTCAAAGTTGATCCGGTTGATCGTCGGATATTCCACAACCGTGATGTTGAGCGAATTCCCTCGTGGCTCAAAATCAACACTTTCAAAAAGCCCCGAGGCCACAAGCCTCTGCAGGCCCGCATTGAGTTCGCCGGCTGAAATGCTCTGTCCTGGAACGATTCCAGCGCGGGACAGGATCGCGGAATCCCCAATACGAGCATTACCCTCGATGTTTACCGAGTTGATTTCAATCTGTTGCGCCAGTGCTACCCCAGTCGGGGCAATCCAAGCCGCTGATATCGCCAGACAAAAGACCCCGGCCTGCAATGGTTTGGTGAAAGTGCGGCGCGTCGCGCCCTGCACGCTTTGCGCGTCGGTTTTGCCCGGTTTCATGATCTGCCTCGACCCTCAGAATTTTATTGTTTCCTGAGTACCGATTTTAGCCCCACTTGTCAAAACCATGTGGGTCATATTTGCAAATCTACTAGATACGGAGGCAGACGACAAATCGGTCGGCGCAACCGGCCGCCTGCGCGCCTCTACGCGATCAATGTGGTCAGCCAAGCACCAATGCCCAGCGACAACGTCACTGTCGACACATAAAGCACCCGATCCCAGTTCAAATCACACAGCAGGCTCAGCCCGCGATATCCACGTTGTAGGCTCTGCATAGGACGTCCTCACTTGTTTTGTGGGCCCTGTGTAGCAGCGGAATGTGGCATGATTTTGATCAATTCAGGCACGAATAGGGCCGCCCGCCAACTTCTTTCACCTCAAGGACAGAAGAGATCATTGCCAAGCGCAAAGAGCATTAACGTAAGCACCGTTGCCAGCCCAAAGGTCATCAGAACGCGCAGGGCCTTGTCACTGGGCGGTTTGCCCGCCACCGCTTCATAGGCGTAAAACACAAGGTGCCCCCCATCCAGTGCAGGCACAGGAAACAGGTTCAGCAGCCCCACGGCAGTGCTCAACACGGCAATGAACCAGATGAAACTCTCGGCTCCTTGGCTGGCCATCGCCCCTGAAGTCTGCGCGATCCCGATGGGCCCGCTCAGGTTACATGTACTGATCGCGCCGGTGATCATATGGCCCAAACCAGACAGCGAGCCGTTGATGATGCGCCACGTCTGGCTCACGCCGCCCGAAACGGCTTCAAAAATACCGGGCCGCTGTGTAGCGGGTTCAAAAGCCAGGCCCCCGGCAATGCCGATCCGCCACTGCGTTGCAAAGCCCCCGTCATTTTGTGGCTCATCAACACGTTTGGGTGTCATGGACATTTCCAACATCTCACCCGCACGCCAGACGGTCAGGTCCAGCGTTGCGCCCTCTCCGCCTTCAACAGCATTTTTCAGCTCGTCAAAGGCATAGATCGGAGTGCCATTGATAGCGCTGATCACATCCCCCTGCGCCATGCCTGCACGCATCGCAGCACTTTGAGGTGTCAGTGAATTGACCAGAGGCGGCAGCATATATGGACCATCGACCGTGACAGTGCGCCCGTCCCGCAGAACGTCATAGGTCAGCACCGGCTCAAACGGCAGAGCTTCAATAAAGGCGCGGTAGGCATCCCGGTCTTCGGTACTGGGCATATCAATGCCATTTATCCCGAGAATTTCATCGCCCGATTGCAGGCCGACCGCTTCAACAGGCAACGGCCTCATTTCGCCGACAGTCAACGGATCACGCGCAACACCGCTGGTCAGCAACACTGCCGCAAAGATGAGGATAGACAACGCGAAATTAAAGACCGGGCCCGCCGCCACGGTCGCCGTGCGCGCCCACAGAGGAGCGCCATGCATTGTCGCACGAAGGCGCACGGGGTCATGTTCAACCTCAGCCATTGCCGCGTCGTCCTTACCGGATGCCGCGTCAGCATCGCCTGCAAATTTAACGTAACCTCCAAAAGGAAGTGCTGCGATCTGCCACCGGGTGCCCCGCTTGTCCGTGCGCGCAAAAACCACAGGCCCGAACCCGATGGAAAACACATCCGCATGAATGCCGGACCAGCGCCCGACGATGTAATGGCCATACTCATGGATCGCCACGATGACCGACAAGGCCAGAATGAAAGCCGCAATCGTCCAGATCAACCCGCCGAACTGCGGGATCAAGGTCATAATATCCAAATTCAGCCTGCTCTCTTATTGATAGATGCCTGTGCTTCTATACGGGCGAGATGGTCTATCTGCGCGACGTTATCAAGGGTCATGGTGGCGTTAATATGATCGGGTTCGCCTGTTAGCTTGGTCAGGACGTCCTCAACAATGCCTGCCATCTCTGTAAATCGCAGGCGTCCATCAATAAATCCGTCGAGCGCGATCTCTTTTGACGCGTTGAAAATCGCGCCCGCCATGCCGCCCGTTTCCATCACCTCGCGGGCAAGGCGCAACGCGGGCCATCGCTGTTCGCAGGGCGCACGAAACGTCAATTGCCCGATCGCGGCCAGATCAAGGCGTTCGACCGGCAATTCTTTGCGCTTGGGCCAATGCAGGGCAAAACCAATCGCGTGGCGCATATCATGCGGCCCGACATGGGCCATCAAGGCGCCATCGCGAAACCCCACCATGGCGTGGATGAGCGATTCAGGATGCACCAGCGCCTCGATACTTGAAGATTCAACGCCAAAGAATTCTTTTGTTTCAATAAGCTCCATGGCTTTGTTAAACATGGATGCGGAATCGATGGTGATCCGCTGTCCCATGTCCCAGTTCGGGTGGCTCGACGCCTCAGCCAGCGTGGCGCTCGCCAGCTTTTCGATAGGCCAATCGCGAAATGCCCCGCCACTTGCCGTGATGATAATGCGTTCGACAGAGGCGATATCTTCACCGGTCAATGCTTGAAAAACAGCCGAATGTTCGCTGTCCACCGGCAAGAGCCGCGCCTTGTTCGCCTGCGCCGTTTTCAGCATCAACGCCCCGGCACAGACCAGCGACTCCTTGTTGGCCAGCGCGAGCGTCGCGCCTTGTTCCAGCGCTCTGAGGCCCGGCGCCAATCCGGCGGCCCCCACAATCGCGGACATCACCCAATCGGCGGGTCGACCCGCCGCTTCATCCAGCGCTTTGGCCCCTGCAGCAGCCTCCACGCCCGAGCCATCAAGCGCCGCGCGCAAATCAGGCAGCAGCTCTTCATGCGCCGTGACCGCGATATCCGCCTCGAGACGCCGGGCATCATGGGCCAGTTGCTTGATATTGCGCGCACCGGTTAGTGCTATGACATCGTACGCCTCAGGATCCCGCGCGATCAGATCAATCGTGTTTTGCCCAATCGACCCCGTTGCCCCAAATATACTGACGCTGCGCATGACCTTGTCACCCAATTCCCGGCGGGAAGCCAATGAACGGTCCAATGATCAAAAGGAAAACCGCTGCCCCCAGCATCCCATCGAACCGGTCAAGCAGTCCGCCATGACCGGGGATCAGGCTGGAACTGTCCTTGATGCCGACGCGCCGCTTTATGGCGCTTTCCGCGATGTCGCCCATCTGGCTGGCCATGGAGACCGCAACAGATACCCCGATCAACTGGGCACCGGCACCTGTTGTGGCAAAAAAGTACCCACCGACCGCAGCCGCCCCGACCCATCCAAAAGCGGTACCCGCCCATGTTTTCTTGGGACTGACCCGCGGCCAGAATTTCGGTCCGCCAATCATCCGTCCAGCAAAATACCCGACGACATCCGTGGCAACAACAACCAGTACAAGCCACAGCATCCAGCCAAAGCCCAGATCACCCCGGACCGACATCATGCCAAAGCCCGCCAAGAGAACCAATACGGTAAACACCATATAGAGCGCTCGGTTTTGCGTCAGCTGTCCAAAACCAACCAGCGCAGGCGCAATCAGGATCGGCAGCGCGAACCCCACCGGCAGATAAATTGATGCCCCAGCCACCGCGCCACCCAGAAGCCCGAGCTGAACAGCAAGGCTCCTGTTCTGGGGCTGTAACATGCGTACCAGTTCCCAGATCATCAGGCCACAAATCAGGGCGACCAGCGCGTGGAACACATGTCCACCCATCCAGATCCCCCACAGACCAACAAGAACCATCGCGGCACTTGAGGTGAGGCGGACTGCCAGATCAGCCCATTTTTCGGTCTTCGCCTTCATGACAGGCTATGCCTTCGCGCCGCCATAGCGCCGCTCACGCCCGCCGTAGGCCGCACAGACTTCTTCGAATTCATTGCGCGTAAAGTCCGGCCAGAGCGTGTCGATAAATTCGTACTCCGAATAGGCCGACTGCCATAGCAGGAAATTGGATATCCGCGCTTCCCCACTTGTGCGGATCACAAGATCCGGGTCCGGCAGGACATAGGTGTCAAGATACTTTGGCAGCGTTTCCTCATCCACATCCTGTGGTTTGAGTATGCCGTTGGCCACATCCTGCGCCAGTCTTTTGGTTGCGCGCGCAACCTCGTCACGCCCGCCGTAATTGATCGCGATGGTCAGATGCATATTGGTGTTTCCGGCCGTCGCGTTTTCCAGCTCGGTCATGAGCCGTGCAAGTGTGCTGTCAAGCCGGGTGCGGTCACCGATGAAACGCACCCTGACGCCATAGGTATTCAGCTCGCGGGTCTCACGCATGATGTAGCGCTTGAACAGGCTCATCAGCCCGGCCACTTCCGCCTGCGTCCGCTTCCAGTTTTCGGTCGAAAAGGCAAATATCGTGAGGTATTTCACGCCAACGGAGGGGCACGCTTCAACAATTTCGCGCACGCGTCGCGCGCCCGCATGATGGCCGAAAAGACGTGGGCGCCCGCGTTGCGTGGCCCACCTGCCATTTCCATCCATTATTATCGCAACATGTCGCGGGCATCCGGGGACCTGATTGAGTTCGGGCTGTCTTTCGGGCTCGATGACTAATTCCTCCGAACACGTATGCCCTGAGGCCACCGCGCTCCGTTTATCTTACTTCTGTGCCCTCTTGTGACACAACTTCTGTCGCCATGACTACTGAAAATCGTTAAAATCGCCTTTAACGCCGCCACAAACAGGCCACGTTTCGGAATGAAAGGCCGTATCTTTATACATTCTGCGGCATGTATTTACCATCGCCCCTCAGACTTGCATGATTTCCGACTGCTTTGAGGCCAGTTGTTCGTCGATGCCTTTTATGTAGCGATCTGTGATCTCTTGGACCTCGCCTTCCCAGATTTTCTGATCGTCTTCGGACATGCCATCCGCTTTGGCTTTCTTGATCTGGTCCATACCGTCACGACGTATATTGCGAATGGAAACACGCGCATGTTCGGCGTATTGCCCGGCAACTTTGCTCAATTCGCGGCGGCGCTCTTCATTCAACTCAGGGATCGGCAACATGATGATCGTGCCATTCAACTGCGGGTTAATGCCAAGACCGCTTTCACGGATTGCCTTTTCGACTTTCCCGACCAGCCCCTTATCCCAGACGTTGATGGTGACCATGCGCGGTTCCGGCACGTTGACGGTGCCCACCTGATTGATCGGAGTGCGCTGGCCATAGGCATCCACCATCACCGGCTCCAGCATCGAGGCGGACGCCCGCCCGGTCCGCAAGGATGCGAATTCCGTCTTCAAAGATGATATCGCACCATCCATCCGGCGCTCGATATCGTCTGTGTCCAGCATGAAGTCTTCTGACATCGGTCACTGCCCTTTCGTACTTTTGGGGAGTTATAATCTGCTCGGGTGCTAAGTGTACAGCGCTGCTGTCAACCGGGATTGAAGCGCGGGCCCGGCTAGTCCTGTACCCGCGTGTAGGTACCCTCGCCCGCCAGAATACCGCGAAAACCGCCCGGTTCATCCAACGAGAATACGATGATCGGCAGGTTGTTGTCCCGCGCCAGCGCGATGGCAGAGGCATCCATTACACCCAGTCGTTTTGCCAGAACATCATCATAGGAGACGGTGTCATAGCGCTTGGCATCCGCAAACTTTGCAGGGTCCTTGTCATAGACCCCATCCACCTTGGTGCCCTTGAAAATGGCCTCACACGACATCTCGTTGGCGCGCAACGTGGCCGCCGTGTCCGTCGTGAAATAGGGATTCCCGGTGCCCGCCGCAAAGATACAGACACGTTTTTTCTCAAGGTGGCGCACGGCGCGGCGGCGGATGTAGGGCTCAGCGACCTCGTTCATCGTGATGGCTGAAATGACCCGCGTGTGAATACCCAGTCCCTCAAGTGAAGACTGCATCGCCAGCGCGTTCATCACTGTTGCAAGCATCCCCATGTAATCGGCGGTTGTCCGCTCCATCCCCTGCGCCGAACCTTGCAGCCCGCGAAAGATATTGCCACCCCCGATCACCATGCAGATCTCGACACCCAGTGCGTGGACAGACTGCACCTCGCGCGCAATACGTTCGACAGTGGGCGGATGTAGCCCAAATCCTTGATCCCCCATCAACGCTTCCCCCGAGATTTTAAGCATAACGCGCTTAAAGGCGGCCTGAGGTTCGGGCGTTGTCATGGGCGGCTCCTGATTGGTGATTTGTCTTTGTGCGCAAAATGTCCCAAAAACGCGGGAACTGCAATGCACCGAGCTTTCAAGGGCGCGTAAAAAATGAACGAACGCCTCGTTTTGAACCATCAAACCGTGATGGACCGGTTGGTGCCAGACAAACCCGTGCTGATTGCCGGACCGACAGCCTCCGGCAAATCCGCGCTGGCCTTGCGGATTGCCGCCGAACAAGGAGGGGTGATCGTGAATGCGGATGCCAGTCAGGTCTATGCGTGCTGGCGGGTTTTGACAGCGCGTCCGTCGCGCGAAGAGGAACGCCAGAGCCCTCACGCGCTATATGGCCATCTGGATGCCACGGTGCGCTATTCCGCGGGACATTGGTTGCGCGATGTAACCTCTTACCTGTCCGGCGGTGCGCGTCCTATCATCGTGGGGGGCACGGGGTTGTATTTTGCGGCGCTGACGCAGGGCTTGGCTGATATTCCACCGACGCCGCCAGACATTCGGGCGCGTGGGGATCGTCTGGAATTGTCCGAGATGTTGGCCGCGCTGGATGATCAAACTAGAAATAGGATCGACAGTGCGAACCGGGCGCGGGTGCAACGCGCGTGGGAAGTCATGACCGCAACCGGGCGCGGATTAGGCGCATGGCAGGAAGAAACCGGCCCTCCTGCCCTGACGCTCACAGCGGCGCAACCCATCGTTTTCGATGTGGACAAAGAGGTGTTGAACGCGCGCATCGAACGCCGCTTTGATCTGATGCTGGCGGCGGGCGCATTGGACGAGGCGCGCCGCGTCCTGCCGGATTATGATCCCACGCTGCCCGCGCACCGGGCCATTGGCGCACCGGAGTTGATCGCACATCTAAACGGCCAGCTTTCTCTGGATGAAGCGCGAACAGCCGCCATCACAGCAACACGTCAATACGCCAAACGACAGCGCACCTGGTTTCGCTCAAAAATGCGGCAATGGTCCGCTTATGTGCCCTGAAACACGCTCTGTCACTTTCAAAAAAGGAACCGAGGCGCGGTTTGCTTGGGAAAAACTGGCCGCTCAATTGACACTTTTCAACTCTTGCGCGAAAATCAGGAATGATTGCTGATCTGAGAATTCAAACCTTATCACAGCTTTCGGCTGGGCATGAGTGGCGGCTTTCACTGCCGCACGATCGGCCTGAGCAGCTGCTCATCTGGGTTACACGCGGACAAGGTCGATTGCTGCTGGATGGTCAGCGGCGGGGGATTGGCGCGCATAACGCCATTCTGGTCCCGGCACGGCACCTTTTCGCGCTTGACCTTGGCAGACAAGCGGTCGGTCAGGTTGTGATCCTGCCCGATGGCTCGACACTGGATTTTCCGCAAACACCGTCGCAACTGCGCATTCGGGATGGCAGCGCAATGGGAGAGTTGACTGCGCTGATCGAAAGTGCGGCGCGGGAACAGCAAACTGCCCGCCCCCTGATGGAGGCCGCACTCAGTGCGCATGGCACCCTGATCTCAATCTGGCTGCAACGCCAACTTGCGCTTGAAGAACATATCGCACCGCGTCCGAATGCAGCCGCACGCCTGACTTCGGCTTACGCGTCCCGCATCACGCAACACTTCCATCAGCCGATGACGATGGCAGACCACGCGGAAGCGCTGCAGGTGACGCCAACCCACCTCACGCGTGCATGCAAGGCTGCAACCGGCAGAACGGCTGCAGAACTTCTGACCGACCGCATTTTATATGAGGCGCGCCAGTTGCTGACGAATACTTCTGTTCCAGCGCAGGATATCGCCCGTTTTCTCGGGTTTGGCAGTGCCGCGTATTTCACACGCTTCATGGTGCATCACACCCGGTCAACGCCCTCCGCCCTGCGGCGCGCCGCCACAAAACCCAAAGACGCCGCCTGAACCTGTTTCACTGCTGAGCAATGGGCTTCAAACCACCTGTCTCATTTACGACGCGAGATATGTCGCAAATTTACCATTTTTGGGCGCTGGCTTCCATTGACGCGCCCCCCAAACTCATGCCTCATGCACGAGTAAATATAAAAACAGGCAAAAAATTGCTTGAAAACCGGTGCGGCCCACGCGCCACATCCTGACAACAGGGGTATTAATGGGACTATTCATACTCAGACGGTTGGGCGTGATGTTGCTGACGGCACTCTGCCTCACCTTCATCGTGTTCTGGCTGACAAATCTCTATCCGAACCTCGAAAAACTGGCGAAGACACAAGGCAATTTCCGGATGTCGGACGA
Source organism: Roseobacter sp. OBYS 0001 (assembly GCF_019654895.1). NCBI lineage: Bacteria > Pseudomonadati > Pseudomonadota > Alphaproteobacteria > Rhodobacterales > Roseobacteraceae > Roseobacter > Roseobacter sp. OBYS 0001. Next base: position 926,709 of record NZ_BPES01000001.1, read on the forward strand.
GGCTGTGACAAGCTATCTCGACAAGAACGGCTACCTTCAGCCCCTGCCCGTCAAATTCGGTCAGTGGCTGGGCGTTCTGCCCGGTTGGACCCACGAAGAAGACGGCATGATCACCGGGCGCTGCTTTGCCGCGGACACGCCTGAAGCCGAACGCCCGAGTTTCTGTGGGGTGCTGCAGGGGGACTGGGGTTCCTCAACGGTATTCAAGGATGAGGTGGGCAGCATTGTCGCCACGAGGCTGGCGCTGACAGGCAAACTGATGTTTGCGGTCATGCTGGTGATGGTGCCCATGGCGCTGATTGTGGGGGTTCTGGCGGGGATGCGCGAAGGATCAAAACTTGATCGATCCCTCTCTACCTTTTCAATCGCCTCGACAGCGACACCGGAATATGTCTCGGGGGTCATCTTCATTGCCGTTTTCGCCTCCTCCGCCTTTGGGCTGAAATGGTTCAAAGGCTCGGCCACTTCTGCGATGGAAAATGCCACGTTTGAAAATTTCACCCTGCCGGTCGTCACTATTTCCTTATACGGCATGGGCTATATTGCGCGGATGACGCGGGCTTCGATGACCGAAGTCATGACGGCACAATACATCCGAACCGCACGGCTCAAGGGGGTAAAATTCTCTGACATCGTGCTCAAACACGCGCTGCGCAACGCGTTGATTGCGCCCTTCACGGTGATCATGCTGCAATTTCCATGGCTGCTGAACGGGGTCGTCATCGTCGAGACCTTGTTCAACTACAAGGGGTTTGGGTGGTTGCTGGTGCAGGCGGCGTCTAACAACGACATCGAATTGCTGCTCGCCGTTTCTGTTGTTTCTGTTTTCGTGGTTCTGGTCACGCAGTTGATATCCGATATCGGCTACGTTTACCTCAACCCACGCATTCGCATCACTTAAGGGGGGCTGGTCATGGAAGAACTTTCCTGGGGCAGTATCATTGTCCGCATGGTCATTCAGCTTATGCCGGTTTGGGTCTCGCTGATTTCCCTTTTTACCATTTCGATCGTGTATAAACGCAGGCTTGGCCTTTATGGCAAACTGTTTGACAGCACGATTGGCATGATCGGTTTCGCACTCGTTATGTTCTGGGTTTTCGTCGGCGTCTTTGGCGGCCCCTTCGATTTGCTGGTCACGCATAATCCGCTTGATCAGGTTTCCGGGATGAAGAACAAAATCCCCGGAACACCCATGCGTGGCGCGGAGGATGGCGAATATGCCTATTTCCTGCTGGGCGGCGACAACCTTGCGCGCGATGTCTTTAGCCGGATCATCAAGGGCGCGTGGATCGTGGTGCAGATCGCCCCTATTGCCACGCTATTCGCCTTTATGGTCGGGATCACGCTGGGTCTGCCCGCAGGCTACTATGGTGGCCGTCTGGACACGGTGTTGTCGTTTCTGGCGAACCTGATCCTCGCCTTTCCGGTGATCCTGCTGTTCTACCTTCTGGTAACGCCAGAGATCGTCCTGACAGGAATCCCCAACTACATGGCGCTGTTCCTGTTCATCTTTCCACTGGTCTTTGTGTGTATTCTGCTCAACTCGCGGTACTACACGCAGCCGAAGATCAGAACGCCGCTGCTGATTGGCGTGTTGGGGCTTTTGGGGTGGTTGTATCTGTCACTGGTGTCTTCGGATGGCGCCGTCGTTGCCACACCGTCCTATTCGATACCCGGGCTACCGGCGTTTCTCGATCTGTTTGACATCGACGCGGGTATTCTCGTGGTCTTTGTCTCGGTCGTCTTTGTGAACTCGCCCACCGTTTTTCGGATCGTGCGCGGCCTTGCGATGGACATCAAGACACGCGACTACGTAGCCGCCGCACAGACGCGCGGTGAAGGCCCGTGGTACATCATGCTATGGGAAATCCTGCCCAACGCACGGGGTCCTCTGATCGTCGATTTCTGCCTGCGCATTGGCTACACGACCATTTTGCTCGGCACATTAGGGTTCTTTGGTCTGGGTCTTGCGTCGGAAAGCCCGGATTGGGGCAGCACGATCAACGCAGGGCGCCGCTTGCTGGCGCTTTACCCGCATGCGGCAATCGCACCTGCGGTTGCACTGCTGACCCTCGTGCTGGGCCTGAACCTGCTGGCGGATGGCCTGCGCGAGGAAAGCTTGCGCGACTGATGAGCGGTTGCGGGGGGAGCGCCCCCGCCCCGAATAAAAGACGATGAGCCGCACTTTAAGGTTCACTCCAACAAGGAGACCAAAATGCCAAAGCCTGACTACAGCGGTCCAATTCTAGAGATAGACAAGCTATCAATATCGTTTTTCACGCGGTTGCGGGAAATCCCGGCTGTCATGGATTTTTCCGTGCATGTGCAACCCGGCGAGGCCGTGGGCCTTGTGGGTGAATCCGGCTGCGGTAAATCCACTGTGGCCTTGGGGGTCATGCAGGATTTGGGCAAGAATGGCCGCGTCGTTGGCGGGTCCATCAAGTTCAAAGGCCGCGACCTTGGAGAGATGAACGATGAAGAGTTGCGCGGCATTCGCGGCTCAGAAATCGCAATGATCTATCAGGAACCGATGGCCTCTCTGAACCCGGCGATGAAGATTGGCAGGCAGTTGATGGAAGTGCCGATGATCCATCAGGGCGCCTCGGAAAAGGATGCGTTTGATCGTGCTTTGCAGGTTGTGACCGACGTAAAGCTGCCGGACCCGAAGCGGATATTGAATTCCTATCCGCATCAACTCTCGGGAGGGCAGCAGCAACGCATCGTCATAGCGATGGCCCTGATGTCAGAGCCGTCTTTGTTGATCCTTGATGAGCCGACCACGGCGCTGGATGTGACTGTCGAGGCGGCCATAGTCGCCTTGGTCAAGGATCTGGGGCGCAAATACGGCACCTCGATGCTGTTCATCAGCCACAACCTCGGGCTGGTGCTGGAAACCTGCGACCGCATCTGCGTCATGTACTCCGGTGAGGCGGTCGAACGCGGCTCAATCGAAGACGTCTTTGACCGGATGCAGCACCCGTATACGCAGGCCCTGTTCCGGTCTATCCCGCTGCCGGGGGCAGATAAAAACGCGCGCCCGCTTGTGGCAATCCCCGGCAACTTCCCCCTGCCCCATGAACGGCCCAATGGCTGCAACTTTGGCCCGCGCTGCGATTATTTCGAACAAGGTCGCTGTGATCAGGGAACGCTGCTAATGGAAGAGGTGGAAGGCCATGACCGTCATGCCACGCGCTGCCTGAAGTTCAGAGAAATCGACTGGGATGCGCCGCTGGAACTGGCCGAGGTCAAGACCAAGGGCGAGATCGGCGATGTTGTCCTGAAGATAGACAACCTCAAGAAATACTATGAGGTTGCCGCCAATGCGATCTTTGGCGGCGGCGACAAAAAGGTCGTCAAAGCCAATGAAACGCTGACCTTTGAGGCACGCGAGTCCGAGACGCTGGCCATTGTTGGCGAATCCGGCTGTGGCAAATCCACCTTTGCCAAGGTGCTGATGGGGCTTGAGACTGCAACCGAAGGGTCAATCACCCTAGGGAACAAACCCATCCACGACGTCCCCATCGAAGAACGCGATACGCAAACCGTCGCCGACATTCAGATGGTATTTCAAAACCCGTTTGATACACTCAACCCGTCCATGACGATCGGGCGCCAGATCATCCGCGCGCTAGAAATCTTCGGCATCGGGGAAAACGAACGCGACCGGACAGAACGGATGCTCAAGCTGCTCGATCTGGTGAAATTGCCACGCGAGTTCGCCAACCGGATGCCCCGCCAGTTGTCGGGCGGACAAAAGCAGCGCGTGGGGATTGCCCGTGCCTTTGCCGGTGACGCGCGCATTGTGGTGGCGGATGAGCCGGTGTCTGCCCTCGATGTGTCAGTGCAGGCGGCGGTGACTGATCTGCTGATGGAAATCCAGCGCGAGCATAAAACCACGCTGCTGTTCATCAGCCACGATTTGTCCATCGTGCGCTACCTCAGCGACCGGGTGATGGTCATGTATCTGGGCCATGTCGTTGAGCTTGGCACCACCGATCAGGTCTTCTCGCCCCCCTACCACCCCTATACCGAAGCGCTGCTTTCTGCGGTGCCGATTGCGGACACCAGCGTCAAGAAAAAGCACATCGTGCTGGAAGGCGATATCCCCTCGGCGATGAACCCACCCTCGGGCTGTCCGTTTCAGACGCGCTGTGGCTGGAAATCACAAGTGCCCGGTGGTCTGTGTGAACAAGAGGTGCCTCCCGTGCGGACTTTGCCCGGCAACCACCAGCTCAAATGTCATCTGAGTGACGCACAGCTTGCCAGCATGGAGCCCGTAATCGAAGTCGGCGTTGCCGCAGAATAAGCGCGCGACGCAACAATCAACCGCCTGTGATAATCCTGACGTAATTCTGTGTTTCTTTATAAGGCGGAATGCCGCCGTGGCGTTTTACGGCATTAGGGCCCGCATTATACGCGGCCAGCGCAAGACGCCATGATTTGAAACGATCAAACTGTTGACGAAGATACCGCGCGCCCCCTTCCAGGTTTTCCTGCGGCACCAGCGGATCAACACGCAGTGATCGCGCCGTTGCAGGCATCAGCTGCGCCAGACCCAGCGCGCCCTTGTGTGATTTGGCCGTCGGGTTCCAGCCGGATTCCTGTTGGACAAGCCGCAAAAACAGATCCTCCGGAATGCGGTGTTTGCGTGCCGCTGAGCGCGCCATTTCCAGAAATTCGCCCCGATAAGCGCCGGTATACTGCGGCAGGTTCCACTTGCTCGGCGTGATGACCGAGGGTGGCTGTAATCGCACGGAGTTTTTGTACTGCCCCGCCGCACGGCTATCCAGCACACTGGTTTGCGAGTCAAAGAGCTTACTGCGGTTTTTTGTGGAAACAGTCTGCGCCTGAGCCACTTGCACGGCAAAAATGAAGATCGCGGACGAAACCAAAACAGATTTCAGCATAGATGGCTACTCAACCTTCTTCCAATTGCGCAGAACATATCAAATTATCTTTCTTTTGCCAGTCCTTACGGGTTCATTGATATTGGGCCGTTTCATCCAACCGTTTACCATGGTTTAACCCGCGCGAAACAATTATGATTTTACAAAATTTTTCTGCGTTAAGATTCGGAAAACCACCGATCAGCGCAGAGCCATAATAACGAGCAAAAAAAGGGGGCATCATGGCCGGCTCTGTGAACAAAGTAATCCTCATCGGTAATCTGGGACGCGATCCGGAAGTGCGCAGTTTTCAGAATGGAGGCAAAGTCTGCAACCTGCGAATTGCCACCTCCGAGACGTGGAAGGACAAAAATACCGGCGAGCGGAAAGAACGCACCGAATGGCATTCGGTAGCAATTTTTTCCGAACCTCTGGTGCGTGTCGCAGAACAATATCTGCGCAAAGGTTCAAAGATCTACGTCGAGGGGCAACTCGAAACGCGCAAATGGCAGGATCAATCCGGACAGGACAAATATTCCACGGAAGTCGTTCTTAGGCCTTATACCTCTACTCTCACGATGCTTGACAGTCGTGATGGCGGCGGCGGTAGTTCCGGCGGCGGTGGCGGCGGCGGTGCGGACCGCATGGGTTACGACGACCGGGGCGGCGATAGTTACGGCGGCGGCGCAAGCAACACGCCAAGCCCGGCACCGTCGCGTGATCTGGACGATGAAATCCCGTTCTGACACGAAGGCTCTTTGTCGGGCCTGATACCAACTTAAAGGGCAACTGTCGGTCGGTTTGTTGAGTGAGGTGTCATGGCGCGACAATTACCCGCGCAGAGCGAAGTGTTACATCCAACAATCACCGGGACATGATTGGGCATGCGTAGCTCGTAAGATGCGCGTGGTCGACCAGGAAGCCCACGCGCCCAAACTATTGGGGTGCGATAACGTAAAACCACGCCTTTCCTCTGCGAGGTAACAGGCGGTTTATCGACCCACATCACGGGTCCCACAAAAGGCCATCTAACCGGTGGCCTTTTTGGTTGTCTCAACGCCAGAAAACACTACGCAAACACTTGCGCTCTGGTCCGTTCAAAAATGTCTGGAGATAAAATGGTGCGGGTGAAGGGACTCGAACCCCCACGCCATAGGCGCCAGAACCTAAATCTGGTGCGTCTACCAATTCCGCCACACCCGCACGAGACCGCTTTCGCAAGTCTTCGCGACCTACTAGCAAACCTCAGGGCGAGTGGCGAGACCGAAAATACAAAGTCGGCGTTAAAGCTTTAGTATCAAATTTTAGAGATATTGCGCCCATGGAATTCGCAAAGGGTGCATCAATGACGCATAAAACGGTCGATCGATCTGAACAGGACAATCGCCCCGCCGCTGCCTTGGTATCAGGGTTGGAAAGACCGCTTTCGCTGTGGGAAAAGCCCGGGTTCGTGCATGGCGCGCGCATTTTGACAATGAAAGGCGCGCGCAGGGTCGAACACCTTCGTCCCGGCGATCATGTCATTACCCGAGGCAATGGCGCAGTGCCTGTCCACCTTATCGAACAAAGAAGCATGGTTGTTCCAGCTGTCTATATTGTCGCCGGGTCACTGGGCCATCATCAACCCGATCTGGACAGCCTCCTGCCCGCCTCGCAGACGGTTTTATTAAGGGATTGGCGCGCCCATGCTTTTGCAGGTGCCGAGGAAACAATGGTCAGGATCGACAGGTTGGTTGATGGGGAATATGTCAGAGACATCGGGTTGCAGACCCTGACCCTCTATAGTGTGTTCTGTGCCGCGCCACAGGTTCTTTACGCGGATGGCATGGAATTGGGCACTGCGGATATAATGGCGTATGAGAACGCGCTGACTTAAACGAGCAGTTTTCGTAAAACCTTGGGCAAGACCGCTGGCAAATCCTCTGCAATCAATCCAGGGCCGAATGTGATTGCACATTCCACATGTAACCAGACCGCGGCTTTCGCGGCTTCCAAAGGCGTAAAACCCCGCGCCATCAGGCCGGTAATGAAGCCTGCCAATACATCCCCAGACCCCGCCGTCGCCAGCCAGGGGGCCGCGCGCGCGCCAGTGGCCTGATGCAAGTACACATGCCCGTTTTGATCCGCGACCAGCGTGTTTTCACCTTTTGCAATCACAATACAGCCCATGTCATGTGCGGCATTGATCGTCACCTCGGCGCGCTTGTCGATAGACGCAGCGAAGGCTTCAGCGGATGTGTCCGGGAACAGCCGGGCAAACTCTCCCGCGTGGGGCGTCAAAACGCAAGCTGGATGTAAAAGAGTGCACAGCTCCCGGTTCATGGCGAGCAAAGTGATTGCATCAGCGTCAAGCACTGTTGCACGCTTTGCCGCCAGAATTTCCTCAATCAGGCCGATTTGGGCGGACGAAGTTCCAAACCCCGGCCCAACACAGAGCGCCGATATCCGCTTGTCCGACAGAGCTATTTCCAAATCATGCGGCGTTTTGATTTTTCTGACCATCAAGGCAGAAATATGTGCCGCGACTTCGGAAATCGCTGCTGGCGGTGTGCCAATGCTCACCACCCCTGCTCCGATCCGCAAAGCGGCCATGGCTGCAAGCCTTGCAGCTCCGGTTCTGCCGACGCCGCCGGAAAGAACCAACGCATGTCCGTGATCGAACTTATGCCCTTGTTTTTTCTGCAGTAAATCAAGCGGCAGATTGGATCTATTCATAATACTGATGGCCATCACATGTCCCGAACTCCGTCACAAGAATATAGAGATACGGATCAAAGGCCAATGTCTTGGACCATGACCTCGCCGCAAAAAGACAGACCATTTTGATGCGCCTGTTTGAGTCTGTGAAAGGTAACTGTGAGGTCTGCTGGAAATACAGACCAATCAGCAGCCTCAAGCGGGCCGTTCTCCCCCAGACCCGAGGGGACATCAACGGCCACGAAATATGCCTCATGCCTGTTTGCATGACAGGTCGCAAGGATGGGATGCAACCCGCTCAGCGGTCTGTTCAGGCCAATGCCAAACAGCGCATCCACGATGACATCCACCTCGCCATTCCCAAAAGCTTCGTCTCCAAAGCGCTCCGCTTCGGCGGGCAACACGGACGGAAAAGAAATGCGCTGCGTGCATTCGGGGGCCAGATCAACCCAACTGTCATGGTTCGCGCGGGCATCCCGCGGCATCTTTTCCGGATGGGCATAGAGGTAGACACGCACCTGCCAACCCAGCTCGAACAACAAACGTGCGATCACGAATCCATCGCCGCCATTGTTACCGGGACCACACAGAATAACGGCGCGGTGTTCACCTGTCGCAAGCTCAGCTTTACTGGAAAACAGCGCGTCAATCACGCTTTGACCGGCCCGCTCCATCAACTCCAGACCAGTCACAGCGCCCGAGTTGAATGCAGCGGTCTCCAAGGCGCGCATTTGTGAAGCCGTAAGGATATCGGGCATGGAAAACCTCCAAGAGATTCAGTTTCGCCTATTTTTTATGCACCAAGCCAAAATGTTGGGCGGCATTGGTGGATTCTTGCATGCTTTGTTGGCCTAATCAGGTCTATGCATGGACCGTCTTATATCAAGATGATCTGAGACTTTCTGGAAACCGATAAGGGAGGCCCCCAATGAAAAAGATCGAGGCAGTCATTAAACCGTTCAAATTGGACGAAGTCAAAGAAGCGCTGCAAGAAGTCGGCGTACAAGGTCTGTCCGTCATCGAGGTCAAAGGGTTCGGTCGCCAGAAGGGCCACACCGAATTATATCGCGGCGCCGAATATGTTGTCGATTTTCTTCCAAAGGTCAAAATCGAGATTGTTCTGGACGATGACATGGTGGAGAGCGCCATTGAAGCAATCGTTTCCGCCGCAAAGACAGAAAAGATCGGCGACGGAAAGATCTTTGTGACGCCCGTTGAACAAACCATCCGCATCCGCACCGGCGAAACAGGCTCAGACGCGCTCTGAGCCAGAAGCGGCCCCAAACAACCATTCCAGAAAAAAGGGATATCCGAGAATGAGCAAAGAACTACTCAAGATGATTGCAGATGAAGGCGTCGAATACGTCGACATCCGCTTTACCGACCCACGCGGCAAACTGCAGCACGTCACAGTGATTGCAGACGAAGTGGACGAAGACTTTCTCGAAGAAGGCTTCATGTTTGACGGCTCTTCCATTGCCGGTTGGAAATCGATTGAAAACTCCGATATGAAATTGATGCCGGACGTGGAAAGCGCGTATATTGACCCGTTCTATGCGGAAAAGACCGTCTGCCTGCATTGCTCAATCGTGGAGCCTGACACGGGTGAGCCCTATGAGCGTGATCCGCGCTCCACCGCGCAGAAAGCTGAGGCTTTCCTGAAATCCTCCGGTATTGGCGATGTGTCCTACTGGGGTCCAGAGGCCGAATTCTTTTTGTTCGATAACGTAAAATATTCCAATTCAATCAACAAGGTATCCTACGAAGTTGATGCAGTAGATGCGTCATGGAACACAGATACTGACTACGAAATGGGCAACATGGGCCACCGCCCCGGCGTCAAGGGCGGCTATTTCCCTGTCAACCCGATTGACGAGTCGCAGGACTTGCGCTCTGAAATGCTGTCGACGATGAAACGTCTGGGCATGAAAGTTGACAAGCACCACCATGAAGTTGCGTCCTGCCAACATGAACTGGGTTTGATCTTTGGCAGCCTGACCAAGCAGGCGGACGAGCTGCAAAAGTACAAATACGTGATCCACAACGTGGCCCACGCCTACGGTAAATCCGCGACCTTCATGCCAAAGCCGATCTACGGCGATAACGGCACAGGCATGCACTGCAATATGTCGATCTGGAAAGACGGCAAGCCTCTCTTTGCGGGCGACAAATACGCGGACCTCAGCCAGGAAGCGCTGTATTTCATCGGTGGTATCCTCAAACACGCCAAGGCGCTGAACGCGTTCACCAACCCCGCAACGAACAGCTACAAGCGGCTGATTCCGGGTTTTGAAGCCCCCGTTTTGCGCGCCTATTCCGCGCGTAACCGGTCAGGCTGCGTGCGGATCCCGTGGACCGAGAACCCAAAAGCCAAGCGGGTCGAGGCGCGGTTCCCGGACCCTGCAGCGAACCCATACCTGTGCTTTGCCGCGTTGCTGATGGCCGGTCTTGACGGTATCATGAATAAAATCGACCCGGGTGAAGCCATGGACAAGAACCTCTATGACCTTCCTGCAGAAGAACTGGCCGGTATCCCGACAGTCTGCGGATCGCTGCGCGAAGCGGTCGAAGAGTTGCAGGCTGACATGGACTTCTTGTTGGCGGGCGACGTCTTTACCAAAGATCAGATCGAAGGGTATATCGAACTGAAGATGGAAGAGATCGAGACCTACGAGCACACACCACACCCGGTTGAATTCGGCATGTACTATAGCTGCTAAGGCAAACCGGGGCGATTTGCCTCGCATAAACTAACGTTTAAAAGGCGCCTCTCGGGGCGCCTTTTTTCATGCCATGCTTTAACTACACCCCTTAGATCCTTATTTTGGAACACTTTTATTCAGCTCTAACCACATAACTATGAATGGTAAAAACCAACGCGTCGCTTTTGGGTAGCCGCAAAATGCACTGTCTTTCCGCGCGAACGAAAGGGGCAACATCAACAGGGTCAGCCTGCCGCGCCGGATCGTTTTCCGCGCGCGGCTGAAACAGGTCAGGGTCCGTATAGCCCAGCATGTTGTTGCGCCAAAGTGGTTGCTCCGGGCGCACAGCATTAAACATTCGCTGGACCCGTTTCGCGATGTCGACGGTGTAGCCCTGCACAGGTGCGTGAATGACCGACAAGGGCCGCCCTGCCTTCTCAGCGAGCGTCCAGCTTGCCGGAAAACACAGTAGTGCGGCACTCAGCAAATGCTCGTCCCCGTCTTTTTGCAGAATGCAGATGTCCTCCTGTATGGACTGCCCCAATACGGCGAGCGGGCCGTCTGCGTCACGCTCAATCGCTTCGCCATCTGGACAGACAATAACACCTGATGTGATGTTAAACCCCAAAGAAGGCAGTTTTTCACACACCCTGTCTGAGAGCTCTGCAATGGCCTCAAGGGCCACATCGCTTTGCCACAGGACCTCATCGCGACGTCTGCGCAGCAGTTTACGCCGATATGACATCTGCGCTGGATAGGCATCATCGACTCGCAGCCACTGGTCATCTGCCAGAGGGCGCATGCCGGGCAACGGGTTCGTTGCCCTTAAATCGTCGGGCAGAGCTTTGTGCAAAATTTCAACCACGGTGCAAATATGCGTGTGCGCGCAAATCCTGTCAGTAAAAAACGACACTTCGACATGTCGGTATCTTACAACCAAACAAAAACGATTGCTGGAAACCTGATTGTTAGACAAGTGACAGGACAGCAGCGATGAACAGCCATTTCAACGCGACGCGTAAAATTGACCCCAGCCGGGGTGCGACATTGGGTGACGGATCGCCAAATGACATGGACAGGGTCGAAATCGGACCGACGCAGCTGGCCTTTGCAGAATGGCAAGAAGCAGGTCTGGAACTGCCCGATTTGGCCGCAATGCGCCGTTTTCGTCACGAACGGCTTACCGCGCATATCGTTGCACGCGGGTATGCGGGTTTGCTGATGTTTGACCCGCTTAACATCCGGTATGCCACCGACAGCACCAATATGCAGCTTTGGAACACGCATAATCCGTTCCGGGCGACGCTGCTGTGTGCGGATGGCTATATGGTCATGTGGGACTACAAGAACTCTCCTTTTCTAAGTGAATTCAATCCCCTCGTGAATGAACAGCGCTCCGGCGCTGATCTGTTCTATTTTGACAGGGGCGACAAAGTAGATGTGGCCGCAGACGTCTTTGCGGACGAAGTGCGTGTACTTTTGCGTAACCATGCGCCGGAATTGCGAAGGCTGGCGGTCGATAAGGTCATGTTGCACGGATTGCGCGCGCTCCAAGCGCAGGGGTTCGAGATCATGGATGGCGAAGAGGTCACCGAAAAGGCCCGTTCCGTCAAAGGCCTTGACGAGATCCGCGCGATGCGCTGTGCGTCACATGCCTGCGAAGTTGCCGTGCGTAAAATGGAGGATTTCGCCCGCAGCAACGTCGGCGATGGCGTCACCTGTGAAAACGACATCTGGGCCATTTTGCACAGCGAGAACGTGCGCCGGGGGGGCGAATGGATCGAGACCCGCCTGCTGGCGTCCGGGCCGCGCTCAAACCCGTGGTTTCAGGAATGTGGCCCGCGCATATGCCAGATGAACGAGATTATCTCTTTCGATACCGATCTGGTCGGGGCCTATGGTATCTGCACGGATATTTCGCGCAGCTGGTGGATCGGGGATCAAAAACCACGCGCTGACATGATCTATGCGATGCAGCATGGTGTCGAGCATATCCAGACCAATATGGAGATGCTCAAACCCGGCGTGATGATTCCGGAACTGTCTGCGAATACGCATGTGCTGGACGCGAAGTTTCAGAAGCTCAAATACGGATGTCTGATGCATGGGGTTGGTCTGTGTGATGAATGGCCGCTGGTCGCCTATCCGGATCACGCTGTCGAGGGTGCGTATGACTATCCACTTGAGCCCGGCATGACGCTATGTGTTGAGGCATTGGTCAGCGAGGAAGGTGCGGATTTCTCAATTAAGCTGGAAGATCAGGTTCTGATTACAGAAGATGGGTATGAAAACCTCACGCAGTATCCGTTTGATCCGGCGTTGATGGGCACCACCTAGCGCGTTTCACGGTTGCGCGCTGGCGTATTCTAGTAACAAACGTTTCGCAAGACATTGAATAAATTACGCTTTTTGGGCGCGCGGCGATTACCGACTGGCCCGTCACCTCCCGATCCGAATGTTAACCATAGCTTTACCTTTTGATCGCAGCACCGCGCTGCTGTGCTAAACCCGGCTCAACGACAACCCCATGGACGGGGCGTTTAGTGACAATTTAGTTTAGTAACTCGTAAGGAACGCAACATGAAAATCACAAATACACTTGCCGCAACAGCCATCGCCTTTTTCGCCGCAGGCATTGGCGCGCAGGCTGCCACGCTTTCCGGAACCTTTGATGTGCGTGTGGTCAACTTTGCCTATAGCACCAACCAGAGCAGTTCCGTGGCCATCGCCTCGCAAAGCAACTTTGACACGCGCTTTGATGCCGCCACCGATGGCGTCGACCGTGATGTGTTCACCTATACCGGCGAGTTGAATTTCTTCATCGACAATCTGGGGCCTGTAAACGGCGACGCAGAGTCTATTGCGGATTTCTTTTTGCACAACACCACCGGATTGCCGATCGGTCTGGTGCAGGATCTCGACGCGACAGTCGGAGCGTTGCAGCTGAGCAAGCCAACGTTCAAAACCACAACGCTTTTCGAGTTCACCGAAGTCTACAGCAACGCATTCGACACCCGCGTGACCCATGATGATGGCTTTACGATCTATGACGATGGCGCGACTCTGGTGTCTTTCGCAAACCCGACTGGCATCCGCACGACGCCAAGAACCGGCACGATTGCCTTCACCGGTGGTGAATTCAAACTGGTCTATGCTGCGGCAAACGGTAACCCGTCGCAGTTGCTGGTCGAAGGTGCTGGCGTCCCAGCGGTTCCGCTGCCTGCGTCTTCGCTGCTGCTGCTTGGTGGACTGGGTGCATTTGCTGCCATGCGCCGCAAAAAAGCGCAGAAGTAATCAACAAGAGCGACTTCACTATGAAACGCGGCCCTCGGGTCGCGTTTTTCCTATGTTCAGGACCCTGAACCAGTCCCGCCGAGCGCGGAAAACACGGCCTTGCAGATCGCAGGTCCGCGCAAATCAAAGAAGTGACGCGCGCCACGTTCATTCGGATGATACGGGTCTTTGACCTTGCCTGCATCGTTACGGCGGAAAAAACGCGGTGTGGATTGATTGGCGGCAACCGTGTCGGGCGTGATACCTTCCACAAAAACGCAGCGATTGCCTGTTTTGGCAAAGGCATTTTTGATATTGGTCTGAGCGCGTTCACGCAGATTTGCGACTTTATTGGTATGCGCGGGCGCGGTGGTCATGAAGACGCAGGGCAAGTCTTTGGGCAGATGCGCGCTTAGTCGCTGCGCGTCTTTGACAGCAAGGTCGGGATTGTCTGCCCATCTGCGCGCCGCGTTGCCCAGAAAGCTGAGGATCAACAGATCGGGATCATAATACCCCTCGCGAAACATTGCTTCGAAGGGCGATTTTCCCGCCGTGCAGAACTGGTAATTTCGCCCCTGCCCCATCTGTTTGAACGGGTTATCTGTTTTATTCACAACACCATAGGTGCCTGCATTCACCTTCCACTTTTGATCAATATCGCAGATAGAACCCTTTGCAGCGCCAGAACGTGCCATCCAGGAATGAATGGAACTTGAGCGCACCCCGATCACGCCGGTGTTTTGCGGATCAAGGTTTCTCAGGCGTCGCTTGTCACGCCCGGTTGGCGCGCAGCGCGTTTCAAGGTCTGACAGAAAATCAACGAACACCGGACCGGAACCAAAAGAAATCTGACTATCCCCGAGCACAAGAATATCAGGTGATTTGAAACTCTCTGCCGCCACCGGCCCAGTCGCGAGCATCCCCATAACGGCCATGCACCGCCCCAAGACAACCGCCCACCCTCGTGTTTTTCGCATTCAACGCCTCCCCGCGCAGATACGGTGCTGCTCTGAAAATATGGGCACCGTGTCGTTACAGTTTCCAAGATTTAGCGATAAGGCAATCCCACGGCCCCAAACATGGTTGTGATCTGACGTTACAGCCGCTTTCGCGACGTGCCTCTTGAAACAACCCCGACCAGAATAAGCACGACCGCGTGATCTTACTGACACATGGGTTGCCTGTGCGGGCTCAGCATCCCACTCTTGGTGCGAAAGAAGGAGTAGCGAGATGCCAACAGAACGAATTGTCTTTGCCGGGCATGATGGTGGTCAACTTGCCGCGCGGCTTGACCTGCCCCAAGGGCCGTTGGTGGCGACCGCTATTTTTGCGCATTGCTTTACCTGCGGAAAGGATATCCCGGCAGCGCGCCGGATCGCCGCGCGTCTTGCTGCACTGGGAATTGCGGTGTTGCGTTTTGATTTCACCGGGCTGGGTCATTCAGACGGGGAATTTGCGAATACATCCTTTACCTCGAACGTCGACGATCTGATTGCGGCGCATCGCTATCTGTCCGAGCAGAACAAAACGCCGTCGCTGATCATTGGTCATTCGCTTGGCGGTGCGGCGGTGCTCAAGGCGGCAGCAGCGCTTGAGAGCATCAAGGCTGTTGTGACCATTGGGGCCCCCTTTGACCCCGGTCACGTCACCCACAACTTTGCGCAGGCCTTGCCCGAAATCAGCTCCAAAGGCGTGGCCGAAGTCAGCCTCGGCGGGCGGCCTTTCCAAATCAGCAAAGCGTTTGTTGAAGATGTTGCAAAGACCGAGCTGTCCGCTTGCGTGGCCAATCTGAACGCAGCTTTGCTCGTGTTGCATGCGCCGCTCGACGACATCGTCGGGGTTGAGAATGCAGGCCAGATTTTCAGCGCCGCAAAACATCCCAAAAGTTTCATCACGCTTGATGGTGCGGATCATTTGGTCAGTGCTGCGGCGGATGCGGAATACGTGGCCAGCCTGATCGCAACTTGGTCGGCGCGCTACCTTGATATCTCGCGCCCGGCCCCACCGCCCGGCGCGCCCGAAGGCGTGCTGCGCGTTGCCGAGGCTGATCCCAAGGGGTTTCTGACCGACATCACATCCGGTGAGGGGCATCATCTGGTTGCAGATGAACCACTGGCCTATGGCGGCACCAATAAGGGACTGTCGCCCTATGGATTACTGTCTGCCGGTTTGGGCGCCTGTACCTCCATGACAATCCGCATGTACGCACGCCGCAAGGGCTGGCCGCTGGATCAGATATCTGTGGATGTAAACCACGACAAGGTGCATGCACAGGATGCCGAAACCGGTGTTGGGGACAAGATCGACACCTGGCGGCGCAGAATCACGCTGACAGGT
Source organism: Roseobacter sp. OBYS 0001 (assembly GCF_019654895.1). NCBI lineage: Bacteria > Pseudomonadati > Pseudomonadota > Alphaproteobacteria > Rhodobacterales > Roseobacteraceae > Roseobacter > Roseobacter sp. OBYS 0001. The sequence goes on from NZ_BPES01000001.1 coordinate 942,604, forward strand.
GCGTTGGACGCAGAACAGCGTGCGCGGCTGTTGGAGATTGCAGACAAATGCCCCGTGCATCGCACGCTTGAGCGTAGCTCAATCGTCATAACCGAACTGGTCAACCCGTAAGCGGACCCAAGTCTAGCGCCTGCCGCGCACCCCGGCCCCACGGTGGGACGGGCGATGGATCGGCTTGTTGGCGATGGGCGGTCTGGAGAAACCGGGATCAATGCCGCCGGGCGGGCGCACTGGTCGGTCCGGTTTGTTCGGGCGATCAGGGCGCTCAGGCCTGTCAGGTCGGTCAGGCGGGCGATATCCGGGTCGGTAGCTGCCGTAATAATAGTCGTTCCACATCATGGAATCGTAATAGGCCGACCCGCTTGTGCTGTAGCTGACAGGGGTACAACCGGAGACGGCCAATGCCCCCATCAGGCCTAGCGACATAAACAGTGTTCTTGATTTCAATGTCATAACGTTTCCTTCACCGAACGGCCTGAATGGACGCCAGCATCGCATTGACATCGCTAAGGGGGTCGAGATCGGCCCCGGCCTCGATCACAACTGCAGCGATGGCCACGCGCGCGCCTGGCAAATCAATCGCCAGCACCGTAAATGATACGTTTCGTCCCTCCCGACGGCCCGTGCCGGATATGCTGCTGGCGTTCAGACCATTGATGCGGCGCGCCTTGGGCGGATCGACCGATGCGTCCTGCACCAGAAACGGGCCGATATCGCGCAGATATGTGCGCGCCTCGGGCAAGGTCGTGACCCCAAAGGGCGAAATGAGACCGACCCAGATACCATCATGCGCGTCCGGGGTGATGCCAAACAGGCGCGAGATATCCCTGAAATCATCAGATTGCTCCGGACTGGCCAGATCGCGCAGGCCGCCAGTGCGCAGCGACCAGAAATCCGGAACCTCAATCTCGAAAAGTGGTTTTGTCCCGTCTGTGTAAATCACAGGCGTCCCGGCCATTCCCGCAAAAGGAAACACAGAGGCGACCGCGACAATCGCGTACCGCCTGACATGTTCGAAGATCATCCTACGCATTCATCTCCCTTTCTTACCTCACCGATTCTCTTGCAGCTTTGGTTTAACGCAGACCGGCATAGTTTTGTTCTTAAATACAAAAAGGGCCAGCGCATCGCGCCAGCCCCTGTTTTCATCATCTTGTGCATCCGGCGCTCAGCGCCGCGCGTCGCCGACCAGTTTCCAAACCAGCGGCAGCAGGATTGCCGCCAGCAGAAGCTTGAGCGCATCGCCCAACAGGAACGGTGTCAGGCCCCACGCGAGGATCGGCTGATCCCAACCGTAAAGCTGCCCCAGCCAAAACAGGCCCGGTACATAGAGCACGATGTTCCCGATCAGCATGGCGACCGCCATCCAGACCATGGAGCGGTCCCAACCGCGCTGCGCCAGTGCGCCCAGCAGAACAGTGGCCATGACATAGCCGACCAGATAACCACCCGTGCTGCCCATCATATAGGAGATGCCATTCAACTCGGCTGTTGAGCTTTGGAAAATGTCAAATCCAAGGGCACCGATAATCATATAGCCCAGAATGGTTGCCAGACCGAGGCGCGCGCCATAGGCCGCCCCGATGGTCAGAACCGCAAAGGTGCCCATGTTCATCAGTACAGGCGAGCCCGGCACCGGCACCTTGATGTTGGCGGCCAGTGCCAAAACAGTAATGCCCAGCACCACCAGAACAGCCTGCTTTATCCGCCGCGCGGTACCGGCCGTAGGCCCGAAATGATCTGCCAGAACAGAGTGAGAAGCGGACAATTGCATCGGTTGATGTCTCCTGTTTCGATTGTCTTTCCCCATGAATGCCGCAGGTGCGCGCGCCGCGCAAGGGCTCAAACGCTATGAGCGGGTGTAAAGCGTTTGCGACAGGTAATCCTTTCTGGGGCCTGTGACACGCCATTTTACTTCAAATTGCGGCCATTGCGTGAAGTCATAACTGCCTTTGTACATGTCCGGATCGCACCAATGATCGGTCTCGCCACCCTGTGCGGGCACAGCGTGAAAAAACCGGCCATCCTCGAAAAACACCGACAGATCGTCAGACCAGAGATACCTTCGCTCTGCCTGCATGGCGGGTTGCCCCTCCAGTTGCATGATCCCTTGTTCGACGTAATCGAGGCCGTCTTTGACAGGCGACCACACGGCAGTGCCTTCAAAGATCGCACCGGGGCCATGCTGGGGTGTGATGCGCCGGTAAAGAGACCATGACCCTTCGAAATCTGCCAATTGGCGCGGATCAGTCATCGGCAGTTGTTTCATACGACATGTACCCCGGCCCCGCCTGCGCGCCTGTCGCATGGCAGCGCATTGCTTTCCATAAGACCTGCATTTTGCCGCTCCTGTCTTGTGATGCACCGCGCGTCAGTCTATGAGCCGCCTGAGCCCGGACGCAATCGCAAATAAGGACGCATTTCATGATCCCTCGATACTCCCGCCCCGAAATGGTCGCCATCTGGAGCCCGGAAACAAAGTTCCGCATCTGGTATGAAATCGAAGCCCATGCCTGCGAAGCCATGGCCAATCTGGGCGTGATCCCGCGCGAAAACGCGGATGCCGTCTGGAAAGCCAAGGACGTGGAATTCGATGTCGCCCGTATCGACGAGATTGAAGCCGTTACCAAACATGACGTCATCGCCTTTTTGACCCACCTGGCGGAACATATCGGCAGTGAAGAGGCGCGTTTCGTGCATCAGGGCATGACGTCATCCGACGTGCTGGATACGTGTTTCAACGTGCAGCTTGTGCGCGCGTCGGACATCCTGATTGAGGATATCAAGGCTCTGCTGGCGGCCCTCAAGCGGCGTGCCTATGAACATAAGGACACCGTCAGGATAGGGCGCAGCCACGGCATTCACGCAGAACCCACGACCATGGGCCTCACCTTTGCGCGCTTTTACGCGGAAATGGACCGTAACCTGAACCGTATGGAAAAGGCGCGTTTCGAGATTGCGACCGGTGCGGTTTCCGGCGCGGTGGGCACCTTTGCAAATATCGATCCGCGTATTGAGGAACATGTCTGCACACAGCTCGGCCTTGAGCCGGAACCGATCAGCACGCAGGTGATCCCGCGCGACCGCCACGCCGCATTTTTCGCAACCCTCGGGGTCATCGGGTCCTCCATCGAGAACATCGCCACTGAAATTCGCCACATGCAGCGCACCGAAGTGCTGGAAGCGGAGGAGTTCTTTTCCGCCGGGCAAAAAGGTTCCTCCGCCATGCCGCATAAACGCAATCCGGTGCTGACGGAAAACCTCACCGGGCTTGCGCGGCTGGTGCGTATGGCCGTGGTGCCCGCGATGGAAAATGTTGCCCTGTGGCACGAACGCGATATTTCGCACTCCTCGGTTGAGCGTAACATTGGCCCTGACACGACCATCACGCTGGATTTTGCGCTGGCCCGTTTGACCTCGGTGGTGGACAAGCTGGTGATTTATCCCGACAATATGCTCGCCAATATGAATAAGTTCCGGGGTCTGGTGATGAGCCAGCGTGTTCTGCTCGCTTTGACACAGGCCGGTGTGAGCCGCGAGGACAGCTACAAAATGGTACAGCGCAACGCGATGAAAGTGTGGGAAGAAGGCAAGGATTTTAAAACCGAACTGCTGGGCGATCAGGATGTGCTCGCAGCCCTGAGCGCCGAGGACATAGAAGAGAAATTTGACCTCGGATATCACACCAAACATGTAGATACGATTTTTGCGCGTGTGTTCAAGGAATAGGCAGGGTCGTCGCGGCACTTGCCGCGCGCGGTATTTTTGTTGACCCATGGCGCGCGGCTGCTACCTTAAGTTCATCGATTTGGACAGGAGAACCGCAATGACGATCAAGACCTTGGCCGCCGCGGTGGCCCTTACGATACTGCCTGCAATGGCATTCGCCTACGAATGCAATTCTTCAAAACAGAAGCAAGCGTCCATGTCTTGCGCTGAGGGCAGCGTTTATGACGCGCAATCTGGTGCTTGCGTGCCCACAACCGGGTAGGACTTACGAAAAGATATCCGGATTAAAGGCGCTCTTTACTGAGCGCCTTTTTTTATGCGCTGCATTCTGTGCGTTTCGCTCCGGGAGTACTCTTATCAGCGTCCGGATATCGCGCTGGCTCACGAAGGCAAATATGCGTTGAACCCAACAATAGAACGGAACGAAAACACGCACCATTTATTTCAATTCATTCTGTGGCGTATTTCAGCCTAAATTTACCTTTCCATGCGAGAACAAACCAAGATCATACACAGGTAGGTAATAATGACTGAAATGGTGCCCATTGGTTCTTTTCCCGCACTTCCCGGCAGCCCTGCCTCTGCGCCTGTTTCGTTGAGCCGCAAAGCGAAAGCTGCCATTGTCGTGCGGCTGCTGATCAATGAAGGCGCTGATATTCCATTGGAAGATCTGCCAGAAGAGTTGCAAGCACGGCTCACGCATCAAATGGGCTCCATGCGCACTGTTGACCGCACAACACTAGCCAGCGTCGTGGATGAATTTGCACAGGAACTGGAAAGCATCGGCCTGTCCTTCACCGGCGGCATCGCCGGAGCCCTCGATGCGCTTGAAGGGCGGATTTCGAAACAGACGGCGGATCGTTTGCGCAAGGAAGCGGGCGTGCGCCGATATGGTAACCCTTGGGAACGGTTGCGCGACCTCGGCGTGGAAAAATTACTGCCGGTTTTGCAAAATGAAAGCACCGAAGTGGCCGCGGTTCTGCTGTCGAAACTCGATGTGAAACGCGCGGCGGAATTGCTCGGCAAACTGCCCGGCCCGCATGCCCGGCGCATTACATACGCCGTTTCACTTACCAGCGCCGTGACCCCGGATGCGGTGGACCGTATTGGCCTGTCGCTTGCCGCACAGCTTGATGCTGAACCACTGCGCGCCTTTGACAATGGCCCCGTTGAACGGGTCGGCGCTATCTTGAATTCAACAACGACAATCACGCGTGACGATGTTCTTGAAGGTCTGGATGAAACGGACGCTGGTTTTGCAGAAATGGTCCGACGGGCCATCTTTACCTTTGCGAACATCCCGCAACGAATTGCCGCACGAGATATTCCCCGGGTGGTGCGCGCACTCGATCAGGAAGCGCTTGTCACCGCCCTCGCCGGTGCGCAAGCGGCAGGGATGCAAGCCTCCGCGGACTTTATCCTCGAAAACATGTCCGGGCGCATGGCCGATCAGCTCAAGGAAGAGGTGCAAGAACGTGAAACCGTAAAATCCGCGGACATGGAAGAAGCCTCGGCGCTTATCGTTCAGGCCATCCGCGAGTTGGAAGCGTCAGGCGACCTGTTGCTGATCGTTGAAGAGAGTGAGCCAGAATAAAAGGCCGTCGTGTCGCAACGGATCCACCTTGGTGATCCGACAAAGCACCTCGCTGCGCTTCACGCACTCGAATACGGGCATCGTTTTTGATCTGTAAACACTGACGGAACCGAATTGTTCAGGACTCCTAAGCCTTGAGATTACAGTGGGACGGCGTTATTTGTCTCAGCTGTTGCGGTCGCTTTGCAAAAAGCCACCTGCTCATCAAAAGGGTGCCCTGCCACTATGCCGAAAGCGCCACCGAGCGATGTCGACCGTGTGATCCAATACGCGACAAACCTCATTGTTGCATCTGTCATCCGCATCGCTCTCGCGTTGCCATATCAGTTCCGCGTCAGAATGGTCGGGCGGCTGATGCAACACATCATTGGTCCGATTGCCGGATACCGCCAACGCGCCCTTTCCAATCTGGAACTGATCTGGCCCGACCGACCCTTGGCGGAACGCAAACGGATTGCGGCCGGATGTATGAACAACATGGGCCGCACCCTTATTGAAAACTACTCTCAAAAGGACTTTCCGGCCCGGCTGGCAAATAACCCACTGACTGGGGCGGGCGTTGCGGCTTGGGAAACGGCGATCGCAGAGCAGCGGCCAGTGATTTTGGTCACCGGTCACTACGGTAACTATGAAGCAGTGCGAGCCGCTCTCGCCGGGCGCGGTCATGCGGTTGGTGGTCTGTACCGCAATATGACAAACCCCTATTTCAACGCGCACTACGTAAAAACAATGGAAACCTTTGGTGGGCCGGTCTTCGCGCAGGGGCGAAAAGGGACGAAAGGTTTTGTACGCCACCTCAAACAAGGGGGGCAGCTGGTACTCTTGTTTGATCAGCACGTCAGATGGGCCCCGACGATAAATTTCCTTGGGCGTCCCGCGCATACGGCGACCTCGGCGGCCGAGTTGAGTCTCAGGTATGATGCCCTGCTTTTGCCCTTTTACGGCATCAGACAGGCGGACGGATTGAGTTTTGAAACGGTCCTTGAAGCTCCAATACCTCCGTCAACACCCGAAGAAATGACGCAGGCCATCACAGATACGCTGAATAACCGGATTGAACAGGACCCGAGCCAATGGTTCTGGGTGCACCGACGGTGGCGTGTAAAGGTCAAGCGCTAAACGCCCTACTCTGCCCGTGCCGCAGCAAGGATTGGCCCGTGGGTATCTGCCTGAATGAGAACCACAACCGGGTGCGCACCGGGGGCCTCGGCTTTAATATCCAGTGGGGCCAAGCCATCCCAGGATGTGATCACCTGCCAATCCTGCGCGACATTTACATAGGGTATCGTTTTTCCGGCGTTCTCGCCCCGCGTGATCTTTGCAATACGCTGCGGCTGATAGCCCACCATCTGAACAGTCATCGGACCGAGGCCGTTCTGCAGAACCACCGCCTGAATCGAAACAGAACGACCTGAGCGCGACACAGTGATCGCAACGGCGCGCGCTTGTGATTTATGTGCTTCAATCGCCGTCGCGACAGCCATTGGCTTCGCACCTAAGATATCACTGACACCATTCACGATCATCTCAGGCGTGTACACAGACCGCCGACCTGCCAATGTGGCGTAAGCGCGCTGACGTTCGGCGTGCTTTGGGTCTGCGAACTCATCCTTCCAACCGATGTAATCCCAGTAGTCGACATGCACCGACAGCGCGATGACATCGTCACGTTCGGCCAGCACCTGCATGAATTCATCCGCCGGGGGGCAGGATGAACATCCCTGAGAGGTAAACAGTTCTACCACGACAGGCGCGTTTTCAGCCAGCACCGGCGACGCCACGAGCCAGCACGCCGCAAATACGCGCAATAATCTCTTCATTTGTATCCCCGTGTCGTCTATCCGTGAGCTATTCGATGACCTTAGAATTTCCCGCGCAGAAACACCAATCAAGCTTTGTTGAAAGACATCGGCGCCTTTCGTGATCACTTTTGTACACAATGGTATACATTTTGACGCAGACGCCTTCAAAGCGGTTGTGTTTTGTAAGGCGTTACGGCATTCAACCCGAGAGCCACTCAGGACCACTTTTCAGCCGAAGGGAGCCCCTCATGCCCATTACCGTTGGTCACGACACTTCAAAAACACGCAAGACACTGTCAGCAGGCGCGCAAACTATTGATTACTATTCTATTCCGGCGGCAACCGCTGCGGGTCTGGGTGACTTTTCAAAATTGCCCGCCGCACTCAAGGTTGTTCTTGAAAACATGCTGCGCTTTGAAGACGGCAAGACCGTCACCGTCGATGACATCAAGGCCTTTGCGCAATGGGGTGCACAGGGCGGCAAAAATCCACGCGAGATCGCCTACCGCCCTGCCCGCGTGCTGTTGCAGGATTTCACCGGCGTGCCAGCGGTTGTGGACTTGGCGGCGATGCGCGACGCCATCATCAGCCTTGGTGGTGATGCTGAAAAGATCAACCCGCTGAACCCGGTCGATCTGGTGATTGACCACTCGGTGATGATCGATGAATTCGGCAACCCGCGTGCCTTCCAGATGAATGTGGACCGCGAATATGAGCGGAACATGGAGCGTTACACCTTCCTGAAATGGGGACAGAAAGCGTTCAACAACTTCCGCGTTGTGCCACCGGGAACCGGCATCTGCCATCAGGTTAATCTTGAATATCTGGCCCAAACCGTCTGGACGGATACCGACCAGAACGGGGCCGAAGTGGCCTATCCTGACACGCTTGTCGGCACCGACAGCCACACCACGATGGTCAATGGTGCCGCTGTTCTGGGCTGGGGCGTCGGCGGTATTGAAGCTGAAGCGGCAATGCTGGGCCAGCCGATTTCCATGCTGATCCCCGAAGTGATCGGATTTGAGCTGACAGGCACCATGATGGAAGGCACCACCGGCACTGACCTTGTGCTCAAGGTTGTTGAGCTTCTGCGTGCCAAGGGTGTGGTCGGAAAATTCGTGGAATTCTACGGCGAAGGGTTGGATCGCCTGCCTCTTGCTGACCGCGCAACGATTGCCAACATGGCCCCTGAATATGGGGCAACGTGCGGGTTCTTCCCCATTGACGCCGAAACCCTGCGCTATCTGCGCAATACCGGACGGGACGAAGACCGTGTCGTTCTGGTCGAAGCCTATGCCAAGGAAAATGGCTTCTGGCGGGATGCGGACTACGCGCCGATTTATACAGATACCTTGCATCTGGACATGGGAACGATTGTTCCTGCGATCTCAGGACCGAAACGTCCGCAGGACTTTGTGGCCCTGACAGACGGACAAACCGCCTTCCGCAAAGAGATGGAAGAGACGTTCAAGCGTCCCATGGGCAAAGAGGTCGCTGTCGCCGGTGAAGATTACACCATGGAATCGGGCAAGGTTGTCATCGCCTCGATCACCTCCTGCACCAATACGTCGAACCCTTACGTCATGATTGGCGCGGGTCTCGTGGCGCGCAAAGCAGCAGCGCTGGGATTAAACAGGAAGCCTTGGGTAAAGACCTCCCTCGCGCCAGGCAGTCAGGTGGTGTCGGCCTATCTGGAAGCTGCTGGGCTGCAGGACGATCTGGACAGCATCGGCTTTAACCTCGTGGGCTATGGTTGCACCACATGCATCGGCAACTCCGGTCCGCTGCAAAAAGAAATCTCCGAAGCGATTGCTGAAGGCGATCTCGTGGCAACCTCTGTTCTGTCGGGCAACCGCAATTTCGAAGGGCGTATCAGCCCGGATGTGCGCGCCAATTATCTGGCCTCCCCACCGCTTGTGGTCGCCTATGCCTTGGCGGGCACGCTGGACATCAATCTGGCCACGGATGCCATCGGACAGGACCAGAATGGCAATGATGTTTTCCTCAAGGACATCTGGCCCTCCAGCCAGGAAGTCGCAGAACTGGTCGAGAGAACCGTAACCCGTGAGGCATTCCTGACCAAATATGCCGACGTCTTCAAGGGCGACGAAAAATGGCAGGGCGTCAGCACCACGGACAGCAAGGTCTATGACTGGCCCGTCTCGTCGACCTATGTCCAGAACCCACCCTATTTCCAGGGTATGGGTCAGGAACCGGGAACGATCAGCAATATCGAGAACGCCTCTGTGCTGGCCATTCTCGGGGATATGATCACGACGGACCACATTTCACCGGCCGGATCCTTCAAGGATACGACACCTGCGGGGCAGTATCTGATCGAACGTCAGGTGCCCGTGCGCGAGTTCAACTCTTATGGCTCGCGTCGTGGCAACCACGAAGTCATGATGCGGGGCACTTTTGCAAACATCCGCATCAAGAACGAAATGCTGGACGGTGTTGAAGGCGGCTATACCAAGGGCCCCAACGGTGAGCAGGCATCGATCTATGACGCTGCAATGACGCATCAGGAAGCAGGTACACCGCTCGTGATCTTTGGCGGTGAGCAATACGGAGCCGGATCCTCACGCGACTGGGCAGCCAAGGGTACGGCCTTGCTTGGGGTCAAAGCTGTCATCGCCGAAAGTTTTGAGCGTATTCACCGCTCAAACCTTGTAGGTATGGGGGTGATCCCGTTTGAGTTTACCGGTGAGGATACCCGCAAATCGCTCGGACTGACCGGGGATGAGAAAGTATCGATATCCGGTCTGGATACGATACAGCCTTTGCAAGAAGTGCCCTGCACCATCACGATGGCCGACGGCACATCCAAGGCCATCACGCTCAAATGTCGAATCGATACCGCAATCGAAATCGAGTACATTGAGCACGGTGGTGTTCTGCATTACGTGCTGCGCAATCTCGCGAAAGCCGCCTAGAACAAGATCGCACCCCGGGGCGAAAACGCCCGCCTGCCGGGGTGCATTCACTTCAAAACACACCAATAAAGAGAGTGCAAATTTGGCATTCTCATATTGCGGGAACGCTATAGCGCATTCTCGAACAATTGAGTAAAAAGAACGTGTTATCTTAACTATCCCTGCGTTTTTGCGTTTACTAATTTTTAACCTCAGCTACACAGCACGCGCGCTTCTACTTTTAAAAGGGATATAGAATGAGTGTGCTAAAAAGTATCGCAGTTGCTGCGGTTATGACAGGGGCCGCTGGGATGACCCACGCGGCGACAGTAGATTTCAACAACTTTGCCGAAGGTGCAGTTCTCGGGACGAATACCGATCTGGGTGGTGGTATTGTGGCCGACATCACCGCCTTCAAGGGCATAGACAAAGCTGTGGTTTTCAACACGCTTGGGGCGGTGGACACCACGAAAGACGAAGACCTGTTGTCGCCCTTCACGAACGCCGAAGATGCAAACGACAAACGTGGTTTTGGTAATGCGCTGATCGTTCAGGAAAACAACGGCGCACCGGATGACAACGGAAGCGGCGGAACGCTTGTATTCAGCTTTCTGACAGATGTTATTCTCGATGAACTGTTTCTTCTGGACTCAGAAACTGGAACAACAGCCCGCCTGTTCTCCGGTTCGACCCTCGTGAAGGAATTCTCGCTGACGTCAGCCAATGAATCGGATACGGGCAACAACCCGAACAATAACGAATTCACAGTGCTCGATTTCAACGGTGCGACGGGCGACAAGCTAGAAGTCGTGTTCAGCCGTTCCGGCGCCATTGGTGAGATCGAGGTTTCCGCAGTACCGGTCCCTGCCGGTCTGCCTCTCTTGCTGGGCGGTATCGGTGCGTTCGCATGGATGAAGCGCCGCAAACAGGCCTGAACCAGACCTTAAAGTTTGAAAAACGCCCCTCAGGGGCGTTTTTTATTGGGCAAGCGCTTTTTCCAGCTGCGGCAGGAACCGCTGTTCATAATCGCTGCCGATCAAGGGACCGGCGAAGCGAAATAGAACAGTGCCCTCAGCATCAAGGATGAATGTTTCCGGTGGCGCAGTTACACCCCAATCGATGGCCGTCCGCCCGGGAGGGTCAAAGGCAACCGCCCGGAACGGGTTTCCATCTTCGGTCAGGTAACTCCCGGCGGGACCCGCGTTGTCCTTGAAATTCACGCCGATGATCGGCATGCCCTTTGCGGCCATTTCCAACAACTTTGGATGCTCCGCATGACAGGGCGGGCACCAGGATGCCCAGAAGTTGACCAGCGTGACCTCACCTGTTGCCATCGCCTCGGGGGTGACCGGTTCAAACCCCTGCAGACCCACCTCCGTAATCGGCGGCGCGGGTTTGCCAATCAGGGTCGACCGCAGTTCGTTGGGGTCGTTGCGAAACATGCCCACACCCGCCAATGCAATGAATCCCGCAAATATCAGCGGCGGTGCGATCATCAGCGGTGATATCTTAGGCATCTCTGTCTCTTTTGCGTTCGATTTCATCCAAGGCACGGCGCGCTTTGCGCCCTCTATGTAACGTGATGAAAACCAACAAGGCCAATAACAATAACGTTGCAGCATAGGAGGACAAAACCGCCTCGCTGTACTTTCCAAGATCGGGCATCATGAGCGCGCCTCCCGCGCCAAAAGGGCCTTGGCGCGGCGCAGTCTGATTTCAGTGCCTGTGCGGTACAACACAAGCGCCAGAAACAGCAACACAAAGCCTGCAATGGATACCAGCAGCGGAAAGTAGAATACATCCGCCACGTTCTCTTCCTTGTCGAGGCTCAGGGATGCGCCCTGATGCAGGCCCTGGTTCCAGAAATTCACCGCATAGCGTGACAGGACTGCAAAAACGGACCCGACCAGACACAGGACAGCCGTGAGATCAGCCGCCGTATCAGGATCCTCAATCGCTTCCCAGAGCGCAATGTAGCCCAGATAAAACAGAAACAGGATGAGGAATGAGGTTAAACGCGGATCCCACGCCCACCATGTCCCCCACATGGGCTGCCCCCAGATCGCGCCGGTCAACAGCGCGATAACGGTCATCACCACCCCGATCGGTGCCGCGGCCTTGGCCGCCAAGGCGCTGACATGGTGCCGCCTTATTATCCAGATAAGAGACGTGACGAGCATCATCACCCAGATATTAATCGCCATCATCGCGGAGGGCACGTGAAGATAGATGATCTTTACGGTCGAGCCCTGCCGGAAATCATCCGGTGTAAAGAAAAATCCCCAGACCAAACCAACCACCAGACAGGCTATGGCAAGCACCCAGAGTGTCGGCAATACGCGTTCGCTGAGCGCCAGAAACTTGACCGGGTTGGCGTAGCTCCAGAACGTACTGGGCCGTTTGGGCGCGGGTTTTTCGTTGGCTAATGTCATATCTCGTATTTAGTCACTCGCTTCTTGGGCCTCAATGGGCAAAACGCCACGCTTATCGCAGATTCACGCGCAGGGCGGCAGCCGATGCAAAGGGCATGACCGCGATCACCCCCAGCGTGATCCCGGCCAGCATCAGTGCAGGGGTTTGCGTGTCCATGCCCACAGCGCCGCGACGGGCGACTTCGGCGCCGAAAATCAGCGTCGGAACATAAAGCGGCAAGACCAGCAGCGACATCAACAGTCCCCCGCGTTTCACACCGACGGTCAATGCCGCGCCAAACGTCCCGATCACGGAGAGCGCAGGCGTCCCCAGCGCGAGCGACAACACCAGCCAGAAGAACCCGGGGCCCGGCAGGTTCAACAGAATAGCCAGAACCGGTGCGGCCAGCACAAGGGGTAAGCCAGTCGTGATCCAATGGGCGAGCGCCTTGATGCTGAGCGCGGCCTCAAGTGGTAAAGGCGATGTCGCCAAAAGATCCAGCGTACCGTCTTCCCAATCGAGCGCCAGCAACCGGTCCAGTGACAACAGGCAGGCCAGCAATGCGCCGAGCCATAAGATACCGGGGGCGATCCGCGACAACAGTTCAGCCTGCGGCCCAACGCCAAGCGGGACCAGCACTGTCACGATCAGGAAAAAGGCCAGCCCCAATCCAAAACCGCCCCCTGCCCGCAGCGCAAGGGCCAGATCGCGTGCCAGCAGCGCCTTCATAAGAATGCCTCATCACTGGCACCCGCAAGCGCGTCCGAGGATGCCTTGAACTGACCTACATCCAGCACCTGCGCGTCACGCAGGCCCAGATCGATATGCGTGGCGATCAATGCTGATCCACCCGACGCCATATGCGCCTCAACAGCAGCGGCAAACATCTGTACCGCATTTTTATCCAGCGATACCGTTGGCTCATCCAGCATCCAGATCGGGCGTCCGGTGACCAGCAAACGCGCGAGGCCAAGGCGCCGTTTCTGCCCTGCCGAGAGCGTCCCGGCAAGTCGATCCGTGAGATCATGCAGATTAAATGCATCCAGCGCGGGCGCGATGTCCGAGCGTCCAAAGACGGCGGCCCAGAACCGCAGGTTCTCTTGAACCGACAGCATGGACTTCAAACCGTCTGAATGGGCGGCGTAGGCGATGCGGTCTTCGCATCCCTCTATGTGACCTGCCAGTGGCGGCTGTAACCCGGCCAGCGTGCGCAACAAGGTGGTCTTCCCGGACCCATTGGGCCCTTGCAGGATCAATGCAGCCCCCGCAGCCAGATCAAAAGTCACATCGACAAGGATGGGAACGCCACCGCGGGCCACGCAAAGGTCATGTACCGAAACTGTCATGCCCAGATCGTTAACCTATTGCGCCACGGCACAAAAGCACGATTTCATGACGCGATGGGGATAAGGGCCAGCGCGATACGCCGCCCTTCGCTCAGCAGGACGTTATAGGTCCGGCAAGCGGCGGGCGACGCCATGACCTCAACGCCAAGCCCGGCCTCTTCAAGGCTGTCTTTGAGAGCGGTCGGAAGATGCGCAATTTCACTGCCCGTACCGACAAAGAGCACATCTATCTTGCCTGCCAAGGCGAGCAGAACCGCATCATCGTCAAAACCTGCCCAAGGCACAGTACCCTCTGGACCCGCCACAACGGGACCATGGATCACCTCGCCCCCGATACGGAAGAAACCCGGCCCGTAGCCTTCGATCGGTTTGGCGTCTGTAAAGCTGATCTCGTTCAGTCGCATGGCGTGCCTAATGTCAGGTTTTAGGATCGATATTGGCGTATTGGTTGCCTGAGTTGGCATCCGGCTTGGACCAATCCCGTTTGACCCCAAGATAGAGCAATGCAGCCGAGGCGACAAATATCGAACTATATGTCCCGACGATGACCCCCCAGATCATGGCGAAAACAAAGCCTCGGATCACATCACCGCCCAGCACAAAGAGCGCGATCAACGCCAAAAGCGTCGTCACAGAGGTCATGAAGGTTCGGCTCAGTGTTTCGTTGATCGAAATGTTCAAAACCTCGTTCAACGGACGCTTTTTGTATTTTCGAAGATTCTCGCGCACACGGTCAAACACAACGACCGTGTCGTTCAGAGAATAGCCAACGATGGTCAGCAAGGCGGCGATGATGGCCAGATCAAAGCGGATCTGAAGCTCGGAAAAAACACCAATTGTTAGAATGACGTCATGCACCAGCGCGAGCACCGCCCCGGCTGCGAACTGCCATTCAAACCGTAACCAGATGTAAATCAGGACAGCGCCGATGGCCAAAACCACCGCAATCACAGCGGTTTGGATCAACTCGCCAGACACTTTCGGCCCGACCGATTCCACCGAAGCAAAGGGCAGTTTCAGACCCGGATCCGCCGCCTGAAGGGCCGCACCTATATCGCTGATCAACTGGCCCTCGACCGCCTCGCCACCCTCTTGCGCCTCGATGCGGATCATTGCGACGTTCTGGTCGGCTTCGAATTGCGGATCAAAAACCTCGGTAATGGAAATGTCGCCCAGTTCCAACGAAGCCAGCGCCTCACGATAAACGCCGATGTCCACCGGCTGCGTGCTTTCCGTCCTGATGGTTGTCCCGCCACGAAAGTCGATGCCGTAGTTCAGGCCCTGCAGCATAAAGGAAGCGAAGGCCACGACCATCATCACACCGGAAATCCCCAGCCAGAGCTTCCAGCGCTTGAAGAAATCGAAGTTGGTATTCTGTTTAACCAGACGCAGACGCATATCAGACCTCGATTTTCTTCGGGCGCTTACGCTCGAACCAGATAACGATCATCAACCGCGTGACAAAGATCGCCGTGAAGACAGACGTGAGGATCCCAAGGCCCAGCGTGATGGCAAAGCCACGCACTGGCCCTGACCCCATCGCAAACAGGATCACCGCTGTGATAAAGGTCGTGATGTTCGCATCCAGAATGGCAGAGAGCGCTTTTTCATAGCCCAGTTCAATGGCACGCGCCGGCCCTTTGGAGGTTTTCAACTCTTCCCGGATGCGTTCAAAAACCAGCACATTCGCGTCCACCGCCATACCGACGGTCAGCACGATCCCCGCAATACCCGGCAGGGTCAGCGTACCGCCGATCATACTGAGCAGGCCAAAGATGAGGCCAATGTTTATGATCAGCGCCACGTTCGCAAACAATCCGAACATGCCATAGCTCAGGAACATAAAGACCAGCACGCCCACAAAGGCGATAATCGTCGCGATCTTGCCTGCGTCAATGCTGTCCTGTCCGAGTTCGGGACCGATTGTGCGCTCTTCGAGAAACTCAAGGCCCGCTGGCAACGCACCTGCACGCAGCAAAATCGCGAGGTTGGTTGATTCCTCGACCGTGAACCGCCCCGTAATGATGCCCGACCCACCGGGAATATGGCTTTGGATTGTGGGCGCGCTCACGACCTCGTCATCCAGGACGATGGCAAAGGGCGAACCGATATTTTCCGCCGTATAATCCCCGAATTTCCGCGCGCCGGATGTGTTAAACCTGAAGTTGACCGCAGGCCGTCCATTCTGGTCAAAGGCGGGTTGCGCATCGACGAGTTCTTCGCCCGTGACGACCGCTGCGGCTTCGATCGTGTAAAAGGCACCGGGTTCATCCACGGATGGCACGAGCTTGTTGCCCAGACCCGGGCTGGCGTTGGCGTCTGATCCACGGCTGACAACCGGGTTAAACGTCAATTGCGCTGTGGTGCCGATGATGTCCTTGAGTTCCGCCGCCGAGCCGATCCCCGGCACCTGTATCAGGATACGGTCGGATCCTTGCCGTTGGATCGTGGGCTCGCGTGTGCCGACCTCGTCAATCCGCCTGCGGATGATCTCAAGGCTTTGCTGCACAGTACGCTCATCGGAGGCCAGTTTTTCCGCCTCCGACATGGTCACGATCAGCAGATCACCCTCCGCGCGCACCTCAATGTCATTCGCGCCTACGCCCGTGATCGTCTGGATGGGCCGGGCCAACCCGCGCACGATTTCCAGCGCGCGCGGCATTCCCTCAGGTTGCGAAATGCGGACATGCACCTCATCACTCGGGGAAGGCTGCAGGCGAATTGTGCCGATTATTTCACGCTCTGGGCGCAACGAATCCCGTATCTCGGGCCAATACGATTCCATCCGGTTCGCATAAACATCCGCCACCCTGACTTCGGCCAGCAAATGCGCGCCACCGCGCAAATCCAGTCCAAGGTTCACCAGACCCGATGGCATCCATTCCGGCCAACCGGCCCGCAGCGCGGCGTTTTCCGGCGTGTCCGCCCCAAGTTCAATGGCCTGAACCGCATCATTGTGCTGCTCGACGGTCGTGTAAAAGAAGTTTGGCATCGCAAGCCAAAGCCCGGCCACACATGTCAAAAGGATCGTGATCCGTTTCCAAAGATCAATCTGCAGCATAGTGACGCCTTTTCAAGCCGTTGTAAGGCGGTCTTACTTCGCCGGTTCAGTTTTTGAGACCACTGTGGCGATTGTGCTTTGGATCACTCTAACCTTCACGCCTTCTGCGATTTCAAGCTCAAGCTCGCCATCGTCTTTGACCTTGACAACTTTACCAAGAATACCACCCTGCGTGACAACCTGATCGCCCCGACGCAGAGCCGAAACCATTGCCTGATGTTCTTTCACTTTCTTTTGCTGTGGCCGTATCAGCAGGAAATACATGATCGCAAAGATCAGGATAAGTGGTACGAACTGGGCGAATGCTTCCATGAACAGGGTCCTTTACATGATGGCGTACCGCGTCACTTCCGCGACACGCGAATTTTGGCGGAACCTATGGTCTGATGGCGCGCTTTGCAAGACAGACCGTAGGGCGATCGCAAATGAAATGCGCGCTTGGTCTCGCGACGTGAAAAAGCGCCTGCCGCGGCCCATCACAACCGCGTTCAGACACAAAACCGCTCAGCGCCGGACATGGCGGGTAAACCTTGGCGCGATGTCTGCCATTTGCGCACTGTGCTTTTCTCAGGTCCCGCAAGGTATCGCCGGTCCTCTGCCGATGCTGGACGCGGAGTCGCGTCAGCAATGGCAGGCCGTTGGACGTGTAAACGGCGCGGGTTTTCGCAACACGAGCGGCTGTTCTGGCACATTGGTGGCCCCTGATCTGGTGTTGACCGCTGCACATTGCGTTACGTCTGACGGGCGCTTGTGGTCGGAACGCCATTTTCTGGCCGGGTGGTTTCGAGGCGAGTTCACCGCGCACCGTGTTTCAAAAGATATCCAAATACACCCTCTTTATGCACTGACCACGGGGGCGCCCAAATTCGCCTATGACATTGCGATGATCCGGTTGTTGGAACCTATCGAACGCGCGCTCCTGCCGCCCGTTGATCTGCTGCCGCGAAATGCAGTCTCTGGTTCAACGGGTCTGTTGCTCGGGTATCAGAACACGCGTCCGCACGCATTGAGCGGTGCCGCCGGATGCCCCCGAAAGCCGTTGCGCGCGTCGAAATGGGTCATTTACGGATGCGAAGTGATCAGCGGCACGTCAGGCGGGGCGGTGATGATCGAAACACAAACGGGGTGGAAACTTGGCGCTGTCATCGTCGCGCGCCAAGGCGCGGCGGGCGAAGCACTTGCCGTTCCGGTCAACGATTGGATACGCGACGCCGTGAAAGAAGCGCAAAAACGGGAGGATTTGCGCAAATAACACCCTCCGACAGGCCATGCGACGCTTACGATCCATTCAAACTTCGGTCATAAGCAGAGCCAGAAACGATTCAGATCCGAGGATGAGACATGCACGATATCCGCGCAATCCGAGAGAACCCGGCAGCCTTTGACGCAGCATTGGCGCGACGTGGGGAGGCTCCGATGTCGCAGGCGATACTCGCACTGGACACAGCACGGCGCGCCAAGATCAACGCAGCGGAAAACGCTCAGGCCGAACAGAACAAAGCTTCCAAGGAGGTCGGACAGGCCAAGGCAAAGGGCGATGAGGCGATGTTTGAACAATTGCGCGCGCTGGTCTCTGAAAAGAAGGCGCTGATTGCGCAAATGCAGGCGGACGCTAAAACGCTGGACGCAGAATTGACAGAAAAACTGTCTTGGATTGCCAACATCCCGGCCGATGACGTGCCCGATGGCGCCGACGAAGATGACAACGTCGAGGTGCGCCGCTGGGGGCATCTGCCCGATTTTGAATTCACGCCCAAGGAACACTACGAAATCGGTGGCGTTGCCGCTTCGATGGATTTTGACACAGCCGCCAAGACATCCGGTGCGCGTTTTGTCATGTTGAAAGGGGCGGTTGCCCGCATCCATCGTGCCTTGTCGCAATTCATGATCGACACCCATGTGGATCACAACGGGCTGACCGAAATCAACAGCCCCGTTCTGGTGCGCGACGATGCGATGTATGGCACGGACAAACTGCCGAAATTTGCCGAGGACAGCTACCAGACCACCAATGGCTGGTGGCTTGTGTCCACATCGGAAATTCCCCTGACCTATACGGTCGCAGGTGATATTCTGGACGCTGCTGCTCTGCCGATCCGGATGACCGCGCACACGTTGTGCTTTCGCTCCGAAGCGGGCAGTGCGGGGCGCGACACCGCGGGTATGCTGCGCCAGCACCAGTTCGAGAAGGTCGAGATGGTCTCGATCACCGAACCGGACCAGTCCGAGGCGGAACAACAACGCATGCTGCGCTGTGCCGAGGATATTCTGGAACGCCTCGGCCTGCCCTATCGCACCGTGCTGCTTTGCACGGGCGACATGGGGTTCGGTGCACGGCGCACCTTTGACATCGAAGCCTGGCTGCCCGGTCAGAACAACTATCGCGAAATATCTTCGGTTTCGACGACCGGAGATTTTCAGGCACGGCGCATGAATGCGCGCTACAAACCCGCCGATGGGGGCAAGCCACAGTTCGTGCATACGCTGAACGGCTCAGGTCTGGCCGTGGGGCGTTGCCTGATTGCAGTGTTGGAAAACGGGCAGCAGGCGGATGGGTCCGTGGTTCTGCCGCCGGTCCTTGCCAGCTATCTCGGCGGCAAAACCGTGCTGAGTGCTGAGGGCACTCTGGTCTGATCACCCCTACCGCTACCGGGTCGGGTGGATTTCATAGCCGCGTTCTTCGGGTTCATCATCAATCAGCGTGTCGGGAAAACCCGGCGCGCGGACATCAAGGCCCGTCGCCTCTTCGAGGCGTTCGATCATGCGGTCCGATTGCGCCCGCTCCCCATAGCGGTGTTGCCCGTCGCGCATCATCTCGATGATCAGCGGTGAAATTTCCAGCGGCACGTCATGCGCCTCGGCCAGTTTCTGAAACAGGCCGATGTCTTTTTGCACAAGGTCCATGGTGAAATTCACATCGCGCGATCCCGACAACAGCAGCTGGCTTTCGGTTTCATGCACGAACGACGTTCCCGACGAGATGCTGATCGCGTCAAAGGTGGTGGCCAGGTCCATCCCGGCGGCTTTCATCACCGTCAACGCTTCGCACAGGGTCAGCAGATTGGCGGTCGCCAGATAGTTTGTCATGACTTTCAAAACACTCGCACTGCCCAACGGTCCGGTATGCAGAACGCGTCGGCCCATGAGCGTTAGCAACGGCAAGATGCGCTCAAACGTCGGGCGGTCGCATCCGGCATAAATTGAAATATTGCCCGTGTCCGCCCGGTGACACCCGCCTGAAACAGGACAATCGACCGCCGCCCCACCCGCCTTGATCACCTCGGCACCGATTTTTTTAACCTCGGCCTCATCGGTTGTGGACATCTCCATCCAGATCTTGCCCGCCCCAACATGGGGCAACATCTGTTCCAGCACGGCGGCAGAGGCCGCAGGACTTGGCAGACAGGTGATCACAGCGTCGCAACTCTGCATCATATTCGCAGGCGTACCACCATCTTTTGCACCCAATGCAATCTTTGCCGCCACAAAATCCGGGTTCAGGTCATGCACCCAGAGGTCCGTACCATTTCGCAACAATGACCCGCTAAGCTTGCCGCCCACATTACCCAACCCGATAAACCCGACTTTCATTCCACGCTCCTGCCTAGTATTTCGCGCAAAACTATGGGGCGCATACGACATGTCGCGCCTGTTTGCGACGACGGATCGAATGATGGGGGCTTTTCAAGCCACGGGCCCACACCTAAATCACGTGCACTGTGTTGGTAGATTGTCGGATGTAACCGAATTTATTTCGAGAACGGCGCCCACGCTGCCCAGCTCTGACATCGCCGCGGCCCACCTCGCGCAGCAAACAAACCACGCTTGCGCGCGCAAGCGGCTTGCGGCATTGTTTTCACATCCCGAAAAGGTTCCCTTGATGCAGTTACGATTTTTGCCTTTGCTTATCATCACGACGGCTTTGACGGCCTGTGGATTTTGGCCAGACCTCCCCGAGGCAGCCGGAAGCAGTAACAAAGGGTCCAAATACCCTGTATTTGTGCCGCTCGATAAGGCCAGCCTGCCCTCCCCCGAACAGCAGGCCGACGAAATAGAGGCAGAGGCGGCACTGGCCGGGCGGATCGCACGGCTGCGCGCGCGCGCAGCCGATTTACGCAGCACGTCGGTCGAATAACGCTGTCGGGCGGTCGCTTGCGCGTTGCACGCTTTAAGCTGACAGGATAAACGCCGCGCAGACACCACATCCACACGTGCAAAGGAATCACCCCGATGTCTCAGCCTCTTCGTCTCGGTATCGCAGGTCTTGGTACGGTTGGCATTGGCGTCCTGCGCATTCTGAGGCAGCATGCCGCCTTACTTGAGGCGCGCACCGGTCGCCGCCTTGAAATCACCGCCGTCTCGGCACGGGACAAATCCAAGGATCGCGGCATATCCCTGGCGTCTTATGCATGGGAAGCGGACCCGGTTGCTCTGGCGCAGCGCGATGACATCGACGTTTTCGTCGAACTGATCGGTGGCGAGGAAGGGCCTGCAAAAGACGCTGTCGAAGCGGCACTGTCCAAGGGCAAGGATGTCGTGACCGCCAACAAGGCGCTATTGGCGATCCACGGTCAGGCGTTGGCCGAAAAAGCCGAAGCGGATAGGCGCGCCCTGCGCTACGAGGCCGCTGTTGCGGGCGGTATCCCCGTGATCAAAGCGCTGACCGAGGGGTTGGCAGGCAATGCCGTCACCCGCGTCATGGGCGTGATGAACGGATCCTGCAATTACATCCTGACGCGGATGGAAACCGCCGGTCTGAGCTATGATGAGGTCTTTGCCGAGGCGGATGCACTGGGATATCTCGAAGCGGACCCACAACTGGACGTGGGCGGGATTGATGCCGCGCACAAGCTGGCCATCCTGTCCTCTCTCGCCTTTGGCACCAAGGTTGATTTTGCAGGCATCACGCTGGAAGGCATCGACCGCGTCAGCATTGATGACATCCGCGCCGCTGCCGATATGGGCTATAAGATCAAACTGCTGGGCGTCGCGCAACAGACCGCGCGCGGCCTCGAACAGCGCATGCAGCCCTGCCTTGTGCCTGCCACGTCACCTTTGGGTCAGCTTGACGGGGGCACCAATATGGTCGTCCTTGAGGGCGATGCCGTCGGGCAGATCGTGCTGCGTGGCCCCGGTGCGGGTGAAGGCCCCACGGCCAGTGCCGTGCTGAGCGATATCTGCGATCTGGCGCGCGGGTTCTCGGGGCCGGTATTTGGCCTGCCCGCGACAACGCTGGAAACATCACAACCTGCCACTGCCGCCCTGCCCGCCTCTTACTATCTGCGCATGTCATTGCATGACAAACCCGGCGCATTGGCCAAGATCGCGACCGTTTTGGGTGAAGCTGGCGTCTCGATTGATCGCATGCGCCAGTATGGACACGACGATACGGCAGCGCCGGTCTTGATCGTTACCCACAAAACCACCCCCGCCGCCATCGCCGACGCTTTGGCGGCCATGCAGGATACGGCGGTGCTGTCTGGCGATCCTGTCGCCCTGCGCATCGAAGACGTCTGACACAGACAGCAACATTGTTCTCACCCTCAGGGGCGGCTACAACCCGTCCGGACGCTCACTCTCTAGGACCAAAAGGAATTTGTAATGCCTGCCACCGCCGAATTTCATGATCGCATGTTATCTCTGGGCCTTGCCCGCGTCTCTGAAGCAGCAGCGCTGGCCTCTGCCCGCCTTGTTGGTCACGGAGATGAGAAAGCCGCCGATCAGGCGGCGGTGAACGCCATGCGCGAACAGCTCAACATGCTGGACATTGCCGGTGTGGTCGTCATCGGTGAAGGCGAACGCGACGAGGCCCCGATGCTGTTCATCGGCGAAGAGGTCGGCACCGGCAACGGACCCGGTGTTGATATCGCGCTGGACCCGCTTGAGGGTACAACCCTGACGGCAAAGGACATGCCAAACGCGCTGACGGTGATCGCCATGGGGCCGCGCGGCTCGATGCTGCACGCACCGGACGTTTATATGGACAAGCTGGCGATCGGGCCGGGGTTTGCCGAAAACGTCGTTACACTCGCCATGAGCCCGGGCGCGCGCGTCGCGGCACTTGCGGCGGCCAAAGGCTGCGCCCCTTCGGATATAACGGTTTGTATTCTTGAACGCCCCCGCCACGAAGCCATGATCAGCGAAGTGCGCGCAACCGGCGCATCGATCCGCCTGATCACCGACGGCGATGTGGCTGGCGTGATGCACTGCGCTGAACCTGAAACAGGTATCGACATGTATATGGGCGAAGGCGGCGCACCAGAAGGCGTGCTCGCAGCCGCGGCTTTGAAATGCATGGGTGGCCAGATGTTCGGACGGCTTTTGTTTCGCAACGATGACGAGCGCGGTCGCGCGGCCAAAGCTGGCATAACCGATCTGGACCGTATCTATGCGCGCGATGACATGGTGACCGAAGACGTCATTTTTGCAGCAACCGGTGTGACAGGCGGCAGTATTCTGGCCGGTGTCCACCGCGAACCGGGTTGGATGACAACCGAAACGTTGATCATGCGGTCAAAAACCGGATCGGTACGGCGCATGAACTACCGCACACCTGTCTCGTCACCACAGGTTTGAACGTCCCGTCGGCTGTGATTGGTGAGGCGTTGGTATGAGCTTTCTGGGTATTGAACGCTCTCTGACAGGCAGGCGTTGGGTGGGCCCAACCGCAGAGATGGAGCGCGCCGCACAAACGCTTGAACAGCGCGCCGACCTGCCAGCCCCGGTATGTCAGGTATTGGCGCGACGCGGGGTGCAGGCCGAAGATGCGCAAAGCTTTCTTGCGCCTGCCTTGCGGGACTTGATGCCCGACCCGCGCAGCCTGAAAGACATGACCAAGGCGGCGACCCGCTTTCTGGACGCCGTTCGCAAGCGCGAAAAAATTGCCATCTTTGCAGATTATGATGTGGATGGCGGCAGTTCTGCCGCGCTTTTGTTGTCATGGTTACGGCAAATGGGACGCGAGGCCACGCTTTATATTCCCGACAGGATTGATGAAGGGTACGGCCCGAATGACGAGGCGATGGCGCAGCTTGCCCGCGCACATGATCTGATCGTTTGCGTCGATTGTGGCACGCTCTCCCATGGTCCGATCGCCGCCGCCGTTGGTGCAGACGTGCTTGTTCTGGACCATCACCTCGGCACCGAAGAATTGCCAGCCGCCCTTGCCGTGGTCAACCCGAACCGGCAGGATGAAAGCGGCGACCTTGGGCATTTATGTGCCGCAGGTGTTGTGTTCCTCTTACTGGTGGAACTGCGCCGGTTGCTGCGCGAGGCCGGTCAAACAAGTCCGGACCTGATGAGTTTTCTGGACCTTGTCGCGCTGGCGACGGTGGCGGATGTCGCCCCTTTGGTCGGGATAAACCGCGCCTTTGTGCGTCAGGGGCTCAAGGTTCTGGCCCGCCGCGAGCGGATTGGCTTGACGGCTCTCGCTGACGTGGCGGGTGTGGACACGGAACCGAACGCATATCACCTCGGGTTTATACTTGGGCCGCGCGTGAATGCGGGAGGGCGAATAGGCGCAGCGGACCTCGGCGCGCGTTTGTTGGCAACAAATGACCCCCATGAGGCTGCCGCACTGGCTGAACGGCTGGACAAGCTGAACACGGAACGTCGCGAAATCGAAGCCGCAGTGCGCGCCACAGCCCTCGCGCAGGCCGAGGAACGCGGCCTCGATCGCCCTCTTGTCTGGGCCGCCGGAGCGGACTGGCATCCAGGCGTTGTTGGAATTGTCGCATCGCGCCTCAAGGAGGCTGCGGGCCGGCCCAGTATCGTCATCGGGATTGCAGATGGCATCGGCAAAGGATCCGGGCGATCCGTTTCAGGCATCGATCTTGGTCAGCCCATCCAGCGCCTTGCAGCCGAGGGTCTGCTTTTGAAAGGCGGTGGTCATAAAATGGCGGCCGGGCTCAGCGTGGAGGAAAGCAAGATTGAAACGGCTATGGCCCGCTTGTCTGAATTGCTCGAAAAACAGGGGGCCTCTTCCATTGGCGCGGCCGATCTGCATATCGATGGGTTGCTCATGCCCGAAGCCGCCGCCGTTGAATTGGTGCAAAAGATTGAGCAAGCGGGCCCCTTTGGTGCCGCCGCCCCCGCCCCGCGCTATGTCTTTGCGAATGTGGCCGTAAGATTCGCAAAACGTGTTGGCGAAAATCACCTCAAGCTGAGCTTTGGCAGCGATGCTGGCTCGATGGACGCGATTTGTTTTGGCGCATACGACACCGATTTGGGCCCAACCCTCGAAACGCATGGCGGCGCGCGCTTTCATTTGGCCGGGCGACTTGACATCAACACGTGGCGCGGACGCCAATCCGTGCAGTTGCGACTTGAGGATGCAGCACCCGCTGCAATGTGAGCGGCGCAAAATTTCTGCACCTCGTCCTAAATTTCCGCTTGCGCCGATGGCACGGATTGCCTAATCAGCCCTCACAGCGCCAGTGGCCCGTTCGTCTATCGGTTAGGACGCCAGGTTTTCAACCTGGAAAGAGGGGTTCGATTCCCCTACGGGCTACCACGTCATTCATATTCTTAATGAATAATTGATTGAGTTCCGACGTCTGTTGGATACGCACCAATACATGATCTCATAATTCGAAAAATGAAGAGGGTTCAAGACGCAGGCTTTCTTGATTCTGAGCACCGCAACAGGTCGTCTTAAAACCTGTGCTTTGATGCTGGTCGTTCATCGGATGCCATTTAGAGCCGACGGTTTCTCTTGAGTTGCCCGTCGGGGAACATTCCAATGCCTGCGTTCTCGGCCTTGATGATGAGAAAACTCACCACCGGCCTTCTTCCGACACGCTTTAATGATCCTTTGGTTTTTGTGGACACACTATAAGTACACTCAAGCGCCATCTTGAGACCTTGATTGTCGGTCAAGACTGCGCGCCTTTCCCGACTGAGCGAGGACAAGGCGGCGTGAGGATTTGGCCTGTGCTATCTGCACAAAAAACAACATCAAAGGCTCAGCTTGAAACCATAAAGACTTTTTTTGCCGCGCTCATGGTTGCAGCACCCTATTCCCGGAAATCACCCGTCACGCGGCGCGAGAGATAACTGTTGCGCCTTGCGTTAATGCGCCGATGTGATCACATTGCACTTCGTTGGTAGAATTCGGAGAATCCATGACACATCAGACGTCATTTTCACGTGCGGCACGTGCGTCGGTTTATCTTGCCGTATGTATCGCATTGACCGTCGGCTATTCGACGAAGCCTGCGCAATCGCAAGACGGAACGAACCCGGCGCCAAAAGTTGTCATCGCTGCCGCCTACAGCGAGGAGTTAACACGCGAAGCCACTTTCGTGGGTCGTGGGGAGGCATCTGCAAAAACAGACCTGATCGCCCGCGTGACCGGCATTATCACCGAGATGGTTGTCGAAGACGGGGCATCCGTGAATGAAGGCGATGTGATCTTCAGAATTGAACCCGATACGTATCAAGCCGAGCTTCAGGCGCAACAAGCAGCCGTTCAGCGGGCGGATGCCAATGTGAAACTCGCCGAAATTGAACTGGTGCGCAAAACGGAATTGCTGAGACGGGAAGCTATTGCCGAATCCGAGCTTGATATCGCGCAGGCGAATGCCGCCGTGGCCGAGGCAGATCTCCTTGCAGCTCAGGCGGCACTCAGAGAAGCCGAGCTGAACCTGGAACGCACCAACATCACCGCGCCGTTTGACGGGCGTATCGGTCGGTCAACCATCAGTCTTGGTGCTCTGGTCGGCCCGTCGACGGGCCCACTTGCAACTCTGGTTCAGGAAACCCCGATTTATGTGACGTTTTCGCTGTCAGAACCGCAGCTTTTAGGCGTGCTTGAGCGGTTGGAAACGGGCATGGACGAGTTGATTTCCAATGGCGCCTCACCCAATGTTTTTGTCAGGCTTCCCGACGGCACCTTGCTGGAGGAACCCGGCAAGGTGGTTTTTCTCGACAACCGGATCAATCCCGCAACCGGCACAATTTCGCTGCGGGCGGAATTTGAGAATACTCGACGCATGATCCTTGATGGAGGGTTTATTTCGGTCGTCATCGAAGCGCTGGAGCCAACCCTAAGCGTTCTCATTCCTCAAAATGCGGTTCAGCGTGACCAACGCGGCGATTTCGTTCTCGTCGTGACAGATCAACAACTGGTCGAACAAAGATACGTGGTGCTGGGGCCGCAGGCGGAAACCGCGGTCGTCGTATCCGAGGGTCTGCGCGAGGGTGAAAGCGTGATCGTCGAGGGTTTGCAACGCGTGCGCCCCGGCGTCGAGGTCAACGCAGTGTTGACCGGCACAAGCGATGTGAACTGACCTGATGCTTTCAACAGTTTTTATCAAGCGTCCCAAGATGGCCATTGTGATTTCAACGGTCCTCACGCTCATGGGTCTGGTTGCCTATTCGGTGATCCCGGTCGAACAGTTTCCAAACATCACCCCGCCCGTGGTCAACGTGACCGCAAGCTATATCGGTGCGAATGCCGAAACGGTGGAAAGCACCGTCGCCGCCCCGATCGAGGCTGAGGTCAACGGCGTGGAGGACATGATCTACATGTCCTCTGACAGCAGCGACACGGGCAGCTATTCCTTGTCAGTGACATTCGATGTCGGCACCGACCCCACCATCGCAACAGTCAACGTGCAAAACCGTGTGTCACAGGCGATGTCAGGCTTACCCGTTGAGGTTACGTCAACCGGCGTTGTTACGGAAAAATCGTCGACCAGCATGCTTCTGGTCGCCACGTTGTTCTCGCCCAATGGCACATATGATGAAGTGTTTTTGTCAAACTATGCCTCAATCAACTTAAAAGACGCACTGGCTCGGGTGCCGGGGGTCGGTAAAGCAGAGGTGCTGACGGATTTCGCCTATGCGATGCGCATCTGGATGGACCCGGATCGCATGACCGGCCTAGGGGTCACACAAGCCGACGTCATGTCTGCTATTCGCGATCAGAACCTGACTGTTTCTGCCGGGCAGATAGGCGCGCCCCCTGCCCCTGACAATCAGCAATTTCAATACTCTGTCACGGCGCAAGGGCGTCTGGCGACGGTCGCTGAATTTGAAAATATCATCATACGCACCGGCGACTCGGGCGGTGTGCTGCGTATGAAAGATATCGCGCGCATCGAACTGGGGGCCAGTTCCTACGGCGTATCCGGCCGTTATGAAGGGCAACCCGCAACCGTGCTCGCGGTCTATCAGGCACCGGGCGAGAACGCGCTGACCGTGGCCGCAGGTGTCTATTCCGAACTTGAACGGCTTTCACAGGCCTTTCCGCAAGACGTGACCTACGAAGTGCCGTTTGACAGTACAGATTTCGTCGAACAATCGTTGAATGATGTTGTGAGCACGCTGATCCTGACATTCGTTCTGGTCATGTCCGTGGTGTTTGTTTTTCTGGGTAGCGCGCGCGCCACGCTGATCCCCGCCGTGGCCATACCCGTATCGCTGATTGGCACGTTTGCCTTCTTATTGCTCATGGGCATGACCTTGAACACGATTTCGCTATTTGCGCTCGTACTCGCCATTGGTATCGTTGTGGATGATGCCATTATCGTGGTCGAAAACGTCGAGCGCGTGATTGCCGAAGAGGGTCTCAGCCCGGCGGAAGCAACCGCGAAAGCGATGACGCAGATCACAACACCTGTCATCGCCACGACGCTGGTTCTTCTGGCCGTCTTTGTGCCCGTCACCTTCATGCCGGGTATCTCCGGGCAACTGTTTTCCCAATTCGCAGTCACCATTTCTGTTGCTGTTGTGATTTCTTCCATCAATGCGCTGACGCTTTCGCCTGCCCTCTGTGCGATTGTCTTGAAGAAACGCAGTGGGCCGCCAAAGGGGCTGCTTGCGGCTTTTGAGAAAGTCATCGGTGGTCTCAGGGATGGGTATGCGGGCATCGTTGGCCGTCTCATTCGCCTGCCGATCCTTGGGCTCGCCATTCTGATCGCGCTTGGTATCGGGTCAAGCTCCATGATGGGTTCTTTACCCAAGGGTTTCCTGCCGCTGGAGGACAACGGCTATGTCTTTGTCGACGTTCAATTGCCCGACGCCTCAACCGTACAGCGCACCGAAGTTGTATCTGACCGCCTCAACGCGCAGATCCGGGCATTGGACGGCGTTGCAAATACGGTTCAGGTCAACGGTTTCAGCCTTTTGAACGGTGTCGGCTCGAACGGGGCAATGATCATTGTGAATCTCGACAATTGGGAGGAACGGCAAGAACCGAGCCTCAGTGCCGACGGGATTCTTACGCAGATCTTCGGGATTGCGTCGCAGGAGGCTTCTGCAAAGGTTCTCGCCTTTAACCCCCCTCCGATCACGGGTCTTGGTGTCAGCGCCGGTGTCGAGATGAAGGTACAGCAGACCGGCGGCGGGGCGGCCAATGATCTGTCAGCCGCTGTCAATTCGCTTGTTTTTGCGGCCAATCAACGCCCTGAAATCGCGCAGGCCTATACAAGCTTTAGCGCCAATGTCCCCAAGCTCTTTGTGGACCTTGATCGCGAGAAAACCAGATCCCTAGGCATCCCGGTAAGTGATGTTTTTGAAACCCTGCAGGCGCATCTCGGCTCGATTTATGTGAACGATCTGAACCTTTTTGGTAAGGTCTACCGCGTGATGATACAGGCCGACGTGTCCTTCCGTGACACGGTTGAAGATATCGGACGGCTCCATGTCCGTACGCAAAGCGGTGAAATGGCGCCGTTGTCCACGTTGATCAACGTTGAAAAAGTTCTGGGACCAGTCCTTCTTAATCGCTACAATCTGTTTCGCGCCGCGACCGTGACCGCTGTTCCCGCGGCGGGCTATTCGACAGGGGATGCCATCGCTGTGCTGCAAGAAGAAGCCCTCACAGCGCTGCCGCCCGGCTACGCTTATGAGTGGACCGGGACTGCGCAGCAACAACTCGATGCAGGCGGCACCGTTATTCTTGTTTTGGCCGCTGCGATCATATTCGGGTATCTGTTTTTGGTTGCTCAATATGAAAGCTGGACAATGCCGCTGGGCATTCTGCTATCGGTTACTGTTGCGTTGTTTGGCGCACTCGCAGCCGTTCTTGTGACGGCAGGCGACGTCAATCTTTATACGCAGATCGGGATGATCATGCTGATTGGGCTCGCGTCCAAGAATGCTATCCTGATCGTGGAGTTTGCAATGGAGCAACGCGCGGCTGGCGCCAGCATCCGCGAAGCAGCCCTGCAAGCCGCGCGCCAGCGGTTCCGCGCTGTTATGATGACCGCCCTGTCCTTCCTTTTGGGGGTTGTACCGCTTCTGGTGGCATCCGGCGCAGGTGCTGCGAGCCAAAAAGCGATCGGTATCGCCGTCTTCGGTGGCATGTTGGCCGCAACGGTGATCGGCGTCATTGTTGTGCCAGTGCTATATGTTCTGCTGCAGTCGTTGCGGGAGAAGGTCAAAGGGACATTCAAACGAAAGGATGCGCCAGCCAACTGATCCGCTTTGCGTTGCACGACAATGCGTGTCGCAGGCCGAATTTGGTCGGCCATCCCCTTCGTCCCGTCAGCAGTTTGCGGTTTCGGTCAAGCAGATGGTTTGCGATCTGCACGCCTCAAGCGGTTTGCGGCATGTCTCGCATCATTGGTGAGAAGAACAGGTGACACCCCCGGCCAGCATGCTTTGCCGCATAAAGTGCCGCATCCGCATCACCCAGGAGCACGTCAGCGGTTGGTTCACTGTAATCGCCCGCGACGACCGTCCCGATACTTCCTGATATCTGACAGACCTCGTTTTCAAAGAAAATCGGACTCTGCAATTTTGTAATGATCCGATCAGCAATACGCTCAATATGCGCGTGCTCCTCCGTGCCCTTGATCAGAATAACAAATTCATCGCCACCCACACGTGCGACCACGTCCACTTTGCGCGTTTCATTGTTCATGATGCCAGCCACACGTTGAAGTACATAGTCGCCCGCCGCGTGGCCAAGGGTATCATTCACAGCCTTGAAAAAATCCAGATCAATATGCATCAAGGCAAAAGGAGTGCCAAGGTTCAAAACCGTGGAGAGTTCCTGATCGACCGCACGCCGGTTTTTGAGGCCAGTGAGCGTGTCGGTCAGTGCCAGTTCTTCAGCCTCGACACGTGCAACTTGTAGCCTTTCGTTCAGACGCCGTGATGCCTCCATCGCTGCGGATTTGGCTTCCACCAGATATAGCATTTCAACCGTCAAATCCGTCGCTGCAAAATCGGCGGCCGTCAGGTTATGATCACTTACCGCATCGATGATAGAAATCCCGAGAGACAGGTTTACCACCATCTGCCCGGCATCAGGGCCCGGCATGACCACCCCTTGCAACTGGCTGTCAGGCATATCTTGAAACTGCAGTTTCAGGCGCACACCGGTATTTGCTGTCAACGCGTCCAGAGTAGATATTTTTCTGGGCCTCTTAATGCTAAACACGTCCAGAAAGCGGCGCCCGATCAGCCCCTGAGGGAAAATCTTTTGCGCTGTTGGACCACAAGACGTTATTTCGCCGTTGCGATTGAACACAATATGCATCGGGCAGAGCACGTTCAGCATTTCATGACACAAATTCCCGCTCATGCCCGCTTTGCCCCCAAGTCGAAATCGCGCCCGGCGGCAAACTCAGTTTCCAGCA
The DNA here is from genome assembly GCF_019654895.1 of Roseobacter sp. OBYS 0001. NCBI lineage: Bacteria > Pseudomonadati > Pseudomonadota > Alphaproteobacteria > Rhodobacterales > Roseobacteraceae > Roseobacter > Roseobacter sp. OBYS 0001. The sequence continues at coordinate 974,054 of NZ_BPES01000001.1, forward strand.
GCGTGATCTCGACAACTTCGCAGCCGTCCTGAACGCCCTTGTGCTCAAGATAGGCCAGAACACCGTAATCATCCGCCATGGCGCGCAGGACGCCCATGAACAAAAAACCCCATCCCGCATTCACGCTGTAACAGTGCAGACTATATCGCTCGTCAGTTTCTTCAAAAAGTTCCAATCGTGGCAATTCAAGATTTGAAACGGCCAGACGCGCGCGATCCGGCAAATAGTCCAGCGAATGTAAAAACTCCACAAAGGTGACGCCACCAAACCGCAGCAAACGTCGCAAAGCCTGCACATTGGTGTGGGAAACGAGATACGTGCCGATGTCTTCCAACAAATCGTCTTGGGGGCGGTCCAAAACCTGACAAACAGACGCCAAAACGCGCGGCGTCAATTCATCATCATAGATCCACATCGCTTCGAAATCGGTAAATGGCAACCTGGCGTGGTGTGTGACCTCACGCCATTTCGCGTCACCATAACTATCGATGACGAATCGTTGAATTCCGCAATTAATTAAACCGTGCATGGCGTTAACATGCCTCAGAGCAGTTAATAATTGTCCAACAGCTCAAATTTTAACGGTTAATTTCAGCGCCGCTCAAAAATCGGTGGGCGCACCGCCCTCCTGTTTGCGCCGCTCCACAAAAGCCGCCAATTCCGCGCGGATGTCAGGATCCATATGCGGCTCTTCAAAGCTGGCGATAATCTCCTTGAACATTACATGTGCGCGCTCCGGTGTCCAAACACCACCAGCAGCCTCCCAACCCTCATAGTTTTTCCAATCACTCAAAAAGGGCTGATAAAAGGCGGTCGCATAGCGATCCTGTGTATGTTGAATGCCAAAGAAATGCCCCGCATTTCCGACAGACTTAATCGCTTCAATCGCGATCTCATCAGGTCCAGTTGCCACAATCTCAGGTTCCATATACCGCTGAATGTGCTGCAACACCTCACAATCCATGATGAATTTTTCGGGGCTCGCGATCAAACCACCTTCCAGCCAGCCCGCCGCGTGATAGACCATATTTGTCCCGGATTGGACCGCCGCCCAAAGGCTGTTGGACGTTTCCCACATGGCCTGCCCGTCCGGCACATTCGCCGCGCACACACCGGAAGAGCGCATCGGCAGATTGTAGAACCGACAAAGCTGCCCTGTCATCTGCGTGGCACGCATATATTCAGGTGTGCCAAAGGCCGGCGCACCGGACTTCATATCAACATTGGACGTGAACGTGCCAATCGCCACCGGACATCCTGGGCGGATGATCTGTGCCAGCACAACGGCACACAATGCTTCGGCCAGCGATTGCGCGACAGCCCCGGCCATGGTGACGGGAGCCATCGCGCCCGCGAGCGTAAATGGTGTTACCACCAGCCCCTGTCCCCGGCGCGCCAGACGCATCCAGCCATCGAGCATCGGAATGTCATGCTTAAGCGGTGAGGTAGAATTGATATTCGTGTACATTCGTGGACTTGCGTCAAACTCTTCATGTGACAGGCCCCCGGCGATACGTACCATTTCCATCACATCTTCGACACGTTCTTTGCCAAGCGAATAGGCATGCATGACCTTATCCGTCAGAGTGAGTTTATCGAACAGCACGTCCAGATGGCGGACGGAGGCATGCACGTCCACCGGCTCAACCGGGTATCCGCCTGCAAAGTGAATGCAATTGAAATATTGTGTGAGTTTGAGCAGGTTGCGGCACATCTCGCGTGTTCCCGGCACTTTCGTGCCAAGCGCCATATCCCAGTAATTCGGTGGCGAAGACACATTGCCGAAGACGAGGTTTTTACCGCCGATGGTGATCTTGCGATCCGTGTTTCGCGGGGTCAGCGTGAATTCGGACGGTGCTTTGGCGATCCACTCCATCACAAATTCGCGCCCCATGCGCACATTTTCACCCGAGACCGTGCACCCTGCCTTTTTCAGAACACCCAATGCCTCGTGATTGAGGAACTCGATGCCGATCTCTTCCAGAATGCGCATCGCACCATCGTGGATCGCCGCAACACCCTCCTCTGAAAGAGGCTCCGTCGGGCGATCCATATTCACCGGCGGCTTCCACGGCATTTGTTCGATAACAGCCGTGCCACGCCGAGTAGCAGCCCCTGCGCGGCCCCCCGTGCGGGACCGCCGTTTAGTTGCGCGATCAGACATTGACGTGTTCCTTCTCCGCTCTCCTGCTCCTTAAAGAACACAGAGAGCTACGGCTCAGACCGTCTTATTCGCGACGACTTTCGTCGTTTTCGGCTCTTTGCCGTTTTACTGCGATGATATCCAATCGGGCAGCGCGGATATATCGGGCAGGACTTTATCTGCGTAGGGCGCAAGGGTTTCATGACCTGCAAGACCGGTCAGAACGCCAACGGCGCGCATTCCCGCACGCTGTGCGGCAAGCAGATCATGCGTGCTGTCACCGACCATTACAATTTGCTCAGGCGCGATGTTCATGGCCTGCGCGCAGGCCAGCAACTGGCCCGGCGCTGGTTTTGCCCCAAAGCCACTGTCGAAACCCGCGATGAAATCAAAGCCGTCTTCGACGTTTGCAGCCGCGAGATGCGCGCGCGCCGGTGCCTCTGCGTCATTTGTCACCACCCCGAGCTTCAAATCCATGCCCCGCAACAGGCTCAGAAAGGGCGACAGGGGCAGAACTTCGGCCTGTGGTGCAGAGGCGGCCTCTTCGTTCAATACGTCTACCAATTCGTCAACCGTCAACTCTGGCAACTCCGAAGCTAACGCCAAAGCCACTTCCATTGGCGTGCCCGCGATCACGACGCTGTCGGGCGCGAATTTTTGCCGCCCGATGTCAAAACCGACCCGGCGCCCCAGCAATTCTGCCTGCGCATCGCTTTCCGCGATTCGCCGCAGGAATGCCGCGGCCCATGCCTCCCACGTCGTGGAGAAATCAAACAAGGTGCCATCCTTGTCAAAAATAACGGCTTTTAGCGCTTTCATGTCCAATTCACCTGCGCACCACCGGGTAAACACTGACGGGCCATCATCAAACTTGCATATTCAATTTTCAGATGGTCACAACACCGAACCACCCATGCATCATCCATCATGATGAAATCCAAAACGGACGCCAGAAAAACGGCGTCGCTGGCCCCCGCCCGCAGGTCAGCTTCAGAGGCCCCGCTAGAGCCCTGAAATACCGGCAATAATTCCTCATCACCCGCCAGCCACCCCAACGCCTGCAGGGCGATGACTTCGGCGGACTCTTGCGTATAGGACATGCGACACCTCTAATTTTAAAACTATTTGAAACGGTTTGTTAACCAATCTGCGATCAAAGTCGCCTACCCGAATTTCCTTAAGAAAGGTCGCAATCAGCGTGCAGGGCAAAATTCTCATAGTAGATGCGATATCCACTAATCGCATTGTTTTAAAGGTAAAACTTGCGTCTGCTTTCTACGAAGTCCTGCAAGCCTCAACCGCGGATGAAGCTTGTGTTGCTGCTCTGAGACATGCACCTGACCTCATCATCTCAGCCATGGCTTTGCCCGACGGTGATGCAGCCGACCTGTGCGGCAGATTGAACAGAAACCCGCAAACACGATCCATTCCCATGATGGTTGTGGCGTGCCGACCCGACACGCAAAGCCGGCTGGCAGCGTTGGAGGCTGGCGTGCAAGACGTCATGGTCAAACCCATTGATGACACATTGCTGCTCGCACGGGTGCGCAGCTTGATCAGGGCCCACAACACTGCTGCGGAGTGGCAAATGCGCGATGATACATCCAGAGCCCTTGGTTTTGCCGAAGATTCCACCGACTTCGGCCCGGCGGGACGTACCGTCATGGTGTGCTCTGGTCTGAAAACGGCACAAAGCTGGATCCAACAGTTGCGCCCGCATCTAAGGTCGTCTTTGACACAAGCCTCACCAGAAACGGCGTTGCGCGATCTGACGCCGGGGCGCATTCCCGATGTCTTCATTCTGGTTCTCGATGATGGAGATAAAGTCAGCGGAGAGATCCTGCGCCTGCTCGCGGCGGTGCGGGCAACCGCGATTACCCGCCATGCAGGTATCCTGGTGATACAACCGCGCCCCGACCCCGGGCTTGGCGCTTATGCGCTCGATCTTGGTGCGGATGATCTGATGACCGACGGGTTTGACAAAGAAGAACTGGTGTTGCGTATCAAGGCGTTGATGCGGCGCAAGCGCATCGCAGATCAGTTGCGCGCAACTGTGCGCACCGGATTAAAGGCCGCCGTTTCGGACCCGCTGACGGGTTTACACAACCGCCGCTACGCCCTGCCCCATCTGTCGCGCGTTGCCGAACATTCGGCAGCCACCGGACGCAGTTTCGCTGTCATGGTCGCGGACTTGGATCACTTCAAGCAGATCAATGACGTTTATGGCCATGCATCAGGCGATGCTGTGTTGGTGGAAGCGGCGCGGCGCCTGCGCGAGAACCTGCGCGGCGTGGATCTGCTGGCGCGTATCGGTGGCGAAGAATTCCTGATCGTCATGCCCGCAACGCCGTTCAGCGAAGCCCGCGTCTCTGCCAGCAGGCTGTGCCGGAAAATCGGCGGGCAAGGCTTCAAGATACCGGGCTCAAATGAGCTCGTTCAAGTGACAATTTCCATCGGCGTGACAATGGGCGGCGTCCGAAAGATGCGTGGCGTGCAAGGCCCGGCGCCAGACGCGAATGAACTGCTCGATGCTGCGGATAAAGCACTCTACGAGGCCAAGCTGCAGGGGCGAAATCAGGTCAATCTTGCCCGCCCCGCTGCGTAAATACTCTCAAGGTTTGCGCTTTTTAGGACCGTGGTTCAGAATATCTTCGACCGCTGCCGCATAGGCTATCCGCTCGGCATCCGTCATCCTGCTTACTGCTGAAATCCAGGCCGCCTGTGCGCGCTGCTGAACCAAAACCGTGATCTCAGCTTGTTGGGATGCGGCGTCCTGCAAAGCTGCTACATCAAAGGGTGATGCCCGTAACGTGGCCAGAACCGCATCAAACAAGGCGCGGCGCTCAACGCGGGACGGGACGGATGCATCGTGTGATTCCTTCATTTCACGACGGATATCGCGGCGGTCCTCACGCGGCAAAGCCATCATGTAAGGCGCCCCGAAGGCCCCCAGACCGGGACCTCTTTGCCCCTTTACCCCTTCCGTGCCATCACGCAAAAACGCGCCGACAAAAAAACCCGCGACGGCGAGGTTTAATGCCAGCGACACGCCGAGCAAGATTTTCAGCCATGCTGTGTTACCCATTTTGGTTTCCGCCTTATCTTTATCCACGCGCTAAATCTCCCCAAGGTCCCAACCGAATCCGGACAATTCGGCAGCCTCTTCCAGCTCGGTAAAACTGTCATTCCAGAAAACTGTTTCGATCGGGTCAAACAGGCCCACGGGTGGATCAATGCCAACCCAGAAACCAAGACTGCAGGCAACGGCCAGGCCGCCCAGCATAGGCCATAAATTGAGATCATCCGACAATTGCCGGAAAAAACCTCTCCTTGCAGGCTTTGTGCGTGCCTGCTGAATACGGTCTGCATCCAACAACACGCGTGCCATCAACGCATGCGGCGGCGTATGCTCTTCGGATTGTGCGGCAGCCAGAAGTTGGTCAACTTCTTTCATCCTCTGTTCGTCATTCCTGGTCATCGACATACCCAAGTTCTGCACGGTGCCCCCTCAGGCGCACCGTTAGTTCCCGTTTTCCACGCGCGGTCAAACTTTCAACCGCGCGTGGGCTGATCTCCATGATCTGTGCAATCTCTGTATTTCCCAGTCCTTCAAGATGGCGCAACACGACGGCCTCGCGTTGACGGGCTGGCAACTGGTTCAATGCAGACTGCAACGCCTCTGTCCGTGTCTTTTGCTGGATTTGATGCGTAGCACTGGCCCGTGCATCAGCAGGTTCGGCAATTTCATCCAAGCCCACGGAACGCCGCCTTCGCAAAACATCCGTACACAGGTTTGCGGTCACGCGATACAGCCACGTCGATACCTGTGCCTCACCACTGCGCCAGACGGCCGCAATTTTCCAAAGCCGCAACATCGCTTCTTGCGCGACGTCCTGCGCCTCTGCTTCATCATTCAAGAGCCGCTTTGCGTGTCCGTACACCTGTGGCAGAAACCGTTTCGTCAGCGCCTGAGCCGCCAACGGATCACCGTCTGCATAGCGGCGCAGCAACTGTTCGGCCTCGGTATTTGAGTGATCACTCAAGGTTACATCCATGCAATTGAAGTAATGCGCCACACCGGACACTGGGTGCGGCGCACTACTTGCTGACGATCATGATGACCGCCAAAGGCCCATCATTCGTCCACAGGGCGCCGTTTGACCATCCGGTCTTGCGCGGCTTCAAACTCGCTTTGCGAAATCACACCATCACCGTCACGGTCAACTCTGTCAAAACGACGCGTCGCACGTTGTCCACCCAGCATTTCTTCTTGCGACAATGCGCCATCCTCATTTGTGTCTAACTGTGACATCATGCGTTCTGCGCGTGCTTTTGCGCGCTCCGCTCCTTGTGCTTCCAGCTCCTCAAGACTGAGCTGCCCATCCCCATTCGTATCTGCACGCAACAAATGAGAAGCACGGCTCGCCTGCATCTCTGCGCGTGATATCTCACCGTTTTGGTCTGCATCAAGGCTTTCAAAAGTCACCGGGCTGCGATCATGCCCAGATTTTGCCACTGCCATGCCAGACGCCAGAACAATCGCGCACAGCGCAACACCTGCTGTAGATGTGAGTCGTTTCATTGTCATCTCCTGTTTATTTTCGACGCGTCAGCGCTCTTTTTTTGTACCGACACTTACTCAAACGCAGCACCTGCATGTTTCCGTCGCAAATTTACATTCTTTTTCGCGACATCCCGCCGCAGTGACCGTAGACCATCTTTCAATCGACACATTGAGGGCGCACAAGTCAGAACTTGTAAAACCCGCAGGCACGTCGATGAACGATATGAACAGAGTGACAGATCAACACGCAAGTTTCGAAAACAGCGATGCCGCGCCTGAACAGGAACGCGACACAAAGCGCTCCATGCTGCGCGGGTGGCGCCGTAAATGTCCCCACTGTGGCAGTGGTCCACTGATGAAATCGTACCTCAAAGTAAATGATGTGTGTTCCGTCTGCCGTGAGGAACTCTACCACCATCGCGCAGATGATGGCCCGGCCTACCTTACGATCCTATTCGTGGGCCACCTGATGGCACCGCTTTTGCACGTTGCCTTTGTGACATGGCGCCCCGAACCTCTGACGCTTTTTACCATATTCGCGGTTGGATGTGTGGCGCTGTCGCTGTATTTGTTACCCCGGCTGAAAGGTGCCATTGTCGGGTACCAATGGGCCCGTGGTATGGGTGGCTTTGGCGCCTAGGCCGTTTCTGAACGCCGACGATCGTCAACAAGGGGGCACGCTCAGTGACTGAACACCCGCCCATAGACAAAACAGCCGTGCGCAACGCTTCAACGGTTATCGTTTTACGCGACCGCGAAACGACGCCGCGCGTGCTGATGGGGCAACGCGGGGCAAAAGCCGCATTCATGCCGAACAAGTTTGTCTTTCCCGGGGGGGCCGTGGATCACACTGATGGCGATATCCACCTGAAAGCGCGACCTCCAAGCCCCTGCCTTGATCGACTGCAAGATGACGCACCCGCCGGGTTGGCGCATGCCTTGGCCGTAGCCGCCATCCGTGAGCTATGGGAAGAAACCGGGCTTGTGCTCGGCACGCCCGGCACATGGGCATCGACACCACATGAGGATTGGCGGGATTTCGCGGCCACAGGTTTTATACCTGACGCGCGCGCGCTGCAGTTCGTATTTCGTGCGATCACGCCCCCGGGACGGCCCCGACGTTTTGATGCGCGTTTTTTTCTCGTCGATGCGGCGTCAGTTGTCAGCGACCTGGACGATTTTTCCGCCGCATCCGATGAATTGTCTCACCTGCAATGGGTGAGCCTTGAAGACGCGCGCAGCTTTGACATGCCGTTCATAACTGAAGTCGTTCTGTCTGAGATACAAGCGCGCGTGGACCAACCTTCCCCGCCGGACAGCGTTCCCTTTTTCAAAAACAACGATGAAGAGAGCCTGTTTCTGCGCCTGCAAGGCAACAGGGATGCGATAACGCAGCCTAGGTGACCAGGATCAACAAGACGATAGACGCGCAAAGCACGGCGATCCCGGTCAGTTCACGCCAGGAAACACGCTCGGAAAAGAAAAGAATGGACACCAGCAGGCTCAGAACCAGTTCCACCTGACCGACGGCTTTGACATAAGCTGCAGTTTGCAGCGTAAAGGCCAAAAACCAGCAAAATGAACCGCCCAAGGATAACAATCCAATCCAAACCGCGACCCGACGGACCCGCCAAACGGCGGAAATCTGTGCTCTGTCCTGCCACCAAAGCCACATCCCCATGCCAATCATCTGCATCGTCGTCACAGCACCAAGGGTGACACCGGCGCGAACAATCGGGTCTGCCACCGCGATCTCAAGGGACGCACCCCGATAACTTACCGCAGAAACCGCAAACAACGCACCGGCACTCAGCCCCAAAGCCACGCCTTTGTTCCACATCTGTCCCAAACCCCACCCGGCAACATCCGGTGGTTTGGACAACAGCAGCACCCCGACAAGGCCGAGGGCAATGGCCCCAAAGGCCGCTAGGCTGACACCTTCCCCCAGCAAAATCAGCCCCACAGCGACGGACAAGATGACCTCGGTCTTCTTGAAAGTGATTCCGACCGCAAAGTTCCGTGTTTTAAACAGTGTCACAACGCAGATCGTTGCAAGCACTTGCGCCAAGCCGCCCATGACCGAATAAGCCCAGAAATCGACGGACGGAAACGCAACCTGCGCACCGCTGACTTTTACATACCCCGCCATCGCAACAACAATGATTGGCGCTGAGTAGACAAAGCGCGCAAAAGTGGCCCCTGTCGGGGTGAGTAGTGCTGTCGAAAGAACCTTTTGCAGCAAGAACCGCACCGTCTGAAATCCCGCCGCGGCGAAAGAGACCAAAATCCACAATTCGGATTGGAACAGGTTCATGCTGCCTCATCCCTCAAAACCCTGTCTCCCAACTCAGCCGCGATGCAGAAAAAAAATGTAATGCGAGCGCCAGCTCGCTCCGCCGGATCACAGCGCTTTGTTTCAGCGCGGCGGTGATGAAACAATTGCGCGCCCCGCCCCTTCCGGACGTGGCCGCTCGCCATGTGCCTCAACCCATTCTTTCAACGCGCTATCCACGGCGGGACTTGCAGGCGAAGGTTTTCGCGTCTTGAGATCCACATGCAACAGAAAATGCTCCCCCGTGGCGATCATCTTCTCGGCCACATACATCTCATGCCACAAATGCAGTTTCTTGCCGCCACCGCCTAACGCAGTTGTCTCAATCCGAATGATCTGGCCTGCATTGACCTCATCCAGATGTCGAATATGCGTCTCCGCGGTGAAATAGCTGCCACCTGCTGCAATATAGGCGGCATCACACCCAATTATGGCCATGAACTGATCCGTCGCATCCGCAAATGCCTGCAAATACCGCGCCTCGTTCATGTGCCCGTTGTAGTCGGTCCAGTCCAGCGGCACCACGCGGTTTCCGGTCACAACGGGTGCCGTGTGATCCACAGGCTGCGCCTCTGTACCAGACTCGCGCAAATGATCTTCGTGTTTCGTCAGCAACGCGCCGACACCCCAATCTTGGGTTTTGAGCGCGCGCATCATAGCAACCAAATTGTTGTCCCTGATCTGTTCCAGCTCAGTGATCGTGTAAGCGCCGGACTGATCATCAGACTGCCCGGCGATAAGATCAACGAGATCATCGTCGAAGTCCGGCACATCCATCAGCTTGGTCCAGGGCCATTTAAGCGCGGGTCCGAACTGGGCCATGAAGTGCTTCATACCAGCCTCGCCGCCGGCAACCCTATAGGTTTCGAACAGTCCCATCTGCGCCCAGCGTATCCCAAACCCGTAGCGGATCGCGTCGTCAATTTCCTCGGTCGTGGCGATCCCGTCTTTCACCAGCCAGAGTGCCTCGCGCCAGACCGCTTCCAGAAAACGATCTGCCACATGCGCGTCAATTTCTTTTTTCAGATGCAGCGGATACATACCCACACCCTGTAAAAGAGTTTTGACGACATCAATTCGTTCGGAGCCGTTTTGCGGCGTCGTGACGACTTCGACCAAGGGCAAAAGATACACCGGGTTGAACGGATGGCAGACCATGATCTGCTCTGGTCGTGCGGCTCCTGCTTGCAACTCGGAGGGTTTAAATCCTGATGTCGACGAGCCGATAACGGCCTCTGGGCGGCATACCTGCTGTATTGCCGCCATTGTTTTATGTTTGATTTCAAGCCGTTCAGGCACGCTTTCCTGTATCCAGTCTGCGTGCTCTACAGCGCCTTGAAGCGTGGTACAGAATTGCAAACGTCCTTCCGCTGGAAGCGCCACATCCGTAAGCCCCGGCAGGCTGCGCCGGGCATTGGCAAGCACTTGTCCTAGTTTGCGCTCCGCCTCAGGGTCCGGATCAAACACATGGACATCCCAGCCGTTCAACAAAAAGCGCGCGGCCCAACCGCCGCCAATCACACCACCACCGATGATGGCTGCTGTATGTGTCACAAAGCTGTCCTTTCCAATGCGCTGACGTCCCATCCGTAAAACGACAAAATATCGCGCGCGGCCTTTGCACGATCAGGCGGCACGATACCGTCCCGATCAAGTATCGCGCCAAAGCTGCCTGAAACCGTTCCGATGGCCGCCGTTTCAAAGTCTTCATCCACCCACATAACCACAAGTGTTTCGCGCGCGGTGCTGTCAGGGATCAATTCGCCCTGTACGCCGGGGCTATAGTCTCCGGCCAGAGCCTGTGCAGCAGATCCCGACATGCGCAGCGATCCGTCCACTTGTTCAAAGACGACAGTGCCCGCCTGTGCCGGACCAAAAGCTTCCCAAAGGGTCCATGATCCGGAAAAAAGTGCAGCGTCAAAGCGCGCTGTCACCCCAATCGGGGCTGTGGTGTCCCGGTACGGTCCCTCGGATTGAACCGCGCAGGACGCAAGCAAGGGGGATGCAATCAGCGCCAACAGGACCTTGCGCGCAAAGATCATTCGCGTGGCGCGCGTTTTTCGAGACCAAGTTGTGCGCGCACGTCGGCAGGGCCGATGACGCGCGCCCCCATATTTTCAATAATGCTGTGCGCACGTTCCACCAGTTGCCAGTTCTCGGCCAGCACCCCTTTTTCAAGCCAGAGGTTGTCTTCCAGTCCAACCCGCACATTTCCACCAGCCAGCACGGCTGCGGCGACATAGGCCATTTGATTGCGCCCAAGACCAAAGGCCGAAAACGTCCAATCGGGTGGTACGTTATTCACCATCGCCATGAATGTGTTCAGATCATCCGGCGCGCCCCAAGGCACGCCCATGCAAAGCTGAACCAACGCCGGACTATCCAGAACACCATCCGCAACCAGTTGTTTTGCATACCAAAGATGCCCGGTGTCAAAGGCTTCGATCTCTGGTTTGACGCCCATCTCGGTCATCATGCGACCCATCGCCGTGAGCATACCCGGTGTGTTTGTCATGACGTAATCAGATTCAGCAAAGTTCATCGTGCCGCAATCCAGAGTACATATCTCCGGCAGACAGGCAGCGACATGTGCCACCCGCTCGGTCGCGCCGATCATGTCAGTTCCGGCATCGCTCAGGGGCAACGGGCTTTCCGTGCCCCCAAAAACCATATCGCCCCCCATACCGGCCGTGAGGTTCAGGATCACATCAACCTCAGCATCCCGAATGCGGTCCGTCACCTCGCGGTAATAGGCCAGGTCACGGCTTGGCGCGCCAGTTTCCGGATCGCGCACATGGCAATGAACAATGGCGGCCCCTGCTTTGGCCGCGTCAATGGCGCTTTCGGCAATGCTTTGTGGTGATCTTGGCACTTTCGCGCTGCGGTCTTGCGTGGCCCCTGAACCGGTCACAGCACAAGTGATAAAAACGTCTTTGTTCATGGCCAGCGGCATCTTTCATCCCTTTCTAACGCACAACACGGACAAATGAAGTGCCCGGCAAAGCCGGGATAATCCGATTCTGCCGCAAAGGATACCGCATAAATGTAAGGCTAGTAGGGCATAGGATGCGCCCGATGGGCCGCGTCAATATCCGCCACAACCTCTGCTGATAGTTCCAGATCAATCGCGCCGAGACAAACCTCCAGCTGCTCCATTGTGGTCGCGCCAAAAATGATGGAGCCCATGAAAGGTCTGGTTTTGCACCATGCCAATGCCATCTGTGTGGGATCAAGGTCGTGTTTCTGCGCGATCTCAAGATAGGCCTGAACCGCGTCAAACGCGCGATCTGTCTTGCGCCCACCAAGATTACTGCTCAGCGACATGCGCGAGTGCGCAGGCACTGCGCCATCCTGATATTTCCCGGTCAGCAATCCTGCAGCCAAGGGAGAAAACGCCAGCAGCGGCACATCTTCCTGAAGCGACATCTCGGCCATGTCGGTGTCATACAAACGGCACAGCAAGGAATATTCGTTTTGTACGGATGCAACCCGTGGTCCGCCAACACGTTCCGCCGCCTCGATCCATTTCGTGGTGCCCCACGCACTTTCGTTGCTGAGCCCAAAGGCGCGGATCGTGCCGCGTTTGACCTGCTTTTGCAGCGCCTCCAATGCGTCTTCCATGTGGTGTTTGGTGTCCAGCATCAATTGCGACGAAGGGTCATAGGTCCAGTTCTTGCGAAACATATAGCTGCCACGGTTCGGCCAGTGAAACTGGTAGAGATCAATGTAATCGGTTTTCAGGCGGCGCAGCGCCCCCTCAATCGCTTCGGCAATTGTCGCGGATGAAATGGGCGCGCCGTCCCGAACAGCTGCCAACCCCTCGCCCGAGTGTTTGGTGGCAAGGATCACATCCTCGCGCCGCTCATCGCGTTCAAACCACAATCCGATGATGCGTTCCGTCCGCCCGATTGTCTCTTCCGAGACCGGGTTCACCGGGTACATTTCGGCAGTGTCGATAAAATTGATGCCCGCGTCCAACGCACGGTCAATCTGGTCATGCGCCTCGTTTGTGTTGGTTTGCGTCCCCCAAGTCATGGACCCCAAACAAAATTCCGATACTTCAATTCTGGAGTGCCCCAGTGACTTCATCTTCATCGTGTATTTCCTTTTCCTGCTCGCCTCACAGTAATCAGGGCTGCGATTACCGCAAGTAGGTTTACAAGGTCTCTAAATGAGCCGGGTTTCTTGCGTTTTGGCAAATTTAGCGTTGAGAACAAAAATAGAACACTATACATTTTGGTATGGCGATCTCTCATCCTCTTCTGGCGCGCCGTCCGGCATATACAGCCCCGGCGTTAGCGTTTATCCCCGATGCACCGGAAATGGCTCTGGTGCAGGGGCGCGTGCATGAGGTCAGTGGCCCTGCGCGACGCAGTTTTGCGATGTGGCTGGCCGCGCAAACAGAGGGCCCGGTGCTTTGGATCGCCCCGGCCTGGGGTCAGGAAAAGTTGAACAGTGATGGTGTTTGTGCCTGGATAAACCCTGCACGCCTTATTTTTGTATCCCCAAAACGCACAGAAGACCTGCTGTGGACGATGGAGGAGGTTTTGCGCTCGGGCGCTGTCACCTTGAGCATTGTGGATCTGCCCGACCTGCCCAATCTGACGCAGGTCAGACGTATGCATCTGGCCGCAGAAACAGGCAGCAAAATTGCTACGGGATCTTCATCCGGGCTGCTGATGACTCCGGGACAAGGTGGTGCAGCGGGTGTTGAAACACGCTGGCATCTGAACCCGCAGCACGCAAGCGAGTATGAATGCTGGCGGCTGGAAAGGCTACGGGCCCGCGCGGCCCCTCCCAAAGACTGGACGGTCCGTAAATCGAAAGACGCAGGAACGCTCTCTATCAAGAGACCGTGAATTTCGAGACAGCTGAGCAAACTGCCCTATCTCATATACCAACAGGAGCAGCGCCGTATGACCTCACCAATTACACGACGATTGCTGATCGCCAGTGCGCTGAGCGCTTTTGCAACCGTGGGGCACACCAGCAGCCAGAGCTATGAACTGGTTGCGCAAGGCTCCCGCGTTGCCTTCATCTTTACGGCCAATGGCGCGAGCCAATCCGGCACCGTTCCCGTTCAACAGGCAGACATATTGGTCGACCGTCGAGATCTCTCCAATTCCACAGCGCGGGTGACTGCTGACATTCGCGAGATCCGCTCGGGGCTTGTGTTCATCACGCAGGCGATAAAAAGCCGTGAATTACTGGATGCCGCCACCCATCCTCTGGTGACCTTCGAATCGACGCGCATCCGACTAGGCGCCAAGGGTCGCATTTCCGAAGGTGCGCAGATTGAAGGCCAGCTTACGCTGCGCGGTGTCACGCGACCGATAACTCTGGACGCCGTCTTAAGCCGCCCCGCAGGAACGCCCCCTGATGATCTCTCCGTGCTCTTTATTCAACTAGACGGACAGCTTAGCCGCTCGGCTTATGGCGCCAGCGGATACCCCGATCTCGCAGATGACATTGTGCGGCTGGACATCCGCGCAGAAATCCGTGCCCGTGCATAAAAACGACGCCATTTGTCGAATAAGCGCAAGGTGGCATCGCGCAAGAGCGTAAGTTGCAGGTGTTATGCGCCTCCTGATTTCTTTTGCCGCTCTGTTTCTGTCCGTACTCCTGCTGCAGCTTTCGTCCGGCGGTGTTGGGCCGCTTGACGCGCTCTCAGGGTTGACCCTCGACTTTTCGAAACAGCAGATTGGTTTGCTGGGGTCCGCTCATTTTCTGGGTTTCTTTATCGGATGCTGGTGGGCCCCGCGTCTGATGGGCAGCGTCGGTCATTCCCGCGCTTTCGCCGCCTTCACGGCTGCGGGTGCCATTGGCCTGATGAGCCATATGCTTGTGGTCGATCCCTATGCCTGGGCCTTGATGCGCATCGCCTCGGGCATGTGTGTCGCCGGATGCTACACCGTAATCGAAGCATGGCTGCAAGCGAAGGTCACCAACCAAACCCGCGGGCGCGCAATGGGCGTCTACCGCATTGTCGATATGACAGGATCGCTCGCCGCCCAGATGGTCATCAGCGTGCTGGAGCCTGCATCCTATGTCTCTTACAATATTCTGGCGATCATTTGCTGTGCCGCCCTTTTGCCCATCACCCTGTCCACCGTAAAGCAGCCCGAGACACCCGGCTCCCCCCGGTTGCGCCCCAGACTTGCGTGGGATCGATCCCCCCTGGCGGCAGCAGCCGTCATCGTCGCGGCCTTGTCCAGCGCCTCGTTTCGAATGGTCGGTCCCGTTTATGGACAACAAGTTGGCTTAAACACTGAACAAATCGCCTACTTTCTTTCAGCCTTTGTGCTTGGCGGCGCTTTGGCGCAATATCCTATGGGTTGGCTGGCCGATAAATATGACCGGCGCTGGGTCCTGATCTGGCTTTCCATCGCCGCCATTGCCAGCTCTGCCGTCACCATCAGCTCTGCCGGTCTCGGCACCATCGGCATTATGCTCGCGGCGGGTTTGTTTGGATTGACAACATTTCCGATATACTCCGTTGCCGCTGCACATGCGCATGATTTTGCAACTGACGATGAACGGGTGGAACTGTCCGCTGCCTTGATGTTTTACTTTGCCCTCGGCGCAATTGCGGCCCCCTATCTCGCCTCCCTGCTGATCGAAAGCTATGGGCCCGGCGCGCTGTTCATGATGATCGCTGCCGGGCATGTTTTGCTTGTCGTGTTCGGTCTGACCCGCATGCGCGCACGCCCATCCCCCTTGGACAGAACCCGTTATACCTACGCACCGCGGACATCGTTCTTGATCGGCAGGCTCACCGGGAAAAGCCGCAAACGTGACAAAGACAGTTAATTTCGCCGTAGCCCTCGCGGATCACCTGAGGTAGACCGGGTGCCAGAAATCAGCCTACGGAGCCATGTTTTGGAACGTCACCTCATCACTTCCGCGATTCCTTATATCAATGGTATCAAACACTTGGGAAATCTGGTTGGCAGCCAGCTGCCTGCTGACCTATATGCACGGTATCTGCGCGCACGTGGGCACGAGGTTCTATTCCTATGTGCAACCGACGAACACGGCACGCCTGCCGAATTGGCAGCGGCCAAAGCTGGCAAGCCTGTGGACCAATACTGCGCGGAAATGCATGCTATTCAATCTGAGATCGCCAAGGGGTTCCAGCTGTCGTTCGATCATTTCGGACGCTCCTCAAGCCCGCAAAACCACGCGTTGACACAACATTTCGCAGGCAAGCTCGATGCTGCAAACCTGATCGATGAGGTAATCGAAAAGCAGGTGTATTCACATGCTGATGGTCGGTTTTTACCGGACCGCTATATCGAGGGAACCTGCCCCAACTGTGGTTATGATAAGGCGCGCGGTGATCAATGTGAGAATTGCACCAAACAATTGGACCCAACTGATCTGATAGAACCACGCTCGGCCATATCGGGATCTACAGACCTCGAAGTGCGTGAAACAAAGCACCTTTATCTCAAGCAGTCGGTTCTCAAAGACCAGCTGGATGCCTGGATTGACAGCAAAACGGATTGGCCGATTCTCACGACTTCGATAGCGAAAAAATGGCTCCATGACGGCGATGGTTTGCGCGACCGTGGCATCACAAGAGACCTTGATTGGGGCATCCCCGTCAAGAAGGGCACGCAGGACTGGCCGGGCATGGAAGGCAAAGTGTTCTATGTTTGGTTTGATGCGCCGATCGAATATATAGCCTGTGCGTCGGAATGGGCTGAGGCAAATAGCCTCGAACCGTCAGATTGGGAAAGGTGGTGGCGCACGGACAAAGGCGCCGAAGACGTGCGCTATACGCAATTTATGGGCAAAGACAATGTGCCCTTTCATACGTTGAGCTTTCCTGCGACCCTTCTTGGCTCAGGCGAGCCATGGAAAATGGTCGATCACCTCAAGTCTTTCAATTATCTGAATTATGACGGTGGACAGTTTTCGACCTCGCAGGGCCGCGGCATTTTCATGGATCAGGCTTTGGACATTTTGCCGGCTGATTATTGGCGCTGGTGGCTGCTCAGCCACGCGCCGGAA
Organism: Roseobacter sp. OBYS 0001; assembly: GCF_019654895.1. NCBI lineage: Bacteria > Pseudomonadati > Pseudomonadota > Alphaproteobacteria > Rhodobacterales > Roseobacteraceae > Roseobacter > Roseobacter sp. OBYS 0001. Next base: position 991,109 of record NZ_BPES01000001.1, read on the forward strand.
AACAGCGACGCGGAGTTTACCTGGGAAAACTTCCAAACATCCGTAAACAAGGATCTCGCGGACGTTTTGGGCAATTTCGTGAGCCGGATCACAAAGTTCTGTTCTGCCAAATTCGGAGATCAGGTTCCTGCTGGCGGTCATTACGGGCCGACGGAATTGGACCTGCTGAACAGGCTTGATGAGAGCCTGGCCCGCTACCAAGACAACATGAGCGCTATGGAAGTTCGAAAATCGGCACAGGAGCTTCGCGCCATATGGGCCAGCGGAAACGAATACCTGCAAACGGTTGCCCCTTGGACAGTTTTCAAAACGGACCCTGAAACCGCAGCAATGCAAACCAGATTGGGACTAAATCTGGCTCTGTTGTTTGGCGTTTTATCCTCGCCATTCGTGCCCGAGGCGTCTGAGAAAATACTGAACTGCCTTGGGCACCCCGCCGCGCCTTGGCCGAACAAATGTGAGGACTTCCTCATCAACTTGACAGCAGGTGAAGCATTCGAGGTTCCCGAAGTGCTCTTTGCAAAGATAACGGATGAAGACTGCGCGCGATATAGTGAGCAATTTTCAGGCAAGAGAAACTGAAAAAGCCATCAGAACCACATTGAATTGACAACGGTGAACAGAATCCTGCGCAGCTAAGCCACGCGAAGATGGCTTACCGTTCGTTTAACTGAGGCTGCAAGTGCGTCATCCTGCGCACATCCGGCAGCATCAGTTTGAACGATGCAAGCTTTGCACTTCAACTGTTCAAGATTAACCGCAACAATACTCACGACAATGCGGCACTGGCAGGTGGACATGATACATCAACATGACCCCATGATCGCCGTTCTTAAAATAAGGATCATGGGGTTCGGCTCAATGTCTACTAGTTCAATGACAGATGCTCATCGACTCCATCAAAACTCTTCCCAACCTTTATCAAGTTCCTGCATCGGATTCTGATCAACAGCCAAGGCCGCATTGCCGTCCGACATGGGTCTTGATTGTGCAGCGCGCTCTACCTTCGCTGGTTTTGGCTCCGCGTTTCCTTGTACTGGTTGGCTGTTGTTGCCAAGTTCAAATTTGGTGACTGCAGAGACAAGTGCGTCTGCTTCACTGGTCAGAGCGTGGCTGGCAGCCGTTGTCTCTTCGAACATTGCTGCATTCTGCTGGGTCACGTGGTCCAAGTCATTGACCGCGGAATTGATTTCATTCAATCCAACAGACTGTTCTTTTGACGATGAAGCAATTCCGGATACCCGCTGCGAAATCTCTGCTACGGAACTGACAATTGCGCCCAAAGCATCGCCAGTTTTATCAACGAGATCGACACCCAGCTTTACTTGCTCACCTGAGTCCGTGATTAAAGTGTTGATCTCACGAGCGGCGTCAGAAGACCTTTGAGCAAGCGCACGAACCTCAGTTGCAACGACCGCAAAACCCCGTCCCGCTTCCCCCGCGCGCGCGGCCTCCACGCCGGCATTGAGGGCCAAAAGATTTGTCTGGAAGGCAATATCATCAATAACCGAAGTGATTTTGGAAATCTCTTCTGACGAATTTTTGATACCGTTCATGGCGATAACGGTTTGGCGCGATATTTCGCCTCCAGTTTCTGCGTTTGTTTGAGCTTCGGCAGACATCCTTGATGCTTCATCAGCGCCTTGAGCAGCAGAGCGCACAGAGCTTGTAAGTTCGTCAAGCGCGGCTGCCGTTTCTTCAAGGGTTGCGGCCTGCTTTTCTGTTCGGCGGGATAGATCATCCGCTGCGCTTGTAATTTCCTGAGCTTCATTTCTGATCGAGTCGGCGTTTTGTGTGACGGCTGCTACGGCACTGCGCAGCGACTCCACGGCCAAGTTGAAATCTCGGCGAAGGCTCTCATAATCTGGTGGGAACGTAGCAGTAATCTCCTTTGACAGATCACCGTCAGCCAAACCCTTCAGCGCGACACCCAAAGCGTCCACGACGTCCGCTTGCTGTTCTGAAATCCGCAGACGTTCTTCTTCAGCTTCACGGATCAAAGCAGCGTTTTCCGAAACATCCGTTCCCAGAAAAATAACCCGCTCAACAGAGCCTTCGGGGTTCAAAACTGCTGCAAAGCTGCCATCCACCTGCTTGTCCGGTTCGCCCCCGGACGCCGATAGCTTGAATTGCCCAAAGAGCGACTCTCCTCGCAAAACGACCTCAAGCATTTGTGCGCCAGTCAGAGAAGCCTCGGCATCAGACGCAAAGAACTCACCAAACGCTTTGTGCATCAGCGCGTCAGCATTTGCCCCAACAAGGGTCTCGACGTTTGCATTTGCACCCACAACCTGGCCCTTGGCGTTGAATTCCACGCGAAGCTGGTTTCCGTCGATCGCATCAAGAACTGCTGCATTCCGGACGGCTGTCGTGCGGTCGCTCCATTGGATAACGGCACCAATCATATTGCCTTGCTCATCAAGGGCAGCATTGAGGGACAATTCCACCAGATGATCGCCAATTTTTACAATTTCCGACAAGGGAAATGCCGATCGTCCGGATGCCATAACCTGATCAGTAATTGGCTTGAGAGGTGCAAAATCTGTCAAATTCGATCCAAGTGCCGCGCCAGCACTGAAACCAGTCCAGACCTTTGAAAGGTCCGCATCCAATACGTCAAGCAACGCTTCGCAGCTCGGATTGATAAAGATCACCGATAGCTTGTCGTCCGCCATCATCATCGGCGCACTCGATCCACCGAAAGCAGCACTTTTGAAGGCGCTTTCTAGTTCTGCCGCCTTCGCCTCTGAAAGCGACATGCGAAAGCTGTCCAAGCGACGTGAAATCTTGCCAATCTCATCTCCGCGTCTGGTAAAAGGCACCTCATCGTCATAATTTCCATCGGCGATATTGGTCATCGCGCCCTCAATCCGAGAGAGTGGGTTTGACATTTGCGTGCGCAAAAACAAGCCGGACAAGATCAAACCGACAAGCATTGCCACAGATCCCAGCATAAGATTCTTATTCTGTGTCAAACGCAGAAGAGCCAACTGATGTGTCTCGTCCCAATGGGTGACAACTACACCCGCCAGAGCGTTATCGTCACCGAAAAATACCGGAACCGCTTTGGTAAAACCATCCGGCGAGGCCACGCGCTCACCCTCGGCAATGACCTGAGACATCAGGACTTCTATCATTGCTGCATCATGCGTGCCTGGCAAACTGTCGTAGAGCACATCCCCGTTGGCCGTAACGACGCGGGCGCCTGTTGCATCGGGGCTGGCAGCTTCGATAACACCCGTTACAATTTCGCTGATCGCGTCGGAATTGCCGAATTTGATTGCACCGCCCAATTGTGTGGACATCAAACCCGTGACTTCGGAAGCCCGTTCGCCCAACGCTTTTTCGGTCAGCTTTGTCTTGCTTCGCGCTTCATTCACGGAGATGGTGGCAACCACCCCCAAAACGCATAAAATGACCATGAACGTACATTTGACAAACAGAGTATTAAGTGGATTTCCGTGGGTATTCAGACGTTTAATAAATGGCATTATGCAACCCCAGTAAAAGCAGTGTACCGAACAGCAGAGGTGTTCACCCTCTGTCCCTTTCGAGAAACAATTACATCACAGGTGTTACAGAGCACTTAACAGGGACGGGAAACTGAGCTGCGCGAACGTCAGAATTCAAAATCGCTCAGACGCTGAAACAATCCGCTAAATCACACAGGAACAGCGCAATGATTTTTAGGTATCTCGTGACGCTTTTGAAAGCCCACGCGGGACGGCAACAGGGTGTAGCCTACCGCAGTGAAAAACAATGAAGCTGTGATAAACAACGTGTTTTCGGGCGCACCATCCCCAACATGAACGTCACTCGACGTTCTTCCATATGCAGAGCGGCCGCTCACCATAGAGACAACGGATAGTACACGTCACAGTTCATGCGTTTTCAGAAGCAATTCCAAGGCTTTGGTGCGGGCGGTGGGACTCGAACCCACACGGGCATACGCCCTTCAGATTTTAAGTCTGATATGTCTACCATTCCATCACGCCCGCATGGCGCCGCGCGGCCTGATCAGGCGCGCGACATCTTCGTAGCGCCCCATGACATCAAAAACAACGCGCTTTCAGGCGCATCCAAGGAAAAATTTCCGGAGGCTTATGGTAAAGCCTCTGTCTGCAGATGCCGCACCATGGCAGGGTGTCAGATATCTTGACCACGCGGTGCAAGCGGTGCCCCCTTGTTGAGCAAGGCACGCTCGGACAGCCAGGGATTGTTTTCCAGCGCTTCGCGTAGTTGCACGCGCGCTTCGTCAATTCGACCAAGGTTCATAAGCGTCAGCGCCCGCCCGGATTGCGCACCCACATGTTTCGAAGACCGCGCCAATGCCGCATCCAGATCCACCAAGGCTGCTTCATAATCCTGCCGCAAAAACTGAATGAAGGCCCTTTGATTGTAGCCTTCCGCGTAATCAGGGCAGTAGTCGATCAGTTTTGAGAAGGTATCCGTCGCTGCGAGGAAGTCATAGCTGGTGCGGGCACGCATGCCGGTGTCCAACAATTCCTGCGCTGGCTCATCAGGTGCGACAAGCCACAGCTGCCACATCTTATCGGAGACTTCACGCCCTGCCATTTCGGTCTGCGCGGCACGGGCCTCGGACACCAGCTGGTCAAGACGCGCGGTGATATCCGCTGACGGCGGACATTGTGCGTAAGCGGGTACGGTGAACAAGCAAAAGGCGATAATTTTCAGTCTCATGCCCTTCAGAATGGCCTGACGCTGCCCGGGGTCAACCCTTTTCCGCCAACATTGTCTCTTTCACGGCCTGCATTGCCACATAGGTAGAGGTGTTTTCGACATGCGGCAGTTCCGAGATCGTCTCCCCCAGAAAACGGCGGTAATCTGACATGTCGCGCGTGCGCACCTTGAGCAAATAGTCAAAATTCCCAGCAATCATATGGGCTTGCTCGATCTGAGGCACGCGTGCAATCGCCAGATTGAATGCGTTCAACGCGGCCTCGCGTGTATCGCTCAACCGCACCTCAACAAAGGCGACATGATCCAGCCCCAAACGGATCGGGTCCAGCAGCGCCCGATAGCCAATCACAACACCGCTTTGCTCAAGCCGCCGCAGACGCGCTTGCGTGGGCGATTTGGACAACCCGATCCGCTTGGACAGGTCCGTGATGCTGATCCGGCCGTCTTCGGCTAATACAGACAGGATCGCACGGTCAAAGCGGTCGATATCCATCTGCTCGTTTGTCCCGTCACTTGGCAAAAATTCCATCTTTTTTCTCATACTGACCATCTGAAAAGGCAATATGACTTATCAAAGGATGGTAATCTAGTGAAAATACGCACCCCCTACATGAATAGGTTCGCCTCATGATTTCTGCATTGCGCCACAGCGTTGACGAACGGACTTATGCCGACCCTGACAGTATCATCCAGCAGATGATAAAGGACGCGGCCCTGTCCAAATCCGACCGTGAGCATATCAGCGCCTGCGCTGCCAAACTCGTGCATGACATCAGAAATACGACCAGCCCCGGTCTGATGGAGGTTTTTCTGGCGGAATATGGCTTGTCCACCGACGAGGGGGTCGCCCTGATGTGTCTGGCTGAAGCATTATTGCGCGTGCCTGATCCCGAAACAATTGATGCGCTGATTGAAGACAAGATTGCGCCCTCCGATTGGGGGCGTCATCTGGGGCACTCTGCCTCCAGTCTGGTCAATGCATCCACATGGGCATTGATGCTGACAGGGCGGGTTCTGGATGACAGCCATCCGGGGCCCGTGCGCCAGTTGCGCGCGGCACTCAAACGTCTGGGCGAACCTGTGATCCGCACCGCCGTCAGCCGCGCCATGAAAGAAATGGGGCGCCAGTTTGTTCTGGGGGAGAACATTAACGCCGCCATGGAACGTGCTGCAGGCATGGAGAAAAAGGGGTTTACCTATTCCTATGACATGCTGGGGGAAGCCGCCCGCACCGAAGCCGATGCAAAACGCTATCATCTGAGCTACAGCCGGGCGATTTCGGCGATCGCCACGGCCTGCACCGAAGATGACATTCGCAAAAACCCCGGCATATCCGTCAAACTGTCAGCACTGCACCCACGCTATGAAGTCGCGCAGCAAGAGGCCGTGATGTCGGACCTTGTCCCGCGACTGCGTGCGCTCGCGCTGTTGGCGAAATCCGCAGGCATGGGCCTCAACATAGACGCCGAGGAAGCAGATAGACTTGGCCTGTCGCTCGATGTCATTGACTGCGTCATGGCGGACCCCGCGCTCAGGGGGTGGGATGGGTTTGGCATTGTGGTACAGGCCTTTGGACCGCGCGCAGGCAGAGTGATTGATACCCTTTATGAAATGGCCGAACGGCACGACCGTAAAATCATGGTCCGCCTCGTCAAAGGGGCCTATTGGGACACCGAGATCAAACGCGCACAGGTCGAAGGCGTCGAGGGCTTTCCGGTTTTCACGCAAAAAGCACAGACCGATGTGTCCTACATTTGTAACGCCCGCAAACTGCTCGGCATGACAGATCGCATCTATCCGCAATTCGCGACCCATAACGCGCATACAGTCGCGGCCATCCTACATATGGCAGATGACCCGCAGGCCTATGAGTTCCAGCGTCTGCATGGGATGGGCGAAACGCTGCACACGTTGGTTTTGCAGCAAAACAAGACACGATGCAGGATTTATGCCCCTGTCGGTGCGCATCGCGACCTCTTGGCCTATCTGGTGCGCAGGCTGTTGGAAAACGGGGCCAATTCAAGCTTTGTGAATCAGATCGTGGATGAGGATGTCCCGGCTGAGGTGGTCGCCGCTGACCCTTTTGAAAAGGTGCTGACAGACCCTGCGACACAGATCCCGACCGGCCCGGAACTCTTTGCGCCGGAACGCGTCAATGCGCGCGGGTTCGATCTGACGCATAGCCAAACGCTGGAGGCGTTGTTCGACGCCCGTGATGCCTTTGCCAAACATCAGTGGCAGGCCGCACCGCTGCTGAGCGCCAGTACTGCAGCCGATGACGCGCCGCGCGCCGTTATAACCAACCCGGCCGATCCGTCAGATACGGTTGGCGCAGTCGTTTGGGCCACGCCCGGCGATGTCGAAAGCGCTTTCAGCAGCGCAGCGCCATGGGCAGCCCCCTATACGGAACGATGCCGCATCCTGTTGCATGCGGCTGATCTGTTGGAAGCTGATTATGCGCAACTCTTTACCCTCCTCACGCGTGAAGCGGGTAAAAGCCTGCCCGACTGCGTCGCAGAACTGCGGGAGGCGGTGGATTTTCTGCGCTATTACGCAAACCGCGCCACAGATACGCCGCCCGCGGGCATCTTTATATGTATTTCCCCGTGGAACTTTCCGCTGGCGATCTTTCTGGGGCAGATCAGCGCAGCGTTGGCCGCAGGGAACGCCGTTCTGGCCAAGCCAGCCCAGCAGACACCTTTGATCGCTCACCGCGCGATCAGTCTCATGTACAAAGCAGGGGTGCCGCGCGGCGCGGTGCAGCTGTTGCCGGGCGCGGGAGATATCGGGGCGCTTGTGACCGGCGATGCTCGGGTTGGCGGCGTGGCCTTTACCGGCTCGACCGCAACCGCCCTGCGCATCCGCAGCGCCATGGCTGAAAATTGCCGCCCCGGCACGCCGCTGATCGCGGAAACGGGGGGTTTGAACGCGATGATCGTGGACAGTACCGCCCTGCCCGAACAAGCCGTTCAGGCAATTGTCGAAAGCGCCTTTCAATCTGCGGGGCAGCGGTGTTCTGCCCTGCGATGCCTGTACGTTCAGGAGGATATCGCGCCCGAATTCACCAAAATGCTGTTGGGCGCCATGCAATGCCTGAGCGTGGCGGACCCGTGGCACCTGTCAACCGACGTCGGTCCGGTGATCGACGAGGCGGCCCGCGACGGCATCGCACAACACATCGCGCAGGCGCGCGCCGAGGGGCGCGTCATTGCCGAAACCACCGCGCCTACAACTGGCACATTTATCGCCCCGACCCTTATTTCCGTCCCCGGCATTGCTGCGTTGGAGCGGGAAATCTTTGGCCCGGTGCTGCATTTAGCCACCTTCAAGGCGCATCAGCTTGATGCGGTGATCGATGACATAAACGCGACAGGTTACGGTCTGACCTTTGGCCTGCACACGCGTATCGATGATCGCGTTCAACATGTCTGCGAACGCATTGCAGCGGGCAACGTCTATATCAACCGCAATCAGATTGGTGCTATTGTCGGCAGTCAGCCCTTTGGCGGCGAAGGGCTGTCAGGGACCGGACCCAAAGCGGGCGGGCCGCATTACATGACGCGCTTTTCACAACCTGATCGCCAACAGGTCACAGCACAATGGCCAAAGCCACAGGAAACGCTGGCGCCGCTTGCGCCCCCGCCCTTGGACGCGCCCCGAAGCTCGCTGAGCTTGCCGGGCCCAACAGGGGAATCCAATCGCCTCAGCACGCTGCCGCGCCCGGCCCTGTTGTGCATGGGCCCCGGTACGGAGGCAAGCCGAGAGCAGGCACGTCTCGTCCGCGCATTCGGAGGCATTGCAATCGAGGCGCAAGGTCAGATTGCCCCCGCCGCTTTGAGCCATGGGCCCGAATATGGTGGCGTCCTGTGGTGGGGAGATGCGGCGACCGGGCGTGCCATTGAGGTCGCGCTCGCCACGCGCACAGGTCCCATCATCCCCCTGATACCCGGCGCACCGGATGTTGCGCGGGTGCTGGCAGAACGGCACGTCTGCGTGGATACGACGGCTTCGGGCGGGAATGCTGCTCTTCTGGGGGCGGCGGCGTAACATAATGCGTTAACACTGGGCAAAAACAACGCCTTGACCTGTGCGGTACAATCGCACAGCTTATCGCCATGTTTCCAATCCGAGATCACAATCCCTCCGGGCGCATCCCCTATGTGACCTATATGCTGATGGCCGCCAACATCGGCATTTTCCTGAGTTATTTCGGGATTATGGAAGACGTGCGCGCGATGAATGCATTCTGGCTGCAATGGGCCATGATCCCTGCCCGGCTGTCGCAAGGGGATGGGTATTACACGCTGATTTCATCCATGTTTTTGCATGGCGGCTTTTTCCACCTGGCAGGAAACATGCTGTTTTTATGGATTTTCGGCGACAATATTGAAGACGAGTTGGGGCATGGCAAGTTCATTTTGTTCTATCTGTGCTGCGGGGTCATCGCCTCCCTCGCGCAATACGCCGTTGACCCGATGGCGATGATCCCGACGGTGGGTGCATCCGGGGCCATTGCCGGTGTGATGGGGGGCTATTTGCTGCTTTTTCCCAAGGCAAAGGTGGATATTCTGATCATCCTGATTGTGATCTTCCGCATTCTACCCATTCCGTCGTGGATTATGCTGATGCTTTGGCTGGGCATGCAGGTTATTGGCGGCATCGGCTCAAGCTCAGACGAAGCGGGCGTGGCCTATTGGGCGCATGCGGGTGGGTTTATCGCAGGTTTGATCCTGTTGCTTCCGTTCTGGTTGCGGCAGGGCGGCCCGGCGTTCTGGCAACGCACAGATGGCCACCCGCCCCATCCGGAGGCCACCTATCGCATCGCCCCGAGCCGCATTCCCAAAGTAACGCGGCGCTAGGCAGAGCGCGCAAGCCTGGCGAAAAGGGAACCGTTAGCCGCGTACCAATTTGGCAAAGGGTGAAAACAGCTTTTCATTCGTGCAAATCAGCGAGCCCGATCCCAGAATATCACCGCGTGGATCGAAGGGTTCCAAAAACCCGCCTGCCTCACGCACGATGATCAAACCAGCTGCAATATCCCACGCCTTGAGGCGACGCTCCCAAAAGCCATCATATCTGCCCGCTGCGACATAAGACAGATCAAGGGACGCCGCCCCCCACCGCCGCACTCCGGCGCATCCGGGCAAAACACGGCCCAGATCGCGCAGCGTGTCAGGCAGATCCGTGCTGCCTCCAAAAGGAAGCCCGGTTGCGAAAATGCTTTCGATCATCTGGCTGCGCCCTGACACGCGCAACCGGCTGTCGTTCATCCACGCCCCTGCCCCTTTTTCAGCAAAGAACAATTCATCCTTGGCCGGATCATAGACAACGCCAGCGACCACCTGACCTTTGTGCTCAAGCGCGATTGAAACAGCCCAATGCGGGAGCCCGTGCAGAAAATTCGTCGAGCCATCGAGCGGATCAACAATCCAGCGGCGGGTCGGGTCCTGCCCCTCTTCCTCGCCACTCTCCTCAGCGAGCCAACCATATGTCGGACGCGCGCCCATCAGGTCTTCTTTGAGGACTTTCTCGGAATTGAGATCAGCGCGGCTGACGAAATCGCCCGCACCTTTCATGGACACCTGAAGGTTTTCCACCTCGCGGAAGTCCTTGACCAATGATCGACCCGCCCGCCGCGCGGCTTTCATCATGATATTGAGATTTGCGCTGCCAACCATGTTCTTGTTCCTTCGGGAGATAAGGATGCGCGTATAGTTGCAGATCGCCCTCTTGCCAAGAGGACTTTGCGCGCCGTCGCTGCATTCGTTTCCATATCTTCGTTCTGACCCTAAGGCATGTCGATCCACGCCCGCACGCCACCCGCGATTGGCGGTCGGAAATACGCAATCAACCTGCCTTCGGGATCAGCCGTGGCCCCATCCGACCAAGGGGCAACACCGTGCAGCGCCAGACGGTGTACGACGATGGCCGCCCCCGGTGGAGCATGCACAACAACGCGCGGACAGGTCTCAAACACTTCGCGCCGGGCCGCCTGATAGACCTCAGTGACGTCTGTGCGGGGCATATCTGTCGTCTGCGTCTGTGCAAATGCGATGCGAAATGCGTCCTTCATGATCTCGTGGCTGCCCTCCCACACCACAAGCGGGGCTGCACCCGGGTCGGCCCGGGTCAGCGGCAGCCCAAGGATAAAAGCATGTGGCTCTTGCACAAACCGACGCTTGGGCGTTCCAACGCCCAGAACACCATCCACGTGTGCTGCATCACGACGTGCGCGGTACCTGAACCCTGCCTCCGTTTCGCCCGCGCGCGGACGGGGATAGCCGGGAAAAACCCCTGAAAGCTGGCCCCTGTGCAATGCAGGCCAGCCACCGCAGGTCTGTGTGATGAAATCCACGGCAGCACCTGAAAGCTGCGCCGATCCGGAAATACAGCCAAGCGCGTCGTTGTTCAGCACGTCAAGCCCGACAAACCACGTGTTTTCACATTGATACCACTGACTGTAAGCCGGGTTTTTCAGCGCATGTATGGCGTCCGTCAGGGCGTCTTGAGCCCACTCAAGTGTCGCGGCTTCGGGGGCAAAAACCGCCCAGCCTTTTTCAAAGAACTCAGTATTCATGACCTGACCCACCAAACGCACTTTGCGCGCTGCCTGACAGTATTGCAGACGCTGAGATTCTCAAGACCGCAACGGTGCAGTAAAGGCGAATGCAGACGCAACGACGGTACAAAAAGCATCACCCCGCACGATTTGTTACTCACATTGTCGCGCCATTTCCTGCTGCTGCGCCACCTGCGTCAAGGCCTCCAACACCAGCGAGGGCCCCGCATTTGGTAGATGCGCACCTTCTGATAACATGCGTCGCCACACCCGCGCACCCGGACGCCCCGCAAACAGGCCCAGCATGTGGCGTGTGATCTGCGCCAACCGACCGCCGCCGGTGACATGCCCTTCGATGTAGGGCAGCATCGCATGAACGGCATCTTCGGCGGCCACAACTTCGCCTGTGCCAAAGATGACAGGATCGGCGGCGGCCAAAATGTCCGTCGGCGTATGGTATGCTGCGCGTCCGATCATCACGCCATCAAGCCCGGCCTCAAGAAAAGCGCGCGCCTCGTCCAGCGATGTGATCCCTCCATTGACCGAAATATGAAGATTTGGAAAATACTCTTTCATCCGCAATACCAAAGAGTAATCCAACGGGGGAATATCCCGGTTTTCCTTTGGGCTTAGTCCTTGCAGCCAGGCTTTGCGCGCATGGATCGCGACCCGTTCGCACCCCGCGGCAACGATGCGCGCGAGAAACTCTGGCAAGACCTCTTCGGGGTTTTGGTCATCAACACCGATGCGGCATTTTACGGTGACCGGCACCTCGACCGCGTTGCGCATGGCTGCAACGCAATCTGCAACCAGCGCCGGGTTTTCCATGAGTACCGCGCCAAAACAGCCCGATTGAACCCGATCAGACGGGCAGCCTACGTTAAGATTGATCTCATCATAGCCAGCGGTTTGCCCAAGCACGGCAGCCTGAGCAAGTTCCTTTGGGTCAGATCCCCCCAGCTGAAGCGCGACCGGATGCTCATCCGGCGAAAACTCCAGTAAGTGCAAAGCCCCCCCCCGCACCAAAGCCGCAGATGTCACCATTTCCGTGTAAAGCAACGTTTGACGCGTCAATTGGCGGTGCAGCATGCGGCAATGGCGGTCGGTCCAATCCATCATCGGAGCCACGGATAATCTGCTACTTACGCCAATCTGCGATTTTACCGCCTTTTTCAATACTTAGCTCCGAGTGTTCAAGTTCGTCTATGTTCGATATCTTGCCATTTAGGCCCATTATCTGCTACATTTACAACACGTGTTGTAAAATGAAAGGCCATGTGTAAATCATGTGAACCATCATAAAGCGTCGTCGCAAGAATGGCACCATCGCTTGGCTCGCTCAAATCTCAGTGATGCGGCAAGGTAAAGTCTTACTTCGCGAAAGTCAGACATTCGAGCGCAGATCAACCGCTGCGGCGTGGATTTAAAACCGCGAAGAAAGTCTGGTACGACCCGGTGCCCTTGATGCGCTCAAAACTCAACCGAAAAGAAAGAAGACACCGACCTTGAGCGATGCCATCGACAGGTATGTCCAAGAAAGCAACAAACAGATCGGCCGGACCAAGACCCAGGTTCTGAAGAGCATCAAGACGTTTGATATCGCGGCCAAACACTGTGACGCGATAACCAGCGCTGACATCGTCGAATTTGCGCAAGAAAAGCTCAATGGCGGCGTTCAGCCTCAGACCGTGGCCAACTACCTCGCCCATCTCGGCGCTGTTTTCTCCATCGGCAGACCCGCATGGGGCTTTCCACTAAACGCGCAGGCTATGGAGGACGCCCGGAAAGTGGCGGACAAACTGGGTATCACAGGCAAGAGCCGTGAACGGGATCGGCGTCCCACGCTCGATGAACTAGATCAACTCATGCAGCACTTTCTGGACCGCTCCCGACGTCGCCCCACGTCCATCCCCATGCATAGGATCATCGCCTTTGCCATCTTCTCCACCCGACGGCAGGAAGAGATCGTCCGCATCCGCTGGAAAGACCTCAACGTGGAAGGCAAACGCATGTTGGTCCGGGACATGAAGAACCCCGGCGAAAAAATCGGCAACGATGTCTGGTGTGATCTGCAGGAACAGGCTCTGGCGATCATCGAGGCCATGCCATTGATAGAAGACGAGATATTCCCCTACTCGACTGATGCCATCAGCGCTGCATTCACTCGCGCCTGCAAGCTTCTGGAAATAAAGGGACTTCACTTTCACGATCTCCGGCATGACGGTGTTTCACGCCTGTTCGAGCTCGGCCTCAATATTCCGTACGTTGCCGCCAACTCAGGCCATCGGTCGTGGACTTCGCTGAAGCGCTATACACATCTACGTAAGACTGGCGACAAATACGCTGATTGGACTTGGTTGGCCGAAGTCACGAAACGGGACAACGCACTTAAATTGGTCCGGAATGGCCAATTTCCTCGGAAACGCCGCTCAGACAGAGGCGTTTAGCCGAGCTCCGAGTGTTCAGCACAAGTTGCCGAGTTGGGGTAAACTTCCATAAAACATATTGAACCTTATGCGATTTTGACCAAGTGGTAAAACTCCACCCACCCTTTCAAAAGACTACACTCCCTGCTGACTCAGAGCTGCCGTTGGTTTTGTTGAGAGCTAGGTCCGCACTGCGGGACAAAACAGACCTACGTCAGAGCATCCTGGATGTCTGCTTCTTATGCTGCGGGCAGTCCCCGTGGTTCCCCGTCTAAAGTGAAGCAAAACCGATATACAGCAAGTTGAGGCCAGCGATCCCCAAGAGAACATAGACCAATCGGACAAAAGTCGTTTGCGAGATGCGATCATGTAACGCGAAGCCAAGCCCCACACCCAGAAACAAAAACGGGACAAGGGAGGCGGAAGCAAGCAGCCCATCAGTCGAAAACAAGCCCAAAGCAGCGTATCCGACTCCTTTTGCCATGTTCAGCGTGAAAAAAAAGAAGGCGTTCGTTCCGACGAACGCGGTCTTGTCGAGCTGCATGCGCAACAATGTCCCTTTGATTGGAGGGCCACCCGCATGGGCTACAAATCCAGCAAAACCGGACAAGGCGCTTGCGATAAAGACGGACGCCCAGTTGATCTTTGCTTCGGTTGCTGTTGGTCTTAAGTTGAGCAAAACGTAGTTGGCAACGAACCCTAGCGCCATCAGACCAATCGCGATGCGCAAAATGTCCGGATTGATCCCGGTAAAGCTGACCATACCCAACGAAATCCCCACCAACGCGCCGGGCAAGAGAGCGACGATCATGCGTCCCTGCCAAGCGTTCCGGTATCGCCAAACTGATAGGATATCGATCCCGATGAGGATGGGGAGCAAAAGGACTGCCGCTTCTTGCGGTGACATAGTCAGCGCCACAAGGGGAACGCCGAGGATGCCGAGGCCGCCAGCAAAACCGCTCTTTGAGATTCCTGTGAGGACAACGGCGAAAGCTGTGACAAGATATGCTTCAAGTGACATGGCGTTCAAATACGATGTCATCGATAATCATAGAAACGGTTTATTATGATCTAAAAAATCAGCTATCATGATTTCATGTCATTTGATCTTAGATTGATAGAGAGTTTTGTAGCCGTCGCAGAGACACTCAATTTCTCGAGCGCGGCAGAGCGCACCAACACCGTTCAATCCGCCATCAGCGCGCATATCAAAGTGTTAGAGCAGCAAGTGAAACGGTCATTGGTTCAACGCGGTCGCGGCCAGCCGGTGTCACTCACATCAGAAGGTGCCGCGTTTCTGGTGCAGGCGCGTCGTCTGCTGCTACTGGCAGATCAAATGCAACATCCCCAAGGACACAACGAAGGTGGCGAACCCTTGCGGCTTGGAACGACAGTGACCTTTGCCCTGTCACTCATTCCGCGCGCCTTGTCTGTGTACGCGTTTCAGAAAGATGCACCACCTGTGTCTGTGAAAACCGCACGGAGCCACGAATTAATGAACTTGCTCGAACTGGGGGCGATCGATGCGGCACTGGTCTTTGATCAAGGCGCACATCCGATGCGACATGCAACCATTGAGACAAACCTTGTTTGGGCAGCAGCAGACAAATTTGTGCAGCCAGTGAACGCACCACTTCCGCTGGCCTTTCTGGATGATGCGCGGGATCTGCGACGGCATGCTTACGCCGCACTTGATGAAGCTGGCACTATAACGACATCCCTATCCACGCATCCTGACCCGATAGGATTGCGCGCTGTGGTGCATGCTGGATTGGCTGTTACCATCCTCCCAAGCACTGCAATCGTCCCCCCGATGGTAGACGTGGGAGGACACTTTGACCTGCCTGCACTGACAAAAGTGCCAATTTCCGTTTATGCAGACAAAAGCGACAACAAAAATAGGATGGAAAGGCTATGCCAGCTTCTTCTTGCAGAACTCAGGGCGAGATAATCAAGGTAGAATTTAAGCCGCCATTCATTGTGCCTTGTGCGAACTGACGAAGAGCGGGACAAAGTGGACGGCTGCTTCATAAATTTGAACGTCCGTTATTTGATCGTTTTAAAAATGCACTCTTATGACGACACGATTGCTCATCGAAGTTATTCAATATCAAGCCATAGCCGCGACCTGTACGGTGTCAGTGTAATTTTTAGTCTTTCACCTCGCTTTTTTGTCACACAAAATTCTTTCCCGCCGCGCACATTTATTGGCCTATAATTTTGTTCCAAGTGGAGTGGTATTGTTTTCGGGTCGCGAAAGTAGTTGAACCGTCGCCACCCAAAGACAGTGCGCCTAGCCAACAGACTATCTTCGAATCCAGTTTCGCACTCGTATGCGCCACACAAGCAATACTTGGTTTTCATTTTGACGGATACATGCGTCGAATAATGTTCGCCTTGGTCTTCCCAATGTCCGTCGAACGGATGAACATTTAGCGCCAACACACGAACCGAAAGCCAAATGACGCCATAGCACGCAGCAACGATGTAAAAGACGCTTAGTGGTCGCAACTTCATCTCATCAGGTTTTCTGTTATTTCGTTCACTGAGCGAAATGATCCTTGTGATATGTCATCCACAGCCGACATCTGACAGTTTCGGTCGGTTGGCGGGTGCCAGCCCGAAGCGGACCTACGGCGCTAGACGCAAATTTGCGATAGGCGACCATCGCTGCGCGAGTCGCGAATTCACAAGTTGCGGGACTTGGCTGCCTTTTGCACGCAACCTGCCAATGTCGGCTTCAACGCCATCGACCCAACGGAAGGGATGTAGGTTCAAACATCTTTTGGTAACATCGGCAGGTCCGTTGAGCCGGGGTCAATGCCAGCACTTGTGAGCATGGCGTGAACCTGGCCCCGGTGGTGCGTCGCGTGATTGAACATGTGAAAGAGGTTGAACCAAAAAGCAGTTCTCACTGGGTTTCCGCCCCTCATCCATTCTACCTCTCGGGAAAGATCGGACTCCGTCAGAGTGCCGCACCATTTTTTGATTTCGTTGTCCAAAGCGGCTCGCGCCCGTTTGTATTCATTCCAACCGCGCGGCGTAGCTGTATAGGGGTGGCGCGAACCGATCTCGCTGGCTGAAGCGCTATCCCCTCGTTGGCGAGCAAGCCAAACATGATGATCCCAGAGAATATGATTGAGAGTTTCGGCTATCGAACCGAAGAAAGCGCCACGCTCCTCCCATCGTTCCTCGTCGGTCAATTTGTCTGCAGCCGCGATTAGTGACTGGTTTTGCCATCGGTCATACCGGGCCATCGTTCGTGCGAAATTTTTGTCCATCATGGCAATTAACTCGCTTGATCAATTTGAAAGTCGGCAAGGCGGTGTTCGCTATGGCGGACGTTGGCGGCAACGCAGCAAAATTACAAGTTGGGCTGATATTGTTGAAAAACTCCAGTTTTCGTGAAAATGGGTGAAAAACCTGTCCATAGAAGGCCTCTGTGAAAATTCGTCGAGGGGGTCGCCCAAGACCATCGTTTGCAATGTCCGAAGCTCTCAGAGGCTCCACTGGGTGGTCTGTTTCAATTTGGCTGTCGCAACAGATTCTGGCGAAAAAAAGCGGCTGTCGGATTTTCGAGTTTTTCAACAATATCGGCTCTTTTTCCTCTTTCGCCGCGCTGGTCACGAGAGACCGCTTCGGGAAATCGCGCCGTTCGCTGCACAGTGGATGAACTGGTAAGATGCGGACTTTGCCGACATACCCTTTGTCCTGTTGAATGGCCGCTTCAGACAACTGAAGAAGAGTTCTAAATCAGCGGTCGACGGTTGTGTTGTGCACGTGTTCATCCTATGGCACATTATCTGAAATGGAGATTTCATGTCCCGGTAAGGAAGGGAGGCAGCGCGCCTCCCGTAGCACATGCAACGACTAAGGTAAGTCCGTCATCTCGAAGCTGACGGAACTAGTTGATGTGAAACTATTTCCTTCCACCGTTGCCCAAACCTGACTTGGGCCAAAGACATGAAAGTGAACACCCTATGACAAGGGATTACTCAGACTTCCTTCCGCGTCGCGCACGCGACGCCGGATCACACGCCAAACTCAGGCCTCTTCAGGCACTGGGATGGCAACCCTTCTTCGCCCAGCAAATCAGTGTGGACGATTTGGCTGCAAAACCTCCTATTCGCGTTGTCGAAGTGCATCGCAATGGGCTGCATGTCCTCGGAGACGACGTTGATACTGTACTTCCTCCCCGAGCGGATGTGACCGTCGGGGACTGGCTGATGCTGGATCCTTCGCACCCGCGTTCCAGTCGGGTTCTCGAACGCACAAGCCTCATCAAGCGGCGCGCGCCCGGCACAGACCGGCAGGAACAACTGATCGCGGCTAACATTGATACGGTCTTTATCGTGACGTCCTGCAATCAGGACTTCAAAGTGGCACGGCTGGAACGCTATGCCGCTCTGACCTTCGAGGCACGGGTCACGCCTGTTATCGTGCTCACGAAAACCGATCTAGTGACAGATGCGCAAGTCTACATCGACGCAGCGCGCTCGGTTTCAGAAAAGATTGAAGTGGTCGCACTTGACGCGCGCGGTTCTGCCCCGAAAACGGAACTTGCCGCCTGGTGCACACCTGGCAAGACAGTGGCGTTCCTCGGCTCATCTGGCGTTGGCAAATCGACGCTGGCCAATGCCTTGCTCGACAGCCAATCCATCGAGACCCAGACCATTCGGGAAGACGACGCAAAGGGTCGGCATACGACAACGCGGCGCGAGCTCCATGCGATGCCCAATGGCTGTCTGATCCTGGACACTCCGGGCATGCGGGAACTGCAGCTCACTGATGCAGCGGAAGGGATCAACGACCTCTTTACAGACATTCAAGAGTTGGCCGCGCTGTGCCGATTCAACGATTGTCAACACGAGACCGAGCCGGGATGCGCTACGCTGAAGGCTATTGATGAGGGCGTTCTCGATGCCAGACGGCTTGGCAGATGGCGCAAGCTCATGGCTGAAGACGCGTTCAACTCCGCGAGCCTTGCGGAACGCAGGTCGCGCGAAAAGGCATTCGGAAAAATGGTGCGCGGCGTTAAGAAAATCAAAAATGTCAGGAGTTGAGACGATGACTCAGTCGAAAGCAGGTCAAATCGTATGGCACGACCTTTTCACCTCGGCCAGGGCGTGTTCGATGGCATTTTACCAGCACCTCGCCAACTGGACGTATGAAGTCGAGAGAGCAACGGATTTTGCCTGGGGTGGCGGCGAGAAGAATTTCGTCCTTGCGCTATCCGATGACGAAGTGGGCGCGGGGTTGGCCGAGACGCCTTTGGGGAAGGAAAATGGCTGGATCGCTTACATCGAAGTTCCAGACGTGGACGTGGCAGTCAAGCGCGTCGAGACGCTCGGAGGCGAAGTCGTTCGGGAGCCGTTCGAGGTCCCAGGTGTAGGCCGCAATGCGCTCATCCGCGATCCGCTCGGTGCTCTGGTGGGGGTTTCGCTGTCTCGGCACGACTTCCCTGTGCCGCGCCGGCAGTTCGGCCCTGAAATGTATGTCAGCAACGGGAATGACTTCCCGCAGGCGTTCTACGTCGAACTCTTCGGATGGCAGGTTTCTCCAGAGCGGGACAAGGATTGCGTCACTCTGTTCGGACCTTGGGGCGATCTTGTTGCAATCCAACATGCCGCAAAGTGGCCAACCGGTTCTAACGCAGCTTGGGTCCCGTGCATCAAGGTTGCTTCAGTCTCCGATGCCTCCCGTGCCGCTGAAACCAAAGGGGCGCGTCCAGCTTCTGTGGATGTGAATGAAGCAGTTCAAGCCCATAAACCCATCCTGTGTGATCCAGACGGCGCGCCGTTTGCTCTCGGCGTTAAGCAGACAAACACTTCTTAGCAGCTCGCCAATTATTCACAGGAACTGCAGAGCGGACACTTGTCCGCTCTGCAGCATCCGTAACTCAGGGCTCTTGTTGCCGTTCGACGCACCCGATTGAACGACAGCTTTTTCATGTGGATCGGTCGAAGACCCCTGCACCCGCAGCACTTGGATCGTGGGGCGTTGCTGCCAATTGATGGCGCGCCAATCATGCGGTTCACTGAAAAGATCAGTCCTAGCCGGTAACCGATGCAATCGCTTCTCGCAATGCCACATCGCGTGGATCGGCATCAACACCCGTGCCGATCCGGTTCGTGACGTACCCGTATCCAAGACCAATCTCCGGATCGGCGTACCCGAGGGAACCGCCTGCGCCAGGTGTGCCAAACGCACCGGGGTGGCCGAAGGAGAGCCCTTCGAATGGTTTCATGAACCCGAGCGCATAATGTGCGTCATCTCGAAGGACCTCATCGAAGAATCCTTTCGTCGGGGCAATCGCAGGCGCAATCAACTCGGCGAGCGTCTCAGGCGAAAGCCCGAGTTCCGCACCGCCCGTCGCGAACACGCCATAAGCCCTTGCAATGGCCCGCGCAGTTCCAACCCCACCGCCCGATGGAACCTCAAGATTACGGGCAAAAACCCGATCTTCGTCCATCACCACGCCAGAGCCCGGGTTGACGATGCAGGCGCGAAAGCCCGCCGACCAAGGGTTCAGCATCGTCAGGATCATCGGAAGCGGGTAGCCGAGGATCGATTTGAACAGGCCTGCCATCGTAAGCGGGGCAAGGCGTTCGTTGGGCACGTCTTCAGGCAAAGCGATATGAAAGTCCAAATCGAGCGGCGCGGCGATCTCCTCGGCAAAGAACCGTGCTAGATTGCGGCCCGCTGGATCAACACGGCGCAGCAAAGCGCTTTCATAGAAGCCCAACGACATGAAATGATACGCGTTCCGGGTGCCTGACGGCCATTGCGGGGTCTCGCGCATCAGAATGTCTTCAAGCTGGTGTTTATCGGCAATCCTGTCGCGATTGATCTTTTCGTGAAACGCGTGCAATCCGGCTTGATGCGAGAGCAACTGCCGAACAGTGATCTCGGCCTTCCCGTTCCGGGCGAACTCCGGCCAATACTCCGCCACGTGCGCATCGTAGTCGAGCCACCCGCGGGAATGGGCAAGGGCCAACGTCATGGCTGACATGCCTTTGGTCAAGGAAAAGACGATGACCATCGTATCGCGTTCCCAAGGTGCACCGCTTTTGGCATCGCGGATGCCGCCCCAAAGATCGACGACTTTCCGGCCCTTATAATAGACGCTACACGCGCCGCCCAATTCTCCCCGTTGCGAGAAGTTCTGTTCAAATGCCGCTTTGACGCACGCAAACTCCGGTGCGGTTTCTCCTTGGACGGTCACTTGGTTGGGTGTTGTCATTGCGGGGGCCTCGCAGGTCCGCAACCGAGGCCTAGACCTCTGTCACGGCGACATTGGCTTTGTGCAAATTCTACCACACTTGCGACAAAGACGTAAGGTTTTCAGGCGATCCAGTCATCGTCGTCGCGTAGTCGGACGTTCATTCAAACCGCAGCATTGGTGACTATGGGCTCAGTGCCGCCGTTGGGTCGGTCGCAGCATGTGCGCCTGCCAGGCAGCACCGTCCCGGCAAGGACGGCCCCATTCCGGACCTTGGCGAGGCAGTCAAGTGCCGCGCTGCAGCTTCACCTAACCTGCCATTCGCTGCTCCCGCGAGATTGTGGCATTGCCCGAGGTCGGCAGTGCGGACTTTGCTGCCATTGGATTTCTCAAAGTGGATGTCGGCTTTGGGGGCACACAAAGAAATCAACTGGTCTCTCCTTTTGAGTATTTCCTTTGGGCAGCCAGTAATTCAGCGTAAAGAAAAGGCTATGCCAATTTTGGCTTTGATCCGAGGTAGCTTAGTAGCAAAGCACCGGGCTCGTAACCCGGGGAGCGCGGGTGCAAGTCCCGCCCTCGGACCCAACAGAGATACGAATGGCTGAGCAACCGGGCGAAAAATACGCATTTCTTAATCTTGCAAAAGCTCTTAGCGCTGGAAGCAGCAAGAAAATCCAACAATGGCGCGATGTTCTTGCCGCAATGAAGGCAGGCGACCTCATTGTCGGCAGTCGCACACCTGTTTCAGGTATACCGAAATGGGCGACGCCCGAGGTGGCTCGAGGTGGGTTTGCGACTACAGCATACGCCGCCGGTGGAAAACTCAGACCACACGAGACTGCCATGTTGGAAGAGTTGGGTCATTCAACATCCGACATCTCACGCGCACGCCTTGCGCTCAACAACTGGCACCTGACCGACGAGGGCCTCAAAAAACTTCATCAGCGAGCAATGTCAGGCGAGTTTGTAGCCCAGACGCCCGAAGAAACGGCGCTGCTTACGGTCTGTCTTCTATTGGAGCATGATCCGGAAGCTGCGGAGATGATCCTATCTGAGATCACCCCCTTTTTTGATCGATTGAGATTCTACCCTGCGCCTGGCGCGGCACAAAAAACGGACGGAGCGTTTGTACGCACAGTCCAAGATATTCGAGACCAGCTTGGCGGAAAGGTGCCTCGAGAACAGATTGTCGTCCAACACAACACTCTTACGCGTTGGATTCCGCTGTACGACCGCCTGATCGATCTTCTTGCGGACCACGGGTCGGATGGATGGGATATGCGCGCAGATGATTGGTGTGCCGTTTACGAACAGGCTCTTAACGCACCGACAGCGCAACGCTGGAAAAAGAAGACCGGACAGTTCCAAAGGGCTAGGCGCGCACTGCTCGCATTGAAGACCGGTGGCGATCTCAAAGACAATTTGCAGACAATCATTGAGCGACACCGGTCAAAGTATGGTGCAGCGGAAGAGCGGCGTACGTTCCGCCAAAATCAAGCAGAGCAGGACGTAAAAGTCTGGCATGATGCTGTCGCGAAGATCGTGGCAGCGCGCCTAAGCAAGTTACCGCTCGATGTAGGCATTGCCGATCCAAGCAGCGTCACCGGTCCCATTGGATCGGACGAAGAAGTCGCCGGTGGTCCGTCAGGTGCCCAGCTTCCGCGAAGTTTTGAACGTGGCATTCAATCGGCTAAGATGGCGTCGATCGACGAGCTTGTTCAAGGCGGGCAGATCGGAGCACCTGAGGTGCTGGCCAAGGCTTTACCCCAGATCACGTCGAGCATCTATGCATCGAACCTTCCGACGGACGCCGAAACTGGAGTTTGCCGCGCCCTTTACCGTGCGTTCAGCAACCGCCGATCCCTCCTCCTGTTGAATTTGGAGTCGCAGGTGAGGCTTGAGGAACTCCCGTGGGCACAGGCTCTTTTGCGGCGTCGGAAAGGTGGGCACGACGCAGTGGAAAGCGCTTGCCAAGCGCTGACAGAGCTTGTGCGCTTGTCCTTGACCCATTTCCCTCACGTGATCTTTCCCAACCCCCTGATTCAGGAGTTTTCGATGTTAGCAAAACTCGCAGACTTAGATATTCCGTTCACCAATGAGATCGCGGCTGACATCTTCATGGGGGCTTTCTCCAAGCAATTCGAGAGGGCGGCGGAGGTTGGATTGTCCTACTACGCGGGAAGTCTCTACGCGCGCTACTTCGACCTACCAGATCAACAAGACCCCATGCGGCTTGCCGAAACCTGCGCTCAACGTGCTGGCTTGAGGAACACACGCAACTGGTCAGTCGCATCGAATGGGATGATCCTCGAACAACAACAAATCATCACGAGCCACAATTTGGCGCAGGTTCTGTTAGCACTTGATCTGAGCGACCTCAGATTTGACGAAATGGCGTTTCGATGCATCGAATGGATTTGCTGGCGCCAACAGACGCCGCTGACCGATTGGCGCGCTAAATTGCAGATGACAAAGAACACCGCTTATGCGTGGCGGCAGATGATTGCGTTCTTGTCCGAGTTGTCCCCGGCGGAACAGAGTGCCGCATTCGAGCGCATCAAAAATATATCAGGCAATCAATCGATGGAGTATCAAGTGCGCTTCGCGCCTGCTTTGGCTGGCTTGGAGCGGTCAATTTCCGGCGAAACACCGCCGCCGGGCGAGGTGTTTTTAGGATGGGTTCAGGGAACGCACCGCTTCGCGCCATGATCGCGAACACCGTTTCTGTTAGGCGCGGTGCTTTGGAAAAAAGCTGACATTCATGCATTCCGCAGCATTTTGCACTTTGGGCTCCAAGCGGACCTTGGATTTGGATGTCTATTTGCGATGACCTGATCAGTGTTCCACGGTCACGGCATAGATCACCCCTGAGCCGCGAAGTGTGCAGCGCTCGTCTTATAGGTGGCAATGGGTTTAAACGAGCATCACGCCCAAAAAGCCAACCATGCAAGACCCAGGGGTCGCAAAAGCTATTTCATGTGAATTAAATTGACACGAAAAAAAATTCATGTCACTTGAGTAAACATGAAATCAAAGACGCGCAAATATGACGGCTCAAAACGTAAGGCTCAGGCCGAGGCGCGCCGCGCGCTCATTCTGAAATGCACGGCCGAGGTCCTTGCTGATTCCAATACTGACGAGATCAGGTTGGAGGATGTTGCGCAGGCCGCTGGCGTGAGTGTGCAGACGATCCTGCGCGCCTTCGGCAGCAAAGATGGCCTGGTGATCGCGACGCTCGAGAGCGTCGCCCCCGATGCAGTCGACTTTACGTCTTTCGCGAACATCGACATCGAAGATCTCGACGCTTTCGTGCGCACCGTGTTCTCGGCCTACGACAAAATCGGTGATCTGGTGATCCACGCACTGGCGGAAGAGCATCGCTCACCACAGTTTCAAGGGGCGCTTGATCTCGGTCGGTCGTATCACGTCGAGTGGGTGTCCCAAGTCTTTGCACCCTACATCGAGCGCAGGCCGGCCAAAGACCGCCCGGTTCTGTTCCGCGCCTTGATGGCTGCGACCGATATCTACGTCTGGAAAATATTGTGCCGGGATGAGGCTCTCAGCTTCGACGAGGCCGTCGCGACGGTAACTTTTACTCTCAAATCTCTCATTCAGGAAAAAGAAATCATGAAAAAATATCTTTGGCTCAGCCATTCCAGCGGCGGCAACCTTCCCCCAAGTCTTGGTGTAGCGCATGCCTTGCGAAAACGCGGACATGAGGTTGTGTTCGCGACCAAACCTGAAACGATCGCCCGCATAGAACGCGAAGGGTTTCGCGGTATTGGCTTCAAGAACGCCTATTCTCAAGTCGACAAATACCCCGATATGGGGCCGATGACCCGCGTGGCCTGTTCGCTGACTTCGCCGGACATAGCCGACGAGATCAAAGAAATTGTCGCCACAGAAAAGCCAGACGCGATCATGGTCGATGCGATGTTTCCGGCAGCATTGGACATCGCGCCCTCTTTCGGCGTGCCAACATCTGTGTTCTGTCACACCTTCCTGTGGCGTCAACTGGATGAATGGCAGGGCATCATGACCAAGCTGGCAGAGTTGCGCGGGGCGGCCGGTTTTGCGCCGCTGCCTGACATGCAAACGCTGTGGAAGGCGCAAACGCAGATGGTTGTCACATCTTCCGCATCTCTCGATGATGCGCCCTTGCCGGGCTGGGATCACGTGACCCATGTCGGGCCCGTCCTCGACAACGAAGCCCCTGCACAGCCCATCGATCTGCCCTGGGCCGCAGATGATGCAATGCCGCTTGTGCTGGTCAGCTACACTACGACCGAATTGCAGGACCCTGCTAAGGTGCAGACCGCGCTTGACGGGCTCGCCGAGCTTGAGGCCCATGTGGTCGTGACCACAAGCATGGTAATTGACCCCGCCGCACTGACGATCCCGGCCAACGCCCATGTTGTTCAATACGCCGATCACAACGCGATCCTTGCGCGCGCCGCCTTGTGCGTGACCCACGGTGGGCACGGCACCATGATGCGCGCCCTCAAACATGGTGTACCGATGGTTTTGATCCCCGGTTTCCCGCACGACCAGGCGCCGAATGCCGCATTGGTTGAAAAGCTGGGGGTAGGGCTTGCCCTCCCCGGCGATGCCGATGCAGCCAAGCTTGCACCGGCGGCACGTAGGGTGCTGGGTGATACGTCGTTCAAAAGCAGCGCGGAAGAGCAGGCGAAGGTCATTAGAAACCTAGACGGTGCGTCATCTGCGGCAGACCTCATGGAATCCATCGTGGCTGGCAAAGCGGTTGAGGCAATCGCCTAGCCCGTGCCTCGGGCCGATATCAATGCGGCCGAAGTGAACACCACATAAAACCCAAAATTCATTGGAGAAACACAAATGAACGCGATCCTAAAAACCCTGTCAGTCGCCGCTCTTGCTGCCCTGACCTCCGCGCCCGCCACTCAAGCGGAGGTGTCCGAATACTTCATCATCCACCCGTTGGAACAGGCACCGCAAGAGGCCGCCACGCTGCTCCGCGATTTCATCGCCATGAGCGATGAATGGTCTCTGAACGGTGAGTTCGACATGGCCGGTGGCGCTTTCGTCGGAATGAAAATCTGCTTCAATGAGATGCGTGGCTATGTGGTTCAGGCCGGGCTGCACAATCTGGCCATGATGCCTTGCGGCAACATCGCGTTCTACGAAGAGGACGATCAAGCGTACCTATCCATGCTTGAATTGGGCTACCTAACGACCCTGTCTCCGCATCCCGCACTCGAAGAAGGGGTGGCGCTCGCGCGTCCGGCCTACGTTGCAATGCTGTCAAAGGTCTTCGGGGTCGAGTAGAATACGGCAGTGGACCCGACGGCATGGCAAATGATCCGGGCCCAAGTCTTTCCCTGAAACCGTGAACGCGCGCAGCGATTGTTTAACGCTGCTGCGCAAACCTCTCTCACAAGGAAAATCTGATGATGCAAACTCTTCAGGTCGCCGCCATCACCATCGCGACGCTCGGAACCGGGGCTGCCACGATGTCGGTCATGAACGAGGACATTCCCGACTTTGCTGTTCCAGAAGGCGCGTGGGCCACAACCGGCGTGCTCGATGGCAGGACGTTTCGAATATATGGCGAAGATCCGGCAAGCGGCGCCGTGCTGGAAGATGACATCGTCTTTCGCGATGGCACGTTCCAATCGACCGATTGCGAGACCTATTGCAACTTTGGTTGGTCCAATTACCAAACCAAAACCATCGATGGCGTTGTTCACTTCACGAGCACCGCAATTTGCCCAGACGCCCCGCACACTGTTGTGTGGTACGGCAGGGTCACGGGCGACGAGGTCGTTATCGATGGCACATGGACAACCCGCCGGTGGTACTGGACCAATCAGATCGAGATCCAAGCGACTGGCGCGGTGGCTTCGACCCCGGAGTTAGCGAGCTGAGATGACGGTGGTGTCGTCAAAAAATTCGACGCCGCCGGGCCTCGTTCTGCGCTTTGGTATCCTGATCGCTGTGATTGTTCTCGCGACATGGGGCGTTCACATGATCCGTGACGCCTTGGATATTCAGATCCGCCCCGACAACGAACAGCAGGTTCACAAAGCGATCATGATTGGCGTGGGTGCCTACATCGTGTTTCTTTCCATGCCATTCGTGCCTAGTGCAGAGATCGGCGTCGCGCTGCTTGCGGGGTTCGGCGCCGCCATCGCTCCCTTGATCTACGTCTGCACCGTGACAGCTATGATGCTGGCATTCACGATTGGAAGATTCTTGCCAATCGGCATGCTGGAAAGGCTATTCCGGGTCCTTCGTTTAGGGCGGGCGGCTGACCTTGTGGCCCGCGCTGCCCCGCTATCAAAGGACGAACGTCTGGCGATGTTTCTGGAAGGGCAATCAAAGCGCGCTGTTTCGACGACCTTGCAGTACCGCTATGTCGCGCTGGCCGTCGCGGTAAACATGCCGGGCAACTCCCTGATTGGC
This sequence comes from Roseobacter sp. OBYS 0001, assembly GCF_019654895.1. Classification (NCBI taxonomy): domain Bacteria; kingdom Pseudomonadati; phylum Pseudomonadota; class Alphaproteobacteria; order Rhodobacterales; family Roseobacteraceae; genus Roseobacter; species Roseobacter sp. OBYS 0001. The sequence goes on from NZ_BPES01000001.1 coordinate 1,018,458, forward strand.
GGCGGTGGCGGGATCATGATCGTCGCAGGATTAAGCGGGATATTCGCGCCGTTCGCCACGTTCCTGACGATCCTGATCGCCGTCTCGCCTGTTCCACTGGCGGTGATGTTCTTGGGACTACAGTTCTGACCGAGGATCGCAGCTTCTGTATTTCGCTTATAAATCCGCCCGGTACTCCAAATGGGTTGGTTTCGTCGATGCCAAGTTGGGCTGAATTTTACGATACATAAACGCAAACGCTGTTCTGCTGTGTGCTCGGAGCCCATGTCCGGCTAGCTGAGAGCAATGGCAGCATACCAAGATCACGCTCAAAGCTTGCTAAGGGGGGTCTTTGCCAACTCCAATATCCGCAATCGATGCTTGGCAGCCATTTGTGCGTTGCGCAGCATTCGTCGAATTGGGCTCGGAGCTGCCGAATGCATGCGCAGAGATACCGCCCGCAAGCGCGGCCCAAGAACGGCTATTCAGTCCGATGTTATGCTCGCCACGTCAGCGCTGTGTTGATGTCTGGGTTTGGAGGGAGGATTGGAGGGAATATGATGCCACGAGTACAACTTCCTGCGGTTCCCTCGAAACGCAAAGCGTGGAACAAGGGCCGGATCATCGGCCAGAAGCGACCGCGGCTTCCCAAACAGGTGTGGGCGATCCGCGTGCGCCTTGAGCTTGCGAGCTATCTCCGCGATCTTGCGTTGTTCAACGTTGCAATTGATAGCAAACTTCGCGGCTGCGATCTGGTCAAACTCGCCGTAACAGACCTGGTCAAAGATGATCGCGTTCGCGAACGGGTTTCGGTAATCCAGAGCAAGACCAAGCGACCGGTTCAGTTCGAACTGACTGAAAATACCCGAGATACGGTTCTGGCATGGGTTAAATCACCCGATATGTTTGCTTGCCGGTTCATGTTTCCAAGCCGTTTCCACGATCGAGCACACATCTCAACGCGGCAATACGGTCGGCTCGTCCGAGATTGGGTGACAGCGATAGGGTTAGAGCCGAGCGCCTATGGCACACATTCACTTCGCCGAACCAAGGCTGCGGAAATCTACCGCAAAACGGGCAACCTTCGCGCTGTGCAGCTTTTGCTCGGCCATACAAAGGTTGATAGCACGGTCCGTTACCTTGGTGTTGAGCTGGAAGATGCTCTGAGCATTGCTGAGTAGATCGACATCTGAGACATGTTGGCGGACGGCACTCGCCGTTCGCCGGTTTAGAACAGACCTACGACTTCGCAGCGGCGAGCGCGAAGTGCGAGCCCGAAGTAACCGATGCTGCGCCTTGCTCGAAGGTCTGGTTGTATCGCGACCGATCAAATTGGCTGGAAATTGCTGTCCATGCATTCCACAATTTCGGAGCGCGCGGGGGAGCGAAGCAGTTTGGCGTATTTGTACTTGAATGCTCCGCTGCTCAATTTGACAATCTGCTCCGCGACCCAATCTGCACCCAACATCGTTGACGTGTCTTCGTCGGTGCCTGCCCAGAAAGGCGTATCAATTCCTGACGGTGCAACCACTAGAACTTTGCCAATATCGCTATCCCGAACCAGCGAAGCCCCAAGCATTCCGAGCCCGGATTTTGTTGCGCAATAGGCCGGTTCGAGTGCCCGGGGTGTATATTGGGAACTTGACGTGATCAGCATAATTTTGAGAGGAGTGTTGGTATTTGCCTTAAGCCTCTGAATCAACATCATCGGAGCCAAAAGGCCAACGTTGACCATTGTTTGAAGCGCTTTGTCATCGAGGTCATCAATAAATCCCCTTTGAAGATAGCCAGCGGCATAAATCAAGGTGTTGACGGTCGGAAACTCCTGGACAAGATGGTCAATGTCTCGGGCCAAATCACCCGATTGGTCTGACACCGATAAAGGTTGGAAGCGCGCACCAGCCAATTTCGGGTTCTTCCGTCCCGTGATGCAAACCGTGTGTCCCTCCGCAACGTAGTGTTCGGCCAGTATTTTGCCGACACCTGACGAGCCTCCGGCTATCAAAATGTTCTTTTTCAAAACGCGGCCCTTGCTTCAGTTTGGTCTGTTGTTCTGGCTGTATGTACCCGACTTCGCCGGGGAGAAACAGAATTGACTGCCGGTTATCGGACATTAAAGTCCATAGGACAAAGGTCTGTAAAGTCCGCTCCTCGATGGTCGGGCCCGGTTGCGGCGAAAGGACAGTTTGAATTTCGCCCTTCAGACCGGCTTTCAATGGCCGCTCTGGCGACGTCGGCTGCAATGCAGCCAGAAGTGTGCCGCGCCCGCGAGCGGATGCCGCGTCAGCAAACTGCCGGAAGGGCAACGGCGGAAATGTTCCGCGTTGCGTCAGTTCAGGCAGAGCCCAGCGAATGTCCAGAAACCGATACCGGTCGTTCGTGCAGATTGCGTCTACATAGGATTGGCATGGCTGGATCTCAGTATCTCGGCTACGCTAAGAATCCCGGCTTCGTCAAAGCATAAGCTCCGGAAAGAAATGCGTTCTTCAAGTAAACAGGCAGCTTCTCGGGATATTCATCAAGGTATTTCTTGGCGTAGTGAGACAGTGCCACCGGACTAACGAACTTGGTTTTGCTTCCTTCGACGAGTTGGATCAAGGTTTCAATCTTGAAGGAAACCGCCCCGCCCGCCATACGGCCTTTCTTGGCACGAGTTTTAACCACGAACACATCAATCTCGTAATCTCGGGAAAACTGTTGAAGTTCTGCCAATACTGATCGTAGATCGGCCTCGGATGTGTCATCCTCGAGCACTACCCGTGTCGTCTTCAGGCGCATCATTTCCACGCCGCCTTCATCATCATGGTAGGCAACGGCAAGCCGAACTTCACTCGCCGAAATTTCACATCCACAAACTCTCATGTGTCACGCCTCCTTTTGAAAACTTGTCATTACCACATTGCCGACCTGAAAAATTCAAACCTTCGCTGCACTTTGAAAGAACACCATAGCCAGCGGCACAATGGCCGTCCTGCCAAATTGAAGCTGCACCAACAAAAGATCAGCGTAGTTACGATAACAGGAAAGTATCGTTACCGCAGTAATCCATGCTTTTCGTTTTGCCCTTAGTCTTCAAATTTGCCTTTTTGCTTCGCTGCAAGAATGCATGATGTGTTCGAGTCGAGATCAACGGGTCAGTGCGTCAGAACCTGATCAAGGAACGTTCGTGTTCTTTCGTTGGAAGGCGACGTAAAGAATGTCTCCGGATCATTTTCTTCGATTATTTCGCCAGCATCCATGAACAGAACGCGATCCGCAACCTTCCGCGCGAACCCCATTTCGTGGGTAACGCAGACCATCGTCATGCCCTCTTCGGCCAGCGTGACCATGACGTCCAGCACCTCGCCGATCATTTCGGGGTCCAATGCCGATGTGGGTTCGTCAAACAGCAAAATCTCGGGTTTCATGCAAAGCGCACGGGCTATAGCCACGCGCTGCTGTTGCCCGCCAGATAGTTGGCCGGGGTATTTTTCGGCCTGATTGCCAATCTGCACCTTGTTCAAAAACGCCATCGCGATGTCCTCAGCTTCTGCTTGGGGCGTTTTACGAGCCAGCATCGGCGCAAGGGTGCAGTTTTCGAGAATACTCAGATGCGGAAACAAGTTGAAATGCTGAAAACACATGCCCACCTCGCGGCGCATTTCTTCGATGTTGGGCGCATCTGCGTTAATCATCTCGCCGTTGATCAGGATGTCGCCGGACTGGTGTTCTTCAAGTTGGTTAATCGTGCGGATCATCGTGGATTTGCCTGAGCCGGACGGACCACACACTACGATTTTTTCGCCCTTGGTGACGGTGAGGTTCACGTCCTTCAATGCGTGGAAAGTACCGTAAAACTTGTTCACGTTCTTCATTTCAACTGCGGGGGTCATGGCTTTCTCCTGTCGGGTTACGGTTTTTGGGCGGCGGTGACGATAATTTCAACTTTCAGGACATCGCGGGCGAGTTTTGCTTCGCCGCAGGCGCGTGCAGGTGAGTGGCCTTGGGGTACCCAAGCATCCCAGACCGCGTTCATTTCAGCGAAATCGGCCATGTCGGCCAGCCAGATGGTTGCGTGCAACATATTTTCGCGATCAGACCCTGCTTCGATCAAAAGAGCATCAACCCGCGACAAACAATCTGCTGTCTGTTCTGCCACCGTATCGCCGGCGCCGACCTGACCACACAGATAGATCGTGCCGTTGTGGTTTACGATTTTGCTCATCCGGTCTGAAGTGTGGAGGCGCTTAATCATGTTGCCTCTCCGATCAGGTTTCGCGCGCGCAAAGCAACCGAGATTTCATCAAGGATCGCAGGATCATCAATTGCGGCCGGCATCTTATACTCCACGCCATCGGCGATTTTTTGCACCGTGCCGCGCAGCACTTTACCGGACCGTGTTTTGGGCAGACGTTTCACTTCAAGCGCGCATTTGAATGCGGCGACGGCCCCGATCTTGGCGCGGACCAGTTTGATCAGCTCGGCTTCAAGGTCCGCAGCATCACGTTCGGCCCCGTCATTGGTCACGAAGAACCCGAGCGGCATTTGCCCCTTCAGCGCATCCGCCTTTCCGACAACAGCACATTCGGCAATGTCGGGATGGCTGCCGATCACTTCTTCCATCGCGCCCGTCGACAAACGGTGCCCCGCGACGTTGATGATGTCGTCGGTGCGGGCCATGATGAAAAGATAGCCGTCATCGTCGAGGATGCCCGCATCCGAGGTTGCGTAATACCCCGGATATTCCGCCATATAGGAGGAGATGAAGCGATCCGGTGCATTCCAAAGCGTCGGAAACCCCGACGGCGGCAACGGTAATTTGCACACAATGCTGCCAAGCGTTCCGGCAGGAACCGCGTGGCCTTCTTCATCAAGAACCTGAATATCGTATCCCGGCATCGGCTTCCCGGGTGAGCCGAGCTTGACCGGAAATGTTCCCAGCCCCACAGGATTACCAGACATCGGCCAACCGGTTTCGGTTTGCCACCAGTGATCAATGACGGGTCGGTCAAGTTTGGCCTGCGCCCATTCAATCGTCGCAGGATCAGACCGTTCGCCCGCCAGAAACAAGGTGCGAAATTTGCTGAGGTCATAGTCGGCAATCAGCGACCCTGTGGGATCCACCTTTTTAATTGCTCGAAACGCCGTGGGGGCCGTGAACATCGCGACAACGCTGTGGTCTTGGATCACGCGCCAGAACGCACCCGCATCCGGCGTTCCAATCGGTTTGCCTTCGTAAACGACGGTCGCAGCACCGTGCAGAAGTGGCGCATAACAAATATAGGAATGCCCAACGACCCAGCCCACATCAGACGCCGCCCAGAACACCTCACCCGGGTTGACGCCGTAGTGATTGTCCATTGTCCACTTCAACGCGACCATATGGCCGCCGTTGTCGCGCACGACGCCTTTGGGTTGGCCCGTGGTGCCGGAAGTGTACAAAATATAAAGCGGATCGGTTGCCAGAACGGGCACACATTCGGTGCCATTTCCAGCGTTCATCGCCGCGTCGACAACCTGCGCGTAGTCATGGTCACGCCTCACCGTCAGATCGCAGGTCAGCGTGTCGCGTTGCAGGATCACGCAGGCATCGGGTTTGTGGGAGGATAGCTTAATCGCTTCGTCGAGCAGGGGTTTGTAGGCAATCACCCGCCCCGGTTCGATCCCGCACGACGCCGATATGATCGCCTTGGGCGCTGCATCATCAATCCGCGTTACCAACTCTTGCGGGGCAAAACCGCCAAAGACGACCGAATGCACCGCCCCCAACCGCGCACAGGCCAGCATCGCAAAAATCGCCTGAGGGACCATGGGCATATAGATGACCACGCGGTCGCCCTTGGCCACGCCAAGGTCGCGCAACACGAACGCCAAGGCGCTGACTTGAGCAAGCAATTCGCCGTAGCTAAACCGCTCGACGACACCCGTGACGGGGCTGTCATAAATCACCGCCAAACGGTCGCTATGCCCCGCTTCAACGTGGCGATCAACGCAGTTGTAACAGGTGTTGCATATCGCGCCGTCAAACCAACGGCCATAGACTCCGCTGTCCGGGCTGAACACGGATGTGGCCGGCGTAAACCAGTCGATCTGCTTGCCAGCCTCATTCCAGAACCCAACGGGGTCGGACTGCCACGCGGCGTAGGCTTCAGGATATTGCGACATATTGCGGAGCCCTAACAGGTGTAATTCAGGCCAAGACGGCCACCGTCGACATAGATCGTCTCGCCTGTGATGTAGCTGGCTTTCTTCGAGCAAAGGAAGGCCACCACATCACCGATCTCACGCGCGCTGCCTGCACGACCCATGGGTGTGCGCGACATCGCCGTTTTGAAGGCTTCGGGGTTAGCATTCACGCCCGCCATCATTTCGGTATCGATGGAACCGGGGCCAACCGCGTTGACGCGAATGTTGTTTTTGGCCAGCGCCAGTGCCACGACTTTGGTCAACTGCATGACACCGCCCTTTGATGCGCAATATGCAGGGATCTGTGGGATGGCGACTTGTGCATTGATCGAAGACATATTGACGATGGCGCCCGCGATTTTGTGTTCGACCATCACACGCGCCGCCATTTGGGTCGCAACGAATACGCCGCGCAGGTTAATGTTGATGACCTTGTCGAATGTTTCAACATCGTAGGACAGAAAATCACCGGGCATCGCGACGCCTGCATTGTTCACCAGCGCACTAATCGGGCCGTAATCTGCGGCGATTTTGGCAAACATCGCTTCGATCTGGGCAAGGTCGCCCATGTCACAGGCAATGGCCGTGGCACCCAGTTTTTGCGCAGCGGCGCTGACCCCGTCTGTATTAATGTCCGACAGGATCACATCGTAGCCGTCTTCCATCAAGGCTTCGGCGCAGGCAAGGCCGATGCCTTGTGCGGCGCCCGTGACAAGTGCGAGTGGTTTATCGGTCATGTGTTATCCTTCAAATCCATAATCAGTCTTGGCCTGTTCGGCCGTTATCAATCCGGCGCGCATATCCGCGGCGATGTCATGGCGTGCCCGATCTTTGGGCGCACCATATCCGCCGCCCCCGGGTAGGCCGAGCCTTAAGCGTTGACCGTTTTTGATCAACTGCCGCCCCTTGCTGCGCAACTGCGTGCCGTCGGTCAATTCAACACGACCAGCAGCGCCCATGCCGCCGCCATCACGCCCGCGGGCGGGGTTTTCAACGCGGTCAAACATGGCGTTGAAGTAGAAATCATAGCCCTCGCGCGGTTCAATTTCGATGGTTTGGCCAAGCCCACCGCGCAACGCACCCGCACCGCCAGACCCAGCGCGCAAATCCTTGCGCCAGACGGTGATGAGGCCGACATGTTCGGTGGCCTCAACGCTCATGGTGGATACACCAGACGGGAACGCGGTGGCGGACAATCCATCCAGCGTTGGCCGCGCGCCAGTGCCACCAGAATTAAACATCAACACTTCGGCATTGCGCAATCCGGCGTCAGGATCACAAGGTCGCGCAGAAATTTGAATGTTCCAAAGCGCACTGGCCCCTTCGGCGGGAACAGTGTTTGGCATCGCCTGATGCAACGCACCCAGCACGACATCGGGCACCAAATGGCCCAGCACATGACGCACAGACACAGGTGCCGGGCGGCGCGCGGCCAAAATGCAGCCTTCGGGTGCGGTGATCTGGAACGGCTCCAATGATCCGGTGTTGTTGGGCACGTCCGGCGCAATCGCGCATTTCAGCCCGTAACAAGCGTAGGCGCGGGTGTAGACTTCGGGCACGTTGACGCCAAAGCGGCTCATCCCGGATGTGCCGTCAAAATCGGCCTTGATTGTGTCACCTGCGATGTCGAGCTGAACAGCCATCAACACGGGTTCGTCGTATCCGTCCACCTGCATGGTATGGTTGAACGTCCCGTCCGGCACCTTGGCAATGGCGGCGTGGGTGGCTTTGCGACTGGTTTCAATCACGAAATCCGCGAGGCCATGTAGATCGGCAATGCCAAATTCGCCCATCATCACTTGCAAACGCCGATCGCCCGCGTCGTTGCACGCGGCCAGTGAATACAGATCGCCCACAACCTGGTCGGGTTCGCGCACATTGGCGCGCACGATGCGGATGAGGTCTTTGGACACATCGCCCCGCCCGGCAAATTTCATGATCGGGATCAAAAGGCCTTCTTCATAGACTTCGTTGGCATCAGGGCCGAACCCACGCCCACCGATATCCACTACGTGAGCGGTACATGCGAAAAATCCGATGTGCACACCGTCGCGAAATGTGGGCGACACAACGGTGATGTCATGCAAATGCCCCGTCCCCATCCACGGGTCGTTGGTGATGAACACATCGCCCTCAAAAATGTTGTCAGCACCAATTTCGCGCACGAAATGCGTGACACTTTCGGCCATCGCGTTCACATGCCCCGGCGTACCTGTGACGGCCTGCGCCATCATCCGGCCTTGCCGGTCAAACAATCCAGCGGACAGATCGCCCGCTTCGCGCACGGACGTCGAAAACGCGGTGCGGATCAGGGTCGTGGCCTGTTCTTCGACTACCGCAATTAGGCGGTTCCACATGATCTGATAATCAATCGCTGAAGGGGTCATGCGCTGTCTCCTTTGCGGATCAACCGCAGGCTGCCATCGCCTTGGCCCACGGCGCGGTAGCCGGATGTGACGATGGTTGTTGTCTCGCTCTCAATGATGATCGCGGGGCCTTCTACGGCTTGTCCGGCGGTAATCGCGGCGCGGCCAACTTCTTGCGCCTCGACGGTTTTGCGCAACGCCGCATCAAAGAACTGACGCATGCGCAAAGGGGTAACTGCGGTGCCTGTATCGTGGCGATCCACCGTTGGGGTGTCGGGCAGAACGGACGCCACAACCAGCGACCAGTTGGTGATTTCAATCCCAAGGCCGTCAATGACCCGCCCGAACAGCGTGTGATACGCCGCCTCAAACGCTGTCAGAATTTCGGCCTGATCGGCATCCACAAATATCTTATAGGGCATCACGACGGGAATTTCCCAACCCTGCCCTGCGTAGCGCATGAAGGCTGTCAAACGGGTTGTGGTCGCCGCGTCTTTTGCGCCTGTGCTGACGAATGCTGTGGCCTCGGCTTCAAGCTCGCTCAGGGCGGTGTTGAGGGCGGCGGCATTGAATTGATCAAGCCGCTGGAACAACCCGCGCGTGGCCTCGTAGCTGAACGGCGCCTTAAGGAACCCGATGGCCGACCCGACACCGGCACCCGGCGGAATGATCAGCTCTTTGATTCCAAGCTTTTCGCACAACCGACAGGCATGCAGCGGCGCGCCACCGCCAAACCCGATCATAGTGAAATGTTCGATATCACGCCCGTTTTCGACCGTGTGAACACGTGCGGCGTTGGCCATGTTTTCATCGACCATTTCAGTCACGCCAAAGGCGGCTTGGGATGCATCCATATCCAGTGATTGCGCTAGTTTTGCGTCAATCGCGTCACTTGCGGCCTGCGCCGACAACGCAATCGCTCCGCCTGCGAAATTGTCCGGATCAAGACGGCCCAGCACAAGGTTCGCATCCGTCACCGTCGGGTTTTCACCGCCACGTCCGTAACACGCAGGTCCCGGTTCGGACGCGGCAGAACGCGGCCCGACCTGAATGCGGCCCAAGCTGTCAATCGACGCAATGGACCCGCCGCCAGCCCCGATTTCAACCATTTCAACCACGGGGGTCGAAACCGTCATGCCCGACCCTTTTTTGAACCGGTAGGTGCGCGCAATTTCGAATGTGTTTGCCGTCTTGGGCGCGCCATCTTCGATCAGGCAAATCTTGGCGGTAGTGCCGCCCATATCAAAAGACAACACGCTGTCTAACCCATGCCCGCGGGCGAAATCGGCGGCGAAAATCGCACCACCTGCGGGGCCGGATTCCAGCAGGCGCACGGGTTGTTCTGCGGCCACATCGACAGAAATCAGACCGCCACCGGAATGCAGCATAAACACAGGCGCGCGGACGCCAGCATCCCCCAGCCGGTCGACCAAACGGCCCAGATAATCGGCCACTTGCGGTTGCACATAGGCGTTCGCGATCACGGTGTTGAACCGTGGCAATTCCCGCATTTGCGGTGAAATCACGGACGACAATGAAATCGACATTTCCGGTGCCGCCGCACGTAAAGCCTCGGCCATCTGCACTTCATGCGCGTTGTTGGCGTAGGAATGCATCAGGCCAATCGCAACGGCCTCATAGTCGCCCGCCAGAACGGTTATCACCATGGCATCAACATCAGCAGGGTCCAACGCCAAAAGGATCTCGCCGTTCGGGCCCATGCGTTCATTCAGCGTCAAACGGTCCTCGCGCGGGACCATGGGGACGGGCAACGACAGGTTCAGATCGTATTGTTCAAACCGGTTTTCCGCCCGCATTTCAATGACGTCGCGAAACCCTTCAGTGGTAATGAACGCCAGTTTTGCACCACGGCGTTCGATCAGAGCGTTGGTGACAAGCGTCGTGCCGTGGATCACTTGGCCGATGTCGCCCATGGCGATCCCTGCCTTATCCGCCGCAATATGTATTCCATCCAGAATGGCCTGTTCGGGCAGTGCGTAATTGGTCAAGACCTTGCAGGTCGCAAGCCCGCCAGCATGGGCCAAGGCAACATCGGTAAAGGTGCCGCCAATATCAACGCCGACGCGGTTCATCAATTGGGTCATGGCTCAGATGGCTTTCCAGATTTGATTGGCAGTAAAGGCAGACTGATAAATCCGCGACATGATCGGGGCAGAAGGAGCTGTGCTGAATTCCGTCATCGGCAGGGGCAGATCGGCGCGGTCCATTCCGGTCAACAGACCTGCCATGGTTTCCCCGAACATCGTGCCCGTGGTGATGCCGCGCCCGTTGTACCCGATGGGCGTGAACAGATTTGTAGCAAGTTCATAAATGCGCGGTAGGTGATCCGGTGTCATGGCGATCTGGCCGTGCCACGCCTCTTCGAATTCTACAGGACCAAGTGTCGGGAAAATCCGCGCAATCTGTTTGCGCGCCCAACGGTGTGACAACCCGCGATCCTTACTGCCAATAACCTTGCCCATAGACCCAACCAACAAACGGTTGAACGCATCACGGCGGATGTTGAACATGATCTGGCCCGTGTCCCAAAGGCCCTGTTTACCGGGCAGGATATGATCTGCCTCTGGCCCTAATGGTTTCGTGGCCAGCTGGAAATAATGGATCGGCGTGAAAACGCGGTTGAGATCCGGCCACAGGTCATCCGTATAAGCGTTTGTGCCCAGCACAACCGCCTTGGCCGTCACCACACCTTGGTTCGTTTCGACCTTCCACAGATCACCATCGCGGGTCAGTTTGGTAGCGCGCACGCCTGTGCTGATCTTGGCACCAACCCCAAGGGCAGCGCGCGCAAGACCACGGCAATACCCCATTGGATTGATCGTGCCGCAGCGCTGATCCAGCAGCCCGCCATAAAACTTGTCCGTGCCGATCATCTTGCTCACTTCTTCGCGGTCAAGCAAATCAACAGGTTCGCCAAGGCGCTGCCATTCTTTATGACGCTCTTTCAGCTCGGCAAACCCGCTCGGTCCGTGGGCAGCGTGGATCGTGCCTGTGCGCGTGACCTCGCATTGCATTTGGTGCTTTTCAATCAGTGAAAACACATACTCCGGCCCGCTGCCGAACTTCTTGATGAACCGCGGCCCATAGGTCGCGCCTAACTTTTCACGCACTTTTTGCGGAGGCAACCAAAGGGCGGCGTTGACCAATCCGCAATTGCGCCCTGACCCACCAAAGCCGATCTGCTTCGCCTCAAGAACATGCGCGGACAAACCTTTTTCAGCACAGTGTAGCGCTGTCGACAGACCCGTAAAACCACCGCCAACAATCGCCACATCAACGATCCTGTCTGCCTCCATCGGGGCGTGGTAATCTTGTTCTTTGGCTGAGGCATCCCAAAGCGATATCGCGTCGTTCTGATCCATGACCTGATTCCTCGCAGGGTGACTTTGGCTAACTCAAAAAGGTTGCACCACCATCCCTGTCGTGTCAACATTCGAAATATGCGTTCCATATATCAACACAAAGGCTAATCCATGACCAAGTTAAAACTGTCCTCTGCCCAGATGGTCGCAAACGCGCGCGCGCGGATCAAAGAGATCGAAACACCCGATCTTATTGCCATGCTGGACGACCCCAATGTCGTCATCGTCGACATCCGTGACATCCGCGAACGTCAGCGCAGCGGCTACATTCCCGGCAGCTTTCATGCACCGCGCGGCATGATCGAGTTCTGGGTTGATCCCGACAGTCCCTATTTCAAGGACATCTTTGCACAGGACGACAAAATGTTCGTCTTCCATTGCGCGTCAGGCTGGCGGTCCGGGATAACCACAGCCACGTTGCAAGACATGGGGTTTGACGCGGCCCACCTGAAAGAAGGCTTTTCGACGTGGGAAAAACAAGGCGGACCCGTCGAATTTCCAGAACCAAAAGCCTAGCTGCGCACCAGCTTAGCGGACACGCTATTGGCAGCGTGGGACACCAAGCTGCCAAACCGCTTAATCCCGTCATCGGGTAAATTGATATCCGGCAAAGAAATTCCCAGTGCACCAACCGCTTCACCACCAGGCAAAATGATGGCCGCGCCAAAGCTAATGATACGGTCGCGGAATTCGCCTGAATCGTAAGCGTATCCGCGTTTCAGCGTTAACGCGACATCGAGCTCGAGCGCGGCCATATCGGTCAAAGTTTTGTCCGTGTGATGCGTCAACGCTCCGCTGATCTGATCGCGCAACTTGGCGAAGTCCGCGGCCAACATCGCCTTACCCGTCCCGACGCAATGCAGCGGCGCAATACCACCAATGGCATTCCACGATCGGATCGGTTTTTGGCTGTCGACCTTGTCGATGTAGACGACATTTAGGTTTTCACGCACGGCCAGGTAAACGGCCTCACCGGTCTCGTTTGATAGAAACGACAGTTCGGGTGCCGCAAGTTCGCGCAGGTTCAGATTCTCTACCGAGGCCCGTCCAACACGCCATGTTTTTAATGTCGCTGCATAAGATTTGTCCGGCCTGTGCTGCACATATCCAAGCGTCGTCAACGTTTGCAGCAGGCGGAATGTGTTGGACTTCGTAAGGCCCAATTCTTTGGACAATTCTGTCACGCCTTTGCCCGTTTGCGCGCCGACCAGATTTTCGAGGATCGCCAGCCCCTTGGACAAGGTGGAATCAACCTTGGGTTCTTTGGGCGGGGATTCGATGGGCTGATCAGGTGTACTCATAAATGATTGCTACCAGTTAAATTTCAGGTTCGAAAGGTGGCGAATTATGCACTGTGATGGCCGGTACGGGCCCATCAAAAGGGCGCACCTCGACCATAGCGGAATGCGCGGCGGGTGACTGGGTCAGCGATGATGTCCGCACATCATGCGTCAAAACATTCGGGTTGCCGTGACGATCACGGTTTTGGGGGGCGTCAAAATCAGGATCAAACCACGCACCTGTCCACAGAAAAATACAACCCGGCATAACCTCGTCCGTGACTTTAGCACCCGCCAGACAGCGCCCGCGTTGATTGAACACTTCAACCACATCGCCATCATTGATCCCTCGCGCCTGCGCGTCATCGGGATGGATCATCACTGGTTCGCGGCCCGCAATCTTGTGGCTGAGACTATAGGCCCCGTTATCAAGCTGGCTGTGAAGTCGCGTTTTGGGTTGACCGGACAGCATCGCCAATGGAAACGCGCCGTCGACGTCGCGCGCCCGATCCCGTGGTGCGTACCACGCAGGATGTCCCGCACAATCAGCTAGGTCAAATCCCGCAATCGTGTCAGAGAACAATTCGATCTTACCGCTTGGCGTGGGCAATGCCGCCGCGACAGGGTCCGCGCGGAAACTGGACAGGAAAACCTGATCGGGGCTTGGGTCAGGCAGATCAATCACGTCGCCCTCTATAAAGGCGTCCCAATCGGGCAGCATGACATCGCTTCCTTCTGCACGCTTACGGGTGGTTTGCCAAATGTCGCGCAGCCAATCATCGCTGGTTTTTCCTTCCGTGAAGGCCTCCGCGTGGCCCAACCGCGTGGCCAGATCTGCATAGATATCGTATTCAACCCGCGCATCGCCGGGTGGCGGTACAAGGCGAGGCATCGGCATCAGTGCATTGTCTGATTTACCGGCACCAAAATCGGTACGTTCTTGTGGGGCCGCCACGGGCAGAACGATATCTGCATGGCGCGCTGTCGCGGTCCAGTTCATCTCGTTCACGATAATCGTTTCTGGCGTCTGGAAGGCATCATGCAAACGGTTGAGGTCTTGATGGTGGTGAAACGGATTGCCGCCCGCCCACCAGACCAGCCGCGCATCCGGGAGGGTCCGCGTTTCGCCTTGGTATTGATAGGCACCCTTCGGGTTGAGCAGCATCTCACTGATCATGGCGACAGGGATGAAATCCTCGACAGGATTTTTCCCTTGCGCCAGTGTGCCCCATCGAAACGGGCGCTCAATATTACCGATGTTCGCATTGACGCCATACCCGACAGTATATCCCCCGCCTGGCAGCCCGATTTGCCCTAGCATCGCGGCAAGGGTCACGGCCATCCACATGGGTTGTTCGCCGAAATCGGCGCGCTGCACACCTGCGGCCACGTTGATCATCGTGCGCCCAGCGGCCATGCGCCGCGCGAGGGCGCGGACCACATCCGCATCAAGACCCGTCAAATCAGCCGCCCATGCAGCATCTTTCGGCTGCCCTTCAGCCTCGCCCAAAAGATATGCTTTGATCGCGTCAAACCCGACCGTGTACGTGGCCAGAAAGCCCGCGTCACACAAATCTTCGACCAAAAGCGTATGCGCCAGGCCCATCATCAGGGCTGTGTCAGTGCCCGGCAATGCGGGCATCCAGTCTGCCTGCAAAACATCGGCGGCATCGCTGCGCAATGGGCTGATGTTGACGAATTGCACACCCGCCTTCACACAGGTATCAAGGTTGTCAGACATACGGTGTTTGCCAACGCCGCCATCACTGACTTGGGTGTTGCGCAGGGCCATGCCGCCAAACATCACCACCAGGTCACTATGTTCGGCGATGACGGACCATCGGGTCGCTTGAGCCACGTGATCCCGAAACGGCCCCACGATATGGGGCATCAGTCCAAGGGCGGCATTATAACTGTAGTTGCCTTCGGATCGCACAAACCCGCCCTGTGTATTCAAAAATCGTTTCAGCTGGCTTTGCGCGTGGTGAAACCGCCCCGCGCTGGACCAGCCGTAGGAGCCTGCGAAAATCGATGTGTTGCCGTGCATTTTGCGCACGCGCGTCAATTCCTTGGCAACCGCATCCAACGCCACGTCCCAACTGACCTCGACAAAGATGTCACGCCCGCGTGCTACGGCGCCCGGCGTTCCCGCGAGCCAGCTTTTGCGGATGGCAGGGCGTAAAACCCGAGCCTTCCCATGCAAGCTGCCCGCGATGTTGCTATTGATCTGGGACGCCGCCGGATCCCTATCGTGCCCGTCAACAGCGACCACTCGGCCCCCCTTGATCGTCGCAACACCGATGCCCCAATGGCTTGCCGTCAACTTTTTCACATTTTCATCCACTTACCTACATGTTCTAATATATAAAATACTCATGCCAAATATTGACACGAAACACTGTGACTGTCATCGTTTGAAAACACAATACTGCGAGTATGCTATGCCGCCATCCCATCCAAAAACCGCCGATAATCTTGTCCAATTGGGCCGACCCGACCGCGTGGAAGGTCGCCACGTCAACATGCCGCTCGAACTTGGGTCGACCAACGTGTTCGACACTTTGGCCGCTTTTGAGGCGGCCCGTGATGCGCGATATAGCAGCGGCACCATGTATTACGGCCGCTACGGCAACGCAGCGAGCTTTAAGCTGGAAGCGATGCTTGCCAAACTAGAAGGCGCGGACAACGTCACGCTGACATCTTCGGGCGTCGCTGCGATTACCATGGCGCTCATGGCCTTTGCACGGCCGAACACGCATCTGCTTGTTGCTGATCATGTCTATGGCAACACCCGCGCATTTTGCGAAGGCGTGTTGACGACTATGGGCGTTGAAATTTCCTATTTTGATCCGATGATTGGTGCCGGTGTTGCTGATCTGATCCGCGACAACACCTGTGCCATTATGTTCGAAGCACCGGGCTCTGGCACATTTGAAGTCCCCGATATTCCAATGATTACCAAAGCTGCCAAGACAGCAGGCGTGCCCACCATTCTTGACAGTACGTGGGCGACCCCGATCTTTTGCCAGCCAATAGCGCTTGGCGTGGATATCGTTGTCGCGTCGATGTCGAAATACCTGAGCGGGCATTCCGATTGTATGATGGGGATGATTGCCTGCATTGCTGAGCACACCGCAAAAATTCGCAAAACGACGTTTGCATTTGGTGACAAAACCGGCGGCCAAGAGGTGTTTCTGGCCCTGCGTGGTCTTCGAACCCTTAAGATGCGGATGGAGTATTTTGATCGCGCAGGACGGGACATGGCCTCGTGGCTTTTGACGCAACCACAAGTGAAAACTATCCTGCATCCGGCCTTTGAAAGTTGCCCGGGTCATGCACACTGGGCGCGCGATTTCAGCGGCGCCGCTGGATTATTCAGCGTGGTGTTTCAACCGTGTAGCGATGAACGAGTGCGCGGTTTCGTCGATGCCCTTCATCATTTTGGAATCGGGGTGAGTTGGGGCGGGTACGAAAGCCTTGTGCTGCCGGTGAAGCCGCAGCGCAGTGCGGACACTTGGGCCGAAACCGGCCAGCTTGTCCGGTTCAATATCGGCCTCGAAGACCTAGACAGCCTTAAGGCAGATTTAGCAGCCGCCCTACCGAATCTTAACACCGCAGCGGAGTAACCCATGCACAACAAGATCGATCATTTCGCCACTGGCGCAGACACATTGGACCAAGGCGTTGCCGCGATGGAAACCGCGCTTGGCGTCACCGTGCCACGCGGCGGCAAACACGACGCCATGTCCACCCACAATTGCGTCATGCAGTCGGGCAATGGGAGCTTCTTCGAGTTGATCGCGATTGACCCCGACGCCCCCGCCGATCCGGGCCGCGTGCGCTGGTTCACGCTTGATGATCCAGCAACGCAAGCCCGTCTGGCGGATCGCCCGCGCGCCCTGTGTTGGGTGGTAGGCACCGATGATCTGGACGGCGTGATTGCCGCCAGCCCCGTCGATCTGGGCGAAGTGGTTTTGTTCACACGCGGCGAGCGGTCATGGCGGCTTACAGTGCCAAAGGACGGTCATCTGCCCATGGATGGTTTGCTGCCTGCGTTCATCGAATGGTCCCCCGGCCCGCATCCCAGCACAGGCCAACAAGACCTTGGTGTGACCTTGGACAAGGTGCGCTTGTCCCATCCCGAACCGGACGAATTATCACTTGTTTTGAAGGCGCTTCATGTCGATCACCTCTGTTCGGTGACGCAAGGCGATGCTGCGCTGTCCTTTGCACTGAACACACCAAAAGGTGCAGTTGTTCTCGATTAGTGTTGTGGCATGGGGAAGCGAATAGGCTTCCCCATTTTTGACTCCAGCCCTACGAACTGAGGTAGCCTGCAACAATGGCGATAAATGCGCCGAGGTGAACAACCATGATCGCGCGATCTTTCCAAAGGACACCAACCAAAAACCATAAGATAATGCCGACAATAAAGGCAAAGATGTTCCACGGTGTGATACCCAGCCCTGTGAGGCCATATCCCATGAGCTGAATCACTGTCGCGACCCATTTCAGAACATCGACGGGCTTCATTCGATTTCCATCCATCACGTCATCAACTTGGCTCGTAAGAAATGAATCAATGCTCCGAAATCGTCATGCGATCTTTCAGGTATTCGCCGTATTGACCGAGCGAAAAAATGAATATCCAATAGATCCCAGCCACGAACAGGAACACCTCGATATAATACGGGGCCCATTCGGCTGTACCAAAGGCGGTTTTGCCGGATGCCAGAATATCAAAGAACCCGATGATCGTCACAATCGCGGTTTCTTTGAACGTCACCACCACCATGTTTATGGTGCTGGGCAGCGCATGGCGAAACACCTGTGGCAACACGATGCGGCCCAGAATGCTCCAATAGCTGATACCAAGGGCTTTGCCCGCTTCGAACTGGCCTTTCGGAATTGCCTGAAACCCACCGCGAAACACCTCGGCCTGATAGGCAGCAAAGAACAGCGCAAAGGCGATAATCACCCGCCAAATTTTATCGCCTTCCAGCCAAGTTGGTAGAAACAGTGGGACAACCACGGCGGCGGTAAACAGCGTCGTGACCAGTGGCAAAGAGCGCACCGTGTCGATTATGATCATCGCAAACCAGCGCACCACAGGCATTTCGGAACGGCGCATCAGCGCAAGGCCAAGACCCATCGGCATTCCGAGCAATACCACCGCCGCAAACAGGAACAATGTCAGCGACAAGCCGCCCCAACCGTCGGTCGTGACCTGTTGAAGACCAAAAAGGCTGCCTTCCATCAGGAAATAATAGGCGGCGAACCCTATGATCCACAATCCGGCAAGGCGCAGACCCGTCCACATCGCGGGCAGGCAAGACAACAGCACCGTGACAACAATTGCGATTGCAGCAAGGGTCGAGCGCCAGTGTTCGTCGTAAGGGTACGTACCGAACAGGATCAGACGATGTCGCGCATCGATGACGGACCAACACGCCCCGTGCCCGTCACACAGATCCGAATTTTCCTTTGACCAAATGGCACGAAACACCGCCCAATCCAGAAATGTCCATGCAATATAGGCCAGCAGGCTAAAAACGATAATCGAGATGACGGCAGCCAAGGGTGATCCGAAACCGGTGCGGATGAACCGTTTGCGTGCTTCGCCCAATCGGCTTGGCGGGGTGATGTCCGTGATTGCCATCTAATGTTCCTTCAGCTGCAAGTGGGCGTTCAGCCAATTGGTGAAGAACGCGATGGAGTAATTGATGGCGAGGAAGGTCAACATCAGGATCAAGATCAGTTCGAGCGTTTGCCCAGACTGGCTGATCGAGTTGACGGTGATATAGAACAAGTCACTAAACCCGATGGCGATACCAATGGTCGTCGCCTTCATCATGAAAATCCACTGGTTGCCAAGTGGCGGGATGATGCTGCGCAGCGCCATAGGCACCTTGATACGCGACCAGATTGATACGCGCGACATGCCCAACGCCTGCCCGGCCTCGACCAGTCCACGCGGCACCTGAGAAAGCCCGCCGCGCACAATTTCCGCGATATAGGCACTGCCATACAGCGTAATGGAAACAACGAGCGCCAGCAGTTCGATGGGCACGGAAATACCGCCCGTGAACCTCAGCCCGTTTAGCGCAGGAATGGTGAACAGACCCTCACCTTCGGGGCGCAAAACAACAGCCCCTAGCAGACACACAACAACCGTGCTGCCAAGCCAGAGCGCCAAGCCACGCCACAGTGATACCTTAGCGACAATCAATCCGATCCCGATTGCCGCGGATGCCAACAACATGGCAACAGCAACGCCGGGACCAACATTAAGGCCCGGCAACATCATCCCGCGACCGGAAAGAAACGCGACATCTGCGACGTTGATCGCCTGACGCGGACCACCCAGATGGATCAGGATGGCGTAGAGGAAAATGGCCTGAAGGATCAGTGGAATATTGCGAAATATCTGGACATAGACGTTGGAAGCAAAGCTGAGCGCGGGATGGCGCGCATCGCGCAGTGTTCCGATGATAAAGCCGAAAATTGTTGTTGTGATGATGCAGATAAATCCGACAAACAGCGTGTTCAGCAGCCCCACAAACAAAGTGTAGTAATAGCGGTCATTGATAGACCGTTCGATCAGGGAAAACGAATAATCCCAGCCGGTATCGCGTTCCAGAAACGAAAAGCCGCTCGTCATGTTCAATCGCGTCAGGTTGTACTGCGCATTTGATACGGCACCCCAAACCACAAGGACGCTTAGAACAACAATGGTGGATTGTATGATCAGGCTGCGGCGCTTGGCACGGCTGCGCAGTTCCTTGGCTGTCGACATAATGACGCCCCTTAGAAAGCAATGAAATGGAGGATCGCCCCGCGGGCGGGGCGATCCAGTTTTGTCATTTAGTCTTAGTCAAGGATTGGCGCGTACAAGACACCGCCATCACTCCATAAGCTGTTCAGGCCACGCTCGAGGTTATAAGGGCTGTCTTTGCCGAGGTTACGGTCATAGATTTCGGCAAAGTTACCAACTGCAGCAATCATTTCGCGCGCCCATGTATCGCGCATGCCCAAACGCTCGCCCATGCCAGGTTCAACACCCAACAAACGTGCGACGCGTGGGTTTGGCGGGGTCGCAGCCATCTCGTCGACATTGGCGGACGTGATGCCTTCTTCTTCGGCAATCAACAACGCTGCGATCATCCAGTTGACAGTATCAACGAAACCTTCGTCGCCTTGGCGCATGGCCGCAGAGATTGGCTCGCTCGACAACTGATCGTTCAGGATGACATGTGCGTCGGGGTTGTCCAATTCAGTGGCGCGAAGAACGGCAAGGTTCGGCCCCCAACCCGCAAACGCATCGCAGCGGTTGGCAAGATAGGCCGAACGAAGTTCGGCCTGACTTTCGTAAGATACCATGGTGTGTTCAACGCCGATGGTCGCCATGTGGTTGGCAGCCAGACGTTCGATTGTCGTGCCAGCCTCGACGCAGACAGTTCCGCCCTCAAGCCCCGTCGCGTCTGTGATCCCGAGATCGCCATGCGCCATAAACTGTGTGCCACCAAAGAAGTATGGCAAGCTAAATTGAAGCCCAAGCTCTGTGTCGCGGCCCATCGTCCAGCCAGTTGCTTTGATAATCACATCCACATCGCCCGACTGCAAAGCAGGGAAACGCTGTGCCCAGCTGAGCGGAACGATCTGGTTTGCGTCCGGATCACCAAGGATCGCCGTCGTCAAAGCGCGGCAAAGGTCGATATCAAGACCTTTCCATTCGTTTTGATCATTCACTTCGATAAATCCGAAGTAGCTGCCGTTATGGCCAGAACAGAGCATCGTACCCCGGTCCATAATCTGTTGAACTGTAGCGCTTTGCGCTGCACCCATTTGTGGGGCAAGAACGCTGGTCGCCGCAATTGCACCAGCTACGATAATATTTTTCATGTTAGTCTCCCTGTTGTTCTATATATCGGCACGACTGTACTGTTATTTAGAATGATGATGAAGTTATTCTGAGTCAACACATTTTGCACAGTCTTTCATCGCGGCTAACGAAACGCCCAAAGGATAATCAATTTGGCTGTAAAAGTAGCGGCGCGGTGCAGGATCGAGGTCTGTTGACCTTTTAGGGAGCCGGCAAAGGCACTTATCCGCCGCAATCTGACGACCCGCAGAAGGTGCGACGGAAAATGTTGGCACCTGCGTATAACGACCAAGACCGAACAAAGGAACGTATTATGAAGCCCCTCCTCACCACTCTGGCACTACTCGCCTCAACGTCGCTCCCGCTTGCCGCCGAAACCCTGTCTGCGGATGTCTGGGCCGACAACTGGTTTGAAATGCGCATTGACGGCGCGCAAGTCGCCGAAGACAGCGTGTCGATCACAACAGAACGTTCGTTCAACGCCGAAAGCTTCACCTTCAAGGCAGAACGTCCCTTTGTGATCGGTCTGGTCGCCAAGGACTTTAAGGAAAACGACACAGGGCTGGAATACATCGGGGCACGCAATCAGCAGATGGGCGATGGCGGTGTGATCCTGCAAATCACTGACGCTGCTGGGGAAACTGTCGTCGTAAGTGATGACAGCTGGCAGTGTTTGGTCATCCATTCCGCACCGCTGGACAAATCTTGCGAAGGATCGTCAAACCCCGTCGCGAGCGAAGGGGCCTGCACGTTTGAAGCATCCGACGAGCCCGACGGGTGGGATTTGGCGGGCTTTGACGCGTCAGATTGGCCACAGGCCGATGTATATTCCGCCCGCGAGGTCGACCCGAAAGACGGCTATGACGAAATCAACTGGGTGGATTCTGCGGAACTGATTTGGGGCCCCGACCTTGAACAAAGCAACACGGTTCTATGCCGCATCACTGTCGAATAATCCGTCAAAAGAAAGTCTGAATATGACCCTCACCAAACCCATTGCACTCATCGCATTTTCGATGATCGCCGCCCCGACGTTTGCCGTCGCGCACGAAGATCATTGCGCCGCAGTCGCAGATTCCGTTTCTGACGCTGGTTTTGACGCCGACGTCACGGTGACGTGCAGCGACAGCCACGCGACCCTGACATCAGACACCTATCCCGACCATGACATGATGACGGGCATAACCGGCACAAACGAACAGATTCCCGTACCCGCAGACTACGGCGCGCCGGTTATCCTTTCACCGGTCCTCGGCAACACCCCTCTGACCCGCGATGCTGCCTTGGGCGTCGCGGTGAACGGTGTCCCGATCTATGACTACACTGGCGGCGGAGAAATGAGCGAAGCCGACCTCGCCCACCATCAGGCCCAGCATGACACGATCCAGACCGGACAATTGGACGTCTGTGGCGGCCACGCAGGGCGCGGTGACGATTACCATTATCACGCCTCCCCGACCTGTATGATCAACGCGATGGCAAATGCAGGCGACGCGGCGATCATCGGCTGGGCCTTTGACGGGTTCCCGATTTATGGCGATGCGAACCCTGATGGGACTGCGATCGCTGATGGGGCGCTGGATATTTGCAACGGTCAGGCCGATGACACCTTTGGCTACCGCTACCACACGTCGCCCGAAGCCCCCTACATCGTACAGTGCCTGATGGGCGAAGTGCCCGATTTTGACGCGCTGCCGCGTGTGCGTCCCCTTTCCGCCGCGAGCGGTGGCGGTACCGAACCCGGTCGCCCACCACGCGGAGGCGTCGAAAATCTTGTGTTTACCCAAAACGAAGACGGGTCCCGCAGCATGGATTACACCTATGAAGGTGACGCCTTTTTCATCCGCTATGAGCCCGCCGATGACGACGGATGCTACACTTTTACCACGCAAACAGTCACGAATGGCGGTGAGCTGATGACAGGCGAGTTTTGCCGATGAACCGGTATTGGGCACTCTGCGCCACGGCATCAATCTGCGCATCACTGGCAACTGCCAGCGTCGCGCAAGACGGTTTTTCCCTGACCAGTCTTGAAATCAAGGATGGCGGCAGCCTCCCCGCCGCGTTGAAATGCACACGTGACGGCGGCGATGGCGTTTCGCCGCCACTAGCGTGGTCACAGGTGCCAGAGGGCACAGATAGCTTTGCCGTTATCATGTATCACTACCCTAAGGGGACGGTTGCCGGACGGGACACACCCAGCCAATACTGGCTGTTGTGGAACATCCCAGCCGACACGCGTTCAATCGAACGTGGCAATCCGGACTCCATCGGGAATGAAGGATCAGACAAAGACGCGCGACAGACGGGCTACACGCCGCCCTGTTCGCCCGCAGGTGCTGTACATGAATATGCGATTGCCGTTTACGCGCTCGACGCTCCACTTTCCAATCTGCCCGAATACGACGACGTGTCTGTCGATTGGGAAACTTTAATGGCGGGTATGTACGGCAAAATCATCGCAAGCGCAGAAGTTAGCTTTTCGAACTAGCGTTGTTTCTTTCACGTGATGACAGCGAATTCGCCATGCGTAAGTAAGAAGACGTTGCTCTCAACAAAATCGACGGCAAGACGCATCAATTGCCGGTACGAGGCTCTCAGCTGCCCAGTAGAGCAGCAGGTGCTTTCACGTAGGCTTCGAGCAAAAACCGCCTAAGCCGACCGCCGCTCCGCAATTACCGCAGCGCGAACCCATGGCTATAATGCCAGACGTAATTGAGCTTATCAGAATCTCGCAGAAGAGCTTGAGATATCTTTTGCCCTACATGAATATTTCGCAGGCGGTTATCTCTAAATGAAACCCCCACCAGAAGCGCATAGCCAAGGTCCGCTCTGACAGCAGCGCTCCAATCGTCTCGCAACCTCAGCGACGCTCGGCATCCCGCCCTGCGGTTCTTCGCTGCACTAGCAGCACGAGTAGAGCAGCCATTCCTGGCAAATCATCGAAGGTCGGGTTTGTTCGCACATTGGACCTTAAGATTTACGCGGCCTACAGCGGCTTTGCGGGTCTCTTACTACTTTGAAGCAAATATCATGAACTTCCATCCAAAGCGCCCTTCGACCCCGTCGGCGCTGTGTTGAGCTTTCTCTCAAAATCAGCAACCCGCTCTATCACGACATCGAAAGGCGGCGCTTGCCCGAAGATCATGCCCGACATCGCGCGGTAGTCGCGGCGTAGGTCATCGAGCATTTTTCCAACGGGACTGATGGAAAATGTCGGCGCAACTGCGGTCACGAGATCAAAGGCCGGGCGGTTAAAAAACATAAGCGCGTGGGCGACGCAGTCGGCACCAAGCGCGCGATCCGCCAAAGCCCTCTCGCCAAGGTCCGACCCCAGAAGTTGAAAGGTATCGTAATAGTGCCGCGACACGCGCTGACCGCTCCCTTTGAGTTCTCCGCGTGCGTCGAACCAACGACGCAGGCCATGCAGGATCACGATCTTGTCCCAAAATGTCCGCTCAGCGTCGACGATTGTGACATTCCCGACAGTCAGATCGATATCCGGAACGTCTTCCTCAAGGTATGGACTGATGCTGCGCACAGAGTTGGGATCAAGCGCGGATTTTGCACCGGACTCAATTTTCACAGCCTTGGCGATGTAGGCATCATCAGGTGTCGCGGTTGGATACCGCAGGTACAACGCTTGGCTGTCTTCTGGATCAGGCTCGATAAAGAACCGAGCCACATCAAGACCGTTTCGCCCGGCAACGTCCGAAACAATCTCGTTCAGCCCGCCAGAGAACGGGCCCTGGATATAAGTTTCGCACGCCGCTTTGATCGCATCCAGCGCCTTGCCGCGTTTCTTACCGCTCAAGGCATCAAGCTCTTCTATGGTTGCGGCTTCTCCGAGATCATCCCGGAACACTGTGACGTCGATATCCTCCGAGAACCGGCGGATCAGACCAAAGCCTTTTGACAGGGATGTGCCACCCTTGAACAGAAGCCTTGGCCCGTCCGGCAATCCATTGAACAGCGCGTCCAGGGTCCAGCAGACCCAAAAGTCCTTTTCGACATTCTGCGGTGTGGTGCCCAAGCGCTATGCTGTTGTCGTGAAAAGGCCAAGGCGCGTCTCATCATCCGCCGAAATAATACGGTCGAACGCAAGGTTCACGTGGCACCTGCCTGCTCTGCCAGTATCGGGCGCAACAAGCTTTGCATCCAACTCGGCAATGTCGTCAGCCCGTCCTCTAGATCGTCGCGAAGGCGCTTGCCGTTCGTCGGATCATTGAGAAGAGCCGTGAGGCGGCGGATCAGCACCTGATCCTCGTCAACCTGCCCCATCGTATCCCGCAACCAATGCAGAGCTTGCACAATGCGCATGGCCGGCCGGCCAGCCCAATAGAGCTTGCTGGCAGCTGTCGGTTTGAACACGATGTCGAGCTGGCCAAGGGAGATTGATTTCAACCGGGCATCCGTATGCACCAGGATCTTGGCCGGAACAGCATTGGTGAGACCCAGATCGTTTGCGGCCGTCATCCCATCGACAAGGACGCGTATCTGATCTCGGCGTGCGATGGCATCAATCACTTCGCGGGGATCTGCCGGGCTGTCTTTCTGGGTCAGGCGATTGGTCGACGGTTGATCATAAAGGCCACGATCCACCCGACGCAGAGCCCCTGCCCGCGTCAGTCGCTGTAGCACTTTGTCCACGGCATCACGTTCGCCGAGATCCAGAAAATCCCTCGGCGTCCACACGCCACGCGGCGTTCCATTCGCGATCCGTGTCAGGATATCGCCTTTGAGATCTGTTGATGCATGGTCCATGTCCGAAATTTGTATACAAGCATCGGACATCTGGGTTCAACAACAGAGTTCCAAAAGGAAGCGTTCATCCCCAAAACCATCGGAGGGAGAGAGTGGAGGCTGTTCCCGTGACGGGTTTGGAGGTCGAGAGAGAGGCTCCTGACCGCCCGTCGCGGGAGATAGAGATAGGTAAACGGCGGTGTTTGGGTGGGGCGGCATCGAACAAGGGCATGGTGAGTGTTTGAGCACTTCTCTGCGATGGGTTTGTCGATGAGCTTACGATAAGGGCGAAAGTAGCTCTGCGGACCGGCTATTGTCTGTTACCTTGCGGTTGGATGAATGCGAGCTGCGCAGCTAGATCTTTACTGGGACACCCTGGGGCCGTTGGCTCGCCAATTGCGCATCAACGATTGTTTGTTGCTGATATGCAAACGTTTGTGCAACTTCAGACAGCGCTGACACAGCGATGAGATTTGCATTGCGTAGCGATGGAACAAGGCCGATTGGTCCATGTATGCGCTTTAGATCGGTGTTTGAAACGCCAAGTTTGGCCAAATGCGCAAGTCGGGCTTCTTGAGTGCGTTGACTGCCGAGTGCGCCGACAAACCCAACAGATGTGGCGAGCGCCGCGACGAGAAAAGCCGGTTCCCAGTCGTGATCGTGGAACAATGTCAAAAAGCCGCTCGTCGGGTCCAAATTCAACGCGTCAATACTGCTATTGGACCGCACATGCGTCGGGGTGTTTTTGCAGTACCCCGCGACTGCATCAAGATCATCAGTGTCCGGAGAAAAACAGGACACATCGAAACCAATCGCATGGGCGATCTTGGCTGTTGCCCGGAAAATGGCACCCCGTCCTGCAAGGGTCAGGGCCACTTTGGGTTGGTAGGCAATTGTGATCGACTGACAGTTTTTTTGTTGTGGACTGAATGTCAGCAACGCTGGCTGACGTGCCAACAAGCTTCTGTACGCTGCCACAAGCGCGTCTTTGTCAGGTTTGGGATCAATCCAAACCGACAACGCACCACCACAGGGCAGCGTGAGATCGTGAAACGGTGAGCCCTCACCATATTGCAAAAGTCGGGCTGTCCCGGATTGCAGGCAGTCCATCGCATGGAAAAGAATGTCCTGATCTATGCAACCATTGGACATATAGCCTGTCATCTCGCCGGCGTCTGAGACGACCGCCAAAGATCCGACGTCGCGCGCGCTGCCGCCTTTGATATCTACCGAAGCAATCAGCGCAAAGAGCCGCCCCGTTCCAACGTAGGTTGCAACCTGCGCCAGAACGTCGACGGCATGGTCCTGGTACGCAATGGGGTTAGACAACTTCTTCCGCGTCCAACACATCAGCGAAGTTTTTGAAGAACTTGGCGGCAAGTTTTTTGGCTGTGCTCTGGATGAGACGACTGCCCAGTTGCGCCAGCTTGCCCCCGATCTGGGCTTTGGCGTCATAGGTCAGGATCGTCGTGTCACCGTCCGCGACCAGAGTGACATCTGCCCCACCTTTCGCATGCCCGGCAGTGCCACCGTTGCCTTGGCCAGTCAGCGAGAACGCATCAGGTGCGCCGCTCTTATCCAGTTGGACATCACCGCTGAACCTTGCCTTGACCGGCCCGACCTTTAGAAGGATTTTGGCCTCAAGCTCTGTGTCGGAGTGTTGGACCAGCTCTTCGCAGCCTGGAATGCATTGCCGCAAGACTTCGGGATCGTTCAGGGCCGCGTAGACACGCTCCTTCGGGGCGTTGATAACGATTTCGTCTTTGAGTTCCATGATTTTACCTTTTCAACAACAGGGAAGTTTGATGGTAGCAAGCGTTTCGGCTTGCGCGGGGGTAAGAGCCCCTTTTCGACGCTAGGCTCTGAAGTATTAAAGTAATCTTCTCATGGTCTGACTCCTTCGGAAGCTATTTTTTGATACGCGGCAAAGGCGGCAGGCGTGTCGATGTCATTGAAAAAACCGGGCTGCGACAAGGGGACATGCTGCACCAAATCGGGGTTGGCGCGGGTGAATTTTCCACAGCCCGGATTTGCTTTGTCTGACAGCAGCCGGGCCCGCATGCCCCACGGCACGATGATCGGATTGCCCCGCAACCCTCCCTGATAAGGGATCGATATCTTTGCTGGGTCTCCGTTCAGATGTGCCTTGATCAATGCGCGCAAGTCGCCTGCCTTGATCTGTGGTTGGTCGCCAAGCCCGATCAGAAAATGCGTTGCATTTGGGGCTTCAAGAAGCCCCGCTCGAACCGAAAAGGGCTGGCCCTTTTCGAAGTCTTCATTGTGTACAAGTCGGACAGGCAGCCCCGCAAGAGCCGCATCAACCCGCACCGCTTCAAATCCAGTAACGACGCAGACTTCGCCATCAATCGCAGCGAGGTAGGTTTCTACGACATGCCGGATCATTGGCACGCCTCCAATGGGCAGCAATAGCTTGTTGCGCTCTTTCATCCGGCGCGACAGCCCCGCCGCCAGTATGATCGCCCCAATCCTATCCATTTTGGGCAGCCTTCGCCAGGACTTCGCGCTTCACCTGTGTCAGTTCGGCCAAGATCGACAAGGCGATTTCAGCCGGGGTCACTGCGCCGATGTTGAGACCGGCAGGTGCGTGAACATCCGCAATCTGCGCCGCATTGACGCCTGTCGCCACAAGCTTGTCCGACAATGCGGCAAACTTCTTTGCGCTGCCAACAAACGCAACATAATCCGCACTTTCGGCCAGTCCTGTCTGGAGTGCGGCCAAGTCACCCTGGCCTTGTGTCGCGATCACCAGATACCGTCCGCTACCGGGCAAGCGAGTTGGCAAAGGCGCGTTAGTTGCGGCCTCTGCGGCGGTCCAGCCAAATTGGGGGGCCAGCTCCATCAGTTTTACGGCGACTGGGGATTGGCCAAAGATCAACAGATCAGGCTCTGGCAGATGCGGCTCAATGAAGATGTCGATGGTGCCTTTGGACGGGCAACCGTTGCGCGCAAATCGGACACCGTCCACGTCGTCGCCCGCCTTCACACCCTTTTCGGCCAGATGTTCCTCTGGCGCGACCGAGATGAATTGCGGCTGACCGGTGGTATAGGCGCGCAACGTTGCCTCCCTGATCGCACCCTTCACGCATCCGCCGCCAAGCCACCCTTCAAGAATTGTCCCGTCTGCCCGCAAAAGCGCCTTGGCCCCCGGCTTGGCCGCTGTCGTCCCGGCGGTCCGTACAATCGTCGCAATGGCGAAATAATCTTCGCCCTCTTGCAGGCTGTGTTCCATGATCTGTTTGGGCGTCATAACCGGGCCAACTCCGGCTCTAGTGCGGCGAGGTCTGCCAACGTGTTCGCCGCACAGAACAGATCAAGATGCGGCAGGGCCCCAGCCATGGCGCGCGCGGTTGGCTCATAGCCGTTCCATCCTTTAAGCGGATTGAGCCAGATGATTTTGCAACCACGTTTCTTCAAACGGACTAAAGCCTCTGAAATCCCATCCGGAGATGCGGTGTCATAGCCGTCAGACAAGATCATGACGACGGTGCGGTTGTCGACAAACCGGCGACCATAGGTGTTCGCAAAGCTGCCAAGGCTTTCACCAATCTTGGATCCCCCAGCGAAACCATCGGCAAGCAAAGATAACCGGGCCAACGCGCGCAACGCATCCTTGTCGCGCAAAGCTTCGGTGATCCGCACCAACCGTGTGTGAAAAAGATAAGCATCCGCGCGGGAATCTGCCCGCATCAGCCCTGCCAGAAAGGCCAGAAAGATGCGCGAATAGACCGTCATTGAGCCGGAGACGTCGCAAATGGCCGTTATCCGCAGTGAACGATCCGGTCGATAGCGTTTGGGTAGCACAAATGGCTCGCCCCCGGTCGCAAGGCTTTGCCGCATGACTTTGCGGAAATGAATCTGGTCGCCTTTGCGGGCAGCTTTGCGGCGGCGTGATCTGCGGTCGCGCAGGGCAGCACCCAAGCGCAACGCAATTTTTTCCGCAGCCTCGATATCCTCAGGCCGCACAACATCGCGCAAGTCCTTCTTGAACAGGTTGGTCACATCGGTGGCAACCAATTTGCCATCACCTTCGCTTGTCGCTTCGCCTTCACCGCCGTCTGGCGCGCTGATATCGCCGGCACCCCCGCTGGTGTCTTCCTCTGCGTCGGCCTCGCGCGAGGAGTGGACATTTTCGCTCTGGCTTGGTGTCGCCGTTGGTGTCACGCGGGTTTTGACCCGTCCGCCGTTCATCCAGAAACTGTTGAATAGGCCGTCGAACTGCGCAGCCTCTTCGGCGCATCCTGTAAAGACGGATTTCAGCGCGCGGCGCGCATCATGCGGGTTTGCGGCGTTAATATGGGTCAGCGCGTCCAAGGCAATGCCGGTTTCACCGACGCCAAGGCGCAGTCCATTGTCGCGCAGATGCGCCACAAACCCAGCCATGCGTGCTGCAGGCCCCGGATCGCGGGCGGCGAATTTGGTCACGCGGCTCATGCAGCTTTTCCCGCCAGCCGTTGGGCGATCTCGGTCGGGATCGCATCACGATCCATTTGTGTTTTCAGCAGCGTTGTCAGGGTCGCCTGCAATATCGCTGGATCAGCGGTCAGATCAGCCACACCAAGACCCATCAAGGCGGCGGAAAAATCAAGCATTTCAGCGATGCCGGGTTTCTTTTCGAGCTCTTGTTTGCGCAATGCCTGCACAAAGCCGACGATCTGAGCGCATAGCCTGTCGGTGATGTCCGGGTAGCGCGTTACCAGAATAGCCAGCTCTGTCTCGTGATCAGGATAGGGCACATGCGCATACAGACAGCGGCGGCGCAAGGCGTCGCTCAGGTCACGGGTTCCATTGGCGGTCAAGATGACAATGGGGCGTGTTGTGGCAATGATTGTACCCATTTCGGGAATTGTGATCTGGAATTCCGACAGGATTTCCAGCAGGTAAGCCTCAAACTCTTCATCCGCCCGATCAATCTCGTCGATCAGCAGAACAGGGGCTTTGTCTTGGCGGATCGCCCTGAGCAACGGCCTTTCCAACAGGAATTCATCCGAGAATATGCGCGCCTCGACGCTTTTTCCGGTCTCACCATCCTCTGATGCGGCACGGATCGCCAAAAGCTGGCGCTGGTAGTTCCATTCGTAAATTGCCTGGGCGGCATCCAGACCTTCGTAGCACTGCAAACGGATTAACTGCGTATCTTCGACGGCGGCCAGAACGCGCGCCACTTCGGTCTTTCCGACGCCAGCAGCACCTTCAAGCAGCAGTGGTCGCCCCAGCGACAGCGACAAATGCAGCGCCATCGCCAAATCACCAGACGCAATATAGCCCTGATCAGCCATCGCCGATTGCAGCGTTTTCCAAGTCATTTGATCCCTCCCGGTGGCGCGGGCCGCGCAATTCGGCCCGCGCCCGGTCTATTAATCGTGCATGCCCAGTTGGTTGGCCGTCTGCCAAATGCGCCAATGATCGTGGGGCATATTGGTGTGACGGTTGCCGAACGGCCGGAATGCATCTTGTACCGCGTTTGAGAAACAAGGCACGCCACCCACATGCGGGCTTTCGCCTACGCCCTTGGCCCCAATAGGGTGATGCGGGCTGGGTGTGACCGTAAAGTCCGTTTCATAGTTGGGAACCTCCCACGCCGTTGGCAGGAAAAAGTCCATCAACGTACCTGTCTTGACATTGCCCATGTCGTCATAGGCAATCTCTTGGCCCAGTGCGACAGCAAGGGCCTCGGTCAAGCCACCGTGGATCTGGCCTTCGATCACCATCGGGTTGATCCGCGTACCGCAGTCGTCCAACGCGTAAAAGCGGCGGATTTCAGGCACACCGGTATCAACATCAATGTCCATCACACATACATAGGCGCCAAACGGATAGGTCATGTTGGGGGGATCGTAATAGCTGACCGCTTCCAGACCCGGCTCTAGCCCGGGAATGGCCTGATTGTAGGCAGCATAGGCGATCTCTTTCATGGTCTTGAACCGCTCAGGCGCACCTTTGACGACAAACCGGTCCACGTCGAATTCCACGTCATTGTCGTGGACCTCAAGCAGATAGGCCGCAATCATCTGTGCCTTGGCACGGATCTTGCGTCCCGCCATCGCCGCGGCAGCACCCGCAACCGGCGTGGACCGAGAGCCGTAAGTGCCCAGACCGTAAGGTGCCGTATCGGTATCGCCCTCTTCGATCGTGATGCTTTCCGCAGATAGGCCAATCTCGGTCGCAAGGATTTGCGCGAACGTCGTTGCATGCCCCTGCCCTTGCGAAATCGTGCCAAGCCGTGCAACCGCCGACCCGGTTGGGTGAATACGGATTTCGCAGCTATCGAACATACCCATGCCGAGGATGTCGCAGTTTTTGACAGGGCCAGCGCCGACGATCTCGGTAAAGAACGACAGACCGATCCCCATGACCTTCCGGGTTTCGCCGCGTTTGAAGGCTTCGACACGCTCGGCCTGCTCGGCACGCAGACCTTTGTAGTCGACAGCTTCCAGCGCCTTGTCCCACGCCGTCTGGTAATCACCAGAGTCGTATTCCCAGCCAAGCGCGGCCGTATAGGGGAACTGTTCTTTCTTGATAAAGTTGATCGACCGCAATTCGGCCGGGTCCATGTTCAACTCAATCGCGAGGACTTCGATCATCCGCTCGATGAAATAGACAGCTTCCGTGACGCGGAAGGAACAACGATAGGAAACACCGCCGGGTGCCTTGTTCGTGTAGACCCCGTCAACGCCCAGATAAGCAACCGGGATGTCATAGGACCCCGTGCAGATGTTCATAAAGCCAGCCGGGAACTTCGTGGGGTCCGCGCAAGCGTCGAACGCACCATGGTCGGCGGTCACATGGCAGTGCAAGCCTGTGATTTTGCCTTCTTTCGTGGCACTGATCTTGCCTTTCATCCAATAGTCGCGGGCAAAAGCGGTAGACATCAGGTTTTCCATCCGGTCCTCAACCCATTTCACAGGAACGCCTGTCACGATGGAGGCCACAATCGAGCAAACATAACCCGGATACACTCCGACTTTGTTGCCGAAACCACCACCAATATCGGGTGAGACGACGCGAATGTTATGCTCTTCGATCCCAGACAACAAAGACGCAACCGTGCGCACCACATGCGGCGCTTGGAATGTGCCCCAAAGGGTCAGTTTGCCGTTCACCTTATCCATCGACGCGACAGAGCCGCATGTCTCTAGGGGGCATGGATGAGTGCGGTGGTAATACATTTCGGATTCGGCGACGACGTCGGCATTGTCGATGACCTGATTGGTCGCTTCTTCCTCACCCGCTTCCCACGTAAATATATGGTTGTGATGTTTGCGTGGGCCATGCGCGCCGTTGGGGATCGAGCCATCTTTTGCCACCAGATCCTCGCGCAGAACCACATCGGACTGCAGGGATTTGAAAGGATCAACGAGAACCTCAAGCTCTTCGTACTCCACTTCAACGAGTTCCACCGCATCAGCCGCGACATAGCGGTCGGAGGCAACAACGAAGGCAACCTCTTGACCTTGGAAGAGTACCTTACCGTCAGCAAGAACCATCTGCTTATCACCCGCGAGCGTTGGCATCCAATGCAGGTTAAGTGGCTCAAGATCTTTGGCGGTCAGAACCGCCGTTACGCCGGGCAACGCCATCGCTGCGTCGATATTGATCGACTTGATCCGCGCGTGGGCGTAGGGCGAGCGCACGAAATCACCGTGCAACATGCCCGGCAGCTTGATGTCATCGACATAGTTGCCCTTGCCCTGTGTAAAGCGCGCATCTTCAACCCGCTTGCGCGAACAGCCCATGCCTTTCAGGCCAGCGACCCGTTCTTCGCGTGTGACTTCGTCTTTCATTGTGCCGCCTCCTTGGCCGCATTCAGTTCAGACGCTGCTGACAGAATGGATTTTACGATGTTCTGGTATCCCGTGCAGCGGCAAATGTTGCCAGCGATGCCAAAGCGGACCTCTTCTTCGGTCGGGTTTGGGTTTTCCTCAAGCAGCTTCGCCGCGCGCGTGATCATGCCTGGCGTACAGAAACCACATTGCAGGCCGTGGTGTTCTTTGAAGTTCTCTTGCAGGACATGCAGCGCATCCGGGCTGCCAAGTCCTTCAATTGTGGTGACTTCGGCGCCATTGGCTTGGGCGACAAAGACAGTGCAAGATTTCACGGACTTGCCGTTCATTGTCACCGTGCAGGCACCGCAGTGTGATGTCTCACAGCCAACGTGCGGTCCCGTGATGTTCAGCTTCTCGCGCAGCGCATAGATGAGCAGCTCACGCGGTTCGGCAAGGAATTCATGATCCTCACCATTCACATTCAGTTTGACGTGCATCTTGTTCGACATTGTAAATTCCTCCCTAAGCCCGTGACCAAGCGCGCGCGATGGCGCGGCCAAGAACGATGCCCGCGGCGTGGCGTTTGAATGCGACCGGACCGCGGTTGTCTTCTGTTGGGTCGATATCATCCAGCATGGCAGTCACGGCAGCCTTGATCGCGGCCTCACCGCAATCTGTATCAATCAGCGCATCAGCGGCGGCTTCGGACCAAACCGGTGTGTCGCTGAGGTTCGTCATCGCGATCGACGCAGTCGCCACCTTGCCGTCCGCTTTGCTGATCTGCACGGCAGCAGCAGCGGTGGCGTAGTCACCGATCTTGCGTTTTTGCTTTTCATAGGCGTAGCCACCGACAGGTGCGGCAAACGTAACCGCAGTCAGCACCTCTTCATCCTCGCGGTCGGTCATGTAGGCCGCCTCGTAGAAATCACGTGCATCAACACTACGGTCCCCATCGGGGCCAGTCAGGTGGAATTGCGCATTTAGGCATTGCATCAGACCGGGCATATCATTGCCCGGATCACCGTTCGCCACATTGCCGCCTACGGTGCCCATATAGCGGACCTGAGGATCCGCGATTTGCAGTGCGGCCTCTTTCATGATTGGCGCAGCGTCAACGAGCAGCGCAGAGTTAATGATGTCGTGCTGCGTGGTCATTGCGCCGATACGGATCGTTCCGTCTGCGACGGTAATCTCACTCAGTCCCGCAATTCCCTGAAGGTCGATCAGGTGCGGCACCTCTGCCATCCGCAGCTTCATCATGGGTATCAGACTGTGCCCGCCTGCGATGACGCGCGCTTCGTCTCCATGCTCTTGAAGCAGGGCGATCACGCCCGCCATGTCTGTAGGCCTATAGTACTCAAACGCCGCTGGTATCATTGCTTCTCCTCCCGATCCGCAGATATGTGTTGGGAGGAAAGAATGTACGCAGCCGCATGCCAACGCTTGCGTTATTTAGCGAGATGCCATCTGATTTTCACGAAATGCGCCTATGCCTGCACGAACTGCGAAAGCCTATAGGCCCAGAGCATCGCGGACGACCTTCAGGTTGGACCGACTGACCGGCACAGGGGGCATGCAGCTCTCGGCAAAATGGCAAACGCCGTTGTCCTTGTTGCGCTCGAAGTGATCAACCTTCACTGGATTCACCAGATAGCTGCGGTGGGTCCTGATAAACCCAGCCTCTGCCAGCCGTTTGACTGCCTCGGTGATCGGCCAAACGCAGAAGTGTTGGCCGCTCTTTGTATAGACGTTTGTGTAGTGCCCTTCGGCGCGGACAAAAGCGACTTGCGCGGGGTCAATCAGATGCGTGACGCCGTTCTGCTCGCACGGGATGCGGAGTGCCACAGGCGCAGGTCTTGAAACCGGATCTGCGGCGGGTTCTGCGGCATCAACCACTAAGTCATGCGTCAAAGGAATAGGCGGGATAAAGAAAGTCACGCCCATCCACAAGAACCCACCAAAGATAACAAAGCTTGAAATGATGACTCCGATGGCCAGCGTTTCATTGCTCATGACCGGACCAAATTCATTTAACGTGGGAACAGCAACAAACCTTGTGTTGGCAATTGCCACAAAATGCACTGCACAGACAGCAAAACCGAAACAAAGCGTGCCAAGCAGGATGCTGCGATTGGTTCGCTGACCGTAGGCGATCCAGAACGCAGCGATGCACAGACCAATGGCTGAAATGGCCGACAAACCAAGCCCAAGCGGTGTATAGACAGCACGGCACAACTGCAGTCCAGCCATACCAATGTAGTGCATCGCAAGTATACCGCACCCAACCAAAGCCCCCGCAGCGGACACCGTGGCAGGTGTCCGTTCACGAAAATGCAAAAGCAGCAAAGCGGTTCCAACAATAAGGATCGCAAGCAACGCTGACGCCAGCGTGATAGCAGCATCATAGTAAAACAAGATGGGCATCTGAATCCCAAGCATCGCCACAAAATGCATTGACCAAATGCCACCACCCAAGGCAATCGCTGACGCCGCAACAGATATTTTTCGACGGGAAATACTTTGCTTTGAAAGGTCTTTTGACAAAGTCAAACCGGTGAAGCCCGCCGCAAGCGCGATCACCACAGAAGCTGCAACAAGAGCGGTGTTATGACTAACGTTCAGGAAAACCATGTAGTTTGATGACATCAATTCTTGGACAAATCAAACTGGTAAAATCAATCCAGAGAGAACACTTCCGTGACCAAGTCAAGGCTGCGATTCTTTACAGAGGCAAAGCCAAACTGTCAAAACAGCTTTGCCCCTTTGAGAAGGAAAGAACCAAGTTTGCTCCAACGTGTGGAACACACGACTTGCTCTGATATTTCTACTGTTATGGAGCGCAAACAAGGTCCGCTTTCAATGGTGACCGGATCAATCAACAATCGAGACGTAATCCGAGACCGACGCGCAAGGGCTAGAGTCGTCCCAACCCTAGTGCGACCTTCAACTCACTCAATCCTTAATCGGCGTGGCAAGGGATAAATGGCTATGTTATATCGTGTTGCTGGTGAGTTAAGGTCCCAAGGAACTTCCGGTTCCAACGCGCTTAAATCTTGCCAAATCCGCTTAACTGCCAAACGTACGGTAGGGCACGCCAGAAGGCGACTTCACGTTGCACACATAGTGCACACGACGCCGTTTAAGTTATTGAATTTAAAAATGAACCAGTCCAATCCATCATGGGCGCACAAGATAATCTCGCCGCCGCGGTGGCTGCGGTGTTGGGCGTTCAAAAATCCCAGAAAAGAAGCTGACTCTCGAAGGGTCGATGTGTTCACCCCAATCACTGACATTTTTATGCAACGTTCGATTCGCTATGCTTCTCCATCCACCGATCAACGTGCAACTCGAAGTCATTGCCAAAACCGGACCTTCGTTTGCTCAGTGGCAAATGCCTGGTCCGAGCCCATTCTTCCAGATGCTGCAAGATGGATGAATGGCGGCTTTTGTGTTTTCGCGATGCTGGAACCAAGGTTTGCATGAGGCTTCTGGTTGTGATTCGATTGAGAGCAGATCGAGGTAGGTATAACCACAGAGGCCGGTTTCTTATCGAAATACACCCTGACCGGCTGCGTTGATCCAATCGATCAAAAGTCTAATTCGTTCAGTTTTCCTTAGGTCTGGGTGCGTCACAAGCCAGAGATCCGTGGCAAGTTCAGGAAGAAATGTGCCGTGTCTAGTCAGGTCTTCACACTCATCCGCCAGGTAGCATGGCAATACTGATACGCCAACTCCCCACTTCGTCGCCCAAAACATGTCCAGAACAGAATTGCTCCGATACCGGCATAACTGGTCGTAGCCATTGATACGCATCCAGTTCTGCAACGTGGGGTAGTGAATGCTGTCATCGGGTCCGATCCACGCCAGACGGGAAAGATCTACATCGCCAAGGTCGGGAGACACTTTGTCTTGTGACGCATATACGGCCTGCTTGATCACTCCAACTTTCTTAACAGACATTGAATTTGGGGACGTACTTGAAGGTCTTATCGCGAGGTCTGCCTCTCGTCTCGTCAGGTTTAGAAAGTCGTTCGAAACCACGACTGACAGATCGATATCGGGGTACTTCTTACCGAAGCTGGCAAGAACTGGGCTGAGCCAGCCGAACAGCAGTGAATCTGTTGTCGTCAACCGTACGCTGCCAAAAGGGCGAAAATCCTGTCCGGTTATCTGCCGTTCCGTGATATCGACTTCGTGCCGCAGCTTATCAAACAAGTCGCAAATTTCGATGGCCGCGGCAGTCGGCGTGTAGCCTGTCCTTGACCGCTGAAAGAACACCGCGCCGAGTTTGTCTTCGATGAAATTGAGTTTTCTGTAAATGGTTGGGTGGCTAACGCCTAAAGCACGTGCTGCGCCACTTAACGTTTCTGTCGAGCGAATTGCATGGATAAGGCATATGTCGTCCCAAGATAGTCGATTGTACGTTTTTGTAAGTCAACTCGCCAATATTTTTCCTAACCACGTCACAAATGTACATGATATCTCTGTTTGAAAGCAACTTTCGAATGGATCACTTTGATGAAAGCCCTGATCGTCCTTTGCCACCCAGAGCGTAAATCTTTCAATGGCGCGCTGGCAGAACTGGCGAAAGCAACGCTCGAAGCGCAAGGTTATACAGTGAGAATAACCGATCTGTACCAAGAAGGCTTTGACCCGGTCGAGTCTGAGAAGCACTTTTTGCACCGGGAAAATCCAGATGAATTTTCGGTTCTGGGAGAGCAACGGCACGCATTTCAGACTGGTCGGCTTTCAACGGATGTGGAGCGTCAAATAGCGCTTTTGGAAGAGGCCGACTTTGTGCTGTTGCAGTTCCCAATCTGGTGGCACAGCGTTCCTGCAATGATGAAAGGGTGGATCGATCGTGTGTTTGTGAGCGGCGGCCTTTACACCAGCACCAAACGGTATGATCGGGGTCACTTCAGCGGCAAGGTTGCGATGTGCGCCGCGACGATTGGCGCGCCTGCTATCGTGATGCAACCTGGTGGTCGGGGTGGAACCATAGAGCAGATCCTTTGGTCGACCCAGTATTCCCTTCATTACATGGGGTTTTCCGTTCTTCCTCCATTTCTGGCAGATAGCGTTCAAGGGCATGGATATACCACGGACGGTGCAGAGACGAATAAATTTCGTTTAGAAGGTCATAAACAGAGCTTGATTGATCGGCTGCGGGCGATTCCTACAACCAATTCGATTGCGTACGCCACATGGAAGGATTGGGACGAACTCGGCGTAGCCAAGAGAGTTTCTCAATAATAAAGAAAACGATAAGGCTTCTTGCGCAATTTCCTCGGCGCTAGTGCGTTTTGAACCCTCTCCAGCAGACGTGGGCGCAGCTCCAGCGAAATGACGCAAAGTCCCGAACTGCCGACCTCGGGCAACGCTACAATCTCGCGGGAGCAGCGGCCATTGCTGATGGAGCATTTCATCGCACACGCAGGGTCGCTTGTTTTGTAGCTCTGCGGATTTTGCCTGACCGGACATTCATGGGGGCAGAAGCGTGTAGTTCCGAACCGTCCATTCGCTTCGAGCACAAGCAACAATCAAGTCGCGGGCTTGGCCAAACTTGCCCCCTATCTACTTCAGCCGCAGGTTTTGGCGCTTAATGATCTCAACGGAACAAACAACAAAGCGTCAAGATCGACGCTCGTACTGAATAGAGTAGTCGATTGTTACTCGGCCCCCACTATTTGCTGCGTATTTTCGCGATGCAACCGCTTTGATGCCATGCCCGGTGCCGCCCCCCAAGCCGCAATCAATCGATAGAAAACAGGGGTAAGGAAGAGTGTGAAAACCGTGGCAAAGCCCAAGCCGCCAACAATCACCCATCCCACTGCGATGCGCGCCTCGGCACCTGCCCCAGACGTGAGAACCAACGGTATACCACCAAACACGGTCGATACCATGGTCATCATCACGGGCCTGATCCGCAGGCGCAGCGCATCACGGATTGCGGTATCGATGTCTTGGCCTGCCTCGCGCAACTGGTTTGCGAATTCGACAATTAGGATTCCGTTCTTTGCCATGACACCAGTCAGCATCACCAGACCGATCTGGCTGTAGTAGTTTAACGATCCCCCTGTCAGCGAGATCGCAAACAACGCCGCCGCCAATCCAAATGGCACGGTCAACATGATGACCACCGCGCTGGCAAAGCTCTCGAATTGGGCCGCGAGCACGAGGAATACGATCAAAAACGCTATGCCAAAGACCAAATACATTCCCGTCTGACTGTTTGTCAGGCTTGCGGCCTCACCGGTGAATGTGATGCCCATACCATCGGGCAAGGTCTCGTCCGCGATTTCGGTCAGACGTGTCATCGCCGTGCCAAGATCAACGCCTTCGTTGAGATTGCTCTGGACCGAAACCGCAAGCGATCCGGCTTGACGTTCAATGACGGATTGACTGACCACCGCTTCAAGCGTCGCAGTAGAGGAAAGCGGAACGTAGGCTCCACCAGGCAAACGTAGATAAATAGAGTCGATGTCGGAGGGATCATCGATCGGGCGCCCGCCGGGCACCACAATGACCTCGGTTTCCGTGTCATCTTCAAAGACCGTGACGGCAACGTTCCCCTGCACCATTGCACTGACCGTCTCTGTAATCTCTGCTTCCGTCAGTCCAAAAACGCGGGCCATGTCTGGATCGACCTTCACCTCAAACTGAACCTCGACGCTTTCACCAGACAGTTGCGGTGTGGTAAAGACGCTGTCTGCTGACATGACCTCAATCAAATCTTCAGCAGCAGCGGTTATTTCCTTAAGGTTCGTACCGGTCACAGCAAACTGTAATCCGCGCCCTGCACCCCGAATATTCAAGCTATTGGTAAACCGCGTACTGACCTGAACACCGGGCACAGACGCAAGCTCGTCCGTCAAATCAGCGATCAGGTCAGACTGCGACCAATCGCGCTCTGCCCAGTCGGGCAAGCGCACAATGATAAAAGCATCGTTCCCTCCCCCAACACCGATGATGCTTTGCACCACCTCAATCTGACCGGTTGCGCGGTAGGGTGTGAGAATGTCTTCAACCAAGACCACCTGCGTATCGAGATAATCAACCGTCGTATCGGTCGCGCCCCGGGCTTGAATTAGGAAAAAGCCTCTATCTTCCTCGGGTGTGATGCTGGACGACAAGGTGCTCGCGGCACCGGCAGCAATTATTGCAAACCCACCCGCAATCGCCAATACGATCAGAGGTGCAC
Source organism: Roseobacter sp. OBYS 0001 (assembly GCF_019654895.1). Lineage (NCBI taxonomy): Bacteria > Pseudomonadati > Pseudomonadota > Alphaproteobacteria > Rhodobacterales > Roseobacteraceae > Roseobacter > Roseobacter sp. OBYS 0001. The sequence continues at coordinate 1,059,241 of NZ_BPES01000001.1, forward strand.
GGAGTGCGTGGTCCATGACGAAGTCGAATGTGCGTACAAGCCGGCCTGGTGTGTCTGGCGCGCTTTCCGCTTTTGGTTTTCCGGGGTCCAAAAATGCGGCCAGCACCGGCGCCAAGGTCAGAGCGGTCATCGATGACAGGGTCACGGCAAAGGCCAGGACAAATCCAAATTCGCTAAACACGCCGCCCGCTTGGCCAGGTAAAAACGAAATCGGAATGAACACCGCAGCCAGCGTAGCGGTGGTCGAAATGACAGCAAAAAACACCTCGTTGGTCCCGGCGGCAGCAGCGGCAAAGGCGCCCATACCCTGTTTGCGCTTGCGAACGATGTTTTCGATCACAACAATGGCGTCATCTACGACCATTCCGGTCGCCAAAACCAACGCCAAAAGGCTGATGGTGTTAACAGAAAAATCCGTCAACCAGATCGCACCAACTGTACCAACCAACGCGACCGGTATCGTGACCGCAGGGATGATCGTTGCGCGCGGCGACCGCAGGAAAGCGAAGATGACCGCAATGACAATGATCGTCGCAAGTCCAATGGATTTTACGACCTCATTGATAGATCCTTCGATGAACACCCCATCGTCAGACACAATGAGAAGCGTCACGCCTTCCGGCAAATATTCCTGTAAATCAGCAACCGCTACGCCAACCTCTCTGGAAATTTTGAGCGTGTTCCCAACGGATTGCCGGCTGATGTCCAGCCCAACCGCAGTTTCGCCATTGACCCGGACAAAAACGGAGCTGTCCTCCGGTGTTAACTGCACAAAGGCCACATCAGACACCCGCGTCGTCTCATCAATCAAGAGCTGGCCAACCGTATCGGTAGTCACGTTGGCGTTGCCAACTCGAAGCGCAATCGATTGCGCCGACGTCTCCAGCGATCCAAGTGGCGTGTCATCCCGCAAGGCAGCCAATGCGTCCGACACATCAAACACCGTCAATCCCCGGCTCAGCAGCGATGGCATATCAAGCGTCACGCGAAATTCATTTGCGCGATTGCCGCGCACCGTGACCTCGGCGATACCGTCAATCAGCATCAAACGGTCATATATGACGCCTTCAGCAAGCTCCGTCAGTTCGTCAAAACTGGCGTCGCCCAAGATCGCCAAACGGATGATGGCATCGGCGTTGCTATCACTTTTCGACACGCTGGGGTCGTCGTCCAGATCATCTGGAAGCTGACGGAGGGTGGCCGATACAATCTCGCGGGCCTCGTTTGCTGCAACATCAACATCGGTGCCTTCGGACAGGTCAATCGTGATGCGGCTTGAACCCGTTTCCGAACTGGATTCGATGTACGAAAGCCCCTCCAGCGCGCTCAATGCGTCTTCAAGCGGCCGTGTGATTCCTTGTTCAACCGTCGCTGGCACCGCCCCTTCATAGTCAGTCCGTACCGATAATACCGGCTGATCCACGTCCGGCATTTCACGCACATCTACAGCCGCGATCGCCGCGAGCCCTGTGATCAAAATTAAGAGGTTGATAACAAGCCCGAAAACGGGGCGGGCAACAAATAGATCAGCAAAGCCGGTTTTTCGGTTCAGGGGAGCCGTCTGAGGGGTGGTCATGTTGGTGCCTGACTTTGCTCGGTTTCAGAATTCGCATCTGCCGCAGGACTACGCCCGGGTGCGCCACCACCGTCCTCTTCGCCGTCTCGCGACCTTTTTGGGGCATCGTCACCCACTGTTGCGATCCGAGCGCCTTCACGCAATTTCTGCGCTCCTTCGGTCACAACGAGCGTGCCTTCAGCGACATCAGCGTCGATCCAGACCAACTCATCACGTCGAAACAGGATCGTGACGGGAACCGGTTCGGCGATCCCGTCAGCGTCAATCCAAACCTTCGATCCCTCGCGAGACCATGTTATCGCCGTTGAGGGTACGGCAGCCATCGGTGCGCTTTCGTGAATGATACGCACCGCAAACGTCATGCCCGGCCAAAGCATGCCGCCGGGGTTTTCGATACGCGCTTCGACGGTCACGCTGCGGGTCACACTATCAAGGCGGCTGTCAAACGCGACGATATTGCCATCAAAAATCCGCCCTGTGAACGAAGGTGTGCTCGCCAAAACGGTATCGACCTCAGACAACATGCCAATCGCACGTTCCGGTAACTCAAATGAAACCAACAATGCGTCGGCATCATCAATCGTCACGATCTCTGCTCCCGCCGCCAAAACGTCGCCGACCTCGACATCGCTTAAGCCCAGCCGTCCTGAAATTGGGGCGCGGATCGTACGGTCATCAAGTGCCACTTCCATCAGCCCAACGTTTGCTTGCGCCAATCGCTGTGCGACAACGGCATCCGAAAGTGTCACAGCCGTGATTGTTGAATTCCCGATTGCCTGCAAACGCGCATAGCGGTTTACGGTATCGCGGGCCTGCTCGAGTTCGGCCTGCGCAATTTCCAAGTTCAGCGTTTCGGTACGCGCATCAAGGGTCACAAGAACGTCGCCTGCCTCGATCTCGCCATTGGACGGCAGATGCGCTTCGATCACTTCTCCCGCTGCATCTGAAAGCACGCTCACACTACGCAGGGCCTCTGCGCTACCGACAGCGTTTAAGGTGCTCTCGTAGGGCATCATGGTTAGCGGTGCGGTCACGACGGTGGTCGAGGTACTGCCGCGTCGGCCTCTTCCTTCCCCGAGCGCACCACCCCGAAGCACGTCCGCAGCATCACTATTTTCTACCTCAACGCCAAATAGCGCTGTGGCAAGCGCAGGTATGCCGAACGTTAAAACGTAAGCTCCCATCAAGATCCCGACGGCAGTAATAAGCGTTAAGAACATACGCATCAGCGGAAGCACCCTTTCGTCATTTGGTTCATTAAACGTTAGAAGTATGACTTTCCGTCGAACTGCGGAGTCGGTTTGTTCAGTACGGTGCGGGCCTCGCCTGATGGCGGTGGTTTTTCGCGCCGGCGAGTACCTAAGCGAAACCAGTTCAAAGCCTTTGTTGCGCAACTGTTTTTGGAATTCGTCAACAGTACATTCTACTTTGGAGGATTGGATGAGCTTGACAGCGCGGATGGCTGGTTTCCGCAGAAGCGAGCGACATAGTGCGCAAGCGCAAAACTTTCCCCTAGAGCATTCCGAACACACGCCGCCAATTTTCCGTTGTGCGAGGAAGGCCAGCTTCCGGGAGGTGGATGCCAACTTGCAATATATCTTGGTCAATCGGCAGGGGCTTAAGGGGACATATGGTCCATGAGATTGATTGCGCGCCCATACTCTCCGATAAAAAGAACGACGGAAACTCCGTTGGTGCCCGTTAAACTTTTATCCAAGCATCTGGAGGGTATCATGAAAACACTTAGCACCACGCTCGCGCTGACGCTTTTGACCGCCGCTGCGGTTCAGGCGCATGTGACTATTACTGTGGATGGGGATCAGCGCTGTATCGCATCCGATGGCGTGCCCGATCACGAAACCGGCCCATGGCGAGCCGGGGCGACGGTGGAAGAGCAGAACCATAGGTTTTGTATGGATGCAACGCCCGAGCTTACGGATACCATCACCCGGCGCGCTCGTATCTCGGGTATTACGCTGACCGGGATTCCACTGCGTCCGGGCACCGCGGAATACTATGATCCCACGTCAGAGCGCGGCTATTCCCGCGACCGGTCCTCAGGATGGAATGTTGAAGGCATGGGCGGGCTCGTTATGGACGCACAGAACGCCCATGTGGACGGTCAGGGCATGTACCACTATCACGGCATTCCCTCTGCAGTAACAGACGCGCTGGATAGTACCCTCTTTGGCTTTGCCGCAGATGGGTTCGAAATCCACTACGTGGGCGACCAAGCGCAATCATCCTGGCAACTGAAAAGCGGGGAGCGCGAGTCTGGTCCAGGTGGCGCACATGATGGCACCTACGTGCAGGATTACGAATTCGTTGCGGGCTCCGGAACTTTGGATGAATGCAACGGCGCAGTGCGCGATGGGCAGTATGTCTATTTCGCGACCGATACCTACCCGTTCTTTCCACGCTGTTTCAAAGGCTCGGTGTCGAGCGACTTTATCGGGGGGCGCGGCGATCGGCCGTTGCGAGATGGCGATCGGCCCCCGCCGGATGGCGACCGACCTCCACGGGGTGACGACGGCTGAAAGAAACTGCCAACCGGGGCACTGCGTTCAATGATGAGTTGGATCCAGCAGCATGCATATGATGCGTCAGCAAAGGCGTGAAAACGAATGTCGGGAGAGTCCGGATAGTGTTGAAAAAGTCGACGTTGGAACTGCCAATGGGCGAAGCCCAGATTAGCTGGGCTGTTTCTGTCAGCCTGTTGGTTCCGATTGCGGAACCGGTTTTGCAAGTTTTCTGAGGTTCTGGGCTTTGGCTGTGAGCTGAAACTGTTCGTATGCGCCTTTTGGTCCTCGGAACCGCATCATCGGCAGGCCGATGTATCGCTTCAGGTGAGCAAACAGCATTTCGACTTTCCATCTCTGAATGAACGAAGTCATGTAAGCATCCGTTTTGCGGGTATCGCGGGCGACGTCCCGAGCCGCTTCGTGAACTGATCGCATCACGCGTCGGCCAGGGTCCCCGGGGCAGCATTGCGGCTTGAGCGTGTAAGGATCGCAGTCATGTTTTGATGCGCGGTATCGGATGAATCCGTCTTTACCGCCGTTGGGTTTTCGCGGTTGGGAGGAGTTCCGGCGGTATGTCCGCAGTTCCTTCTTGCCGGGGCATGTGTAGCTATCGGCTGCGGGGTCGTAGACGAAGTCATCGCGTGAGAATGTGCCATCGGTTCGCATGGGTTTGTCCCAGACCTGAATGTGTGGGGCGATGCCGCGCTCTTCTACCAACCAACCCAAGATCGCTGCTGATCCGTAACCAGTATCGCCAACGAGCTTGTCCGGTATCATGTCCTGCAAAGTCCTCGCCGTCATCACGGCTATCGGCATCGGCGGCGCGCTGATCTTTGCCTTGCAAGACCGCCCCGCCCGGGACCGCCCTGGCGAGCTCTTCACCACGGAAAACCGCCCCACGACCGACGAGCTGCGCCGCATGGCCGAAGAAGAGGCCGCCCGCACAAGCTAAGTGCTCTTCGCAACCCAATCACCGACCGTTCCATCGGGCTTCGCTGCACCAAGTCTCGCAGCTCCAGGTGGCTTCATCACGCCACAATCCGGCGGTGGCGCACAGACGGACCAAGACAGCCAACTCGCTTTCTTCAATGCCGCCGTCAACCGACGCATCTTCGCGCCCGACAGGGTCACACAGCCTGCCCCGCCTTATGTCCTTCAGGCCGGGTCCATCATTCCCGCCGCCCTCGTCACTGGCATTCGCTCTGACGTCCCCGGCCAGATCGTGGCTCAAGTGACCCAGAACATCTATGACAGCCCATCGGGACGCTATCTCCTGCAGCCGCAAGGATCCCGCCTCATCGGCGAATATGACAATGGCGTCGGTTTCGGCCAACACCGCATCCTGCTTGTCTGGACCCGGACCATCCTGCCCGATGGCCAATCCATTGTCCTGGAAAGACAGCCCGGAGCGGATAGCACAGGCTATGCAGGTCTCGAGGACGGTGTCGATCACCATTGGGGCGGTGTATTGAGGGCGGCACTTCTTTCTACACTGCTCAACATCGGTGCCGAACTGGGGGCTGATGATGACAACCCCATGGCCACTGCCATCCGCGACGGCGGACTGGACACCATCGGTGATGCAGGCCGCGAGATCGTGTGTCGTCAGAATGATATCTCGCCAACCCTGATGATCTGGCCAGGGTTTCCGGTGCGCGTGATCGTGACCCGCGATCTGATCCTCGACCCACAGGGAGAACACTGATGACCAAATTGAAACTGGGCGCATTGTCGGACGATAAACCGGTTAAACTGACAGTGGCATTGCCTGCTCAAATCCACCGCGACCTTGTCGCCTACGCGAAAGTGCTGGAGCGACAAAACGGCCAGACGATTGCAGAACCGGCAAAACTGATCGTACCGATGGTTGAACGCTTCATGGCAACGGATCGATGCTTCGCGAAGCTGCGACACCAAGGAACAAGTGGTAGTTCACCGCCTGGAAAGGGCGAATAGATCAAACGACATCTTGCGCATTCACGTCATCAGCAAGTTAACAGGCATCGGATTGTGCTGCACCATGGCATCCGCACCCAAAGACAACGATCAATCGGGCTGAATTAAAGTCTCATTTCAGTTGGCGTATCGTTTTCCGTCGCCCAGTTTGTCCTTTGGCCAGTTATTTTGTTGGCAACTTCAGTTCATGTTGCACTTCACTCTCGCAACTCGATGACTCGTGTTGCTTACCAATAGTTCCAGAACGTGGCGTGCTCGAGAACAAGACGAAAAATCCAATGATTTCAAAAGCTGTCTCGTTTGACGGCCTCTTTGACGGTAAATGTGAATGGAAAAATATATTTGTCTGTTAATATCAGATTCATAAAAGATCCGTTGATAACCGAATGGAAATAATTCCCCGAAGTTAAAGCACCTGAGTGCCCGCTTCGCGAGGAACTAGCCTGTGTTTTAGATAGGCACAAACCACTGGGTATTTCGCGGCGATGATCGACCAAGCCTTGCCGCGACGTTTCGGCATAGAAGGGCGTTTCGCCAACGACCGGGGCGCAAATACTGCACTTCGAGGCGAAGCATACGACCGGTTGACGTGACTTGGTCATGCAACGGTTTCTGGCGTTTTAAGCATGATTGCGCAGGCACTTGGTCGCTTTTTCCCCATCATTCGAGCGTTTCGTCAGCAAGATCAACGGGTTGTTTTCGATTGCGCTTTCCGGGTGCGCTTCGTTGTCGTCCCTGCGGCATTCCTTTCCCTGCAACTGGGCCAGTCTTCGATGAGGGTGCGCGACTCGGTAGAACGCTTTCCTGACTAGGCTGATTGTTTGAGCTGCCCTTCAAAGAGCAGGATACCCTCTGACATTTTTACCAACATCAGTCCAAAAGCCCTTTTCGCTGATTGGCGCACATATGTCGCCAGAGGGCTTGATGTTCAAACACTGCCGCAAGCAGCACGAACACGCGCAGTCGAATATGAAATTGCCTTTGTATCACGCACCGAGAAAAAGGCTGGCGACCGTTTTCGGTACAAAATTACCGCCCGGCATTTCGATGCATCAGGCGAAACTGGCCCCACAGATTTTGCGCGACCAGCCTGCTTTTTCGAATGTAGGCTTATTGCGACATACCGCCTTCGCTGGAGATTTGTTTTTCAACAGCGGCTTGGTTGGCCACAACAGACCCACGTGGCGGAAATTCCTCAAAGCTCTTCAGGTGTCTTTGAACCAGCCGCGCAGCAGGCCCAAAGGCCCACATCTTTTTGCCCATCCAGTTTACATACATCCCCGACTCATCAAATGCTTTTTCATATGGATCGCGGCGCAGGTTAATCAGCAAGGGCGCGTTCATCTCGTCTTTCGGCCCTCCCCATCCATGATGCTGAACCACGAAATGCGCTTTCCAGTCTTTGTATCGAATGGCCTGCAGGTTGGTGCCTTCATAATATATGATTTCATCACGGTTGCTCTCTTCGCCACCGGTCAGGTAGGAGAGCTGATTGTACCCATCCAGATGCACCCTGTAACCCTCGAAACCCGTCAGGAGTTCTTCGGGCAGATTGTCAGGCCCACCGGCAGCCGCGACAAGCGTCGGCATCCAGTCCATTCCTGAGAAAATACCGTTTCCAACCCGACCTTCGGGCACTTTGCCCGGCCATCTGATGATCGCGGGCACGCGGAAGCCACCTTCCCAGGTCGTCCCTTTCTCACCACGAAATGGCGTCGTGCCACCGTCCGGCCACGTCATCGTCTCAGGGCCATTGTCTGATGTGAAAACAACAATCGTGTTGTCGCGTTGCCCCAGTTCGTCCAGACGCGCCAGAACTTTGCCGACATTGTCGTCAAGCTCTTTCATAACAACGTCCTGCAAGCCGCGGCCGTTGCCAAGCATAGCCTCGTATTCGGGGCTCAAATGCGTCCAGACATGCGCACGCGCCGGCGCCATCCAGACAAAGAACGGTGTGTCTCCTTCCACGGCGCGATCAATGAAATCAATCGTCTTTGCCGTGACTTCGTTGTCCAGAGTTTTTTGCCGTTCCGGCGGGGCGGGACCATCATCCACGATACGCTGTTTGCCAACAGGACCCCAACGCGGATCAACGGTTTCATCGGCTTCGTCAATTGCATAGGAATGAATGATATTGCGCGGTCCGAATTCCGCCTCGAACTCAGGATCATCCGGCCAGTCGGGGTCTGACGCGTATTCCATCGCGTTCAGATGATAGAGCCATCCCCAGTATTCGTCGAAACCCTTTGTGGTGGGCAGGAACTGGTTCTGATCGCCAAGGTGGTTTTTGCCAAACTGCCCTGTGGTATATCCCAAGGACTTCAGCATATCGGCAATCGTCGGATCCTCATCGCTCAATCCAACTGGGTCGCCGGGCAATCCGACAGTGTGCATTCCGACACGCACCGGAAACTGACCTGTCAAAAAGGCAGACCGTCCGGCCGTGCAGGAGGGCTCCGCATAATAGTCGGTCAGGCGCATGCCGTCGCTTGCCAATTGGTCGAGGTTGGGCGTTTCAATGCTCTTGATACCCTGATGATAGCTGCCAAGGCTCGCCCATCCAACGTCGTCGGCCATGATCACGAGGATGTTCGGGCGGTCTTCCTGCGCTATGGCCGCAGACATCCCGACGATCGTTGTCACCAATGCACCAATCAGTGGGCCGGCTGTTCTTGAAGGAATTTGCAACAGTATCTCCTTTGCAGACGTTTCAACTCCATGCGTACGTTCAGAGTTTTTCAAGATTTAGAAACTTTAGGTTAAAGCGTTGTTAACTTTGTTGGGTCAGCGGATAAACCCTGCCGGGCCTCACTCCACAGCACCGCGAAAGGTCGCGAACAGTCTTTGGTTGAGCAGGTCATGAGGCTCTATCGAGCGGCCATAGTGAAGTCGCGCGAGTGCCGCTATGTCGTTGAATATCAAAACGGCGTTTCCATCCTCGCCTTCATAAACCAACAGTTTCTGGCAAAATGCGTCCAAACCGATGGCCGGGAATTCTGCCATCGCCACACCCCCCGGTGCTGGACCGCCAAACAAAAGCAACCTCGCAGGCCTCAAAGAGACATTGTGGCTTGCTGCTTCTGCCTGAAAGTCGATATCACCAAACCAGATTGTATCCGATTGCGCGGTGACCGCTTGCTTGAGGCGTTCGACAGATACATCGACCCCATACTTGGATTTGATCTCAAGGACCGCAAAATCAGGCTCGACGCCCTTTGTTGTGACTGCTTGTGGCGACGTCACTGTCAATTGCGATAGAACATCATTCAGCCTGTCGTCGAAATCAACAAGGGCGGAGGCCGTGGTTAAGCCATGACGCTGCGCCAGAAACGCAGACGACGTATAGGACAAAGCAGACGTTCCCCGGTCATCAAAAGACAATACACGGAATGGCAAATCCAGACCTGCTCGGATGTTGTCCGCCAAGACGACCGCATTGAGAGCAGGATCGGAAAACAGTTGAACCCGGGCGGGTGGCATTGTTACGCCCTCGGCGGCAGCCAACCTTGCGTGATCAATCTGAATGACCTCTGTCAGCCCTGCGGCAGCAGCGGCGGTTTTCACCGCCTCGAAGGACTGATCGACTGCGGCCTGCTGAACGTCATCGGCGCGGGCGGCCACACCCGCCCACATCACGGTCGCCACCAGCATCATTGAACGCCAAACTTGCCCCATGTGTTTCCCATCCACTTCATGCTTGTTTCCGGACCGCAAGCAACGCGATCACAGCGCACAGATTTTGCACATCACCACCACCAGGACGAAAGAACGGCAGGTGATCATTCCAGTGTTTCCTTCGCCATTGCTGGCTCAGTAACCACCAGGGTTCAGAAAATGCAAGCTGTGCGAGCACCAGATTGAGGGGCTCAGCAGCGCGTGCAGCACCCAATTTCTACTTATGGCGCTGGTTCTTGCCCTGTCCTGACCATCACACATGTATATCGCAAGTTGCCAATGATGCTAAATCGTACTGTCAGGCTGGACCGCCAACCGTACCGGTCCAAGGTCATCAGACGTCACATGGTACGCCTGAAAATCACTGGGCAACCTCGCGTCCTGTGCGAGCGATGCGACGGCCCTTGCCAGTGCTGGCGCCATCATGATGCCATAACCGCCCTGTCCGGCGTGCCAAATAAATCGGGGCACCAACGGGTCAAAGCCGACAACAGGGTTTTCGTCGGGCACGAAAGAACGCAGCCCCGCCCAACTGTGCGCGATACGTCGCACGGGAATCAGTGTCTGACGTTCCAGCCAGTCCGTCAGCATAGCGACATCCATCTCGTCAGGTTGCGCATCTTGCGGCGGTGTCGCAGTCGCATCTCCCGGGGACACCATCAGTTTGCCTGCATCGGGCTTGATGTAGGCGTCATTCTCGGCAAAATCGACGCAAGGCAAGGCAGCAACATCATATCCCGGCGTGGCATCAACGATGATCGCCGTGCGCCGCTTGGCGACCAGCCCGATGCGTGCAGCCCCGGCCAGCGTCCCGACTTCATCGGCCCATGCGCCACATGCATTGATAATCGTCTTGGCGTAATAGGTTTCCCTGCAGGTCGTGACTGCCCAATTTTTGGCAATTTGGTTGAGGGCTGTTACCGGTTCTCCGGTTTTGATCTGACCACCGCGACGCTTGAAGCCCTTCAGATAGGCCCAGAGCAATGTCGAAACTTCGATGTCACTGACGCCGGGTTCGAACGCCGCGCGAGCGATGTATTCAAGACGCAGGAATGGAACCATTTTCACAGCTTCGCGCGACGTGACTTGATGAACCGGATGGTCCGGTGTCGCGGCTGCAAGAACAGCATCAATCTTGTCGCCATGGTTCGCCCCTGCAACCGCCAGCGCCCCGCGCGGCCGCAGCAGTGGGCCGTCGGCAAAGCCTTCGGGCGGAGTTTGGAAAAACGGTTCGCTGAGCGCATTGATCTTGCGCACAAGTGCTGTGCCGTAGTTACGGGTGAACAAGGCCGCTGATCGCCCGCTGCTATGATAACCGGGCTGCCTTTCTGCTTCGATGATCAAGACGCTGGCGCTTTGTGAAAGCTCGTAGGCGGCGGATACGCCCGCCATCCCGGCCCCCATCACGATAAAATCATAAACCATCGCGTGACGCCTTTTGTGCACTGCTGCGCGCGATGCGCCGCTTGGTCCCACCACACAACGCCGAACCGGGGACACTTGCAAGTTTACATTAAAGATTTGACATAATGAAAGTTTTCTTACAAAATTCATTATCTGCGACCGGGAGAGTCACGTGACAGATCCATTGCGAACGCGCCTTTCAGAGGCAAGCCAATCTGCATCCAAGGCCGACCGTACGTTGGCAGGTTACATGTTGGCACAGATTGCAACGCTCCCTTTTGAGACAGCCGCCAGCCTTGCGGAAAAGGTCGCGGTGAGCGAGCCGACCGTGGGGCGGTTTTGCCGGACGCTGGGATACAGAAGTTTCAAGGACCTCAAGGCGCATTTGCGTCAGGACATGGGTGACCAGCCGTGGCTTATCGGCGACCGGTTGCGGGATTTGCAGGCGCGAAACCGTGCGGGCGAAGATCAGCTTGTCCGCGGACTGGAGCTTGAGATGGCGGCGCTGGTGTCGGTTTACGAACTGGCTCACACCGATGAATGGGCCGCTGTCGTGAAACGTCTGGCAACGGCTAAAGCCGTGTTTGCCACAGGGTTCCAGACGGAACGCGGCATGGCGCAGATTTTCGTCAATCAACTGCAATACCTGCGCGACGGTGTCGAACTTCTGGACCTTGCCGGTGGTAATTTTGCGCAGGTACTGGCGCGCGACGAGACGGATGCAGCCCTCGTGATATTTGAAGCGCGGCGGTATTCCCGTCTGGCGCGCGATTTGGCGGTTGCGGCAAAGGCCGCTGGAATTCCCGTCACATTGATCACCGATCCTTATTGCGACTGGGGCCGGGACGTTGCGACCGAGATGTTCGTGGTCCCCACGGAATTCAACCTGTTTTGGGAATCCACCGCCCAGATGGCCAGCCTCGCCAACCTGCTTGTTGGCGGCGTGTTCATGGAGTTGGGCCCCGAAGTCGAAGACCGAATGAACCGGATTTCGGTCCTCTACGGTCAATTCACAGGTCATGTGGGCAGCGCCCCAACCCGAAAGACGGAGACGAAGAAACGAAGCTGAAACGATCCATTTTCACATTAGAGGACGAAACCGATGCGCTATGCGACAAAGACGAGACTTCTGTCAGGAACGGCAATTCTCGCCGCCAGTTTCTTTGCAAACGCCGCAATGGCGCAAGATATCATCATCGCTTTTTCCGCGGATGAACTGGGGGCCACATCGTATAATCCAGTGACGTCAAGCAACCTCAATTCGGCGACATCGCTGATCTACGACCGCTTGGTCGAGCAGGATGCAGACCAGTCCTATCATCCCCATCTGGCAACCTCATGGGAAGAAGCCGCTGACGGTTTGTCATGGACCTTCCAGCTCAAGGACGGCGTGACATTCCATGACGGGACTGCGTTCAACGCGCAATCCGTCGCGGATTGGATTCCGGATTTCGCGGACACCGAAAACGCCTATCTTGTGGGCGCTGTCGCCTCCGTCGAAGTGATTGATGAGCTGACGGTGAAATTCGTCATGTCTCGTCCCGAGCCAAACTTTCTGTTCAACCTGTCGTCGTCATTTATGGGCATTCCGGGACAGGCTGCGTTTGACGAATTGGGCGATGATTTTGGTGTGACAGGCGCGGTTGGGACCGGACCTTTCAGGATGGAGAGCTTTACGATCGGTCTGCAAACGGTGCTGACGCGCAATGACGACTACGCATGGGCATCGAACCTGTCCGAAAACCAAGGCCCTGCGCATATAGCGCAAATCACGTTTCGCGAAGTCCCTGATCAATCAACTGCTTTTCTGGAACTGAAGACAGGCGGCATTGATCTTTTGTTGGGTGTTCCGACGGATTTCCTGCAAATTCTGGCGGTTGAAGCCAACATTGCGGTCATACAAATGCCCGGCACCGGCATCAACTACATGCCAATTAACGTTACCGCACCACCCTTTGATGATATCCTCGTGCGGCAAGCGACGGGACTTGCGATCAATCAGGAAGCCATTGTTGCATCCATCTATAATGGTGTCGGGGCACCTGCGCATAACTTTCTGATTTCGTCACTGCCCGAGGCGCAGGTCGATCCGGCCCTGAACGTGAGCTACGATCCTGACCGCGCAATGGCGCTTCTGGATGAAGCCGGTTGGATCATGGACGATGGCGGTGTGCGTACGAAAGACGGGGAGCCATTGTCCGTGAAGCTGTTCACCCAGAACGGCACAGAATTCACAGCCTTGACCCAAGTGGTGCAGGCACAACTGGCCGAGATCGGCATGGAGGCGGTGATCACCGTGTTCGACAGTTCGACCATTCGTGACGAATACAAGGAAAACCGCCACCAGCTCGCCGTGCGCGGGTACGACTGGAACAATTCCGACATTCTGGATTGGTTCTTTTCGGGTGAACGTCTGGGCTATCCGAATGTGTCCATGTGGAGTGACGTCGAAGGCCAGCGCCTGAATGACGTTGCGATGAAAGAAAGCCTGAATTCCGACCAACGGATCGCCAATTTCACGGCCTACCATGAATACGTCCTGTCGCAGCATCTGTTCGTGCCGATCTATCAGCCGACACAGAACATCGCCTATAATTCGGACCGTGTGAACGTCCCTGACCCTGTGCGCGGCACGCGGTTTCGCTCGCAGACAGTGCAGGACATGACTGTCGTCGAATAAACGTCCAGCGACATCGCCCATCCCCGCGCTGGGGGTGGGCAACCACCGCGCAACCGGAGACGTTTGACATGCTGCTGCGATACATTTTCCTTCGTGCATTGATGCTGATCCCGGTATCGATCTCGATCTCGGTTGTGATCTTCATGATCGTTCACTTGCTGCCCGGTGACCCGATAGACAACCTGATCCGCGTTGGATCCTCGCCGGAAGACCGCGCGGCGCTGGTCGTCAAATACGGGTTGGATCAGCCCTTGTTTGTCCAGTACTTTCGATGGGTCGGTGCCATGTTTCAGGGCGACTTCGGAGAGGCCATCGTGCTGCGCCGCCCCGTCGCCGATCTGATCGGGCAGAACCTGCCTTATAGCCTGCAACTAGGTGCGCTCGCGTTCATATTTTCGAGCACGGTAGGCATCATCCTCGGTACGATCTCCGCCACGACCCGGTCAGCGATTGTCGAACAGATTGTGCGGGGGTTCATCCTGCTGGGTTCAACCGTGCCGGGTTTCTGGCTGGCGCTGTTGATGATCCTGTTCTTTGCTGTGCAATTGCAGTGGTTCCCCGTATCGGGTGCGCGCAGCTGGGAATCGCTGGTCCTACCGGTTCTGACGATCGGCTTTGGGGGCGTTGCGCTCGTGGCCCGCGTGACACGCGTGGCCCTGTTGGATGTGCGCCGCGAGGACTTTGTCATGCTTCTGCATGCGAAGGGTCTGTCATCGCGCACCATTCTGTTCCGCCACCTGATGCCACATGCGATGCTGCCGGTTGTTACAATCCTGGCCCTGCGGATCGGGTGGATACTGGGTGGCGCCGTTACCGTCGAATTCGTCTTTGGCCGCCCCGGGCTCGGATCGTTGCTGATCCGCGCTTTGGGGCAGCGTGATTATCCTGTTGTTCAGGGGTGTTTGCTGATGCTCGCCCTTGCCGTGATGCTGGGAACGCTGATCGGTGATGTGGCGCAAGCCGCGATGGACCCCCGCATCCGAGAGGCAAAAAAATGACAAGTATGACAGGCACCGCTGCCCGCATGATGGCCGGTTTCGGCAATACCTCCGTGGGGCGCGCCTTCGGGTCGTGGCTTGGCAAAATTGCCGGCGGATTCTTGGTTCTTCTGGTTCTGACGGCGATCTTTGCGCCTTGGATTACGCCGTTTGACTATGCCGCTCAGGATTTGACGAACGGCAACGCGCCTCCCGGGTGGCCGCATCTGCTGGGCACCGATCAGTTCGGCCGCGATGTTCTGAGCCGGGTCATCTACGGCGCGCGCACGTCGCTGTCGGTCAGTGCCACGGCGATTGCCATTTCAATCACTGCAGGCATGACATTGGGTGCCGCAGCAGGATATTTCGGCGGATTATTCGAACGCGCGGTCATGACCGTGGTCGATCTCACGTGGTCTTTCCCCGACATTCTGATTGCCTTGATCTTTGTCGCCATCATCGGTCCCGGCCTGACTTCGACCACCTTCGCCATCGCCATTGCATATCTGGCGCAGTTCACCCGGCTCACGCGGGCGCAGATTGTCCGGCTCAAGCGCGAAACGTTCATTGAGGCGACCATCAACCTTGGGGCAAAACCGCACCATATCCTGCTTCGACATCTGCTGCCCAACGCCATCGCCCCTGTCATCGTCGTTGGTATGCTGGCCATCGGCGACGGCATCGTGCTGGAGGCGACGCTGGGCTTCTTCGGCCTTGGCGCGCAGCCGCCAACCCCAAGCTGGGGCGCGATGATGTCCAGCGGCACCGCGCAGCTGTTCCTGTCGCCCTGGGTCATCATCTTTCCCGGTGTCGTCGTCGCCGTCACGGTCATTGCAGTGAACCTGTTCGGGGATGAATTGATCCGCGCCTTGAATATCCGCGACCGGATCAGAGGGACATGAGCATGCTGGAGGTTCGCGATCTCGAAGTGGCGTTCGGTCCTGTCGCCCCCTTGTCAGGTGTCAGCTTTTCACTGGCCAAGGGAGAAACGCTTGGCATCGTGGGCGAAAGCGGATCAGGCAAATCCCTTACCGCGATGAGCGTGATGGGCCTGCTGCCCTTGTCGGGGGGGCGGATCACTGCGGGATCGATCGTTTTCGACGGTCAGGAACTCACACAACTGGCGGAGCCTGCGTATCGCAAACTGCGCGGCGGGCGCATTGGCCTGATTACCCAGAACCCGATGACGTCACTGGACCCGTTGCAAAAGATCGGCCCGCAGGTTGATGCAGTCGCCGTTTTGCATCTGGGCATGACGGCCACACAGGCCCGCGCGCGCACCGTCGAAATTCTGGGCACGTTGCGTATTCCCGAACCGGCGCTGATTTGTAACCGCTATCCGCACCAGATGTCTGGCGGCATGAAACAGCGGATCGTCATCGCCATGGCACTGGCCGCCGATCCTGATGTTCTGGTCGCTGATGAGCCGACCACGGCGCTCGACGTGACCGTGCAGGCGCAGATCATTCGATTGCTGGATGATCTGGTCAAGGACCGCGATCTGGCGCTGGTGCTGATCACCCATGACATGAGCGTCGTTGCCCAGAGCTGCGACAAGGTCGTGGTGATGTATGCTGGCCGCGTAATTGAACACGGGCCTGTCAACGCGATTTTTGATGCGCCACAACATCCCTACACACAGGCGCTGATCGGCTGCATCCCGAGGGGGCTTGGTGCCGACGAGCATCTGACCGGGATCCCCGGCACGGTTCCCACCGTATTGAACTACCCCAAGGGCTGTCCGTTTCATCCACGGTGTGAACGCGCGCAGGATGTTTGCACCATCGACAGGCCAGCCTTTGTCGCCCAGGGTGGTGGCGCTGCTGCCTGCCATTTTGCGGGGGCCGCCACATGAGCAACCTTCTTGAAGTGCGCAACCTGTCCAAGGTTTTCACAAGCCCTGGCGGCCCGTTCCGCAAGGCACGCGCGATGCACGCGGTCAACGATGTGTCTTTTGATCTTCCCAAGGGGCGCGTGATCGGCGTTGTCGGTGAGAGCGGCTGTGGCAAGTCCACGCTGGCGCGTCTTATTCTGCGGCTGATCGAACCGAGTTCAGGAACGCTGAGGTTTGACGGGGATGATCTGTTGGCAAAAACATCCGCCGAAATGCGCAAGCTGCGTGCTGACATGCAGATGGTGTTTCAAGACCCCTACTCCGCGATTGATCCACGCTATACCGTGGCCCGCGCCGTGATGGAGCCGTTCGATGTTCAGGGGCGCGAACATGCCGGGACGCGCGAAAGCGTCATTGCGGAATTGCTGGAAATGGTCGGGATGAATGCTGGACTTGCCGGGAGTTTCCCGCATCAGATTTCGGGTGGTCAAAAGCAACGGGTCGGGATTGCACGCGCCTTGGCGCTTCGCCCATCGTTGCTGGTTCTGGATGAACCGACTGCATCGCTGGATGTATCTGTGCAAGCGCAAATTATCAGCCTTCTGGAACAACTGCGTGATGATCTTGGGCTGACCTATCTGTTCATCAGCCACGACCTGAGCCTTGTGCGATATTTCTGCGACGAAATCATGGTGATGTATCTGGGCCGCGTCGTCGAAGCCTTGCCTGATACGGATCAGCCAGCGCGCCACCCCTATACCAAGACGCTGATGGACAGCACCTTTGCCCCGACCCCCAACCAGCGCCGTGTCATTACCCCTTTGGAAGGTGAGGTTCCCAGCCCGTTTGATCTGCCACCCGGTTGCGCCTTTGTCGATCGCTGTCCGCATGCGACGGCCATTTGCACCAGTGAGACACCTGTCCTGTCTGCACGCGGCGGCCATGCGGTGGCCTGCCACAATCCATTGTAGAGACAAGCCAGTGGCCTTTCATCTTCTGTCCGCAGAAACTTCGACCAAAAGCTATGCGCTCAGCATGCACCCGACTGGTATCAATTACTTTTTGTATCGGATGGTCCAGCCGCATGTGGAACTCCGCACAATTGGCCAGCACACTGCTGAATTGCGATCACAGCATTACGCGCGACATCACACCCGTGCCCATCACCCCTTTCGCGACGCGCGATTGCTCGGGGCACTGACATTGGCCCGATGTGGCGCATGCTCTTGAAGCTCGCAAGGGTGCTTATACGATCAGGGCTGACGTCCATCAACGCTCGGCACGGTCCTGATCGTATCTGGACGTAGGCTTGCAGGCGCTACGCACTCATTGCCAGCAGCTCTTTTGCAACCCGCGTGCTGGTCGCAAGATGGGTCACGAATCCCCCCTTGATCGCGGCCTGCGCTGGTCCCGCGCGCCCGGACCCGGCAGCAACCAGAAGCGCCATATCTTTACCCCGCATCTGGTTCAGCGAGACGCCGATCATCCGCTCTTCGACATCGGCGACCATGGGCCGCCCCTCGGCATCAATCAGGCGGCCGCAAATCACGCCCGCCGCCCCTTTTTCGCGATATCTGGCGATACTCTCCGCGCTCAGGATGCCGCTGCGCACGACATGGGCATCCGCGTCGCAGGTGCCACAGGCCAAGACGGTCTTGTTGCAGGTCGCCAATGCCCCAAGCTGGTCACGCACCACCGGTTCCTCGCAGAGCGCATCGCGCAGTTTTTTGCTCGACAGCACCAGTGGCACATGCAGGTTTATGCACTGCCCATCCAGACGATGCGCCAGCATCGACGTACAGGCCTCCGCCTCGAAACCGAGTGCGGCGGGGCGCGACCCCAACAGCTGGATCACCGTCAGATCCGGCACTGGCGTGTAAGGGACCTGCTGGGCCATTTGATAGACGGTTGCGCCCCAGGACACGCCCAAGCTGTCGCCCGGTTCCAGCAAGCGGGGCAACCAATCCGCAGCAGCCCGTGTCACCCGCGCGACGCTCGCGGCAGCCGCGTCGTGATCGGGCGAGCCCTCAGGCACCACCAAAGCCTCGGCCAGCCCGTATTTGGCGCAGAGTTGCGCCGCCAAGCGATGCCCCCGAAATACGTCACTATCCAGATGCACCCGGACCCAGTCCCGCGCGCGCACCTCATTGAGGTAGTTCACCACCGACGCACGGCTGATCCGCATGCGCGCCGCAATCTCGTTCTGGTTCAACCCGTCGTGGTAATAAAGCCACGCGGCCTCAACATAAAGCGCGTCATCGCGCGCGGGGAACCGCGCCAGATCAGGTGCGGCACTTTTGGCCTTGCCCGTGGACCCTGCCGGCAGCGACACGTTCTATTCTGCCGCCTTCGCAAAGTCGGGAAACAGGTCGGACAACCCGGCCTCAGAGGCATCGCAAACCCCGCGTTCGGTGATCAGACCCGTAACCAGTCGGTTCGGCGTCACATCAAAGGCCGGGTTGCCCCCTTGCGTCCCCGTCGGCGTGACCTGCACGGTGCCAAACCCACCACCGTCGGTCAGCCCCTGCACATGGGTGACTTCTCGCGCATCACGTTCCTCGATGGGGATTTCAGCCACGCCATCGCTCACCGTCCAGTCAATGGTCGGGGATGGCAGTGCGACGTAGAACGGCACGCCATTATCATGCGCGGCCAACGCCTTGAGGTACGTGCCGATCTTGTTGCACACATCACCGCGCCGCGTCGTGCGGTCGGTTCCGGTGATGACCATATCGACCATGCCGTGCTGCATCAGATGCCCGCCCGCATTGTCAGTAATATAGGTGTGGGGCACGCCGTGCTTGCCCAACTCCCACGCGGTCAGGGCACCCTGATTGCGCGGGCGCGTCTCATCCACCCAGACGTGCAGCGGGATGCCCGCGTCCTGTGCGTGATACATCGGGCTGGTCGCGGTGCCCCAATCGACGGTCGCCAGCCACCCGGCGTTGCAATGCGTAAGCAATCGGACAGGTTCGCCCGCCGGTTTGCGCGCCGCGATTTCGCGGATCAGCGCCAGACCATTCTCGCCGATGCGGCGGTTGATCTCCACGTCCTCGTCAGCGATCTCATGGGCCAGCGTCAGGGCAGCAGCGGCGCGGTCAGCTTCCGGCAAGGGGCGCAATGCCGCGCGGCACCGATCCAGCGCCCACCGCAGGTTGATCGCAGTCGGGCGGGTTTTTTCCAGAAAGGTCCAGGCCGCATCCATATTTGCGTCCGATGCATCCTCGGCCATCGCCAATGCCATACCATAGGCCGCCGTGGCCCCGATCAAGGGCGCACCGCGCACCCGCATCTCATAGATGGCATCGGCAAAATCCTGCATCGCCGCCACGGGGATGACGCGAAATTCATGCGGCAACCAGCGTTGGTCGATGATCTCCAGAACGTTGTTTTCGCTGTTCCACCATAAGGATCGGTAGTGCGTGCCGTCGATCTTCATAGAACGTCCTTTCGGTTAAAATTCCGCGCGAGCGCGCAAACCGCCTGCGCATCCGCAATTGTGTCGGAGGTGTGGATCAATTCCGCGCCCATGCTCAGGTTTCGCGCCTCAAGCCGCGCGCGCAGAGCGACATCCGCGATCTCTTCGAAATCCGCGTTGTGCGCGAGGGACAGACACCGCCGGTGCATCTCGATCCCGCAGACCGCCCATGCATCATGCCAAATCCCGGCCAGAACCGCATCGCAGGCGGCAGCGCTGTCGTGGCCCTGATCCTCGAACAGGGACGCCGGGTACAGGATGCCCGTCCGCTCGGTTGCCCACAGATGGCGAAACTCTGCCTCAAAGCTGCGCGCGGTGTCTGCGATGACCTGCAGTATCCACTCCTGATACCCAGACAGATCCGCACCGCGATGCGCAGGCTGGCTGAAATAGGCCATCAGGAAGTTCGCACAGAGCATGCCGATGTCAAAACCCATCGGGCCATATTGAACGAATTCCGGGTCAATCACCCTGCTGTCGCTCTCCGTCGACATGATGGAGCCGGAATGCAGATCGCCGTGCACCATGGTTTCCGTATTAGACACAAAGCGTTGCAGCATCTTCTGCACCTTGATTTTCAGCGCCGCATCCCCGCGCAATTGGGCAATGACAGGCCCTAATCCATCGGTGTGGCTGTTCATCTCCGCATCAAAGTAAGGGTCGGTGAAAACCAGCGCCTCGGTGATCGCGGGGATTTCGACGTTACCTGCAAAAAGCGCCACATCCGCTTTCTTGTCGGGGCTTGGCATCGAAAGCTCGGACCCACGAAAGGCCGTCCGCGCGCAGAACCGGCCCAGAAAATCGGCCAGCCCTGCGACCTTTTCCCCGGCGATCAGTTTGCGGCGCAAGATCACATGAGGCGCGAGGAACGCCATCACGATCAGCGCCTGCGCTTCGTCAAAATGGTAAATCTCCGGCACCGCGCCGGGATCGCGCGCAGCCTGACGGGTCAGCGCGTGATACTCATAAAACGCGCGGTAAAGCGGCAAGGGCCAACTGTCCCCCACGAGGCGCACATAAGGCAAAGCCTGTTTGACGATGACCTTGCCGACCGATCCACTCACGATGAAGACGAGGTTGAGATTGCCGTCCCCGACCTCCTGCACGTGCCATCCCGACGCATCCGGTCCGACGTGTTGCACAAGCGCAGGCACATCTTTCAACCGCTGCGGCAGCGTATCGACGCTCAGGGCCTCATACGACGTGTTTGAATTCATGCCTAGCCTCCCTCTCATGCTCAAAGCAGCGCTTTGCCTCAATGACATACTTGGCGATTTATACTTATGTCAAACTGTTTGACAAAAGTATTTCACCCTGCCTATCGTCAGGCCACCAAGGGGAGGAAGTGAGTGGCTGGCGACGCGCTCAACGTGAACGGTCTGCAAAAATCGTTCGGCAAAAATAACGTCTTACGCGGCATTGACCTGACCCTGTCACCGGGGTCCGTGACGGTTCTGATGGGGGCGAATGGCGCCGGGAAATCCACGCTGGTCAAGGTGATTTGCGGCCATCACCCCGCGGATGGTGGCACGGTGACCCTGACCGGAACGCCTTTTGATCCTGTGGACGAGGCAGACGCCATCCGCAAGGGGGTGGTGACCGTGCACCAATCCATCAATGACGGCGTCATTCCCGATCTGGACGTGGCCAACAACCTTATGCTGGACCGTTTGGTCGAACGCGGCCACGGGTTTTTCGTCCGCGAACGCCACCTGCGCGCCGAGGCCGCCAAAGTCGCTGCCGCCATGGGCATTCATGTCGATCTGCGCGCACGGGTGTCGGATCTGTCGGTTGCCGACCGCCAGATGATCGCCATCGCCCGGGCCATGGCGCGCGCGCCCAAAGTGCTGATCCTGGACGAGCCGACATCCTCGCTTTCCGCCTCGGAGGCCGAGCGGCTCTTTGATCTGATTGATCGGCTGCGCGCCCAAGGTGTCGCGATCCTGTATATCTCGCACCGCATGTCCGATATCCGACGCATTGCGGACCGGATTGTGGTGATGCGGGACGGCGCGATTTCCGGGCTTTTTGAAAGCGCGCCGCTTGATTACAACGCCGCCGTCACCGCCATGCTGGGGCACCGCATGACGGATGTGGATGTCACCGTTCAAACCGGGACCGCGCCGGTGCTGGACGTGTCCGATCTTTGCCTTTCTGAAGGGACAGACCCTTTCAATCTGACCGTGCGGGACGGGGAAGTCGTCGCACTCGTGGGCCTTCTGGGCAGCGGCAAAAGCCGATTGGCCGATATCCTTTTTGGCATCGCACACCCCGCGCAGGGCCAGATCCGCATAAATGGAGACACCTACACCCCCCGTTCCGTTGAGGATGCGGTGGCACAGGGCGTGTTCATGTCGCCCAAGGATCGCAGCAGTAATGCGGTGATCCCTGCCTTTGACATCGCCGATAATATGACCCTGCCCTTTCTGCGGGGTCTGAGCGCCGGACCCTTCCTGAAATCGCGCGCACAGCGAAACCGCACCGATCACATGGTGGATCAATTGGGCATTGTCTGCCAATCGGCAAATGACGGCATTGGCACCCTGTCGGGCGGCAACCAGCAAAAGGTCATGATCGCGCGTTGGCTGCTGGAACCTGCGAAGGTGCTCTTGCTGGATGAGCCGTTTCAGGGCGTGGATATCGGCGCGCGGCGCGACATCGGGCGGCATATCCGCAGCACGGCGAAAGGGCGCGCGACACTGGTGTTCCTCGCCGAGATCGACGAAGCGCTGGAGATCGCCGACCGTATTCTCGTGATGAGCGAGGGCACCCTTGTTGGCGAACATGTGAACAAGGATGTCGACCTTGCCGCGCTGATCGCAGACGTCACAGGAACAACATCAAAGGCAACAGGCATATCCGCATGAACGACCGCATTCTCGACTTTGCCATTCGGTATGGCTTTTTGATCCTTCTTGTCGGGCTGATCGTCTATTTCAGCCTCGCCGCACCGGGGTTTTTTGGCCCCTTGTCGGCGGCCTTTGTGCTGCAATCGGTTGCCATCACGGGCATCCTTGCGCTTGGCGTGACCTGCACGCTGGTTGTGGGCGGGTTTGATCTGTCAATCGGTGCTGTGGCCACATCGGCGCTGATGCTGTCGGCCTATTCCATGGTGATCCTCGAACATCCCGCGATCGTTGCGGTGGCACTGTGTCTCGTCATGGGCGCGCTCGTGGGTTTGATAAACGGGCTGCTGATCGTAAAGTTCCGCGTGCCGGATCTGTTGGCGACGCTGGGCATGATGTTTTTGCTCATCGGTCTGCAACGCATCCCGACGCAGGGCAATTCAATCTCAACCGGTATGACGCTGTCAGGCGGCACCGTGGCGGAGGGCACTTTTTCCGCCGCTTTCCTCTGGCTGGGTCGTCACCGCTTTGATGTGATCATCGAACGCCTGTTGCCCATGCCTGTGGTGATTTTCGTGGTGATCGCAGTTCTGATCTGGCTGTTCCTCGGATTTACCCGTCACGGACGGCTGATGTATGCCATTGGCTCGAACGCGCGCGCCGCCAGCCTCGTAGGCACGCCCGTCAACCGGTATAAGGTCATCGCCTATATGATATCCGGCGTCACGGCCTCTGTCGGCGGAATCCTGTTGGCCGCGCGGCTGGGGCGCGGGGATATCGCCAGTGGAAACAACCTGTTGCTGGACAGTGTTGCAGCAGCACTGATCGGGTTTGCCGTGCTGGGCGCCGCGCGGCCGAACGCTTTTGGCACCGCCATGGGCGCGCTCTTTGTCGGCATCTTGCTGCAGGGCATGACGATGATGAACGCGCCCTATTACACGCAGGATTTCGTCAAGGGCGCCGTTCTGGTCGCAGCCCTTGTGTTCACATTTTACCTATCCTCGCGCCGCACCGGCACGGGGCATTGATCATCAGCAATAGGGAGGACTATATATGCTGAAACGTCACTTCATGGCCCTTGCAAGCGTGGCAGGTCTCGCGCTTGGCGCGGGCGTCGCCGGGGCGCAGGACGCCCCTGCCCCTCTGGACAATCCAGAGGACGTTACAATCGCACTTGTGCGCTATCTCTCCACGGGGGATTTCTTTCAGGCCTATCTGTCCGGTGTCGAAACGCAGGCCGCCGCCCTTGGCGTCAATCTGCGCGTGCTCGACAGCCGTCAGGACGCTGCGCTTCAGGCCGATATGGTGGAACAAGCCATCGCCCTTGGTGTGGACGGCATCATCATCCAGCACGGGTTGACGGAATCCATGCGCGAGGCGGCACAGCGGGCTGTGGATGCTGGCATCAAGGTGGTTGCCTTTGACGTGAATGTCGAAAACGATGCCATTCCGCAGATTGAGCAATCCGATTACCTGCTGGGCAAACTGGCGCTGGAACAGGCGATCAAGGACAATGGCGACAGCTTCTCCGCAGGCTACGTCTATGTGCCGGGAATCGCGCCGCTTGATCGTCGTCACGTCGCCTGGGAAGAGGTGAAGGCCGCAAATTCCGGCATTACCGAGGCCGCACGCATCGGCACGCTCGACAACCCGATTGCCAATGCCAACGCCAATCAGGCGCGCGCGGCGCTTCAGGCCAACCCCGGTATTTCGGTCTTTTTTGCACCTTACAACGAGTTCGCAAAAGGCGTTAAGATTGCCGCGGACGAATTGGGCGTCAGCACGAACATGTCCATCTATTCTGCCGATATCTCAACGGCCGACATTGCCCTGATGCGCGAAGCCGACAGCGCGTGGAAAGCCACCGTGGCCACGAACCCTGCCGTGGTCGGCGAAGTTTCAGTGCGCGCGCTGGCCCTGATGCTGGTGGGCGAAGATCCCGGCGCTTCGGTCATCGTGCCGCCGACCCTGATCACGCAGTCTTTCCTGAACGACAACAACATCCGCAATATGGAAGATCTGGGCGTGAAGATGCCCCAGTTCCAGCACGCAGATGTGGCGATGTCCGACTGGATGCCCCTGCCCGCGCGGTAAAGCTGATCCTCCCGGCCCCATCACCTTGGGGCCGGGAGACTTACAAGACAAAAGCGCGCCCGCCAAATCGGCAAAGCCCTGCGCACAACCGGATCATTGTCATCCGAATCTAAACCTCTGACATTACTGTATATAATATGCTTGGTAGCACGCATTGTTCCCACGTTGGGTGCTTGTGCTGGCGGCATTCTTGATAGCCTGATACCGCCCAAATCCGTGGCCAGTTGAAAAATGTATCCATACGCTCAGGAATGTTCGTATAATGAGACAGAATCACAGAATACGAGACAAAATTGCATCTGGACCGCCTTGTTACAATTCTTGAACTCATCGCGATGGCAGGCCGTGGCCTCACGGCGGTTGAGGTGCAGAAAGCGACTGGATTGCCAAGGCCAACGTGCTATCGGCTATTGCAGACCCTCGCTGAAAACAGGTTGATCGACGATCCGGAGGGGTCTTCGCGCTATGTGATCGGTGAACGTTTGATCGGGATCGCATTGCTTGGGCAATCTGACATCGACGTCCGGCGTGTGTGCGCGCCTGTGCTGCGTGAAGCTGCGTTGAACCTTGAAGACAGCGTGTTTCTTGCACGGTTGCGCAGCAGCGATGTTGAAATCATCCACGTCGAGACCCCGAGCAACTCCACACGCGGTTTCATCCATCCCGGGTTTGGCGTCCGCCCGATGCATGCCTGCTCCTGCTCCAAGGCGATTGCCGCCTTTGCCAAGGAGAGCTTTCAGGAAAACATACTCTCGGGTATGTTTAACGCTTACACGCCGCACACAAAAACAACGCGGGCACAGCTCGAAACGGAGTTCGCCAGAATTGTGCAGCAAGGCTATGCTGAATGCCACGAGGAAATCGACATCGGTGTTTCCAGCGTCGCGGCCCCCGTGCTCGTGGGCAAGATTGGCACGACATTCAGCGTGGGCGCTGTCGGCCCCGTGCGCCGCTTCACAAAGCAATACCGCAAGAGGTTGGGCGAAGACCTCATCGCTATTTCTGCAAAACTCGGTGCCGCGATCCAGCTATGTGCTGTGTCGCAGGGTGAGAGTGCAGACATGCCAAGACCAACAGAACCACAACAGAAGGCAAAACAACTGCCAAACCACCACTAAGGGAGCGAGACCATGACAGAGACAAACGGAAGCTGCTGTGCAGGCCCCGGCTATGCATCACCAGAAGACGCCATAAAGGCACCACGCGAAAAGGTCGTCTATACGATTTGCATTTACACCGGTACGGGGATCGAGAAACCCGACTACCTTGCCACCATTGATGTGGACGAAGACAGCCCGACCTACGGCGAGGTCATTCACCGCACGGAAATGCCCGTGATCGGTGATGAGCTTCACCACATGGGTTGGAACGCCTGTTCGTCCTGCAACACCGACGGCAGCATGGAGCGGAAATATCTGATCATTCCGGGCGTGCGCACGACGAATTTCTACATCGTAGACACCGCAACCGACCCGCGCAAACCAACGCTGTTCAAGACGATTGATGGCGAGGAGATCAAGGCCAAGACCAACCTGTCTGCACCCCACACGGTGCATTGTCTTGGCGCGGATATCATCGTGTCGATGCTGGGCGATGCCGATGGCAACGGACCGGGTGGCTTCCTGCATCTGGACAAGGAATTCAACATCATCGGACGTTGGGAAAACGATCTGGGTGACATGAAATACAACTATGATTTCTGGTATCAACCGCGCCACAACATGATGATTTCGACCGAATGGGGCTCACCCAACACCTTCATGCCGGGGTTTGACCTTGAGGATGTGGCCCGTGGCAATTACGGCCAGCACGTCCATTTCTGGGACTTCGAGAACCGCAAGGTCGAGCAGAGCATTGATCTGGGGCCCGAAGGCATGATCCCGCTGGAGGCGCGTTTTCATCACAATCCCGACAGCACCCATGGCTTTGTCGGCGCGGCGCTGGCTTCGAATATCTTTCATTATCACAAGGACAACGGCAAGATCGAGATCAACAAGATCATCGACGTGCCCACCGTGGATGTCGAAGGTTTCCCCGTCCCGATGCCCAGCCTGATCACCGATATTCTGGTGTCGATGGATGATAAATACCTCTACTTCTCCAACTGGCTGCACGGGGATTTGAGGCAATATGACATCTCTGATCCGGCCAACCCCAAACTGACCGGTCAAGTCTGGATCGGCGGGCTTTTGGGCAAGGCACCCGAGGTCAACGGACGCACCGTGGATGGCGCGCCGCAGATGATCCAGTTGTCGCTGGATGGCAAACGGCTCTATGTCACCACCTCGCTGTTCTCGACATGGGACAACCAGTTCTACCCCTCGATGAAAGACAAGGGCGGGATCATGCTGATTGTGGATTGCGACAATGAAAATGGCGGCATGACGATCCGCGACGACTTCATCGTCGATTTCAATGACGAGCCGCACGGCCCTGCCCGCGCGCATGAAACGCGCTATCCCGGCGGTGATTGCTCATCTGACATCTGGGTCTGACCCAGCGATGACACCTGCCCCGGCCTGACACTTTGGGCCGGGGTCTCAGCGGGGGGGCTCATGCGAAAACACAAGGTAACATTGCGAAACCGCGATAACCTGTCTTTTGAGGTGGGCGAAGACGAGGCGATCATCGACGTTGTGGAGGCCGCAGGCCATGTGCTGCCTATCGCCTGCCGGTACGGCGGCTGTATCACCTGTGCTGCACGGATGATCTCTGGCTCTGTGCGCCAACCAAAAGGCACCGCGCTGAACAAACGTCAGTCAGAGGCGGGTTATGTGCTGCTTTGTGTGGCGCGCCCGACGGCGGATTGCGTGTTTGACGTCGGTGTTGAAAGCCATACAACGCTCTATCAAAACCCATTCGCCAGTGCTGCGGCAGCCAGTCAATTGGCCCGCGCAAACACAGAATGACAACGCTGCCAGACATCCCCATCGGCATTCATGCCGGGCGCCGGTCGGAGAGGCTGATCTTTGCTCTGATCGCACTTGGCTGGATCTATGCACTGGCGCAGGTGCTGACGCTGGACACGCCCGGATCGCTCGCGCAGGCCGGTCCGGGGATGGCGGTTTTCGCCCATATCAAGGCACAGTTGTTTGGCGACCCATTTGCTTTTGAAACCGCGCTTTCCTTCTGCGCTGCCAGCACCGGTAACTGGGGCGTTCATGATGTCCTCAAGGCGGCAGCCATGTGGCTGGGCATGATCTGTGCCATGATGGTGCCGGTTCTTCTTGTGCGCGGCCCCTCGGCGAGCCATCCGCACAGATGTTCGGGAGTTGCGGGCTATGTCGTGGCATGGCTGCCGTTTTGCGCCGTGGCCGTGGGCGTTCAGTGGGCCTTGCAAAATGCGGACCAGCTGAGCGCGCATGCGCTCTTGCGCCATGACGGCCTGAGCGTCGCGATCCTGCTGGGGATCGCTTGCCTCTATTTTGGCAGCTACGTTTTTGCGGCGAAACAGACCGACAACGATGCCGAGGGCTTGACCAGCTTTCGCGCAGGTTTGGCGCTGGGGCGGCGCTGCCTGCCCTGCTGCGGGCCGCTGATGCTGATCATGTTTGTCATCGGCCTGATGAATGTCGTGGGTATGCTGGTCTTGACCGGTCTGATGGTCCTTTTGATGGCCGCGCGATCAAAAGAACTCTCACTGGTTTTGAGTGTCGGCGCGTTGCTCTGGGCGGTGCTGCTGGCTGCTGTTTAACCCCGCAATATAGATGCGCACGATGCAGCATCCGGCTGTTCAACCGCATGCCACACCACCGCCATCAACCCGCAATCCATTATTTCAAAATCATATGACAGAATAAAAACAATAAATTTTATAAATCATCAAGCCAATGATAGCCTCAGCGAAACACACGAGATTGAGGATAGACATGAACCGGCAAGACTTCCGAAAAAGATTTGGCACCTCAGGCCCGGTCATTTTGCCTGTCATTCATGTGATTGATTCCGATCAGACGCGCAGGAATATCGAGACGGCAATCGCGGGCGGCTGTCCCGGTGTTTTTCTGATCAATCACGATTTTGAAAAGGAAAAGCTGGTTCCGATCATCAGGGAGATGCGGCAGGCGTTCCCTGACATCTGGATAGGCATCAATTTTCTGGCCGTGACGGGTAAATTTGCGTTCACCATTCTGGGCGCGCTTCAGGCAGAAGGGTGTCAGGTTGACGGCTACTGGGCCGATGATGCCCGCATTGACGAGCGCCGCGCCGAAGACGACCAGCCCGAGGCCGACGAGATCGCCAACATCCGCAAGCAAAGCGGGTGGAATGGTCTTTATATTGGCGGAACCGCCTTCAAGAAACAACGCGAGGTCGACCCGGCAGATTACGCCAAAAGCGCGCGCATCGCGACGGGGTACATGGATGTCGTTGTCACATCCGGCGTGGCCACGGGCCATGCGGCCGACGTCGGCAAAATTGGGATTTTTCGCGAACACTGCGGGGACACGGCCCTTGGCCTTGCCTCCGGAATCACACCTGAGAACGCCGCGCAATACGCAGACGCGGTTGATCTTTTCATGGTGGCGACAGGCATCAACTTCGACGGGGATTTTTACAATATCGACCCTGACCGCCTCAAGCACCTCATGGACCTCACATCGAAATAAGGGAGAACTCAAGAATGGCTGACGACAAAGGACCCAGAGACGACCGTTGGTATTTCTCGCTCATGGCGCCGAACACCAAGGGCGACAAATTTGCATGGCTGGACCCGACGTCCATCTACATCAATGGCAAGGCCTATCACGATCTGCTCGACGATCTGTGCAACGATCTGAATGCGGACGAAATAGACGTCGTCGCAGGACTCGACGCGATGGGGTTCGTGTTGGCTGCAGGTATCGCGGCGCGCATCGGGCGTGGGTTTTTGCCCATCCGCAAGCCCGGCAAGCTGTGTGTGGACACGGACAGCGCGTCAATGACAAACTATTCCGGCCAGACGCAGTCGATGGAAATGCGCACGCCTGCCTTTGCGCCGGGAACACGGGTTTTGCTGGTGGATCAATGGGTTGAAACCGGCGGCACGATGCATGGTGCGGTGCAGCTTGTTGAACAACAGCAGGGCAAGGTCGCCGGCATGGTCGCCATTGTCATGGAAGAAAACGACAACACCGCTGAATACCGCAGGAAATACAATTGCGTAACGGCCATTCAGCCCGGCACCGAATGGCAGCGCCAAGCCAATGCGCAGTATCTCGAAAGCTTCAAGACATATAAGCCCGAGATGGCGTTCCCCGTCTAAGGCCGGGGCACGGCGCTCATTCAGCTTGGGGGCGCGCCCGTTTCGGCGTGCCCTGCTTGCGCTGGAAACCGATTGCTGCACGCGACGGGCGTTTCGCAAGATACCCGGTCGCGGGGTGGTAACGGGCCTGCGGATATTCAGAACCTTAATGGCTTCTCAATTTGAATTTCCGTTGTTAATGTGGCTCGCATGGGCCCCATCAACCTTCCGACAGAGCTTTTGCGCGCTTTCATCACCGTTGTGGAAGTTGCGAGTTTTACCCGTGCTGCGGAAATTCTGGGGCGCACACAGCCTGCCATCAGCCTGCAGGTCAAGCGGCTGGAGGAGTCGGTCGGCTGCACGCTGATCGAGCGTAAAGGCAAGGAAATATCCCTCACCGAACGCGGCGAGGCGCTGGCGATCCATGCCCGGCAGATCCTGCGGCTGAACGATCTTGCAATGGCGCAGTTCGAACGACCAAACCCTCTGGCCAAATTGCGTGTGGGCCTGCCTGTGGATTATGCGGTCAACGCGCTGCAATCCTGCCTGACCGAAGTCGTCAAACAATACAGCGACATCCAGATCGAGATACGTTGCGATCTGTCCAAACATCTGCTGTCGGCCATGCGCAGCAATGACATTGATATCGCGGTAGCCTTGTTTGACGGGGATGATCAGCAGTTCCTGTTCCGCAATTGGAAGGAACAGCCCACATGGGTCGGGGCCATGGATTTTGAAATCTGCGATCAAACCGATATCCCGCTTGTCGTGCACCCCTATGGCTGTGTCTACCGGGACCGGATGGCCACCGCATTGAAACTGGCGGGGAAAAGCTGGCGCATCGCATATTCAAGCCCGGGGATTGGCGGGCTTCAACGCGCGGTTCAGGATGGGCTCGGCCTGTCCTGCCTGACCGCGCCCACGGTTCAAAGCGGGATGCGCAAATTTACGGAACAAGACGGCCTGCCCGTCCTGCCGCCCCTGCACATCGGCCTGTTTGCGCGCCAGACACAGTTGGGCGCTGGCGGATATGCGGCGATTGATGCAATGGTCACAACGCTGGAGGCGCATGCATCGGGCACGCAATCTGGATAAGCGCTCATTATGCAAGCATATCAACGATAAATTTCACAAAATCTGCATTTTACAATAGCATTCTTTCAAACACCGACCGAACCTGAAGTTCGGCAAGACAATAATAGCTCTTTTGTTGAAAAAAGAGCATCCAACCGGGAGACGACGATGACTAAGACAACACCAGGATCATTCATGAGCGCACCAAGCCGGCGCCAATTGCTCAAGGCGGGCGGTGCCGCTGTGCTGAGCACGCCCTTTGTGAGCCGTGCATGGGCCTCAACCACCGAGATCAACATGCTGGCGTGGTACGGACACGGCGAGCCGGATATCGTTGCGGAATACGAAGCTGCCAACAACGTGAAATTCGTTCCCAAGTACTATGCAGGGGGTGACAACATGCTGGCGCTGATCGCGCAGTCCCCGCCGGGCACTTACGATCTGATCCTGTCGGACGCGGAGTTTGTGCAGCAGCTCAACCTCGCGGAATATATCGAAGAGATGAACCCCGGCGACTATCCGCTGGACGATATGCTGCATGAGGATTTCACACAATTTCCCGGCCACTGGGCCGATGGCAAGATGTATTCCATGATGCTGCGTGGCGGCCATCTTGGTGTGTCTTACAATACGAATTCTGTGTCTGCCGAAGAAGCGGAAAGCTACGCTTGTTTCTGGAAACCGGAGCTTGAGGGTAAGGTCGGTCACTTTGACTGGCACCTGCCGACGCTGGGCATGATGAGCCTTTATGACGGCAATGGCGCAAACCTGTGGAACCTTGATGATGACCAGTGGGACAAGGTGCAAGAAACCACCATGAGCCTGCGCAAACAGGTCGGCGGTTTCTTTGATTACGGCGGCACGTTCAACGGTCTCAAGAACGGCGAGATGCAGGCGATGGTCGGCATCGGCGACTGGATCACCGGCGTTCTGGAAAAAGACGGCGCACCGGTCGCATCCGTGATCCCGAAAGAGGGCGGCATCCAGTTCACCGAGAGCTATTCCATCGGCAAGGGCAGCGAAAAAGTGGAAGAATCCAAGAAATTCATCCAGTATATGATGTCACCTGCAGGTCAGGTGAAATCCGCGCAGATGGCGGCATATCCAGGCTTCTGCGTGACCAAGGCAGGTCGCGCCGCCCTGATTGAAGCGGACCCGGCCGAAGCACAACGCTCGCATCAGATTGACGGTGATCCACAAGACCCCATCACGCTGATCAAAGAGGGTCGCATCCATTACCGTGACATCCCACAGCAGCAATCGCTGGAGGATTGGAACGACTTCTGGTCCGAGTACAAGAACGCCTGAGCAACCGCTGAGAGACGTCAAAGAGGGCGGCCCGCGGGTCGCCCCCCTTCCCCAAAGAGTGCGAAAGCCCCATGTCATCCAAACCCGAGACGCGACCGAATATCTATGCGCTGACCTGGCGCCTGCCGATCATCTTCTGGCAATTCATCTTCTTTGTCGGGCCTGTCCTGTTCATGGTCGCAATGTCGTTTTTCCTCGTGAAAAACTACCGCATGACCGAAGCGTTCGAATTTGTGAACTGGTCCAGAATGCTGTCGCGTGGCTATTTCTGGGACAGTTACTGGTATACGGTCTTCATCGCCTCGGTTTCGACCGTCTGCGCGATGTGTATCGCATTTCCCGCAGCCTTTGCTTTGGCCTTTCGCGCCTCTGAAAGCACGCGTCGCTGGGCGATTTTTCTACTGATCATTCCTTTTTTCACCAGCTATCTGGTGCGCACCTTTTCATGGTTCGTGATCCTTGCGGAAAGCGGCGTGCTCAACGCCATGCTGGGCACGATTGGCCTTGGGCCCTACACGATGCTCAACACCAACTTTGGCACCTTGGTCGGATATATGACGCTGACCCTGCCCCTCGTTGTGATCCTGCAAACCGTCACCATGGCCAATATCGACAAGAACCTGATTGAAGCGGCCCGTAACCTCGGCTGCTCGCCGCTCAAAACGATCTGGCAGGTGATCATTCCGCTCGCCAAGACCGGCCTGATCATTGCCGCGATCTTTTGCTTCATCCTGTCGTTTGGTGATTTCGTGGCCCCGTTTTACCTTGGCGGATCACAGGAACCGACCCTGCCGATCCTGATCCTTGATACGACCAAATCGGGTCAGCAATGGCCCCGCGCCGCGGTGGTCGCCATCATGATGATGCTCACGTTGTTCGCCATTGCCTTCACCGGCATCGCCTTGGCCTACCGCAAGGGAAAGGGCGCGAAATGAAACAAAGCCGTTCCCTGAACTTTGCCCTCGCCCTTTATGTCGCGCTGATCTTTGTGTTCGTTTTTGCGCCGATCGTGTTCAGCATGATCTTCTCCTTCAACTCGCAACGGTTTCCGACCATCCCGCTGGGCGAATTCACCACCGAGTGGTACGCAAAAATCCTTGCGGACCCTGATGTCTGGGAGGCCGCGCTGAACAGCCTGATCGTGTCTTGTTCGACAGCAGTCATCGCGACCTTTCTGGGGTTCAGCACGGCCTATTCCGATTTCCGCTATGGTTTCCGGTTCAAGGGCCCCTATCTGGCGCTGATCCTGTTGCCGCCGACCATTCCGTTGATCATCATGGCGCTGGCGATGCTTGCATGGTTTTCCAAGATCGGCATGTCCGGGCAGCTTTATTCGATCATCATCGCGCACAGCGTTCTGACAGCGCCTTTTGCCATGGCCGTGATCCGGTTGCGCCTCAACCAGATGGACCCTGATCTTGAATCCGCCGCGTGGAACCTCGGCGGTTCAGAATGGCAGACCATGCGTCATGTCATCGTGCCTTTCTGCAAGCCTGCGATCTTTTCCAGTCTCTTTCTGACGGCTGCGGTTTCCTTTGATGAATTTGCCGTTTCATGGTTCGTCTCGGGCCTGAACAAGACACTGCCCGTTGTCGTGCTCGAAATCGTTCAGGGCAACATTGACCCGCAGGTCAACGCCATCGGCACATTTGTTTTCCTTATCTCAATGACCCTTGTTGTGCTGGCGCAGTTGTTTTTCGCCAGTCGCCAAATGAAGAGCACTTAATCATGAACAAACCACTGGTTGTCTTTGACAAAGTAAAAAAACACTTCGGCAATTTTGTCGCCGTGAAGGAACTGGATTTCGAAATCCGCGAGGGTGAGTTTCTGGCGATCATGGGTCCATCGGGCTGTGGCAAAACCACCACCCTGCGCATGCTGGCCGGTCTGGAGGCCCCGAGCATGGGCGAAATCCGCCTTAATGACCGGGTCATGAATGATGTCGCCCCGCATGAACGTGACACACCGCTGGTCTGGCAATCGCTGGCGCTTTTCCCTTTTCTGACCGCGCGTGAAAACGTGGAATTTGGCCTCAAGATGCGCGGTGTCGACAAGGCAGAGCGGCGTGAGCGCGCCCTGAAGTGGCTGGACAAGATGGGCATTCTGGAATTCTCCGACCGCCATATCTCGACCCTGTCGGGGGGGCAGAAACAGCGCGTCGCCCTTGCGCGTTCGCTGGTGATGGAACCGCAGATCCTGCTGTTGGACGAACCGCTTTCGGCGCTGGATGCACATCTTGTCATCCGCATGCAGGCTGTCCTGACGGACCTGCAGCGCGAACTGGGCATCACCTTTGTCTATGTCACCCATTCGCAATCCGAAGCTTTTGCCATGGCCGACCGGGTCATTATCATGGGCAAGGGCGAGATTGCGCAGATCGGCACGCCAAAGGACATCTACCGCGAACCCGCCAACCAGTTTGTTGCGGAATTTGTCGGGCGCAACAACATCCTGTCGGGCAAGGTGGCATCGGTGGACGGCGACACGGCGCGCATCACGACGCAATCCGGGGCCTTTACCGTGCCCACCAATGAGGTGCATCTCATCGAAGGGCATGACGCGAGTTTCGTGATTTCAGCCGACCTCGTCCATATCGCCAAGGATGAACCGGCCGAAGCGAACAACGCCTTTTGCAAGCTGATCTCCGAAGAGTTCGTGGGCTCCATGGTCACGCTCTTTCTTGAGGATGCGCAGGGTCATGAGTTCAAGGTACAGATGCAGGAACGCGAACTGTCGAAGTTCGATCTGCACAGTGGCGATGAAATCTGGCTGTCATGGGACACGCAGAGCGCGCATGTCCTGAACCAGAGCTGACAGGGTGATCCGCAACCCGATCCCCTGGCCCAATGGCGCGAAATGTGCCGTTGCGATCACCTTTGACATGGATGCGGACAGCCTGATCCATATCGCCAAACCCGAAGACGCACATGAGCGGCTCTATCCCATATCAATGGGGCGCTATGGGCCGATGGTCGCCCTGCCCCGCATCCTTGACACTTATCGCCGCCTCGGTCTGAAACAGTCATTCTTCATCCCTGGCTGGTGTCTTGAGACATACCCGGATGTGGCCGAGGCCATTCTGAAAGACGGTCATGAGATTGGCCATCACGGCTATCTGCACGAGGACCCGGTCAAAACGCGCGGCGCGCAGCGGGAATGGTTCGAACGCACGCTTGATGTCCATCTGCGCATTTGCGGACAAAAGCCGCAAGGGTACCGCGCGCCTGTCTATAACATCACGCAGG
Organism: Roseobacter sp. OBYS 0001; assembly: GCF_019654895.1. Classification (NCBI taxonomy): domain Bacteria; kingdom Pseudomonadati; phylum Pseudomonadota; class Alphaproteobacteria; order Rhodobacterales; family Roseobacteraceae; genus Roseobacter; species Roseobacter sp. OBYS 0001. The sequence continues at coordinate 1,095,131 of NZ_BPES01000001.1, forward strand.
AAGTGGTCGATCTGATGATTGAGCACGGGATGCGCTATGACAGTTCCATGATGGCGGATGACATTCCCTACCGGTTGCAGACCGCCAATGGGGCGCTCTATGAAATGCCGGTGCATTGGGGCACGGATGATTGGCCCCCCTTCGCCCATTACGATGAAATCGGGTATATGATGCCTGTCGCCGGGCCTTCGCACGGTCTCAGTGGTTTTTGGGAGGAGTTCGAGGCGCAATACGACGCGGGCGGGTTTTTCATGCTGATCATCCATCCATTTCTGACCGGACGTCTGGCGCGCTGGAAACAGGTCGAGGCGTGGATCACCCGGACACGCGACACGCGGGACGTCTGGTTTGCAACGCTGAGCGAAATCGCCGATCATATGGACACATTGCAACGGGACGGCATCTGGCACCCAAGTGTCGAGACGCTTCCCTACTATCAAGGTCCGGTTTTGGGTCAAAAGGAATGACAGATATGAATGACGCCGATATCCGCCTGCTGCGCATCGCCTATGACGAGGCGAAAGCCGGTTTTGACGAAGGTGGCTGCCCCATCGGCTCTGTTCTGGCGCGCGGTGGCGAGGTCGTGGCACAGGGCCGCAATCAAAGGGTGCAAAAGGGCGATCCGATTGCTCATGGCGAGATGGACGCGCTGCGCAAGGCGGGCCGTCAAAAGAGCTATCGCGACACGACGCTTTATACCTCGCTCAGCCCCTGCATGATGTGTACGGGCACGATCATTCAATTCGGTATCCCCCGCGTTGTGATTGGTGAAAACAAGAACTTTGGCGGCAATGAGGACTTTCTGCGCTCCAAAGGGGTTGAGGTCATCGTGGCAGATGATCCCGATTGCATCAATTTGATGCAGCGTTTCATCACCGAGAAGCCCGAACTCTGGGCCGAGGACATTGCCGAATAACCCCTGACATCCAAGTTCGGGTCGCACATGGCAAAACCCGCTGCGGTGCGAACATATCGTTACGAATCATCGGCAGACGGGCAAAACGCGCGCAGGTCATGATCTGATTGCACAATGTCCTGCATCTGGCAGACCTGCCCTGCGCACTCTATTCCACCGGCTGAGCCCACAGCATATATCTGCCAAGACCACCAAATTTACGGTTGACGGAACCTGCCCCGGCCACAATACTTAGCGCACAAACTAAATTCAATGCTACGGGGATAAAACCATGACGACATTGGTACGTAACGCCTGGTATGTCGCTGCCTGGTCTACAGAAATTGACGATGAGCTGAGACGCTTTGTTATTCTGGGCGATCCGGTCTTGCTGTTCCGCCGCACCGATGGGCGCGTCGCAGCGCTTGAAGATGTTTGCCCACACCGCCAACTGCCGCTGAGCATGGGCAAACGCATCGGCGATACGGTGCAGTGTGGATACCACGGGCTGACCTTTGATACGGACGGAAAATGCGTGCGCGTGCCCGGACAGGACCGCATCCCCCTATCCGCCTGCGTCGATGCCTATCCCATCGAAGAGCGCAGCGGGATCGTCTGGATCTGGATGGGCGAGCCGGAACGCGCCAATCCCGACGACATTTTTGATTTGCCGCAGTTTCACGATGACAGCTGGCACATGCACCACGGCGGCGCGCTGCATATCGAATCGAACTATCTGAATGTGGCCGAAAACCTCGTTGATCCTGCGCATGTGAGCTTTGTGCATGAAACAACGCTGGGCAATTCCGCCTCCGAGAACGTGCCCGTGCATGTTTCAACCGAAGGTGAAGAGATCATCGCATGGCGCTGGATACGCGACTCCGAGCCGATCGGTTTCTTCAAGGCATTTGGCGGCTTTACCGGCAATGTGGACCGTTGGCACTATTACCATCTGCGCCTGCCCTGCACCGCCTATATCGACTTTGGCTCTGCCGATGCGACCCGTGAAATCGCAGAGGATGACCGCGACAGCGGCACCCGTATTCTGGCCCTGCATTTCATGACACCCGTAACGGAGACCTATACAATCGACCGCTGGATGCACCTGCGCAACACTGCGGTCGGCTCCGATGAGGCCTCTGACAAGATGGATGCAATGTTCGAGATTGCCTTTGGTGAAGACAAGGAGATCCTTGAAGCGGTTCACATCGAAGAGCAACGCCCGCGCAAGCGACGTCCGATCCGCCTCGCGATTGATCACGGGCCCATGGTCTACCGCAAGCGCATCGCCGAAATGCTCGAACGCGAGCGCATCGATGATGCGTCAGCGCCCACCAATGGGGCCTACGTCATCCATAGTTGATAGCATCCGCAGGCGTGCGGGCACCGCAGCCCGCGCGCCTGCGATGGCGGTGAGGTGCTGCTTGCCAAGCGCCAAATCGCGCGTTTACTGATATGACCGCGCGGCAGGAAAGCGGCAAGGATCACGAAAACTGAACACTTCAGGGGGTTTCACATGCAACGCTACGAACTCGACCCGGAATTTGAGGCGCGTTACGAATGGACACGCGGCCCGACCCATTTGTTGGAAGAATCCGATCCGAAAACCACTGCGCATCTGGTCATCGACATGCAGAACGGTTTTCTGCGGCCCGGCGCATTGCTGGAAACACCCCCTGCCCGCGAAGTCGTACCGCAGATCAACGCGATTTCGTCGGCCCTGCGCGCGGCGGGCGGCATGGTCGCTTTTACCCGCTTTGCCTATGATCCGACCGAAAAAGCGTGGGATGCCTTTTATCGTCGCTTCCTGAACCCTGTGCGCTCCTCCGCCCAGCAGGAGGCCTTCGGACCGGACGCGCATGACCTGCAACTCTGGGACGGGCTAGATATCGACCCGAGCGATCTGGTCGTCGACAAGACCCGGTTCAGCGCCTTCATCATGGGCACCTGCGATATGCATGAGATCTTGCAGAAACGCGGTATCCGCACGCTGATCATCTCTGGTACGATGACCAATTGTTGTTGTGATTCAACAGCGCGCGATGCGATGCAATATGGCTATGACGTTGTCTTTGCGGCAGATGCCACCGGGACCGTATCCAAAACGGAACAGGATGCCGCCGTGCTCAATATGGCGCTGCTGTTTGCAGAGGTCGCAAATACCGAAGATATCGTTTCAGCATTCACGCGCTAATCGCTGCTACAGACACAACGCACGTCAGGGCTTACAGCATGCGCAGCCTGCCTCATGGCCTTTGGTTTATGATTTGCGCCGCGCGGAAAGGTCCAGCACCCGGCCGAACAGACCGCGCGGGGCCACCACAACGATGACAATGAACAGCAGACCCGTCGCAAGCAGCCAGTATTGGCCAAGCTGGTCGGACAGCTGATCTTCGCCCCAGCGGACCAAAAGCGCGCCCGCCACCGCCGCCAGCAAGACACCGCGCCCGCCCACGGCCACCCAGATCAAGACTTCTGTTGATAGTGCAAAGCCGATCAACTGCGGTGAGACAAAGCCGAACTGCGCCGCAAACAGCCCCCCGGCAAGACCTGCCACCATGCCCGAGAGCAAAAAGGCAAAAAGCTTGGCGATGGTGACATCAAAGCCGAGAAACCGGGTTCTTTCCTCATTGCTGCGGATCGCGGCAAGCAGCGTGCCAAAGGACGTCTGCGTTAGCCACAACAGCAGAAAGTAGACCAGCACAAGGATGCCGAAGACCAGAAAATACGTCTCGAGCCCACTCAGGTAGATATCTTCGCGCGGCCAGGGCGTGGTCAGGGGCGGCACCCCGCGCAGGCCGTTATAACCGCCGATAAAGGCCCAGCGACCTGCAGCGATTTCGATGACCACCGCAGCACAAAGCGTAACGACGGCCAAATGCGCCCCGGTGATGCCGCGCCCACCAAAGAGGAACAGCCCCAGCACAAAAGCGACACCCCCCGCCGCGAGGGTCGCCAAAAGCAGCCCCATCAGCTGGCTGTCGCCCAGCATCGGGAATTTGCCCAAGGTCACCAGCGCCATGACATAGGCGCCGACCCCAAAGAAAATCGCTTGTCCGAAACACAGGATACCCACCTGCCCCCAGATGAACGAGAGGCTGAGCGCAAAGAGCCCGTATGTCAAAAGCTGGGCCAGCTGGCTGAGACGCCAGTCATCAAGACCAAGCGGCGCGAGCAAAAGTGCAAGGCCAAAGGCGATCGACAAGAGGATTGGAAGACGGGGCAACATGTCAGCGAAAACCTTTCCACAAGCCTTGTGGCACAAAACGGATGATCAGAATGGCAATCAGGAAGACGACGATCTGCGCATCTGCCTGCTCCATGTTTGCCGACAGAATGCCGGTGGTGCCCCCGATGGTGCCTGCGCCGACCACGGCCCCGACGAGGGAATTCAAGCCCCCCACCAGCACCGACAGAAACGCCGGAATTAGAAAGCCCACGCCCATCTGCGGATCGACGCTGATCATGGGGGACATGATCGCCCCGGCAATCCCCGCCAGTGCTGAGCCGACAGCAAAGGTCGCCCGGTCCATCCGGCGCGTGTTCACCCCGAGCGAGCCCGCCATGGCGCGGTTCGAGATTACCGCGCGCACCTGAAGGCCAATCGTGGTGCGATAGATCACAAGGTAGATCGCAAGCGCCAAAGCAGCAGCCAGCGCCATGATCACGAGCCGATAGGCCGGATAATCCACGCCCATCAGACTGACCGAGCCGGGCACAGGGTTGGTAATGCTGACCGCGCCCGGCCCGAACAGGATGATGATCAGCTGTTTCAGCGCAATCGACAGACCCCAGGTCGCAAGGATCGTATCAAGGGGGCGGCCATAGACATGCCGGATCACCACTTCCTCGATCAATATGCCCGCCACGCCCACGACTATGGGGGCGGCCATGATGCAGATCCAGAAAGGCACCCCCGAGGCCAACAGAGTGGCCACGGTATAGGCCCCGATCATGAACAGCTCGCCATGCGCCATATTGATGATGTTCATCATCCCGTAGATGATCACCAACCCCAGCGTGACAAGCAGCAGCGTTAACACGTAGCTGAACGTGTCGAGACCGATCAAGATTACGATGTCCATGGATAGGTGTCCTCGCTAGACGGAAAGATATCGAGCGATCAACTCGCTGTCGTTTTGCAATCGGGCCATGTCGTCGATCCGCTCAACAATAGCGCCATTCTCCATGAACAGCGCGTGATGGCCCAGAAGACCTACCAGATCGAGGTTTTGCTCGACGAGCAACACGGTCAGCCCGTGCGCGCGCGCGTATTCCCTGAGGGCAACGCCGATGTCATGGACGATGGACGGCTGGATCCCTTCGGACGGCTCATCAAGGATCAGCAGATCCGGCTGACCCAGAAGCGCGCGCATGATGGCAAGCTGCTGTTGTTGTCCGCCTGACATGGTGCCCGCCTGCTGGCTGCGGCGTTCCTTGAGGATCGGAAAGACATCATAGGCCCATTCCGGCACGGTGGACCCAAGGCCCGGCTTGCCCAAAAGCCCCATGCGCAGGTTCTCTTCAACGGTGAAGTCACCAAATATCTCGCGCCCCTGCGGCACATAGCCGATTCCGGCGCGCGCAATCTTGTAGGAACTGGCTCCGGTAATGTCCTCGCCTGCAAAGCGAATGGACCCGGCACTTGCCTTGATCTGCCCGACGATGCTGCGCATCAGGGTGGTCTTGCCCATGCCGTTGCGGCCCAACAAGGCCACGAAATCACCCTGCGCGATGCTCAGGTTCAAATCCTGCAACACCAAAGAGCCCTTGATGTACCCGGCGTGCAGTTTATCGATTTCAAGGATCATGACGCCTGCCCCAGATAGCATTCGATGACCTGCGGGTTGTTGCGCACCTCGTCATAGGTGCCCTCAGCAATCACCGTGCCGCGCGCCATCACAGTGATCCGGCAATCAAGGTCGAGCACAAATTGCATGTCATGCTCAATCACCAGCACCGTCTTTCCAAACTCGGAAGTCAGCCTGCGGATAAGGGCCGCAATGGTCGCGGTCTCCCCTTTCGACATGCCCGCCGTCGGCTCATCAAGCAGCAGCAAATCGGCATCCACCGCCAAAAGCATCACGATTTCCAGCCTTTGCTTTTCGCCATGGGCAAGATCGCTGGCCAGCACATCGGCCTTGTCGGTCAGCCCGGCAAAGTCGAGCAGTTCAGCCAGCCGCGCAGAGTCGACCTTGTGCCAGATCAGCGAGCGCAGGGTCGGTTTGCGTGACGCGGCCGCCATCGGCAGCGCCACGTTCTGCAACACCGTCAGTTCGGGAAAAATCCCCGGCACCTGAAACTTGCGCGAAACGCCGCGCCTCGAAATCGCAATCGGTCCCTTGCCGCTGATCGCCTCGCCGCGAAAACGCACCGTGCCCGATGTTGGCTTGAACGCCCCGGTCAGCACATTGAACAGAGTGGTCTTGCCACAGCCATTCGGCCCCAGAATGCAGCGCAATTCACCCGGCTGCAGCGACAGGTTCAGTGCGTCCAAGGCAACGATACCACCAAAACGCTTGGTGATATCGTCAACTTCCAGCAGGGCCGTCATCTCCGTGCGTCCTAGCTGCACTGGCTGGGTGCATCAATCCGGCCCAGATCCCGCTGCACGGCCATTTCACCATTGCGCGCCGCAACGATCAGCCCATTCAGCTCGGCATGCCGGTCAGAGCGGCGGAATTGCACCTCGCCATTGCCCGACATCACGGGAAGCTCCAGCATGGCGTCGCCAAAGGCTTCGGCGTCAGTGCTTTCCGCTTTCTTGATGCCCTCGATCAGCAAGCGCGTGGCCGTGTAATGAGCATCCACCGTGTTGGAAACGATCGCATCCGCGCCATAGCGGGCACGCACCCGCGACACCAAATCCTGAGCTTCGGGCTTGTCGAGGCTGGCCACGAAATTCGCAGGCCCGATGATCCCTTCGGCTTCTTCGACCGTCAGGCCCGACAGGTAGTTTTCGCTGAAGCCGAAACAGATGATTTCAACCTGACCTTTCAGGGGGGAGGCTGCGAATTGCTTGAGGAAAGTGATCGCGTCGGCCCCCACGATGGTCAGCACGACCGTATCCGCGCCGGAGCGTTCGATCTTGCGCAATGTCGGCGCATAATCCTGCGCGCCCCATGCCCCGTACTCTTCGGCCACCACGGTGGCACCGCGCGCGTCAGCCGTCGCCCTGAACGACGCGTTCATCTTCTGTGGCCAGATATAATCGCTGCCCAGCAGGAAAAAGCTACCCAGATCATTTGCAAGCGCATAGTCGACCAATGGGGCGACCTGATGCTCGGGCAGCGCGCTGTAGCAGGTCAAAAACGGGCTGCACACACCGCCCTCATAATCGGTTGCGTAAATCAGCGGCGTGCGGAAGCGCTCATATACCGTCTGGATCGCATCCCGCGATGCGCTGGTCACCGGACCGACCACGGCAGAAACACCGCGCGCACGGATCAGCTCGTTAGAGCGTTCAACTGCGGTCGTTGGGTCGGTTTCCGTATCGGCCTCGATAATCTCGAACATACGCCCGCCCAGAACGCCGCCCGCCTCATTGGCCTCAAGCAGCGCCATTTCCGTACCCTGCGCGCCCTGACGCCCCAAAAGCTCCAGCCCGCCGGACAATGGCTGCAAAATACCCACCGGGATGGTGTCCTGCGCGCGCAGAATAGATGGCGTTCCCAGCGCGGCAAGGGCCATGCCCCCGGCGCCGTATTTCAGAATATCCCGTCTGCTGGCGGCTGGCTTGAGCTTGCGTGTCATGTTCGGTGATCTCCCTCTTTGGACCCTTGAGTTTGTTTTCTGCGACAGTGCCCAGCTTGCGACATGCGAGCGCAGTGTCAGCGCCGGATCTTTCTTGCGCCAGCCCAAGGAAAAGATGCCTTTCTACCGACGTATTCTCAGGTTAAAGTTAGTGAACGAAGTGTCAACTAGTTTGTGCACTAACAGATTTGACATCGAGATAAGCGCATCACCGGAAATAACTTTCCGGGACAGAGGGGTTAGAGCAATGGATGACGCGACCGGGTCGATTCAGCCGGATGATACCCGGCAACGGGCCAAGACCTATCACCTTCAATCACAGGTCGGATTCCAATTGCGAGTTGCAAGCCAGATCGCAATCGAACAGTTTTCACAGGTCTATGGAGAAGAGGCCGAAACCGCAAAAATCACCACTAGCCAATTTGCTGTGCTGACCACCCTTTGGGAGGCGTCCGATTTGTCCCACAAGGAACTGGCACGGCGCACCTCGATGGACATGCCGACACTCAACGGGCTGCTCAAGCGCCTGTTGGCCAGAGCACTTGTGACGATCAGCATCTCCAAAAAGGACAAGCGCTATAAGGTCATCAATCTGACGGCCCCGGGACGGGCGCTGGCGGAACATCTGCGCGCGCGCGGCCACCTCGTCACTCAGCGCGTCTTGCAACCTTTGTCCGATGACGACCAAAAAACACTGAATGAATTGCTCACCCGTCTGATTTCCGGCCATCGCGGGTAAACGCAGGAATGAGCGCCCCTACTCTGGCCTGCGCCGAATGCTGCGAACACCTGCCTTTCCGAGAAATCCATGGACATAGATCAAACAGCCGCCCTCGTGTCAAACGGCCCCGATCACCGAGGGGCAGTGACAGTTGATTTGCCGGACAATTGCACCCAGGCATCATATTGCGACAGGAACACCTGACCGCCCATGTCATCCAGAAAATGCGAGCGTTTGAGGCGATCCATGACCGGCCCTTTCACCTCTGACAGGTGCAGACGAACGCCCATATCCTTGAGCCGCAAGTTAATCGCCCCAAGACTTTCCAACGCAGAAAAATCCACGTCATTCACAGCAGAGCACATCAGCACCACGTCCGTTACCGCGCAGCCCTGCGTGACACGGTTCTGGATCAGGTCCTCAAGAAAGCGCGCATTCACGAAGTAAAGGCTTTCATCCACACGCAGGGTCACGAGGGTCGCAACGGTGTTGACCGCATGGCGATGAATATTACGGAAATGCTGCGTATCAGGCACAAGACCGACTTCAGCCACATGCGGGCGGGAGGTCTTGTAAAGGTGCAGGAAAACCGAAATGACCACCCCCGACGCGACACCAACCTCCACCCCCAGACCAAGGGTCAGCAGGATGGTCACCGCAACGGCAACGAAATCGGCCCGCGCGTAGCCCCACGTCTTTCGCAGGATCGACAGATCCACAAGGCTGAGCACCGCCACGATGATTGTCGCAGCGAGCGTGGCGGTGGGCAGATAATAGACCAAAGGTGTCAGCGCCATGGCCGCAATGGCCAGACCCACAGCCGTGAAAGCACCTGCCGCCGGCGTCTCGGCACCCGCATCAAAGTTCACGACAGAGCGTGAAAATCCGCCCGTGACGGGGTATCCACCGGTGAATGCCGCACCCAGATTGGCCGCCCCCAGACCAATCAATTCCTGATCGGGATCAATGCGTTGACGCCTCTTGGCGGCGAGCGTCTGCGCCACGGAAACGGATTCGACGAAACCGATGACAGAAATCAGGATTGCAGGGACCAGCAGCCCCGCCACCAGATCCGGGGACAAGCCCGGCAGCGTCAGAGGCGGCAGGCTTTGCGGCACATCCCCCACGATACGCACCCCCTTCCCGTCCAGCCCAAAGGCCCAGACCGCAAGGGTCGTCGCGACCACAGCGGCCACAGGTCCAGCCTTGGTCAGGATATCCGCCAAAAGCAGCCCGGCCCCAAGGTTGCGCAGCGTCGGTTTGAGGTGTTTGCGCACCCAAAACAGAAAGGCGGACGCCGCGACGCCGATCAGCATTGTGATCCAGTTGATCTCTCCCAGATGGGCAAGGATCGACACCAACATCTCGGGGAGCGTGTGGCCATGCGCGTTCACTCCAAGGATATGCTTCAACTGGCTGGTCGCGATCAGGATGCCCGAGGCGGTAATAAAGCCCGCAATCACCGGGTGGCTGAGGAAATTGGCCAGAAACCCGAGGCGAAACACGCCCATCAGCACCAGAAACCCGCCCGACAAAAACGCCAGTGTCAGCGCCGCCACGGCGTAACCCGCGTTGCCCTGCTCTGCCACCTGACCAATGGCCGAGGCCGTCAGCAAGGACACCACCGCAACCGGTCCCACCGCGAGCGCGCGCGATGTGCCAAAGATCGCATAGAGGATGATCGGCGCGATCGAGGCATAAATCCCGGCCTCCGGCGGCAAACCGGCCAAAAGCGCATAGGCCAGCGACTGCGGGATCAGCATGATCGTCACAATCACCGCTGCGATCAGGTCGCTGGATAACGCCTTGCGGTCATAGGTCCGTCCCCAATCAAGGATCGGGAAGAAGCGGCGCAGATTTATGTGCATGGGATCGTCCGGAAACCAGGGGCCTATTCAGCCGCAACTTTGATCTTTTCAGGCTTGGCCATCCATTCCTTGCCCCTGAGCATGGCCTTCCAGTAGATCGGCGGCAGCAGGGTTTCCTTGAGGAACCATGCCGCCCGGCTTGGCTTGGTGCCATCCAGCAGAAAGGGCGGGAAACTGGGCTTGAGCACACCGCCATAGCCGAATTCGGCCAGCACGATCTTGCCCCGCTCCACCGTCAGTGGGCATGATCCATAGCCATCATATGCAGATGTGGGAGAGCGTCCGGCGATGTCAGCGACGATGTTATCCGCAACTGTCGGGGCCTGTTTGCGCGCAGCGGCGGCGGTCTTGGCGTTGGGGGCGTTCATCACGTCGCCAAGGCTCCAGATGTTATCGTATTCGGTGTGGCGCAGGGTGGCCTGATCCACATCGACCCAGCCGCCCGCATCCGCCAGCGGGGACACGCGGATGAAATCCGGTGCCGTTTGCGGCGGGCAGACATGCATCATGTCAAATTCCACTATGACCTCGGACGGCGCGGTATCTGGCTTGGCCACCCTGAACGTGGCCTTTTTCGCAGGCCCATCCACAGAAATCAGATTGTGAAAAAAATTGAGCGTTGCGTCGTATTTGTCGACGTACTCCATCAGGGCTGGCACGTAGTCTTTGACGCCAAAGAGCACGCCCCCCGCATTCATGAACTGAATGTCGATGCCTTTGAGCGCCCCGTTCCGGTTCCACGCATCCCCAGACAGATACATCGCCTTTTGCGGCGCACCTGCACATTTTATCGGCATGGGCGGTTGCGTAAACAGCGCGCGGCCACCCTTAAGGCTTTGCACAAGGTTCCACGTGTATGGCGCTAAATCATAACGGTAATTCGACGTTACACCATTGCGTCCCAGCGTCTCCTCCAGCCCCTCGACAGCGGCCCAGTCCAGCTTCAGCCCCGGACAGACCACCAGACGGTCATATTTGACCACCCGGCAGCCATCGAGGATCACCGCGTTGTTGCCGGGCTCAAAGGCCGCCACGGCGGATTTGATCCAATGCACACCCTTCGGGATTAGGCTGCCCATGGTTTTGGCCGTAGACTGCGCATCAAAGATACCGCCCCCCACCATGGTCCAGCCGGGCTGGTAATAATGAATATCCGCCGGATCGATCACCGCGATGTTCAAACCAGATTTGCGCGCCTTGAGGCTTGCCGCAACCGAAATGCCGCCCGCACCTGCCCCGACGATCACCACATCGAAATGCGCATCCCCCGTGTCGGTGGGTGTTCTGCCCCCATTGGCGATGCGCCGCGCAACACCATTCATGTCATAGCCCGCCGCCTTTGTCGCGGCGAGAATGTCCGGCATGGGGCGCTTTTTGGACTCGTGAAACGACCAGAGCGTGGCGGAGCGCGTACCGGTCCGGCAATAGGCCAGTACGGGGCGCTGCACTTCGTCCAGTGCTGTGCCAAAGGCGTCTACATCCTCGTCTTTGACCATGCCGGATTGCACGGGCACATAGCGCGCCTCGATGCCCACCGCTTTGGCTGCGGTCTCGATCTCCTCAAAGCTGGGCTGGTCCGCGCCCTCCCCATCGGGCCGGTTGCAAATGATGGCGCGAAACCCCGCGCCCCGGATCGCGGCCATGTCATCGACCATGATTTGCGGGCTGACAGTGACTTTTTCGGTGATTTCTCTAAGATCCATGATGCGGCTTTCTATGGGCGGCCAAAGTCGGCGGGTGTGATTGAACCGTCGGAATTGCGGTCGAGCAGCGCCATCCAATCCCCGGTATGAGACAGGAATTCCGCGTGGGAAACTTCGCCATTCCCATTCGTGTCATTGAAGGCAAGCGTCATCCCCTCAGACGCACGACGCAAACCCTTGCCGTTTCCACGACCGGCAGCCGCCTTCATGTCATTGGCGCGCGCTTCGTCGAAATAGACGTACTCGCTTGCATCCAGAGCGCCATTTTCATCCGCATCAAAGGCGGCAAAAACATCACCGCGCCGGGTCGTGATGTCGTCAAGGCTGACGACGCCATCGCCGTCGACATCCCAGTTTTCGATAAAATGCGCCCCGGGTTGCCCATTCTGAGCAAGCGCAGGCACGGACATGGCAAAAAGCACGAGGACAGTACGCGTCGCTTTCATTGGTTTTCCTTTACAGCGTGTTGACCGGCACTTTGAGCATCGGGTTGCCGTCACGGTCCTTGGGCACCTCGCCGGCACGCATGTTCACCTGAAGCGACGGGATGATCAGCCTCGGCATCGCCAGCTGCGCATCGCGTTCGGTACGGAACTTGATAAAATCTTGCCTCGTCTTGCCCCGGCCTACGTGGATGTTGTGCTCTTTCTCTTCTGCCACCGTGGTTTCCCAGGCGATGTCGCGGCCGTTCGGGCCATAATCGTGGCACATGAACAGGCGCGTCTCATCCGGCAGGGCCAGCACTTTCATGATGCTGTCATAGAGCTCTTCTGCGCTGCCACCGGGGAAATCACAACGCGCAGACCCACCGTCGGGCATAAACAGCGTATCACCCACAAAGGCGGCATCCCCCATCACATGCACCATGCAGGCAGGCGTATGGCCGGGCGTGTACATGGCAAAGCACTGCATCTCGCCGACCATATATGTATCACCATCGTCAAACAGCGCATCGAACTGGCTGCCGTCGCGCTGGAACTCCGTGCCTTCGTTAAAGACCTTGCCAAAGACGTCCTGCACCACGGTAATTTTGGAACCGACCCCGATCTTGCCGCCCAGCTTGCCTTGGATATAAGGGGCGGCGCTCAGGTGGTCGGCGTGGACATGCGTCTCGATAATCCATTCCAGTTCAAGACCTTGCGCCTCAACCTGCCGGATCAGCGCATCCGCGTGATCAAAAGTGATGCGGCCTGCGGCGTAATCGATATCCATGACACTGTCGACAATCGCACAGGCGTTGGAGGCCGGATCCTTGACGATATAGGTGATGGTATTCGTGGCCTCATCAAAAAACGCCTGAACGTGTGGTTTGACGTTCATGTTTACAGGATAATCAGTCACTTTCGTATCTCCTTCGGGGTTAGGGTGAGACTACAGGTGCCGCGCTGTGCGCGATCCGGGATTGGATGAATTTTGCCAGACAAATCCCGATCAGAAGGGCCGCGACAAAGGCAAAGACCTCCCACCGGCCTGTTCCAAGGGCGGGCAATGCACCGCCCGGACAGAACCCTGCGATGCCCCAGCCGATGCCAAAGACGGCGGAGCCACCGACAAGCCGCGCGTCTATCCTGCGCGCGCTTGGCACAAGGAATTCCCCCGCAAACACAGGGGCCGCGCGCCCAAACACCAGCTTGTAGCCAAAAAACGTGGTGATCAGCGCCCCGCCCATCACAAAGATCAACGAGGGGTCCCATGTGCCAAAAAGGTCAAAGAAATTCAGAACCTTGGCCGGGTTGATCATGCCGGAGATGGCAATCCCGACGCCAAAGACAACGCCTACCAGATAAGTTGCGATCAGTTTCATCGACTTAGCCCCCAATCACGTGGCGAATGACAAAGACGGTGGCAAAGGTGAACACCATGAAGGTCATCGTCGCGACGATGGACCGCGGGCTGAGCCGCGCCATCCCGCAGACGCCATGCCCAGAGGTGCAACCTGCCCCAAAGGTGACGCCGACCCCGACGATCAACCCGCCGATCAACAAGGCCGGGGTCGATACGGGCACTTGCACGGCTGGCATTTCGCCCGTGGCGATCCAGACGATGACCGGCCCTGTTACCATCCCCGCCACGAGGGCGGCGCGCCACAGGAAATCATCGCCTGATGCGGGCTGAAACAGCCCCGCCAGAACGCCCGTGGCCCCCATGATGCGTCCCAACAGCAACATCAAAAGCGTCGCGGAAATGCCAATCAGGACACCCCCCGCAAGCGATGCCCAAGGCGTAAAAGTGGTCGCAATCATCAGCAGTCCTTGCAGGTCTTGAGGCCCACAATGCTATAAAGCGGGCAGTTGCCAACAACGGCCGTCAGCGTAAAGACCGCCGCCACCGCCAATGCAATCCAGAACAGGACGCCACCACCCAGAACGGTCGTGCCGAGGGCGAGGAATACCAACACTGCTGCAATGGCCAGACGGCCCCCGCGATCGAATTTTCCCATGTTCGTTGTCATTTTGCTCTCCAATCAGAATCTATGCTTTTATTGTCGCATGTCGCCGCGCAGAACTTTGGTGACTTGGTCACCAAAGCGGCGAAAAACCGGCGCTCTTACAGCTTCCTTGCCACGATGAAACGGCTGGGGGGTCTTTTTGGGTGATCGTCGCTTTCCAGTATCTCAAAACCCGCAGATGTGATGTCGTGCTCAAGCCTTTCGGGCGTCAGAAACCTGATATCGGGGGCTTTGCCTGCCCATCGCAGGAGCGCCACAAGCGGCCGAAACACGCTGAAAACACCGCCGAGACATGGCGTTTTAGTGATGAAAAGCCCTTGGTCAGGCAACATATCATGCACGTCGCCAAGGGCTGCATGTCGGTCGGGCAACAAATGCAGCAGATTAAACGCAAGTACGACATCGAAGGGCCAGTCAGGCAGCGTATCATCGCCGCAGCCCGCCGTGCACAGATCAAGCCCCTCAATTCCTGCTGCGGCGCATTTCTCACGCGCGACAGAAATCATTTCCGCCGCGCGGTCACTGGCCGTATATCGCCGGACGTGGGGTGCCATCCTCAGCGCGGTTGTGCCTGTTCCGCAGCCCAGTTCCAGCACGCTGTGCGTCGGTTTCAAATAACTCCGAACACGCGCAAGCGTCGCCTCATAGGCCACCGGATTGCGCATGGGCATCGCGGAATAGCGACGCGCGACACGGTCCCAGAAATCGCAGCGCGCGTCAGACATGCTCACCAGTTTCAGGATCAACCTTCATTGGAGCCCAGTTGAATTGTCGTATCATCCACGAAAGACGCCACCGGAATATCGAGGTTGCGGGGCGCAGGTCCTTTTCTGATCCGACCCGCCACATCGTAATGGGAGCCGTGACAGGGGCAGAACCAGCCGCCAAAATCGCCCGCCTCGCCCAACGGAACGCAGCCAAGGTGGGTACAAATGCCCATCTGGACCAGCCAGACACCATCTTCTGACAGGGCGCGGTTTGCGTCAGCAGCATCCGCATCGCCCGCCAGATTGGCGTTCTGTGCCAGTTGATCGGGCAAATCTGTCAGGTCCGTGGCGCGGGCCTGTGCGATCTCTTCCTCGGTGCGCGCCCGGATGAAAACGGGTTTGCCCTGCCACTTGAGCGTCAACTGCGTGCCGGGTTGAACCCCACTCACATCAACGCGCACGGTCGATAGGGCCAGCACATCCGCAGACGGGTTCATCTGGTTCACCAAAGGCCAGACAGCACTGCCAACTGCAACGGCCCCTGCCCCGGCGGTGGCAAAATAGAGAAAGTCACGACGGGTTTCGACGGGTTCTTCAACGGTTGACATCTGATGTGCCTCCTGATCGCCGGGTGTCTCGGGTGGTAGTGTCGATCCGGGTCGTTGCAAACCGCCGATCCGCGCGTGCGGGTTGTTGTTTCCGGATCGGGTGCAAAAGCGACCGGAGCCAAAACAGGATCACCAGTGATAAAACGAGAAACAGCGTGAGCATCACAAGAAAGTTCATGGGTGTCGTCTCCTTTTCCCATCAAGAGTACCTGATACACGGCATCCAAGACGGTGATTAAGTCACCATACAGATCAGGTTTTTGACATGTCGGTTTTGCGGGGATATCCATCACCTTGGGTTGCATTTGGCACGTGGCACGCAAGGGTTCTGTCACTCCTCAGCGCGCATGTAGATTTTGTCGGGGTTGAGTTGGTACCCCCAAGGCAAGCCTGAGTTTTTCCAACCGTTTACCGAGCGGAAGGGTCCGTTCGGGTTGTCTTTGGCAGTGCTTCCTTCGAAGCCATCAACCACGACATAGACCTGACTGAGGCCTGACCCCTCCAATGCGCGCGCCGAGGGTGCACCCCTTGTGCCGCCAGACCGACACATCAGAATGATCGGCGTGGATTTATCAAGGCCTCTTTCCTTTAGGGCGGCCAGAACACCCGCGCTGAAATCCGGATTTTTTTCCATCCTCAGAACCGGTTTTTCAGCATGCCACTGCGACGGGTTCACCAGCAGAAACGGTATGTTCTTATCGACAACATCCGTGAACCCGGTGAACATGATTTCGACAGGCTCGCGAACATCGACGAACAGAACCTTGTCGCCCTCAACTTGTTTCATCTCAAAGGCTTCCCGAGACGTCAGGTAGAGACCCCAGGGCGTTTGCCGGGCGGGATCAGCGGGTTCCGGCGCAGCAAGCGCGGTGAAAGGCAGAACGATGGCAAGCGCCACTCCAGTCAGATAGTTGAACGTCATTTCCTGTCCTTGCTTATGTAAACGGTTAAGAGAGGCACAGTCGCACGGTGATGGTCCGCGCGACTGTTTTGCGGATGCTGGTGCAGATCAAAAGCTGAGAACGCGGGTGTCATCGTCCATCAGACGGCGCGCCATCGCGTCGGGCATGGCGACACCAATCCCGTCCAGAAGCACGGATTGATCCGCCCCTCTGCCCGGCAAATAGATCGCGCAGACCTCAACCGTCGCACCGGTTTTGTCCCGGATCATCTGCATCAACCCCTGCGGGCTCATGTCGCGTGGCGGCTGGCCTGCGGTGGCACTTGCAGGCGCGTCCTTCAAGGCGAGATCGCCCGCCGGGCCACAGAGCATGATGTGCGTATCAGCGCCCTGTTGCGCAGCCTGCATGGTCAAAACCATGGCCATCAGCTGTGTTTGCGCATCTGGCGAGGTAACGATGGTCACGAGCTTTTCCTCAGCCTCGGAACTGGAGACTGCAGATGCGGCTGCAACTGCGGCAACCGCGGTGGCCAAAATAAGTCTTTTCATTTGGTATCTCCATAGGATGGGTGTTTGTGGGATTTCGGTGATTGAAAATTCGCCTGCACTGCCGACCGAAAACGGCGCCGGCTGAGCGGGAGAATGCAAAAACCGACGGGGTCGTCAGTGCTGCAGCACATGAACCGAACGGACAAAGTGGATCGGTCGGTTTTTGATGGGATGTATCACAGCGAATCTCCTGCATTGCTCAGGGAATGATGCAGGACAACGGCCCGGAATGACGGTGACAAGATCACTGAACGCACGGAACTTCTGACGCTAAATTATAGGTCTAATCTCAGCGGCACGGCTCAGAGGGTTGCGCCACGAGTGTCGTAAAGCAGCTCTGCTCGCCCGCATCCGGACAGACCACTGATGCATGACGCATCTTCCGAAGCCTACGGTGCAAGGCCGCATCTCACCATGGCGGCGCCTGATCTCGCGCCCCTCCCCACCAGATGTTTGGCAAGCACGCGCCGGTCTGTGATAGCAAAAAACCGATGCAAACGCACGATGATGAAAGACGGCACTGCGTTTTCAATGCAGCATCGGCCAATGTGCACGCAAAACCGGGGATACCTGATGCACCGTTTGGCATATGCTCTTATGATCTATGCACGTAGGATCGGGCACGCTTTGGGGCCTGCCGGACATCTTATCATTTTCAGTGCTCAGAACATCCCGACCTGCGCCGAAGGACGGCCACCCGTCGGCACATGCTGGAACGCTTCATCGCTGCATAAGCCTTTGCCCGCACAGGGTTGCCTCACGTCCCGCGCACAGGGCACGGCGAGCGGCAGCGGAGACGCCAAGGGTTCAGCGGCAAACAACTCGGTTCGTTTGCTCAATGTTATCCACCGGGGTATCAATCCTGAACCAGCAGGCTGTTGTTTCAGACGAACAACCATGGGCTCGGGTCACGTTTAGTAAGGGAACACCTTTGAATTTCTTGAGTTCATTTGAAATGCTGGAAGGTAATTTTGCGATTTCCTTGATGATTGCTTTGGTCACCCTGTGTTGGCTTGCAGTCAAATTCAGCTTTCGCAACGCGCCACTGGATGCGCGATACCCGAAACTCAGCGTTGCTGTTGACTTGGTGGTCATGCCCTTGGCGGTCTTGCTCGTGGGGAGCCTTACGTACAACGGGCACAAGTGGCTCGGGGTTGGCGACCTGAGCGAATTTATAAACGCGTTGACCCTGTTGAGTTTATTGATGGTTTTAGGGTGGTGTTGCGCCCGCTTGGTTGAGCTTTTCGTGCTGTCGAAACGCAAGGATGACGACGCAACTTATCTGCCCGGACTTCAGCGTGGCCTGCTGTTCGCGGGATTTCTGCTGGCCAGTGCCATCGCGTTTTTCAACATTATGGATTACTCGGTGACCGGAATTTACCTTTCAACCGGAGCCCTCGCCGCTTTGATCGCCTTCGCGATGCAAAAGACACTGGGTGATCTTTTTTCAGGCATCGCCCTGAGTGTGGAACATCCCTTCCGCTTGGGCGACTGGATCGAACTGGAAGATGGGACGCAAGGTCAGATCATCGACATCAACTGGCGTGCGACGCGACTGCGCGGGTGGGACAACGCCACCGTCGTTGTGCCAAACAGCACTCTGGCACAGCAGCGCATCAACAACATGCATGGAACAAATCACGTCTATGCGGAGTGGTATGAAATCAAGATCCCTGCGGACGTCGATCCAGCCATGGCAAAATCTCTTTTACTCGAAGCGGCCCTGCGATGCGACAAGCTGTTGAAGAAACCAATTCCCGCTGTGCGTTTGGCAGATGCGTCGTCAATACCGTATGTATACACGGTTTGGGTGCATTTCCCCAACTTCCTGTCCATGTTCGCAGGGCGCGAGCAGCTCTTTCGGGAAATACACTATGCGCTGAAAAGTGCAGGCATTCAGATCGCGCCGGAAACATATGAGCTGCATTCGCGCAGAGCTGATGTTGTCAAGATAGAGCCCCCTACTTCTCTTATGACGCTCAAAAAACTGGATATTGCCAAATTCCTGACCGATGAAGAGCTTGAACAACTGGTGCAGACCAGTGAGAGGCTCATCTTTGATGCGGGAACCACCATCATTGCCGAAGGTGAAGTCTCCCAAGCTTTTGATATCATTGTACATGGTGTTGTAGAAACCAGTGTCAAATCCGGCAGCATGTCGTTCAGGCCGATCGACGAGCTGAAACCGGGCCAATACTATGGCCTTTACGCGATGATCGTAGACGCCCCGTCATTTCAGCAATTTGCCGCCGCAACGGATGTTACGGTCATTCGCGTTCATATCGAGTGTATCCGGGCGCTTTTGACAAACAGACCAGATCTGAGTGAAGAGCTCGCACGGATCGTAAAGCAGAGAATGGACACCGCAGAAGAGATGCGGCTCAGGACGGACAATGCGCCTGCACGTCTCACGTTTCAGGACATCTTGCGCAGGGTCGATGCGCTGATGCGTTAATCTGCACGGCGCTGTCCCACTCTCTTCAGAACGAAAACGCGTACCTTATCGAAACAGTCTCTCTTCCCGGGTTGTGACTCTCGATCCCTGCATTTGAGAGATGATCGACGGCCAGTGATATCCGAGATCCGTTGGTCAGCCTGTACCCAAGGCCGATCAGCGTTCTGAATTGCCAGTTGCCGCCCAGATCCATGCCGCCGCTGCCTTCATCATAGTACCCGGCGGCGAGGCTGCCCTCGACAAACCAATTGCCCGACAGGTTCCAGATGCTCGACAACCCTGCGCCGACATAGACGGTTGAATCGTCTTCGAGTTGGAGGAGCGCAAGGCCCGACACGCTGCCCCATTGGTACTTGCGGACCGGGTTCGTGTGATATTCGAGTTGAAACGCGGGGGACCCGGAGGAGGAAGAGCCGATATCGCTGGCCCCGAGGCCGAGCACAATGTCCGACGCGGTGGCCGGTGTTGCACCGACTGCAATAGACAGTGCTGATATGTATAGGAATTTCATTTTGTGTGTCTTCATCTTTAAGGTTGTCTAAAAGGGCCAAAACTTCTGCGCAGCCGCCGCCGGTCAAGGGGTTTAACAGCGCAGAATGTTCATAGGGATCGGCCGCGAATCCATGCTATGGCCAGTCGCAACGCGGCACAAGTGACCTTCAGATTCTATTCAGGGTCGCAATACCGAGGGGCACGTTGAACTGCGTGCACCAGATGTAAACCTCATTGAAGTCATCGATATTGATGCGCGCGGGCACCACATAAGTTTGCAGCCCTGTGAGGTTTTTCAACTTGTCGACATCACTGGTTGCCACATATTTCCCGTCCCTGCCAAAACCGACGCGCGGATCAGGCGCGCCATCAAGGCTGAAGTCCGAATCCAGAATGACCAGCGCGCCCCCATCAGCGGTTTTGATGACCTGCACACCCCCCCGGGGTGATATGGTCGCTGGCTCCCGAAAATGTACCATGGGTTGTCGACTATTGCGCAAAAGCAGTGAGCGGTGCACATGCCACGATCGTCGCTGTGACTGGAATGAGGAGTTTTTCAAGCATCGTTATGGTCACTTTCTAACTGGGTGTTTCGACTTTTGAAGCTAAAGTCGTCACGTCGAGACTAGAGGAATTTTCGCGGCATTAGTTCCAACCTCGTGCTCTTGCGGTGATAAGACTTCAGAATTTCTGAGCGGGGCCCACCGGACACGTAGTGACAGTAATTTCAATATAAAACATCACTTTATACTCGCTTCTTCAAGTTCTAAAAACTACCAGAACGAACCAAACCACCCGCTGATCCCCGCCATGCGCAAGATCTTGATAGAAGTCATCGCCCACTCGCGCTGTCTTGCCCTAGTTGGAGTTCTTGCGCACGACACCCGAGGTCACACCAAGGATCTTCTTGAATGTGTCGGTCATGTGGCTTTGCGAGCTGAAGCCCGAAACATGTGCGATTGCCGCGAGTGGTTCGTCTGACAGGCTCAGCCTGCGTGTGGCATCAACGAGCCGTCGCTCGACGACATATTGATGCGGGCTGCGGCCCATGGCGGTGCGAAAGACGCGCGCGAAATGATATGTGCTCAGATTGGCAAACTCGGCCAGCTTGTCCAGCGGGAGCGGGTCCGCGAGGTTGCATTCGACGTAATCCAGCACGTCCTGTATCCGGGTGGCGGTCGCGTTGGCTTGCGGTTGAAACCCCGACACCTGTGACAATAGCAGGAATTTCACGCGCAGACGGAAGAGGCTCGCGAATGCATCGAGCTGCCGTTCGCTCAGCAGTGTCATGCCATTGGTCCAGCTGTTCACCAGCGTCTGGGCAATTCCGACCAATGCGGGGTCTTCTGCATTATATATTGCCTTTGGCTTGGACAATCCGATCACTTTCTCACTAGGCAGCGCCGGACGTGGCCGCGCCGAATGTCATCTAAACGCTCCACCCTGATCTGGTGGCGAGAATTTCCTGTTCATCCCACGCGGGCAGAAACACGAACGTAGAGGGCGGCGCGATCTCGCCCCGCATTTCCGACCCTGAGATCGCATAGCTTGCCGTAGATTTCCCGAGATGGACGTCCAGAAAATCATCGCCTTTCGGAACCGACATGCGATGAGCATCCGGTTCTATCATTGCTCAGCCATCCCTCGGTTATGTCGGTGGCTTGAATAACAGGGCGCTGATGCGGGCGTATTTCACGCAGCGTCACATTTTCGAAAAATTGAGAGGTATGGCACCTGCATATGCCCGGTCTTTGCGCGACCCAACTCACACGTCGCCGACACAGCAATTCTGCAAGACGATTCAGCAAGAGGGTGGAAGAAACGACCCCTGTTCTGCACATAGCCTGACTGCAACGCCGACGCAGTTGACCATTGATCAGCCCCATATCAAGGAGGTTCAGATGACAAAAGACAGCGTTACCTTACGCAGCGTGGCCCATGATATCAAAGGTCTGCTCACCCGGGCCAGTCTGGCGGCTGAATTGCTGGGGCGGCATGATGATGAGACGGTGCGCCTCAAGGCGGATCGCATCATGCGGGCCGTGGATCAGATTGCGCTGATCTGCCAGCGCGACCTCGCCCCCCCGATCAACTGTAGCCGCGCAGAGCTTCATGAGTGCGGCGAGGTGGTCAAGCTGATGGAAAAGGTCGTATCGAACGCGCGATCAGGCCATGAGCCGCAGCCCCGACCCGTTCCATATTTTGACTAGACTTTAAATCCCTGTCTGAGATGCCGTCACCTTCCCCCGGATGGCGTCACTCCACCCGATTAGACAGTTGACAAGGCGGGTTTTCTCCCTGTTGACCGCCTCGGATTGTCCCGTCCGCACCTGCCGACCTGCGGACGGGGCGCATTCATTGGCTTGATGCGAAAAAACTGTGGCCACCCCAGGAGGATAATATGATCAAACCATCTGTATTGCCCAGAGAGGCACGGATACATTCCGGCAAACCAACCCACGGATCGCCCGCCTCACCTGTTCATGCCAGCGATCTCGCCCTGATGGGGCGGGTACAGCTTGACAGTCGGGCAGAGGATCAGACGGGGAAATCGGAACCCCGCGGCACCGCATGTCTGACACAGGTCCTCACACAGATCGCATCCGGGCTGCGCGTGCCGCCGCATCAGGCCTATCTGCGCAATATCACCCACCTGCATGTCCTTGATCCGATCGACCTTGACTGCTCGCAACCCTTCCTCTTTGCCGTGTTGAAGGAGCTGATCCAGAACGCCATCAACGCGGTTGAAACCCCGTGCAGCGCGCGGATCGACGTTTTGGTCACGCAATATAAGAACCGCCTGTATTTCCAGATCGCGGACAACGGGCCGGGCATGCCGGATGGCATGGCGGCTTGGTTTGACGCAGGCAAAACCGGAAAAACCGGTGCGCGGCGGCGGGCCGGGTCCGGGCACGACAGGGTGCGGCAATTGCTGACTTGGGCGGGCGGTGAATTCCGGCTGGTGCATTCCTGCGCGGCGGGCACGCGTGCAGCCTGCATGTCTTTATCCACCCCGACCTCATGATGCATGCGCTTGAGGCCGGCGAGGACGCCCGTAACAGCGCGATCCGCTTCGAAAACTTTGCCGGAGTGTTCCATTCTGAAATGAGGGCACCGTCACTGCCCTCCGTGATGGTGCGGGCCGACATGATGGGTCTGCGTCTGGCGCGCCAGATCATCGGTTTTTATGGCCCCCCCATACGCGCAGGATACGCCGGCGATGGATCTGTCGGATTTCCAGTTCCTGCGCGCCATAGACTTCATCGAGGACAGCCTCACGCGCGACGTCCCGCTTGCCGAAATGGCCCGCGCCGTGGATGTGCCCCCGCAGCGTCTGGCCGATGGCTTTGTCGCAGAGACCGGGTGCAGCATCGATAGCTTCCGCGCCGAGCGGCGGGTCGGCATCGTGCAGCAGCTGTCGCGCAGCGCGGGTCGCGACATGACCACCGGGCAGATCGCCCCAAAGGTCGGTTTTGTCGACACCGCCGCGCTGGATGCCGCCTTTCGCGCGCATCTGGGCATTTCCGTCAACAACTACCGCGCGGGGAGGTTGGGATGAAACAAGCACTCAGAGCGACGGAAAAGATGTTGCAGGGCGAGGATCTTCTTGATTTCGCCGAAAACCATCATGAGGGCAGCCATGCCATCCGACCTGACAGCGGCGATACCGCCTGCGCGCAATTCACACTTGGGAGCCACCATTCGCAACATGATGCCGCAACGGTCCATACGTTGATCTTGTCGAATGCCGCCAAGGGGCGGCTGCAGGCCGAGGTCGCGGGCCAGACGCATGAGGCGGACATCCGCAGCGGCACGCTGTCATTTGTGCCGGCGGGCAATGCGCAGAATTATGATTACACCGGCACGCTGACCAATACCGTGCTGGGCATCGACAACGCCCTGTTTACCCGTGTGGTGGAGATATACCCGTGTCTGGGCACCACCGGCGCCTTCGAACCCCGCTTTGGCTGGATCCGCCCCGCTGTGCAGGCCCTGGTGGAGGAACAGCACCGCGTCCCGCACCGCGATACGACCGGGTCGCGGGTGCTCGCCGAAGCTGTCGCGCTGCGGCTGGCCTATGAGCTGCTGTCGGTCTTCAACGCTCAAAAACCCGCGGGCGCGCCGCTGCCGCTCTCGCAGGCCGAGATCACCCGCCTGACCGGTTTCATCGACGCGGAGATGGAGCAGAATTTTGACCTCACCGACCTGGCCCGGCAATTGGACCGTGACCCCTTCGGGTTCTGGCGCAGCTTCAAGGCCGCCACGGGCGAAAGCCCCCACCAATGCGTGATCCAGCGCCGCATCGCCCGCGTCAAACACCTGCTGCGCACCACCTCCGACAGCCTAGCCGACATCAGCTACGCCACCGGCTTCGCCAGCCAGCCGCATATGACCGCAACATTCACAAAACACGTCGGCACCTCCCCCGGCAAATGGCGCAAGGCAGCGCAGACGTAATCACCTCCCCACGACGAAACCGCAATTCCAGATGTCTGCGGCGCGTGCGTCCGCTTGGTTAAACACGCCACAGGGCTCGGGTGGCGGGGCGTCATGTCTTCGCCCCTGATCGCAAGAACATGCAACGATCCCGCCCGCTTCTGAAAGAAGCCCCTCAAAGTGGTTGATAGATCATAAAGATCAGCAATCAGATATGAGGAGACCGCCCCCATGAACAAGTTACTATGTGTCGCCGTGGCTGGATTTGGTCTGGCCATCGGCGTGGTTCAGTTCAATTCCGCCGCGACCGCCCGGCAGGCCGTTTACGCGGATGTCACTACTTCAGCGCGGCGTTTGAGATCCTCCCCCCGTGTCCATCAAAATTTCCATGACGGCGTTTTTTGCGGGTTTGAGGGTTTCTAGGGTTTTGGCGGATCGGGCCATGATGCGCAGGCCGGAGTAGACGGTGAGGATCAGTTGCGCCTGTTGGGCGCGCGCATCCTGTGCCATGTCCGGGCGTGCCTGTGACAGGGCATGGACGATGGCGCGGCGCATCTTGTCATAGCCTGTGCGCACGAGGGTTGCCGTTT